>CAWCBB010000030.1:377500-756458 GCA_963793695.1 uncultured Acidobacteriota bacterium | reverse complement strand
CGAACTCGCGCCGCTTTCCGCGGCTCTCGTACTCGGCACGGAGCGCCGTCAGGGCGGCGTCGAGGACCGTCAGGGCCCACCGGCGGTCGAAGAGCTGCTCGGGCGTTTCGCCGCCCGGGAGCTCCGCCGTGTAACGCTCCTGGTCGGCGGGAGGGTCGATGGGGACATGCGGAATCCCGCCGCCGCGCTTCGCGGCGCGCTCGCGCTCGCGCTCGTGCGAGAGGTAGTGCGCGACCGCGGAGCGGAGGAAGCTGCGGAACCGCCCCCGCTCGCGATCGGCGGCGCCGAGGTAGTTCTTCTCGAGGAGGATGGAAAAGAAGCCCTGCGCCAGGTCCTCGGCCTGCTCGTGCGGGTAGCCGCGGCGCCGGATGAACGCATAGACGGGGTACCAGTACATCCGGCAGAAATCGGCGCGCGCCTCGGCGCCTGAGCTCGCGTCGCCGGCCGCGGCGAAGATGAGGCTCCAGCGCGTGGTTGCAGAAAGAGACCGCGGCCGCGCGTCTCCGCCGCTGGCATCGAGGCTCCTCCGGTCGGCCCGTCTCGCGGGCCTGCATGTTTCCCGAGTGGGTGGGTCGATCAGGGTTCCGGTACCAGGGCGCCTGGGGCCTGCTTGGGCGTCCGGGGCGTCATGTGTCTGAGGTCTGACGCCTCGGGTCTGAGGCCTGAGGTCGGAGATCAGCATAGGTACCGAGCAAGGCCATGCCTACGTTCGTTCTGATGACGAAGCTGGGGGCGAACGCGCTCGAGACCTCGGACAGGGAGAAGATGGGGCGCGCGTGGCTCGAGAAGGTGAAGAAGCTTGTACCGGGCGTCCGGTTCGTCGCGCACTACGCGATCTTCGGCCCGTACGACTTCATGGACATCTTCGAGGCGCCGGATGACGAGTCGGCGCAGCGCGTGGCGCTGATCTCGCGGTCGGAAGGGGCCGTGAGCGTCGAGACCTGGCAGGCGGTGCCGTACGAGAGTTCCTGAAGTTGCTGGACAAGGTCGACGAAGCTAGGATTGAGTCTGGACTCTTGGGTCTGATCTTGGCCATCTCGGCGTCTGGGCCTCTTGGCGTCATGGGGGGGTTGGATAGCGATGTGGCCTGGACGATCCCGGTCGTCCAAGTCGCCCGGTCGCCAAGCCCCACACACAAAGAAAGGAGGCCTTTCGGCCTCCTTTCTCGTTCTCGCTCCCGGTGGTGGCAGGACAGAACGCGTTCAGGATGTACTCGAGGGGGTTGACCGGCTTGTTGTTGAGGCGCACCTCGTAGTGGAGGTGCGGGCCGGTGCTGCGGCCGGTCGAGCCGACGTAACCGATGACCTGGCCGCGCTTGACCTTGTCGCCCGGCTTGACGCTGAACTTCGAAAGATGGCCGTAGCGGGTCGAGAAGCCGTAGCCGTGTGAGATGAAGATGACGTTGCCGTAGCCGTTTGCCCACTCGGCCTTGACGACGACGCCGTCGGCGGGGCGCGGACCGGCTGGCCGAAGTCGGAGGAGATGTCGACCGCCGCGTGCTGCCCGCCTCTCCCGGTGAAGGGATCGCGAGCGCCCGCCGAAGCCGTCGGTGAGGATGCCGTGCGCCGGCGCGATCGAGGGAGTCGCGGAGAGCATGCGCGAGCGCTCGGAAAGGCGCCGCTCGAGGAGGTTCAGATCGTCCGCGATCCTCCGCGAGTCGTAGTTCATCTTGTCGACTTCGTCGCGGTTCGGGGTCGCGGTGACGGGATCCGCGACGCGCGCCGCCGACGCCGCCCGCGGCTCCCGCGTCGAGCGTCTCGACGCCGGCGATGATCGCGAGCTTCTTCGTCTTCTCTTCGACCGAATCGAGCTGGCCGCGGAGCGTCTCGACCGAGCGGCTGAACTGCTCGTTCGCCTTTTCGAGCTCCTAGTTCTCGTGGCGGAGCTTGGCGAGTTCGTGCGTCTGGGAGAGGGTCGTGAAGTACTGGTACGGAGAAGAAGCTCGAGAGGCAGAGCGAGGAGGTGATCACCGAGAGGAGGGAGAAGATCGCCCGATGCGATACGCGAAGCTTGCGAAATCGGCTCGCGCGTGAGGGACGAAGATGATCGTTGAGTAGCGCTTACCCATTCCACCATCCACCTGATTCATGCGATTCAATTGTCCGGTTGTCCCGAAAAGACGGGGGCCATTCTATGACTTGATCTCAGGTGTCAACGTAGCGCCATCACATCTAGACACTTCTTTCTGGAAGCTCCATTTTTAAACTCTTTTCTTTCAGCGCCTTACCCGTAACCCAGATAAATCAATCAATTCTGCAATTTCTTTATGCTGCATCGCATATTCGAGAGAGGGGTCTATATCTGCTGTTTTCCTCAGTTCGCTGCCCCTCCGCGACCCCTTCCCATCGCCTCTCGACCCTCGGTCCGGGCTCGGTTCACCCTCGTCCGGCTTCTGTTATCCTCCCCGGACGAACGGCCCTGAAGCCGACTTCCGCCGCTGCGGCTCCACAGCCGAGGAATGCCGGAATGAAGACGAAAAAGAAGCTGATGGACGCCGCGCGCATGAGCCGCGCCATCCGCCGCATGGCCATCGAGATCGTCGAGAAGAACCGCGGGACCGACGATCTGATGATCATCGGCATCCGCAGCCGCGGCGTTCCGCTCGCCGAGCGGATCGCGCGTCAGATCGACGAGAGCGAGGGACCGCCGGTCCCGTCGGCATCCTCGACATCACTCTCTATCGCGACGACCTGACCACGATCGCCCCGCAGCCGGTGGTGAAGCCGACCAAGTTCCCCGAGCCGATCGACGACAAGATCGTCGTGCTCGTCGACGACGTGCTCTACACCGGGCGCACGGTGCGCGCGGCGCTCGACGCGCTCATCGACTTCGGCCGCCCGAGGGCGGTCCAGCTGGCCGTGCTCGTCGACCGCGGGCATCGCGAGCTCCCGATCCACGCCGACGTCATCGGCAAGACCGTTCCCGACCGACCGCAACGAAGTGATCAAGGTCAAGCTTCGAGGAGACCGACGGCGAAGACGAAGTTCTGATCATGGAGAAGTGAGCAGCCCTGCGCGGGAGGTCCGCGCAGGTCCGAGGCTACGCAGCAACAAGGGCCTGCGGCTGACCGCAGCCGGTTCGTGCAGGAACCAATGCGAGCTCAATCTTCCGCACTGCGATCGCAAAGACCTCCTCGGCATCGAGCCGCTCACCCCTGAGGAGATCACAGCTGATTCTCGACACGGCCGAGGGGTTCAAGGAAGTCAGCGAGCGGCCGGTCAAGAAAGTGCCGACGCTTCGCGGCCAGCTCGTCATCAACCTCTTCATGGAAGCGTCGACGCGCACGCGCGTCTCGTTCGAGATCGCCGAGAAGCGGCTCTCCGCCGACACGCTGAACTTCTCCGCCTCCGGCTCGTCGGTCGAAAAGGGCGAGACGCTGATCGACACGGCGGAGAACCTGATGGCGATGCACCCGACATGATCGTCATCCGCGCACAAGCATCCAGGCTCGCCGAAGATGCTCGCGGACGGCTTCCGGCGCTCGATCATCAACGCGGGCGACGGCGCGCACGAGCACCCGACGCAGGCCCTGCTCGACGCGTTCACGATCCGCGAGCGGCTCGGGCCGCTCGCCGGGGTCAACGTCTCGATCATCGGCGACATCGCGCACTCGCGCGTCGTCCGCTCGAACATTCATCTGCTGACGAAGATGAAGGCGAACGTCACGCTCGCCGCGCCGCCGACGCTGATGCCGGCGGAGATCGAGCGCATGGGCGTGCGCGTCGTGCACTCGCTCGACGAGGCGATCGAGGGCGCGGACGTGGTGATGATGCTGCGCATCCAGCTCGAGCGGCAGGGGAAGCTCTCGCTTCCCGTCGCTGCGCGAGTACTACAACACGTTCGGCCTGACCCCCGAGCGGCTGCGGCGCGCGCGCGAGGGCGTGCTCGTCATGCATCCCGGACCGATGAACCGCGGCGTCGAGATCGCTTCGGACGTCGCCGACGGGCCGCTACTCGGTGATCCTCGAGCAGGTCACCAACGGCGTCGCCGTGCGCATGGCCGTGCTCTACCTCCTGGCGGGCGGGCATCTCACGGAGAAGTCAGCGGCATGGCGCGAACCTGCGACTGAACCTGCTCGATCGCAAACGGCCGGGTCATCGATCCGCAGCCAGGATCTCGACGCGAAGCCGACGTCCTCATCGAAGACGGCGATCATCGCGCGGGTCGGACGACCGGCGTGCAGGCCCGAACGGGGTCGAGACGATCGACGCCGCGGGCCTGGTCGTCGCGCCCGGGCTTCATCGACCTGCACACGCATCTGCGCGAGCCGGGGCAGGAGCACAAGGAGACGATCGCGACCGGAACGCGCGCCGCCGTCGCGGGCGGATACACCGCGGTCTGCGCGATGGCGAACACGGTGCCGCCGAACGACGAGCGCGCCGTGACGGAGATGATCGTCGCCGAGGCGGCGCGCAACGGCGCGTGCCGCGTCTACCCGATCGGTGCGGTCAGCCGCGGGCTCGAAGGGCGAAGAGCTCGCCGAGCTCGCCGATCTGCGCGCCGGCCGGCTGCGTCGCGTTCAGCGACGACGGCAAGCCGGTCGCAGAACGCGCAGCTGATGCGCCGCGCGCTCGAGTACGCGCGCATGCTCGGCATCCCGGTCATCGCGCACGAGGAAGACCCGACCTGAACGAGGGCGGCGTCATGCACGAGGGCTATTATCTCGACGCTCCTCGGCATGCGCGGCATCCCGGCCGCCTCGGAAGAGTCGCTGATCGCGCGCGACGTGATCCTCGCGGAGCTCACCGGCGGCGCACGTGCACGTCGGCACATCTTCGACGCGCGGCGCGCGTCGACGCGGTGCGGCGGGCGAAGAAGAACGGGCTCCGCGTCACCTGCGAAGCCACGCCGCACCACCTCGCGCTCACCGACGAGGACGGTGCAGTCGTTCTCGACGAACCTGAAGATGAACCCGCCGCTCCGCTCGCGAGGAGCACCGTCGAGGCGATCCTCGAGGCGATCGCCGACGGCACCATCGACGTCATCGCGACCGACCACGCGCCGCACCATTTCGACGAGAAGAACGTCGAGTTCGACCTCGCGCCGTTCGGCATCATCGGCCTCGAGACCGCGTTCGCGCGTCTGCCACGACCTGCTCGTGCGCGACGAAGACGATCGACCTGACGCGGCTGATCGAGCTGATGTCGTGCAGCTCCGGCGCGGATCTTCAAGCTGCCCGGCGGCACGCTGCGAGAGGGGAGCGCTCGGCGACGTCACGCTGCTCGACCTCGACGCGCGAGCACGAGCGTCGGCGAGCGTTCGTGTCCAGGCGTCGAACTCGCCGTTCATCGGCAGACAGCTCCGCGGCCGCGTCGTCGCGACGATCGTCGGCGGGCGGGTCGTGCGCTACGAGCCGATCGCGCGGGCGCTCGGCCGCCGCGTGCGGAGGCGAAAGGCGGGCGAGCGCCCGCACCCCAAGAAGCCGGCCGGAGCGAAGGAGACACGGAAACGTCGAGCGCAAGCGGGTCGTCATCGTCGACGATTCGGTCGCGTTCTGCGACCTCTGGGCGAACATCCTCGAGGAGCGCTACGGCGAGGCGGCGCGGTGGAGACGTACAGCCATCCGTACGACGCGCTGCCGAAGATCGACGAGTCGATCGACCTGCTGATCGTCGATCTCGAGATGCCGGGGATGGACGGGCAGAAGTTCGTCGACTACGCTCGTCAGAAGGGTCCCCGCGAAGAGGATCCTGGTGACCTCCTCGCACTCCGCCGACGAGCTGCACCGGCGGTTCCGGATCGGCGAGACGATCGCGGTGATCAACAAGACCGAGCCGAAGCAGCAGGAGGCGTTTCTGATGATCCTCGACTCGGTGATGCGAAGGAAATGACGGAGTCCCGACGAGAGATGAGCGCGAAGGAGAACCACTCGCCGGGGCGCGCCGAGCGCCGATGGAGCTGAACGACCTGCTGGTGTTCATCTCGGAGCAGCAGGCGTCGGATCTTCACCTCAAGCCGATGCGCCCGCCGCTTCTCCGGGTTCAGGGCAAGCTGGTGCCGATCAAGGCCGAGCCGCTGAAGCCGGCGGACCTCGAGCGGATGCTGCTGCCGCATTCTCAACCGCGGCGCAGAAGGACCGTTCGAGGAGACACCAGTCGGTCGACTTCGGCTACGGCGTGCCGGGCGTCGCGCGGTTCCGGGCGAACATCTACACGCAGCGCGGGACGGTCGCCGCCGTCTTCCGCCGCGTTCCGATCCAGATCCTCGGCATCGACGAGCTCGAGCTGCCGAAGGCGCGTGCGCGACCTGACGCGACTCTGCCCGACGGGCTGGTCCTGGTCACCGGGCCCACGGGCTCGGGAAAGTCGACGACGCTCGCCGCGATGATCTCGGAGATCTCGCGCCGCGAGCCGCTGCACATCGTCACGGTCGAGGACCCGATCGAGTTCCTCTTCCCGGACCACATCGCGGTCGATCTCGCAGCGCGAGGTCGGCACGCGACACGCCGAGCTTCCGCGAGGCGCTCAAGAACTCGATGCGGCAGGACCCGGACGTGATCATGGTCGGCGAGATGCGCGACCTGGAGACGATCGCGACCGTGATGACCGCCGCGGAGACGGGCCATCTCGTCTTCTCGACGCTCCACACGAACAACGCGGCGCAGACGATCGACCGGATCATCGACGCGTTTCCGGCCGAGCAGCACAAGCAGATCCGCGCGCAGCTCTCGCTCGTGCTGCGCGGCATCATCTCGCTCAAGCTCGTCAAGACGGCCGACGGCGGACTGACGGCCGCGGTCGAGATCCTCAAGAACTCGCCGAAGATCGCGAAGCTCATCGAGGACGGGCACACCAAGGACATCCTCGAGGAGATGGAGGGCTCGGTCGGCTACTACCGGATGCAGTCGATGAACCAGTCGCCTGATCGCGCTGCTCGTCCATCGAGGATCACCTACGAGGACGCGATGGAGCTCTCGAGCGATCCCGGAAGACCTCTCGCTGAAGATCCGGAAGATGTTCCCCGCAAATCGAAGAGCGCGCCCGAACCGGAGGATCCGCACATGCCGAGCCGTGCCGATTTTTCGCAGATCATCGAGCTGATGGAGATCAAGAGGCTCTACGAGGAGCAGGAGGAGAATTTCCGCAACCAGCTCCTCCGAGAAGGACGAGGAGATCGAGCAGGCTGCGGCACGATCTGGAGTTCCGCGCCCGGCAGCTCGAGGAGAAGTGCCGGCCGGGAACGGCGAAGGACGAAGAGATCGCGCGCCTCGCGGCGAGCTCGAGCGCCTCCGCGCCGACGCCCAGGCGAAGATCCTCCAGCTCCAGGAGCGGATCAAGGAGCTGAACCAGAAGCTGATGGCGGCGGGGAAACGGTAGCGGGCGATTGCAGATCCTGATCGCAGATTGCAGATTGGGATCGGCGGCCGACGGCCGCCTTTTTCGTCCTCCCGTAAGGTGCTGCCCCCTCCCCAGCCCTCCCCGCTCGCTTCGCTCGCGGCGAGGGAGAGGTCCGCGCTTGTGCGCGATCCTGGTCGTCGCTACGAATGGGAATCACGTTCTTGCGCCGACATGCTCCCTATCCCGCTTGCGGGGAGAGGGCTGGGGAGAGGGGCATCTATCTGCAATCAGCGATTGTCCGCCGGCTTCATGTGCTCGACCCGCACGACCGTGCGGATGCCGCCGCGGACGAAGAAGTCGCCCTCGACCTCGATGAAACGGGGATCGATCGCGGCGATGATGTCGTCGGCGATCCGGTTGGTCACGGCCTCGTGAAAGGCCCCCTCGTTGCGATACGACCAGAGGTAGAGCTTGAGCGACTTGAGCTCCACGCACGTCTCGTCGGGGATGTACCGGATGCGGATCGTCGCGAAATCGGGCTGGCCGGTCATCGGGCAGAGGCATGTGAACTCCGGCGCCTCGAACTCGATCTCGTAGTCGCGCGACGGATTGGGATTCGGGAAGGTCTCGAGCTGACGGCTCGGGCTTGTCGGCATGATCGTCTCTCTTGCGCAACGCTCAGCGTTCCGCGAACAGGTTCTCCCCGGTCAACTGCTCGTACGCCTGCAGGTACTTGCTCCGGGTGTTGGCGACGACGTCCGGGGGGAGCTCGGGGGCGGGGGGGGTCTTGTCCCATCCGCTCCGTTCGAGCCAGTCGCGGACGTACTGCTTGTCGTACGAGGGCGGGTTGGCGCCGGGGCGGTACTCGTCGGCCGGCCAGAAGCGGGAGGAGTCGGGCGTGAGGGCCTCGTCGATCCAGACGACGCGCCCGTGGTGGAGGCCGAACTCGAATTTCGTGTCGGCGATGATGATTCCGCGGCGCGCCGCGTGCTCCGCCGCGCGCGCATACAGGGCGAGGGTCAGCTCGCGGAGCTCGGAGGCGAGCTCGCCGCCGACCCGCGCGCCCATCTCCTCGAAGGTGATGTTTTCGTCGTGCCCCTTCCTGTTCCTTGGTCGCCGGCGTGAAGATCGGCGCGCGGAGCCGGCTCCCGGCGACCAGCCCCTTCCCAGCGGGATCCCGCAGACGGTTCCGCTCTCGCGGTACTCCTTGAGGCCCGACCCGGCGAGATAGCCGCGGGCGACGCATTCGATCGGGATCAGCTCGCACCGCCGCACGAGGACCGTTCGGCCCGCCAGCTCCGGATGCGCGCGCACCTCGGCCGGCATCCGCGCGAACTCCGTCTCGATCAGGTGATTGTCGACGTCCTCGAAGAGGCTGAACCAGAAGTTGGAGATCTGGGTCAGGATCGCTCCTTTGTCCGGGATCCCCGGCGAGAGCACGACGTCGAAGGCCGAGATCCGGTCGGTCGCCACGAAGAGGAGCGACTCTCCGAGCTCGTAGACGTCGCGGACCTTGCCGCGGCGGAAGAGGGGGAGAGGAAGCTCCGTCCGTACGATGGCAGGGCGGGAGTGGATCGTCTCGTTTTGGGTCACTGAAGCTGCTCCACGACGTCGCCGAGCAGGAACGCGACGGCTCCCGTCGCGCGCTCGAGCGGGGTTCCGCGCTCTTCGGGGGCGTTCTCGTGCTCGGTCATGCGCCGGTAGAACTCATGAAGCGACTCCTTTTTTCCCTCGATCGCGGCTGCGGTCAGAGGGAGCGCGATGCCGAGGTTCCGCAGGTAGGTGGTGGGAACGAAGATCGACCTGCGGATCTGCCCTTCGATCGGGTCCCATCGTCCGATGAGCACGCTCACTCCCTCGGCCGAGTCGTCACGCACCTCGCAGAGCACGATCTCGTTCTCGACCTCCCGCTCGCGCGTTTCCGTGCGGGACGGGGCGCCCTCTTCTTCCGGGGCGCGCGAGGGCCCGGGCCGCTCGTGGTATTGCTGCCGGAGGAAGGTCATGAACGGCTCCTCGGACCCCAGCGGCCTCGCCTCGACCGCTTCGGACGCGAAGGAGACGATCTCGGCGACTTCGATGTTCGCGAGCCCTTTGAGCGACACCATGCCGAGAAGGCGAAGCCCGATGAACTCGGTGCCCTCGCCGCCGGTGAAACCGAGGTAGGCGCCCCACGGAGCCGTGAGGCGGAAGACCTGATGGTGCCCCGCTTCGAGCTCGCTCGAGAGCTCCTGGACGACCGACATCGACGCGACGATTCCTTCGTTGATCAGATGGCCGTTGGCGTTGATGTAAGCGAAGAAGTCGCGCCCGTGCTGCACGTGGTCGACGACGTCCACTCCGCGCGCGAGCGGCGCGAAGAACTGCCGAACGCGCTTCTCCTCGTAGCCGTGCGTGACGAGGAACGTCTGGATCTCCTCGATCTCCTGGGTGGCCTTCCCCGTCGTGAGGCGGGAGAGCTCGACCACGCCCGGCCCGTAGAACTCCATGGTGCGCTCCGGCGAATCGAGGCGCGGCTTCATCGGGAGAAGCCGGTAGTAGCCGAAGTTGATCGCGATCCGCATGCCGCGGTTGAAGGCGAAACCCTTCCGCTTCATGTCGCCGTAGAAGCGCTGGATCTCGACCGCGGCGCGGACCAGATGGAGCGCCCGCCGCGTCGTGTAGAGCGCCCCGTCTCCGAGGAATTTCTCGAACTGGAGGCGGTGGCGCTCCGTGATGGTCTCGAGCTTCCTCTGGAACAGGAGCATCTGCCGGTAGGAAGTGATCTCCTGCGCCCGCCCGGCGCGCGCGAGGTTGCCCAGGATCTCCGAGAAGGACGAGATGTCGTAGATCAACCCGAAGCGATGGACCATCGGGTCGATCACGCCGGAGCGGCCGAAGTCGAGGGGTCGCGTCGAACGGGAGTAGGTCTCGCCCCGCCGGTCGGCGGGCTGGACCTCTCCCTCCTCCGAGACGGACATCGAGGTGATCGCGCGGCGGAGCTGGTGGAGGACGGCGAACTCGCAGACGCGTCGCGCGATCGACTGGAGCTGCTCCCGCTCGTCGCGGTTGAACACCGGCTCGACCGACGGGTGGCCGAAGAGGAACGTCTGGAAGCGCTTGTCGAGGATCAGCCCGAGCGGCACGCGCTCGGTCGGGTTCGCGCCGAACAGGACCAGCGCGCTGCGGAAGATCGCGTCGCGCTTCTGGAGGTCCGACACGAGCGAGAAGAGGCGCTCGGTCGCTTCGCGGAAGGCCTGGAAATCGCGGTGGAGATAGCCGACCACGAACGAGCGCAGCTCCCGCAAATCGGGGCTGATGAACTCCTCGGTCAGGATCAGCAGGTTCTCCTGCAGAAGGCGGAAGAAATGGAGGCTCCGCTCCTCCTCGCCGTCGAGGATCGCGGAGGTGCGCCGCGCGAGCTCCGCCATCTGCTCCCGCATTTCCGACGACCACTTCGCGTAGATGCGGTACTTGATCGCGTCGCCGTGGGTGCGCCCGAGCTGCGGGTCGAGCGCGGTGACCTTCCGCGGGATCATCGAGAAATGACGGGAGAGCTGGAGCGAGTGCGCGAGCCAGAACACCGCGTGGTAGTCGGCCAGCAGGTTCGAGAGCATCGCGTTTTCGGCGAGCTTGATCGTGTGCTGGATGTACGAGGTGAACGTCGCCTGGACCTTCTCGCGCTGGTAGCCGCGATCGAGGTTCCACGCGATTTCGTCGCCGACCCATCGCTCGAGGCGCGCCTCGAGCTCGCGCATCACGGCCGCGTCGCTCACCGGAAACCCGAGGATCGCGGGACGGGCCTCGTCCGCAAAGAAGATCTTGTAGGGCTTCGGCAGGAGGAGGTCGGGCGACTCGAACAGGTCCTCCAGCGTCCGGCCGAGGTCGGCGGGATGGAGGAACGCGAATGCCTCTGGGCGCTGGAGTAAAAATGGAACCAGAGCGGTCACGGGTTGGGCGAGTATAACGGGTCTTTCGAGGGAGGGGGCCCCGGGGGAAAGGCAATGCAGAATGCAGAATGCGAAATGAAAAAGGCCTCTCCGACACTCCTGATAAACTCCCCCCAATGCCCCCTTCCCCGGAAACCGACCTGCCCCCGCTGCGATGGCTCCGGATGGCTCTCGTCGGCGGGATCGCTCAATGCGCGGCCCTGCTCCTGCCAGAAAGTGACGCGAAAGAAGCAGCGGGTGGTCGCCGCGCGGATCCCGAAGCGCTACGTGCACTGCACGCTCGCCGGCCTTTACGAACGGGGCGACGTTTCGCTCGGCCGCGCGAGGCGCGCCGTGCAGGAGTTCGTCGATTGCTGGCCGGGGCAGAAGGACGAGGGGCGCGGGCTGCTGATCGTCGGTCCCTGCGGGACGGGAAAGACGCACCTCGCCGTGGCGGCCCTGCAGGAGATCATCGAGCAGGAGAAGCCGGGGAAGCTGCTGTTCCGGAACTTCCAGGAGCTCGTCCAGGACCTGCAGGCCTCGTTCGAGTCGAATGAGTCGCCGAAGAAATCGGAGATCCTCCAGCCGCTGCTCGAAGCGGATCTGCTGGTGCTCGACGAGCTGGGCTCGCAGAAGCCGACGGCGTTCGTCCAGGACATCCTCTATTACGTCGTGAACAGCCGCTACAACGACGTCCGCACGACGATCTTCACCTCGAACTTTCTCGACGAGCCGCGCGCGGGGGAAGAGCGGCTCGAGGAGCGGATCGGGAGCCGCCTCCGGAGCCGGCTCTACGAGATGGCGACGACGGTCGTGATCACGGTCCAGGACGACTACCGGAAGACGGTCGCGGCTCGCGACGGGATCTGATGGCGCGGACGCTCGGTGAGGTCGTCCGGCGCGGCGCCGAGAACGTTCTGGCGAACTGGCCGCTCCTGCTGATCCGCGTCGCGGAAAGCGTCGCGATGATCGTCATCACCCTCGGGATCGTCTTCGGCGCGATCGCCCCGTTCGTCGCAACGATGATCGGCGGCTCCTTTTCGGATCTTCTGGCCGGCGCGGAGGACCTCGAGGGACTGCTGCTCCGCACCTCGCCGCTGATCGCGATCTACGTTCTGCTCGTCGTCTCGCTCGTCCTCTTCGTGGCGGTCCTCGTGCACTCCTTCGTGCAGGGAGGGATCGTCGGCTGCTATCTGGAAGCGGAGCGTAGCGCTCCGGCCGGCGACGCGACCCGGGGCGAGCTCCGCGTCTTCACGCCGGAGCTCTGGTGGAGCGAGGGAAAGCGGAACCTCTGGCCCTTCTTCTGGATCTACAACGTGATGTGGGGCATCTGGTCGCTCGCGATCCTCCTTCCGCTCCTTCCGCTGCTCATCCTGCTCGTTCTCTTCCCGGGAAGCCCCGGCGTGATCGTGCTCGCGATCGTCGGATTCCTCGCGATCCTGCTGCTCGCGATCGGCCTCGCGTTCGTGGTGTTCCTCTGGAGCCAGGTGGTGCTGATCGATTCGGCGAAGCGCGGCATGCGTGCCCTCGAAGCGATCGCCGCGTCGAGGGCTTCGATGCGGGGGCGGCTGGGAAACATCATCCTGGTCGGCGGGATCTTCTTCGCCCTTTCGATGGTGGTCGGCACGGCCCTCGCCGGATTCACCTTCTTCGTCGAGACCGCCGGCGCGGTCCCCGGCATGAGCGTCGCCCTCATCCCGGTCCAGGTCCTCCTCTCGCTCATCAACTCCATCGTCTCCACGATGTTCGGGTGCTGGCTGCTCGCCGCTCTCGCGGCGGCGCTCGCCGATCTTCCCACCGAGGTCCGTCATGACGTCGCTCCAATCTGAGACGCGCTTCTCAGCCGATTCACTCAACTTCCGCCCCTCCGCCATCCGCGCCTTCGCGCACCTGATGAACGACCCGCGCGTGATCTCTCTCGCCGGCGGGGCGCCGAGCCCCGAGACCTTCCCGTCGGAGCGGCTGGCGGAGATCGCGGCGCGGCTGATTCGCGAAAAGAAGACCGTGGCGCTTCAATACGGCCCGACCCCCGGAATCCCGCGGCTGCGCGAATCGGTCGCGGGGATCGCGGCGGAGCGGTCGATCCGCTGCGCGCCGGAGCGCGTTCTGGTGACGACGGGGTCGCAGCAGGCGCTGCACCTGCTGGCGACCGTGCTCCTCGACCCGGGAGACGTCGTGCTGGTCGAGCTGCCGACGTACGTCGGCGCGCTCTCGGCGTTCCACGGTCGGCGGGCGAAGCTCGCGGGGGTGCGCCAGGACGAGGAAGGGATCCTCCCGGAAGATCTCGCCGCGGTGATCGCCCGAGTCCGAGGCGAGGGAGGGCGGATCAAGTTCCTCTACACGATTCCGAACTTTCAGAATCCCTCCGGCCGTCTGCTCGCGCCCTCGCGCCGCGGGGAGGTCCTCGAGATCGCGCGGCGGGAAGGGATCCTGATCCTCGAGGACGATCCGTACGGAGAGCTGGTGTTCGACGCCGCGGCGGACACGACGCCGATCGCGACCCTGGACGGCGATCTCGAGAACGTCGTCTACCTCGGATCGTTCTCGAAGATCCTCGCGCCCGGTCTGCGATGCGGATTCCTCGTCGCGTCACCGGCGGTGCTGCAGAAGGTGCAGCTCGCGAAGGAGGCGGCGGACCTCTGCTCGGGGATGCTCGACCAGTCGATCGTCGACGAGTTCTGCGCGGCGGGGGAGCTTCCGGCGCAGATCGTGCGCGTGCGCGATTTCTACCGCGAGCGCAGCCGCGTGCTTCTCGGCGCGATCGAGGAGCATTTCGGGGGCCGCGCCGCGTGGACGCCCACGCGCGGCGGCCTCTTCACGTTCCTGGCCGTCGAGGGCGGCGTCGACGCGACCGAGAGGGTCCCGGCGGCGATCGCGGCGGGAGTCGCCTACGTTCCCGGAGCCGCATTCTTCGTCGACGGGAGCGGCCGCAACACCATGCGCCTGACTTTTGCAAAGGAGCCGGACGAACGCATGAGGGAAGGGGTGCGCCGCCTGGCAGGCGTGATGCTGTGAAGGAAGTCAGAAGACAAAGGCAAAATGCAAAATGCAAAATGCAAAGTCCGAGAAGGCACTGATCGAGCCATCGCTTCTCTTCTTGGATTTGTCATTCTGCATTTTGCGTTGCCCGCGTCAGCGGGGCGTTTCACAAGGAGCCCCAATGAAGTCCTCGCGTAGAGCCCTTCCCCTCCTCATCGCCCTCCTGTCCGCCTCCTGCGCGACCACGACGACTCCGACGCCCTCGGCGCTGGCCGTCCGGACGGAGGGAGCGCTGGCGCCGCTGACCGCCGCCGCGCCGCAGATCGCGCTGCCGCTCTTCCGCGTCGGCCTCGAGAGCGATCTCGCGAAGGCGACGTTCCCGCGGATCGCGGGAGGGTACGTCGTCGTCACCGACGGAGGGGCGTTCTCGACGCGGCGCGGCTTCGATGTGACCGCGCCCGGCGCGGCGCGGGCCGTGCGCTACACGGTCCGCGTCGCCACGTTCGAGACGCAGGCCGCTGCCGAGGAAGAAGCCGCGCGAGTCCGGGGAATCGTGAGCGATCCGGTGGACGTCGTGCGCGATGCCGCCACGAAGTTTCGCGTCCACGTCGGGGACTTCGCGACGAGCCAGGCGGGCGAGCCGGCGCGCGACCAACTCCTGCTCCAAGGATACAAGCCGCCCATCTACATCGTCCGGCGCGCGGCCGCCGAAGCGTTCGCGAGCGAGCTCGCGCTCGTCGATGACGAAGGGAACCGGCAGACGATCCCCGGGCGCTCCATGCTCATCCTTCCCGCCTCGGGCGAGACGCTCCCGATCGGGACCTCGCGTTATCGCGGCGGGGCGCGCCTCTGGATCAACGACCGCGGCCTCTTCAACATGGTCAACGAGCTGAATCTCGAGGACTACGTGAAGGGTGTCGTTCCGGCCGAGCTCGGCCCGCGTACCTACGACGAGCTCGAAGCGCAGAAGGCGCAGGCGATCGCCGCGCGCACCTACGCGGTCAGGCGGCTCGGCGAATTCGAGGCGGAAGGCTACGACCTCTGCCCCACGCCCGCCTGCCAGGTCTACCGCGGATTCACCATCGAAGAAGACTTGAGCAGCCGCGCCGTCGAGGAGACGCGCGGGCTCATCATGACCTTCGAGGGCGAGCCGATCGACGCCCTCTTCACCTCCACCTGCGGCGGGAAGACGTCCGATGTCTCCACGATGTTCCCCAGCCGGAGCGATCCCTACCTGAAGGGCGTCGACTGCGTCGAGATGAACATGGGAGCGCTCGTCGGACGGCGCGATGCCGCGGAGATGACCGGAGAGACCGTGGCGCTCGCGGCGATCTTCGCCGCGATGGCCGGCCTTCCGAGCCACACGGGGACCCTGGGCCGCGACGCCGTCCCTGCCGTCGACGCCGCGAACCGCCTCATCGGGTGGACGCCTCCCGCCGGCCTCGCGGCGCCGCGATCGATGCGCCGCGGCGAGATCATCGATTACCTCGCCCGCAACTGGGGACTCGCGGACCTCGGCGCCGCACTGACTCTCCCGGAGGATCGCCGCTACTTCTTCGAGGACCGCCGTCCGGAGGAGGCGCGCTCCGCCGCGCAGGCGTTCCTCATCAAGTACGGCCTCGATCCGGTACAGGCGGCCCAAGGCGAGGCGCTCAGCGAGCCGATGCCGCGCGAAGAGCTCTATGCCCTGCTGCTGTCGTGGCTTCTGGAGATGAGAGCGGTTCAGGACGTTCAGGGAAGGATCATGTCGCTCGAAGGAGAGCGGATGCAGGTCAAGCTCGCGAATCGGGACGCGGACGATCGAAGCTCCCGCGCGGGACGCCGGCGTTCCGGCGTTATCGCGACCGTTATCAGGAGGAGCAGTCGGTCCCGGTGATGATCGGGGACCGCGTGCGCGCCTTCGTTCGCGCGAACCGTCCCGCGGCGATCGTCGTCGAGGCGAACTACAACGGCGCCGCGCTCGACCGGACGTCCGCCTACTCGAACTGGACGCGGAGCTACCGCGCAGACGACCTCGTGAAGTCGATCGCCAGGCGCGTCCCGATTCAGTCGCTCGGCGGCCTGCGTCCGCTCGACGTCGACGAGGCGGGCCGACTCCGCCGGATGGAAGTCACGGCCGAAGGCGGCCGCACGTTCACGCTCGAAGGGATTCAGATCCGATTCTCGCTCGACGTTCCCGACAACCTCTTCGCGTTCCTCGAGTCGAAGGACCCGGACGGGATGGATCGCTACACGTTCTTCGGAAAAGGGTGGGGCCACGGAACGGGGCTCTGTCAGATCGGCGCCTACGGCGCGGCCTTCCGCGGCTGGACCGCCGAGCGGATCCTGAAGCATTACTACACGGGAGTCGAGATCGAGAAGTTCGCGCCGTAGGGGCGTTCTCAGTTCTCCGGGGAAGAGGGGTTTTGACGTCTGCGCGGACGTTACCGTCGACTCTGAGCACTGAGCACTGAGCACTGAGCGCTGAGCACTGAGAACCGTGCGCGGACGGCTGGAGGCCGCCGCTACTTCCCTTCGACCGCCAGGATCAGCACCGACAGCGGCAGCGCGATTCGCCGATCGAAGCGGCTTTCGGCGTCGGGCCCCAGGTCGAGGACGCTCTGGTCGTCGCGGCGCTCGAGGCGGCCGACGAACTTTCCTTCGAGGATGAATCGATAGTTGCTCCGCAGCGCGCGAACGGCCTGTCCGGCGACTTTCTTCGCGAGCGCGCGCGGCAGAGAATCCTCCTCGGCCCATCCGATGACCGTCGATTGCGGCGTGACGATCCACCACCGGCGCCGTCCCACGCTCGACCATCGGTTCTTGCGGAAGGAGGCGAGAGGAATGCCGCTCGGATCCGCCGTCTCGTACTCGCTCGCGGCGATCGGCAGACGCCTCCGCTGTCGCACGACGAGGTCGACCTGGAGCATCGCCGGGTCGCGGCAGAGGAAGATCTCGTTCGGCGGGATGAGAAAGAGGATGAGCGCGACGAACGCGGCGGTCAGCAGGAGCGCGCCGGCGAGCGGGCCCGGCCGCCCCTGGGTCGCGAGGATCGCCGAGGCGGTGATCCCCGTCGCCCCGACCATGGAAGCGACCACGCCTCCGACCCAGGGGACCAGGCGCGGAGGAAGCTCGAAGTAGAGGATCGGGTCGTCCGCGCCGTTCTTCACCTTCTGTGGCCCGCGCGGGTCGAGCTCGATCCTGAATTGCCGGCCTGGAAGCTCGGTGACGGAACGGGGCTCGGTGTCGTTCTCGGGGCGCGCGAGCGGATAGGGGTTCGTGGTGCCGGGGCCTTCTTCGGTCGGGGGCTCGGGCTCGGGCGCCGGGAGGACGGGCTCGGCGACGGGGAGGACGGCCTCCCGCTCGGCGGTGTCATCGGAGAACCGCCCCATCGAGCTTCCAATCCGGATGACGGCGCCATCCACCAGGGGAGCGATCGAGACCCGTTTTCCATTGACGACCGTGCCGTTGGCGCTCGCGAGATCGTAGAGAACGAAGAACCCGCTTTCGAAGATGATCCGCGCGTGGTGTCGCGAGACGCGCGGATCTCGAAGGACGATCTCGTTGTCGGGATCGCGGCCGATGCGCACGGGGCGCGCCGGCTCGAGGCGGCACGTCTTCTCGTCCCCTTCGGGGGTGAGAAACGACACGTTCGGCATGAGCTGATTCTACAGAGGTTCCGGGAAAGTGAGGTGGAGACGAAGGGGGGCGCTCGCTCACGGCGCCATCTGCATGCCCTCGATTTCGGTCAGCTTCACGGCGACGTCCTCGAGGGTCGCCGGTTTGGAGAGCCATCCCATGACGCAGGGAGGGATCGGCCGATCCTCGGGGCGGGCGTATCCGCTCACGACCAGAACCGGGATGTCCCCGTTTGCCGGTGCGTGCGGAGGGTTGATGCGCTCGATGACCTCCCACCCATCCATGACGGGCATGAGGAGGTCGAGGATGATCACGTCGGGGCGGTCGCTTTCGATCCGGTCGATCGCCTCGGCGCCGTTCGCGGCGAGCTTGACCTCGTATCCTCGCTGGTTGAGGCCGATGGCATAGAGGCGCCTCAAATCGGCGTTGTCCTCCACGATCAGCACGCGACGCTTCGGTGTCATGGCTTCCCCGAGGCGGCATTCATGCACGGTGCCTGCCGAAAGAAGAGGGAGACTGGCGGGTAGAATGGGAAATCGATGGGACGGATGGGGCCGATGGGGGTCTCAGATGTCCCATCCGTCTCATCGATCTCATCGGTCCCTGTTCTCGACGACCGATACGACGACGAGGAGAGATCACGGCATGAGAGCGGGGTGGAACGAGTACTTCATGGGGATCGCGCACCAGGCGGCGACCCGATCGACGTGCCTGCGGAAAAAGGTGGGGGCGGTGATCGTCCGGGACAAGACGATCCTCTCGACCGGCTACAACGGCTCGATCCGGGGGCTCGCGCACTGCGAGGACGTGGGCTGCATGATCGAAGACGGCCACTGCGTCGCGACGGTCCACGCCGAGGCGAACGCGATCATCCAGGCCGCGAAGAACGGGGTGTCGATCGACGGAGCCGAGCTCTACACGAGCGCCTCTCCCTGCTGGGGGTGCTTCAAGCTGATCGCGAACAGCGGAATCCGGCGGATCTACTACGGCGAGTTCTACCGGGACGAGCGCTCGCGCGAGGTCGCGAGTCGGCTCGGCATCGAGCTGGTGGATCTGGACATCCCCGCGCCCCCGCACCTGGCGCCCCCGGCGGGAGACTGAGCGCACGCGCATGCTGATCCTCTCGGTCGACACGTCGATGCCGCTCTTCTCGGTCGCGCTCGTGCGGGAAGAGTCGCTTGTGGCCGCGTACGCGGCCGAAGGAAGGAGCTCGCGCAACGAGAAGCTCCTCCCGGCGGTCGACTGGCTCCTCTCGGAAGGAGGCCTCGCGCGAGGGGAGATCGATCTTCTGGCGGTGACGCGGGGGCCGGGCTCGTTCACGGGCGTTCGAATCGGGCTGGCGACGATCCAGGGGCTCGCGTTCGCCCTGGAGCGCCCGATCGCCGCGATCTCCACGCACGAGGCGGCGCTCGGAGACGCCCCTCCCGCCGAGACGCTGGTCTTCTCGGACGCGGGGCGCGGAGAGTGGTACGCCAGCGGGTTCCGGGGAGGCGACCAGGACCTGGAGCCGACTCTCGTGACGGCGGACCAGCTCGAGGCTCTCCGCGGCCGGTACGCGGGGGCGATCGACCTCGACAGCCTGATCCGCCACGAGAATCTCGCGCTGCTCGCGGCGCGGCGCGTCCGGGCGCTGGCGGCGCGCCGCGGCGGCGAGCTGCCCCGCGACGCGACTCCGATCTACGTCCGGCTCGCGGAAGCCGAGGTCCAGCTCCTCCGGAAGAGTGATGCCTGACGACGGGATCGAGGGGATCGAGCTTTCGGATGTTCGATGGGAGGATGTCGACCCGATCGCCGCTCTCGAGACCGCGAGCTTTCCCTCGCCGTGGCGCCGGGAGTTCTTCGAGAGCGAGGTCGAGGCCGAAGGGCGCTTCAACCGCGTGGCCCGCGCGGAAGGGCGCATCATCGGCTACTGCTTCTCGATGTACTTCCTCGAGGAGATGCACGTCAACAAGATCGCGATCGCGGCCGCGTGGCGCCGCCGCGGGGTGGCGAAGCTCCTGATGGACGACGCGATGGCGTTTGCCCGGGCGCACGGAGTGGAGTCGGTCGCGCTCGAGGTGCGCGAGTCGAACGAGTCGGCGCGCGCGTTTTACATCGCGCTCGGATTCGAGGAGCGCTACCGCCGCCCGCGCTACTACCCGGACGGCGAGACGGCGGTCGTGATGGCGACCGAGCTGGCGGAGAAAGCGTAGGAAGAATGAAGTAGGAAGTAGGAAGGGCACGCCCTCCCAGCCCTTCCTACTTCCTACGCTCCTACCCGTGGTGCGCGACGGCCGTCATCATCTGATGGAACTTCTGTGCGAAGCCGGCGTCGAACTGCGCGCCGCCGCCGCGCAGGATGCGCTCGATCGCCTCGCTCTCGGGGAGCGGCTTCTGGTAGGAGTCGGACGCGGTCATCGCGTCGAACGCCTCGCAGATGTGGAGGATGCGGGACCCCAGAGGGATCTGCTCGCGGATGAGGCCCTTCGGATACCCCTTTCCGTCGACCCGCTCGTGGTGCGCCAGGACGATCTCCGCCACCTCGTACCCGAGCCCCGCGTCGATGACGATCGCCGCGCTGACCATCGGGTGCTCCTGGATGAAGCGCATCTCGGTCTCGGTGAGATCCTTTTTCCTGTAGAGAGTCTGGTAGTCGAGCAGGCGCATGCCGGCGTCGTGTACGAGGCCGGCGAGACGGATCGTCTCCACGTCCGCGGGTGGCAAGCCGGCGGCGTGGGCCAGTTGCTCGGCCATGCTCGAGACGCGCTTGCTGTGCTGGAGCAGCTGCGGCAGCTTCTGGAAGTCGGGCTCGAGAAGCTTCTCCGCGATCTTCTGCCGCGTCTGGCGCATCGCGTGGTGCGAGGCCGCATGTTCGGCCGCCTGAGAGATCTGACGGAGAAATGTCTCGAGGAGAGTTCGCGCCTCCTGGTCGGGAGCCCCTTCGAACCCGATGCTCAGGACGAGCCCTTTGATCTCGCCCGCCTTGACGGGGGCGCTGAGCACGACCGGGATCTGGCTCGCGTCGAGCGGCGCGCCCGCGGCGCCGAACGGATAGCGGACGCTCGTGCGTGAGATCGCGTCCGACTCTCCCCGTTTCTTCACCCAGGAACCGATCTTCGCCTGCAGCTGCGCGACCGTCTCGTCGCTCAGAGGCCGCCGGGAGGCGAGCATCTGGCCGCCGCCGAGCTGGCCGAAGGAGGAGAAGACGGCGACGAGCGCGCCGGGGATGACGAGGATCGACGGAAGGAGGAGCGAGACCGACTCCATCTCCGGCTCCGCGAGCGACCGTTCCCGCAGCGCGGAGGCCGACATCTGGCGGGAGACGAAGATCCGCGCGGTCTCGACCGTCCGCGTGATCTGGACCGAGGGCGCCTCGCCGCGGTCGCCCTCGACTTGAACCGACTGCTGGCCGAAGAGCTGGTTCTCGGCGAAAAGCTCCAGAATCGAATCGACCACCTTCTGCGACACCGCGACGTCCTGCGCGTCGAACGGCTGTTTGGCCGCCTTGTCGCGCATGTCGATGAATCCGGCGAGACGCCCGCGCGAGTAGATCGGAGAGGCGAGCATCCGCTCGGTTCCGGTGTGGAAGAGCATTTCCGAGAAGCGGGGCTCTTCGGCGAGCGCATTGACGAAAAAGGGCGCCCGGCGCATGGCGAGCCGGTCGGCCAGGGGATGGTTGAACGGGAGCTGTTTCGCGATGGAGTCACCGCTGAAGCCGTACGAGGTGATCAGGGAGAATCCCGCGTCGCCATCCAGCAGGTAGATCGACGCCTTCGTGGCGCGGATCGACTCCATCACGCCGTAGAGGATCTCCTTGAGGCGTGGCTCGAGCTTCGCGATCTCGGGTTGCATTTTTCCCTGTTTACACTAGCGCCGGGACGCCCGCAACTGGTCTTGGCGTGAGTGACCGCGATATGACGCCCCCGGCTTCCATTCCTGCACAGTAGAATGGACGGCGTGAAGTGGCAGCATCCTGTGGACGCTCCTGCGGAGCGTCTGATCGTCGCGGGTCGGATCCTGTTCGGTGCCGTAGCCCTCGGCCTGCTGTCGGTGGAACCGATCGGGGTTTTCCGCAACCAACGGATCCTGCTGATTCTTTGCGCGATCTACTTCGGATACGCGGTCCTGACGGCGTTCGTCGGGATCGTGGCGCAGCCGAAAATTCCGTGGTACCGATCGGCGACCCATGGGATCGACACGGTCTTCGCCGTGGCCCTGATCTGGGTGTCGAGCGACGTGGCGACGCCGTTCCGGGTATTCGGCACGTTCGCGGTGCTCTCCTCCGGCCTGCGGTTCGGGTGGCGCGCGATCGTGGGGACGACGGCCGCGGTGCTCGCCGCATTCCTGCTGGTCGCCGTGTATGCCGGGTCCGTCCTGAACGATCCTGCGTTCCGGCTGATCCATCTCGGCTTCGGGCTCTCGCTGTTCGCGGTCCTCGCCGCGGTCCTGGCGAACCTCAAGTCGAGGGAGGCGAAAGTGAGCTCGGACCTCGATCGTCTCGCGTCGTGGACGCGCTCGCCGATCCTGGAGACGCGGGAGGTGCTGCGCGACGCGCTCGAGCGGGTGGTGGCGCTCCTCGGGGCGAAGACGACGATGCTCATCTGGCAGGAGACCGAGGAGCCCTGGCTCCACGTGGCGATCTGGGCGGACGGGGAGCTCAGTTGGGTGCGGGAAGCACCCGACCGTTTCGAGCCGCTGATCCCGGAGGAGCTGCATGGATCGTCGTTCTTCACGCACGACATCCGCACGGCGGGCGAGCCGGTGTACTTCCGCGCCAAGGACGCCGCGGGGATGGTGCGGACGAGTCCCATCCACCCGGAGCTGGCCGAGAAGCTGTCTGAGCCGAGCCTTCTGTCGGTGTGCGTGGAAGGGCAGACGATCGAGGGGCGGCTGTTCGTGAGCGGGGCGCCATATCCCGGTCCGGACAAGCTGCTGACGGCGGAGATCATCGCCGATCTCGTCGCGGCGCGGCTCGATCAGTGCCATTCGATCCAGCATTCGCAGGAGACGGCGGTGCGGGAGGAACGGATCCGACTGGCGCGGGACCTCCACGACGGCCTGCTGCAGTCGCTGACGGGTGTCGCGCTCCATCTCAAGACGGCGGCGCATCAGATCCCGTCGAACCCGGACGCCGCGGCGCAGAGCCTCGAGCTGCTCCAGGACATCATCATCAGCGACCAGCGGGAGCTGCGCGGGTTCATCCAGCAGCTCCGTCCCTACGCGAGCGCGGCGGCGGCGACCCGCCTGACGGTCCGGCTCGAGGACCTCGGCATCCGCTTCCACAACCAGTTCGGCCTCCATGTGCAGCTCAACACGGAGTCGCTCTCGCCGATGGTGACCGACGAGATGCGCTACGAGATTTTCGCGATCGTCAACGAGGCGCTGGCGAACGTCGCCAAGCACGCGGAGGCGAGGAACGTGACCGTCGATCTGACGAGCGATCCGAGCGAGATCAGGATCGTGATCCGCGACGACGGGAAGGGCTTTTCGTTCCGCGGAGCGTTCGACCTCGCGCAGCTCAGCCAGATGCGGCGGGGGCCGCTCACGCTCAAGGAACGGATCGCGTCCCTCGGCGGAAACCTCATCATCGAGTCGCGCGCGACCGGAGCGACCCTGGACGTTCGGCTTCCCAGATAGAAAGGAAGGATCGCCGGAATGCCGATTCGAATCGTGATTGCGGACGATCACCCGATCGTGCTCGACGGGCTCGAACAGCTCTTCAGGCTCGAGGAGGAGTTCGAGATCGCCGCGCGCTGCACGAACGGACTGCAGGCGCTCGAGGCGGTCGAGGAGCATCGACCCGACATCCTGATCCTCGACCTGCGGATGCCGCTGCGGAGCGGCCTCGGAGTGCTGCGCGAGCTGAAGGAGAAAGGCACGGAGACCCGGGTCGTCGTCCTCACGGCAGCGCTCGACGAGGACGAGGTCGTCGACGCCATCCGCCTCGGCGTGAAGGGCGTCGTCCTCAAGGAGATGGCCCCGCGCCTTCTCGTGCAGTGCGTGCGGAAGGTGCACGAGGGAGGGCAGTGGCTCGAGAAGGACTCGATCGGGAAGGCGCTCGAGAAGATGCTCAACCGCCCCGGGTCCGCTCCCTCCGGCGCGGGATCGCTCACGCCCCGCGAGGTGGACGTCGTCCGCCTGGTCGCCGAAGGGATGCGCAACAAGGAGATCGCCGACCGCCTGCAGATCAGCGAGGGGACCGTGAAGATCCACCTTCACAGCATCTACGAAAAGCTGCAGATCGGCGGGCGCGTGGAGCTGAGCGTGTACGCGCGCGACCGCGGAATCGTGTGACCGTACCGCGCCCGCAGGCGCCGCTTTCATGTCGGTGGCCACGGAGGGGAAAGCGGCGCTTCGCACCGCACTCCAAAGAGGTGAATCCACGGCCGTACCGCTGGCAAGGTCAATTCGCAGAGGGGCGTCCCAATCAGTACGACCGTGCGCCGGCGATTTTGGAGTGCGGCGCCCGCAGGCGCCGCTTTCATGTCGGTGGGTAGGAAAACGGCCGATCGGGCTACTCCTCTTGCGGGGAGGAACAGGAATGTCCGACTGGCACCATGCCCCGATCCATCGGCTTGCCGAACCCGGAGCGTACATCGTGACAGCCGGGACGTACCGGAAACTTCATCACTTCCGGTCGCATCGTCGCCTGACCTTACTCGAGGATTCGGTCAAGGACGCGCTCGCAAGGTCCGGCTGGTCCTTACAGGCATGGGCCATCTTCTCCAACCACTACCACGTCATCGCCACGAGTCCTCGCGATAGCGCGCTGACGCTTCGCGGAGTACTCGGTGATCTTCATCAGTCAACCAGCGAAGAGGTGAATCGCGAGGACGGCGAGCCGGGGCGGAAAGTCTGGTTCCAATACTGGGAATCCCATTTGACGTTCGAAAGGTCCTATTTCGCGCGACTTCAATACGTCAATCAGAATCCCGTAAAACACCGCCTCGTGCGAGCCGCATACCTTTACCCCTGGTGCTCTGCCGCGTGGATGGCAGGAAAAACGACGCGATCATTCATGCGGATGCTCGACGGTCTGAAGGTCGATCGAGTCAACGTGGTCGATCCGTTCGAACCCGAGGCGCCGGAGGAATGACGGCGATCCGCGATTATCGGTAGCCGTATCTCTGGCAACGGCCAATCAGCAAGGAGGTTGCCATCAGTACGAGCGTGCGCCTGGCGTTTTGGAGTGCGGCGCCCGCAGGCGCCGCTTTCATTTCGGTGGCCACGGAGGGGAAAGCGGCGCTTCGCACCGCACTCCAAAAAGGTGAATCCACGGCCGTACCGCTGGCAAGGTCAATTCGCAGAAGGGCGTCCCAATCAGTACGACCGCGCCGGCGATTTTGGAGTGCGGCGCCCGCAGGCGCCGCTTTCATGTGGGTGGCCACGGAGGGGAAAGCGGCGCTTCGCACCGCACTCCAAAGAGGTGAATCCACGGCCGTACCGCTGGCAAGGTCAATTCGCAGAGGGGCGTCCCAATCAGTACGACCGTGCGCCCGCGATTTTGGAGTGCGGCGCCCGCAGGCGCCGCACTCATGTGGGTGGCCACGGAGGGGAAAGCGGCGCTTCGCACCGCACTCCAAAGAGGTGAATCCACGGCCGTACCGCTGGCAAGGTCAATTCGCAGAGGGGCGTCCCAATCAGTACGACCGTGCGCCAGGCGATTTTGGAGTGCGGCGCCCGCAGGCGCCGCTTTCATGTGGGTGGCCACGGAGGGGAAAGCGGCGCTTCGCACCGCACTCCAAAGAGGTGAATCCACGGCCGTACCGCTGGCAAGGTCAATTCGCAGAGGGGCGTCCCAATCAGTACGACCGCGCGCGTGGCGATTTTGGAGTGCGGCGCCCGCAGGCGCCGCTTTCATGTGGGTGGCCACGGAGGGGAAAGCGGCGCTTCGCACCGCACTCCAAAGAGGTGAATCCACGGCCGTACCGCTGGCAAGGTCAATTCGCAGAGGGGCGTCCCAATCAGTACGACCGTGCGCCGGCGTTTTGGAGTGCGGCGCCCGCAGGCGCCGCTTTCATGTCGGTGGCCACGGAGGGGAAAGCGGCGCTTCGCACCGCACTCCAAAGAGGTGAATCCAGGGCCGTACCGCTGGCAAGGTCAATTCGCAGAGGGGCGTCCCAATCAGTACGACCGTGCGCCTGGCGTTTTGGAGTGCGGCGCCCGCAGGCGCCGCTTTCATGTCGGTGGCCACGGAGGGGAAAGCGGCGCTTCGCACCGCACTCCAAAGAGGTGAATCCACGGCCGTACCGCTGGCAAGGTCAATTCGCAGAGGGATGTGGGTGGCCACGGAGGGGAAAGCGGCGCTTCGCACCGCACTCCAAAGGGGTGAATCCGCGGCCGTACCGCTGGCAAGGACGTGATGAGCCGAGAGGCGCTGCCATCAGTACGACCGCGCCGCACTGCAAAGAGGCGAATCCGCGGCCGTACCGCTGGCGACGGCCTCCGGACCGTCGCAGGCGATCGCGGCGCTACGACGCGTTCACCACGAGCACCGGACAGGGCGCGTTGTTGAGGATCCGTTCCACGCGCGGGCCCAGAAAGAGGCGGGGAGACCCGGGGCGGACATCGGTGCCGAGGAGGATGAGATCGACGTTCCGCTCGGCGGCGAGCTCGAGGATCGCCGCATCCGGGCTGGTGCCGACGCAGACCTCGGCGGCGACTCTGACGTTCTGCGCCTCGCCCAGGACGCGGAGCTCGTCGACGATCCCGTGCGCGCTGTTCATGTGGAGGCGGAAGACGCTGCCGTCCGCATCGAGGGTCGAAGTCTCCCGCGAAGCGACGTTCATCACGACGACCTCGTCGCCCTCGGTCGCGAGCGCGAACGCGACTTCCGCGGCGCGGCGCGCCGCCGGCGCTCCGTTGGTCGGAACGAGGATCCGGCGGAGCTGCCAGTTCGGCGGCATCGGGTAGCTCTTGATGACCATCGTCGGGCAGGGAGAGACCCGCATCAGGTAATCGACCATCGGGTTGAACAACGCGCGCGTATTGCTGTCCTGCGTCGCGCCGAGGATCATCAGGTCGTAGCCGCGGTTGGCCTCGTCGAGAATGAGCTCGGAAGGCGAGGTCCCCTCGAGGACCTTCTGCGTGAACGATCCGGCGGCGAAGAGCTCGCGGACGCGGCCGAGGAACTCGACCCCATCGGCTCGCGCTCCCGGCTTGCTCGCCGTCAACAGGGTCACCGCGAGCTCGTTCCGCCGCGCGAGCCGCTCGAGCACCTTCGCCTCGGCGACGTATTGGTCGGAGATGCTCTCACGGTAGCGGATCGGCAGCAGGACCCGATGGATCGACGCGACGAAGCTTCCCGCGGCGATCTCCTCCTGGCGCAGGCGCTCGACCTCGTCGGCGGTCGGCTCGACCCGCTCGAGGACCCACCGGAGCGCGGGAGGCGCCATGAGCGACGTGGCGATCGCCATCACGACGATGACCGAGAACATCTCCTGCGAGAGGATTCCGAGCGAGAGACCGATCGTCGCGACGATGATCTCCATCGCGCCGCGCGCGTTCAGTCCTGCGCCGAACGAGAGCGAGGTCCAGGGATCCTTCCGCCCGACGAGGCGCGCTCCCGCGAACGTGCCCACCACCTTGCCGAGCGTGGCGATGGCGATCACCACGAGCGCTACGAGCGCGAGCCGCGGCTTCATGAGCTGCATCGCGTCGACCTTGAGCCCCGCGACGCCGAAGAAGATCGGGGCGAAGATGCCGAGCGTGATCCCGTGGAGGTTGCGGACCGTCTCCTCCGGCAGGCTTCGCATCTGCCCGAGGATGATGCCGATCACGAAAGCGCCCAGTACCGGTTCGAGGTGGAGGCTCGAGGCGATCGCCCCCCACGCGAACATCAGGACGACCGTGACCGTGAGAAATCGCTTCTCTCCGACGATGCGGTGCTGGACCGTCTCGAGCAGGCGATGGACGAGCCATCGCCCGGCCGTGAAGCTCAGGACCATGAACAGGACGAGCTTCAGAATGATCGCGCTCACCGAGCCGAACGACACGCCCGCGCCGGCCGCGAGGCCCGACGACGATCGACAGGAGCACCCAGCCGATCGTGTCGTCGCTCATCCCGGCCGCGATCATCGTCTGCCCGATGTCGCGCCGCATGAGCTTGAGGTCGAGCAGGACCTTCGCCAGCACAGGGATCGCCGAGATCGACATCGCCGTCGCCAGAAAGAGCGCGAAGACGATGCGGTCGGCCGAGGTTCCGATGAGCTCGCGCGGAAGTCGGAGTCCGAGCGTGAAGCCGGTGGTGAAGGTGATGAGAATCCCGCCGATGGAAACTCCCATCGCCGTGCGCGCGTGGCGCCGGATCAGCGCGACGTCCATCTCCAGCCCCGTGATCAGGAGCAGGAAGAGCGCTCCGAAGAGGGCCGCGACCTCGAGCAGGTACCCCTGAACGGGGGTCTGGGGAAGAAAGATCCGCCCGAAAGCCGGAACGAATCCCGAGAGGAGCGAAGGGCCGAGGAGAACGCCCGCCAGGATCTCGCCGACGACGGTGGGCTGGCCGAGGCGACGCGCGACTTCGCCGAGCCCGCGCGCCGCCACGAGCAGCACCGCGAGCTGGATCATGAGCCGGAGAATGTCTCCTTGCGAGGCGGCGGTGAACGTCTCCATCTCGGGAGGATATCAGGGGAGTAGGCAGGGAGAAGTGGTCGGGGGGAAGGGGATCCCGGTCGCCAGAACGGTTGCTCAGTTCGGTGCGTGACCGTCCTACAATCAGCATTCGACAATCCATCGCCGTTCACCCCAGCGACGAACCGAGGGTTTCATGCGCGCTTCGCGGATCTCTTCGATCGGACTTCTCTTTCTCTTCGTGCCGGCTCTGGCTCTGGCTCAGCTGCGGGTGACGAGCGCGGCTCCGGAGGGGGAGTTGCAAACGCTCGAGCAGGCGAACGAGATCCGCGTCGTCTTCTCCGAGCCGATGATCGTGATCGGCAAGGTCCCGCAGCCGCTCCGCCCTCCGTTCGTCCGGATCGAGCCCGCCATCGAGGGAACCTTCCGCTGGTCCGGCACCAACACCCTGATCTTCCGCCCCGACCCCGAGGCGCTGCGCTGACGCGACTCCGATCCGCGTCACGATCGATGCGTCGGCGCGGTCGATTCACGGCAGCACGCTGGAAAAGCCGTACATCCTCACGTTCACGACGCCGACGCTCCGCCTCCAGCAGACCCGCTGGTACGAGAAGGAAAACGGCGCCGTCGTGTTCGGGATGACTTTCAATCAGCCCGTCGACCGAAGCGCGCTTCTTCCGCATCTTCACGTCGCGCTCTCGCCGCACGAGGCCGACTTCTCGCACGTCAAGGCTCCTCCCGCGGCGAGCGTCGCCGTCGACCCGAACGCCGGAGCGAATTTCGACGCGAAGAAAGCGCGCGTGCGCGAGGCCGCGCGATCCTCGAAGAAGATTCTCGCGTTCGTTCCCGACGAATGGGATCGCAAACGCTTTCGCGACGCGAACACTCTCCTCGTCATCGAGACGCAGCCGAACCTCCCCGCGGGCGCGTGGATCCGCATCGCGCTCGACGCGTCGGCTCCATCGGCGGGCGGCCCGGCCGTCCCCGGCTTCGAGCAGGAGTTCGTCGCGATGGTCGGCCCCGGCTTCTTCATCAGCGACGCGAGCTGCGTGAAACGATGCAACCCGGACAGCTGGCACGCGATCCTCGTGACCGAGTCCGTCGCCATCGAGGAGCTGCGCAAAGGCGTCACCGTCACCGACGTCAGCGACCCGGCGGCGCCGCGCCTGCTCCGCCCCGCCCCCGTGGATGCCGATGACCGGAGCTTCGAGTACGGGCAATTCTCGCTCGAGGACATCGGCTACGCGATCGAGCCGGCGCGCACGCTGCGTGTCGCGATCGCCCCGACGATGCGCGCCGCGTCCGGCGAGCCGCTCGGCTACGGATGGGCCGCCGACATCGAGTTCTGGCACCGCCAGGCCTATTCGAGCTTCGGCGAAGGGCATGGAGTCTGGGAGCCGGAAGGGGGGCCGCTCGTCCCCTTCTGGGCGCGCAACCTCCAGAACGTGAAGCAGTGGATCGTGCCTCTGAGCAGGGAGGAGCTGATGCCGACGCTCCTTCGCGCCGGCGGGCGCGGCTTCCGCCTCACGCCCGGCGGCGCGCCGGTCGTGCGCGCCCTCCGTCCGGTCCCCGACAAGCTGCAGTCGTACGGCCTCGATGCGCGGAAGGTCCTCTCCGACGACCTCCGCGGCCTCTTCTGGGCCGCCGTCGAGGACGGCGCGCCGATCGCGAGAGCGGAGCGCGCGGGCGACGAGAACGGCCGCCCCGTCCCGAGATCGACCGTCGTTCAGGCGACGGACATCGGGCTGACCCTCAAGCACTCGCCATTCGGCGCGCTGATCTGGGCGACGCGCCTCAGCGACGCCTCTCCCGTCCCCGGCGCCTCCGTCGAGATCCGCGACGCCGGCAACCGCGTCGTCTGGAACGGCATGACCGACCGCGATGGCGTCGCGGTCGCGCCGAACGTGAACATCCGGAAGGAGTGGTGGCAGCTCGAGCTCATCGCGATCGCGGAGAAGGACGGCGATGTCGCGTACGTCGCCAACGACTGGCACGAGGGAATCATCCCGTGGGAGTTCGGCCTTCCCTTCGCGCCCGATCCCGTCTCGCAACGCCTCCGCGGGAGCGTCTTCACCGACCGCGGCGTCTATCGTCCCGGCGAGGAGATCCATGCGAAGCTGATCCTGCGCGAGGACGCGGGAGAGAAGATCGAGCTGTTTCCCGCAGGCACGGACGTGAACCTCACGGTCCGCAACGCGCGGAACGACGTGGTCGCCGAGGCGAGCGTGAAGCTCGGCGCGTGGAGCTCCGCGGAATGGTCCTGGAAGATCCCGCCGGCGGCGGTCCTCGGAACGTACGCGGTCGACGCGTCGATCGCCGGCCGGGAGGATGCGATCGGCGGCGGCTTCCTCGTCGCCGCCTACCGCCGTCCCGACTTCCGCGTCGACGCGGACCTGGGCGCCGCGGATCCGACCGCGGGAACGAAGCTGCAGGCGAACGTCGAAGGGCGCTACCTGTTCGGCGCGCCGATGAGCGGGCTTCCCGTCCGCTGGCGATACACGAGCGAGCGCGCCTACACGCCGCCGGAGCCTGTCCGCGCGCTCTTTCCCGGCCGCGGAGTTCGCCTGGACCGGCGACTGCGGCCTCGATGAATCGGAAGGCGGCGCCGAGCGCGTGATCCGCGAAGACGAAGGGCGCCTTTCCGGCGCGGGGACGCTCTCGCTCGAGCTCGAGACGGAGCGCGCCGCGGGCGAGCCGCGCCTCTACACGATCGAAGGCGAGGTCACCGACATCTCGCGCCAGGCGATCGCGGGACGCGCGTCGTTCGTCGTCCATCCCGCTCCCTGGTACATCGGCCTCCGGCGGCCCGAGTGGTTCGTCTCGTCTCCGTCGACGATCGCGACCGACGTCGTCGCTGCGACGCCATCGGGAGAGATCGTTCCGGGCGTGAAGGTCGACGTGACGCTCACGCGCGTGCAGTGGCACAGCGTCCGCCGCGCGGAGGGGAACGGTTTTTACACGTGGGAAAGCGAGCGCCGTGAAGAGCCGGCGGGAAACTGGAGCGTGACGACGGCGTCCGAGCCCCTTCCGCTGCAGGTCCCCATCGACCAGGGGGGCTATTACATCGTCACCGCGACCGCGACCGAAGAGGGGCGCACGGCGAAGTCCTGCTTCTCGCTGTACGCGGCCGGAAGCGGCTACACCGCATGGGAGCGGTACGACCACAATCGGATCGAGCTCCTTCCCGAGAAGGAGAGCTACGCGCCCGGCGAGACGGCGCGCCTCCTCATCAAGTCTCCCTGGGAGACCGCGCGCGTCCTGCTGACGACCGAGCGCGAGGGCATCCGCTCGCACCGTTCATTCGATCTCGACTCGACGCAGACCTCGATCGAGGTGCCGATCACCGAGGAGGACGTGCCGAATGTCTTCGTGTCGGTCGTTCTGGTGAAGGGGAGAACGAAGGCCGCGATCGACGAGGGAGGATCGGACCCCGGCAAGCCGGCGTTCCGCGTCGGCTACGCGCAGGTGAAAGTCGAGGACCGCAGCAAGCGGCTCGACGTGAAGGTCTCGGGAGCGGCGGAGGAGCTGAGGCCGGGGAGCCGGACGAGCGTGCGCGTCGCGGTGCGCGATGCGCGCGGCGCTCCGGTCGACGCCGAGGTGACGCTATGGGCCGTCGACTACGGCGTGCTCTCGCTCACGCAGTACCAGCCTCCGGACGTCGCGGGAAGCGTCTGGACCTTCGAGCCGCTGCAGGTGATCACGGCGGACTCGCGGCAGAAGATCATCTCGAGGCGCGTCCTCACGGGGAAGGGGACGGCCGAGGGGGGCGGCGGCGGCGCCGACCTCGGCGCGAGCGCGACGCGGAGCGACTTCAGGCCGCTCGCGTTCTGGATCGGATCGGTGGAGACGGGAGCGGACGGCGAGGTGAGCGCGGAGGTCGAGCTCCCCGATTCCCTGACGACGTACAGAATCATGGCCGTGGCCGCCGACCGCCAGTCGCGATTCGGCTCGGGCGAAGACGAGATCCGCACGAACAAGCCGGTCCTGCTCCGCGCTACGTTCCCCCGATTCCTCGGCGTCGGCGACACGGCGACGTTCGGGGCGGTGGTCGCGAGCCAGCTCCCGCGCGAAGGCGTGGCGACGGTGACGATCCGGAGCCTCGACCCGTCGATCCTCGAGATCCGCGGAGGCTCGGGCAAGCGGATCCGCCTCGGCGCGAAGTCGCTCGGAGGAGGTTCGATTCGATGCCGCCGCCCTCAGGAGCGGCACGGCGCGGATCGAGATGAAGGTGAGGATGGCCGGTGAGACGGACGCGTTCCGGGACATCGTACCGGTCCTGCTTCACGTCTCGCCCGAAACGGTCGCGGCGTACGGGACCGTCCCGCCCGATGGCGCCGAACGCCTCGCGATCCCCGATGGCGTCCTCCCGGACGTCGGCGGGCTGCGCATCGAGCTCGCGTCGACGGCGCTCGTCGGCTTGAGCGAAGGGGCGCGATATCTCGTCGAGTATCCGTACGGCTGCGCGGAGCAGCGCGCGTCGGCGCTCTTCGCGATGATCTCCGCCGACCAGCTCGGGCGCGCGTTCGCGATTCCCGCGCTGCAGATCGATCGCGCCTCGATTCAGAGGACGATCGACGAGCTCGGGCAGTTCCAGTGCGACTCCGGGGGCTTCTCCTTCTGGAAGGGCGAGTGCGCCTCGCCTTCTCCGTACGTGACGTCGTGGCTCCTCCACGTGTTCCACCTCGCGAAGGAGCTCGGCTACCCGATCCGGCAGGAGATGCTCGATCGCGGATACGACTTCCTGCAGGCGTCGTTCAGCGATCCCTCGTGGAGCGTCACCGACGCGGCGTGGCAGGCGTTCGCGCTTCGCGAGCTGTCGCTGGGCGGGCGGCGCATGGACGCGGAGATCAATCGGCTCCTCGAGTCGGCCGACAAGGCGCCGGTGTTCTCGCTCGCGTGGCTGCACGACGCCCTGCTCGCGCGAGGCGAGGGGGAGACGGCGCGCGCGTCGGACCTGCGGCGCCGGATCATGAACGCGATCCCGCGGGAAGCGGGAGCGTCGCACGTCGAAGAGATCGACGATCCGGACCTCCGCTTCTTCTGGAGCTCGAACGTCCGCTCGACCGCGATCGCCCTGAATGCGCTCGTGAAGGCGGACGCGGACCGGCAGCTGGCCGCGAGCCTCGTCCGCTGGCTCATGGACGCGCGGCGCGACGGACGGTGGGGAAGCACGCAGGAGAACGCGTGGGCGATGGAGGCGCTCATCGCGTACTACCGGAAGTACGAGGCGGAGGTCCCCGACTTCGAGAGCGTCGTCGCGCTCGGCGACGAGACCCTCGCACGCGCCGAGTTCCGCGGCCGCTCGGCGGAACCTGCGAGCAGCGAGGTCCCGATGCCGCGGCTCGCGCCGCGCGCCGGAAGCGAGCTGCCGCTGACGTTCACGAAGGAAGGGACGGGGACGCTCTACTACGGGACCCGCCTCACGTACGCGCGCCCCCTCTCCGCGCTGCGCTCGATGGACCAGGGCTTCACGATCGAGCGCTCGTACGGCCCCGCCGAGGCCACGGGCGAGGAGGCGCCGCGAATCGCGTTCGCCGCGGGCGATCTGGTCCGCGTGACCCTTCGCATCCGCATTCCGAAGGAGCGCGTCTTCGTGGCGGTCTCCGATCCGTTGCCGGCCGGGTTCGAGCCGGTGGAGGGATGGTTCCGGACGACGGCGTCCGACCTCGCGCGACAGGCGTCGGTCCAGGAAAGCCGGTCGTCGCGCGAGATGCGCGCGCCCGGCCCGGCGCCCGAGCCCGCGTGGCGTCCCTGGTGGAGCGCCGGCGGATTCGACCACATCGAAAAGCACGACGACCGGGTCGACCTCTTCGCGACGCGCCTCGGCGAAGGCGAGCACGTCTTCTCGTATCTCGTCCGCGCGACCACGAGCGGAACCTTCGACGTCGCGCCGACGAGGGCGGAGGAGATGTATTCGCCCGAGGTCTTTGGGCGCGGGGAGGTGGGGAAGGTAGTCGTTGATCGTTGATGGATGTCGGGTCGATCGGTCGTCTCTTGTGGCCCGAACCCCGAAGCCCGGACGGAAAAGCCGGGCACGGGCGCGGGCGCGTTCACGGGCGCGGGAGGAAGGTCGGCGGCGATTGGAGAGAAACCGAAGCCCTCGGGATTCAGTCCCCTCTCCCCGCCGGTAACCGTGTTCAAGCGTAGTTCGTGTTGCGGGGAGAGGGGCAGGGGTGAGGGGCACAACGCTGCCTGTCATTCGTCGAGGTCGTGCTCGTTTGAGTAACTATTGATGAAACGTAAACTCACAGGAGCCGCTTCGATTGCCGCAGCCGGATTCCTCGCGCTCGCGGCATGGCTGCGGCTCGGGCCCCTGCCCGACGATCTGCTCGATCCCGCGCGGTTCGCATCGCTCACGATCACGGACCGGAACGGCGTCGTCCTTTTCGAGGGACTCTCCCCCGCGGGAACGCGGGCGGAGTGGCTGGAGGCCCGGAGCGTCCCGCGTCGCGCGATCGACGCGATCGTCGCGGCGGAGGATCACCGCTTCTTCCGCCATCCGGGGATCGATCCGATCGCGATCGCGCGCGCGGCGGTCGCGAACCTCCGCGCGGGGTGCATCGTCGAGGGAGGGTCGACGATCACGCAGCAGACGGCGAAGCTGCTGCTCGCGGGTTATTCGCCGGACGGGAAACGGACCGGCGCAGCCGGTCCCTACGCCGGCCCCGAGAGCGGGAAACGGACCGGCGCCGCCGGTTCCTACGACCGCGTCGCCGCGAAGGCGCGCGAGGCCATCGTCGCGCTCCGCCTCGAGCACCGGCTCAGCAAGCAGCAGATCGCGGCGCTCTATCTCAACCTCGCGCCGTTCGGGAACCAGTGCACCGGCGCTCGCCTCGCGCGAGCCGCGGATACTTCGGCGTCCCGCCGGATCGCCTCACCCTCGCGCAGACCGCGCTTCTCGCGGCGCTGCCGCAGAGGCCGAGCGCGCTCGATCCCCGCCGCCACCTCGATGCGGCGCGGCGCCGGCAGAGTCTCGTCCTCGAGCGGATGGCCGGAGGGGGCGCGATCTCACGCGAAGAGCTCGCGGCCGCTTCCTCGGAGGAGCCGAGGATCCTTCCCGGCGGCAACGAGCTCCTCGCGCCCCATCTCGTCGCGCGGCTCCAGGAGCAGATGCGCGGGTCGGGGGCGGTTTCCGTGACGACGACGCTCGACGCGGGACTCCAGAAGCTGGTTCGCGGAATCATCGACGCGCACCGCGAGCGTCTGCGTCGCCACGGCGCGTTCAACGTCGCGGTGGTCGTCCTCCACAATCCGTCGGCGGAATGGCTCGCGTGGGAAGGATCGGGCGACTGGTTCGACGAGGAGCACGGGGGTGCGATCGACGGCGCCCTCGCGCCGCGCCAGCCGGGGTCGGCCCTCAAGCCGTTCGCCTACGCGACCGCGTTCGACTCCGGCTTCGGCGCCGAGAGCGTTTTCCCCGATGTCGAGTCGAGCTTTCCGACGGCCGAGGAGGGGATCGTCTACGTGCCGCGAAACTACGACGGCGTCCATCGTGGGCCCGTCCGCGCCCGCGCCGCGCTCGCGGGGTCTCTGAACGTTCCGGCGGTATGGGTGACCTCGCGCATCGGAGTCCCCGCGTTCCTCTCGTCGCTCCGCGGCGCCGGCATCACGACGCTCGACCGCGCGGCCAGCTTCTACGGCCTCGGCGCGGTCCTCGGCGGAGGAGAAGTCTCGCTCTCGCAACTCGCGGCGGCGTATTCGACGTTCGCGAGAGGAGGGGAGTGGGTCGAGCCGCGGGTGCTCGCGCGTGACGAAGCGCGCGTCCCGCGCGACGCGGGGGTCCTGGCGGCCGCAGGCCGCCCCTACGCGCCGGGCGAGGCGCGCGCGCGGACGCGGGTCTTCTCGCCGGAAGCGGCGTTTCTGGTCGGCGACATCCTGGACGACGACGAGGCGCGCAGCTTCGTTTTCGGGCGCGGCGGAAGCCTCGAGCTGCCGTTTCCCGCGGCGGCGAAGACGGGGACCTCGCAGTCGTATCGGGACAACTGGGCGATCGGCTTCACGCGCGAGGTGACCGTCGGCGTGTGGGTCGGCAACTTCGACCGGACGGAGTTGCGCGACTCGAGCGGGGTGACCGGAGCGGCGCCGATCTTTCAGGACGTGCTGATCGCGGCGCAGGAGCGATTCGGCTCGGCCGACGCGCCGCTCCTCGATCCCCCTTCCGGTCTGCGGAGCGAGCCGGTCTGCCTGCTCTCCGGCATGGAGCCGACCGCCGCATGCCCGCGCGTGGGGCGCGAGTGGATCCGCTCGCACGAGCGGCGCCCCTGTTCGTGGCACCGCCTGGTCACGGTCGCCGATTCCTCAGGCAACGAAGCGACGCGCAGCGGCGTCGCGTGGCCCCCGGAGTACCGCGCCTGGGCGGACGTTCACGCGCGCGAGGGGGCGATCGCATTCGCCGCGGCCGCTCCGCCGGGCGCCGGACGCCGGGAGGTCGCGATCGTGCATCCCGCGGACGGCGCGGTCTATCTTCTCGATCCCACGCTGCGCGCGAAGTACCAGACGGTCGCGCTGCGAGCGTCGATCGCAGGGTCGCCCCGCACGATCGTCTGGAGCGTCAACGGGAAGCGCGCCGCCGCCGCGCGCTCCGACCGGAGCGTCGATCTCCCCCTCCGACCCGGCGCGATGCGCATCGAAGCGCGCGACGCGAAGGGGGCGAGGGACGAGGTCACGATCCGGGTGCGGTGATCGGCGACGGCAATTGGGAGAGAATGCTGCCATGCGCAAAGCCTTCCCGATCGCCGCGCTCCTGCTCCTCTCCTGCGGCTATGCCGAATCGAGCGATCCGGGTTCGGGCCGCGTCGTCCGCGTCATCGACGGCGACACGATCTGGGTCCAGTCGGCAGGCAAGGTCGAGAAGATCCGGCTCCTGGGCATCGACGCGCCGGAGATGAACTACGGGAAGGGCCGGCCCGAGTGCGGCGCCGCCGACGCTACGACCGCGCTGCGGCGGAAGATCGACGGGAAGGTGGTCGAGCTCGAGCGCCACGGCCTCGACGATTACGGGCGTACGCTCGCGATCGTTCTCCTCCCTTCGGCGCCGCGCGATCGCAACGTCAACGAGTGGCTCCTGCGCGAAGGGTATGCGGAGCTTTTCCGGAAAGCGCGGCATCCCGACCGCGAGAAATTCATCGCCACCGAGCGCGCAGCGAAGGCGAAGAAGATCGGGATGTGGCGGTGCACGGGATCGCGAAACCGGTAGTTTGTCATCCCGAGCGTAGCGAGGGATCTGGGCGGGGGGCTGCGAAAGAACGCTGTGCCGGTGCAGGGCAGGATGATCGGCATTCGCCGTAAATGAGAACGCGAATGGCGATCCTCCTGCCCCGGTCCCGACCCCGCGTCACGCGCAGCACGCCCGCCCAGATCCCTCGCTACGCTCGGGATGACAACACCTCATATCACGCAACCGCAATCGCCGCCGCGGGAATCTCCATCGACACCGCCGCCGCGTGGATCGTCGCCGCGACGCGCACCGCGTCGTGGACCTGGTCCTCGGTGGTGCCGCCCTCGATCACGACCGCCTCGTGCGAGCGGACGCACGCTTCGCATCCGTTGATCGCGCTCACCGCGAGGCAGAAGAGCTCGGAATCGGCTTTCGTCGTCGCCGGCTTCGCGATCCGCTGCATGCGGAGGCGCGCGGGCTTCGTCGAGTACGACTCCTTCCCGACGACGTGCCGGAACCGGTAATAGATGTTGTTCATCGCCATGAGCGACGCCGCGGCCATCGCATCATCCACGACCGGCTCCTCAACCTGCGCGCGCGCCGCGGCGATGACCGCGTCGCGGAGCTCCGGGTTGCGGGAGGCGATCGCCGAAGCGACCGCCGTCCCCCAGAGCTGCGCCGGAGTGAGCGAGGACTGACCGAGCACCGTCTGCAGGTTCAGTTTCGTGTCCCGCGCCGGCTCGGCGAGCGCGGTGCGGATCTCTTCAAGGGTTCTCATTGCGAATCTCCTTCGGTGACCCGGGGCTTGCGCCCCGGGCTTCCCGATGTCGCCGCTACGCGGCTCGAGAGGAGTGCATTGACAGCTTGATTACGCGGCGCCCAGGGTCTGCTCCCCCTGCTTCCAGTTGCAGGGGCAGAGCTCGTCCGTCTGCAGCGCGTCGAGCGTGCGGAGCACCTCGTCGACATTCCGGCCGACCGAGAGGTCGTTGACGCTCACGAAGCGGATGATCCCTTCCGGATCGACGATGAACGTCGCGCGAAGGGCGACGCCTTCCTCCTTGTGCAGGATGCCGAGCTTCTCCGACAGCTCGCGCTTCGTGTCGGCGAGCATCGGGAAGGGGAGGCTCTTCAGATCGGCGTGGTGCGTCCGCCAGGCGTGGTGCACGTACTCCTGGTCCGTCGATGCGCCGAGAACCTGCGCGTCACGGTCGGCGAAGTCCGCGTTCTTCTTCCCGAACTCCGCGATCTCGGTCGGGCAGATGAACGTGAAGTCCTTCGGCCAGAAGAAGAGAACCTGCCACGTGCCGCGGTAGGTCTGATCGGTGATCTCGACGAACTCTTTCCCCTGCTCGAGGCTGACGACGGCCTTGACCTTGAATTCCGGAAGCTTGTCTCCAACGGTAAGCATGGCTGCGCATCTCCCTGTATTTTGTATTTGTCTATGGCTAGACAAAGTCTAAGTGGCTGAGAAAAAAAGAACTACGGTCAACGATTGCGGAGCTTCCCCCGCATGACGACCTGGTAATGATGAACGTCGTACTCGCGCAGGCGCTCCATGTTGCACACCTGCACCCTGTCCCAGTCGATGTCGTGAATCTTGCCGGTCTCTTCGTCGATGAAGTGGTGGTGCGGCTGGAGGTTCGAGTCGAAGACGACCCGGTCCTCGGCGAGGTGGAGTTCCTCGAGAAGCCCCTTTTCGACGAAGAGGTTGAGCGTGTTGTAGACGGTGGCGCGGGAGATGGTCGGGAAGGACTGCTTCACGACCGCCCAGACCTGGTCGGCCCCGGGATGATCGTGCGTATGGAAGACGTACTCCGCCACGGCGATTCGCTGCGCCGACGGCTGAATGCCCCGCTGCTCCAGAATCTGGCGTTCGTCTACCATTTAGACTCAGTCTAACAGGAGAGAGCGGGGTTTATTCCGGCCCGGGAGGCCCGAATCCATGGTTCCTGAAGATCGCCTTTCCCGCGGGCGAGGCCAGAAACTCGAGAAACGCCTTCGCGGCCGCCTTCGGCGCGGATCGCCGGATGACCGCACCCGTATAGCGGATCGGGGCGATCCGCGGCTGGAACGCGATCCGGACCTCGGGGGAGGAGAGCGCGTCCGTCCGAAAGACGATTCCCGCATCGGCGGCGCCGGAGGCGACGATCGCGAGCGCGCCGCGCACGTCGGCGGCGGGGATCACGCGCCGCGCGAGCGGCGTCCAGACGCCGGTACTCACGAGAAATTGTTTCGCGCCCATTCCGGCGGGTGAAGTCTCGGGGTCTGCGATCACGAATCGCCTGACGGATGCCGAAGAGAGATGCCGCGCGTCGCGGATGCGGAGGGTCGAGGAGCGCGGGACGATCACGACGAGCGGGTTCGAGGCGATCGCGCGGCGCGAGCTGGGGACGAGCAGGTCGCGCGACTGCAGCCGGTCGATGTCCGACTCCGCCGCGCTGACGAAGACGTCAGCAGGCGCGCCGCTCTCGATCTGAAGCGCGAGCGCGTGAGAAGGGCCGAGGTTGAGGCGCACGACCTCGCCACCGCGTTTCCGCCACTGCACCGAAGCGTCGGCGAGGACGTCTTCCAGGCTGGCTGCCGCCGAGACGACGATCTCGGCGCGGAGAGGGACGGAGATGAGAGCCAGGAAAAGGAGAGCGCGGAACATGAGCGATATCTTCTCGCGAGTATATCGCTAGTGGCATGGGACCACTGCGACCACGGCGACCACTGCGACGTGGCGTGTCCCCTTTGTCCCATTCGTCCCAGTAGTCTCCGTGGTCCCATTGACGCGTTTGGCGCGCAGGAACTCGATGTACCTCTCCAGGTTGTCCTCGTGCGGGGTGAAGCCGGCGGTGCGCTGCAGGTAAGTGCCGGCCCGTCCTCCCTTTCGTCTCAAGAAACCCGCCACTGTTACAGAACGTTCGCCGGATTTGCTCCTCGTCGCCCTCGGGGAAATGCCCTTCGACCTCTATACTTGCCAATCGCAGTCATCCGACCAACCCGAGGCGTGAAAAGAATGCGTTTACGTACTGCCGCCGTTCTGATGTTCGCTCTCACTGCGGGCTCGCTGTTCGCCGCCGATCCCGCGGCCACCACTCCTGCCACGAAGCCGTCGCCGGGCGCGTTCGAGACGAGCCAGCTCGACCGCTCCGTCAAGCCGTGTCAGAACTTCTACGGCTTCGTCTGCAACAACTGGAAAGAGCACAACCCGCTGCCGCCCGACCGCTCGCGGTACGGGCAGATGACCCTGCTCGCCGAGAGGAACCAGGCCATCCTCCGCGAGATCCTCGATGCCGCGGCGAAACCCTCGCCCGAGCGCTCGACGCTCGAGGCGCAGGTGGGCGACTTCTACGCCTCCTGTCTGAACGAGGAGCTCATCGCGAAGCGCGGCATCGAGCCGATCGAGCCGTACCTCGCGCGCGTCGCGGCGATCAAGGATCGGAAATCGCTCCTCGAGACGGTCGCATATCTCCATCGCAACGGCATCCCCGGCATGTTCTCCTTCTCGCCGGCGCCCGACATGGACAACTCCGACCTCCAGGTCGCCTCGTTCAACCAGGGGGGGCTCGGCCTCGCCGATCGCGACTTCTATTTCCGCGACGACGCGAAGAGCAAGGAGACCCGCGAGAAGTACGTCGAGCACGTGGCGAACATGCTCGGCCTGCTGGGCGACGAGCCGGAAGCCGCGGCGGCCGCGGCGAAGACGATCATGGCCATCGAGACCAGGCTCGCCGAGGCGAGCATGGATCGCGTGGCGATGAGGAACCCGGACAATCGGAAGAACCCGATGACCCGCGCCGACTTCCAGGCGAAAGTCCCGGCGCTCGACCTCGACGTCTACCTCGCGAACTCCGCGGTCCCTCCGGTGACTCGGGTCAACGTCACGAGCCCGAAGTTCTACGAGGCGCTCGACACGACGATCGCCGCGGTGCCGCTCGAGGACTGGAAGACGTACTTCCGGTTCCGTGTCGTCTCCGACTCCGCCTCGCGCCTGCCGAAGGCGTTCGAGCAAGAGGCGTGGCGCTTCTATCAGAACTACCTGACCGGCGCGAAGGAGATGCAGCCTCGCTGGAAGAAGTGCGTCTCCGACACCGACCGCGCGCTCGGCGACTCGCTCGGCCAGCTCTACGTGGCGAAGAACTTCGGCCCCGAGGGGCGGAAGAAGATGGCGGAGATGATCGAGAACCTCCGCAAGTCGCTCGAGGCGAACATCAAGGCGCTCGAGTGGATGGGCGACGACACGAAGACGAAGGCGCTCATGAAGCTCGCCGCGTTCAACACGAAGAAGATCGGCCACCCGGACAAGTGGAAGGACTACGACAGGCGTGACGATCGCGCGCGACGACTACTTCGGCGAACGCCGAGACGCGCGTACCAGTACGAGCGGAAGCGCAACTACGACCTGATCGGCGGCAAGACCGACAAGACGCGGTGGGGCATGACGCCGCCGACGGTCAACGCGTACTACAGCCCGCCGCTCATGGAGATCGTCTTCCCCGCCGGCATCCTCCAGCCGCCGCTCTTCGACCGGTTCGGCGACGACGCCTACAACTACGGCGGAATCGGCGCGGTCATCGGCCACGAGTTCTCGCACGGGTTCGACGACCAGGGGCGCAAGTACGACGACCAGGGGAACGCGAAGGACTGGTGGACCGCCGAGGACGCGAAGGCGTTCGACGAGCAGCGCCTCCTGCATCGTCGATCAGTACGGCGCCTATGCGGCGGGCGGCGTCAACGTGAACGGCAAGCTCACGCTCGGCGAGAACATCGGCGACAACGCCGGCATCCGCATCGCGTACATGGCCTGACGGAGTCGCTGGGCGGGAAGGAAGCGCCCATGCTCGACGGCCTCACCGGCGATCAGCGCTTCTTCATCGGCTGGACGAACACCTGGTGCAATCAGTCCACCGAGGAGGCGCTACGGAACCAGATCCAGACGGACCCGCACTCGCCCGGCGACTTCCGCGCCATCGGCCCTCTGCTCAACATGGAGGAGTTCGAGAAGGCGTGGGGCTGCAAGGAAGGCGACCCGCTGGTCCCGGGAAGCGCTGCCGGGTCTGGTAAACAACAGGTGCATGCTCAACCGAAGCCGGCCCGAAAGGGCCGGCTTTTTGCGTGTGCGCCGCGTTCTCATGTCGCGAAAATAGTTGACGGCGCGCGCTGCTGCATTTTTCAACAAGTGAAAGACCGCGTGGAGTCCGGCGCATTGCGTCGGGCACCGCGGGCCGTTGAACTATTTCCCGTCTGATGAATAGCTTAGCGATCTCGTCGGGTCGATCGTTTCACCCCTGCTCGGCATGTGGATGTCACCCGGGCGAGTGACTCGTTTGGTTCCGTCTCCCCGTTCGTCTCACACCAGGCGGTGACGTCCACGCTGAAAGTTCTCTTTCTTCGCGAGTACAACGGAGCGGACCGGATCGCATGGAGCGGTGTGGACGAGCACCGAGCGAACGGCAGGAGACGTATGACACGATGCCGCTTCGTTTCTCGCCTTCTTCTCATCTCGATCGGAGTTTTCGTCCTCGCAGCCGCCGCGCACGCGCAAGGCGCCGGCGCGCCGCCCGGGGCACTCCGGTGCGGCGAATGCCACGACGCGCAGGTCGCGGCGGTCCTTCGTGGTCCGCACGCTTCGATCGCGCGCCGGGACGCAACGTTCTGCGCCGCGTGCCACGGGGATCCGACCGCACATCTGGAGAGCGCCTCGGCGGACGACATCCGCGGCGGCGACGAGCTTGCCAAATGGAGGGGCGAGCAGCAGGCCGCCGCTTGCGCGAGTTGCCACGCGCGCGAGTTCCCCGCGTGGCGTCAGGCCGCGCACGCCGGCGAAGGCCTCTGCTGGACCTGCCATTCAGAAGCGCTGCACGACGACGGCGCGACCGTGAAGCCGGCGTCGAATCGCGCCGCGTTCGATCGGTGCACTTCGTGCCATCGCGACGTCGCGCTTGAGTCACGCATGCTCTACCGCCACCCCGTCGAAAGCGGGGTGGTCGGGTGCACGAGCTGCCACGACATCCACGGCCGAAGCGTGCGGACCGCGTCCCAGAGCGTACCGGACCAGACCTGCCTCGGATGTCACGAGGAGCAGAAGGGGCCGTTCCTGTTCGAGCACCCGGCGATGGAGCAGGGTTGCTCGAGCTGCCACGCGGCGCACGGCTCACCTCACCGGGGCCAGCTCCTGACCGCGGGCAGCGGCACGTGCCTCGGTTGCCATGCGCAGAGCAACTTTCCGGCAGTCGGCGCAGCCTCTCATGACTTCCGTCTCTCCGGAGGAGGTCGCTGCTGGGATTGTCACAGCGACGTCCACGGCTCGAACACCACGCCGGATCTCAATCCGCGCGGGAGGAGGTGATCCGATGCGCAGACGCTCGATCGTGTTGCTCGTTGCGCTGACGTTCGTCACCGCGCTGGCCGCCGCGCAGGGCTCCTCCACTCCGACGGTTCCGCCCGAGGCGTCCGTACCGACGATAGGAGGGTTCATCTCGATCGGCGGGCAGAGAGACTCCGCGAGTGGCGAAGACGCGCGCTTTCGCGAGCTGAACGAGGGAGAGCAGTCGGGCGTGTTCCTCGACGCGCTCCAGATCCGCTCGGTCGGAGCGAATCCGTGGAGCCTCGACGCAGCCTACGCGACCGGCGACCGCGGCTGGGCCGAATTCCGGATCGGAAACGGCGTCTGGCGCGGCCGCGCGGCCGTGGCGCAGGTCTCCTCCTGGTCGGCTCTCTCGTTCGCGGACGAAGTTCTCGCGAGCGGTGCCTCCGTTCAATCGCTATATCCCGGCACTACGGCGCTTGATCCGCGCTTCGACATCGATGAGCCGAACGTCGATCTCGTCTGGAGCGAAGCGTCGATCGAGCGCGACTTCGGATCGAACGTGACGCTGGTCATCCGCGGCGGCCATCGCGCGCGCGACGGATCGCGGATTCCGAACATTGGGGATTTTCCTTCTCGGAGCTCGGGACGGCCGCCTTCTTCACGCCCGGTCTCGAATCTATCGATTCCAGCTCGTCCTTCGGAGCCGTCGAAGCTCGCCTGAGCCGCGGAGGAGTCGCCTTCCGTGCGGAGGCGGGTGCGCGCGGCCGCGAGAACGCAACGAGGTTCCTCCTTCCCGCGTACGGTGAGTCCGCGCTGCTCGACCTCAACCAGTGGGAGCAGCGGACCGACGCGGGCGAGCAGTGGGCGACTCTCGACGGCGCCTACACCATCGGGCAGCTCACGATTCACGGCGCTGCCTCCTGGACCGACGTCTCGAACAACCCCACGGGACGCGACCTGCGCGTCGGCCTCGCGGGCGAGACCGTTCGAGGGGGACTCGGACTCGGGAGCGGCTCGATCGATCTCGACGCGACGCGCGGCGCTCTGGGCGCGACTCTGCGGCTCGGCTCGCGGTCGACCCTGACGCTCGCGGCCGACGCCCGAACGGGGTCGTCGGACGGGTCGGGCGACCTCCTGCTTCGGTCAACTCCACTCGCGGAAGCGACCGCGCTCACGGATCGAGAGATGATCGGCGGCATCGCCGACTTCGCGACGAAGCTCGGCGCGACGCGTCTTCGGGTGCGCGGCCGGATATCCACCACGACGACCGATCTCTACGAGACGGGGCCGGCGGATTACGTCGAGGACCTCACGCGCGATCGCGAGCGTACCGAGGTCCGCGCGGACGTCTCGCGGACGTTTCGCCGCGCGACGCGCCTTCGGGGCTGGGGCCTCTGGCGCTCGGACCGTACGGAACGTCGAGCTGCGCGAGCTCACGAGCGGGTTCGCCGACGGCGACGGCGAGCGCGACGAAGCCTCCGCCGGAATCGAGCTGTCGCTCGGATCCGCGACCCGCCGTGTTCTGTTCAGCGCGAGCGCGACCTCTGCCGACCTGGAGAACGAGCCCCCGCTCTTCGACCCCGTTTTCGATCCTTCGATTACGGAGCTGGAGAGATCGACCGGGTCCATTGCATCCACTCGTATGTCGGCCAGCACCATCCAGGCCTTCGCCCGGAGCAGCGTCTGGGTCGAGCTCGGGTGGATCTCGACGGACTACGCGTTCGACGGGCTCGCCACGCATGCCGGCTTCCGTACACTCGATGAATCCGTGGAGGGAATCGTCGCCCTCGCGGGCGGAGAGTTCGCGCCGCGTGAGGGGAGCCGCCTGACCGGGCGCGTCGAGTGGATCCGCGACCAGGAGGACATGGACAGAACGCTCACGCGCGGCTCGCTCGAGTTCGCACAGGCGGTCCGCAGCGGCATGGAGCTCTTTGGCCGCTGGTCGGCCGGCGACTACGACTCCGCGCTCAGCGGCTTCGACGATCACTCCGTGAATCTCTTCGCTCTCGGCGTTCGAACGACCTTCTGATGGAGATCAGCATGACGAAGATCCGTCCTCCTCTGACTTACGCTGCGGCAGCCGGCGCGTTCATTCTCGTCGCGTTCGTCCTCGCCACGCCCGCCGGTGCCGGCGAGAAAACGGCGGGCGCGACGGCACAGCAGAATCGCTCCGCGATTCACGATCCGCTCTCGCGCTCGTACGACCCGAACTGCCTGAACTGCCACGCGAACGTGCTCAAGGATGGAAGCGGAGATCCGCGCCTGCTCTCCTTCCATCAGGCGATGCTGCCGTACGTGCCGGGGTACAACGCGCGCAAGGGCCCACAGAACAAACATTGCCAGGCCTGCCACAGCGAAGCGATCGACTTCCAGCAGGAGTCGGGCGTGTCGCTGCGACGTGCGGTCAACATCGAGTCGTGCTTCTACTGCCACGGCCGTTCGGGGCCCGGGCCGACGTACTACGAGTGAGGGAGAGCGAGATGAGCCACCTGGGATTTCTCATCGACCTGAATTACTGCATCTCGTGCAAGGCGTGCGAGGTCGCGTGCAAGACGTGGAACGGGATCCCCACCGATCGAAACGTGCGCCTGCGCCGCGTCATCGACGAGATCCACGCGGCCGGACCGCACCGACCTCGTACAGCGTCTCGCTGGCGTGCAACCACTGCGAGGATCCAGCATGCGCCAGAGCTTGCCCGAACGGAGCGATCACCGTGCGCGCCGACGGCCTCGTGGTTCACGACCGCGCGAAATGCCAGGGCTGTCGCTACTGCGAGGCGGTTTGTCCGTACGGCGCCCCGCAATATGACGCTGTCGAGAAGAAGATGACCAAGTGCAGCGGCTGCCCGGATCGCGTCGACGCGGGGCTGGCGCCGGCCTGCGCCGCCGCCTGTCCGACCGAGGCCCTGCAGTTCGGCGACCTCGCGATGCTCGATGCGGCCGGAACCCGACAGATTCCGCGGTTCCCGAACCCGAACCGGACACGCCCGTCGGTCCGCTTCATTCCGAGGGAGGGTTGATCATGAAGAAGAACCGATTCAGCCGGCGCACGTTCATCCGCTCCTCGGGAGCGGCTGCCGCGGGCCTGACGATCGCGCCCGCGTTTCTCGAAGGCCTCTTCGCGGACGTCTTTGGGCCGGTCATCGGGCCGACGGCGGAAGCGAAGCAGGTGATCACCGCGTGCGGCCTGTGCGACTCGGCGTGCGGCCTCAGAGCCACCGTCAAGGACGGCGTGCTCACGTTCGTCGAGGGCGTTTCCGAAGATCTTCAGGGTGGAGGAAAGCTCTGCGGGAAAGGGAAGTCGGCCGCCGGGTTCCTCTACGACCCCGATCGCCTCAAATACCCGATGAAGCGGACGAATCCGGTCAAGGGAATCGACGTCGATCCGGGGTGGGTGAGGATCAGCTGGGACGAAGCGCTTCAGACCGCGAGCGACAAGCTCACACAGACGATGGCCGGCTCCGGCCCCGACTCGGTGCTCGTCCTTTCGCGTCCGGCGCCCGACATCTGGATGCGTCTCGTCAATGCGATCGGAACGCCGAACCGCGTGGACCACATCGACGAGTGCTTCCTCTCCGACAAGATCGTTTCCGGGAAAGTGTTCGGCGGAAAGCTGTGGGGCCATGATCTGACGAACTCGAAGTACATCCTGCTGTTCGGATGGGATCTCGTCGGAAAGGCGAAGATGGCGTACGCGCGCCAGGTCGTGAACGCGAAGAAGAACGGCGCGAAGATCGTCATGTTCAATCCGATGTGGACGCCGACAGCGAATCTGGCGGACGAGTGGCACATGATCCGTCCCGGTTCGGACCTGGCCGTCGCGCTCGCGATGATCAACGTGATCGTTCGCGAGACGCTCTACGACAAGACCTTCGTCGAGACGTATACGAACTATCCGGCGTACGAGTCGGAGATCCTGGCGAACTTCGAGCCGTACACGCCCGAATGGGCCGAGCCCCTGAGCGACATTCCGGCCGACACGATCCGCCGCATCGCGCGCGAGTTCGCCTTGACGCGTCCGGGGATCGTTCCGACTCACAAGAAGACGTCGGCGGCCAACTATGGGAATGCGTCGCCCCTGCAGCACGCGATCGCCTTTCTCAATTGCCTGAACGGCAGCGTCGACCGGCCGGGCGGGAGGTTCTACCCGCGCCAGGCCGAGGTGCCCGGCGTCGACGCGATCTATCCTCCTCCGGCGTATCCGGCCAAGACCGGCGTCTGGATCGACGGACGCGATCGCCATCCGTTCATCAAGGCTGCTGGAAACGGGATGTTCTCGACGCTCGCACACGGCATGCTCGTGGACCATCCCGACAAGATTCAGATGGCGATCGTCTGCAAGTACACGACGATGTCGTTCCCGAACCCGCCGGAGATCGCCTCCGCGCTCGCCAAAGTGCCCTTCACCGTCGCGATCGACATCGTTCCGAACGAGGTGATCAATCTCGCCGACATCGTAATGCCGCAGGCGACGTATCTCGAGAGCGCGGACATCGCTCTCCGCGAGCACTACCCGATCTATCCGCAGGCCTTCGTGCGCCAACCGGTCGTTCCCGCGATGTTCGAGACGAAAGGTCTCGGCTGGATCGCGATCGAATGGGGGAAGCGCGCGTTCCCGAACTACTTCAAGAAAGCGGACGGGACCTGGCTCAACATGAACGAGATCCTCGACGAAAAGGTGAAGCGCGCGCAGATCGCGCCCGACTTCGCCGCTTTCAAGGCCGCCGGCGTCTACTCGAAACCCGCTGCCTTCGTGCCGAAAACGAAGTTCCCCACGCCCGACGGCCTCTTGCGCGTCTACGTGAAGGACTTCGCCGACAAGGGGTACGACCCGCTTCCGAAGTGGATGCCGAAGCGGGACCTCCCCTCGTCGGAGTACCCGTTCTACCTCATCACGATCATCCCGAACGTCCACATCAGAAACACGACGGGGAACAACGCGTACCTGAACGAGATCTACGGAACCAACTTCGTGCTGATGCACCCGGCGACAGCGCGACGCCTCGACGTTGAGGAGGGCGACCCGGTTCGGATCCGGTCGCGCGCAAACGCGATCACTCTGCCGGCGCACCTCTCGTCGGCGATTCGCGAGGACTGCGTCTGCGTTCCGCACGGCTTCGGCCACCGCTCGCGGCTCATGACGAGAGCGTTCGGCAAAGGCGAGCGCGACTCGGACCTCGTCCCGTCGCAGACGATGGACGAGATCCTCGCGCGGCGCGACGTCGGCGGAGCGGCGGCGATCATGGACGCCGTCGTCTCACTCGAGAGGCTGGATGACGCCGGCGTGCCGGATCCTCCTGCGGTACGGAGGCGAGATCGGCAGCGGCCGCGCAGCAGCAGCCGCTGCGTTTGCCGGGGCGCTCTCCAGGCTTTTGCTCGACCCCCTCGACCAGGTGCTGGCCGCGGAACTGTCCGCCGTCCTCCGTGGAGCGGCCAACCATGAGGAGCTCTCCGCTCCGGCATCGCGTCTCGCGTGCGTCGTCGACACGGCAGATGCGGACGCGTGTCGGCGCGAATACGCGCGGCTCTTCATCGGGCCGAACCCCGCTCCCTGCCTTCCGTTCGAATCGATCTGGACGGAGATCCCCCCGCTTCTGATGGGAAGGAGCCATCGAGACGCACTCCGGTTCTACAGGAGCGCCGGATTCGAGCCGCGCGGTCCTTCCGGTCCCTCTGATCATGCGGGCGTTGAGCTCGGATTCGTCGCCCTGATCGCATCGCGCATCGCCGGAGGCGCCGGCGAGGGATCGCTCCTCGAGTCGTTCTGGGCGCATCATATAGAACGTTGGATTTCTGTTTTTGGGGATCGCGTGGCGCGCGAAGCGCGCCTGACGGTCTATCGCACCCTCGGCGAAGTGATCAGCGACGTGACCCGTTGGCATGAGATTGCCACGGCGCCGGCCGCTCTTGCCGCTGCTACGGAGGAACGATGAACGAGAAGCTACCGCCCCCCCCGCGCGCCTTCGACGCATTCAGCGAACGCTTCCCGACGATCCGCAAAGCATGGGACACGCTCGGTGACGCCGGGGCCGAAGGGCCGCTGGACGAGAAAACCGCGCGCCTGGTCAAGCTCGCCGTCTCCATCGGTGCGATGCGCGAAGGCGGCGTTCATTCGAGCACCCGCAAGGCTCTCGGGATCGGAATCACGCCGCAGGAGCTCGATCACGTGGTCGCGCTCGCCGTCAGCACGATCGGGTTCCCCGCGTCCGTCGCCGTCTGGACCTGGATCGCGGACATCACCGGGAAGGGCCGCGGGGCGACGCCTGAGAAGTCGCGGTGACATCAGGGCGGACGCTCCGCGCTTCCGCGTAACGTCGTCGTCCTGCGCATCCTCGTGCTCATCCGGGAGCTCCATGCCGTTCGCCTCGAGGAGGCGCCGGTAGCTCTCTCCGCCGAGCGAGTCGTAGTGAGACGTGACGCCGTTCATCGCGCTCGACGTCACGCCTTCGGCGTCGGCGAGAAAGCGTCTGCCGGGACGAGGCAGCGCGCGACCTTCGCGATCGCGAGCTCCTGGTCACGCGGCGTCAGATGGAACAGGACACCCCACGCGATCACCGCGGCGAAGGTCGTCTCGAAGAACGGGCGGGACGCCCGCACCAGACGGCGCTCGGGACCGTCAATCGCTAAGGACGATGCTCGCCCACGGCATCTTGCGCACCGCGACGACGTTGGCGTCGATGTCGTCCTGAGTGGCGCGGGTTCCGAGCACGTTCTGGATGTAGTGAACTTCGGTCGAGACCAGTTTCTGGGAGAGCAGGCGCATCGCGGCTTTGGTGAGATTGAGCTCGGTGACAGGAAGCTTTGCCACGGATTTGCGAACTGTCGTTTTCAAGGTCGGATCTCCCCCGGACACGTCGACGCCGGAGCCGTTCATCGGGCGGGTCGGCCAGCCATGGCCAACGTGTCGAATCTGCTAAGAGGCTGAAGTTCCGCCAAACGGCTTAGTCCGATCGGCTGGAAGGTTGAGGAGGATTGCTCAACAGTGGTGGGCGCCCGTGTGCCTGCCACCTCTCGACAACGCCGAGCGAAGCCGGGATATTCGCCCGACGCGGGATCGGGGCGCCCGAGGCTGCTCTCCGGCGCAATCCGGGGAGCATTCCTCGAGTGCGGCGTGGAGCGGGAATGGTTATCTGTGCTTTCTTCGTCGCGGCTCGCGCTCGAGGGGATTGGTTTTTGCAGAATCCGCCACCGTTCCGGGATGACATGAGGCAGAGACCATGATCGAGCCCCTTGGGATTCGCGGCCGACGCGCCGCCCTGATCGCAGCCATCGCCCTCACGCTCGGGATCGCCGCCTGCAGCCGGACCGCGGAGCCCCCGGAAGGAACCGCTGCGCCCGCCGTCGCCGGACGATGCGCGGGCCGTGCAGGGCGCCGACTGCAGACCGCTCGAGACGCGCGATCCGAATGCCTCATCGCAGCGCCCGACGTTTGCCGGACAGACGCGTGCGTGCGGCGTCACCTCGAATGTCGCATTCGAGGTCGTCGTCCTCGCCGATGACCTCGAGCATCCATGGGCGGTCGAACCTCTCCCCGGAGGCGACCTGCTCGTGACCGAGAGGCCCGGCAGAATGCGCGTCATCTCGGCGGCGGGGAACGTCGGAGAGCCGATCGCCGGTCTCCCGAAGGTCGACGCGCGCGGACAGGGCGGGCTTCTCGACGTGGCGCTCGGCCCGTCGTTCGCGACCGATCGCACGATCTACTGGAGCTTCTCGGAGCCGCGCCGGGGAGGAAACGCCACCAGCGTCGCCCGGGGCGTCCTCGCGCGGGACAGCCGGAGCCTCGGCGACGTGCGCGTGATCTTCCGCGCGATGCCGACCTTCGACGGGGGAGCGCACTTCGGGTCGCGCCTGGCGTTTGGCCCCGACGGGATGCTCTACGTGACGCTGGGCGAGCGCTCCGACCTCCGGATCCGGCCGCAGGCGCAGCATCTCGACAGCCACATGGGAAAGACCGTGCGCATCGCGCCGGACGGCTCGGTGCCTCCGGACAATCCGTTCGTCGGACGCGAGGGCGCGCTCCCGGAGATCTGGTCGCTCGGCCACCGCAACATCCAATCGGCGGTCTTCGACCCGGAGGGCCGTCTATGGACCATCGAGCATGGAGCGAAGGGAGGCGACGAGCTGAACCTCATCCGGAAGGGGAAGAACTATGGATGGCCGCTCGTGGCCTTCGGCGAGGAGTACTCCGGCTCGCCGATCCCCAATTCGGCGACCACGCGCCGCGACTACGAGGATCCGGTCTACTACTGGGATCCGGTGATCGCTCCCTCGGGCGCGGACCTCTACACGGGCGGCGCGTTCCCCGCGTGGCGCGGGAGCCTCTTCATCGGAGCCCTGCGCGAGCAGAGGCTCGTGCGACTCACGCTCGCGAACGGCCGCGTCACGGGCGAAGAGCACCTGCTCGCCGATCGGGGCCAGCGGGTGCGCGACGTGCGCCAGGGGGCAGACGGCGCGCTCTACGTCGTCACGGACGAGCGCGACGGAGAGCTCTGGAAGATCGTGCCGCGAAAGTAAGCGCTCTCCGGTCTCCGTTCTTCGTCTCGTTCTCCGTTCTTGGTTCTTCGCTCTTCGCTCCGTTCTTGGTATCCTGAGTTCTTGGTTCTCCGCTCTTGGTTGCGTCATCCGAGCCGAAGGCGAGGGATCTTTGGTGCCCACGCGCCGAAACGAATGTTCTGCCGGTGTCACCAAAGATCCTTCGTCGCGCTGCGCGCTCCTCAGGATGACGTGCGGCATGAGCGCGATGCACGGACACCGGAGACCGGAGACCGGAGAACGAAGAACGGAACACTACATCTTCGCGAACTGTCCGTCGCGTCGATCAGCGCGCTCCGGATGCCCGGCTCCTTCATGCTGTGGCCCGCGTCGGGCACGAGGACGAGCGAGGCGCCGGGCCATGCCTTGTGCAGGTCCCAGGCGCTCATCGCGGGGCAGACGACGTCGTACCGCCCCTGCACGATGATGCCGGGGAGATGGGCGATCTTCGGTACGTCGTCGAGAAGCTGCGTGTCGCTGCGCAGCCACGCGCCGTGCACGAAGTAGTGGCACTCGATCCGCGCGAACGCGTCGGCGAAGGCGTCGCTCCCCATCGCGTCGATCAGCTTCGGGTCGGGAAGGAGCTTGCTCGTGCTCGCCTCCCAGATCGTCCACGCCTTCGCCGCCTCGGCGCGCACCGCGGCATCGGGCGACGTGAGGCGGCGGTAGTACGCGCTCATCAGGTCGCACGCGCTCGACGGGCGGGATCGGCTCGAGGTACTTCTCCCACGCGTCGGGGAAGATCGCGTTCGCTCCCTCCTGATAGAACCAGAGGAGCTCCTTCCGGCGGAGCAGGAAGATGCCGCGGAGGATCAGCCCGAGGCAGCGGTCGGGATGCGTCTCGGCGTACGCGAGCGCGAGCGTGCTTCCCCAGCTTCCGCCGAAGACGACCCATTTGTCGATGCCGAGGTGCGTCGCGGAGGCGCTCGGTGTCGGCGACGAGGTCCCAGGTCGTGTTCTCGCGCAGCTCCGCGAACGGCGTGCTCTTGCCGCAGCCGCGCTGGTCGAAGAGCGTCACGTGCCAGACGGCGGGGTCGAAGTATCGGCGGTAGTCGGCGTCGAGCCCTCCGCCCGGGCCGCCGTGGAAGAAGACGACCTTCTTTCCGTCCGGGATTGCCGACCTGCTCGTAATAGAGGGTGTGGATCGGGGAGACCTTCAGGAATCCGCTGTCGAACGGCTCGATCCCGGGATAGAACTCTCGCATGTCGCCTCTCTTTCCGGCCGCGCATTGTAGCGCTTCGAGGCGGCCCGGTCGGTGAGGAGGGAAGGGGCCCCGTGGCGCCCGCACCACACCGACGGACGCCCCCCGATCCTGAGAGAATGTCGGCCGCTCATGAGCGCTTCGGCTCCTTCCTCACGCGATCGGCTCGACGCGGGCTCGATCGTCCTCTTCTGGCTTCCGCTGGCCGCGACGTGGTTCATGATGGCGCTGGAGGGGCCGTACATTGCGGCGATCGTCGCGCGCATGCCGGCGGCGGCGCACGGCCTCGCGGCGTTCGGCGTCGCCACGGCGCTCGCGTGGCTCGTCGAGTCGCCGATCATGATGCTTCTGTCGGCGGCGACGGCGCTCGTGCGCGACCGCGCCTCCTATCTCGCGCTGCGGCGCTTCGCCTCCATCCTCAACGCGCTCGTGACGCTCGGCATGATCGTCCTGGCGATCCCGCCGGTGTTCCGCTTCGTCGGCGAGACGGTGATCGGGCTGCCGCCGGAGATCTCTCGGCTCGCGCACGTCTCGACGGCGATCCTGATCTTCTGGCCCGCGGCGATCGGCTATCGCCGTTTCTATCAGGGCATCCTGGTGCGGCACCATCTCACCCGGCGCGTCGCGTACGGGACCGTCGTGCGCCTGGTCGCGATGTCGGTGACGGCGGCCCTTCTCGCGATCGCCACGGCGGTTTCGGGCGCGGTGGTGGGAGCGGTCGCTCTGCTGGCGGGCGTCCTCGCCGAAGCGATCGCGAGCCGCTGGATGGCGAGGCACATCGTCCGCTCGCTGATGGAGAGCGAAGAGGTGGCCGCGGGATCGCTCCTGGGGCTCTCGGAGATCAGCCGCTTCTACTTCCCCCTCGCGGTGACTTCGATCCTCTCGATGGCCCTCGGTCCGCTCGTCACCTTCGGCCTCGGGCGCGGGCGGGCGCCGATCGAATCGCTCGCCGTCTGGCCGGTGGTCAACTCGACGGTCTTTCTCTTCCGGAGCGGCGGGGTCGCTTTCCAGGAGGTCGGCATCGCCTTGATCGGGTCGCGCCCGGAGCGCGAGGGGGTCGTGCGGCGGGTGGCGGGATGGCTCGGATTCCTCGCATCGATCGCGCTCGCCGTCGTCGTGCTCACGCCGCTGGAGAGGGTCTGGTTCGAGAGCCTCTCGGGGCTCTCCGGCCACCTGGCGGCGTTCGCCGTCTGGCCCGTTCGCGTCCTCATCCTCCTGCCGGTGCTCGAGTACGTGCTGTCGATTCAGCGCGCGCGCTGGATCCTCGCGCATCGCACGGGCGTGATCACGGTCGCCACGGCGATCGAGGCAGGCGGGCTCGCCATCGCGTTGCTCATCGGAGTCGGCGCGCTCGATCTCGTCGGCGCGCTGGCTGGCGCGCTCGCGATGATCGTCGGGCGGCTGGCCGCGAACGCGTATCTGGCCGTCGCCGCGCGGCGGTCTCACGGTAGAGGCGCGCGTCATCCTGAGCGAAGCGAAGGATCTCAAGATGCGAGGCCCGTGGCATTTTGAGATCCTTCGTCGCGGCCTGCGGCCGCTTCTCAGGATGACGCGCGTAACGAGCCTCGACGACGATGTCATCCCGAGCCCTCACGTCGCGCTTCGCGCTCCTCAGGGCAGGCTCCGCGAGGGATCTGGGCGGGTGGGTTACGCGTGACGCGGCACCGAAGCACGGCGGCAGGATCGAGATTCGCCTGCGATCACGAAGCGAATGCCGATCCTGCTGCCCTGCACCGGCGCCGCGTTCTTTCGCAGCCCGCCCAGATCCCTCGCTACGCTCGGGATGACAGCTTCACGGGCAACTCGCGTTAAGTTAAGCGCCATTGCACCTAGTGCTCGTCTTCTTCCGCTTCGGCTTTCGTCTTGTGGATCACGCCGTCCTCGTGCTGAGGGCTCGAGTAGACGGTGTAGAGCTTCAGCGCCTCGTCTTTGCTCGTGTTGATGACGTTGTGCTTCGTCCCGGCCGGCACGACGAACGCCGACTCGGCCCGGATGCGCGTCTTCTCCCTCCCCATCCGGACGACGCCGTGACCCTGCTCGACGCGGAAGAACTGGTCGACGTGGTGGGTCTCCAGGCCGATGTCTTCGCCGGGCCCCAGGCTCATGACGACGAGCTGGTGGTGCTCGCCGGTGAACAGCACCTTCCGGAAGTTCCGGTTCTTGAGCGTCTCCCGCTCGATGTTGGTGACAAAGCCTTTCATCGCATGACTCCTCGGTTGGTTGTCTCGAAACGGGAGAGGTTGCAAGCGGGCGACCAGAAGAAGGCTTCAAGCAGGGTGATCACGCGGTTTCCGTGACGGCCGTCATCAGCAGATGTTCGACGGATCAGCGGCGAGGATCGCCGGTCAGTCGTCGAGCACGGGCTGCCCGAACAGCGCATGGGCGCCGAGAGCGCGCACGAACCCGAAGAGGGCGAGCCCGAAAATGAGCGCCAGAGCGAGCAGCGATCGGTCGAAGTACCAGACGCCCGGGTCCAGTGTGATCGGGAAATTGTCGAAGCTCGACAGCGTGAGGACCGCCGCCGTCGAGCGCGACGAGGCCCTAACGAACCATGGCCCACACCAGACCCGCAGCGAAGACCAGGCGGGCCGTCCACTCGAGCGAGGGATAGTTTTCGAACGGAAGCGCGATCGCGATCGTCGCGAAAACGATCGCGACGGCGACCCAGCGGCGGCGGAACAGGAGGTGCGCGACGAGCAGCACCACCATCCAGGCGAGGGCGAGCATGACCGTGAAGGCCGGATTCCAGAAGGTGTAGCTGAGCGTATACCTCCATCCGGAAAGCTCGAGGAATGTCGAATCCGCGGGGATCGGCGCACTCCAGCCCAGCCACGCCGGTGCCGCCAGCGTGATGAACTGAATCAGCCGGATCGACGATCCGATGAGGGCGCCGATCAGAAGGTCCCGCCCGACGAGCGGATCGAGCCACCGCTGCTGCAGCATCCGGTTCCACGAGATGAGCGTCCGCGGCCACCGCCTTCGAAGATAGGGCTCGAGCGCCAGATACCAGACGGCGATCACCCCGCCGAGGAACGTCGATACCCCGAAGAGTCTGAAGAGGACGGGAGTCTCGAGGCCGGCCGTGCCGAAGTGATCGGCCTGGAAGGCGTTCGAGATCAGCGAGGCGATCGCGACAAAGAGCCCGATCCTCCAGGCGCCGGCACGGTTTCCCCGTCCGCGGCGCACATTCCGGATCGCCAGAATGCCCCCGACGGCCAGCGACGAGAGAGCCAGAAGGATGAACACGAGATCGAAGAGACGATCCGTCGCGCGAAGGGTCTCGATGAGCGGTTTTCTCGCCCGCTTCCAGGGTGCGATCGCCTCGAACCAGACCGCGCTCCCTCCGAGCGACGCTGCCTCGATGCGCACGGGCTCGGTCAGCTCGTCGCTGGCGATGAGCCACGCGTATCGCTGATCGGCGCCGACGGGAGGACGCCAGCGCGGTGTCGTAGCCCGCGCGTCCGCGGGATTCAGTCCCGCGGCCTCGAACAAGGAAGCCCACTGCGGCGCAGCGTCTGCCGGGGCTGGTTCCAGCTCCTCCGGGGGAACGATGACGAGGCGACGGAGGCGCCCGTCCGGCTCGAGGATGATCTGGCCCATCCCGCCGATCTCCAGCGGCGGGTCGGATCGGAACCCCGAGACGCGGCCGGACGCGCTGGCCATGGCCGATGGACTCTCCCGATAGCCGAAGAAGAGAGGACTGAAGATCGTTTCCGCATGTTGCGAGCCCGAGCGCGGCGCGCGGTTCTGTTCGCGCTTCCAGAGGCGGTAGTCGCGGTCGACGCCGAACTCCCACGCGGTGTCGCGCGGCCTCCGCGTCACTCCCCCGTCCGCGAGAATCGCACGCGCGCGCATCGCCAGCTCGGGCCCTTCCATCGGGAGATCCGTCTGGCCGTAGAGCCGCACGCGGGGGGAGAGCGTGGCAGCACCGAGCAGAACCACGAGCGTGAGGATCAGGAGCGGCCAGGCGATCGACGGCCGGAGCTCGCCGGTGCTGCCGGCCGCGGCGATCATTTCCGGCGAGGGCGTCTCTCCCGCTTCGATCGCAGCCTGAAGGGGATCGCCTCCCGGCATCGCGGCGATGATCGAATGAATCGAAGCCGGCCGCTTCGCCGGATCGGGATCGAGACAGCGCACGATCACGCGCTGCACCGCGGGGTCGAGCGTCGCCGTGTCGCGCGAGATGCTCTGTGAGCTCGAGGAACCGTGCTGCGAGACGATCTCGCCGAACGTCTCTCCCTGGAACAGCCGTTTGCCCGTGAACATCTCGTAGAACACGAGGCCGAGCGCGTAGAGGTCCGTCTTCTGCGAGACCTCGCCTCCCGAAAGCTGCTCGGGGGCCATGTACGCGGGCGTTCCCGCGATCTCGCGCCGCGCCTCGAGGTCCTCGGCGAGCGCGGCGAGGCCGAAGTCGGTGATCCGCGCGTCGCCGCGCCCGTCGATCATCACGTTCGCCGGCTTGAGGTCGCGATGGATGATGCCGAGCCCGTGCGCGGCGGCGAGCCCCGCGCAGAGGTCGCGCGCGAGGTCGAGCGCCTTCTCGTGCGGCAGCTTTCCGATCCGCCGGAGGAGCGACGCGAGGTCCTCGCCGTCGATGTACTCCATCGAGATGAAGTGATGCCCGTCGATCTCGGCGACGTCGTAAAGGCGGCAGACGTTCGGGTGCGATACCTGGCGCCCCAGGCGTACCTCGGCATAGAGGCGCTGGAGCTTCTGCGAATCGGATGCGAATTGCGCCGGCAGGAATTTGAGGGCGACCTGCTGGCCGAGCCTCGTGTCCTCGGCGCGGTAGACCTCGCCCATGCCGCCCTTGCCGAGGAGCGCGACGATCCGGTAGCGATCGCCGAGCATCGACCCGGGTGTGAAGCGAACGTGCGCGCGCGAAGGTCCCGAGCTGTCGGAAGCCTTCAGCGCCGTCGGTTCGAATGGAGCTCCGCCGGGCCCGCGCCCGGGGGTTGCCTGCTCGTCCATGGGATTCCGCGAAGGATAGCCGAACGGGGGTCACGCGGCCAAACAGGACGGAGAGACGAGCATGCCGCTGAGGTCGTCGAGGGCGCGCGGCGTCTGACCCATTCCTTCGTTTTCATCCATGAACCGCCCCCTCTGCTCGAGGTGGCGAACATCCTCAGCGACGGGATCATCAAACAGTTCCCTGCCAAGTTCACGGCGTCCTAGCGCGCCGGAGCAGGGCCAGGTCGTTCCAGAACCTGGGAACGGCATGATCTTCCCGCGGCGCGGAACCCGTAACGCGCCGCGGGCGGATCCAGAGGCGGATGGTCGGCTGGCGGCATCGACGGCGCTACCATATGCGGGCGTCGCGATTCAGCAGGCCCTCGCGAGGCAGGAGATACGGAGTGACCCTCACACCTCCCCGCCCCCGCCCGCGGCGTGATTCGCGGTGCGGTGTACGGCCTCCTGGCGGCGATGCTGTTCGGCATCGGTGCGCCGGTGTCGAAGCTCCTGCTGTCGGACCTCCCGCCGCTTCTCCTCTCGGCGCTGCTCTATCTCGGCGCGGCGCTCGGGCTTTTCGCCGCGGCGCCGTTCGCCCCGCGAGAGCCGCGCAACGAGGCGCCGCTCCGCCGCACCGAGATCCCGCTGCTGGGAGGCATCATCGTCGCGGGAGGAGTCCTCGGGCCGTATCTGATGCTGGTCGGCCTCCAGCGGGTCTCCGGCCTCGCCGGCTCGCTGCTCCTGAACCTGGAAGCGCCATTCACGATGCTCGTCGCGCTCCTTCTGTTCGGCGAGCATCTGGCGCGCCGGGAGGGGCTCGCCGCGGGGCTGATCGTCGGCGCCGGGGTCGCGCTCGCCTGGGCGCCCGGAGAGTTTCGCGCGCACTGGACCGGCGTCCTCTTCATCGCGGGGGCGTGCCTCAGCTGGGCTTTCGACAACAACTGGACGCAGCGGCTCGCGCTGAAGGACCCGTTCGCGGTGGTGCGCATCAAGACGCTCGGCGCCGGGACCTGCAGCCTGATCCTGGCGCTCTCGCTCGGCCAGCGGATCACCAGCGGTCGTGCCGCGGCCGCGGCTCTCGTCGTCGGCGTCTTCGGCTACGGTATCAGCATCCTCCTCGATGCCTACGCGCTGCGGCATGTCGGAGCGGCGCGCGAGGCCGCCTTCTTCGCCACGGCGCCGTTCATGGGAGCATTCGTGGCGATTCCGCTTCTCGACGAGCGACTCGGGGCTCTCGAGGTCGCCGCGATGGTGACGATGGCTGCCGGAGTCGTCACACTGCTCCGCGCGCGGCACGCGCACCTCCATACGCACGAGGCGATCGAGCACGAGCACGGGCACGTTCACGACGAGCACCACGATCATCCGCACGAAGCCGGCGTCGCAGCGGACGAGCCGCATTCCCACATTCACACGCACGCGCCGCTCACGCACGATCATCCCCACGTCTCGGATATTCACCACCGGCATCGGCGCTGAGGGCGCGTGCGGTCCCGGCAGGCGGCGCACCCCGAAAGAAGCCCCGTTGGAAGCGCCGTGTCACAAGAGGCGGCCGCGAAAAAAGCTGTGAACGGATCGGGCGGCCTCGCGGCCGCCCGATTCGGTTTCAGGTGAGGATGGACGCGGAGGAGCTACCAGTACCAGTAGTTCTGCAGGCAACCCGCGGGTCCGACCCCGGCCGTGTAGTACACCGAGTCGTTTTCGTGACCGCAAACGCTGATGGTCGAAGGACGACCGTAGGGTTTCCAGACGCCGTGCATCACGCGGCCGGGGCTCCCCCAGTACAGGCTGGAGGAGGCCACGTCGGAAAGCCAGGCATTGACGAGGCCGTAGCCCCTTGCCATGTGAATCCCGAACGGGTACATGGCGCCGTCATCGATGTACATGATCGTCCGGTAGCCGAATACCGAGTGCAGGCCTCCGAATACGTGCCACCACTTGTCCGGCCAGGCGGCCGTGTCTGCCGCCGCCGGCACGACTTCGCACGAGTGAATGATCAGGTTCGCCGCCACGCCGCCTGCGGAGGGGCCGAGTCCCGGAGAGGGGATGGCGTCGACGGTGCCGATGTCGCCCCAGTCCTGATAGGTGGACCAGATCCACCAATCGCCGTGCACCTCGAGCAACGCAACGTGCACGGCGTTGACATAGCTGTTCTTGCTGGAGCCCGTCTCGAACGGGTAAGCCCAGTAGTACTGCGCGTTGGTGAAGTAAGCGCCGTAACCGGAGGCCTGCAGGCCGTTCCAGAAACCGTTTGCGCTGTTCACCCAGCCCGCGTAGTCGTTGCGAACCACGTAGCGACCGATGGTCGGGTCGTCGGGCGGAATCTCCATGGCGGCCATCTGAGCCGGCGGCTCGGTCGGCATCCATTCGGAGACGGGCAGATTGCTCGGTGCGCCCTGCGGGACGGCCGGGCCTCCCTCGCCTCTCGCGTTCACCGAGGGAATCGGCTCGAGGACGCTGCCGATCGGGATGTACCCGGCGATGTAATCTTCGTTCACGCCTCCCGTCGTCGGCTTGTAAGAGAGCTTGGCGCGGTATTGATAGACGGGCTGGATGAATCCCTCATCGCCATCGTAGTAGCCGAGCTCGACGCTCTCGACGACGACGTCCGCCTTGGTCGCGATCTCGGCGAGATCTTTCCGGATCAGGTCCGCGATCTCCTTTTGCGAGCGAGTCTCCGTGACCGTGTCGTTGTCGCGTGCGTTCTGCCAGTGAACGCTGAACCCGTGCACTTTCCCCTCGGCGCCGACGTCGACGTGTCCGCGCGAGCCCGGGCCGAAGACCGGCAGCTCGCCCACGGTGCGCTTCACGGGAAAGGTGACCATGATCGGGCCGCTCTTCTCGGGGTTTACGGCCGGCGGTCCGCTGGCACCTTTCACGAACTGCGAAGTCTCGAGCGTGATCATCTTCTCGAGCGACGCGCGCGTCGCATCGCGCGGGAAAACGCCCTGGCGCAATACATCCGCGGCGGCGTTCTTGGCCTTGTCGGCGGTGCCCTGCGGCACCGGCGTGTTCTTCCCGGGGCCGCCACCCGGCGCGAGCAGCGGAAGGTTCTCGAGATCGGCCAGGACATCGGCATGTCCCTTGGCCGTGTCGATCGAGGCGACGACACGATCCTTCACGATCGCGGCCTGAATGTCCTTGGTCACTCTGAGGTTGTGCTTCTTGGCGAATTCGCTCTGGCCGAGCGACTCGAGCTTCGCGTTCGGATGAGCGCTCGCCAGCACTTTCTGTACGAACGCGGTCGGCGGCGTCGCCTTCGAGTTCTTCAGGCGCTTGAGCGCTCCGGGCGGCCGCGGGATCTGATTGTCGGTGAGCTGGATCTCGCCAGCGAAACTCAGGACCGCCGACAACGCGAGGGTGAGGGTGAATGCCGCGACTCGGGACACAGCTCGAGAGATCGGGGACCATTCGTGCAATTTCATGGATCCTCCATTCTTCCGGCGATCGGCGGGCAGCGGCGCCTGGGGGTCGTCCGGACATCCGTTCAATTGAGGTGAATTGCCGTCGATACTACGCCCGGGACTCATTCCCCTCCTAATCCGGCGCGTGGAAGGAGTCTCCGGGCTACACGACGATCGGACGGTCTCCGCAGGGGTCTTCGAGCAATCCGTAGTGTTCGTAAGGTATGGAATTCGCAGGGGGTTGCGGGCGAGGGCCCGACTGCCGTGTTGACCGGATTCGCAATCGCGCTACTGTTGGCGGGAATGAGCCGCTCGCTGGAAGGCACGCTCGTGGCGATCGACGACGCGAAGCCGCCCCGCCTGACGGTCAACGCCGATCGCCAGTTTCAAACGTTCGCTCTGGCAGAGCGCGTCGCCGTCGACAGGGAGTCGCGCATCGCCGGCGATGCCGCGGCAACGATCGAAGGGATCAAGCCCGCCGAGCTCACGCCCGGCGAATACGTCCGGCTTCAGATCGACGCGCACGAACGGGTGAGCCAGGTCCGCGCCGTCGCCCGCGTGGAGCGAGCCCGTGTGCGCTCGGCGAACGGCAGCAGCGTGGTCCTGGAAGACGGCACGGCGCTGACGATCGGATCCGTGCTCCGTTTCGTCGACGAGCGAGGAAAGCCGTCGGCGATCGCAACGGTGCGGCCGGGCGAGGGCGTCCTTCTGTTCCGCCATCCACGGACGGGAAACATCTATCGATTCTCCGCGGAGCCGCGGGCCGTGAAGCGGAAACAGGTCGAAGCCGAGCGACACCGTTCGATGTCGGTGATCGGGTCATGCTCCGCGAGCGGCCTCGCACGCCGAATCATGGGAAGTCGGGCGGCGGCACGCGCTTCTTCGTCGCCTGCTCGAACGCGTACGCGAGCCGCAGCAGCGTGGGCTCGCTGCACGCCATCGCGGTGAAGCTCACGCCGTAGGGCGCCGGCTTCGCCTTGAACGATTCCGGGAACGCCGTCGTCGGCGCGTTCGGCACCATCCCGTACGGGACGATCACGGTCGGATACCCTGGCCTCGCGCCGATCGACGCTCCGAAGCCGGCCGGAAAGATCAGAGCGTCGAGCTTCTGCGCCTTCATGACCTCGTCGATGCCGTGCGTGCCGGCGAGATCGATGTCGTGCGCGCGATCCGCTTCGTAGCGCGCCTTGAAGATCTCCTGGTCCATCGCATCGGAAAAGTCGAGCAGCCCCTGCCCGTACTTGAGCGTCCCGAGCTTCTCGTGCTTCTCGTTCCACTCACGCAGCTCGGTGAGCGTCTTCACGGGCGCCGCGTCGCCGAGCGACCTCAGCCACGCGTTGAAGTCGCGCTCCATGCCGTACGCGAAGTCGATCGAGCACTTCTTTTCCTTCACGTCGTCCATGCTCGTGCAGACGCCCCAGAGCAGGTAGTTGTTCTTCGCGTCCGGATCGATGACGCTGGGGATGTCGGCCGGATCGACGACGATCGCCCCCTGGGCTTTCATGACGGCGATCGCGTCGTTCATCGATTTCAGCTGATCGGCGTTGAGCCCGCCGCGCGGCTCCTTGGCGCCGGGAGGGGTGACCTTCTCGTAGTAGAACGCCCGCGGGATCCCGATGCGCGCGCCCTTCGAGGCCATCCTTCTTCAGAAAGGCGGTGTAGTCGCGGCTCGGCGGCGGCGTGCATCGCGTCGTCGCCGCATCGTTCGGATCGGGGCTGCTCCCCTCGAGCACGCCGAGCAGGATCGCGGCGTCGGTGACGGTCCTCGCCATCGGACCCGGCGTGTCCTGATCGGCGGTGATCGGGATGACGCCGTACCGGCTGACCCGTCCGACGGTCGGCTTGATCCCGACGAGCATGTTCCCGTTCGAGGGGCTGAGGATCGACCCCGAGGTTTCGGTCCCGACGTTTCCGGCCCAGAAGCTCACCGCGGTCCCGATGCCGGAGCTGGAGCCTCCCGGATAGAGCGCCGGCCGGCCGTCGCCGGTCGCCTCGCGGGGATCGCGGCGCGCGTCGTAGGGATTGAACCCGTAGCCGTGAACCGAGTTGTAGTTGGTCGGCATGGGGCGGGAGGCGATCCAGTTCGCCAGCTCCGTCATGCCGGTCTTGGCGAGGATGATCGCGCCCCCTTCGCGCAGGTTCTTCGTCACCGTCGCTTCGTAGGGAGGGATGAGGTCCGCGAACGCCAGCGCCCCGCCGGTGGTCGGCATGTCCGTGGTGTGGATGTTGTCCTTGAGCGCGACCGGAATGCCGTGCAGCGGCCCGCGGATCTTTCCCGCGGCTCGCTCGCGATCGAGCCGATCGGCTTCCTCCAGCGCGTGGCGATTGACCGTCATCACGGCGTTGAGCCGGTCTTCGTACAGCGCGATGCGGACCAGAGACTGCGTGACGAGCTCGCGCGAGGTGACGCGCCCGGTCCGCAAGGCTTCCTGCATCTCGGGGATCGTCGCCTCCACGACCGAGAACGGCGCTTTCGGGGTTGTTGCGAAACCCGACGCCGTCATCCTGAGGACGCGAAGCGGCCGAAGGATCTGACGCTGCGCAGCAGCGTCACCCTGAGCGAAGCGAAGGGTCTCAGGATGCGAAGTTATGGCATTTTGAGATCCTTCGCTTCGCTCAGGATGACCGGGCGTGATATCGGCGCCGACTTCAGAAACAGCCCCTTTCGGCCGCTGCTGCGCGACGACGGGAACGCTGGCGGCGATGAGGAGGGCGATCGCGAGGATGTTCTTCATGGCGGATTCGCATTCTATCGCGCCGCGTTCTTCGGCTCGGGGGCTCGGGATTCGGGGGCCCGGATCCGGTCCGAGGCGGCGTTCATCGTTCGGTAGGGGGGATGGTGTGAGGTTGCGCCCTTCGGCGGCGCGCAAGGGAAAGCGGCGGTGCTGCTGAGCCCGCCGGGTCCGGCGGCGGGCACCGCCGGCGTTCCGTTCCCGATCTTCGACACGCCCGGATGCGACGTGCGTTACAGGGAGGTGTATTGGCGCTCACGTACACATCGTGCGCGACACTGAGAATATCGACTGAATGACGGCTCATTCACCAGAGCTCGCTGAGCGTTCCGGAGGTCTCATGAAATTCGAAGGCCAGTCCATCCAGTGCTCGCTGCTGCCCGGAGGCATCGTCGAGTTGCGGTTCGACCTCCAGGGTGATTCCGTCAATAAATTCAACAAGGCGACCCTGGCCGAACTGGGCGAAGTGCTGGCTCTCATCAAGGCGGAACCCGGCGTCAAAGGGCTTCTGGTCACCAGCGGCAAGGACTGCTTCATCGTCGGCGCCGACGTCACGGAGTTCGTCGAGTACTTCAAGAACCCCGAAGATCAGCTGGTCGCGTGGATTCTCGATGTGCACAAGCTCTTTTGCACCGTCGAGGATTTCGATTTTCCCACCGTCACCGCGATCAACGGATTCGCCCTCGGCGGCGGGCTGGAATTCGCCCTGACCACCAGCTACCGCGTGATGTCGTCGAGCGCGAAGATCGGGTTCCCCGAGACCAAGCTCGGCATCTTTCCCGGCTGGGGCGGCACCGTGCGCATGTCCCGCGTGACCGGCGCCGACAACGCCATCGAGTGGATCGCCGGGGGTGAGCAGTATGCCGCCGACGTGGCGCTCAAGACCGGCATCGTGGACGCGGTGATCGCCCCCGAAAAACTGCGCGACGGCGCGTTGAACCTGCTGCAGCAGGCGATCGCGGGAAAGCGCGACTGGAAAGCCCGCCGGCTCGAAAAGGTCTCCCCCCTCAAGCTCAACCCCACGGAAACCATGATGGCGTTCGAAACCGCGAAGGGCTTCGTGGCCGGGAAGGCCGGACCCAACTATCCCTCTCCGGTCGCTGCGATCACCGCGATGCAGCAGGGCGCGGGCAGGGGGCGGGAAGACGCGCTGAAGATCGAAGCGCAGGCGTTCGCGCGCATGGCAAAGACGCCGACCGCCTTCAACCTCGTGACCATCTTCCTCGGCGACCAGTTCGTCGGGAAAGTCGCCAAGAAGATGGCGAAGACGGCTTCGAAGGTGGAGTCGGCGGCGGTCCTCGGCGCCGGGCATCATGGGCGGCGGCATCGCCTATCAGTCGGCCTCCAAGGGCGTCCCGATCGTCATGAAGGACATCCAGGAGAAGGCCATCGCCCTGGGGCTTTCCGAAGCCGAGAAGCTCCTGGTGAAGCGGATCGAGCGGGGCAAGATGACCGCGGCCGAAATGGCCGACGTGTTCACCCGCATCCGCCCGACGCTCTCCTTCGGGGACTTCAAGGGCGTGGACCTGGTCGTCGAAGCCGTGGTGGAAAACGAGAAGGTCAAGAAGTCCGTCCTCGCCGAAGTCGAAGGGCTGGTGAAAGAGGACGCCGTCCTCGCCAGCAACACCTCCACCATCTCCATCACCCGCCTGGCGGAGGGCCTCAAGCGCCCGGAGAACTTCTGCGGCATGCACTTCTTCAACCCGGTGCACAAGATGCCGCTGGTGGAAGTCATCCGGGGCGCGAAGTCCGGCGACCGCGCCGTTGCCGCCACCGTGGGCTACGCCCTCGCCATGGGCAAGACGCCGATCGTCGTGAACGATTGCCCGGGCTTCCTGGTCAATCGCGTCCTGTTCCCCTACTTCGCGGGCTTCATCAAACTGGTCAACGAAGGCGTGGACTTCCTGAAGATCGACAAGGTCATGGAGAAGTTCGGCTGGCCGATGGGCCCCGCCTACCTGCTGGACGTGGTCGGCATCGACACGGCCCACCACGCCGACGCGGTCATGGCCCAGGGCTTCCCGGACCGGATGGCCTCCGCGGAGAAGACCGCCATCGGAGCGATGTTCGAGGCCGAGCGTTTCGGCCAGAAGAACGGCAAGGGTTTCTACGCGTACGCCCCCGACAAGAAGGGCGTGCCGAAGAAGAACGTGGATCCCGAGGTCCAGGGGATCCTCAAGCCGCTGGTCCGCGTCGACAACAGCGCCTCCATCACCGACCAGGACATCATCGACCGGATGATGCTCCCCCTGATCATCGAGTGCTCCCGTTGCCTCGAGGACGGGATCGTCAACACTCCGGTGGAGGTCGATATCGCCCTGGTCTACGGCCTGGGCTTCCCGCCGTTCCGGGGCGGCCCGTTCCGCTACGCCGACGCCGTCGGCCTCAAGGCTCTCTGCGAGAAAGCCGTGAAGTTCGCCTCCCTCGGAAAGCTCTACGAGCCGACCGCCCAGATGCTCCAGCTTGCCGATGCCGGCGGCACCTTCCACGAAGCGAGGTAACCAGATGAAAGACGTCGTCGTCGTTGATGCCGTTCGAACCCCGATGGGCCGTTCCAAGGGAGGCATGTTCCGGAACGTCCGGGCCGAAAACCTCTCGGCGGCCATGATCAACGCGTTGCTCGAGCGCAATCCCAAGGTCGATCCCGCCGAGATCGAGGACGTGATCTGGGGTTGCGTCCAGCAGACCCTGGAGCAGGGCTTCAACATCGCCCGCTTCGCTTCGCTGATGACCCCCATTCCCCACACGGCCAGCGCCCAGACCGTGAACCGCCTGTGCGGCTCCTCGATGAGCGCCCTGCACACGGCGGCCATGTCGATCATGACGGGCAACGGCGAGGTGTTCGTCGTGGGCGGCGTGGAGCACATGGGCCACCTGCCGATGACCCATGGTCTCGACCCCAACCCTGCCATCAGCAAGTACTCGGCAAAAGCCGCGGGCATGATGGGCATCACCGCCGAGGTCCTTGCGAAGATGCATGGCATCACCCGGGCGGCCCAGGACCAGTTCGCGCTCCGCTCCCACCAGAAGGCCCACGAGGCCAGGGTGCAGGGGCGTTTCAAGGACGAGATCGTGCCGATGGAAGGCCACGACGAGAACGGCTTCTCGGTCGTGTACGACTACGACGAGGTCATTCGCGAAGACACCAACCTCGAGAGCCTCGCGGCCCTCAAGCCCGCCTTCGATCCCAAGAACGGCACGGTGACCGCGGGCAACTCCTCGGCCATCTCGGACGGCGCCGCGGCGCTGCTGGTGATGTCGCTCGACCGCGCCAAAGCTCTGGGTCTGGAGCCGATGGCCCGGGTCAAGGCCATGGCCACCGCCGGCGTCGATCCCTCGATCATGGGCTACGGTCCCGTACCGGCCGTGAAGAAGGTCCTGGCCCGCGCCCAGATGAAGCTCCAGGACATCCAGCTCTGGGAGCTCAACGAGGCCTTCGCCGCCCAGTCCCTCCCCGTGCTCAAGGATCTGCAGCTGCGCGACCACATCGAGAAGAAGGTCAACCTCAATGGTGGCGCCATCGCCCTCGGCCATCCGCTGGGATGCTCCGGGGCGCGTATCACGACGACCCTGCTCCATCTGATGAAAGCCGGAGGTCAGCAGACCGGCATCGCCACCATGTGCATCGGTCTCGGGCAGGGCATCGCCACGGTCTTCGAACGGGTCTAGCGATCCCCTTTACGTCCGACAACTCTTGACGACACATCACTCCTGATTTCGCATTGGAGGCACCATGGCTCAGATTCTTGCGGACCGCCGAGACATCGATTTCATCCTCCACGAGCAGCTGAAGGTCGAGCAGCTCGCCAAACACGAGCTCTTTCCGGAGTTCAACCGGAAAGCGATCGACCTGATCATCTCCGAGGCGCGGAACATCGCGGTGAAGGAGATCCTGCCGACCCAGGTCGACGGCGATCGCATGGGCGCCCATTTCGAGAACGGGAAAGTGACGGTCCCCGAATCCTTCCACAAGGCCTGGAAGGCCGTCCGGGACGGCGAGTGGCTGGCGATGACCGAGGACCCCGAGTGGGGCGGGCAGGGCATGCCCCGCACCGTGGCCACGGCCGCCGCCGATTTCCTCATGTCGGCGAACTTCGCCTTCGTGATGTACGCGGGCCTCACCCATGGCGCCGGAAAGCTCATCGAGACCTTCGGCATCCGACAAGCAGAAGAAGAACTTCCTGAAGAAGCTGTTCTCGGGAGAGTGGACCGGCACCATGCTGCTCACCGAACCGGCGGCGGGCTCCGATGTCGGCGCCCTCACCACCACCGCCACGCCGAACCCGGACGGCACCTACTCGATCACCGGCAACAAGATCTTCATCTCCGGCGGCGAGCACGACCTGGCCAGCAACATCATCCATCCCGTGCTGGCGCGCATCGAAGGCGCCCCCGCGGGCACCGCCGGCATCTCCCTCTTCCTCGTTCCCAAGATCTGGGTCAATGACGACGGCAGCCTCGGCGAGCCCAACGACATCGTCTGCACCGGGATCGAAGAGAAGATGGGCATTCACGGCAACCCGACGGCCTCGATGGCCCTGGGCAGCAAAGGCAAGTGCCGGGGCATCCTCCTGGGAGAAGCCAACAAGGGCATGCGCGCCATGTTCCTGATGATGAACGACGCGCGGCTGATGGTGGGCAACCAGGGTCTGGCCTGCGCCAGCGCCGCCTACCTGTACGCGCTCAACTACGCGCGCACACGGATCCAGGGTCGCCATCTGCTCAAGATGACCGACAAGGATGCCCCCGGCGTGCCGATCATCCAGCACCCCGACGTTCGCCGGATGCTGATGACCATGAAGATCTACGTGGAAAGCCTGCGGAGCCTGTCCTACTTCATCGCCTTCTGCATCGACGGCATTGCGACCTCCTCCGATCCCGAGGAGAAGAAGCGGCTCCAGGGCATCATCGACTTCCTGATTCCGATCGCCAAGGCCTATACCACCGACCGCAGCTTCGACGTCTGCAGCCTGGCCGTGCAGGTCTACGGCGGCTACGGCTACATCAGGGAATACCCGGTGGAGCAGTTGCTGCGGGACTGCCGCATCACCCCCATCTACGAAGGGACGAACGGAATTCAGGCCATGGACCTCTTCGGCCGCAAGCTCGGCCAGAACGGGGGCCGGCCCGATCATCGACCTCGGCGAGGAGATCCGCCGCTCGATTGCCGCCGCCGCCGACGTCGATCGCACCGCGCCGATGGCGGAGAAGATGGAACAGGCCCTGGTCCGTCTCGAGGAAGTCGCCCGCCACATGGGCATGACCGCCATGTACGGCAACCTGCTCGACCGCCGCAGCCCACGCCCACCCCTTCCTGGAAGTGTGCGGAGACGTGATCGTGGGGTGGATGCTCCTGTGGCGTGCCCGGATCGCCGCGGAAGCGCTCGGCAACGGAGGCAAGGAAAAGGACGCCGCTTTCTACGAAGGGCAGATCAAGAGCGCCGAGTTCTTCACCCAGATCCTGCTTCCGGTGTCCCTTGGAAGGATGGAAGCGATTCTCTCCGGCAGCAGCGCCGCCATCGATATCCCTGAGGATGCCTTCGGGGGCAAATAGCCTCCGCAGCTTCAGTGGAGAACCCCATGGCCAACGAGCCCTTTTCTCCCGCGACCGCCATGCTGGCGGGAATGCCCGCGATGGTGCTGTTCCTGCTGATCCCGCTGGTCGGGCTGGTCTGCTTCGCCTGGATCATGGCGCGCCGCGTCGTGCCTCTGCTTCGGGCCGCTCCGGACCCCCGTCTCCAGCGGATTCCACAGCGGATCCTGCTGGTCCTCAAGATCTGGCTCGCCCAGTGGCGCCAGCCGCGCTACATGCTCGCCGGGGTGCTGCACATCGTCGTCTTCTTCGGGTTCCTGATCCTCGGCGCCCGCTCGACCCAGCTGGTGGTGCTCGGCTTCGTCGACGGCTTCGTCCTCCCCGGGTTCGGCGGCGCGCTCGGTGCGGTCTACAACGTCGTCAAGGACATCGCCGCCACCGCGGTCTTCCTGGCGGTGGCGATCCTCGCCGTGCGCCGCGCGTTCTTCAAGCCCGCGCGGTACGCCGTCCCCGCAAAACTGGGCAAGGACCACACGCCGGAGGCGCTGTTCGTCCTCGGTCTCATCGCGACTTGTTGATGATCTCCGAGAGCCTGTTCGAGGGAAGCCTCCTCGCCGCGCAGGGGGAAGGGGCGCACTCCGCCACCGTCCTCACGCTTGCCATGGGTCTTCGAGCGGATGCTCGTCCGGCGTGCGGATCTCGACGCTGGCCGGCATCAACCTGGCGGCCTATGCCGTTCACGACCTGACCTTCTTCTTCTTCCTCTGCTTCCTCCCGTTCGGCAAGCACTTCCACGTCATCACGTCGCTCTTCAACGTCTTCTTCATGCGGGTGCGGACCGGCAACGTCAAGCCGGTGGTCCACGGGATTTCGGACGCCCAGCTGGATGACCTCCAAGTCGTTCGGCGTGAAGAAATTCGAGGACTTCACCTGGAAGCACATGCTGGACTTCTACAGCTGTGTCGACTGCGGCCGCTGCTCGGACCGCTGTCCCGCCAACGCCGTCGGAAGGCCCCTCTCCCCGCGGTTCATCAGCATCAAGGCGCGCGACTACGCATTCGAGCACTACCCGATCTTCGGCAAACCCAAGACCGATCCCGTTCCTCTCATCGGCGGCATCTACAGCGAGGACGAGATCTGGTCGTGCACCACCTGCGGCGCCTGCGAGGAGGAATGCCCCGTCGGCATCGAGTACATCGACAAGATGGTGGACCTGCGGCGGGGCATGGTCGACGAGGGCATGGTGCCGCAGTCGCTCCAGAAGCCGATGAGCGCCCTCGAGAAGCGCGGCAATCCCTGGGGCAAGATGGAGAAGAAGCGCGCCGCATGGACCGCGGGCGTGGGCGACGGCGTGGAGGTGAAGCTCGTCGAGAAGGGCGACACCGCCGAGACGCTCTACTTCGTCGACAGCATCACCTCCTACGACGACCGCATGCAGAAGATCGCGCAGGCCACGGCCCGGATCCTCGGCAAAGGCGGCGTGGACTTCGTGGTGATCGGCAAGGACGAGAAGGACAGCGGCCACGACGTCCGGCGCTTCGGCGAGGAGATGCTCTTCCAGAGCCTGAAGGAACAGAACACGGAAGCCATCAAGGCATCGGAAGCGAAGCAGGATCGTCGTCAACGATCCCCACGCGCTGAACGCCCTGCGGAACGACTACGCGGACATGCCGCCGGTGCAGCACGTCAGCGAGCTCATTGCGGCCGGCATCGAGAGCGGAAAGCTGAAGCTCGAGCCGCTGGCGGACTCGTCGAAGACCTACACGTATCACGATCCCTGCTACCTGGGCCGCCACAACGACACCTACGACGCCCCGCGCCAGGCGATCGACGGCATCCCGGGCCTCGAGCGCGTGGAGATGAAGGGCAACTGCCGCGACCGCTCCTTCTGCTGCGGCGGCGGCGGCCTCATGCTCTTCTACGAGCCCGAAGAGGAGCAGCGGATGGGCGTGGTACGGGTCGAGCAGGCGAGGGAGGCCGGGGCGAACGTCATCGTGACCGCCTGTCCCTACTGCCTGACGAACATCGAAGACGCGATCAAGGTCGCCGGACTCGAGGGGAAGATGGAAGCCCTCGACCTGTCGAGCTGGTGGACGGCCAGCTTCAGAACGTAGGGGCGGCCTGTGGCCGCCCGGAATCTGAGGAGTCCCAGAGGACATGGAGATCCTGGTGTGTGTCAAACGCGTTCCCGACTCCGCCGAGAACGAGATCAGCGTGGGGCCGGGCGGGGCGGACATCCGGCGCGACGACCTCGTCTACTCCGTCAACGAGTGGGACAACTACGCGGTGGAAGAAGCCATCCAGATCGTGGAGCGCGAAGGCGGAAACGTCACGGTCGTCTCCATGGGCGATGCGGACGCCGAAGAGGTCGTGCGCCGGGAGATGGCGATGGGCGCCGGCCAGGGACTCCTCCTGACGGATGCCGCCTTCGAGGGCTCCGATGGCCTGGGGATCGCGAAGATCCTCGAGGCCGCCGCGCGGAAAGGGCAGTACGATCTGATCCTCACCGGAGCGCAGGCCGATGACGGCGCGGGCCAGGTGGGCGGCATGCTCGCGGCGCTCCTCGACTGGCCCTACGCCTCCCTGGTCAACAGGATCGAGGTGAAGGAAGGCAAGTCCCTCCGCATCGGCCGGGAAATCGAGGGCGGCAGCCAGGAGATCAGCGACATCGAGACTCCCTGCGTCCTCTCCATCCAGACCGGCATCAACGAGCCTCGCTACGTCGGCATCCGCGGCATCCGCAAGGTGGCCTCCGTCGAGATCCCGGTGCTGGACGCCGGAGCGCTCGGCGTCGCCGCGGACTCCGTCGGCGCGGCGGGGGCGAAGGTCAGGCGCGTCGGACTACTTCGTCCCGCAGACGGGCGCGGGCGCGGAGATGCTCGAGGGAAGCACCGAGGAGCTCGCCGGCAAGCTGGTGGATCTCCTGAAGGCCAAGGGAGGGATCAAGTAATGGACGCCAAAGTCTTCGTTTACGTCGCGCACACGGATGGCAAGGCGGACGATTCCGCCCTCGAGTTGGCTACCGCCGCGCAGACCCTCTTTCCCGGCTCCGCCGCTGTCGCGCTCGTCGCGGGTTCCGGCGTCGACGCGGTGTGCAAGGAAGCCGCCGCGTCCTTCGCGGAGGTCTGGAAGTTCGACCAGGCCGCCCTGGCCTATCCGAACGCCGAGCTTCTGCGGCCGCTCCTCGTCAAGGTGCTTCCGGCCGGTTCGATGCTGCTCCTCCCGCACAACACGTTCGGCCTCGATCTCGGGCCGGGGCTCTCGGTGAAGCTCGGCGCTGCCTACGTGCCCGACGTCGTGGGCGCCGAAGGCCTCGAAGGGACGACGCTGAAGGTCGTGCGCCAGGAGTTCGCCGGCCAGGTGAGCGCGCACGTCCACGCCGACATCGCGAAGGGGGCGGTGATCACCGTGCGCTCCGGCGCCTTCAAGCCCGCGGAAGCCGGGGCCGTCGCAGGGCAGGTCGTCGACCGTTCCGCGGATGCCGCGGGACTCTCCGCGCGCCGAAAGTTCGTCGAGTTGATCCAGGCGGAAGCGGGGGACATCGACATCACGCGCGAAGACGTGCTCGTCTCCGTCGGCCGCGGCATCGGCGACAAGGAGAACATCGCCGCTCGTCGAGGAGCTCAGCGCGGCGATGGGCGCCGCGTTGTCCTGCTCCCGTCCGATCGTCGACGCCAAGTGGCTCGACAGGGCGCGGCAGGTCGGCACCTCGGGGAAGACCGTCAAACCGAAGGTCTACCTCGCCCTCGGCATCAGCGGATCCTTCCAGCACCTCGGCGGCATCAAAGGCAATCCGTTCCTCGTGGCCATCAACAAGAACCCCAAGGCGCCGATCTTCCAGGCGGCGACGGTCGGTGTCGTCGCGGACCTGATGGAGCTGCTGCCGGTGCTGACGGAGAAGATCAAGCAGAGCCGGTGAGGGCCGATTCCCGCGCAATGGAAAATCTACGCGCCTGAGAAAACGCGCAGCTTACCCAGCGCCGATCTCCAGCGCGGTGACATAGAGCTCTTCTCGCATGCGCGCGGCGACCTCGGAGGGATCAGCCGCCTCGATGAAGAGCTCGACGGCTTCGCAAAGATTGGCTGAAGCTTCCTCGACGGAATCTCCCTGGCTGGCGACGTCCAGCTCCGGGCAGAGCGCGACGTAACCACCGTTCTCGCAATAGATCATTGCGGTGAACCTTCGCACATCACTCATGATGGTCTCCCTGGATCTTCGTCGACTCCGCGTCATGCCGCAACCGCGGCGTTGATTTCTACCAGCAACGGCATCAGCCGCCCTTCGAAGGCCCGGTTGGCCGCTCCCCACTCTCCGAGACGTTGCAACTGCGGGATGGTATCGAAATCGTCCCGATCGATCGAAAGGTTCCGCACGAGATGCTCGCGGATCCGGTCGAGCCACCGCCGCTGCGCGTCGGTGAACGTCCGTCCAAGGAAGAGAAGGAGAGAGAAGGAGAGGAGAGAGAAAGAGGGTCACATCTTCGATGTGCGATTTGGCGGGGGGCCTCGATCTGACCCCATTTCTCGAGTCGGTAACATCTTGAGTAGCCGCGATTTGCACGCCGAACCTTTATCGGCACGAAGGCACCATCGCCCGTTCCTGCTCGTAAAGCGTTGCGGATCTCTCGATCGCGTCCCCGCCCCCGCGCCAGTTCTTCCCTTGGGTCTCACCTCTCTTTCCGCTCCTCCGGAGTCGCAGGTCAGAGGTTGCGACTCCTCCCAAACGGGGGTCGCGGAGCGTGCATATGTGAAGCAGAGCATCCGGTGCCACCTACGGCAAGTGCTAGCAATGACGTCGAAGGCGCGGGCATGGGAGGCGCCCGCGCCAGCGCGTGGCTACGAGGGCTGAGCGCGTCGGCTCGGCGTGATGATCGTCACGCCTTTGTGCGGAAATTCTTCCAATCCAGGGGTAGGGAAATGGTGATTCGTGCAACTCCTTTTTCGGACCTCAGTCCGTCAACCCGTCAGAGGAGACGACGTGCCACGATGCGAACGCTGGATCCTGAATCGCTAACCCAGGAGTACGTGCGTATTTGCTTCGCCTTGCGAACCAGTCCGCGCGTTGATGAACTGGCGCGATGGTCAGGGGTGCGTCCGGAGCATGTGAGTCGTGCGTACCGTGCCCAGACAGGACGGCGTCTTGCTTGTGATTTGAAGCGACTCCAGATCGCGCACGCGACTCTCTTCCTGAGAACGACCGACATCGCTTTGCGAGAGGTTATGGTGCTGTCCGGCTACACGTCCACCGCCACCTTCTACCGTCAGTTCAAACAAGCGCTGGGTGTGGCTCCCGGGGCGTACCGATCCTTCGAGCGGGCGGTGATGGCATCGTCGGACTGATGGCGACCGGAATGTGACTTTCCGGCCGCCAACTGAAGAATTGGCTCGCGCCTGCTTATGGGCAGGTCGAGCTCCAATACAGCATCTTTGCGTTCGACGCGTTGTTGACCTGGTTCATCTGGACCAGGTAACCATTGTAGGGACACGAGTATTGAATACTTCGGTACGCCCACACGGTAGGGTTGAGTGTTTGGGGATCGGGGAAGACGCATAGCGAGTGCGTGGGGGCCGTCAGCAGCCACTGTGGGTAGACCTGTCCCTGGTTCAGGAGGAAGTCATAGACGGCCGTGTGAGTCGGCCGAATGCCGGTCTGTGTAATTTGCTTTTCGATGTATCGAGCGGCCAACCCCGCGGCAAGCGGCGAGGAGAACGAACTCCCGCTGGCACGGTCGTACGCGTTGTAGGCGCCGGATCGGGCGGCGTAGATGGACACGCCTGGTGCGTAGGCGCTCACACACGCGCCACCATTTGAACCACTGTCTTGGCCGATCTTGTAAATGCACGACGGACAGTTGTCCCAATATTGGAAGCGGTAATCATTGTTGTCTTCAAACGTGACGCCGGTGGAGGTTGCGCCCACCACGAACACCGTCCGGCCACTCTTCGCCACGTTCGTGTATGCCTCGTCGTTTGGGAAAAACGCGCACGCGTCGCCGGAGAAGTTGTCAGCCGACGTGAAGAACGGGAACTGCGTAGCGGCAATGGTGTTTCTGAGGGTTGTCCTGAGAGATGGAACTCCCGCGTCGAACTGGAAGAAGAACCCGCTGAAGTTGATGACGCCGGGATAGTAGCGGAAGTCGTTCCTGGGGCTGTTGATCCAGTTCAGCGCGGATATCACGCTAGCCGCTGAGAACCCTGGTGAGTGCGGGGCGGTGTTGCACTGCGCGATCTTGAGAGACACGACTTTTGTTTCCGCCGCGCCGACCGTGTGTCCCGCGACGAGCGATGCGACGGCTGTTCCGTGCCAGCCCCCGTTGGGGTTGAGGGTCGCGCACGCGTTCGTTACATCAGGAGGGTCATCGAGCGACTGATTCGGCTGGTCAGCGGAGAAGTCGAGCTTTAACACCAGGCGATTGTCGAGTTCGGTGTGACCGCTCCATACACCCGTGTCGATGACGTACGCGTAGACTGAAGTTCCTACTGGGCACTTGTTGTAGGTAGAGTCGCGCCCGTCAGGATTTCCCGGCCACGGTGGCCCGTAATCTTTATCATCGAGTCGGTCGAGGTGCCAGAGGTACTCTTGGCCGATCCACGTGGTTTCCACGCCTGAGGGTATGCCAGCTCCCAGAATATTTTGTTCGATGTAGTCCACGCGCGCGTCGTTGAGCATTGCGTTCGCCTGCTGCTCGGTGCCGATCGCGAGGAATCCCTTCAGCGAGTACTCCCAGACGGCCGCCGAGCGCACGCCGTAGGACGCTCGCAGGCTATCGACGATTCTTTGGACCGCGGCAGATGGCGTCTCGTCGCGCAGGACGACGATGTACTGGTTGGGTATGCCGCCGTCGTGACGTATGAGTCGCGGCGCGGCGAGTCCGATCGTCGGAAACAGCAGGAGGAAGAGGCACAGGCGTATTCGCATCAATTCGCTCCTTAAAAGGAACCAGCTAACGCCGGTTGGGCGAGGATGAGTTTGTGGTGCCGCTGCCCGTCTCGTCAATTCTCATTTTCCGCGGTGTGCTTGCGCTCCTGTGCGGCTATCGCTCAAAGTACGCGTTATGAAAAGCCACATGGTCCTGTTGGGTCTCTGCTTGGTGCTTTGCACAGACGCGGTGGCGCAGGAAGTGGAGCGGGTGCTGGTCCCGATCTACGTTCCCTCCCCGATTCCTGGTGCGTTCGGCTCGCAATGGGTGAGCGATTTTCGGATTCACAACGCGAGCGATCGTCCCGTGACGATCGAGAACTTTGGGCCCGGCTGCCATTTCGACCCGTGTCCGCCAGGCGGCGTGCCAGCAAGGACGACGATCTCCGGCGCGTTCGTTCGTTCGATTTATCTCGACGATTGGAATCCAGGGGCAGTTCTGAAGGTGAATCGGGCGGGGCTCGATGATCTCGTGTTTCAACTTCGCGTTCGTGACATATCCCGCAGCGCTGAAGGATGGGGGACGTGGACTCCCGTGATTCGCGAGTCAGCCGCCGCGCCGGGGGTGGTCCACTTGCTTAATATCCCTGTCGAGGAAGGCTATCGGCTCATGCTACGCGTGTACTCCTTTGGAGAACCGGGGCGGGTGCACGTGCGCATGTTCGGCACCGCGAATGATCCTCTCGCGCTTCCGACAACACCGGACCCCTTGCTCGCACAATTCTTCCTCGACGTGCTCAGTCTCGGATCAAGCGATCCGGGGTACGCGCAGTTCGCCGAGCTCCTCGACATGGCGCAGGGCACGGGGCTCCATCTCGTTCGCCTGGAGATCATCCCGGAAAACGAGCTTCTCGTTTGGGCGATGGTTTCAATCACGAACAACACGACACAGCAAGTAACGGGAGTCTACCCAAACCACAATTGACCATCGCCTCCAGCGCGCCCGGCCGCTAGGATTTTGGGTGGACGAAGACGGCGGAGAGCGACCGATTGAACACGAGCGCTCCCCTGCTCCGGCTTGCGGAGACGAACCAGCCTGGGTTTCTTCAGACTCCGCGGGGGGGCGGCAAGCTCTGTCGGCACGAACGCACCATTGTCTGTTCCTGCTCGTAAAGCATTGCGAATCTCTCGATCGCGCCCCCGCCCCCGCGCTCTTCCCTTGGGTCTCTCCTCTCTTTCCGCTCCTCCGGAGTCGCAGGCCACGCGTTGCGACTCCTCCCAAACGGGGGTCGCGGAGTGTGCATATGTGAAGCAGAGCATCTGGTGCCAGTACACCACAACTTCTGGCATGACATCGAGAACCGCGCGGCGGTCGAGCACCTGCACGAGGTTACGGTGTGGTTCAGCAGGGACGACAGCGAGGTCGAGTGCGTTGCGGTCGGCAACACGGCGACGGCCGCGTTACAAGTCACGATCATCGATACCACGCCGCCCGTGCTCACCGCTCCTCCTCCGCTGACGGCCTACACGGGTCCTGATCCGACGTCCTGCGTCGTCGTCGTCGACGAGGCTACTCTCGGAATGGCCACCGCCAGCGACGGCTGTTCGGGAGAGGTGACGATCACGCGTGACGTTCCCGCGGGGCACCTCTATCCCGTGGGGACGACGGCGGTCACCTGGAAAGCCGAGGATGCGGCGGGCAACACGGCGACGCAGACGGTGACGGTGATCGACACAACGGCGCCGAAGATCCGCGCTCCTCCCCCGCTGACGGCCTACACGGCGCCCGACGCAGCGAGCTGTGGCGCCCCGTCGTCGACGATGCGACGCTCGGAAGCGCGACGGCCGTCGACGCCTGTCCGGGGGGCGTGACGGTGACCCGAAGCGGCGTTCCTTCCGGAAACCTCTTCCCTGTCGGGACGACGACGGTGACGTACGAAGCCGTCGACGCGGCCGGCAACAGGACGACGGTCACGCAGACCGTCACGGTCATCGACAAGACGCCGCCGAGGCTCTCGAGCATCTCGGCGACCCCGGCGGTCCTCTGGCCGGTGAATCACCAGCTCGTCGGGGTGGTGGTCGATTACGCCGCCCCGCACAATTGCGGCGAGGCCGCATGTGCGCTCGTCGTCGGCAGCAATGAGCCGGTCAACGGGACGGGCGACGGCGACACCGCGCCCGATTGGGAGATCCTCGGACCGCACCAGGTGCGTCTGCGCGTCGAGCGCGCAGGGAGCGGTTCGGGGCGCGTCTACACGATCGCCGTCTCGTGCTCGGATACCGCAGGGAACACGTCGACCGGGCTCGCGACCGTGACGGTTCCCCGAGGAAAGAAGTGAGGTCGCGGCGGGCGGACGCCGCGACCGAGCCGAGAACCGGAACGCAGCCTCGGGACCAAGAAAAAACGCCGGACGTCCGGTCCGGCGCTCTTCGCGTCACGATCGCGTCGCCAGCGCCGTTTTTGCTCCCGATCTGGACGGCGCGGAAGTGAGACAACCGTCACTCGGGCGATTTCTCTGAGCGGTGATGCCAGTTCGTGAGTGAATCGAGCGCCGTAGGGCCGCGAGACGGGACTCGCGGCTCGCGACGCGCGACTAAGCGACCCGCGATCACTCGTAATACGTCCACATTCGGATCACCTTGACGACGCGTTCGCGGCGGAGAACCTGGACCACGAGGCGGTGCTGGATGCTGATGCGCCGGGAGAAGGCTCCGGATAGATCGCCCACGAGTTTCTCGAACGGCGGTGGCGACTGGAAAGGATCGCGGCGGAGGATCTCGAGGAGCAGTTCGGCTTTCGGCTTCAAGCCGGCGCGGCGCAGCTTCTTCGCGTCTTTCGCGGCCTGAGGCGTGAAAACGACCCGCCAGGGCTTCACCAGTCGAGCGACTCCAGGCAGTCTTTCACCGGCGCCTTCATCCCTTTGCGGATCGACGCGCGCATGCCCGGAATCGACATGAGGTGAAGCGTCTCCTGGATGGCCTGCCAATCCGCAACGGAGACGAGGACCGCATCCGCACGCTTCCCGGTGATTTGAACCGGCTCGCTGGTCACGGCGGTCTCGTCGATCAGCTTGTAGAGATTCATTCGTGCTTCACTGGCGGTCATCGTCTTCATGGGGGTCTCAATCGTACGCAATATCGTACGTATTGGCAAACAGGGATACCCGTCCCGGTTCTTCCCCCTGGCAGGTTGCGACCCTTGTGACCGCCGAGGTTGCGCAAACCCACCCTCCTGCATCATCGTTCGCCCGCGCGGCGGCGACCGGACGTCCTCGTCCCGTCGCGTGAACGCGAGACTGAGAACTGAACGAGGAAAGATCCCGATGCTCGAACCCCTCGACTACGAAGCGGTCGGCCTCATCTCCGGCCTCGAAGTGCACCAGCAGCTCCTGACGCGCGAAAAGCTCTTCTGCCGCTGCCCCGCGGGCCTCTACACCGAGACCCACGACGGCGAGGTGCTGCGCCACATGCGGCCGACCCTCTCCGAGCTCGGCGAGTACGACGGCACCGCGCTCATGGAGTTCAAGACGAAGAAGGAGATCGTCTATCTCCTCAACCATCTCAACGTCTGCACGTACGAGATGGACGACACGCCGCCGTTCCTCGTGAACCAGGACGCGATCGACGTCTCGATCGAGCTCTGCCTGATGATGCAGATGGACATCATCGACGAGGTCCACATCGCGCGGAAGCAGTACCTCGACGGCTCGATCCCGACCGGATTCCAGCGCACCGCGATCGTCGGCGTGAACGGCATCCTTCCCTTCCGCGGCCGCGACCTCACGATCACGCACCTCAGCGTCGAGGAGGACTCCTGCCGCGAGGTGAAGGACAGGGGCCACCAGATCGTCTGGCGCACCGACCGCCTGGGCATGCCGCTGACCGAGACGGTCACCGGCCCGGAGCTGCGCACGCCGGACGAAGTGCGCGACGCGATCCTGCTCTGCGGCATGGTCGCGCGCTCCACGGGGCGCGTCCGCACCGGCATCGGCGCGAGCCGGCAGGACGTCAACGTCTCGGTCCGCGGCGGCAACCGCGTCGAGATCAAGGGCGTCCCGCGCGCCGGCTACGCCGTGACTCTGGTCCACAACGAAGGGATCCGGCAGTACCGGCTGCTCCAGATGCGCGACGAGCTGCATCGCCGCGGATTCGTGGGCGCCGACTCGATCCGCGTCGAGCCGATCGACGTCTCCGACGTCTTCGCCGGCGTCGACCTCGGCTTCATCCGCCGCGCGCTCGAGGCGGGAGGCCGCGTCTTCGCCGTGAAAGCGTTCGGTCTCGCGGGGCTCGCACAGTATCCGACGCAGCCCGACACGACGTTCCTCGACGAGCTCTCGGGACGCATCCGCGTCATCGCCTGTCTCGACCAGCCGCCGATCGTCCTCTCCAGCGCGGTCCTCCCGGAGTTCCCCGACAAGCACCGCGTCGTCGAGCGGCTGCGCAGGCGCGTGAAGCCGGGCGACCAGGACGACTACTTCCTCGTCTTCGGCCCCGAGGAGGATTGCCGGACGGCGGCGAACGAGATCAGGCTCCGCTTCGCCGACGCGACCGAGGGAGTCCCGAAGGAGACGCGCCAGGCGCTCACCGGCGGCTTCACCACCTTCGAGCGGATCCTCCCGGGACCCGACCGGATGTATCCCGACACCGACTCGCCTCCGACGCGCATCACCGAGGAGCGCGTCGCGGAGATCCGCGCGCGGCTCAAGCCCGACGCCGTGGGAGCGGTTCGCGCGCTACGGCTCGTGGCGCGTCCCGGACGAGACGACCGCGCACCTGATCCGGAAGGGAGGCGCGGAGATCGTCGACGCGGTGGTCGAGAAGACCGGCGTCGACGGGCTCGTGGCGGCGATCGAGATCGGCCAGCGGGCGAAGGCGCTCCGGCGCGCCGGGATCCCGGTCGAGCGCCTGGGCGCCGCCGAGTGGGTCGCGGTGTTCGACCTCCTCGCCGGCGGGCGGATCGCGCGCGAGGCGGTCCCGGTGATCGCGACGCGGATGGCGAAGGACGGCCTGTCGGCCGCCGATGCCGCCGCCGCGGAAGGGATCGGGATCGTCGGCCGCGGCGAGTGGCTCCCGCATCTGGACGGCCTCTCGATGGATGGCTACCTGAGCGAGAAGGGCGACTCGCCCGACAAGCGCCTGCGCTTCCTCGCCGGCCGCGCCGTCGACGCGCTGCGGGGCCGAGCGCCGGCGAAAGAAGTCGTTGCCGAGTTGCGGGAGCGGGCGGTGGTGACGATGAACGGCCGAGCGCTCGGCAAGATCTGCTCCCTCGCCCCGCGCGGAGCGCGGGGAGAGGGCTGGGGAGAGGGGCGACCGCGCGATGTCATCCCGAGCGTAGCGAGGGATCGGGCGGGGGGCTGCGATGAACGGGAGATCTCTATCGGTGGCGTCCATCGAACTTCGTTCACCCCACTTCTGCGTGGCTCGCATCCTCCGCCGATTGCGAATTCCGCGTCACGCGCTACCCGCCCCGCAGATCCCTCGCTACGCTCGGATGACATCCTTCTCAGATGCGCGGACGGAGCTACCGGAGACCCACCCATGACCACCATCCCCATCTCCGAGCGCACCGACCGCTTCCAGGGCTACCGCGGCATGGCGAAAGCGGCGTTCGAAAAATTCGGCATCGGCGTCTGGAGCGAGGTCGAGATCGTCAACGACCGCGGCTCGGCGTTCGTCGGCGTCGTTCTCCCGCGAAGCGAGCAGGCCGACGACCTCCACGTCGTCGTCAAGCTCTTCAACGGCTACAACGTCGGCATCCGGGCCGACCGCATCGCCTCGGCGCGCGAGCTCGGCTACCGCAAGGCCGTCTACAAGATCCCGGAGAAGGACTTCCCCTTCGACCCGAAGAAGAAGAACGTCACTCTGCTCGGCACCGGCGGCACGATCGCGAGCCGGCTCGACTACCGGACCGGCGCCGTCATCCCCGCCTTCACGCCGGGCGAGCTCTACGGCGCGGTCCCCGAGCTCGCCGACATCGCGAACCTGACGACGAAGAAGCTCTTCGGCGTCTTCAGCGAGAACATGGGCCCCGAGCAGTACAAGGCGCTCGCGATCGCGATCGGCGAGGAGATCGAGAAGGGGTGCGACGGCATCGTCGTCGGGCACGGCACCGACACGATGGCGCACACCGCGGCGATCCTCAGCTTCATGGTGCAGGACAGCCCGGTGCCGATCGTGATCGTCGGCAGCCAGCGCTCGTCCGACCGCCCCTCGTCCGACGCGGCGCTCAACCTGATGAACGCGGTCCGCACCGCGGCCGAGTGCGACATCGCCGAGGTGATGATCTGCATGTTCGGTCCGACGTCGGACAACTACGACCTGCTGCACCGCGGCACGCGCTGCCGGAAGATGCACTCGAGCTACCGGAGCACCTTCCGGACGATCGGCGCGACGCCGCTCGCGACCGTGAGCCGCTACGCCGAACGAGAACGGCAGCCACTTCACCTACCTGACCGACGACATCGTCCGCCGCGACAAGACGCGCAAGCCGGTCATCACGCCGGTCTTCGAAGAGAAGGTGACGATCCAGTACTACTACCCGAACTTCAACCCCGACATCATCGACGGCCTCTCGGCGATGGGCTACCGCGGCATGGTGATCGCCGGGACGGGGCTCGGCCACGTGAACAAGCCGCTCTACCCGGCGATCCGCCGCGCGATCGAGAAGGGGATGACGGTCGTGATGACGGTGCAGACGCTCTGGGGCTTCGCGCAGATGTACGTCTACGACACCGGCCGCGACCTGCTCGACCTCGGCATCATCCCGATGGACAACATGCTCCCCGAGACCGCCTACGTGAAGCTCGCCTGGGTGCTCGGCCAGACCGACGACCCCGCAGACGATCCGCGAGATGATGACGACGCCGATCAACCACGAGATCACCCCGCGCGAGCCGCACAACGGCTACCTCATCCTCCAGGGCGGCCTTCCCGAGGTCGAGGCGTTCGTGCAGAAGCACTGGAAGTAGTAGAGAGGCGTGGTTCGCGCGCTCCACTGCAAACGCAGCGCCCGGGTGCACGAATCGCCTATCGCAAGAATATTCGGGCTGGCATCCGGGCATACTCGGTAGAATGAAGCCATGCCGGATCGCGCCCGCAGCAGTCTCGACGCGGTGATCGAAGCGTACAAGCGCGATCTCGATCTGACGCTGTTGCGCGAGAACCTGGCGCGCACGCCGACCGAGCGGCTGCTCGCGCTGCAGGAGCTTCAGCGGTTCGCCGACGAACTGCGCCGGGCGGGCGAGAAAGTGCGGCGCCGTGGTTGAGTTTCGCACGCTTCTCGGGGCTCTCGTCGACGGCGGCGTCGAGTTCATCCTCGTCGGCGGTGTCGCCGCGACGGTGCACGGCTCGGCGCGCCTGACGACCGACGTCGATATCGTCTACCGCCGCTCGCCCGAGAACATCCGGAAGCTCGCGGCGGCGCTCGTCCCGCTGGAGCCGTCGCTCCGAGGCGCCCCGCCGGGACTTCCGTTCCGCCTCGATGCGGAGACGATCCAGCACGGTCTCAACTTCACGCTGTCGACGCGTGCCGGAGCCCTCGATCTGCTCGGCGAGATCGCCGGCGGAGGAGGTTGGGAGGAGCTCGCGGGCCGCACGATCGGCGTCGAGGTGTTCGGCCTCTCGTGCAGGTGCCTCGATCTCGATACGCTGATCGCGGTGAAGCGAGCCGCGGGGAGGCCTCGCGACCTCGAGACCGTGGCGGAGCTCGAGGCGCTGCGCGCGGCCGCGGACGAGCGCTGACTCACCGCAAGAAGGCCCAACCCTGCGACTCCAAGGCTGACCCCAAGGAGCGTTTCGTCGACCTGCAGCAGCACTGGACAGAAGGCGGTGTTAGCATCGCGGGGCCATGGACCCGTTGCGTGTCAAGCCCGACTCCGACGTCCGCCTCTCCGACATCGACCCTCGCGCGACCCCCGGCTTCAAAGGCGGCAAGGCCAGGGGAGAGGCCGAGCTGCTGAAGCTGCGGGGACGCCTCGCCGCGCTGCAGGAGGTGCTCTACGCGGAGCACGAGCAGAAGATCCTGATCGTGCTCCAGGGGATGGACACGTCGGGAAAGGACGGCGTGATCCGGCACGTCTTCGAAGGCGTGAACCCGCAGGGCGTCCGGACGTGTACTCGTTCAAGGTGCCGAGCGCGGAGGAGCTGGACCACGACTTCCTGTGGCGCGTCCATGCGAAGGTCCCGGGGCGCGGCGAGCTCGCCGTGTTCAACCGGAGTCACTACGAAGACGTCCTCGTCGTGCGCGTGCACGAGCTCGTGCCGGAAGAGATCGTGGAAGAAGCGGTACGACCAGATCAACGAGTTCGAAACGATCCTGACCGACACCGGGACCACGGTGCTCAAGTTCTTCCTGCACATCGACAGGGAGGAGCAGAAGGAGCGGCTGCAGGCCCGGCTCGACGAGCCGGACAAGCGGTGGAAGTTCAACGTGGGCGATCTCGAGGAGCGGAAGCTCTGGGACGAGTACCAGAGGGCCTACGAGGATGTGCTGAGCAGGACGAGCACCGCGCGCGCGCCGTGGTATGTCGTGCCGGCGAACCGGAAGTGGTATCGCAACCTCGCCGTCGCCCGGACGATCGTCGCGACGCTCGAAGAGCTGAAGATGGCGTTCCCGCCGGCCGCGGACCTCACCGGGGTCGTCGTCGACTGAAGGGCGGCGACGGATGACCCTCCGCCGTGGCCGATCTCCACGACCCGTGGAATCGAACCGGCTCCGCTCATCCGCTCCCCTCGGGAACGTCACAAACCGAACCGCGGGCCGGCGTCACAGAGTACGTTTCGGGGATGTCTTGCGGAACCCTCCGCCTCCTCCTGCTCGCCGACACCCACCTCGGTCTCCCTTCGACCGAGTTCTTCTCCAGCTTCGAGCGCGCGCTGCTGCCTGCGCTTCGCGGAGAGGTCGATCTCGTCGTTCACGGCGGTGACGTCCTGTTTCGCAGCAAGGTGAAGCCGGGTCTCGTGCTGCGGGCGTTCGCGCCGCTCAAGCGGGTCGCGGACGCTGGCGTGCCGGTCATCGTCGTCCCGGGGAACCACGAACGCTCCGCGATCCCGTACCCGCTCCTCGCCGCGCATCCCGGGGTCCACATCCTCGACAGGCCGCGGACCGTCGCGCTCACCGCGCGCGGAACGACCGTGGCGCTCTCCGCCTTCCCGAACGATCGCGATTCGATCCGCGAGACGTTCGGCGATCTTCTGGAGCGAACCGAGTGGCGAAGGTCCTCGGCGGACATCCGCCTGCTCGTCATGCACCAGACGGTGGAGGGAGCCTCCGTCGGTCCCGTCGGGTACACGTTCCGCTCCGCTCCCGACGTGATTCCCGGCCGCGCGATCCCGGCCGGATTCGCCGCGGTGCTCTCGGGCCACATCCATCGGCACCAGGTCCTCACGGCGGACCTGCGCGGCCGCGCGCTGGCGTCGCCGGTGTTCTACGCCGGCGCTACCGCGCGCACGAGCTCCGCGGAGCGCGACGAAGCGAAGGGATACGTGACGATGGAGATCGCCCCCGACAGCCGAGGCGGCCGCGTCGCCGCATGGACGTTCCACGAGCTCTCGCCCGCCGACGCCGCTCCGGAGGACCTCCGCGGATCGGTGACGCGATCTCGGGTTCGGGTAGTTGGTTTATCGATTACGATCCGGAAGCGCTCGATCGCTCAACCACGCGATTGCCTCCTCCTCGGTCAGGAACAGCCGCGCGTCCAGACCTCTGGCGATCGCAACGCCTTCGCCCAGCCGGTTGCCTCGAAACTCTTCCGTCAGGGTGTCGACGAAGGCTACGCGGATCCCTTTTGCGATTTTCGGAAGCTCGCATCCGACCAGGTAGTACTCCACGGCCGGATCGGACATGGACGGAGATGCCATGCCGAGGTTCTCGCGGACCAGCAATCGGGAGTAACCGAGCCGGCGGCACTCTGCCACGACCTCCCGCCAATACGCGAGCGAGATCTCGATCGAGTCGAAGGGACCCGACACGCACGCGTGAAGGTATCGGTCACGGCCGTCGAACGCGATTTCATATCTCGGATCGGGGTTGGATGGCGGCATCGGAGGGTGAACCGTCGAGGTCTGTTCTCGAGCGACGAGCGTCCCTGCGGTGCTCGCCGCCTGGAATCGTAGCACGTATCTTTGCGGCTCAAGCCAGCGGAACATCAGCGCAAGCTCGCGAGGCGAAATAGAGAAATGCTCCCGTCTCGTTGGGGCAACATGCGTAACGATCCCGTGCCTACGGAAACGCGATGACCTCGGAGGAATGCGGCATGACCATAGCCTACCGACAGCAGGTTCCAGCGCCCGAGGCCTATTACGACCTCTTCGAGACGACGGGATGGAACGCCGAGTACCGGATGACGGCCCTCGATCTCCATCGCGCCAACCTGCAGAGCTGGCACGCGGTCTCCGCCTACGATGGCGAGGAGCTCGTCGCGTTCGGCCGCGTAGTCTCCGACGGGATCCTGCACGCGATGGTCTACGACATGATCGTGCGACCTCCGTACCAGCGTAGGGGCGTGGGGTCGCACGTGTTGTCCCTGCTCGTGGCGCGCTGTCGGGCGGCGGGGATCCCTGACGTTCAGCTCTTTTGCGCGCGCGGGAAGAAGGGGTTCTACATCCGTCACGGGTTCGTCGAACGGCCCGCAGACGCGCCCGGAATGCAGCTCGCCCCCGACGCGTGAGGAGCGGTCACGGCGCACGCTGTGCGCCGCTACCGTCCTCAAAGACCTCATCAGGGCGGAGAAGATCCTCCACGTCGACGCGCTGCCGCTGTACAAAAAGTACACCGACGTCTTCCTCATGGACGACGTACCCGAGGAGGACCGGAAGGCTGTAGCCAGAGACGTGGCCGACAAGATCATCGCGAAGCTCAGGGAAGAGGATGAGCTTCCGGGTGCGAGCCCCGCGAGTGCCTGCGGGTCCAGGTGATCGTTTCCCTCCGAGATCGTCGTGGTCCGCGCGATCCGCGACGCTCTCGAGGTATATCCCTCCGGAGGGAGCTCACCGGCGTCCTGTCGGGCGGCCGAACCTCACGGGATCATGTGACACTCGTCATGGCTGAAGCGCGCGACAAATCCTAGGGTGACGTACGTTCGTGGCAGGGTTGAGAGAGCAGATCGTGAACGGCTTCCGACGACATCGACCGCAGGGCGCTTCGGCGCTCACGCGCCGCGTCGCGTCCCATCTGGTGGTGCTCGCGATGCTCGTCACGTTCGTTCCGCATTGCCTCTTCGGCTGCTCCATGGGGATGGACGGCGCCGCACCCGTCGCGATCGGCGGCGTAATGGACTGCTGCGACTCCGCCTGCCCCATGAATCACCCGGACGAATGCCTCGCAACCGAAGACGGCTCGACCGCCCCCGACGCGATCGTTCAGGGGAGCGAGTCGATCGTTCCCGACTTCGTCCCGATCGCTCGCGCCGAAACGGTCACGCCTTCGTTCAGCGAGCGTTCCCAGGCGTCCGCGGCCGAGTGCGGACCCCTTCCTCCACCCGCCCCACTCAACCTCCTCCACGCGCAGTTCCTGATCTGATCGTCGCGCCTCTCCTCGCTCATCCCGAGTGACGGCCGCCGTGCGCCCGCGCGGCCGGCTGCGACGAACAGGAGGAACTCCCTTGAACGCCATTCATCACCAGGGCGCCGCCGTGCTGGCGGTCCTGCTCACGACGTCTGCGGCTGCGCAGACGTCGGCGCCGCGCGCCGCGCTGAGCGATCCACGGCTCGAGGCGCTCGTAGCCGAGGCGCTCGACAGAGCGCCCGAAGCCGCCCAGGCCGCCGCGGAAGCCGCCCGTCAGCGGGTCGAGCCCGCAGGCACGCTGCCGGATCCCTTCGTATCGAGCGATCGCAACGCCGGACGATCTTCCCGAGGAGACGTCCGTTCCGTTGCTCGAGAGTCACTCGAGTCGGCACTCGCCAGCTACCAGGCGGGCAAGATCCCGTTCATCACGGTCCTCGGCGCCCTGAACACGCCCTACTACGACGCGTCCATGAGGACGTGCGGGGAAATCAAAGAACAGTGAAAGGAAGGAATCCCATGAACCATGCACGAATCACCGTCATAGCCGCTCTCTTCGCCCTGGCCCTGCCACTCGCCGCAGCCGCGCAGCATCACCACCGGATGCATCACGATGCGGAGCCGGCCCGGGAGGCCGCGCAGGATCCGATCTTCGTCGCGTACGAGGAGGCGCGCCAGGCGCTCATCGAGGGCGCCCTCCCGTCGATCGGGGACGCGGCGGCGGACCTCGGCCGGGCGGCGCGCGACGCACGGGAGCGCAAGCTCGCCGCTCTCGCCGCGGAGCTGGAGGAAGCGGACGATCTGACCGGCGCGCGCGAGGCGTTCGCAGCGGTCTCCGACGAGGCGATCCGCTACCGGAAAAAGGCGACGGGCGTTCGCCCGGCCGTCGTCTGGTGCTCGATGGAGATGAAATCCTGGATGCAACCGGGCGGCGAGATCGAAAACCCGTACGTCGACGAGCCGATGCGCAGCTGCGGAGAGCTCGTGGACGATGTCGATGCCGGCGATGGCGGCGGCCACCAACACGGGCGGAAGGAGTCGATGCTGCACAACATCCACTGGATCTGGATGGCGATCATGCTCCCGATCATGCTCGTGATGATGCTCTGAGGCGATCCCCGCGACCCGGTCCGAATCGCTCTCGCCCTCCGGGACCTGGCCGATTCGACGCCGCACGTTCCGATGGCTCGGGCCGGCCTGCACCTGGGGCCGGCCCTGGAGGCCGGGCACGACTGAGGAACCGAGCCATGAAGTCGAAATCGAACTCCAAGCCCGCACCGACTTCATCGCGGGTTCGTGATTGGCTAGCGGTCGTGGCTCAGGCCTCGTGTCGTTTCAGAACGTAGATCACCCAGGGAGCGATCCGGGTCTCGTTGATCCAGGTGTAAGGCTCGTCGTCCCGCGCCAGGGGCGCGCGGGTATCGACGATGGTCAGCCCGGCGCGTTCGTAGACTTCGCGATACGCCTCGTCCGGCCACAGGATGTCCTCCACGGGCCTGCGATCCTCGATCGCCGTGTTGATGATGCGAACGACGTCGCCGGCGCGCGCGCGCAGGTTCTCGGGAAAGTCCGCTGTCGAGAACGACGCCCACTCGTGACGATAGATCTCGGGCGACGAGACGAGATTCACGATTCTGCCCTCCGGTCCCAGGAGACCGCCGAGCGCCTCGAAGAGCGCCACCTTCGTCGACATCGTCGGGACGTTGTCGAACGTGAACGCCGAGAGAACGAGGTCGAACGAAGAGCCGACGACCGGTCCGAAGTCCGTGCCGGTCATGAGACGGTAATCGCCGTCCGGATCGATCGCCTTCGCCCGGCCGAGCATGGTCTCGGCGATGTCGACTCCGATCACGTCGAACCCGCAAGTGCGAACGAAGCGGGTCGATCGGCCCGCACCACAACCGAAATCGAGAGCGCGCCGCCCGCGGACGTGGTCGGCGAAGATCCCTGGAAGGTCCCTGTACGCCAGATAGTACGTTGCGGGAAACTCCAGCCGGGAGTAGGCCGCAGCCATCTGCGCGTCCTCATAGGCGTTTCTGAACTCCATCACGAAACCTCCACGCTGCAACGCGGCGCACCGTCAATGCATCCGGCAGCCGCTTCCTCATCGCACTCATGGTAGCGGCTTCGTTCGCGGAAACCGCGCGCTACATGCCGGCGTTGCCGCGGCATGCCTGCAGCCAAAGCGCGATTGGCCCTGTCGAAGCGATGGCTTCGGGTGTATCGCTGCCCTGCGGTTCCGCGTCTACACGGATGTGCGCACCGAAATGGAAGGGCCGGACCGGCAAGCGGCGCGTCGCCTCCTGGCACGCGCCGAAGGACGCATTCAACCGAGACGCACGAAATTCCTTGCGCGTCTCGCAAAGAAGACGACGAGCCATGAACAAGTTGACGACTCGTTTTCCGTGAGGAATCAATTCGCTGACACGTTTTGTAGCAGTCTATTACGCGATCGTGCGATCGTACTTCGGAACGCGCAACGAAGCGGCGAGGAAGCAAGATGGACTTGAACCGATTCATCGAGAGCGACGACTCCGACCTGCCGGCGTACAAGCGGGTCAGCGCGGGGATTGAACGGGCGATCGCGCGCGGAGAGCTTCTGGTCGGCACCCGTTTGCCGTCCGAGCGGGCGCTCGCGCGCCAGCTTCTCCGCAGCAGAGCGACGATCGTCGCGGCCTACGACGAGTTGCACAGGCGCGGCATGATTAGCAGACAGGTCGGACGCGGCAGCTTCGTCTCCGGAGGCGGGGCGGACGTCGACGCTCCATTTTCGTGGATCGGAAAGGCAGCGAGGTCCGCTGCGGCGCTGACCACCGCCGGCGCTGGCGGCGCGGAGCCCGCGCCGGATCCTCCGATGGGGAAGCTCGCCATTTCGTTCGACGTGAGCTCCCCGGCTACCGACCTCTTTCCGCTCCTGGAGTTCGGATCGGCTGTCTCGGCAGCCTTGCACCGAGCGGTTCACGCCTCGCCTCCGCGGGTTCATGTCCACGGGCATCCGCGGTTGCGGGCGGCCCTCGCCGCCTGGGTGGGCTGCGCTCCCGAGGAGGTGTTCGTCACGGCGGGAGCCCAGCAGGCAGTCCACCTCCTCGCCCGATACTTCGTGAATCCGAAAGAGACAGTCATCGTCGAAGAGCCCGGGCATCCGGGCGCTTTCCAGGCGTTTCGGTCGAGCGGCGCGCGCCTCGTGGGCTGGACGGCTCCGGCCTGGGATCCGGGCGAGCTGGAGCGTCTGATCATCCGGCACCGGCCGAAGCTCGTCTACTCCAACCCCACCTTCCAGAACCCGACCGGAGCGACGATGGAAATCGACACCAGGAGGGAGATGCTCCGGCTGTCGGCGTTGCACGGCGTCCCGATCGTGGAAGACGACACCTACTCACGGTTGCACTGGAATCGTCCGGCACCCTCTTCGATCCGCGACCTGGACGGCCGGAAGGTCGTCCTTCGCGTCGGAACGTTCTCCATGATCCTCGGTCCCGGCGTTCGTGTCGGCTACATCATTGCGCCGGCGCAGATCATGGACGGTCTGGCGGCGATGAAAGGCGCGTCGGCAGGACCGAGCGACGAAGTATCCCAACAGGCTGTCGCCGCGTTATTGCGGGACGGCGCCATCACGAAGCACCTCGCCGATCTCCGGAGCGAGCACAGACGGCGGCACGAAGCCTTGATGCGATCGCTCGAGGCGGCGCGGCTCGTGCCGCGCGACTATGTTTCGCCGGGCGGCGGACTCTATGCGTGGATCGGATTTCCGCAGGACGGACGGCGGGTTGCGGGCGCGGCCGCACGGTGCGGAGTCGGCGTCGGGGCTGGCTCGAAGTTCTTCCTCGGCGGCAAAGCGTCGAGGCATCTTCGCTTCTGCTTCGCTGCGACGCCACCGTCGCAAATCGAGACAGGCGTCGCTCTCCTGAGCACGGCGATGAAAGGCTCCGAGCCGCCCTCTCCGGTGGATCGGCACGCACGCGGATGACGTCGATGAACGTACGAACTGCCGTCGTCTCGGGTGTTCTTCTGATCGCGTCAGCCGCCTTCCTCGAGGCTCGCGCGGGCGCATCGCGCGCGCAACGCGACGTCGTGGCGGTGCGTGCCGCGAAAGCTCCCGTGATCGACGGCGTGCTCGACGATGAGGCGTGGACGAAGGCGCCTTCGATCGCCGGCTTCATCCAGCGCGATCCCGAAGAGGGGAAGCCGGCGACGCGGACGACCACGGTCCGCGTGGCCTACGACCAGGACGCGATTTACGTGGCGGCGCGCATGGACGACGACGCGCCGGTGACCGCACGCCTCGCGCGCCGCGACACGAGCCTCGAATCAGACTGGTTTTGCGTCTACCTCGATTCGCAATTCGACCGTCGGAGCGGAGCAGCCTTCTGGGTCAATCCGGCGAACGTGCAGGTGGACATGACCCTCCACGACGACTCCTTCTCGGACCGGAGCTGGGATGGAGTGTGGGACTCCGCGACGAAGATCGACGACGCCGGCTGGTCCGTCGAAATGCGGATCCCGTATTCGCAGCTCCGCTTTCCGCGATTGAAAGAGCACGTCTGGGGCGTGAACTTCATTCGGAACATCTCCTCGAACAAGGAAGAGGATCGCCTCGTGCACACCCCGAAAACCGAATCGGGCTTCGTGTCCCGTTTCGCGCGGTTGGTCGGGCTCGAAGCGATCGAGCCCAGGCGTGCGCTCGAGATCGTGCCCTACGCCGTCGCCCGGGCCGATCTCAGCACCCGAGTGCCGGGTGACGATCCGCTCAATTCGCCGCTCGAGGGAGGCACCGACGCCGGAGTCGACCTCAAATACACCCTCAGCTCGAACCTGAGGATCACCGGCACTCTGAACCCCGATTTCGGACAGGTCGAGCTGGATCCCGCAACGTTGAACCTGACCGAGTTCGAACTCTTCTTTCCGGAGAAGCGTCCCTTCTTCATCGAGGGATCCGGTCTCTTCTCGTTCGGCAGGGGAGGGTCGAGCAACAACTTCGGCTTCGCGTACGCGGCGCCCCAATTCTTCTACTCGCGCCGCATCGGTCGCTCGCCTCAGGGGACGGGGCGCCTCGATTACGACTACATCGACGCGCCGTATGAGACGACCATTCTGGGGGCAGCGAAGCTCACCGGAAAGACCGCGGGCGGATGGACCATCGCCGCGCTCGACGCCGTCACCCAGGAGGAAAAGGCGGAGCTGACGCTCGGCCTCGGCGAGGTCGAGAGTCATACCGTCGAGCCGATGACGAACTACTTCGTCACCCGGCTGGCCAAGGATCTCGGCACGAAGGGGCGGATCGGGACGCTCTTCACCTCGACCCACCGCGATTCGGATCCGGATCTCTCCTTTCTGCGCGACAGCGCGTACTTCGGCGGGATCGACGGGTACTGGGGCTTCGGGGATCGCGACGTGATCCTCGAGTGGGTTCTGGCCGGCTCCCGGGTCGAAGGATCCAAAGAGGCGATCGAGCTCACACAGCGTTCTCCCGCGCACTACTACCACCGGCCCGACGCCGGTCACGTGAGCCTCGATCCGGACCGCACCTCGCTCGACGGATTGGGGGGACGCGTGATGCTGGCCAAGCAGACCGGTCGATGGAAGTACAACCTGCAGGCGCAGTCGTACTCGCCCGGGTTCGAAGCGAATGACCTCGGATTCATGGGGCGCGCCGACATGACGGCGACCCATGCGGTCCTCCTCTATCGAAATCAGGACGTGAAAGGGACGGTCCGCGATCGAAACGTGTGGATCGGCAAGTATCAGAACTGGAATTACGACGGAGATCTCATCGCGAACGGTATCTACGGCAATGCGCACGTGGAATTCACGAACGATCACTACGTCTTCGCGAGCGGGGGCCCCGACTTCGAGCGATACGACGACCGCGACGCGCGCGGCGGCCCGCTGGTGAAGCGCGCCGGGACGGCCGCTCTCAATGTCGGCTACGGTTTCGGCGGACGGGGAACGCTCTTTTACGAAGTATCTGCCGGAAAATCGAAGGGGGAAGACGGCGGCAGCGCGACGAGCTTCGACGGATCGATCGGATTTCGGCCCGGACCCAACCTGACCCTTCAGCTCACCCCTTCGATCTACAGTGCTCACACCTTCGCGCAGTACGTCAGGACCGTGCGCGACGACTCGACGGCGGCGCACACGTACGGCAACCGCTACGTTTACGCCGACCTCGGCCAGAAGACCGTCGAGATGGGGATGCGGGTGGATTGGACGCTCAGCTCCAGGCTCTCGCTGCAGGGGTATGTGCAGCCGTTCATCGCGAGCGGCCGTTACGATCGCTTCAAGGAGCTCGAAGCTCCTCGCTCGCGAGATTTCGCGCTCTACGGGGTCGATCGGGGCGCGATCGAAGGGACCGATCGGATCACCGTCGATCCCGACGGGCCAGGGCCGGCCACACCGTTCACCTTCTCGAGCCCCGACTTCAACGTTCGAAGTCTTCGCGGCAGCGCGGTGCTTCGCTGGGAGTTCCGCCCGGGCTCCGCGCTCTTCGTCGTCTGGAACGAGAACCGCGACGACGCCGAGCCGGTCGGCGACTTCCGTCCCGGACGCGACTTCTCCCGCCTCCTGAAGGGAGATTCGGATGACGTCGTCCTCGTGAAGATCAGTTACTGGCTTCCCATCTGATGCCGCGAGTCCCTTTCCGGCACGAATCCCCAGGACGGGCTCTCAGAACCTGATCACCGACTCCTTCGCTTCGCTCAGGATGACCGGCCCCACGCGCCGCATTCCGTTTGGGCGACAGCCCGCGGAAAACCAACCTTTCGAAGTGTCCCCACGAGGCATGAAGTTGGTTTTCCGGGTGGCCCCAACCTTTTCCGGCGTTCATCTCGTGGATCGCACTCATTCTCCATGGGATGGCCTGGCCGGCGCGTTCGATGCCGCAAGCGCCTGCATCTTCGTCTCGATCTCTGCGGCTCCGACCCAGCGGCCTCGGATCAACACTCCTGCGATCTTCGACACGGCCGATATGTCCTCGAGAGGGTTCGCGTCCAAGAGAAGCAGGTCGGTCTGCTTGCCGATCTCGATCGTGCCGGCCTTCTCGCTCTCGCCGAGGTACTCGAAGGGGTTCGTCGTCGACGTCCGGAGCGCTTCGTACGGGGTCAGCCCGACGCCGACCAGCTCGCGCAGCTCGCGGTGGACGGCGAAGCCCGCGACCAGCCCGGGAAACAGCGTGTCCGTGCCGGTCATCATCTTTCCTCCCTGCTCGTGAAACGAGAGGGTGAGCGGCCGCTGGAGCGTCTCGAAATCCGTCCGGAGCTTCGTTCGCGCCGCCGCGGGAATCGGCTTGTAGAGATTCTCCGTGATGAAGTTCCAGACGCCCTGCTGCATCGGGTGCCCGAAGTAGACGGCCTCCGGCCGGCCGAGGAGCGCGTCGGAGTCGGTGAAGATCTCCATGATGCTCCGAGTCGTGACCAGCGTCGGGGTCATCCACACCCCGCGCGCCGACATTCTGTGCGCGAGGTCATGGATGTGCGCGGCGCTGTGGTCGCCGCCGGCGTGCTTCGCCACCTCTTCGGAGTGCGCGATGAGCTTCTGTCCCGCCTCGAGGACGTAATCGAGCGACAGGGCCATCGGGATGTGCCCGATCACGTCCATGTTCACTTCTCGCGAGGTGGCGATGATCGCGTCGTAGGACTCGCGGCTCAGGAACGAATAGACCTTGATCTTGTCGAACCCCTGCTCCTTCGCGCGACGGACGGCACCCTCGGCCTCGGATGCCGACGCCACCCAGGTGCTGAGGGGAGGGGGCCACGCCTTCTTCGGCCCGTCGATCATCGGCGCGAGGATCATGCGGGGGCCGAGCAGCTCCCCCCGGTTGATCCGCTCGCGCACGACGAGCTCCTCGGGCGTTGCCGACATCGATTGAATCGTCGTCACGCCGTTGGCCACGAAGGGGAAGAGAAACGTCTCGAAGGGAATGTCCTTCGTCGACGCCTGCACCTCCGGCGGCAGCATGATGTTCCATGCCTCGCCCAGCAGATGGACGTGCATGTCGGAGAGAGCCGGGATCAGATACCGCCCCTTCGCGTCGACGCGAAGCGCGCCGGCGGGCACCTTCACGCGCCGCGCTGGGCCGATCTCGACGATCGTGCCGTCCGCGACGACCACCGTCTGGTCAGGCAGGACGCGCTCCTCGTCCATCGGGATGACGGTCGCGTGGAGAAACGCGATGACGTTCGTTCCGGACGGCGAGTCTCCGGACTTTGGAGCCGGCGCAGACGCGCACGCTCCGCAGAGGAAGGCGAGAACGAGGAGAAAACAACTTCGGAGCATCGGCAGCATTTGGGCGCCTCCTTCGTAGCTATCGGTTCTACCCGGTTTCATCGACTCCACAGGAGTGCGTGCTCGCGGAGTTCGAACGATTGGTACGGGAGCGCATCGCGAGAGGTTTCAGGGAGGGAGGAGGTACAGCAGCGCTTGCGTAGGATGCAAATTCGCAGGCGTTCCTCGCGCTGATCATTCGTGCGGCAAGCGTCGGTCTGCTCAGGTCGAGCCCCCTGACCGGGCGCGCCTCACTTCGCGAACCTTCGTGGATCGGTCTCCCGGCCGCGTGTGTTTTCCGCACCGTCACAGCCACACCTTGCCTTTGATGAACTAAGTTCATATTATGAACACCGTTCATGAGAAACGCACCGAAACGCATACGACGGAAAGAACAGGCTCGCGAGGGGATCGTCGAGGTCGCGCGCGCGCTGTTCGCCGCGGAGGGATACGAGGCGGTCACCATGCGGCGCGTCGCCGAGGCCGTCGACTGCGCCGTCGGGACGCTCTACCTCCATTTCCCCGACAAGGAAGCCCTCATCCGCGAGGTCTGCGAAGGGGACTTCGGTCTCCTCGCGCGGCGGATCGCGACGATCGCGAAAGTCCCCGATCCCGTCGAGCGCCTTCGCCGCGCGGGGCTCGCGTACGTCGACTTCGCGCTCGCGAACCCGAACCACTATCGCGTCATGTTCATGGCGGACCGCCCCACGATCGCCCCCGAGTCCGTCCGCCACGACCGCCACGACCCGCAGGAGGACTCGTACGCGTTCCTCCGGATGACGGTGGCGGAGTGCATCGCCGCGGGCCGCTTCCGTTCCGGCATCGACGTCGACCTCGCGGTCCAGCTCACGTGGGCCGCTCTTCACGGGCTGGCCTCCCTCCGCATCACGAAGCACTACGAGGGGTGGGTCGAGTGGAAGCCCGCAAGGAAGTCCGCGGCCGCGATGATCGACGCGCTGCTGCACGGGCTTCTCGAGGAGTAGACGATGGTCGACCTCTCGCTGCGGATGATGCTTCACGACCGGCTGCGGTTCGTCATCACGGTCGCCGGCGTCGGCTTCGCGGTGGCGCTCGTCCTGGTCCAGGTCGGCCTCTTCTCGGGCCTTCTCGACAACGCGTCGGTCATGATCGACAACGCCGACGCCGACCTCTGGATCACCTCGCGCAACACGCCGAACATCGACTTCGCGCACCCGTTCCCCGACAGCTACGTCCAGCGCGTCCGCTCCGTCCCGGGCGTCGCGCGCGCCGACAACCTGATCGTCTGGTTCCTCATGGTGATGCTCCCCACCGGGACGGAGGAGAGCGTCATGGTGTACGCGACCGAGGATCCGCTCGCCTGGAGGATTCCCGCGCACGTCACCGCGGGGAACCTCGAGGATCTCCGCCGCGGCAACAACGTCTTCCTCGACGAATCGGCAGTGCGGCGCCACGGCCCGTTCTCCGTCGGCGACTTCCGCGAGATCGCCGGAAAGCGGATGCGGATCATCGGCACTACCGCGGGCGCGAAGTCGTTCACGACGACCCCGGTCTCCATCGTCGACTTCCGGCGCGCGCAGGCGCTCACCGGGTTTCGCGGCAAGACGACGTACATCCTCGTGAAGCTCGAGCCGGGCGCCGACGCCGGCGCCGTGCGCGACGAAATCGCGGCGCGTCTCCCGTTCAACGACGTGTATACCGCGGCCGAATGGTCGAGCCGCACCCGCCGCTACTGGGTCGAGAGCACGGGCCTCGGGCTCAACATGATCGTCACCGTCTTCCTCGGCTGCCTCGTCGGGGCCCTGATCGTCGCGCAGACGCTCTACACGTCGACCATGGATCACCTGCGCGAGTTCGGCACGGTGAAGGCGATCGGCGGGAGCAACGCCACGATCTACGCGATCGTCGCGAAGCAGGCCCTCATCGCGGCGCTGGCGGGCTTCGTCGCGGGCGCGGCCCTCTGCGCCGCGGTGCGGCCGGCGATCGAAGCGGCGGATCTGAAGGTCATCATCGCGCCGCAGGTCGCCGCCGGCGCGTTCGCCGGCGCCGTCGTCCTCTGCCTCGCGTCCTCGCTGCTTTCCTTCCGGAAGATCGCCGCAATCGATCCCGCCCTGGTGTTCAGGACCTGACGGAGCGCGCCATGTCGATACGGGCCGAAGCGATCACGAAGACCTTTCACGACGGCGAGACCGACGTGCCGGTGCTCCGCGGCATCTCGATCGGGCTGGAGCGCGGCGAGGTCGTCGCGCTCGAGGGCCCCTCCGGCTCCGGCAAGACCACGCTCCTCTCGATCCTCGGGTGCATCCTCACGCCGACGTCGGGGACCCTCGAGGTCGGCGGCGTGCCCGCGACCGGCCTCGGCCCGCGCGCGCTCGCCGCCCTGCGCAGGCGCTCGATCGGTTTCGTCTTTCAGCAGTTCAATCTCTTCCCGTCGCTCACCGCCGTGGAGAACGTAGAGTACGCGCTGGAGGTCCGCGGGCGGAAGGGGCGCGAAGCGCGGCTCGAGGCGGAGCGCGCGATCGAGGCCGTCGGACTCGGCGACCGCGCCGCGTTCTTCCCGCGCGATCTCTCGGGTGGCCAGAAGCAGCGCGTGGCGATCGCGCGCGCCATCGCCGGCCGCCCTCCCGTGCTGCTGGCCGACGAGCCGACGGCGAACCTCGACTCCGAGAACGGGGCGAAGGTGCTGTCGATGCTGCGCGCGCTCGCGCGGCGCGACGCGAGCGCGCTGCTCATCGTGACTCATGACAAGGCCGTACGAAACATCGCCGATCGCGTCCTCTCGATTCGCGACGGCCTCCTCGACGAGGTAGTGCAATGAAGCGCTCGAAGACTCCGCCGTTCGCCGTCATCACCTTGATTCTCCTGGCCGCCGCCGTCGCGCTGCAGATCGTGCTGGCCGCGCCGGAGCCGAAGCCCGGGCCGCAGCCTCGCGCGCAAGACGGCGCGGTCGCGGCGGAAGGGCGCGTCGTCGGCCGCGCGGGGTTCGACTCGACCGCCGGGACCGAGGTCGCCGGAACGGTGGATGGCGTGATGGTCGTGGTGAACCAGCCGGTGCGGAAGGGCGAAGTCATCGCGCGGCTGCGCGCGGACGAGCTTCGCGCGGCGGTCGCGGCCGCGGAAGCGCGGCTCGCGGAAGCCGAGAGCGACGCGCGCCTCTTCGAGTCGGAGGTGGCGCGCGCGGAGGATCTCTGGAAGGCGGAGGTCGGGACGCGGCAGGTCTACGACCGCGCGGTCCGCGACAGCGAATCGGCGCGCGCGCGACGCGCGACGGCTGCCGCGTCCCTGAACCACGTCCGCGCCACGCTGCGCAAGACCGACATCCTCGCGCCGATCGACGGCATCGTCGTCGAGCGCTTCGTCGATCCGGGAGAGAGCGTCGACGTCGGCGCGCCGATCGCTACGATCGTCGACCCGCAGCGAATCCGCGTCGACGCCGAGGTGGACGAATTCGACGTCGCGCGCATCGTACCCGGCGCCGCGGTCCGCGTCCGCGCCGACGGGTTCGCCGGCGAGTGGCGGGGGAGGGTGGAGGAGATCCCGGTGCGGGTCGTCGGCCGGAGCATCCGACCGAACGATCCCGCGCAGCCGGTGGATACGCGCGTGCTGATCGTCGGCGTGGAGCTGCTCGAGGGAACGCCGCTCAAGATCGGTCAGCGCGTCGACGTGTCGATCGAGCGCTGAGCGCGGAGACGAGGGGTCAGGAGCGAGCGTGCGAGAGCTGGGCTCAGGCTCGCCGGCTCGATATCACTTCGTCTCGACGATGGTGCCGAGGAGCTGCTCGCCGCCCGCGGAGTTGAGGAGGCTCACCGTCATCAGGCCTGTCATCGGCGAGCCGTCCTTGCGCTTGAAGCGCAGGCGCACGTTCGTCAGCGCGGCGCCGCTGGCGAGCCCTTCGAGGAGGGCCTCGCGGTCGGCGCGGTTCTGATACAGGTTCCACGTGGTTTGCGCCATGAGCTCGTCCCGCGAGGCATAACCGAAATACGAGACCAGCGCGTCGTTGCAGTCGAGGATCCTGCCGTCGCGCGTGCTGCGGAACACCCCCGCCACGTTGCGCTCGAAGAGGAGGCGGTACCGTTCGAACGTCGCGGCCTGCATCAGAGCGCCGGACGTCATGCCTGCCAGGAGCTGGAGGACGTGCGCGCTGAGATCGTCGAAGGCTTTCGCGCGATCCGAGAACGCGGTCAATACGCCCGTGACGCGATCGCCTTCGAGAAGCGGCGCGATGATGAGCGAGCGCACGCCGATCGTCTGGCGCGCCTCGCGGTCGACGCGGGGATCGGTATTCGCATCGTCGCAGCGCATGACCGCCCGTTGCCGCACCGCCTCTCCGGAGAGGCTCTCGCTCATCGGAAGGTGGAATCCGACGAGCCGTTTCTCGGCGCCCGACACCGCTCGAATCACGAGATCGTCGCCGTGCACGAGCTCGATGAGCGCGCCCTTCCCCTCGGTGAGCTCGGCGGTGCGGTCGGCGATGACCTGCAGGACGCGATCGGGCTCGGTGATGGCGTTCAGAATCGCCTGCTGCGCCGACACGACGCCTGCGAGACGGTTGGCTACGTCGAGCGATGACGGCATGAGTGCCCCCCTTGAGTGGATCCGGTCGGGCGATTGTACGCCTTCCGCCTCCCTGCGCCCCGGAGCCGCAGAACAGCCGCGCACAGCACAGCTCTACGGCGCTCTTCCGCACCTGACCCCTACTTGCTCAGCAGCGCCTCCGTCGAAATCATTCTGATCCGACGACGACGATATCGAAAGGCGGATTCGGTAGATACTGCTCGGCGATCGGGCGGCCGGGCGCGCGATGTAAATGGCGCTCGCGAGGCGTGGTTCGTGCGCGAAGGCCGTCATCACGGTGTGGTGCGGGCGTGTCTCGCCCGCCCTGGTCTCGCGTCACCTCCCGCTCCGCGTGCGGCGGTTGCGAAGGACGACAGCGTGCTCAGCGTCCGCCACATCGCCATATGGCAGATGGTTGACGATGGAGATCACGAAACACGGCACGCAGTGTTGCCGTGCGAATGCAGCGGCGTGTGTGATGGTGCGGTCCTCGCTCCGCGACGTGATGCGAATGGCCGCCCCGACAGTCATCGAGGGCTCGCATCAGCGACCGCGACGTTCACGTGGAAGACGTTCACGCGCTGCTCCCGGATATGCGCTAACTTTCAGGACGAGGCCGACTGACATTCCTGAGCCTTCAGAGCACCCGGATCGGCAGCACCATCGCCTGCATCCCCTGGAATTGAAGCCGTCGCTGGATGGCGTGCGGCGTCTCGTTGTGCAAGCAGCCTGTGGTACCACTTCTCCTCGCGGAAAATCAGGCGGCCCATGAAGAAGATCGCGCGGGGGAAACTGACCTGCCGTTTCCCGGCACAGTTCCTCGATGGTCTCAACCGTCTCCGTGCCGACTGCGAGTCGGTAGTCCGCGCGAAAGCCGTGCGCCTGTGTCCACGCCACGTACTTTCGAAGATGCTCTTCGGTCGTCTGCTCGAGCCGCGTCGATCTCGTCCGCACCTTTGAACGTGCCCGAGTCGACGACGGCCGCCGACAGGAAGAGGAACTGCTTGAAGAACCCGGGAAACGACTTGTGAATCGAGAGGATCTGATGCAATCCGAATCCCGAGAACGAGGCCACGCTGATCACCGCGGTCGGGAGGTTCGTGTCGAGATTCGACGGCTCGACCGATTCCACGTGCGGCGGCAACGGCACGCTCGTCAGGATTTCGTCGAGCCGCTTCAATCCGACCTTCACCTCCTCGTAATGCGAGTGAACCCAGAAAGAGAATCCGATGACGAGGCTCGTGACGACGACGGTGATCCACCCTCCGTGGGCGAACTTCTCGAAGATGATCACGAGAAGAATGCTGAGGCACATGACCAGGCCCGTGCCGTGAATGGCGAGCTGACTCCTCCACTTCGGTTCTTTCGCGCGATCCTTGATCCAGTGCCGCGCCATGCCCGAGCTCGGTCAGCGTGAACGTGATGAACACGTTGATCGAGTACATGACGACGAGCGTCGCGATGTCGCCGCCGCGTGTAGAGCAGTGCCGCGATTGCGGCCAGGCCCATGAGGTAGATCCCGTTCTTCGTCACGAGCGGTCGGAGAGCTCGGCGAATCGGTGCGGCATCCACGATCGACCGCCATGTTCGCGAGCACGCGCGGGCCGTCGAGGAAGCCGGCCTGCGCGGCGACGAAGAGGAGCGCGCCCTCCGCGACCAGGTCGTGACGACGAATGACCGGCCGACGTGACGCCGCAAGTCGACCAGTAGCCGAAGAGATTTCCGAGAGCACCGCGTTCATCGTCTTGCCCGCGGCCGGTTTCGAGCGTGTACAGCAGGTAGCCGAACATGATTCCGCCGGCCGTGAAGGCGAGCGAGATCGCCATGTAGCGCCATCGTTCGCTTGCCGGTCCGTACCCGCGGCTCGCGCAGCATCGTTACGCCGTTCGAAACGGCCTCGATCCCGGTGTACGTGCCGCCGCCGAGCGAATAGGCCTCGCAGGAGAATCAGCGCGACAGGCCAGAAAGCCCAGCGTCGCGACCGACGGCGTGAAATTCGTCGGTGCGCGTCGCGGAAGAACGCCCGGCAGCTGCGGTGAAGTGCGATGCCGATCGACGCCAGAAGATCGCGACTGCGTGCGTGACGATGAAGAGGAGGAAGATCGGCGTGAGCACGTTCACCGACTCGCGCACCCCGCGCAGGTTCAGAATGATCAGGAGCGCGCGACCAGTCCGAACTCCGTCGGCAGCTTGAATACGATGCCAGCGAAGCGGGCAGAAAACTGACCAGATCTGAGTCGCACGGCCGCTGCGATGGATACGGTGATCGTCAGGACGTAATCCACGAGGAGCGCGCAGCCCGAGACCACGCCGACGCGGCGGCCGAGCAGCTTCGTGGCGACGAGGTAGCCGCCGCCGCCTCCGGGAAAATGCTGGATGAGATTCGAGTACGCAATGGAGATCACGGTGATCGTGATCGTGGTCATCCCGACCAGGATGATCGACAGATGGTAGTGCGTTCCCGAGCGCCTTGTACGCCTCCTCCGGTCCGTACGCTGACGAGGAGAGACCGTCGGCGCCGAGTCCGACCCACGCGAAGAACGCGATGAGGGACGTGTGGCGAAAGATCTCCGGATCGGAAACATCTCGCGGAGGGCCGATGATGAAGCGCCGGATCCGTTGAATGCTCGACGGCTCCACGTGCGGCTGCGTCAACGAACCACTCCTTGGGCCGCGACGACGACATCGAACGGCGGCCTTGCTTCGAGGATGCGTTCCGTGGTGCCGCGCTTCAGCGCTCCATCAGGGGCCCCCGGCACGAGGCCCCGATGACGAGAAATCGGGCTCCTGTTCGCGGTACGAAAGATCGATGTACGCTCCTCGCGACCTCCATCCGCCTCGCCGCTCAGGAGACGCCCGCCCAGAGTCGTCACCAGCTCCAAGTTAGTGCTCGCGTCGCCCTCGGCGCCCACCCGCGGGACCTGCCCGCGAACCGCCACCCATCCGAGCCCGCTAAAAAGTGCGAGCGATGCGCCGTCCGCGGGCGAGAATCGCGCGGGCGCGCTCCGGATCGCTGGAACAGCGATCGCAACATTCCCTCCCGTCATGACTGCAATATCGCAGTCCGCATCGAAAAAGAAGTCCGGAAATGACGAAAGATGTTCGAAGGAAGACGTGAAGATTTCGTGCGAACGATCAGACTGTCGCGCGGAGAGCCCCCGCGGGGAAGGGCCCAAGGGATTTCGCGACGAGAGGGGACTTCGACAATCGACTCAGGATCGGCCGAGGCGAGCCGGCCGGACCCAGCCGCTCGCGAACGCTCGGAGCGGGCGCTACGAGGACGCGTCCGCCGCGGCGAGCCCGTCTTCGCGGAGGCGATGGATGTCTCGCGTCGGCGGACTCCCGAAGAAGCGTCCGTACTCCCGGCTGAACTGCGAAGCGCTCACGTATCCGACGCGGCGGCTCGCGTCGCCCGCGTCCAGCATCGCGGTGAGCATCAGGCGCCGCGCTTCCTGAAGGCGCAGCGCCTTCTGGTACTGCAGCGGGCTCATCGACGTGACGGCCTTGAATTGCCGATGAAACGACGAGACGCTCATGTTCACGAGGGCCGCCAGCGCTTCGACGTCGATGGGCTGGTCGAAGTGGTCCCGCAACCAGGAGACGGCCTTCGCGACTCTCTGCAGGCTGGAGTCGGCCTGCCCCATCCGCGCGATCCGGCTTCCCATCGGAGTCCGGAGCAGGCGGATGAGGATCTCGTCGATCACGAGCGGCGCGAGCAGCTCGGCCGTCGCACCGGCTGCGCCATCAGCTCGACGAGACGCGTCGCCGCGTCGAGGATCCGCGCATCGGCCTGGCCGACGTAGAGGGCGCGCTGGTCTCGCGGCTGGGGCGGCAGGCCGTCGGATCGATCCTGCCCCCGCCTCGTATCGGCCTTCAGCGACGCCATGTCCATCGAGAAGCGGTACTTCACGTCCGACTTCAGGAGCCTCTCGTAGGCTTCGTTCACCTTCTGGATCGGGATGACTTCGCGGCGCGGGATCGTGGTGGAGGCCAGAGGCGATGTGGCGGTGGCAGCGGAGTAGGCTTTCGCGTTGTGCACGTTCGATGCTCCTGTTCGTCAATTCGTTCCGGCGGTGCGCCGGGACCTGGAGAATGTAAGGCTGGAACGGCTCCGATCCTTGCCTGAAACTCCGAACTTTTAACCCGATCCTGCCTGGAAGGAGACGGTTTCGGGCCTCCAGCAGAGGTGCGAGCTCATCCATTTCTGCCCGGCGATGCGATTCACGAAGTGAGCCACGCCCGGCCGCGCGGCGGCCTTCCGGCGCGGCTCAACCGGTATGATTCGCGACCGAGGGGAGGTCGGATGAATCACGAAACACAACAGCGGCTGGTGGAGCGGCGCGAGAGGGGAGCGATCCGTCACGCCAGCCTGGGCTACGGCGCCTCGCTCGAGGGAATCCCGCTCACCGCCTACCTCCCCGACGGAGGGGGCGCGGAGATCGTCGTCCTCGCCTCGATTCACGGGGACGAACCGGAGACGACCGTCGTCGTGTCGGAAGCGCTCCGATGCCTCCCGCGCGGCGATCTGCGCGCCGCGGTGATTCTTTGCGGCAACCCGGACGGGATGCTGCGCGGAACGCGCGGCAACGCCCGAGGCGTCGATCTGAACCGCAACTTTCCGACCTCGAACTGGAGTCCCGATCCGGTCGTCTACAAGAGCCGCGAGAACGACGCGCGAGACATCGCGCTGAGCCCGGGATCGGAGCCGGCGTCGGAGCCGGAAACGCGCGCGCTTCTCTCTCTGCTCGAGCGTCTCCAGCCGCGCGCCGTCGTGAGCCTCCACTCGGCGCTCGCGTGTATCGACGACGCCGGCGCATCGCACCTCGGACGGCAGCTCGCCGACCGCTGTGCGCTCCCTTTTCTGACGGAGATCGGCTACCCGACGCCCGGCTCGATGGGCACGTGGGCGGCCGAGCAGGGGCTCTCTCTCGTGACGCTGGAGCTCGAGAACGCCTCCCTCTATACGCTCAAGGATCGCCACGTTCCCGGTCCTCATCGACCTCATGACCGGCAGGATCGATCTCGCAGGAGTAGCCATGCACGTCCTCATCACCGATTCGGGAGTCGGCGGCCTCTCCGTGTGCGCGTACGCCGAGAGGTTCGTGCGCACTCACGGATTCAGGGAGCCGGTCCGTCTGACGTTCGCCAACGCCGCGCCCGAAAACGACTACGGCTACAACTCGATGCCGTCGAGAGCCGAGAAGCTGCGGACGTTCGACCGATTCCTCCGGAACGTGACCCAGCGGTTCGCTCCCGACTCGATCTACGTCGCCTGCAACACGCTCTCGGTGCTGCTGCCGGACACTCCGTACTTCGCGACGCGGCGATCCCGGTGAAGGGGATCGTCGAGACAGGCGTCGAGCTCCTCGCGAAGGAGATGGGGATCCGGGCGGCCGCAGGCCGCCCCTCGAGGTCCCGGCCGGGCCGCGGAGCGTCGCGCTGATCTTCGGGACGCAGACGACGATCGACGCGGGCACGTATCCCCGGCTGCTCGCGGAGCGCGGAGTCGAGCCGTCGCGCATCGTCAGCCAGGCGTGCCCGGGGCTCGCCGATACGATCTCCGAAGACCGTGAGGGAGCGAAGACGGCGTCCGAGATCCGCCGCTGGGTCGGCGCGGCGATCGAGAAGCTGAAACGCCCGGACGCTCCCGCCATCGCGTATCTGGCCTGCACGCACTACGGCTATCGGCAGGAGCTCTTTTCCGCGGCGCTCGACGAGGCGGGAATCCGAGCGAAGGTCGTCGACCCCAACGAGCGCGCCGTGGACGATCTGTTCGATGGTCGTGGCGAGGGGAGCACGCGGGACGTCGAGGTCGAGTTCGTGACGAGGTACGCGATTCCGGAGACGACACTGGAGACGCTCACCTGGTTCCTGGGCGACGTCTCGCCGCGAACGGTCGCTGCGATGCGGAGCTTCGTGCACCTTCCCGATCTCTTCTGAGATCGGCGGCCGTTTGCGGCGGCTCAGGCTGATGCCTGCCGTTGGAGCTTCACGCTACGCGCGTGTGCAAACCGAACCGAATGGGCCGGACCGCAAGCTGTCGACTTTTCGTCCCCGGACAGAAGATTCGCCGTAGGCCCCGCCGTGGGCCACGGCCTTTCCGCGGAAGCGTACGAGTTTGCGCCGGTCGTCCTCGAACGGCTCGATGCCCGGCTGAAGCGCGAATCCTGATGCTGGCGATGACACGCTGGTGGACTAAATCGTCAGATCCCGTACCTAGGTGTTGGTCCATGACCGTTCCAGAGCGCGTCGCCGAGGCACCTCTCGTTCCGCCCCAGCTTCCGGCCGGGTCGATGCCGCCGCCTGCGCCGCTGACACGTCTCGCATGGGAGCGGATCGAGATCATCGACGTCGTGCGGGGAGCCGCGCTCTTCGGCATCCTCGCCGCGAACATGCGGGGGTTCGCGGGGCCGGCGCGGGCGTACTTCTTCCCGCACCTCCTCTGGACGTCGATCCACGATTCGAATCGCGCAGGCATTCATCGACACCTTCTCCAGGGATTCATCCGATCTTCGCGCTCTTCGCGTCGCTTCGCGGAGATCACGAAGCCGAGAGCCGCGGCTCGAATTCGTCTGGACCTTGGGCGGAGGCTCTCCGTACCTCTGCCTGTTCGTCGCGCCGTTCTCGTGATCGGTCCGGCGACTTCTCCACGATGTACGGCCAAGCCGGGTATCTCCTCTTCTTCTTCAGGAAGCGGAAGGATCTGACGCTGAAGATCTGGGCGACGTTCGGTTACTTCTTCCTCGTCGTCCTGATGGGAATCGCCTCGATCGTGACCACGCGGCGGGCGCGCAGCTCCCCGCGCCCCCCACGCCGACGCACCCGGCTTCGGACGGGAGAGCTTGCCGACGGCACCTGCATCCAGCAGTGCGGTCCGGAGAGTGCGGAAAACTGGGGGTTCTTCCCGTTCATGTCCATGAACATCCTCGGGCTGTTCCTCTTCGGCGTGCTCGCCTGGCGGCGCGGGTTCTTTCAGCCGGCGCCGGAGTCGCTGCCGCGCTATCGCCGCGCGAATGGGTCGATGCTCCCCGTCGTGCGGCGGGCACGTCGACGGACACCTCGTCCGCCGGCGCCCGCATGCCCGGCCCTCCGCGCTGCCGCGCTCGCCCGATTCGCGCTCCAGACGTCCAGCACCCCGGCTCGAGCCTCGGTTACGTCTGGGCGATCGTGCTCCTCTGTCACGACGCGCGCTGGAAGGAGAGGCTCCATCGGTTCGGAGAGTGGGCCGCACGGCCCTGACGAACTATCTGCTCCAGTCGGTCATCGGCATCCTCCTCTTCTACAGCTACTGCCTCGGGCACTCCGGCCGCTTCGGGCGGCGGTGCTGCTGATCCCGACGGTTCTAATCTTCGCGGCGCAGGTGTGGATGAGCGTCTGGTGGCTCGAGCGCTTCCGCTATGGGCCCGCGGAATGGGTGTGGCGCTCGCTGACGTACAGGAAGCTGCAGCCGTTCGTCAGGGACGACCGCGCTCCGCTCCTCGCGCAGCCGGCGGCGTGAGGGGAGGCGTGCCGGCGCCCCGCCCGCTCCCGCCTTCGCGCGATGAGAAGTTGGGGCCAACTTTCCCGCCGACTCTTGCCAACCGTTATCGCGGAGGCCAATCTCAGCGTGTCTTCCGCGTCAGATCGCGTCGATGATCGCGTTCAAGGTCGCACTCGGACGCATGGCCTTCGACGTCTTGTCGAAATCCGGGTGGTAATAACCGCCCATATCGACCGGCTTTCCCTGCGCCGCGAGCAGCTCTTCGTTGATCTTCGCCTCGTTCTCGGCCAACTTCTTCGCGATCGCGGCGAATTTGGATTTCAGATCCGCATCCCGGGACTGCTCGGCCAGTGCCTGCGCCCAGTAGAGGGCGAGATAGAAATGGCTTCCACGGTTGTCGATCTGCCCGACCTTGCGCGCCGGCGACCTGTTGTTGTCCAGGAACTTCGCGATGGCCCCATCGAGAGTGTCGGCGAGGACCTGCGCCTTGTCGTTCCCGAACGTCACGGCCAGGTGCTCGAGGGAAGCGGCCAGGGCGGAGAACTCTCCCAGCGAATCCCAGCGGAGGTAGCCCTCCTTCTGGAACTGCTGTACGTGCTTGGGAGCGGAACCGCCGGCGCCGGTCTCGAAGAGTCCTCCTCCGGCGAGAAGCGGAACGATCGAGAGCATCTTCGCGCTGGTGCCGACTTCGAGGATGGGGAACAGGTCGGTGAGGTAATCGCGCAGGGTGTTGCCGGTGACGGAGATCGTGTCGAGACCCTTGCGGATCCTCTCCAGCGAGTAGCGCATCGCCTGAACCGGCGACATGATCTTGATCTCGAGCCCGTCGGTGTCGTGGTCTTTGAGGTATTTCACGACCTTGGCGATGATGTTCACGTCGTGTGCGCGGTTGCTGTCGAGCCAGAAAACGGCGGGAGCGCCGGTTGCCCTCGCCCTCCGAACCGCCAGCTTCACCCAGTCCTGAACCGGAATGTCTCTGGCCCGGGACATTCTCCAGACATCTCCGGACTTCGACTTCGGACTCCATCAGCACGGTGCCGTCTGCGGTCTACGACGCGAACGGTCCCGTCGAACGGAATCTCGAAAGTCGTCGGATGCGATCCGTACTCTTCCGCCTTCTGCGCCATGAGGCCGACGTTCGGAACGGATCCCATCGTCGCCGGATCCAGGGCGCCGAATTTCTTGCAGTTCGCGATGATCTCCACGTAGATCGTCGAATAGCAGCGGTCCGGGATCATCGCCCTGGTGTCCTGCAGCTTGCCTTCCGCATTCCACATCCTGCCCGACTCACGAACGACGACCGGCATGGAGGCATCCACGATGATGTCGTTCGGTGCGTGCAGGTTCGTGATGCCTTTTTCGGAGTCGACCATCGCGAGGGCGGGACGCTTCGCATACTCGGCCTTGATGTCGTCCTCGATCGCCGTCCGCTTCGCCTCCGGCAGCGACTGGATCTTCTCGTAGAGATCCGCCAGACCGAGATTCGGATTGACGCCCGCCTCTCTCAACGCTGCCGCATGCTTTTCGAAAACATCCTTGAAGAAGACGTAGACGGCATGTCCGAAAAGGATCGGGTCGGACACCTTCATCATCGTGGCCTTCAGGTGCAGAGAGAGCAGCTGGCCGTTCTTCTTCGCGTCTTCGATCTGCTCTTCGTAGAACTTCCGAAGAGCCTTGACGCTCATGAAGGTGCCATCCAGGATCTCGCCGGCGGAGGCGGTCAGCTCGTCCTTCAGGACCGTGGCCCGGCCGTCTTTGCCGACGAGCTCGATCCTGAAACCGCCGGCGGCTTCCACGACCACCGATTGCTCGTTGCCATAGAAATCGCCACCGTTCATGTGCGCGACTTCCGCCTTCGAGTCGGGAGTCCAGGCGCCGAGCTTGTGAGGGTTCTTCTTCGAGAAGTTCTTCACGGCCAGAGGGGCCCTGCGGTCCGAGTTCCCTTCGCGGAGAACCGGATTCACCGCGCTCCCGAGCACCTTCGCGTACCGCGCCTGGATCGCCTTTTCGGCGTCGTTCGCCGGCACTTCAGGGTAATCGGGGACCTCATAGCCCTGACCCTGCAGCTCCCGGATCGCTTCCTTCAGCTGCGGGATCGAAGCGCTGATGTTGGGCAGTTTGAGGATGTTGGCTTCCGGAGAGAGCGTGAGCTCGCCGAGCTGGGCCAGACAATCGGGGACCTTCTGGCTTTCCGTCAGATTCTCGGGAAAGTTGGCGAGGATTCGGCCCGCCAGCGAGATGTCCCGGGTCTCCACGGAAATCCCGGTTCCCTTCGTGAACGCCTGAACGATCGGAAGCAACGAGTACGTCGCCAGCGCCGGCGCTTCGTCGATTCTGGTCCAGATGATCTTCTTGTCCGTCATGGTTCGTCCGTGATTTCCTTCGAGAGTCGCGAGCCGGCACGCAAGGCGGATCCCGCGATGGAATCGATCGGTTGGGTGCGGCCGGAATCGGGCGGCGGCGCGCGCCGCCCGACTGCGCCGCGTGAATTCTAGTGGTCCGCCGGCCCCAGACCGACCGCCGCGATCACAGCTCGCTGTGATTCATCGGTACTCTATCGAGGTCCCGCGGAGTGTGCCAGCGCGTGTGCGGCCGGATTGGCGATGCCTTCACGCGGCGAAGTGGCCGCGGTCGTGCTGTACGGGAGATCGATGAGCGCGTTCTATCCGGTGAGCTGTCCCTACTGCGGCGAGGCGTCGGAGCTCGACATCGACGAAGGCGGCGCGAGCCGGCAGGCGTACGTGCAGGACTGCCCCGTCTGTTGCCAGCCGTGGCAGGTCGAAGTCGCCCGCGACCGCGACGGCGACTGGAGCGCGGTCCTCCGGACGCTGGACGGCGACGCCTAACCGGCGAAGTACGCCTCGTTGGCGGCGATCGCGTGCTGCTTGTCGCCCGGCACTTCGTCCAGCGGGTAGATCGCGTCGGATGTGCAGGCCGGTACGCAGGCGCCACAGTCGATGCACTCTTCGGGATGGATGTAAACCTGGGTCGCGGCTTCGTAGCCGGCTTCGTCGGGTCTCGGGTGGATCGAATCGTTCGGGCACGTCTCGACGCAAAGCCCGTCCTTGATGCAGTTGTCGGTGATTACGTAGGCCATGAAGAGCTCCTGATCGGTCGATTTTCTGGAGTCATCCTACCGGTCGGGGGCGGCGATCCGTGGTTGATCACATCACAGGCCGGCATGATGCGGATCACACGGGGCTACCTCGGCGCTGCGCGATCGCCGTGGAACGTCCGCATCGACATCGACGCGCGCCGCGGCGATCGAGCGCCGTTGGGCCGCGCGGCGCGCGGCCGTTCCCGGTCCATCGCGCGACGTGAATCGAGTGCCGTAGGGCCGCACGGCGTGCGGCCGTTCCCCGGTTCATTGCGATGATGTGAATCGCGCGCCTTCGCGGAAACGTTGGCGCCATGTCTGGAAAAGCAACTCTTGAGCCGCAGCGAGATGCCGCCGGTCGCGGCGCTTACTCGGCGCGCTTGGCGCCGAGCACGGCGTCGAGCCACGATCGGATTCGCGCCGCGGTCTCGCCCGACTTCCAGCTCTCGATGACCTCCGCATCATCGGCGGCGAAGCGCTCGATCGCGGGAGCGCGGAGCATCGCCTTCACCTGAGCGAACGAACGGGGCGCCATGCTGCCCATGCGCGCCGCTGCTTCGAGCGCGCGGTCCTCGAGCGCACCGGGCTCCGAGAGCTCGTGCACCAGGCTGATCTCGACCGCCTCCTCGGGGCGGAACCGGCGTCCGCGCATGATGAGCGTCGCGAACCGCTCCGGCGGAACGGCGCTGCGGACGATCTCGAGAGGCACCGTCGGGAACGGCACGCCGACCGGCAGCTCGGGCATCCCGATCTCCGCGTTCCCGCGCGTCATGACTCTCCAGTCGCACGCGAGCGCGAGAATGCATCCGCCCGCGATCGCGTGGCCGTTGATCGCCGCGATCACCGGCCGCGGGAACGTGAAAATCTCCCGGAACATCGCCGACATCAAGGGAAGGAACTCGTCGACGTAGGCGGCTCCGCCCGAGAGGATCTTCTTGAGGTCGACGCCGGCGCAGAAGATGGCGTCCCGCCCCGTGAGAACGACCGCGCCGGACGATTCGGCGCGCAACTGCCGGAAGCGGTCGAGCAGGGCGCGCGTCAGCTCGATGTCGAGGGCGTTCGCCCTTCCGTGCGCGAGACGAAGGATGTCGATGCCGTCGGAACGCTCGCTTTCGATCATCGTCGAAGTCTACCTGCCGATCGCCCGGGCGTGAACCCGCCTGCGCCGGCTTTTTTCGCGGCCGGCCCCCCGGTCAATCGCGACGCGAATCGAGCGCCGTACGCCCGCGCGGCGCGCGGCCGTTCCCCGGTAAATCGCGTGATGCGGGAACAGAACAGGAAGGAACGCGGTAAATCGCGTGATGCGGGAACAGAACAGGAAGGAACGAACAGAACAGGAAGGAACGGGAAGGAACGGGAAGGGAAGGAACGGGGTCACACCTTCGATTTTCGATTTCAAGGACGGTCGAACGCTAGTTCCGGTGGTCGCGCCACCGCACCGCGAGGGCGTGGGCGCTGATTCACGTTCGATTTGGAATCCGATCGAGTCGGACCAGGAACGGGGTCACACCTTCGATTTTCGCCAGGAACAGGGTCAAGGAACAGAAGGAACAGGGTCACACCTTCGATTTTCGATTTCAAGGACGGTCGAACGCTAGTTCCGGTGGTCGCGCCACCGCACCGCGAGGGCGTGGGCGCTGATTCACGTTCGATTTGGAATCCGATCGGGGCAATTCATACCGCGCGTGGATGCAAATTCAGCGCGCCCGCGACCGATCGGCTCGATCGAGGCAGGCTATCGCCATCCCGCGACTGCGGGAGGCCCTTCAAACCGGGTCTGAGGGGATTAGATCGGCGCCGCGTCGAGCCGCGGCGGAGAGAGGAGACCGCGGCACGCGGTCGCCGCAATGCGCAGCACCGGGTCGCGCTCGAGCTCGCGGGAGCAGCGCCGGATCAGGTCCGAGATCGTTCCGTTGCTCCGGAGACGAAACGCCGCGCGAATCTGCCGGAGGCGCAGAAGCCCGTCGTGCCACCCGAGCCAGGCCGCGAGCATCCGCGCCGCCGGGATCGTCCGCGTGCAGACGACGTTCGCGGTGCACTCGAACGTCTTCGCCACGGCGGCAACGACCGTCTCCATCGTCGGCCGCGCGATCTGACGCTGCGCGCGCGGATGCTCCTCGCTCCGCGGCTCCTCGTCGATCAGCGCCTGCATCCGCTCGATCCACTCCGCCGTGCCGAGGAAGATCTGGCCGACCAGGTCGTCCCAGGGAGAACGCTCGATGCCGACGCCCGCGTCGACGAACTTCGCGTAGGCCGCCGCAGCGCCCTTCGGGTCGCGGCCGAACTGCTGCAGAACCCACTCGATCGTCAGCCACTCGGGCGCCGCCTCGAGCCCCGCCGTCGCGCGGTAGCTGCTCCAGCGATAGTCCTCCGGCCGCTCGACCATCCCGGCCCGCACCGGATTGAGCACGACGTAGCGCGCCAGCTCCAGCAAGTGCGACTCCTTCTGAACCAGCTCGCTGTGAAAGCGACCCTGGAAGAGATGCCCGACACGATGGTGGCGCTTGTTGAACCTCTGCGCGTACCGGCCGTTGAGCCACTGCATTCCCCGCGAGAGCGTTTTCTCCGGCGTTTCGATCACGAGGTGAAAGTGATTCGTCATCAACGTGTAGACGTGAACGACCCAGCGGAAGCGTTTGACCGCCTCCGCCAGAAGCGCGAGGAAGAGGAGGCGATCCGCATCGGTGCGGAAGATGTTCTTTCTCTCATTGCCGCGAGAAGTGACGTGCCAGACGGCGCCTTCGTGCTCGAGCCGGAGCGGTCGTGCCATGCACCGAGGCTACCTCGGCGCTGCGCGATCGCCGAGGAAGGCGCCATTCCGAGGAGGTTTTCGCGCCGAAAGGTCCTCGGAATGGAAAGGCAGGCTACGAGACGTAGAGTGGCGATTTAGAGAAGAGATCCTCGAAATCGAACATCGTAGGTGTGACCCTACTTCTAGGCCGGACCGAAGCCGATGGTAGGGGCTTCCAGGGGCGGCCGCGGTCGCCGCCGTCATGCGTGCGTGTGACGGCGGCGCGCCGGTCCGCTCGAGGGGAGGATGGTGGCAGCTCTTCCGAACCGGCGCGCGGGTTCCTCACGACGTCGCGCCACCGAAAGCCGAGCACCAAATTCCGAAGATTCGGTCAGCTGTGCGCGAGCTTCAGTCTGTGGATCACCGCGGCAACGCCCAGCAGCCCGACGGCTATGCCTGCGTAAACGGCGCTTGCGTGGGCCGGAACGGCGCCGAACCAGCCGGCGAAGTCGAGGGTCGGCGTCGCGCCGTGGTCGTTGACGACGATGTACCAGAAGGTCAGGAACAGGACGATGAAGGTCTTCGGGTTCGAGGTGACGATGCCCAGGGCCGTGGCCGCTGCCGTGATCAACACGATGCCCGTCAGCATCGGGACGACGCGCGAGGGATCCTCGGCCGCGGTACGCGCGAGCGGAATCGCGAGAAGGATGCCGGCCAGCAGAAGAGACGAGCCGAATTTCCACGCCACGAACCATTCGCGCAGGCGCGGTGCCGCCCAGCTGAGCGCGGTGGTCCCGCTGCCGGTCTCGCGCGAGGCGACGTCGGCTACGAGCAATGCCGCGGCGGCGAACGTGACCGGTATCGTCGCGGCAGAGGCGATCGAGGCGGCGATGATGACGAGGGCGAGGATCGCCGCCGCGGGATGGATGGCGAAGGTCAGCATGGCATCGGACGCCACGCGACCGATCAGCGGAACCGCGGCGATCCTGCGCGTCAGTGGCTTGACGAGCACATTCAACTGCGCCGTCAATCCCGCCCGCTCGCTCGGCCCGGCGGATCGAACCCGTTCGGGATCGAAGCGGTGAAACGACAGCAGCGCGAGCGGGAAAAGCACGAGCGGCAACAGCGCCGAGACGAGCCGCTGCGCCACCGCCCGAGCATCCATGGGAAGGCCGGTCAGCAGAACCGGCGCTCGCGAAGCGTCGAACGAGCCCGCACCGATCGACACGCTCGTGGTCTGCTGCGACTGTGGATGTGGTCGATCACGAAGGCCATCCCCGTCGTGTCGAAGTACCAGCCGTTGCTGCCGCCCTTCATGACCAGCACCGCGGAGCCGATCATCACCGCGCACCAGACGAAGAAGTAGACGACGTCGCCGATCCGCCCCGACAGCGGAGGAACGGACTCGAAGAGGATGGCCATCATCGAAACGAGCACGATGATCGGCGGAACGAGCAGAAGGTATTGTCGCGCAAACGTCCACGGCTCGAGCGGCGCCTCGCCGCGCACGACCTGCATCACCATCGCCGTGAGCATGAAGCCCGCCGTGAAGGTCGCGAGGAAGACGGCGTTCCCGAGGAACTTGCCGAAAAGGTATGTGCCGCTCGGAGTAGTCGTCGACGCGATCACCGAGCCGCAACGGCTCCTCACGTCGCGCGCGAGCGCGTTGGAAACGACGTAGAAGCCCGCCAGCCCGATGAACATCGTGGCGAGCATCGCCGTCCCCATGCCCGTCGCGGCGGAGTTGTAAAGGGCGCGCGCGCGGTCGATTCGAAACAGTGCGCTGCCGGTCGAAGGATCCGGAATCCAGAGATAGGGCAACGCGCTGAGAAGGAGAAAGAGCACCAGCGTCGACGGCCGGCGAAAGCGGATCAGGAAATCGGCCCGGATGATCGCGGCGAGAGTCCCATTCATGCCAGCGCCCGTTCGCTCATCGTGAGCAGGAAGGCGTCTTCGAGGGTCGGTTCCGCCGCTTCCGCACCCGATCCCGGAGGGGGGGTGCCGACGACGCGGACGTGCACTCCGTCCGATTTGCGCACGGCAGCCGAAACGCGGGCGGTCTTGCGGAGGTCCTCGAACTCGTGGGCGGCGACCACCATCTCCCAGACGTTTCCCTTCGCGGCGCGCAGGAGCTGCTCCGGCGAGGCGAACGCGACGATCGAGCCCTCACGCATGATCGCGATCTGCGTGGCGATCGATTCGACGTCCGAGACGATATGAGTCGAAAGAATGACCAGTCTGGCCAGGCCCGAGGTCCGCCAGTATGTTCCGGAAGCGCACCCGCTCCTCCGGGTCGAGACCGGCGGTGGGCTCGTCGACGATGACCAGCTCGGGATCGTTCACGAGCGCCTGCGCGATGCCCAGCCTTTGCTTCATCCCTCCCGAGAATCCGCCGATCGCGCGGTTCGCGACGGTGTGCAGGTTCACGAGCTCGAGCATCTCCCGGACGCGGTTCCGGCTGCGCACGCCCTTGAGCGCGGCGAAGTAGCTGAGAAACTCGATCGCCGTCAGGTTCTCGTAGACGCCGAAGTCCTGCGGGAGGTAGCCGAGCGAGCGGCGGACGGCATTCGGGTCGGCGACGATGTCGCGGCCGTGGAAAAGGATCCGGCCGCCGGTGGGACGCGTGATCGTAGCGATCATCTGCATGAGCGTGGTCTTCCCGGCGCCGTTCGGCCCGAGAAGCCCGAGCACCCCGCCGGAAAGATCGAGGGAGATGTCGCGAACGCCGTAATTGCCGCGCCGGAAACGCTTGGTGACCGATTCGAGAGCGAGCATCGACCCCTTATACGGCAACCGAGCCGATCGGTTGCGGAGGGAGCGGCGAGTCATTTGCCGCGGCCGGCGCCGGCGACGCCGAGACGAGGAGGGCGTCGAGCACTGCCGCCCCTCTCGGTCCGCGTTGAGTCATTGTAGACTGGTGACGGAAAAAGCGGCCGCGCTGCGAGATCACGGAATGGTGCCTCGGTGTGAAGACGAATCGGCTCAGAAGTCGTTTTTGGGCGGGCGATGTGCCCGGATCTTCCGAACGCAGGAAATCGCGCCCAAATCGCGGCTCAGCGCAAGTCAAGCGGCAAGCGTCACTTTCTTGCAGAACGACGTGGGAGAAGGTTGGTAGCGCATACGGGATTCGAACCCGTGTTACCGCCGTGAGAGGGCGGCGTCCTGGACCCCTAGACGAATGCGCCACGAAGGCAGGGACGCGCAAGATACGACGAGCGAATCTCGCGGTCAAGGGCGGGTAACCTCCGCGCGCGAGCGGCATTCCCGGGAGAACCGTCGCCCGGAAGGGGAGAAAAGTCTCCGGCGCGGTACGCGGTCCGCGTTCCGCGTCTCGCGCAACCCATCGCCCTGATCCCTCGCGACGCTTCTCATGAACCACTCCCATGAGCGGACTCGCCAACCGCAGCGCGCGGATCGCCCGCCGCCCTCTTGCACCCCTTCAGGGTGCGCTTCAAATCGGATCGCCATTCCGGGGGTCGCGCTTCGCGCGACGCCCCGGCTACCCTCTTGCACGCCTTCGGCGTGCGTTTCTTCTCCTCAGGTGCGGCGCAAGCCGTCCGTGGCTTCTGATGACATCTCGCATGGAGTGCGGTCGTCCCGCATTTTCGAGATCCTTCACTTCACACCCGCCCACCCCCCTCGCTCAGGATGACCCATAGGGTCCGTCATCGCTTGATCGGCGCCCGCGCCGTTGGTCAGCTCGGGATGACATCTCGACGGGGCGCGGTTCATTCCCGGTCCCGAGGTGCGCCAGCGCCACCAGGCTGCTCGGGACGACACGGCAGTAACAATCGGACGTGCACGAAGCGGGCTGGGCGGAGTGCGCGGCGCACAGGCATTCGACGGCCCTCTCCGGCGTTGAACCGCGTACGCATGGCTGACTCACCGGACTTCCGACAGCTCTTCCAGGCAGCGCCCGCGGCGTACCTTGTGCTCGACCCGAGCTTCCGCATCGTCGCCGCCACCGATGCCTACCTCGCGGCGACGATGACTCGTCGCGAGACCGATCGTCGGGCGGGATCTGTTCGAGATCTTTCCCGACAACCCTGACGATCCCGGAGCCTCTGGCACGCGCGCCCTTCGCTCTTCGCTCGAGACCGTGATCCGCACGCGCGCGCCGCACACGATGCCCGTCGTGAAGTACGACATCCCCCGGCCCGACGCGGAAGGGGGCGGCTTCGAGACGCGGCACTGGAATCCGGTGAACACGCCGGTGATCGCCGGCGGCCGGCTGGTCTACATCATTCATGCAGTCGAAGACGTCACGAGCCGCGTGCGGCTCGACCAGCTCACGGGAGAGAACGAGCAGACGGCGAGCCAGCTGTCCACGCTGCGCGAAACCGATCGTGCGAAGGACGAGTTCATCGCGATCATCTCGCACGAGCTCCGCACGCCGATGACCTCCATCCTCGGCTGGACGCGGATGCTGACCCTGGGCGGGCTCGACGAAGCGACGCGGAGCGAGGCGCTCGAAGCGCTCGAGCGAAGCACGCTGGCGCAGGCGAAGCTGATCGAGGACCTGCTCGACGAGTCGCGCATCGCGTCCGGCAAGCTCCGCCTCGACCTGCGCGCGCTGGATCTCCGCGCGGTCGTGGCCAGCGAGATCTCGATGGCGCGCCCGGCCGCCGAGGCCAAGGAAATCGCGCTCTCCGTGGAAGGGGCCGGCGATTCGTATCAGGTTTTCGGGGATCCTGCCCGCCTCCAGCAGGCCGTCGGCAACCTGATCGGCAACGCGATCAAGTTCACGCCCGAAGGCGGGAAGATCGCCGTCCGCACCGGACGTGACGGCTCCTCCGCGATCATCGAGGTGACCGACACGGGTCGCGGCTTCACGCCCGAGTTGCTGGCTCACATGTTCGAGCGATTCCGCCAGGGAGAGGGACAGGCCGCCGAACGCCAGAGCGGCCTCGGACTCGGTCTTTCGATCACGCGGCACCTGGTCGAGCTGCACGGAGGGACGGTCGTCGCGTCGAGCGAGGGCGAAGGGAAGGGCGCGACCTTCACGATCCGGATCCCGTTGCACGACGGAGGCGCGAGCACCGAGGACGACATCGTCGACCGCGACGCGAGCGTAAGGGCGCAGGCCGTGCCGAAGCTCGACGGCGTGAAAGTCCTGCTCGTCGAAGACGAGACGCGACAATCGCAAGGTCCTCGCGACCGCGCTCAAACATTGCGGCGCCGAGGTGCGGTGCGCGGGAAGCGGAGCGGACGCGCTCGAGATCGTCACCGCATGGGCGCCGGACGTCCTCGTCTGCGACATCTCGCTTCCGGATGTCGATGGATGCGCGCTGCTTCCCAGACTGCGCTCCGGCGGGGAAGGGATCGGAAAGGCGACGCCCGCGCTCGCGCTCACGGTGCTCGGCCGGCCGGGCGAGCAGGCGCGGATCAGCGCGGCGGGGTTCGACGTCTTCCGTCAGAAGCCGATCGATCCCGTGGATCTCGCGCATGAAGTGGCCCGCCTCGCGGAATGGGTGCGGACCGGCAATCGACGACCCCGTAGGGGCGGCCTGCGGCCGCCCGTGGTATCGCGAGGAGGCGCCGCGAAACCGATCGTGCTGCAGCGCCCGCGTGCGCCGACGAAGGATCTCAAAATGCCCGAGTCTCGATTTGCGCATTTTGAGATCCTTCGGACGCTTCGCGTCCTCAGGATGACCGGGGTGAGCGGGCGTCGTGTTTCGACATCAGAATCTCACGCCGAGGGCCGCTGTCGCGAAGAACCGGTCGGGCGCGCCGTCCTCGCCGCTGCCGTACCCGAGGTTCATGTCGCCGAGCCAGCGGCTTCCGAAGACGAACCGCGACTCGAGCGCGACCTCCGTCGTGTCGAACGCGGCGAGATCGATGTCCGTCCGGATCTGCTCTCGCGCCGAGCCGCGCGCGACGCGGACGCCGATGAACTCGCGGCCGTCTCCGGAGTAGCGGCGCGCGCCGAGCTGCACCGAGCTGTCGCCGCCGGCGACGAACACTCTCGAGAAGAGCAGCCACGATCCCGTGTAACGGCCGAGCGACGCCGGTGAACAGATCGGCGGGATCGTCGAACTCGAGTCTGCGATAGCCGACCGATCCTTCCCAGAAGCCGTGCGAACGTGTGATAGACCTCCGCGCCGAGGCGCCAGTCGGGATAGACGGCCGAATCGTCGGAGATCGGCCGCCTGGAGCCAGACATACGTCTTCGTGTCGATCCGCGGATACGCCTCGGCGGAGATCTCGATCCCTTCGTCCGCTCCGCGCTCGGCGCGCCCCGCGCGCGTGATCACGGGCCCGATCGACGTCGGCAGCGCGACGGAGGCGAAAAGCTCCCGCCACGCATCGCCCGGCTCCGGCTCGTCGAGCGCGATCCCCACGCGCGCTTCGCGTGCGGGCGGATTGCGCCGGATCTGATTGCGCAGCGCGAGCAGCTCGGCGTCGCCCGGAAACGCGAACCAGCGACTCCGCGATCAGCGTCCGCCGCCGTCGTCCGCGTTCCCCGACCAGATCTCGACGCGGACCAGCGCGAGACGCGCGTCGAGGTTGGTCGGGTCCTCCGTCGATCGACGCTGCGCAACTCCCGCCGCGCGTCGTCGTAACGCCCCTCCCACGAGAGAACGATTCCGTACAGCGTCCGCGCGTCGCGATCCTCGGGCATCTCCGCGAGGCGCGCTCTCGAGCAGCGCCAGCGCCTCGGCGCGATTGCCGGCGCGGGCGAGATCGCGCGCGCGGGAGACGGGGTCGTCCTGGGCGAGGCGGGGGAGGGCAGAAGAAGAATGCAGAATGCAAAATGCAAAATGACGATCGAAAAGGCCCCTCTCCCGAGACCTTCTCCCCGCAAGCGGGGAGAGGTGAGCAGGTTTGCGCGAGCCTTGCGATCTCTCTCTCAGAAAGGGCAGAGGCGCAGGTTCGCGCGAGCCGCGGCGATTCTTCGTGTCGCCACGAGGAGTTCGTGCATTCCGCAATCTACGTTCCCTCTCCACCCGCGCGTTCAGAGGCTGCGAGAGGTTCGACCGACTTCGGCGTTCAGACATTCACCGAGTGGGTCTTCGTTTTTGGATTCAATGTTGAATTTTGAATGTTGCATGTTCGCAATGCGAAGGAACGTTCTCACTTCAGTCCTCGCTCCGAACCCCCGCCTCTCCATCGCCCCCCACCCTTCCTTCCCGCGCAGGCCGTCGATGAGTCCCTGCGTGCGCCAGATCGTCATGAGCTGGCGGAAGCCGAGGTTTTCCAGGACGGCGCCGAAGAAGAGGCGGACGACGTCCCGCGGAGCGGGATAGCGCCGCTGCGTGAGCTCCTCGAGGACGATCGCGCTCATCGAGAGGAGGACCCCGAACAGGACCGAGACGATGAAGAACGTGATCGCGAGCAGCGGATCGATCAGTCCGAGAACGAGCCCCGCCGCCGTCGTGACGTAGCCGAGGATCTCGATCGCGGGGCCGAGCATCTCGAAGAGGAGGAAGTAGGGGAGGCCGAACATGCCGACCGCTCCATAGCGCGGGTTGAAGATCATGCTGCGATGCAGGCCGACGCTGTCGACGGTCCCCCGCTGCCACCGGTTCCGCTGGCGCTTCAGGACGGCGAGCGTCTCGGGGACTTCCGTCCAGCAGACCGGCTCGGGGACGAACACGATCGAGTACGGCCGCCGCGCGCGGCGCGAGATCCGGTGCAGCCGCACGACGAGCTCCATGTCCTCGCCGACCGTCGTCGTCCTGTAGCCCCCCGCCTCGAGGACCGCGTCGCGCCGGAAGAGCCCGAAGGCGCCGGAGATGATGAGCAGCGCGTTCAGGAAGCTGAACGCGACGCGACCGCCGAGAAACGCGCGGAGGTACTCGACGGTCTGGAAGAGCGGGAGGAGCCGGCGCGGGGTGCGCACCTCGGTCACGCGCCCTCCCGCGACGCTGCAGTCGTTCACCACGCGGATGATGCCCCCCGCGGCGATCGTGGTCTCGTCCTCGAGGAACGGCTTCGCGACGTAGAGGAGCGCCTCGGGCTCGATGAGCGAGTCGGAGTCGACCGAGCAGACGAGCGGCGAGCGCGCGACGTTGATCCCCGCGTTCAGCGAGTCCGCCTTCCCTCCGTTCTCCTTGTCGATCACGACCAGAGGGACCGGGTCGCGCGACTCGTAGATCCCGCGGATCGGTTTCGAGGGGAGGTTGCCCGTCGGCCTGCGCGCCGAGCGATAGAGCTTGAACTCGTCGATCAGGACCTGGAGCGTGTCGTCCTTCGAGCCGTCGTTGATGACGATCACCTCGTGGTGCGGGTAGCGGAGCGCGAGCATCGCGCGGACGCTCTCGCGGCACGTCGCCGCCTCGTTGTACGCGGGCGCCAGGACCGCCACCGAGGGAAGAAGAGGCGAGCGCAGGAGCGCCTCCCGCTCCTCGCTCCGTGATCCTCCGTCCCCCGCGCCGCAGCGCGAAAAAACCGAGGAGCATGAGCAGGAAGTAGATCGTGTTGATCGCGCCGACGTAGACGATGATCGTCGACTCGACGATCTCGAAGAGGCGGAGCAGCCAGGGAGCCCAGCTCACAGCGCCTCCAGGCGGCCGAGGTTGCGCTTCTCGAGCGCCTCGAAGGCGTGAGCGGCCGCGGTGCGCGCCGGGCCCGTGCTGCGCCGCGTGAGAAGCGGCACGCCCTCCGGCAGCGCGGCGAGGGCGAACGCCGCCGAGAGGGAAACCTCGGGATCCGGATCGGCGATCAGCGCATCGAGAGCCGCCGCGAGCGCCGCGATGCGGAGCGATCCGGCGGCGCGCGCCGCCGCCGCGCGGACGCGAGGCTCCGGATCGTCGAGCGCCCGGCCGATCGCCTCCGTCACGCGCTCCACCCCTCCGGGCGGGACGACGTAGGGCGCCGCCGCGCACGCGGCCTCGCGGATGCGCGGATCGGAGTGGGCGATCAGTTCCACGGCGCCGCGCACGACGAGAAGGCGCCGCCACGCGGCGAGGAGCTCGAGCGCGGCGAGCACGACCTCCGGATCCTCCGAGGCGAGCGCCTGAGGGATCGCATCTCCTCCGAGCGCGATCGCATCGGGCTGAAGCGCTTCCGCCGTGAGAGCGCGATCGAGGAGCGAAGCCGCCGCGAGCGCCTCGATGTCGACCGGTCTCGCTTCATCCGGCATCGTGGCGCCGAGCGCGAGGATCGTCGACTCGAGCTGCTCGCGCACGTGGCCGCGCACCGCGTGCGCGGCGCGCTCGAGATACGCGATCGTCTCGCGGGGGCTGATCGCGTGAAGCGCCCGCGCGCGCGGCAGCGGGTCGGCGCCGCCTGCCGCCGCCGCGACGATCTTGTCGACGGCGTCGCGGATGACCGCGGCGCGGGTCGCGCGCCGCGCGGCGAGGCCGCGCCGGAGCGAGATCCCCGCGAGGATCGCGAAGATGATCGCAGCCTGGACGGCGGCGACGGAGATCGCGAGCGCGATCATCGCGTCCTCGACCCGCGGGCGGACGAATGCGAGCCAGGTCAGAGCGATGAGCGCGGCGTAGATGCCCGAGAGCGCGAGAGTCCGGCTCCAGATGGAGAGGCGCCGCGCGGCCACGTCACTCCTTCTCGACGACGCGCCGGAGGCGGGCGAGGAGCTCCATCGGATTGAACGGCTTGACCACGTAATCGTCGGCGCCGAGGGCGAAGCCGCGCACCACGTCCGATTCCTGCTGGACGGACGTGAGGATGATCACGGGCACATCCTGAAGGGCGGGCTCGTTGCGCATCGCCGAGAGGACTTCGAAGCCGTCGAGGAACGGCATGTTCACGTCGAGGATCATCGCGTCCGGGACGAGGGCCCGCGCGCGCTCGAGCGCCTCGCGCCCGTCGGAGGCGATCTCGCAGTCCATGCCGTTGCGCGAGACGACCGCGCGGATGATCGTCGTGGTCGTCGGGTCGTCGTCGGCCGTCAGGATCAGAGGTCGCTCGCGCTGGCGCCGGCGCGGCGCGCGCGCCCCGCCGCCCGAGAGCAGCCGGCGGAGGCGGAGGAGAAGCTCGTCGATCTCGAGCGGCGGATAGATCAGGAAGTCGCCCGCGAGCGGCACGCTGTCGGTCCGGGCGAGCTCCTCGATCGCACCGAGGGCGAGGACGGGAAAGCGCGCGGTGGCGAGAGCCTGCGCGCTCTCGAGCGAGCAGACGATCGCGTCGAGGTCGCCGGTCGCGGCCTGCGCCGCGTCGCTCGAGGCGCGCCACGACGCCCCCTCCCGCTCGAGCGCCTCGGCGATCGTCATCGTGACCGACGCGGGGAGGCCGACGATCGCGAAGATTTTTCCTTCCAGCACCGGACGCTCCGTCATGACGCGCGCGCTCCTGCGACGATCTCGCGCAGCGCGCGCTCGGCGTGGGCGTACTCGCGCCTCAGGTCCGCGAAGCGTTCCGGCGCCTCGTCGAGAGCGTTCGCCGCTCCGGCGGTCTCCAGAACGGCAGCGGCCGCGCGGAGGCGGAAGGCGCCGAGGTTTCCGGCGCTGCCCTTGAGCGCGTGCGCGGCGCTCCGGAGCGCCTCGCCGTCGCGCGAGACGACCGCCTCTTCGATCGCGTCCAGCCGCTGCGGAGAATCATCGAGGAAAAGTTGTGCGAGCTCGGCCAAAAACTCGTCGCGGCGGTCGGAGATGTCGCGGAGGCTGGCGAGGATGACGGGATCGAGGATCGCATCGGTTGCCTGGCTGCTGCTTGTCGTCCGGTGCTCGACGCCCGGCGCTCGACGGTCGGCGCCGCGGCGCTCGACGCCCCCGCGCACGATCCATTTCTCGATCACTGCCGCGAGCTGCGCCTCGGTCACGGGTTTCGTCAGTGCTCGTTCATCCCCGCGGCGAGGCATCGCTCGCGGTCGCCGGCGAGCGCGAGCGCCGTGAGGGCCACGATCGGGACTTCCGCGGCGGCGCCATCCAGCCGGCGGATCGCCCGCGTCGCGTCGAGGCCGTCCATCTCCGGCATGTTGATGTCCATCAGGACCAGATCGTACCGCGTCTTCCGCATCGCCTCGACGGCCTCGTTCCCGTTGGAGGCGACGTCCGCGGCGAATCCGAGCTTCTCGAGCTGGCGGACCGCCAGCTTCTGATTCACCGGATGGTCCTCGGCGACCAGGATCCGGACGTTCGGATCGATCGGACGCGCCTCCTGCGAGGGCGCGTCTCGGCGCAGAAGACGTCCGCGGTGCGCAGCGCGGTCGCGGAGGCGATCGCGTCGAAGAGCGCCGACTCCCGCGTCGGCTTCGTCAGGCAGGCGTCAATGCCGACGACGCGCATGATCTGCGGCTCGAGCCGGTCCGCGATCGAGGTCATGACGATGACGCGCGTCGCGGCGATCGCCGGGTCGCACTTGATCATCCTCGCCAGGGCGACGCCGTTCGTACGGGGAGGGACATGTCGAGGATCGCGACGTCGACCGGGTGGCCGGCGTCGCTGCGCCTCGCGCAGCACCTCCAGCGTCTCGTCGCCGCTCGCCGCTTCGAGCGCGCTCATGCGCCACGCCTCGAGCGTGTGGCGGATCGCCTGGCGGTTGGTGGGACTCTCGTCCGCGATGAGGATCCGCGTCCCGGCGGTGTGGCGCGAGGGGCCGGCGGCCGCGTCCGGCGCGAGCGTCAGGGGCAGCGTGAAGGAGAAGGTGGAGCCCTTCCCGGGGGAAGACTTGACGCCGACGGTTCCCCCCATCAGCTCGACGAGCTGCCTGGAGATCGCGAGGCCGAGGCCGGTGCCGCCGAAGCGCCGGGTCGTGGAGGCGTCCGCCTGGGTGAAGGGCACGAAGAGGCTCTCTACGACCTCTTCGGTCATTCCGATGCCGCTGTCCGTGATGGCGAAGCGGAGGTGGGCGATGCCTCCGACCTCCGACTCGCGATCGACCGTGATGACGATCTCTCCGCTGGAGGTGAACTTCACGGCGTTGCTGAGGAAGTTGGCGAGCACCTGACGGATCCGCCCCGCATCGCCGGAGACGGTGCGGGGAACGTCGTGCGCGACGAAGGTGGCGATGCTCGAGACCTTTCGCGTGCGCGGCGTCGGAGAAGAGGAAGACGACCGACTCGACGACGCGGACGACGTCGAGCTCCTCATGCTCGATGAGGAGCTTTCCGGCCTCGACCTTGGAGTAGTCGAGGATGTCGTTGATGATGGTGAGGAGGGCGTCGGCGCTCGAGCGCACGGTCACGGCCAGCTCGCGCTGGTCGGCGTCGAGCTGCGTGTCGAGGAGAGGTCGGTCATCCCGATGATGCCGTTCATCGGCGTGCGGATCTCGTGGCTCATGTTCGCGAGGAAGGAGGAGCGGAGCTCGGCGATGCGGAGCGCTTCGTCGCGCGCGCGGCCGAGAGCCGTGGTGATCTCGCGGTTGCGCCGCTGGTCGCGGATCATGAGGGCGAGGATCGCGACGAGAAGGACGGTATCGAGAAGCGCCGCAGAACCGAGGGTGAGAAGACCGGCTGCGGGAGTGCCGGGGCAGCATGGCCTCGCGGTCGCGAAGGAGGTGCAGCTCCCGATCCTTCATCGCCTCGATCCGCGTGCGTACTGCGTCCAGGAGGGCAGTACCCCGGCCGGTGGCGACGGTCGCGCGCGCGGCGTCGAAGCCGCGCTCGGCGCGGATCGCGACGATCGCGTCGACGAACTCGAGCTTCGCGTGGACGGCGCCGCGAAGGGGTACGACGGCCGCTGCGCCGGTGAGGATCTCCAGCTTCCGGAGGCTCGCGTCGATCCTCTCGTGCAGCGCACCGCTCGGCCCGAGCAGCGCGCGGTTGCCCGTGATCAGATAGCCGCGCTGCCCCGTCTCGATCGCCTGCACGTCCATCAAGAGCTCGTCCAGCGTCTGGATCACGCGCTGCGCGCGCGCGACCGCGTCCGCCGCGTCGAGCATCTCGGCCGTGTTGCGCCACACGGCCATGATCAAGGCGAGGGCGATCGAGCGCCGCGAACGCCAGCGCGATCGCGAGGCGGTGTCTGCGCGCGAACCGGAGCCAGGAAGGCGGCTGAGACATCGGGCTTGGGGGAAGTGTAGCGCGGGGACGCGTTCGCCGTTCTCCGTGCTCCGTTCTCCGTTCCCCGTTCTCCGTGCCCCGTTCTCCGTGCCATGCGCGATTTCTGATCGCTCGCCGTGGATGCCGGGGAAAGACGGAGAATCAAAGGCCGGGCACGGGAACGGGCGCGGGGAACGGGGAACGAAGAACGGAGAACGAAGACCGGGTTATTGCGCCTCGCGAAAACATCGCAGGATCGCCGCCGCCGAGCGGTCGATCGCCTCCTCGTCGGTCGACCAGTTGGAGACGGAGATCCGCATCGCGGCGCGCCCCTTCCAGACGGTGCCGGCGAGCCAGCAGGTCCCCTCCTGCTGGACGCGCGCGATCACCCGGCGCGTCGTCTCGTCGGAATCCGCGAACCGAACGAGGATCTGATTGAGCGCGACCTCGTTGAGGATCTCGACGCCGTCTTCCCTCCCGAGAGTCGCGGCCATGCGGGCCGCCATGCGCAGCAGCGGTCGACGATCTCCGCGACGCCGCTCCGGCCGAGCGCGCGGAGGGCGGCGTAGACGGGAACGCTCCGGCCGCGGCGCGAGAACTCCGGCACCCAGTCGACCTCGTCGCGCTCGGCGCCCGCGGTCTGCTCGAGGTAGGAGGCCTTGACGCTCATCGCGCTCCGGTGCGCGGCGGCGTCGCGCACGATGACGATCCCGCAGTCGTACGGAACGTTCAGCCACTTGTGCGCGTCGGTCGCCCAGCTGTCGGCCCGCTCGATCCCGCGGACGAGATGGCGCTTCGAGGGACTCGCCGCCGCCCAGAGCCCGAAGGCGCCGTCCACGTGGACCCAGGCGCGCTTCTCCTTCGCGACGTCGACGATCGCGCTCCACGTCGTCGATCGACCCGGTGTTGACGTTGCCCGCCTGCGCGCACACGATCGCAGGCCCGTCGACGGATGCGAGCACGCGCCGCGAGATCGCTCCGGGTCGAGCCGCCCCTGGTCGTCCGCCCCCACGAGTTTCGCTTCCGCAGGCCGATGCCGAGGTAGCGGAGCGAGGTGTGGATCGTGACGTGGGCCTCTTCGCTCATGACGATCGAGAGGGGAGGCGCTCCCTGAAGCCCGTCCTCCTCGACGTCCCACCCGGCGCGCGCGAGGACCGCGTGGCGCGCGGCGGCGAGCGCGGTGAAGTTCGCCATCTGACATCCCGTGACGAATCCGACGCCGCTCGAGGAGGGGAGCCCGAGCAGCTCGAGCACCCAGCGCGCGGCCGTCTCTTCGGCCACCGACGTGGCGGGGCTCGTCGCATAGAGGCCGGGGTTCTGGTCCCACGCGGAGACCATCCAGTCCGCGGCGAGGCTGACCGGCAGCGTTCCGCCGATCACGAAGCCGAAATAGCGCGGCCCGGGCGAGGCGACGATGCCGGGATCCATGGCTTCGACCAGCGCGCGAAACGCGGCGAGCGGATCGGAGGAGGCTTCGGGCAGGGGGAGCGCGAGCGCGCGGCGCAGCTCCTCGAGCGTCGCCGCCGCGCGGACGGGGCGGTCGGGGAGGGAGGCGAGGAAGCGCTCCGCTTCCTCCTTCGCGGCGCCGAGCAGCGCGGAGACGTGTTCGGGAGATCGCCAGGGGAGGATCGGCATGAGGAGCTCCTTCGGGTTTTTTGCGGAGGCGAAGATACCGCAAACCCCTCACCCCTTCCCTCTCCCCGGAACAGGTTCGCGGAGTTTCCGCGCAGTCCCCGCCGGGGAGAGGGGTAAAGACTCCCTTAGTGGAGAGATGCGCCCGGTATGCGGGAGCAAATACCCCTCTCCCCGGCGGGAACCGATCCTGTGAACAGAGGATGCGTCTTCCGGGGAGAGGGGAAGGGGTGAGGGGCGAGCCGGAACTGAGAACTGAGAACTGAGAACTGAAACGAAGAAGGGCCGGCTCGCGCCGGCCCGCTCAACGCTCAACGAACGACGATCAACGTGTTCCCGCCAGATCCACGAGGAACGCGTAGATCATCGCGGTCTCGCGGTAGCGCTGGAAGCGCCCCGAGGCTCCGCCGTGGCCCGCCTCCATGTTGGTGTGCATGCAGGATCTTCGAGTCCGCGGTGTTCATCGCGCGCAGCCGCGCCACCCACTTGGCGGGCTCCCAGTACTGCACCTGCGAGTCGTGCAGACCGGTCGTGACGAGCAGGTTCGGGTAGGCCTGGTCCTGCGCACCTGGTCGTAGGGCGAGTAGGAGAGCATGTAGTCGTAGTAGGCTTCGGCTCGTTCGGGTTCGCCCCACTCGTCGTACTCGCAGGTGGTGAGCGGGATCGAGCTCGTCGAGCATGGTGGTGACGACGTCGACGAACGGCACGCGCGCCACCACCCCCTTGAAGAGATCGGGGCGCATGTTGACGACCGCGCCCATGAGCAGGCCGCCGGCGCTGCCGCCCGCGGCGAAGACGTTCTTCGGATCGGCGTACTTCTGCCCGATGCAGGAACTCGGCGGCGTCGATGAAGTCGGTGAAGGTGTTCTTCTTCTTGAGCAGCTTGCCGTGCTCGTACCAGTCGCGGCCGAGCTCCTGCCCGCCGCGGATGTGGGCGATGGCGTAGACGAAGCCGCGGTCGAGCAGCGAGATCGCCGGGCCGAGTCGAACGCGGGATCGCTGCTGGAGCCGTACGAGCCGTAGCCGTAGAGCAGCAGCGGCGCGGTCCCGTTCCGCTCGAAGTCCCTTGCGGTAGACGAGCGAGACCGGCACCTGCGCGCCGTCGCGCGCCGGCGCCCAGAGGCGCTCGGTGCAGTAGTGCGCCGGGTCGAAGCCGCCGCCACCGCCTCGCGCTTGAGCAGCGTCTTCTGCCGCGTCGCCAGGTCGTAGTCGTACGTCGAGCCCGGGGTGGTCAGCGAGCTGTAGACGTAGCGCAGCACGCGTGTTCGCTTCCGGGTTCGCCGCGATGCGCGGCCGACGTACGCCGGCTCGCCGAAGTCGACGCAATGGTCCGATCGCCGCCGCCACGGCATCACGCGGAGGCGCATGAGGCCGTCCTGGCGCTCCGAGGACGAGGTAGTCGTTGAACAGCTCGAAGCACTCGAGGTAGACGTCGTCGCGGTGGGGGATGACCTCGCTCCAGTTCGCGCACGACGGGGAGGACTCGGGCGCGCGCATGAGCCGGAAGTTGCGCGGCGCCGTCGTTGGTGCGGATGTAGAAGCGGTCCGCCGAGGTGGTCGACGGCGTACTCGTGGCCGCGCTGGCGCGGCTCGAGGACCTCGAGCTCGCCGGCGGGGCTCGCCGCGTCGAGGTACCGCACCTCGTTCGCGAGCGTCTGGCTCGAGGCGATCATCAGGTACTTTTTCGACTTCGACCGGTAGACGTACGAGCTGTACTTCTCGTCCTTCTCTTCGTAGACGAGGTCGTCCCTCTTCGGGTCGGTCCCCAGCTCGTGGCGGAAGACCCGATACGAGCGCAGCGTGTCGGGGTCCTGCCGCGTGTAGAACACCGTCTTCTCGTCGGCGGCCCAGACGACGTTCGGTGTCACGTCGAGGATACGTCCGGCAGGACCTCGCCGGTGGCGAGGTTCTTGAAACGGAGCGTGTACTTGCGGCGGCCGACCGTGTCGACGGCGAAGACGATCAGGTTGCCCGAGTCGCTCGGCTGGATTCCGGGGACCGAGAAGTAGTCGTGCCCCTTGGCCATCTCGTTGACGTCGAGGACGACCTGCTCGGGCGCGTCGAGCGCCTTCCTGCGGCAGTAGATCGGGTACTCCTTCCCGGTCTCGAAGCGCGTGTGAACCAGTCCAGCCGCTCTCGAGGTCGGGGCCGACTCGTCCTGCTGCGGGATGCGCGCGACGATCTCGTCGAACATCGTCTCCTGCAGCGCCGCGGTCGGCGCGAGGAGGGCGTCGGCATACGCGTTCTCGGCGCGCAGGTAGGAGAGCACCTCTTCGTTCTCCCGCTCGCGGAGCCAGAAGTACTCGTCGTCGCGGACGTTGCCGTGCTTCTCGAGCGCCGTCGGCGCCACGCGCGCGACCGGGGGGGTGGGGGTGGTCGCCGGGGTCGGCGCCGCAGCCGGCCCGTTGCCGCCCTCGCCGGGGGCCGTGCGGCAGGCAGCGACGAGCGCCACGGCCGCGATGGCGAGAAACCAGGAGTTGTGAGTCATTCGAGAAACCTCCGTCTTGTCGGGCGAATCGTATCAGGGAGGGCGGTCATGCCGGGCGTGCGGGAAGCCGGGCACGGGCACGGGCGGGAAGACATCGACTCGTCGTACGAGGAAGAGCGAATTGCCGCGGAAGCATGTCGCGTCGTCGCGGAGCTCAGGGTTTCCCGCGCCCGTGCCCGCGCCCGTGCCCGGGGTGGGTGGAAACGAGATAAAGGAAAACGAGGCGGGCCGAAAGGCCCGCCTCGATAGGGGATCTCTTTTCTGACTGGAATCAGAGCGAGCGCTTCTTGCCGCGGATGTTGCGCCGGCTGCCTTTCGGCTTTCCAGCGCCGCCGCCGCCGCCGTAGCCACCGCCACCACCACCGCCGAAGCCGCCTCCGAAGCCGCCGCCATCGTCGTATCCGCCGCCGCCACCCATGTCGCCATAGGAGCGGGGCTTGAACTCGCGCCGCGGTTTTTCTTCCGCCGGGTTCACGCGGAGCGGCCGGCCGTCGAGCTGCTGGCCGTTGAACTGCGCGATCGCCTTCGTTGCGTCGTCATCCGACTCGAACGTCACGAACGCGAATCCACGCATGCGTCCCGTCTCCCGATCGGTCGGAAGAAAGACGTCGGTCAGAGGGCCCGCCTGCGCGAAAAGCTCCTGGACCTGTTCTTTCGTTGTGTTGTAACTGAGATTCCCGACGAAGACCTTCGAAGCCATCTCTCTATCCTTTTTCCTTTCTCTCTCGCTTCTTGACGCTCGCGACGACGGCCGGTTTCGTCGGTCCGTACATCGGTTCCTCCACGGTCAACCGGAGCGGGGGCAACAATATTCGTGCACATTCCCCCGGGGAAGGATCTTTTTCGGAAGGCAGGGCTGTACGCCCGGTTCTCGGTTTCAGCTAGGGACGCGTGACCGCACGAAAAAGCCGGGCACGGGCACGGGCGCGGGCGCGGGTTGATCGCGCTCCGGATCTGGGTCTGCGGCCCGAGAACTCAGAACTGAGACTCGGGAGCCGCCCGCCGACCCGTCGTTTCCCGTGCCCGTCCCAGCCCGTGCCCGGTTTCCTCATCCTCCAGCGCGTTCCTCCCCACCCGGGGGAATCTTCCGATCAAAAGAGCGTTCCCTTGTTCGGTGCCTTCTCTCTCGACTGTCGAAAAGCTCGTTCCGGCGCGGATTCGAACCCGCGGCGACCGCTATTTCGAAGAGGAGCGCGTCGAGCAGCTCCGCCGCGAGGCGGACGGGTGCGTCGCCGCCTCGGTTCGCGGTTCCGAATCGTACGAAGTCCGGCTCCTTATCACCCCCGAGGGCGAGCTCGGCTTCGACTGCGAGTGCGTCTACTTCGAGCAGAACCTCGACGTCTGCAAGCACGTCTGGGCCGCCCTCCGCGCGGCCGACCGCGCCCTGCTTCTCCGGCTCGACGAGATCTTCTTCCTCAACGCGATGTTCGACGAGGACGAGCTGCCGCCGCCGGAGTCGAACCTCGTCCCCTTCCCCCGGCGCCTCGCGGCCCGTTCCGACTGGCACAACCGCCTCGAGCGGCTTCCGGCGGCCGTCCCGGCGGCGGCGCCCGAGGGGGAGATCCTCTACGCCCTCGACGCCTCCCCTCCGAGCGGGATCCAGATCCGCTCGCTGATCCGGAAGCCGCGCAAGAACGGCGGGTTCCTCAAGCCGCGGACCTTCGCGCCGAGTCATGCGGAGATCGCGCGCCTCGCCCCGTTGGACCGGGAGATCCTGGGGTTGATGTACATCCACCATTACGCCCCCGAGTGGGACCAGGCGGCCGGGAGCGCGCTGCTCCGCGGGAGCGGCAAGCGGTTCCTTTTGCCGAAGGCCGCGGCGACCGGGCGGCTCTACCTGCACAAGGATGGGCAGCTCATCGGTCCGATCACCTGGGACGAGGGGCCGCCGTGGACGCTGCGCCTCCGCCTCCAGACCGATGCCGGCCGCTCGGTCTACCGGCTCGAAGGGGACGTGATGCGGGAGGGTGAGTCGATCGCGATCGCGGACGCGGAGGCGGCGCTGCCGGGATTTCTGCTGCATGGGACCCGGCTCTCGCCGGTGGAGCCGGAGGAGGCGACCGCGTGGATCGAGTCGCTCTCGCGGGCGCCGATCGAAGCCCCCGAGAAGGAGCGCGAGGATTTCATCGCGGCGCTCCTGGGGCGCGCGCCGGTCGAGCTCGAGCTGCCGGGAGACCTGCAGCGGAAGACCGAGCGTCCGTTGCCGGTGGCGCGGCTCCTCCTCGTGAGGGGGAGCGACCGCGAAGGGGAGGGGTGGACCGGACGGTTCCTGGTCCGGTACGGCGATCTGGACGTCTCTCCCGGCGAAGGGCCGCGGAGCGTGATCGCGGGCGACCGCGTCATCCTGCGCGACCTGGCCGGCGAGGCGGACTTCCTCGCGCGGCTCGAGTCGCTGCGCGTGGTGCGCGACTATTTCGGCGACTGGAGAATCCGCGCCTCCCAGGAAGCGGAGGTGCTGCCGGCCCTCGCCGCGGAAGGGTGGGAGATCGAGCTGCACGGGCAGCCCCTCCGCCTCGCCGACGAGGTCACGCTCGAGATCGAGTCGGGGATCGACTGGTTCGACCTGAAGGCGGAGGTTCGGTTCGGCAATCTCACCGTGCCGGTCGCCGAGCTGCTGCAGACGCCGACGGGGGTGATGCGGAAGCTCGCGGACGGATCGTTCGGGCTGATCCGGAGCGATCTGCTCGAAGGCCTCGACTTTCTGGAGGGGATCGATGCGAAGCGCGACGGCCGGTTCCGCTTCTCGAACCGGCAGGCGCTCCTCATCGATCTTCTGACCCGCTCGCGGCGCGGCGTCGACGCGGACGCGGGTTCGCGGCGCTGCGCGAGCGCGTGCTGCGACGTTCGAGCGGTCGAGCCGCGCAGCGAGGCCGGCAGAGTTCGTCGGGAGCTCCGCCCCTACCAGCGCGAGGGACTCGGCTGGCTGCACTTCCTCCGCGGCTTCGGCTTCGGCGGATGCCTCGCCGACGACATGGGTCTCGGCAAGACGGTGCAGGTGCTCGCGCTGCTCGAGGCGCGCCGCGGTGCGACGCGAAGCGAAGCGCCGCGACGCCCGTCGCTGGTCGTGGTCCCGCGGTCGCTCCTGTTCAACTGGAGGAGGAGGCGGCGCGCTTCGCGCCGCAGCTGCGCGTGCTCGAGCATCACGGGACCGAGCGGCAGCGAGCCTGCGGCCGACTTCGACGACTACGACCTCGTGCTCACGACCTACGGGACGCTGCGCGCGCGACGCCGCGCATCTGAGCGACGGTCGAGTTCGACTACGTCGATCCTCGACGAGGCGCAGGCGATCAAGAACGCGACGAGCCGAGACGGCGAAGGCGGCGCGGCTGCTGAGGCGCGCCATCGCCTCGCGCTCGAGCGGCACGCCGATCGAGAACCACCTCGGCGAGCTCTGGAGCCTCTTCGAGTTCCTCAACCCCGGCATGCTCGGCGCGGCGCGCTGCGTTCCGGCGGCACTTCGGCGGCCGCACGGTGCCGCACGCGAGCGGCGCGAGATGCTCGCCGCGCGCGCTGCGGCCGTTCATCCTGCGCCGCACGAAGGAGCAGGTGGCGCCCGACTTCCCGCGCAAGCGTGGAGCAGACGCTCTGGTGCGAGCTCGAGCGCCGCGCAGCGGGCGCTCTACGACGAGCTTCGCGACTACTATCGGCGAGCCTCCTCGAGAAGGTCGAAGACGCGACGGGATGGCAAGGCGCAAGATGCACGTGCTCGAGGCGCTGCTGCGGCTGCGGCAGGCGGCCTGCCATCCCGGCGCTGATCGACCGGCGGCGGCCGAGGACGAGCGCCGAAGCTCGAGGTGCTGCTGCGAGGAGCTCGAGGACGTGATCGAGAGCGGCACAAGGCGCTCGTCTTCTCGCAGTTCACGAGCTTCCTCGCGCATCGTCCGCGAAGAAGCTCGACGAAGCAGAAGATCCGCTACGCGTACCTCGACGGGCAAGACGCGTCGATCGCGCAGCAGCGTGGTCCGCCAGCTTCCAGGAGCCGGACGGGCCGCCCGTGTTCCTCATCAGCCTCAAGGCCGGCGGCATCGGCCTCAACCTGACGGCCGCCGACTACGTGTTCCTGCTCGATCCCTGGTGGAACCCCGCGGTCGAGGCGCAGGCGATCGACCGCACGCACCGCATCGGCCAGGACACAGCCGGTGTTCGCGTACCGGCTCATCGCGCGCGACACGGTCGAGGAGAAGATCCTCGAGCTGCAGGCGTCGAAGCGCGAGCTCGCCGACTCGATCATGACCGAGGACAACAGCGTCCTGCGCAGCCTCGACGTGGAGACGCTCGAGAAGCTGCTCTCGTAAGGACCGTTCTTCGTTCTCCGTTCTCCGTTCTTCGTTCTCCGTTCTTCGTTCTCCGTTCTTCGTTTTCGTTCTTCGTTCGCCGTGCGCGGATTGGAGGATGTCATCCCGAGCTGACCAACGGAGCGGACGCCGATGAAGCGATGACGGACCCCATGGGTCATCCTGAGCGAGGGGGGTGGGCGGGTGTGAAGTGAAGGATCTCAAAATGCCCGAGCCGTGATTTCCGCATTTTGAGATCCTTCGCTTCGCTCAGGATGACGTAAGGAGTGGGTTTCCCGCTAATCCCGAGAGCAGCGAGGGAATCTCTGGGTAGGGGGAGGCGTATCACGCGGAAGCGTGTATTGGCGGGTGAAACGAGCCACGTCGATGGTGGACGCGAAGCACGGTACTTCCGCCGATTCCGGCTTCCGCGTCACCCGTTTGCCGCCCGCCGAGATCCCTCGCTGCGCTCGGGATGACATGGGCGCGCGCCGCGCGCTCTACCGTCGCGGCTTCGGCTCGACGAGCCGGATGGAGTTCACGACGTTGTCCTCGCCGAGGCGGTCGCGAATCTCCTCGAAGGCGGCCTCGCGCTGGGCCGGCTCGTCGACGTCGCCGAGGATCTCCCACACGCCGGCGTGAGGCTCGGCATGGAGATGGGTCGCGCCCGTTCTCGCTTCCGCGGTTCGGACCGCTTCCTCGACGACTCTCGGCTCGAGGCCGAGCGCCTTGTTCGCTCTGCGCGACATCGCATCCTCCGCCCCTCGGTAGTGCGACGGGTGTGCCATCGCAGCCCATCGGAGCTGTCCTCAATCCTCCACGTATCTCCGGAAGACTTCCTTCCATCCGAGGATGTAGAGGGCGAAGAGGGCGGTGACCGTGAGGTGCCGGCCGACACCTTCGTAATGGAAGGGCTCGATCTGCGAAAGCGTGACGAGGCCGAAGAACGTCGTGAGGGCGACCGCGAGGAGCCATGCGGGGACGATCGAGGTCGCCTCCTCGCCATCGGGGAGGGCCTCGTCGCGGCGGTAGAGCGTGGTCCGGAGCGGGAAGACGGTCATCGGCATGCCTCCACGGCGGGAGAAGGGTCCCTGGGCAGGGCCTACCTCAGGAGTAGCCGAAGACGAGGAAACTACACCCCCGGCGGTGAAGAATTCTTCTCGGGCCCGTTTCCGGCCAGGCGCTCCCTCAATTTCGAGTAGCGGCGCTTCGCCGACGCGTTCCTCACGGCCATCGCGATCGCCTTCTTCTGGCCGACGAGGACGACGAGCTTCCTCCCGCGCGTGATCGCCGTGTAGAGAAGGTTCCGCTGGAGCATGATCGCCTGCTCGGTGAGGAGCGGCGATGACGACCGCCGGATACTCCGACCCCTGCGACTTGTGGATCGTCGTGGCCCACGCGAGCGCGATCGCGTCGAGCTCCGCCCCGGCGTACTCGACCGTTCGTCCGTCGAAATCGATCGCCGCCGTTCTTTTCTGCACGTCCACGGACCGGACCGTGCCGAGGTCGCCGTTGAAGACGTCCTTGTCGTAGTCGTTCTCGGTCTGCATCACCTTGTCGCCCGGCGCGAGGATCGAGCCGGCGCGCTCGAAGCGTGGGGGGAGCGCCGAGCGGGGATTGAGCGCCGCCTGGAGCGCGGCGTTGAGGTTCTGCGACGCCGGCCTCGCCGCGGTGCATCGGCGAGAGGACCTGGACGTCGGCGCGCGGGTCGAGCCCGAACCGTGTCGGGATCCGCTCGGCGACCATCCGGACGATCTTGTCGCGCGCCGCGGCGCCGTCCGCGGCGTCCACGATGTAGAAGTCGCTTTCCTCCTCTCCCTCCGCGGTCAGCGGAGGCTCGCCCTCGTTGACGCGGTGCGCGTTGACGACGATGCGGCTTCCGGCCGCCTGCCGGTGGATCTCGGTGAGCTCGCTCACGCCGAACGCGCCGCAGGCGATGAGATCGGAGAGCGTCTGCCCGGGCCCCACCGAGGGGAGCTGGTCGGCGTCGCCGACGAACAGCAGCGCGGCGCGGTTCGGAATCGCGCGCACGAGCGAGTCGAGCAGCGGCACGTCGATCATCGACGCTTCGTCGACGATGACGAGATCGCAGGAGAGGGGAGAGAGCTCGTTGCGCTGGAACTCGCCGCGCTTCGGGTCGATCTCGAGCAGCCGGTGGATCGTCCGGGCCGGCCGCCCGGTCGCCTCGGAGAGCCGTTTCGCGGCGCGGCCGGTGGGGGCGGCGAGCTCGATCTCCTTTTTCTTCGCCTCGACGATCTCGACGATCGCGCGGACGATGGTCGTCTTTCCCACGCCCGGGCCGCCGGTGATCACCGAGACCTTCGAGGAGAGAGCGCGCGCGATCGCCTCGCGCTGGGTGGGGGAGAGGGCGATGCCGAGGCGTGGCTCGACCCACTGGATCGCGCTCTCGGTCCGGATCTTCCAGGGCAGCGGCGCCGCGGCGAGCCGCCGCAGACGTTTCGCGGCGGAGGTCTCGGCATGCCAGAGGCGGCCGAGAAAGATCGACGCGCGTCCCTCGATCGGCTCTTCGGCGAGCTGCCTCGTCTCGAGCTCGAGCGCGAGGCCCTGTTCGACGAGGGGCGCGGGGACGCCGAGGAGCGCGGCGGCGGCGTCGAGGAGGAGATCGCGCGGGAACGCGCAATGGCCCTCGAGCGCCTTCTGCTCGAGCGCGTAGTGGATTCCGGCGCGGACGCGATCGAGCGAGTCGCGCGGGATCCCGAGGCGCAGCGCGAGGGCGTCCGCGCTGAGAAACCCGATGCCGCGCACCTCGTCGGCGAGGCGGAAGGGATTCTCCCGGATGAGGCGGATCGCGTCGTGTCCGTATTGCTTGTAGATGCGCGCCGCGCGCGACGGGGTCACGCCGTGCTCGTGCAGAAAGAGCATGAGCTCGCGCGAGGCCCTCTGCTCGTTCCAGCTCTCGGTGATCGAGGCGACTTTCGCGCCGCCGATCCCGCGGACCTTCCGGAGCTTCTCCGGCTCCCGCTCGATCACCTCGAACACCGCCTCGCCGAACTTCTCGAAGAGCTTCTTCGCGAGATGAGGGCCCACGCCGCGGACCGCGCCCGATGCGAGATAGGTCTCGATCGCCGCGCGCCCCGACGGGGCGGTCGTCACGATCTCGGTCGCCTGGAACTGCTTTCCGTGCGTCCGGTCGACGATCCAGGCGCCGCGCGCCTCGATCCGTTCTCCCTGGAGGAGGTCGGGGCCGTGCCCGACGACGCGCGCGGTCTCGACGCTTCCCTCGACCCGGATGCGGAAGACGGTGAACCCGTTCTCCGGGTTGCGGAACGTCACCCGTTCGACCGTGCCGCGGAGCTCGTCCATCGGGGGGATTGTACCGTCGGGAGAGAGAGCGGCCCCTACATTCTGCGCGGCGTGGTGCGGTGCGATGGCGATGTTGAACGCGGAACCGCCCCGGGTGGTGGTATCGGGGGGCAGATCACTCGCAGCCACACCGTGCGGCCCGGAACATTGCCGCTTCAGCGCGCCCGCGGGAACAGTCGCCCGAGCTCGTCGACGAGCGAGAAGGGATCGACCGGCTTGACGAAGAACGCGTCGAGCAACGCACGCGTCGAGGGGTCGCGATCGCCGGCGAACGCGGTGAGCACCGCGATGCGGAGGCCGGCGTTTTTCGGATCGGCGCGGACGCGGCGGACCAGCTCGTAGCCGTCCTCGCCGGGAAGCCCGATGTCCGTGAGGATCAGGTCGGGTCGCGTCTGCTCGATGTGGAGGATCGCGGAGCGGACCGAGTCGGCGGTCCTCACGGTCGCGCCGCCGCGCGTGAGCGCCGCGCGCAGAAAATCCCGCGCTCCGGGATCGTCCTCGACGACGAGCACGTCGACGCCGGCGAGCGGCCGCTTCTCGTCCGGCTGCGTCGCTTCCGGCGCCGGCCCTTCGGCGCCGAGGGTGGCGCGGATCGGGAGCGTGATCTCGAACGTGGAGCCGCGTCCGAGCCCCTCGCTCTCGGCCATGAGCTGCCCGCCGTGCGACTCGACGAGATGGCGCGCGATCGAGAGCCCGAGCCCGAGCCCGCCGTGGTGCCGCGTGGTCGGCGACTCGGCCTGGCGGAACGGCTCGAAGAGGTGCGGGAGAAAGTCGCGATCGATCCCCTTGCCGGTGTCGCGCACGATGATTCGGACCTGCCGCGGTTCGCGCCGGGCACTCAGGTCGATGCGCCCTCCCGTCGGGGTGAATTTCGCCGCGTTGGTCAGCAGGTTCCAGACGGCCTGCTGGATCCGCATCGAATCGACCTCCACCCGCCCGAGATCCTCGGGGATATCCATCTCGAGGCGGATCGATTTCGCGTCGGCGGCGGGGCGGACCGTGTCGGCGGCGGCCCGGATGATCCTGGAGAGCTCGGAGGACTCGATCTTCAGCCGGAGCTTGCCCGAGATGATGCGCGAGACGTCGAGCAGGTCGTCGATCAGCTGCGCCTGCAGCTCGGCCGAGCGTGAGATCCCTTCGATTGCGGCCGCGAACGCCGGGTCCGACACTTCGAGCACCGGAAGCAGCCGCGCCCAGCCGAGGACCGCGGTCATCGGCGTGCGAAGCTCGTGGGAGAGCGTCATGAGGAACGCATCCTTCGCGCGGTTCGCTTCCTGCGCCGCGAACGACGACGCTTCCGCATGGCGCGTCTCCTCCTGGGCCCGGACGATCGCTTCGCGCTGCTCGAGGAGCGCCTCCTGCATCGTTTCGGCGGTCTTCCGTTCCGTGATGTCGCGCGTGACCTTCGCGTATCCGCGCAGCCGCCCCTCGGAGTCGTGGATCGCGGTGATCAGCGTGTTCGCCCAGAAGCGCGATCCGTCCTTCCGCACCCGCCATCCCTCGTCTTCCATACGGCCGAAGCGCCGCGCGGCGTCCAGCTCGCGCTCCGGCTTTCTCGCCGCCACGTCCTCCGGAGGATAGAAGCTCGAAAAGTGACGGCCGATGATCTCGGCCGCCCGGTACCCCTTGATCCTCTGCGCGCCGGCGTTCCAGGTCGCCACGTTCCCCTTCGGGTCGAGCATGAAGATCGCGTAGTCCTTGACGGACTCGAGAAGGAGCCGGACGGACTCCTCGCTCTCGCGAAGCCGTTCCTTCGCGGCCACCCGCTCGGTCAGGTCGCGCGTGACTTTCGAGAACCCGCGCAGCGTGCCGTCCTTCCGGTGCAGCGGAGTGATCACCGTGTTGACGCGGAAAGCAGTGCCGTCCTTCCGGAGGCGCCACCCTTCATCCTCGACACGCCCCTCGCGCTGGGCGACCTCGAGCTCGACCTGCGGCTTACGCGCGGCGATGTCTTCCGGGCGATAGAGAACGGAGAAGGACTTCCCCATGGCCTCCTCGGCCTCGTACCCGAAGATGCGCTCGGCGCCGAGGTTCCAGGTGCGGATCTCTCCCTCCGGGGAGAGGAGAAAAATGGCGAAATCGGAGATCTCTTGGACCAGCGAAGCGAGCTCTTCCCGCTCGCTGGCCGAAATCGACACGTCGGGCACGCGTCGCGCCTATGCAAAAAGCCTGCGCTGCCCGCGGCGGCTCATCCCGCCGGGTCGGCCTTGGGGGGCGCCCCTACGGTCTCCGCAGCAGCCGTCTGCGCGGCGCGCGCCCGGTCGCGAGATCTCCCGTCGCCACGCGGCCGGCCGTGATCTCGACCCGGCCGCCGTCCATCGTCGTCCCGCCGAGCGTCGCGCTCACGCGCCAGAGCCCCGGCGCGAGACCGACCAGGCCGTAGAATCCGCCGCCGTCGCTCGTCGCCGTCCGCGTCTCTCCCGTCGCGACGTTCTCCGCGAGGACGCTCGCGCCATCCGCGGCGATCCCGCCGGGCAGCCGCGCGAACCCCATGAGGTGCCCTTCGGTGGGCGCTCTCCTTCCACGGCATCGCCGGCGTGGCGACGGGCGACACGAACACCGGCGTGAGCGCCGGCTCCTCGAGCCGGGCGCCCGTCGTGGTCGATCCGCTCTTCATCGCCGAAAAGAAATCATCGTTCGAGCGCTTCGGCGTCGACTGGTTCGCGGTCGGATAGGAGTACGGGTTCGAGGTGACGGCCGCGCTCGAGCTGTTCGCCGACGAGCCGGGCGTGGTGTCGCCGAGCGCGTAGAAGATGACGCCGTCGGCGGGCGTGTTGCCCGAGTCGAACGGCGGGCGCGCGAGCGCGCGGCGCGTCTGGCGCAGCGTCCCCTCGACCCCGTTGACGAACGCGCCGAGGCCGATGAGGGCGTGGCGATCGTCGTCGCGCGCGAGCTGTTCTGGTGAACGCCATCCAGTCGTCGAACTGCGCGCGCCCCGCCGCGTCGTGCTCCCGCTTGTAGTCCATCGGCGCGAGCAGATCGAGGATGCCCTCTTCCGTCCAGCTCTCCCAGTCCTGAAAGACCCGGTAATACGCCTCCGTCTTTTCGAATCCGCCGGACGCCGTCGGCCCGGTCCAGAACGTGATTAGCGCGGCGGAGACGGCGACGGTCGGCTTGACCGCCGTCGCGCTCAGCCAGATGCGGCGCACGAGGGCGGTGACCTGATCGCGCCGCCACTGGTTCCAGAGCGGATCGTTGGAGACCGGATACCCGGCCTCGGCTCCCTCGTAGGTTCGCGCCGCGCTCCCGTGACGGGAGACGAAGCGCGCGACGCTCGTCTCGTTGTAGCCGATGTTGATCCCCCACGCTTCGCCTGCTGGCTTGTCGATTGGCGCCTCCGGATAGCGGATCCGGTCGAGATGAAGCCCGTCGACGTCGTAGCGGCGCACGAGGTGCGTCAGCACGTCGACCGTGTACGCCGCCGCATCGGGATTCCCCGGGTCGATGTACCACTCGGTGCCGTAGCGCTGGCCGTCCCACGTGGTTCCCTCGATGTTGTGCGGCAGCGAGCGCGTGGACCACTGGTTCCGGTCGCTCTTCGGGATGAGCGCGCTCGACGAGGGGTCCCAGAAGTGGCGGTTGAAGACGTGATTCGGGTCTGCGGGGCGCTTGACCGACGGATCGGCGTTGTAGATCGAGCCGACGATCACGAACGCGTGGACCTCGATGCCGCGCGCGTGCGCCTGCTCGATGAGGTAGCGAAGGGGATCGAGCGTCCATCGCCCCGTCGCGTCCGGCTCGCCGACCATGGCGGTCTCGGTCAGCGGCTCCTTCGAGTCGAGATACCAGGAGTCGCCGCGCCGCCGTACCTGCACGAAGAGCGCGTTCGCATTGCTCGCGACCGCCGCGTCGACCACGCGCCCGATCTGGCTCGCCGTCCCGAGCGGCGTGTTGAAGGTCTCGACCCAATACGCGCGGTACTCGGCGGCCAGGGACGAGAGCGGGAGGAGGAGTGCGAGAAGGAAGGAGGGCGGACGACGCGGGGCATGGGTTGGATTTTCTCATGTCTTGCGACTCGGGAACGCCGCCTGCGCCTTCACGACGCGCTCTCCACCGGCGCCGCCATCCCTCCGCTCGTGGCGCGCGGTCACCTGGGCGATGAACGTCTCGAGGACGAGCCGGCGCGAGGGGTCTTCTCCTCCCGCGTAGACGGCGCTCACGATCGGGAGGTCGTCGTGGTCGCGGCGGATCTTCTCGATCACCGCCGCGGACGCGTTGCCGATCATGCAGTTGAAGCAGATCGCGTTGATGATCCCGTCCGCGCCGCCGCGCGCGAAGTCGACGATCTTGCCGACGTTCACGAAGAGCAGCTGGTGCGCGTCGTTCGGCATGTAGGGCGCCGTCAGCTCCTTCATCTCGACGAACCCCGGCTCGTCCGCCCGCACGATGCGGCCTCCCACCACGTTGCGCACCCGCCACTGATGGATCGCGCGGCGAGCCACCAGGCCGCCGTTGAGGATCAGCGCTCTCAGATCGAGATTCGCGACGCTCCGGTGGAGGTTCCGCGTGAGCCCCAGGTCGAGCAGATCGATCTGGAACGGCGAGGGCCACACCTCCATCCCGTGGTCCTCGAGCCACCGGAAGAGGTCGTCGTTCGCGACCGGGTTCACCTTCGTGTAGATGTCGCCCGCGATCCCGACGACGGGCCGCGGCCGGCTCCGATCGGCCGGAATCTGCGAGAGCCGCCCGAGCGCCTCGTCGAGCGCTTCGAGGACGTCGCCCTCCGCGACCGCCGTTTCGATCCGCCGCAGGTTGTTGCGGTGCGCCGCGTCCGTCTCTCCCTTCTCCCGCTCGTACGGCCGGATCTGGCAGACCGCCTTGAGGAGGAGCTCGATCGACATCAGGCCGAGGTAGAACCGCTCGAGCGCGTCGATCGTCGATCCGGCGACCATGTCGCGGCCCGTCGGCGCCGACACCCCGACGTTCGTGACGCCGAGCTGCTCGAGCAGTTTCCGCAGCCCCTGCCCGTACTGATGCAGAAGGCACGGCAGGCTCGTCCCCGGCACGAAATAGACGAGCGGCTTTCCTCCGCTCGTGCGGGACACTTCGACCAGGTCGCCCGCCATCATCGCGTACGCGTGGCACTCCTTGCCGAGCCAGTAGCGCTCGCCCAGAGCGCGGATCCGCGCCGTCGGGGGCGCGAGAACTTCCGCCTCGCATCCGCGGAGGCGAAGGAATCCGCTGAAGGCGTACGCGTGATCGGCGAAGTAGGGGATGCGCACCACCGAGCCGGGAGGGGGGATCGCATCCGCCCGGCTCGGCCGTGGTCACCGGCTCGCGCCGGCGATCGTCGCGGCTCTGCGGCGGTCCGGTCTCGTCCGTTCCGTCCAGCTGATCGAGAAACGCCTCCAGCCGCGTCATCAGCCCCGCCTCGGCCCGATGCTCGTCGAACTCGAGAACGAGATGCGGCCTCGTCCCGAGGTTCTTCTCGACGCCGCGGATCGTGAAGGCGTCGGGACCGCAGGCGAAGTTCGAGACGGAGACGGGATAAACGCCCGGGAGCGCGGCGAGTGCGGCGGATGCGTCTTCGATGTCTCCGGAGAGGCGCCACGGGAGCTGCGAGGTGCCGGGCCCGCCGACGGGGAGGAGCTTCTGCGGGATCGCGAGGACGCCGAGGCGGCGGAGGCGCTCGAAGAGGGAGAGGTTGAGATAGCCGTCGAGCGTGTTGTACGGCTTTCCGAGGACGGCGAACACGCGCCGGTAGCGGGGGGCGGCGTGCGCCGTTCTCCTGGCGTCTCCCAGCAGCTGCGCGGCGCGCGCGCGCATCGCGGCGTCGATCCTGTCCTGCACGCGCACGGCCTCGCGCCAGGCGTCGCGGATCTGCGAGGGCGTCGCCCCGAGAGTCTCGCGGCACGAAGCGAATCCGGCGACGAGCTCCTCCTCGCTGAACATCGAGATCGACGGGGAGAGGAGGCGCGGCTCCGCTCTGCTGCTGATCATGAACGGGGCGGCCATCGCGTAGGGGCAGGAGTACGACCGCTCCGGATCGGAGCCCCGCAGCGCGACGATCGACGGCATGAAGACGTAGTCGACCTTCTTCGCGATGAGCGAGTGGACGTGGCCGACGGTCAGCTTGATCGGAAGGCAGACGCCGACGCCGAGATGCCTGAGCCCGAGAGCGAGCGTCTCGTCGGATGAGACGTCCGAGAGGACCGGCCGGTGGCCGAGCGCCTTGAAGAACGTCGCCCAGAGACGCGAGAGAGCCGAAGAGGGTCGATGCGCGAGGGATCCCGATCGTGAGCCCGCCCTCGGGCGCGCCTTCGAACGCCGCCTCGCAGCGGGCGACGTACTCGTCCGCCAGGTTCGGCGGCAGGTCGGCCGAAGGGCGCGAGGTCTCGCGCTCGGTGTAGCGCTCGCACGTGTCGCCGAAGAACGCGCGTTTCCCCTCGACCCGCACGACGTTCACCTCGCACCGGTTCGCGCAGAGGGCGCACTCGAACGAGCGGAGCGAGGGCCTCTTGCGGGGGATCATCGCCGCCAGTTCGGAGGGCGCGGTGACGCGCCGCGCGGCCCGCGCCGCGAGGGCGGCGCCGATCGCGCCCGAGATCCGGTTGTACGGGTGGACGTGGACCTGCTTTCCGAGAACGCTCTCGAACGCGGCGACGACGGCGTCGTTCGATGCGACGCCCCCCTGGAAGACGATCGCCTCGCCGAGAGGGCGCGCGCCGACGACCTTGTCGAGGTAGTTGCGGACGATCGAGAGCGCGAGGCCGGCGCAGAGGTCGTCCACGGCCGCGCCCGCGTGAAGGGAATTGACGACCTCGGTCTCCATGAAGACGGTGCAGCGCGTTCCGAGCTCGAGTGGCGCCTTCGCGCGGAAGGCGCGCTCGGCGAACTCGCCGACGATCTCGATCCCCGAGCTCGCGCGCCTGCTCCTCGAGGAACGATCCCGTCCCCGCCGCGCAGATCTTGTTCATCGCGAAGTCGGCGATCATCCCGTCGCGGAGCGAGATGAACTTCGAGTCCTGGCCGCCGATCTCGAGGATCGTGTCCGCCTCCGGGAGGAAGCGCCGCGCGCCGAGGACCTGGCAGGTGATCTCGTTGCGGACCACGTCCGCGCCGACGAGGCTCGCCGCGAGGTGGCGGCCGCTGCCGGTCGTCCCGCACCCCGCGATCGTGAGCCCGGCCGGGAATCGGGCGCTGAGGATCGCGAGCCCTTCGAGCAGCACGTCGACCGGGCGGCCGCGGGTCGGAAGGTAGACCGACGAGAGGAGCTCTCCCTCCTCGTCGAGCACGACGAGATCGGTGCTCACCGAGCCGAGGTCGACGCCGAGAAATCCGGTGGCGGGGACGGGGTGAACGCTCGCGGGCTCGGCGAGGCGCCCGGCATCCGTGCGGGCGGGGAGAGGGGCGAGCGTGGAGATGCTCTTCGCGCTGCGGCCCGAGATCGCGCGGAGCTCGCGCGCCAGCTCGTCGATCTCGAGCGGAGGAGCGCCGTTCTCGAGCGCGGAGAGCGCGGCACCGAGCGCCGCCTCGAGCCCCGGATGCGAGGAGACGACGATGCCGCCGGGCTCCGGGATCGCGAGCAGCTCGCGGAAGGCGCGGACGACGCCGGCGTTGTGCGCGCATCCCCCGGCGATGACGACCGGGGGCTCGACGTCCCTTCCCTTGAGCAGCGTGGTGAGCGCGTTGCGGCAGATCGCGAGGCAGAGGCCGTAGGCGATCTCGCCGACCGGCGTCCCCTTCTGCTGGAGGTGGATCATGTCGGACTTGGCGAAGACCGAGCAGCGGCCGGCGACCGTGGCGCCGGTGCGCGCCTCGATCGCCATCGTCGCGAGCTCCTCGGGCGTGAGCGTGAGCCGCTTCGCCTGCTGCTCGAGGAACGACCCGGTGCCCGCGGCGCACGCCTCGTTCGTGGCGAAGTCGCGGATCGCTCCGTCGCGATCGATGATGACGAACTTGGACGCATGGCCGCCGATCTCGATGACGCTGCGCGCGCGCGGATGATCGCGGCGGACCCCGCGGGCGATCGCGGCGAGAGAGCTGACGGCCGGGACACGGCGTTGCGCGGTGGAGGAGGGATCGCTGCCCGCGACGGAGGCGGAGAACCGCTCGCCGGGATGGAGCCGCGCGACCTGAGCGAGAAAGGTCCCGAGCGCCGCGGCGTTCTCGCCTTTTTTCGAGCAGAGGGAGAGCTCGACCGAGCCGCTGCTGTCGACCAGCACGGCTTTGGTCGTGACCGAGCCGAAATCCACACCGATCGCGCGCATGAGACTGACCGATCCGGAGGTGCGGTGCTGCCGCGTGGGCCGCGCAACGCGCGGCCGCTCTCTTCCGCCACCTTACCCCCGCGCGCCCGCTGCGTCAGAGCCCGCGCGTCACGCTCGAGCGTGACCGACGGGCGCGGGGCGCGAGTCGCCAAAGGCGCCGCGCGGTACGGCGGGAGGCTGTGCGATTCCCGCGAGCGCCGGCGAGCGGTACGACCGCGCCGGGTGACGCTTTGGAAGTGCGGCGCGCAGCGCCGCTTTAGCTCAGCTGCCACGAGCAGGAAAGCGGCGCTGCGCACCGCACTCCAAAAGTGCGACGCCGGGGATCGTACTGGTGGCCGGAGGCTGTGTGATTCGCACGAGCTCCGGCGAGCGGTACGGCCGCTGCGCGCGATCAACACGTCCCGATCCTCAGGTCCGTCGGAAGTCCTGGATGACGAGCCGCCCGCCGGGGGGGTGACGCCGCCCCTAGACCCCGGCCCCTTCAGATCACTCCTTCACGTGGAACGGGTAACCGAACGCGGTCAGATCCTCATCCGTCGGAACGAAGAGGTAGAAAAGACGAAGTTCCTACGGCGAGAGCGCGAGGCCGCCGATCGCGACGCCGTCCGGAAGGGAGCGAATCGATCGCGTCCTCGGGTCGAAGATCGGGTCGCGCGCGGATGCCGCGGTGACGCACGCGGTGAAGCGCGCTCCGTCGGCTGCGCCGAACCGTGTCGCGCACGACGCGGCGCGGCGGAAGCGCAGGCGCAGCCATCCTCCCTCTCCCGGCGTCCATGACGCGTCGAAGCCTCTCACGATGACCGACGTCGTCGGCAGCGGAGCGGCGGACTCACGCGCGGCGTCGTTCGGCACGGTGGCGAGCGTGCGCGTCGACTCCTGGAACCAGTGGAACGACGGGCGGCCGAGCAGCGCCGTGATCGCCATCAGGTCGTCATCGGCGAGCCGCGGCCACGCGTCGACGCAGCGCGGACGCTCGCCGTCCTCGATCGTGAGCCAGACCTGCGGCTGCCCATCGCCTTCGCGCGAAACGGCGAGGTGGTGTTGCGCCACCCGGCGCCAACCATCCCCGGCGACCTGCTTCGCGAAGAATCGATCCGACAACCTCTCCAACCACAGCGACCCTGTGCTCATGCTGCGCCTCCCCCAGCGAAGGAGTGTCATTCGGGCGGGTTTTCCTACCCGGTGACGGGGGACACAAGGAAAAAGCGCCCAGGGGCCCGCGAAGCGGCGGCCGCAGCGGTGAAGAGGGCTCCGCGACCGCGAGTGTTCCGGGGTGCCCCTCCCATCCCAATCGGCAATCTGCAATCGACCGATGCTATCCTCGCCGCTTCCAATTCGTTCGTCACTGGAGTCTCTCATGCATCGCACGGGGTTTCTGCTGGCCGTGGTCCTGGTGATCGGGTGCGCGTCGGCGCCGCGCCAGGAGTCCGCGGATCTCATCCTCGCCGGAGGGCGCGTCTTCACCGGCAACCCGTCCCGCCCGTGGGCGGAAGCGGTCGCGATCCGCGGCGAGATGATCGCCGCGGTCGGGTCCGACGCGGAGGTCCGTGCGCTGGCCGGCCCCTCCACGCGCGTCGTGGAGCTCGGCGGGAAGCTCGTCATCCCGGGGATCAACGACGCGCACATCCACGCGCCGTGGATGAAAGACGAGGGGATCGTCGTCGACGTCCCCCAGGAAGGAGCGACGATCGGGGCGCTCCTCGACGCGCTCCGCGCCGCCGCGGCGAGCGCTCCCGCCGGCGCCCGCCTCGCCGCCGAGCTCCCGCTCCACCTCGTCGACGCGGGCCTCACCCGCGACGACCTCGACGCGATCTCCACCTCCCACCGCATCCACGTCGCTCCCCTCGGCGGCCACTCCGCCGTCCTCAACACGCCCGCGCTCCGCGCCTGGGGGATCGCCGACGATGCGGCGAATCCCGCCGGCGGATCGTACGGCCGCAACAGCGCCGGCCGCCTGAACGGATGGATCTACGAGCACGCGAAATGGGCTCCGGAGCGGCGCGAGCAGAGCGCGGCCGGCGACGAAGCGATCGTCGCCTCGATCCGCGCGATGGAGGAGTTCGCGATCCGCCACGGCATCACGACGTTCCAGGCGATGCCGCTCATCGACCCCGAACGGATCGAGCGGCTCATCGTTTCGGTCGAGCCGCGCGTCCGCTGGCGCATCATCAATTTCCGGCTGGCGCCGTACGACGGCAGCCCCGGGCGCTTCCCCGTGAAGTACATCCTCGACGGAACCCCGATCGAGCGGAGCGCCGCGTTGCGCGCGCCGTACGCGGACGACCCGTCGGCGCGCGGCGCCCTCAATTACTCGCGCGCCGAGATCGAGGCGATGGTTTGGGACGCCGCGCGCGGAGAACGCCAGCTCCTCCTGCACGCGACGGGCGACCTCGCGATTGCGGAGGTGCTCGACGCGATGAAGCGGACGCCCGCCGATTGGCCGGCGCTGCGCGTGCGGATCGAGCACGGCGACTACCTCGCTCCCGACCAGCTGGCGCTCGCGCGCGAGCTCGGCGTCACGATCGTGCAGAATCCATCGCACTTCATGCTCGGCCCGATGGCTCCGGCGCGGCTCGGCCCCGAGCGGCACGCATACGCGCAGATGGCGCGGTCGCACCTCGAGGGAGGCATCCCGTTCGCGATCGGCTCGGACGGCCCCCCCGATCCGTTCCTCAACATCTTCTTCGCAGCGATCCACCCGGGAAATCGCGCCGAGGCGCTCTCGGTCGAGCAGGGGGTGCGGGCGTACACGGCGGGAGCGGCGCGCGCGGAGCTCCAGGAAACGCGCAAAGGGACGATCGCGCCCGGGAGGCTCGCGGACCTCGCGGTGCTCTCGCAGGACATCTTCGCGGTTCCGCCGCCTCAGATCCCGGGAACGACGAGCGTGATGACGATCGTGGGAGGGAAGGTGGTGTGGGAGCCGTAGCGGCGACGGCGTGCGCCGTTCCTCGGGGAGGCAAACGGACCGGCGTCAGGATCAGCCTATAACAAGGAAGCTCATCCGGTGCTGTATCAAAGGGTGTCTTGCATATGTAGGCGGAAGTCGCCTCTTATTAAAGGATGTCATGGCTGCTGCACCCATCTCGGGCGCGCCGCCGGAAACGGGCTCCGCGCGAGCCATGTCGTCGTTGATCGTGCGGTCGGGCTGGGCGGCGAGACGCCGCCTGCCACTTTGTCACGACGCGGCGCGCGGGGTGAGCCTGGCCTCGACGGTCCGGCGGCTGTCCTGGCCGAAGCCCTGATCGCTGCTCTCTTCGCGGAACGAGCGGACGAAGAGGCGATCGGACGCGCGCTCGTATCTCCAGCTCGACTTCGCCTCGTGATGGAAGCTCATCATCAGGAACTTCGCGTGGATCTTCTCGGTCAGCTCCGCCGCGCGCGGGATGCCGTCCGTCCCGGTCCAGACGCGCAGGAGAAACTCCGAGGACTTCACGCGCTTCTTCGCCGAGGCCGGCATGCGGGGGGTTACGCGGAAGACGAGGAGGCGCGCGGGCGCGCCATCGAGCGCGGCGTTCTTCTGCTCGACGAGCGTCGCGGTCTCGAGGCGGCCGAGCAGCGCGGGCGCGTGGTTGAGGAGCGAGGCGGCGAGGATCGAGTCGAGCTCGCGCACCGCGCTGCGCCCGGGGGCCGTCTTCTCGGGATCGGCGCGCGTCGCTTTCGCCTCCCTCTCGAGCCGATCGAGCAGCGGCTTCGGGTAGCGAATCGCGAGCCCGCCCGCTCCCTCTTCGAGATCGACTGCCACCTCCCCGGCTTCCTTCCGCTCGCTGTCGTCCTCTTTCGACGTCGACTCGATGCGGATCGTCGCCGACGCGGCGACGGGGGCGGATCCTCGGAGCGTCTCGAGCGCGGCGCGCAGATCGGCGAGCGCGTCGGCCCGCGCCGGCAACGCGATGAGAATCGAGAGAGCGGACAGAGTGAGGAGTCGGCGCAAGGATGACCTCCGGTTCGTGCGCGGCATCGAGGGTACGCTTCGAGTACGGCCGGCGTCGATGCGAGGTTTCGCGCGACGGGCGTAGCGCGGGCGACCCTCATTTCCGCGCGTCCCGTCCACCCCGAGGCGGGCGGGACGCAAGCGCCACACCGTGGCCTCATTGCGCAGAATGCGTAAATATTTACGCTCAATGCGTAAGAAGCGGGCGCGAGCTCCACTCCAACGACGCCGACTTCAAGCGCTTCCCCGGCCTTCGCTGGGTGAATCCGATCGTGGAACCAGAGGCGGGCGCGGGACGCCCGAACCGCACGAGGCCCACGTTCCGAAGTGGGCGGATGCCCAGGATCACATGATCATGTGATAATCGCGGCCTATTCCTTCCACAACGGGAGTGCAGATGTCCGACGAGATCGGTCACTACCGGATCCGGCAGAAGCTCGGCTCCGGGGGGATGGGAGACGTCTACCTCGCCGAGGATCTGAAGCTGCGGCGGGTGGTGGCGCTCAAGGTGCTGCCGGCCGATGTCGCGCGCGACCCCTCGCGCCGCAGCCGCTTTCTCCAGGAGGCGCACGCCGCCTCGGTCCTCAGCCACCCGAACGTGTCGACGATCCACGAAGTCGGCGAGGACGGCGAGAGCGTCTTCATCGCGATGGAGTTCATCGACGGGAAGACGCTCGCGCAGGTGCGCGAGACCCGCTCGCCGGACGTCGCCGAGGTCGTCGACATCGCGCTGCAGGTGGCGGACGCGCTCGACGAGGCGCAGGCGCGCGGCATCGTCCACCGCGACATCAAGTCCGCCAACATCATGCTCACCGCGCGCGGCCACGTGAAGGTGCTCGACTTCGGGCTCGCGAAGATGAACGCGCCCGCCCCCGAAGACGAGAACACGAAGATCAAGACCGGCGTCGGCATCGTCGTCGGCACCCCCAACTACATGAGCCCCGAGCAGGCTCTCGGGCGCACGGTCGACCCTCGCAGCGATCTGTTCAGCTTCGGCGTCGTGCTCTACGAGCTCGTCACCGGCAGGCTCCCGTTCACCGGCGGGACCACGACCGAAACGATCAACAAAATCACCAACGCCGACCCCGAGCCGATGGCCCGTTTCAACTACGGGCTGCCGCAGGAGCTCGAGCGGATCATCCGGAAGCTGCTGGAGAAGGATCCCGACCGCCGCTACCAGTCGGCCCGCGACCTCGTCGTCGACCTCAAGAACCTCAAGCGTGATTCGGCATCGGGGGAGACCGCGCGCGCCGCCGCTCCCGCGCCGCGAAAGCGCGCCGTGATCCTCGTCGCGGCCGCAGCGGCCGTCCTCGTCATCGCCGCCGTCGCCATCTTCGCGATCCGCCGCGGCGACGCCTCCAGCGGCGCGGCGGCGCCCGCGATCGACTCGATCGGCGTGCTCCCGTTCGCGAACGCGAGCGGCGACGCGGAGAGCGAGTACCTCAGCGACGGGATCTCCGAGACGATCATCAACGACCTCTCGCGCATCGCCGGCCTCCGCGTCGTGCCGCGCAGCACGATGTTCCAGTTCAAGGGAAAGGACAGCGACCTGCAGAAGGTGGCGGAGACGTTGAACGTCCACGCCGTCGTCGCCGGGCGCGTGCTGCAGCGCGGCGAGAATCTCACCGTCTCGGCCGAGCTGATCGACGCCCGGTCGAACGCGCAGCTCTGGGGCGCGCGCTTCGAGCGCAAGGTCTCCGATGCACTTTCGCTCCAGCAGGAGATCTCGCGAGAGATCTCGGAGCGGCTGCGGCCCGGCGGGCAGTCGGGATTGCCGGCGCGCACGGCGGGGGCGATGACGAGCGACCCGGAGGCGTACCAGCTCTACCTCAAGGGGCGCTACCACTGGAACCGGAGAACGGGAGAGTCGCTGCAGAAAGCGCTCGGGTATTTCGAGCAGGCCGTCGCGAAAGACCCGACGTTCGCGAAGGCATACATCGGCGTGGCCGACTCGCACCTGCTGATGGAGCAGTACGCCGATCGCCCCGCCGCCGACGTGGCGGCGAAGGCGGAGCCCGCGATCCGGAGGGCGCTCGCGATCGACGACCGTCTCCCCGAGGCACATACGACGCTGGCGTTCATGTACGCCATGCGCCGGGAGTGGAGCAAGGCGGAGGCCTCGTACCGCCGCGCGATCGAGCTCGATCCCGAGTACCCGACCGCGCGTCACTGGTACAACATCTATCTCCGGGAGCACGGGAGGATCGACGAGGCGCTCGCCCAGATCCAGAAGGCGCAGGAGCTCGACCCGCTCTCGATGATCATCGGCGTCAATCTCGTCGAGGTGCTCGCGATGTCGGGGCGGCAGGAGGAGGCGCTTCGGACGGCCGAGAAGTACCTCGAGATCGACCCCGACTTCCCGCAGATGCTCTCGATGATCACGGGCCTCTACAGCGACGCAGGGCGGCATGCGGAGGCGATCGCCGCCGCAACGAAAGCGGCGGCTCTCTCGGGCGAGACGAGCGAACAGCTCGCGAATCTCGCCGTCGCGCACGCGGCGGCGGGAAACCGCGCCGAGGCGCTCGCGATCGTCCGCCGTCTGGAGAAGCGCGCCGAGGAGGGCAGCGACCCCTACTACCTCGCAAACGTCTACACGGCCCTCGGCGACCACGATCGCGCTTTCGCCGCGCTCAATCGATCCATCGACATGAACAGCGGCATGGTGTCCCAGACGAAGGTCGAGCGGGGGTTGCGGCCTCTCCGGTCGGACCCGCGGTTCGCGCAGGTCCTCCGGCGGCTCGGGTTGCCGGTGTGAGGCGGCCTGCGGCCGCCCGGAATGGTGATTGCCCGGACGCGCCCACCTACCGGGACCCACCGCTCCGGGCGAGCCGGCGGAAACGGCGCGCGCCCCTCCAAAGCGGCGGCGCGCGACTCCGACGGGCGCGGGCACCGCACCTGCCCGATCCGGGGTGCACCGGTGGCGGACGCGATCACATCACGTCTGGATTCATTCGATGGCGAACGTGCCGCTCTGGGCCCTCGTTCCGTTGAGCCAGACGTCGACGCGGTACTCGCCCGAGGCGAGGCCGTCCTCCGCGGCGAGCCGGAGAGAGAACCAGCCCTCCGGCGGCAGCGCGCCCTCCCAGAGGTCGCTCGCCGCCAGGAGCTGCTCGTCGATTTTTTCTCCGTCCCGGTACCAGCGCTGGACGATCTCGTCCTCGCCCCGGACGTTCGTGAAGTGCACTCCGGCGAGGACCGCCTTCACCCCGGAAGGAAACCGCTCGAGGAACTCGCGCACCTCCGCGGAGTCGTCGTCCATGGCGAACCCGATCCTGTCGAGGGCCGGCGCGCCCGCGGCAGCCGGGCTGCCTTCCTCCGCGCTCGCCGGCGCCGCGTCACCGGGGGGCTCGCTCTGCGCGCTCTCCGCGAGCAGATCGATCCTCGCCCCTCCACCCTCGGGCTCGAAGGCGAGCGTCTGGTACTGCCACTCTCCCGCTCCCTTCGTCGCTTCCACGTAGAGCTTCCCTTTTCCCTTCGGCCCCTTCAGGGGAATCGCGAGGCTGGCCTCGCCGGAAGGTCCCGTCACGTTCACCGACCCGGTGACGAAGAAGCCGGGCTCGATCGGCTCGCCGAGCGCGGCGACGACCCCGGGATGCGCGCGGGCGCGCGCGAGCGCTCCGGCGTATACGTCGGAGCGTTTCACGGCGCCGAAGATGACGAGCACCAGCGCGGCGGCGGCGAGCGCGCCGAGGATCAGGATTCCGACGCACCCGAGCGCGATCCATTTGATCCAGGAGCGTTTCTTCGGGGCGACGGGATTGACGGCAGCGGTCATCGTTTCTTCCTCTCGTTGTTCCAATGGGGTTCATCAATCACGAGGAGACCTTTCCGATCACGATCTCGACGCGGCGGTTGCGCTGGCGGCCCGCGGCCGTGGCGTTGTCGCCGACGGGGCGGGTCTCGCCGAGACCGGCCGTCGAAAGCCGCGCGGCCGGAACGCCGCGCCCCGCGAGCCACGATGCGACCGATTTCGCGCGGCGCTCCGAGAGCGCCTGGTTGTAGGAGTCGGACGCCATCGAGTCGGTGTGCCCCTCGATGCGCACGGGACGTCCCGCGTACGCTCCGATCACCTCGACGACCTCGGCGAGCGTCCGCTCGGCATCGGCGCGGATGTCCGCCTTGTCGAAATCGAAGAGGACCGAGCCGGGGAGCGTGATGACGATCTGCTGGTCGGTGACCCTCGCGCCGAGGCGGGCGAGGCGTTCGTCGACGGAGACGTTCCGCGCCGCGAGGGCGCTCGCGAATCCTTCGATGCCGCTCGTGCGGTCGACGAGCGTCGTGATCTGCATGGTCAGGAGCGTGGATTTGTTCCGGTTCCCCTCGGCGCCGACGGCCTGCTCGGCTCGGGCCTGCGCGTCGGCGGGCTCGGGATCGATCCAGTCGACCTCGGCGAGCCCGCCCTGCGCCTCCGCCGGTGCGGCGGCCGTCTTCACCTCTTCCGCCGGCGCCGCCGCCGTGCGCTCCTGACCGCCGCATGCCGCGAGGAGGATGAGGACCAGAGGGATCGCGCGTCGCATCACTTGTCCGTGATCGCGACCTCTTCGATCGGCTCGGTGTCGGTGAACAGGACGGTGAGGCTCTTCACCGCCGGAGGCGGCGCCGGGAACTTGGCCCAGTACCGCTTCGTCGTACCGGGATCGATCTTCTCGGTGATCCCGTGGCGCCCGCTGGTGACGTACTCGTGCATGGTCGCCAGCAGGTGGCCCTCCTTGTCGGTGAGGGCGTAGTACTTCGTGCCGTTCTCCTCGTCGACGAGATACGTGGACGCGCCGTTGCCGGTCATCGTGAACCCGACGTCCACAGCTTTGGTCCCCGTATTCCGGACGGCCCATTTCACCGTCAGCACGCTTCCCTTCCGCTCGACGCTCATCAGGTCGATCTCGACCCCGTCCCAGTTCGTCGAGGCGGTGGCGAGCGGCTTGGCGGCGAACGCGGGGGCGGCGAGGAAGAAGACGGCGAGGCAGGCGCTGACGATCCTGGTCATGAGGCTCCTCCTGGGTTTCGATCGAAACCGAACCGGTCCGCGCCGCCGCCCGGTGAGACCCCTTGCCGCACGCGCGCCCTGAAGCGACGTCTCGCGACCGTTGTTGGGTGAAGCGGGGATTGTACGGCGCCGTGTGATGCATGTCGAGGGTCGATGTGATCGCGATCACGGGACGGGGTCATTGCCTTCTCCCCTCGCCGCGCGAAGCGGGGAGAGGGTGGCCGAAGGCCGGGAGAGGGGAGAATCAGAGGCAGCAGCCATAGAATGCGCTCATGCGCATCTCGAGAACGTTCGCCTTCCTCGCCACCCTGCTCCTCGTTTCGGTCCTTTCCGCGCGCGCCGCCGAATTGCCTGCCGACATGCGGGCGAAGATCGACTCGAGCGTGGCATCGATCCTCGCGAAGACGGGCGCGCCGAGCGCGTCGATCGCGGTCGTGCGCGACGGCGAGATCGCGTACGAGCAGGCCTACGGGACGGCGGACCTCGCGAAGAAGACCGCCGCGACGCCGGCGATGCGCTACGGCATCGGATCGATCAGCAAGCAGTTTCTCGCGGCGGCGGTCCTGCTTCTCGCCGAGGAGGGGAGGCTCTCGCTCGAGGACAGGGTGGTGCGTTGGTTTCCCGAGCTGACGCGCGCGAACGAGGTGACGATCCGGCAGCTCCTCTCGATGACGTCCGGCTACCAGGACTTCTGGCCGCAGGATTACGTGATGCCGATGATGCTCGAGCCGGTCACGGCGGAGCGGATCCTCGACGAGTGGGCGAAGAAGCCGCTCGATTTCGAGCCGGGAACGAAGTACCAGTACAGCAACACGAACTACGTGATGGCGGGGCGCATCGTCGAGAAGGTCAGCGGGATGCCGCTCTTCGAGCTCTTCGGGAAGCGGATCTTCCAGCCGCTCGGGATGACGACGGTGTTCGACATCGCCCCCGCGGCGCTGCCGGCCGGGGATGCGTCGCGCTACCACCGCTACGCGCTCGGGGCGGCGCGCCCCGCGCCGAAGGAAGGCGCGGGATGGCTCTTCGGCGCGGGACAGCTCGCGATGACCGCGCGCGACCTCGCGCTCTGGGACCGCGCGATGATCGAGCAGAAGGTGCTCCAGCCCGCCTCGTGGCGGGAGCTGGAGACGGAGATGCAGCTCGCGAGCGGCGTCGGGGTGCAGTACGGGCTCGGCGTCGGCGTGTCGAACTCGGACGGACGCCGGAGGATCTCGCACGGCGGCGAGGTGTCGGGATTCACGGCGCAGAACAGCGTCTATCCGGAGCAGCGCGCGGCGATCGTCGCGCTCGTGAACCTCGACGCGACCGATGCTTCGAGCCAGATCGGGACGGCGATCGCGAACGCGCTCTTCGCCACGACGGACGAGGCGACCGAGGCGACGCTGGCGCAGGTGAAGGGGATCTTCGCGGGGCTGCAGAAGGGAAAGATCGACCGCGCGCTCTTCACCGGCAACGCGAATTTCTACTTCAGCGACGAGGCGCTCGCCGATTTCGCGTCGAGCCTCGGACCGCTCGGCAAGCCACAGGAGCTCGCGCAGATCGGCAGGGGAGAGCGCGGCGGGATGACGCTGCGGCGGTATCGCGTGAAGTTCGCGTCGCGGACGCTGCGGATCACGACGTTCATCCTGCCGGACGGGACGTTCGAGCAGTTCACGGTGGCCGCGGAGTAGGGAAGGAGAATCACCTCACCCCTCACCCGGCCTCGCTTCGCTCAGCCACCCTCTCCCCGCTTCGCGGGGCGGGGGGGATTCCCCTGCGCCGGTCCCTTGCGGAACCGGCGCAGAGGCGCGCGGAGAGTCACGTGGACCCGTCAGCTCAGGATCGGGTCGTGAGGAACACCCCGACGCCGCCGATGAGAATGACGAGGAATGCGAGTCCCACCCAATCGAGCGCGGGAACGCCCGGGGGCACCGCGGCCGCGATCACCATGCTGTAGACCTGGCTGCCGAAGCAGAAGGTCGTGGTGTCCGTTCCCGTGATCGTGAAATTGAACGTTCCGGCGGTCGTCGGCGTCCCCGTGATCGCGCCCGTTGAAGTATTGAGCGTCAGCCCGGGCGGCAGCCCGATCCCGGCCCCGTACCCGTACGTAGCGCCCCCACCGGAGGCCGAGATGGTTACGCCGCTATAGGTGCTTCCAACCGTGCCTGAGGGAAGTGGTGAAGCCGGGCTCAGCGTGATGACGGGGCACACCCCGGCCGGCGCGACGGCGCACCCGCCGATCGTGTTGCCGCCGGCGCCCGCCATCGTCACCGCACCCGTCGCACCCGTGCCCGCGAGGAGCTTGCCTTCCACGTTGGCACCAGCCCCTACGGTGATGCTTGCGTCCGCGACGATGTTTCCGCGGAAGTTGACTCCGTTGAGGGTCGCGGAGGTGCCGACCCGCCAGAACACGTTGCAGGGGTTCGCCGTACCGACGACGTTCGAGTTGACGTTGAACGTGAGCGCGCTATCCACCTGGAAAATGAAGACATCTGCAGGGCCACCGTTGAGCGTAAGGGTTCCGGTGTCCGCCAGATCGGCCGCTCCTCCCGTAAAAGAATAGATGCCGGGGACGGGCGCCGCTCCGTCCAGCTGCGCAGGGAGCACGGTACCGGGTCCCTGAGCGGCCAGAAAATTGTAGACCGCGATGGCATCCGTATGAGCCTGCTGCACGGTCAAATCATTCGTGGTGTGCAGGACAAACGGAGCCGCCACGGTCGAAGGCCCAAAGTTCGAAATCGAGGGAGTCGGAGAAGAGCCGACGTCTCCCGTGACCACGGTGCCCGCCCCGGTGGAGCCAGTCACGGCGGAGTTTGCCAGGACCGAGAACCGCTCCGTGATCCCGGGTGTCGGGGCCACCTGGGCCAGCGCCGGGGACGGGCCGAAAAGAAACGCCGCGATCCCGAGGATCGCCACGACGCCTATGTACTGTCGCTTCATATGAAGTCTCCCTTTCATCGACGGCGGTTCTGGCCGCGGGCAGTCTGGAACTCGAATGGTCTGTCAGGTTACTCGGATCATCAGTGATACAACCCTCGAAGAGCATCCGTGCGCGGTGACAACCGGCACGTTCATGAAGGCACCTTTTTCGCCGCTTCCGCGGCCGCGGGCTTGACCCGGCGGGACTTGCCGGACCGGCGTCCCGAGCTGGTGGGAGGCGAGCTTTCCGCCGGAGTCGCCACGCAGAGGGGGAGGGAGACGATGAACGTCGAGCCCCGGCCGACGCCCGGGCTCTCGACGTGAACCGTCCCTCCGTGGAGTTTCACGATCTGCTCGACGATCGAGAGCCCGATTCCGAGTCCCGTCCGGGGATGGGACGTCGCATCCGCCTGCCGGTACAGCTCGAACACGTGCGGCGCGAACTCGGCGCTGATGCCGGAGCCGGTATCGAGGACCGACAAGCGCGCGTCGTTGCCGTCCCGCTCGAGGCGTACGTCGATCGTGCCTCCGGGCGGCGTGAACTTGATCGCATTGCTCAGCAGGTTCCAGACGACCTGCAGGAGCCGCGCCGCGGTCGCCGCGCAACGGTGCGGGGTCGAGCGCGAGATGCAGGCGGATCTGATTGCGGCCCGCGCCGGGGGCGGTGATGTCGAGGGCGGACCGGACGATGGACGCCATGTCGATCTCCGCCATGTCCATCCTCAGCTTCTTCTCCCGGATGCGGGCGACGTCGAGAAGGTCCTCGATGAACAGCCGCAGGAGCGTGGCGCTCTCTTCGACGCGTGAGAGGGCTTCCCCGTGCATCTCCGGATGCCCCTGCGCGAGTTGGACCCATCCGAGGATCGAGGTGAGCGGCGTGCGCAGCTCGTGCGCCACCGTCCCGAGGAAGGCGTCCTTGTACCGGTTCGCGCTCTCCGCCTCGCGGAAGAGCATGGCGGTGTCGATGGCGACGGCCGCGCGCTGCGACAGATCTTCGGCCAGCCGCAGGTCGTCGCTGTCGTACTGGCGCCGCGAGGAAGAGAACGTCGTGGTGCCGAGAACCTTGTCGCGGACGATGAGAGGGACGCTGATGAGCGAGCGCACGCCGAGGGCGCCGATGAGCTGCGTGATCCGGGCCTCCGGCTGAGCGCCGCTCAGTTTCCACTCCGCGATGTCGGACAGAAGGACGGACTCGCGAAGGCGCAGCGCCTGAGGGGCTCCCGGCGCGCTCTCCGGCTCGCTGAAGGCCGCCTGCTGGAACTGGAGCGCGAGCTCGCGCAGCACCGGGTTCGCGTGGGAGACCGTGAGGTGGCGGATCGAGCCGTCGTCGTTGACCAGGTCCACCGCGCACCAGTCGGCGAACGCCGCCGTGGAGAGACGCGCGAGAGACTCGAGCGTCGTCTCGTAGTCGAGCGACGACGCCAGCAGCGCGCTGGCCTCGGACTGCATCGTCGCGGCGCGCGCGGCCTCCTCGGCGACGAGGACGCTTCGCTTCAGCTCGTTGATGTCCAGCACGGCCACGATCGCGCCATCGATGTTCCCGCCGGACGTGCGATACGCGCGAATGCGCAGCAGCCGCCAGTCACCCGCCGCGTCCTGAACCTCGACGTCGGCCGCGTCGGACGTCTCGATGACCGCGCCGACGAGCTTCTCGAGATAGGCGGCGTCCATGGTCGACTTCGCCTCGCGAAGCGGCCGCCCGATCGCATCCGGACGCAGGTTGAGCAGCAATCCGGCCGTGAGGTTGAACCGGCGCACGCGTCAGGTCGGTGCCGACGAACAGGATCGGGATCTCCACGGCGCCGAGCAGGTTCTCGATGTCGTCGTTCAACTTGACCAGCGCCGTGTTGCGGAGCCGGAGCTCGTCGTTGAGCGTGCTGAGCTCCTCGTTCGCCGACTGGAGCTCTTCCTTCGCGGTCTCCAGCTCCTCGTTCGCGCTGCGCAGCTCCTCATCGCTCGACTGCGCTTCCTCGGCCGCGGCGGAGCCCTCGTCGGCCAGCTGCTCGCGATCGTCGATGGCGGCCGCCAGCGCGCGGCGCAGGCTCTCGATCTCCGTCTGCCGGCGCGCCGGCTCCGCTCTCCGCGGCGCCGGCGCGGGGACTGCCGCGGAACACGATCCAGCAGCGATCGTGGTCCGGCGGAGGGGTCCCGCACGGGATCACGTCGAACGCAACGCGGAGGCGAAGCTCGCCATCCACGACCAGGATCTCTTCCTTCGTCACGGGGATCTGTTCCCGGAACGCCCGGCGGACCGCGGGGCGCAGGAGCGCCAGGACCTCGGGATGCCGGACCAGACCGAAGAGGCTGAGCGAGGCGTCTCCAGGCTCCAGCGCGATGAACGGAGCGATGTCGCCCCGAATGCGCGTGATCTCCAGCTGGTCGTTGATGAGCACGCCGCACGGAGCGAGATGGGCGGCGAGGAAGGTATCGTCTTCGTCGCGGGCACCGGGCTCGGGCCCCCGAGCGATGGGGAGCGAAGACGCGGCGGGAAGGCTCGATCGCGGTGAGCGGGCCGCGACGTCGATCGTGGCCAGCGCGCCCGGCACCTGGACGCTTGCGGTAGATCAGCGGCTTCGCCGAGACCGGGATGAGGTGACCGGCCGCGCCACGGAGGGTCTCCGAGCTTCCGAGCATCAGGAAACCGCCCGGCGCGAGCGCGTACTGGAGGAGCTCGACCGCCTTCTTCTGAAGGTCCGGATCGAAGTAGATGAGGACGTTGCAGCAGGTCACGAGGTCGATTCGCGAGTACGGCGGGTCGCGCGTCACGTCGTGCGCGGCGAAGACGCAGAGCTCGCGAATCGCCTTCGCGACCTTGTAGCCGCCGGGCGCGGGAGTGAAGAACCGCGCCAGCCGTTCCGGCGAGACGCCACCGAGCGCACGCAGCGAGTAGACCGCCGCGCGCGCCTTCCGGAGCGACTGCTCGTTGATGTCGGTCCCGTAGATGGTGATCCGGGGCGCGCCGGGCTGGTCGTCGAGAAACTCGAGCAGGGTGACGGCCAGCGAGTAGACCTCCTCGCCGGTCGAGCAGCCCGCCACCCAGATCCGCACGCTCTCCCCGGCGCCGCGGTCCGGCACCAACGCCGGAAAGACGGCCGTCTTCAGCGCCTCGAAGCGCGCCGGCTCGCGGAAGAACGAGGTCACGCCGATGAGAAGATCCTGGTACAGCGTCTCGACCGCGTCGTCGTCCTTCTCGAGGGAGTCGGCGTAGCTTCGCAGTCCGGCGTGGTTTCCGAGCAGGACGCGCCTCAGGATGCGCCGCTCGAGGGTTGCGCGCTTGAAGTGGCCGAAGTCGACCGGATGGCGCGCGCGCAGCAATTCGAGGATGCGGCTGAACTCCGCGGCGTCCGACTCGCCGGTCGGTTTGCCGTCGACCGATTCGGCGCGTCGGGCGAGGCTGATCAGCTGCTCGCCGATGGCCGAGGGCCGCAGCACGAAATCCGCCGCAGCGGCCGCGGCGCGCGGCATCACCTGGTACTTCGCGCTTTCCGGAGTCTGGGCGAACGTGATGCCTCCCGCGTCGCGAATCGCCTGAAGCCCGAACGCTCCATCCGCGTCGTTGCCGGAGAGCACCACGCCGATCGAGCCGTGCCCGCGATCCCGCGCCAGCGAGCAGAAGAAACTGTCCAGCGGACGATGAGGAACCTTCGGGGTCCGGGCCTTCAGACGGAGGAGGCCGTTCTCCACCGTCATCTCGCGATCCGGCGGGATCACGTAGACGTGGTCGCGCTCGATCCGCATCCCGTCGACCACCTCCAGAACGGGAATCGTCGTGACGCCGGCCAGGATGTCGACGAGCAGGCTGTCGTGGCGCGGATCGAGATGCTGGATCAGAACGAGGGCGAGCCCCGTCTCGGGCGGAATGGCGGAAACCAGATCGATGAATGCGTCGAGGCCCCCGGCGGAGGCGCCGATCCCGACGACCTGCACGGCGGCGCGGGGGTCCCTCGCGGGCTCGGTCTCGGAAGAGCCGCGCTCGTCAGGGCGCGGAGATGCGGGGGCCCGAGCCTCGTGCCCGTCGGGGGGAGTTGGAGCTCGAGTCGCCATCGGTCCGCATCCTTTCGGGATCCCGTCTGAGGATGAAGGCGTGGCGGAACGCGCGCGAGGATGGCCCAGAATGGCCGTCGAAGCGCGCGCCTGTCGCGGCCGGCTGATCAGGCGTGGGGATGATCGTGCACAGCATATCCTGGAGTTTCCAAGATGGCAACTCCTCAGCCAGCATTCGCCTAATGGGTGAGTCCGCAGCGTGCCCATCTGGAAAGAAAATCATAAAACATTGCCTATATGGCAAGTAGCGCGTATTGTGACCGGTATGTACGGCAGGATTCTGAGACGACTCCGCGAATCGAAGGGACGCGTGCAGGCCGAGGTCGCGAGGAGCGTGGGGATCTCTCCGGCGCAACTCGCCAGGCTGGAGACGAATCAGCGGGGGTTGTACCTCGAGGACTTCGTCACCATCGCCGAAGCTCTCGGCGAAAAGCCGGGCAATCTCCTCCCGAACGACATGGGCGACATCGCCCATCTGAAGCCGCTCATCGATCGTCTGGCGAAAGTCCAGCCCGAGTTCCTCGCCCGCGTCTCGACGATCATCGGAAAGATCGTGCTGCTCACCGAGGACCTGGCCGCCGCGGCGCTGCTGCTGCCGCAGCCGGAGCCGCTGCCGCTGCCGCAGGGCAGCGCGGGAGACCCCGGCGCAAATCGGAACCGGGGGCGAAGCGGAAAAGGTGAGGATGTCGAGGCGGAGAGCACCGCGGATCTCGCTCGCGCCGATGCCGGCGTCAAGGATAGACTCGCTTCGATGTTCGTCGACTTGGCCTCGGCACTCGGCCGCCTCGGAGCAACCGACCGGAGTCGTCGACCCGCGGCACCGCGCTGTTTCGCCTGTCTGACCGAGAACGTTGAGGGCCCGGGATCATGTACGGTCGTACTCTCAGAAATCTCCGTGTTTCGAAGGGCCTCAGCCAGGCCGAAGTCGCGAGGCGCGTGGGAATCTCCGCGGCACACCTCGCCAGGCTCGAGACGAATCAGCGGGGGTTGTACCTCGCGGACTTCGTCACGATCGCCGAAGCACTCGGCGAGAAGCCGGGCAATCTTCTCCCGAACGACCTCGGCGACATCGCCCGCTTGAAGCCGCTCATCGATCGCCTGGCGTCGGTGAGCCCCGAGTTTCTCGCGAGCGTCTCGGCGATCATCCGGAAGATCGTGCTCCTCACGGAAGACGTGGCCGCCGCGGCGCGACCGCCTCAGCCGAAGAAGCAGCCCGGAAAGCGACCGCGCCAATCCCCTCCGGCGAAACCCCGAAAAGCCCGCGGGTGATCCTCTTCGGCCGTCGGGTTTTCGTGCGACCTTCCTCGGTCGCGTCGTCGGCGGTCCGCGTTCTCGGAGGGGCGTGAGGTGAATGGCGAGTCGGTGATAGGCTTTTGTGGATCGTGGCGAGACAGGTCAAAGGAGTGCTCTTCGCGGATTACGTGCGCATGATGCGCGCGGCGAAGCAGGTCGCATGGGAGAGGCATCTCTCAGCCGCAGGACCTCGAATGGCTGGGCCGGCGCATCGAGGCCGACGCGTGGTATCCGATGGAAGCCTACGAGAGGATGGGGCTCGCGATCTTCGAAGAGATCGCGCGGGGAGATTTCCAGGCGGTCCGACATTGGGGGCGCCGCACGATTGACGAGCTCCACGAGTCGGAGCCGGAGCTCTTCTCGGGCAGCGATCCGCGCGACACGTTCATGCGCTTTCAGATTCTGCGGCAGGCGCTCTTCGACTTTCCCGCGGCCGAGGTGATCGCGGTCCGCGACGGCAAGGCGACCATCCAGATCCGCTACGGGATGAGCCCTCGCGCCGAGGAGGCCGCGGCGTGGCAGTCGGTGGGCTTCCTCGAGAGGCTGATGGAGCTCTCCGGCGCGGAGGGCGTCGAGGCATCGATCGAGAGCCGCGCCTGGGAAGGCGCCCCCGCGACGCGCGTCATCGTGTCGTGGACGGCGCGCCCGGCGCCGCCCACCCGGCCGCGCGTCTGATCGGGACGCGCGACCGGACGCCTATCTTTCGGGTCCCTTACTGCGCCGCGTCCATGTAGCGGAGGAACTCTCCCTTGGTCGACAGGAGGAGGACCGTCTCGGGGTCGATGCTCTGCTCGAGGGTCTCCATCGTCTTGAGGAAGCGGTAGAACTCCGGATCGCGGCTGTACGCCGCGGCGTAGATGTCCGCGGCCTCGGCGTCCGCCTTGCCGCGGATCTCCTGCGACTGCCGGTAGGCCTCCGACTCGATCACGCGGAGCTCGCGTTCCCGCTCGCCCGCGATCCGCGCCGCCTCGCCCGCGCCCTCGGAGCGGTACATGCTCGGCGATCCGCTTCCGCTCGGAGATCATCCGGGCGTAGACCTCCTGCCGCACCTCGTCGACGTAGTTGATCGCGCTTGAAGCGGAAGTCGAGGATCTCGATCCCGAGGTCCGCGGTCCGGCTCCGCGCGGCCTTCAGGACCTCGGCCGTGAGCTTTTCTCTTCCGTACTGGACCAGCTCCACCTGCTCGGGGCTCTGTCCGATCTGGCGAAGGTCCTCGCGAGACGACGAAGGCGCGATTGCGTCGAGCGGACCAGATCGATCAGCTCGTGCTTCGCGATCGTGTTGCGCGTCTCGCCGTCGAGGATGTCGTCGAGGCGCGACTGCGCGCCCCGCTCGTCGCGCAGGCGCTGGAAGAAGAGCAGCGGGTCGGTGATGCGCCACCGCGCGTACGTGTCGACCCAGATGAACCGCTTGTCCTTGGTCGGGACCTGGTTGGGGTCGCCGTCCCACTCGAGGAACCGTTTCTCGAACACGTGGACCTTCTGGACGAAGGGGACCTTGATCTTCAGCCCGGGCGTGGTGATCGGCTTTCCGACGGGCTTGCCGAACTGCGTGATGATGACCTGCTCGGTCTCCTGGACGGTGTAGATCGCGCTCGAGAGCGTGATCGCGACCGCGATGAGAAGAACGACGGCGAGAGCGATCCGGATCTCCTTCACGGTTTCACCTCCGCCGGGGTCTGCCCGAGAGAAAGAAGCGGCAAGACGCCCTTGAGGTTCTCGTCGACGATGACCTTCCGCTTGACCTTCGGATAGATCGCGCCGATGGTCTCGAGGTACATGCGGCGGCGGGTGACGTCGGGCGCGCGGCGGTAGGCGGCGTGCACCTGGATGAAGAGCTCCGCGTCGCCCCGCGCGCGGTTCACGCGATCGGCGGCGAATCCCTGCGCCTGCTCGACGGCCTGCAGCGCCTCGCCCTTCGCGCGCGGCATGACCTGGTTGTAGTCGGCGCGCGCCTGGTTGATCAGCTTCTCGCGCTCCTGCTGCGCCTGATTGACCTCGTTGAACGACGGCTTGACCGGGTCGGGCGGGTTCACGTCCTGCAGGACGATCTGCTCGACCTTGATCCCCGTCTCGTACTGATCGCACAGCGCCTGGAGCCGGCGCTCGGCCTCGCTCGCGATCTCCTGCCGGCCGACCGTGAGCACCTCGTTCACGCTCCGGTCGCCGACGACTTCGCGCATGACCGTCTCGTTCATGTCGCGGAAGGTCTTCTGGACGTTCCGCACCTTGAAGAGAAATCTGTACGGATCGCGAATCCGGTACTGCGCCGTCCATTCGACGACGGCGACGTTGAGGTCGCCGGTGAGCATGCCGGACTCTCCCGTCGAAGTCGTCTTTCGAGTACTCGGTCTGGACGCCGGCCGTCTCGGTCCGGAAGCCGAACTCCTCCTTGAGCTGCCGCTCGATCGGGACCTTCACGACCGTCTCGATCGGGTACGGAAGCTTGAGGTTCAGCCCCGAGGAAGCCTGCCGGGCGAGGCGCCCGAAGCGGAGCACGAGCCCCGTCTCTTCCGGGTCGACGGTGAACCAGGTGCTCCAGACGAGAATGACGGCGGCGAGGATGACGACGACCCGCACGATGGTGCCCGCCGAGATATTCGGGGGGCGGAATCGATACACGTTGGGCGCTTGAAAATCCATGGGTGTCTCCTTCCGGGGAATGGACCGGGGGGATCTTATCAGGGCGCGCGCATCGTCGCCTGTGACAGACGCCCGCCGCGCGCGCAACAATAGCGGGGTTGCGAGCCGCGGACGCCTACCGACTGCTGGAGCTGGAGCCGAACGCCTCGGACGAGGACGTCCGGCGGGCGTGGCGCGATCTGACGAAAGTGTGGCATCCGGACCGGTTCGCGCACGACGCGGAGCTCCAGCGGAAGGCGCAGGAGAAGCTCAAGGCGATCAACAGCGCGTACGAGGCGATCCGAGGAAGAGCGCTCGGGAGGCGGCTGGCGGGCGGGTCGGTCGGCGCCGCGCGAGGAGGGGAGCGCGCCGGTCTGGAAGGTGAGGAGCGGCGGGCGCGAGTGGCCGGCTCCGAACCTCGAGGCGATCCTCGCGTGGACGGCGGCGGGGCGCATCGCGCCGGATGCCGAGGTGTTCGATCCCGGTGCCGGCAGCTGGACGCGGCTCGATTCGTCTCCCGCCGGCCGCGACGCGCTCGCCCGGATGAAGGTCCGCCGCGCGCGAGGGTGGGGCGTGGTCTGCCTCGCCGTCGCGTTCTTCATTCTCCTGCGAAGGCCGACGCTCGGCGGGCTCATCGTCGCGGGAGCGTTCTTCCTCGCGGCGATGATCTTCTTCTCGCGAGGAAGGTGAGCGTGGGGTGCGGGCGGCCCGCCCGCCTCTGTTTCAACCCCCACCCGGGGGCGGGCGAGACGCCCGCACCACACCGGCCCTACGTCCGCGGCGCGGTGAGCCAGGCCGTGGCCGCGGCGCCGGGGGCGAGGCCGAGGGGGCGGGCGAGGAGTCGCTCGAAGGCCCGGGTGTCGCCGGCTTCCGCGAGCAGCGTCAGCTCGAGCGCGCGGGCCAGGCGGTCCATCCATCCGCGCGCGCCGCGCTCGTCGACGACCTCGAAGGCCGCGGCGATCTCCTCCGCCTCCTCCGGCAGCCGCGCGCGAACGCGCGCGACGAGAGGCTCGTGAACGCGATGCTTCTTCGCGACGCGAAGGAAGTCGAGCACGAGGATGTTCGTCGTCCCCTCCCAGATCGGAAGCACCTGCGCATCGCGAAGGATCCGCGGCAGCGGCGACTCCTCGATGTACGCGTTCCCTCCGATCAGTTCCATCGCCTCCGAGACGCACGGGACGGCGAGCTTTCCCGTCACCGCCTTGACGAGCGGAATGAGCGCGCGCAGCTCGCGGGCCGCACTCGCATCGCCGCGGTCCGCGCGCGCGAGGACATCGACCGCCTCGAAAGTCAGAAGAAGCGCGCCGCGATGCTCCGCTTCGAGATCGAGGAGCGTCTCCTGCGCGAGCGGATGCTCGATGACCGGGCGGCCGAACGATTTCCGGCGCTCGATGTAGTACCGCGCCTCGTGGATCGCCCTGCCGATGACCGCGACGGACGCGACGGAATTGTAGAGGCGCGAGAGGTTCATCATCTCGAGCATCGCCTCGAATCCGCCGATCCGCTCGGCGGGAGCCTCGGTCAAGCGCACCTCGCCGGTCGGCATGGACCGGACGCCGAGCTTTTCCTTGATCCGCTCGATCTCCACGCCGGCGTTGCCGGGCGTCAGAAGGAGAAACGTTTCGAGCCCGCGAGTGCCCGCCGCAGCGCCCTCGGGCCGCGCCGTGACGAGAGCCGCCTGCGCGTCGACGTTCGAGCAGAACCACTTCTGGCCCGTGAGGCGCCACGTTCCGTCCGGCGCCTGCTTCGCGACCGTCTCGTTCGCTCCGACGTCCGATCCGCCGGCGCGCTCGGTGACGAACATCGCGCCGGTCCATCGCGCCGCCGCATCGGGCGCTCCCATGCGCGGAACCACGCGCGCCGCCTGATCGGGCGTGCCGAAGCGCGTGACGATGCGCGCGACGCCGTCGGTCATGCAGACCGGGCAGTAGAGTCCCATCTCTCCCATCGCGAAGAGATATCCGAGGGCGAAGGAAACCGTCTGGACCGAGGGGCCGTGACTCTCGAGGATCGCGGGATCGTGCTTCATCGACACCATGCCGGAGCCGTACGCGATCCGCTCCATCTCGCGGTACGCCGGGTGGTAGTCGACGCGGTTGCACTGCTCTCCCGCGGGCGTGCGGGTGACGAGCCGCGGCGATTCGCGGTCGGCGATCGCCGCACGCGGCGCGACCTCGCGCGCGGAGCGCTCGCCCATCTCGCGGAGCTGCGGCTCGGCCCAGCGGGAAGTCGCCCGCAGGAAGGCGGCGGTGAAGGAGCTCGCGAAGAGCAGGGGAGGCGTCCCAGTAGGAGACCCCGGGCGGATCGGGGATGTGTGCGGTCATGGCGTCAATATAGCGCGCGCCCGGACTCTCGTGGAGGAGAACGCCGGCGCAGGCGGAGTTCCTGCGGGAGCACGAGTGCGACGAGGCGCAGGGCTACCTTTTCGGGAAGGCCGTGCCGGGAGACGCCGCCCCTCGGACCCCTCGCCCCTAGAGCTGTCCCTCGATCACCGGCAGCATCAGCAGGCCGCGCGCGACCCACTCGAGGAATCGTCGCCGGCGGGAGACGCGCGGCCAATCCGTCCGCGGCTGGCCGGCCGCCCACGAGTTCTCGATCTGCTCTTCGATCAGCGCCAGCAACTCCTGCGCGATCTCCTCGTTCTCGGCCACGCACATCACCTCGGTGTTGAGGTTCTGCGACCGCGGGTCGAGGTTGTAGGAGCCGATCCCGATGATGCGCCCGTCCACGACGAAGCTCTTCGCGTGGAGCATCTCCGGGCCCTTGTACTCGTAGATCTCGATCCCGGAGCGAACCAGGCGCCCCCGATGCCTCACGTACGCCGCGTGCGGGAAGGCGGCGTCCGTCGAGTGGATCGAGTTCGTGAGGATCACGATCCGGACGCCCCCGGCGAGCTTCCTCTCGAAGAGCTCGCGGACGGCGCGCGAGGGCACCAGGTACGGGCTCTCGATCACGATCGAGCGTTCCGCGGCCTCGAGGATCGGAAGGATCTGGTTGCCGACGCGCGGGCCGCGGGCGCTCTCGACCGGGTCGTGGATGAAGCGGACCTCGCCGACCTCGGTCGCGCCCGCCGACCAGTCGCGCGCCGTATCGAGAGCCGCGAAGGAGCCGCCGCGGCGGAGCCCCGCCATCACCTCGTCGAGCAGGTCGGACGCGGCGGAGGTCTCGACGGGGCTGACCCGGACGTCGAGCTCCACGACGTGGCGGCTCGACCAGACGGCCTCGAAATGGCGTTTGGCGTCCGTGGCGGACTCTCCCTCGACGTAGACGTCGCGGTCCGCGTAATTGCGCTTGGCGAGGCCGAAGTAGGCCGCGCCGAGGTTTCTTCCGCCGGTGACGTAGCGGCGGCCGTCGACGACGGTCAGCTTCTCGTGCATCCGGCGGAACAGCCAGCTCGGGTGCCGCAGGTCGATCGGGTGGTAGACGCGCACCTGGACGCCCTCGTCGCGAAGGTGAGCGAGCAGCGGCTTGGGGATCCTCGTGAAGTTCGCATCGGCGAGGAGCCGCACGCTCTCGACCCCGCGCCGCCGCGCGTCCCGCAGGAGCGCGAGCGAGGTGAGCGTGACGCGATCGTGCCGCACGAGGAAATAGAGGACCGACACGTCGGTCGTCGCCTGCTGGATGAGGTCGACCCGAACCTGGGCCGCGTCCGCGTGATTCTCGACGATCCGGAGACGGTCCCCGCGCGCGGTTGCCGCCAGAAGGAGGGCCGCAATCGCGTACCGCAGGAAAAGGGTCATGGGAGCTCCGGCCAGCGTACACCACGGCCGCGTATGACGGCGATCACTCTTCGCGATGGCAGCGACCGGGGTAGATTCGCAGCATGAAATGGGCGAGCCGAGAGTTCGCGGGGGAGATGGAGCGCGACGAAGCCGCCTTCGTCGAGAGGTTTCCCGAGTGGCGGGGGACCGCGATCCTCGACGATCTCCGCGCGAGCGAGTACTCCAGGCTCGATCGCGAGCACCACGTCTACCTCGATTACACCGGCGGCGGGCTCCATGCGGCCTCGCAGCTCGAGAGCCACGTCCGGCTGCTCTCGGAGAACGTCTTCGGCAATCCGCACTCGAGCAACCCGAGCTCGAGCGCGATGACCCAGCACGTGGAGAGCGCCCGCCACGCCGTCCTCGACTACTTCGACGCCGACCCGTCCGAGTACCTCGCGATCTTCACGCAGAACGCCAGCGGCGCGCTCAAGCTCGTCGGCGAGTCCTACCCGTTCGCGCCGGGCGACCGCTTCCTGCTGACGTTCGACAATCACAACTCGGTCAACGGCATCCGCGAGTTCGCCCGCGACCGCGGCGCGTCGTTCTCCTACCTGCCGGTCGGGCTGCCGGAGATGCGGATCGATCGGGAGGAGCTGGCCTCGCACCTCGCGACGGGCGCGGGCTCGCGGGAGGCCAACCGCCTGTTCGCGTTTCCCGCGCAGTCGAATTTCAGCGGCGTGCAGCATCCGCTGGAGATCGTCGAGCAGGCGCATGCCGCCGGGTGGGACGTCCTGCTCGATGCGGCGGCCTTCGCGCCCTCGAACCGTCTCGATCTCGGCGCCTGCAGGCCCGACTTCGTCGCGATCTCGTTCTACAAGATGTTCGGCTATCCGACCGGGGTCGGCTGCCTGCTCATGCGCGAGCCGATGCTGCGCAAGCTCCGCAGGCCGTGGTTCGCCGGGGGCACGATCCAGATCGCGTCGGTGCAGGGAGACGGGCACTATCTCGCGCCCGACGCGGCGGCGTTCGAGGACGGAACCGTCAACTACCTCACGCTGCCGGCGGTCGAGACGGGGCTGCGCTACCTGAGCGCCGTCGGCCTCGACGTGATCCACGCGCGCGTCCGCTGCCTGACGGGATGGCTCCTCGAGACGCTCGGGAGGCTCGAGCACGCGAACGGCGCCCCCGCCGTTCACGTCCACGGCCCGCTCGATCTCCACGCGCGCGGCGGGACGATCGCGTTCGACCTGCTCGACCCCGCGGGGGAGCCGCACGACATCCGGCGGATCCAGGAGCTCGCGAACGAGGTGAACATCTCCCTCCGGACCGGCTGCTTCTGCAATCCGGGAGCGGGCGAGATCGCCTTCGGGCTCGGCCCCGAGGAGATCGCCCCCTTCTTCACGGAAGGCCACGCGATTCCGTTCGAGGAGCTGCGCGCTCGGATGCACGAGAGGTTCGGCAAGCAGATCGGCGCGATCCGCGTCTCGGTCGGCCTCGCGTCGAACTTCGCCGACGTCTATCGCTTCGCCGATTTCGTCCGCGCGCTCCTCGACCGGACGGCGGCCGAGGTGGGAAGGATCGACCCGGTGGCGGGGAAGGTCGGCTGGATTCGCGATACGGCGTGATGGGTCCGCGGCAGACGCCGCGGCAGCCCGGTGGCCGTTGCCAGCGGTACTCCCGCCCGGGTGAGCGGGCCTTCTCTTCACATTTCGGGTATCTTTTTCACCAAACGCTGATCCGGAGGAACGGGACATGAAGAAATTCTCAACGGGGATGGTCTGCGCGCTCGTCGCGATGGCCGCGCTCGCCGCGGAAGAACAGCACCACGCGAAGAAACCGCACGCGCTGCTCGAGCAGCTCAAGCCGCTCGCCGGGACCTGGGAAGCGACGGTCGAGGGGGAGAGGGTCACGACGACGTACGCGGTCGGGTCGAACGGATCGACGATCGTCGAGCAGCTGATGCCGGAGTCGGTGGCGATGCTCAACGTCATCCACGCGGACGGCGACGGGGCGCTCCTGATGACGCACTATTGCGCTGCGTACAATCAGCCGCGCTACCGGGCGACCGCGCTCGAGGGCGGCCGGATCGCCTTCACGTTCGTCGACGGAACGAACCTCGGCGACGCGTATATGGCGGGCCTCACGCTGACGATGAAGGACGCGGATCACCTGACGCAGGAGTGGACCCACCGCGCGGGAACCAAGGACCAGGTCGTGAAGTTCGAGTTCACGCGGGTCAAGTAACGGCGCACGGCGTGCGCCGTTTTCCCGTCTTGCGTCGACTGCGATCGCGCGGCGCCCGGGCGCGGGTTCCTTCAATGATCGGGCGGGGAGTCGCGTCGCGTCGCCGTCCGCTCCTCGAGCTCGCGGCAGAGCGGGCATCCATCGATCTCGTCGAGGAACGCCTCGACGATCTCGTCGGGGGAGTCGTCGCGGATGCCGAGCTTTCCGCCGAGCCTCGCCGTGCGGGCGATGGCGGCGTCGATGCGCTTCTGAAGTCTGCGGGAACGTCGTCCTTTCATGATTCCTCCTCGACCCGAGGCTCCCTCGGTTTCCACGCGAGGTCAAGCATGGCTACCAGGGGTGGAATTGGGGTCGGAGGGAAGGCAAGCCCGCGCTCCACGCGGTCGCGCGGAGCGCGATGCGCGCGCAAACTTCGCGAAGCGCGTACCTCTCGTTCTTCACGACGCCGTCCGCGGCGAAGGGAGGGGCGATCTCCTGTATCGTCCCGAGGGTCCCGCACGTCGACCACACCGAGCACGACGTGCAGATCATCGTCACCGAGCAGGGGCTGGCCGACCTGCGCGGGCTCCCCGAAGCAGCGCGCGAAAGTGATGATCGAGAACTGCGCGCATCCCGATTTCCGCGCGGGCGCGGGACGGCGAACGGAGAACGGAGACCGGAGCACGAAACCCATACAATGGCTCCGTTCCCCGAATAGGAGGATCCATTCATGCGGAGGTGCACGCTCGCGGTTCTGGCCACAGTCGTCTTCTCGTCCTCGCCCGTTCTGGCTTCGCGGGTGGCGATCCTGGACGCGGCATCGAAGTCGGTCGCGATCGCCGATCTCCGCACCGGCGCCGTAGAAACGAGCGTGAAGCTCGCGGACCCGCCGACCCGCCTGCTCGCGACCCCGGATGGGAAGACGCTGGTGGTCCTGAGCCGCGGCGCGGGAAAGCTAACCTGGATCGGGGAGTTCCGCCCGACGACGAAGGGGAGCGCGACGATCCTCGATGCGCGCTCGCTCGAGGTTCTCGGGCGCGTCGAGCTGGGGTGGGGAGAGGTCGGCGACTCGATGATCAGCGCGGACTCCAGGCGCCTCTGGATCCTCTCTCCCGGGATCGAGGCGAAGGCGCCGGATGGGAAGAACGCCGAGCTCTTCGCCGTCGACCTCGAGACGCGGAAGTCCGCCGGCTCGACGCCCTTTCCGCGTGCGTGCGGCGGCTATCCGGATCCCACGGGCGGCTTCGCGATCGCCCCCGACGGAAAGAGCGGCGTCGTCTATTTCGAGGGGTACCCCCGCGCGAAGCGGCCGACCGAGATGCGTTTCGTCGACCTCGAGACGATGAAGGCGGGGCCCCTCGTCGCGATCGAGGCGAAGACGAAGGCTCCCGTCGGCGTGGCCGGCTCGGACGTGCTCTATCTGCTCGACCCGCCGGCCTTTCGCACCGGCAAGATCTACGCCGTCTCGCTCGCTTCGAAATCCCTCGCCGGGACGTTCGACGTCGGAAGCGGCGCGCTGATCGCGGCCGCCGACGAGCAGCGGGGTCTCGTCCTCGTCCTGAGCCAGACCCAGGGAAAAGGCGTCCCCGGCGCCAACGGCCAGCTCCAGGTGCTCCGCGGCGCGGAGATGATCGCCGACACGAAAGTGACCGACTGGCCGGTACAGGCGCGCTTCTCTCCGGACCGGAAGGCCGTCTGGATCGTTTCGGAGGGAGCCGCGGTGCGGGTGCCGCTCGACACGCTCGAGCCGGCGCCCGTCTTCAAGACCGAGCGCTTCGCCTCGGATCTTTACCTTCCTCCCGCGGGGAACAACGCCTACTTCTTCATCGCCAAGGCGGACACGTACTGCTGCGCGGTCAGCACCTGGAACCTCGAGAAGCAGGAGAAGGTGAAGCAGGTCGCGATCGGGAGCACGGGCGCGAAGGTCGCCGCGGCGCTCGGAGCGCTCGCCGCGAGCGCCGCGTCGTACTCGAGCAGCAAGAGCGCGGCGAAATCGAGCGGCGCGAGCTCCTTCTACTACACGATGTACACGCCGCGGATCGCGAAGGCCGGGCGCGGGATGATCCACATCGGAGACTCGAGCGTTTACGCCCTCGATCCCCAGACGAGCTACGTGGCGATCATCGATCCCGCGAGCGGGGAAAAGGTCGGGCTGCAGATCCCCGTCGCAGGCGGAGCGCAGGAGCTCGTTCCGCTCCACGACGGATCCCTGCTCGCGGTGCGGGGCTTGGGCGGGGTGAGCGTGATCAGCACCGCGAGCGGCGAGAAGAGCGACGAATGGGTCCTCGAGGGAAAGGATTCCATCGTGCGCGCGATCGAAACGGGCGAGGACGGCCTCGCGATCGTCCTCACGAATCGAGGCGTCCGCGCGATCGACCGGGATGGAAAGCTGACCCCGCTCGTCAAGGGCGTGGGCGACGGAGTCGATTTCCTGTTTTTCGGAGGCGCAGCGCAGGCGGATCAACCGTAGCGTTTTTCGGGCTCGGGCTCGGGCGAAGATCGCAGATCGCAGATTGCGTGGCGCAATCGCAATCACCGCCGCGCCGTGTACGTCACCCCGCGCCGCGCGAGCATCGGATACGGATTCACCGCCTCTCCCTTCCACCACTCCTTCGTCGGCGGAAGCTTCTCGACCGCGAAGTGGAGGTGCGGGACGCTCGGCGGCGCGTTTCCGCTCGTGCCGACGAACCCGATCACCTCGCCTCGCTTCACCGTCTTCCCCTCGGCGAGCTGCGGCGCGTACCCCTCCAGGTGCGCGTAGTAGTAGATCCACTGCTCCTTCGGGTCGAACTGATAGATCGTGATTCCCCCCGCCCGGCTCAGAAAGAGTTTCGCGATCGTTCCGTCCGCGACGGCGAGGACGGCGGTCCCGCGCGGAGCGGCGATGTCGATCGCGTGATGCACGCGCCCTCCCCGGGGGTCGTCGAAGTGATCGCGCAGCTCTCCCGGCGCCACGCCGGCGACGGGGATCGCGAGCGCGTCTCCGCCGAGAGGCGCAGCCGGAGCCACGGCGGGGGTCGGCGGCCGCGCATCGCGGCCCGGGGGCTCGATCCCGGCGCCGACCGGAGAGGGGACGCCGACCGGCTCGGAGGAGAGCGGCCTTTCCGAGGTCACCCCGGCTTGCGCGGCCGCGGCGAGGTCCGGCGCATCGCGCCGCGACTCCTCGAGATAGAAGACGAGGAGCGCGCCCGCGACCGCCCCCGCGCAGAACGAGAGCAGATGCGAACCCTTCATGCGGTCTCAGCAGAGCAAAAGCGTGTCCAGTCGGCGGCCGGAGCCCGCCCCGGGGGAGAACGGATCAGCTCGCTCGCCGGGATTTTCTTTCGGTGACGGGTAGGGAAATCCAGCGCCGCGCTACTCCTGTACCGATTCTCTCCGGCCCATCCCGGGCCGAGATCGACCGACAGAGGTGTCTGAATGAAGCGATCGTGGGTATGGGCAGTCTGCAGTGTTCTAGTAGCGGCCTCCCTGATGGCGGGAGGCAACGGGGATCTCCGGAGATCGTCGCGCGCGATTCCGGGGCAGTACATCGTCGTTCTCGAAGAGGGGATTCGCGACCTTCCGGAGACGGCGAACGAGATGGCGGCGCAGCACGGGGGCCGGCTCGGGTTCCTCTACAACCGTGCGTTGCGCGGCTTCTCGATCGAGATGCCGGAAGGGCGGGCGCGCGCTCTCGCGAATGACCCGCGTGTGGCGTGGGTGGAAGAGGACGGGGAGGTCGGCATCAACGCGACGCAGTCGGGCGCGACGTGGGGCCTCGACCGGATCGACCAGCGCGACCTGCCACTGAACTCGACCTATGTGTACGACGCGACCGGGTCGGGGGTGAAGGCGTACATCATCGACACGGGCATCCTGTCGACGCACACGGAGTTCGGCGGGAGGGTCGTCGCCGGGTACACGGCGATCAGCGACGGCCGCGGGACAACGGACTGCAACGGGCACGGAACGCACGTCTCCGGTACGGTGGGCGGCTCGACCTACGGCGTCGCGAAGAGCGTCACGCTCGTCCCGGTGCGCGTGCTCGACTGCGCCGGCTCGGGGACGAACTCGGGCGTGATCGCGGGGGTCGACTGGGTGACCTCGAACCACGGCGCGGGGCAGCCGGCCGTCGCGAACATGTCTCTCGGCGGCGGCGCCAGCTCGGCTCTCGATACGGCCGTCCGGAACGCGATCGCCGACGGGGTGACGTTCGCCGTCGCCTCCGGCAACGACAACGCCGACGCGTGCAACTACTCGCCGGCGCGGGTCGCAGAAGCGATCACGGTGAACTCGACCACCTCGTCGGACGCCCGCTCCTCGTTCTCGAACTGGGGCACCTGCACCGACATCTTCGCCCCCGGCTCGTCGATCACCTCCTCCTGGTACACGAGCACCACGGCGACCAACACGATCAGCGGCACCTCGATGGCGACCCCGCACGTGACCGGCGTCGCGGCGCTCTACCTGCAGGGAAATCCCTCAGCGTCCCCCTCGACGGTCTGGGGCGTGATTCGCGATTCCTCGACGGCCAGCAAGGTCACGAGCGCGGGCTCCGGCTCGCCGAACCGCCTCCTCTATTCGCTCCTCTCCACCGCGCCGCCGCCGCCCCCGTCGGGATCTCAACTCCTGCTGAACCCGGGGTTCGAGTCCGGGAACGTCTCCTGGACCGCCGACACCGGCGTCATCACGAGCTCGACGAGCCGCCCGGCGCGCAGCGGATCGTGGAAGGCGTGGCTCAACGGCTACGGCAGCTCGAATACCGACTACCTCTATCAGAACGTCACGATCCCCTCGACCGTGAGCTCCGCGACGCTGTCGTTCTGGATTCGGATCGACTCGGCGGAGACGACGACGTCGACGGCGTACGACAAGCTCACCGTCACGATCAGGAACACGAGCAACACCGTGCTCCAGACGCTCGCGACGTATTCGAATCTCAACAAGAACTCGACGTACGTGCAGAAGTCGTTCGACGTGACCGGCTTCAAGGGACAGACGATCCGCGTCTACTTCTACGGCTCGGAGGACTCGTCTCTGCAGACCTCGTTCGTCATCGACGACACCGCGCTCAACGTGCAGTAGCGGAGCAACGGGAAACGCGGGAGCCTCCGGCGGGGGCTCCCGCGGATTCATTGCAGGTTGCAGATCGCAGATCGCAGATTCCCTCCGCTGATCGTTGTCCTCCCACGAGACGACCTCGAACCCGCTCTTCTCGAGTGGCGCGAGATTCTTCGCGACCGCCGGCCGCGGCTCGAAGGGGGGCGCGAGCTGGTCCGCGCAATTCCGGAGTGGTTTCGCCGGAGCGCGACGGCGGATGGGAAACGCGCGGGCGGGGGGTGATCCCGGCGGACGAGCCGTGGTTCTGAGCGGCGGCCGAATCGCCCCCCCAGCTCTTTCGAACGTAGAATGGCGTGAATTCGACCATGCGATTCGCTCCCGGGACGCGCCTCGGTCCGTACGCGATCGTCACCCTCATCGGCGAAGGGGGGATGGGAGAGGTCTACCGCGCGGCCGACGCGCGGCGCGGCCGCGAGGTCGCGATCAAGATCCTGGCGGACCGGTTCGTAGCGAACCGGCACGCCGCGTCTCTCTTCGAGCGGGACGCGCGCGCTGCGAGCGCTCTCTCGCATCCGAACATCGTGTCGATCTACGACTTCGACGTCGCGGGGGAGGTCCCGTTCGTCGTTTCCGAGCTGCTCGAAGGGCAGACCCTGCGCCAGCGGATGGCCTCGCCGCTGCCGTGGCAGAAGGCGGCGGAGATCGGCGCGGCGATCGCAGAGGGTCTTTCGGCGGCGCACGCGCTCGGGATCGTTCACGGCGACCTGAAGCCGGAGAACGTCTTTCTCACGAGCGACGGCCGGGTGAAGATCCTCGATTTCGGGATCGCGCACATGAAGGAGGGAGCGGGAGAGGGGGGGCGGGTCCCCTCCGACAACGAGCCGACGGCGCAATATCGCGCCGCGGCGCCGCCCGGCACGCTGGGCTACGTCTCGCCCGAGCAGATCCGCGCCGAGGAGCCGGGCCCGCCGAGCGACCTCTTCTCTCTCGGCGTGATCCTCCACGAGATGATCGCCGGGCGGAATCCGTTCGCGCGCGCGACGGCGATGGAGACTCTGGCCGCGATCCTCCACGACGATCCGCCGCCCGTGCTGCGCGATGTGCCGGGCGTGTCGGCGCGAATCGATCGTCTCATCCAGGACAGTCTGGAGAAGAGCCCGCCGAAGCGGCTCCAGTCGGCGAGCGATCTGGCGTACCAGCTGCGCGAGGCGCTGCGGGAAGCGGACCTCGCGGCGGTCTCTCCGAGGTCGCGCCCTCGCCGCGTTCTCGTGGGAGCCGCGGCGGCGATCGTGCTGATCTCAGTGGCCGGGTTTCTGCTGCTGTCCCGGTCGAGAGGCTTCCCTCTCGCCGGCGTCGCCCGTGCGCCACTGACGTCCGTCGCGATCCTCCCCTTCACGAACGGCACGGCCGAACCGCAGCTCGAGTTTCTGAGCGACGGCCTGACCGAGGCGCTCATCGACCGCCTCGCGGAGATCGACGATCTGCGCGTGATCGCCCGCCCGGCGGCGTTCCGCTACAAGGGATCGAAGGTCGGCCCCGTCGAGATCGGCCGGGAGCTGTCCGTCAGCGCGATCGTCGCGGGGCGGATGGATATCGAGGGCGAGCGGATCCTCCTCCACGTCGACGTGACCGACGTGGGCGGAGGCGCGAAGGTGTGGGGACATTCCTTCGAACGGCCGCGCGACGAGCTGCCGGCGGTTCCGGGCGACATCGCGCGCGCTCTCGCAAAGGAGCTCCGTCTGGGCCTCGCGCATCCGGAGCGCGAGCGGGTGGCCCGCGCCGCGAGCGCGAGCTCTCCGGCATTCGAGCACTATCTGAAAGGGCTCGAGGCGCTCCACGCGCAGACGCGCGAGGGGAGGGAGGGGGCGATCGTCCACTTCCAGAAGGCCGTCGAGGCCGATCCGCGGTTCGCCCGCGCTCACGCAGCCCTGGGGCAGACGTATCTCCGCCACGGCGTCGAGGCGGATCCGCAGGCCATGAAGGCGAAAGCGCGCGCGGCGATCGCGCGCTCGCTCGAGATCGATCCGGTTCTCGCGGAAGGACACCTCGCCCTGGGCCAGCTGCGGTTCTGGGACGAGTGGGACTTCGATGCGGCGGAAGCGGAGTTCCGGCGCGCGATCGAGTTGAACCGCAGCCTCGCCCCCGCGTATGGACAGTACGCGGTCCTCCTCATGTACCGTGGGTGGTTCGATGCCTCGGTGGAACAGGCGCGCCGCGCGCTCGAGATCGATCCCACCCTTCGATCGAGCCGCATCGTTCTCGCGGGCGCTCTTCTCCATTCCGGGCGCCACGAGGAGGCCGCGGCCGAGCTGTCGCGGTTGCTGTCCGCCGATCCCGATTTCCCCGCCGCCCACTCCATGCTCGCGCGCGTGTACGACGCGCGCGGCGACGAGGCCTCCGCCTGCCGCGAGCTCGTCCTGAGCCGGGAGCTGGAGGGATCGCTCGCGCCGGAGATCGAGCGGCTGAGCGCGGCCTGCGCAAGCGGGGGGCCGGGCGCCTACCGTCGAGAGCTCATCGCGATCCTCAGGACGGGAGACGTCGCCGTCGACCCCTTCGACATCGCCTCCGCGTACGCAGCTCTCGGCGAAAACGAGAACGCCTACGCCTATCTCGAGCGCGCGTTCGAGGAACACTCGAACGGGTTCCTCGCCATCGGCATCGAGCCGGAGCTCGACGAGCTGCGAGGCGACCCGCGCGTGAAATCTCTTCTCAGACGGGCGGGCGTTCTCGGCAAGATCGGAACGCAGGCGGGACCGCTGCAGGCGCGGGCTCTTCCCGGCGAACGGGAAACTCGGACGGGACCGGCGGCTTCGCCGGACGGAGATTGAGCGCGCCGGCGATGGGTCTGCTCGTGCCCGCTCGCGAACGGGTTTGCCGGGAGGGTCCGGCACGGAATCGGCTGCGGCCGACGGGCATGCGCAGGACCCTTTTGGCGTTCGCACTTTTCGCCTCGCTCACCGGATGCCGAACCCCCATGGACGATGTGAAACCCATCGAAACCGCAGCCGCCCCAGCCCGCTCCGCCGTTGGGGACGTCGCCGGCACCCGGGGAACCGGGACGCCCGTGACCCTGCGCGCGGTGGACGATCGCGCGGGCCACTTTCGACGTACGAGCCTAAAATGGACGTATTCGGAATGCGCTTCTCTTCCGGGACCCGCCTCGGCCCGTATGAGATCGACGCCCCGCTCGGCAAGGGGGGATGGGAGAGGTCTATCGCGCGGTCGACCAGCGGCTCGGCCGGCCGGTCGCGATCAAGATCCTGACCGATCGCATGACGAAGAACCGTCGTGCGACCTCGCGCTTCGAGCGCGAAGCGCGCGCCGTCGCCGCGCTGACGCATCCGAACATCCTCTCGATCTTCGAGTTCGACGTCGAGGGAGAGACTCCGTTCGTCGTCACGGAGCTCCTCGAAGGGCAGACGCTTCGCGAGCGGATAGCATCGAAGATCCCCTGGAGGAAGGCGGTCGAGATCGGCGCCGCGATCGCGGACGGGCTCGCCGCGGCGCATGCGCGGGGGATCACGCACCGCGATCTGAAGCCTGAGAACGTCTTTCTGACGAGCGACGGCCGCGTGAAGATCCTGGATTTCGGGATCGCTCACATGAAAGAGGGAGCAGGGGGAGGCTTCGCCCAGTTCTCGGACACCGAGCCCACCGCCGAGTTCCGGGCCGACGCTCCGCTCGGCACGATCGATACGTCGCTCCCGAGCAGATCCGCGCGGAGGAGCCCGCGCCGACGAGCGATCTCTTCTCGCTCGGAGTCATCCTCTACGAGATGATCGCCGGCAGAAATCCGTTCGCGCAGCCGACATCGACGGAGACCCTCGCGGCGATCCTCGACGAGGACCTGCCCGGTTGCGACACGCCGCTGACGTCCCGGCGGTGCTCGATCATCTCGTCCATCGCTGCCTCGAGAAGAACCCGAGCAGCGTTTTCAATCCGCGCGCGACCTTGCCTATCAGCTACGCGAGATCGCCCGAGGAGCGGCCCGAGGTCGCCTCGCGCAAGCGCGCGCTTCGGAGAGCGCTCGTCGCACAGCGGCGGCCGTGGCAATCGCGCTCGCGGCACTTCTGTACCTCAACGACCGGCCGAGCTTCGCTATCGGCAGGGGAACCGCCACGCAGGCGTAACGACTCTCGCGATTCTGCCCCTGGTGAACACGACGGCATCCGGCCCTCGACTATCTCGCCGACGGCATCACGGAGAGCGTGATCAATCAGCTGTCCGAATTGCCCGACCTCCGCGTGACGGCGCGGCCGACGGTGTTCGAGTTCAAAGGAGCGGCGGCGGATCCGCGCGGCGTCGGGAAGCAGTTGGCGGTCGGGACGCTCGCGACGGAAAGCTCGGCCTGCGCGGCGAGACCCTGCACATCCAGGCGGATTTGATCGATACGCGCAGCGGCGCCCAGATCTGGGGCAGGACATTCGATGCGCCGCGACAACAGATCTCGGCTCTCGCAGACGCATCGCCACCGACATCGCGCGGGAGCTGGAGCTGAAGCTGACGCACGAGCAACGCACTCGGATGACTCTCAACGAGACGACGGACCAGGCCGCGTTCGATCTGTATCTGCGCGACGCGACGCGCTCAACGCCGAGACGCCATCGGAACGGCAGCGCGCGATCACTCTCCTGAAGCAGACCGTGGAAGCGGATCCGCAGTTTGCGCGAGCGCATGCGGCGCTGGGGGAAGCGTACGTCCGCTGCGCACGACGGCCGAACCGCAGCTGATGTTCTCGAAAGCGCGCGTGTCGATCGCGAGGCCCTCGCTCTCGACCCGGATCTCGCAGAGGCGCATCTCTCGAACGCGTTGATCCTCCACTGGGCCGACTGGGATTTTGCCGGCGCGGAACGGGAATTCAAGCTCGCGCTGGAGCTCAACCCGAGCCTCGCCGCCGCGAACGCCTACTACGCGAATCTGCTGCAAGCATCGGTGACTTCGAAGGTGCGATCCGCGAGGCACGCGTGCAAGAGAGCTCGATCCGCTCTCGCGAGTCAGCGCGATCTCCCTCGCCGGCTTACATGTATGCGGGAAATACGCGGACGCGCGCGCCGAGCTCACGCGGCTCCTTCGCACCAATCCTGAATACCCCAACGCGCACGTGGTTATGGGACGGTGTTCCAGCTGACCGGAGACGACGTGAACGCCTGCCGCAACTCGTTCGTTGGGACGAGCTGACGGCGTTCCCTCGCACCAGGTGGAAGCGCGCCGCGTCGCCTGCGGACGCGGCGGCGTGCCCGAGTACAACCGTGTGCTCATTCGCGAACTGCAGAATGTCCCCGCCGCAGATCCGTACAAGGTCGGTGCTCTCTACGCCGAGCTCGGGGACACCGCCGACGCTCTCCACTTTCTCCAGATCGGGTTGCAGCAGCGCGCGTCCAACATGATTTATCTCCGCTCCGACCCGTCATTCGCCGGGCTCAGAAAACATCCCGCCTTCATCATGCTGATCGATCGAGTTGGGATTCCGCGGTACGCGGCTCGAAACGGCGGGAGCCGCTGATGGCGGGGGATCAGGCCTCGGACAGAATCGGGTAGATGTCGCGAGAGCCGGGATTCAGAAACGCGCGGTGGAGGGGGACGCCCCGCGTCGAGAACGTCGAACTGACGCAGAGATATCGCTCGTCGATGCTTCGTCCCTCGGATCGGATCAAGGCGTCCGCGAATTTCACAGCGGCTCTGGCCGAAGCTGTCGCCCGTGCGAGGTTCCTCTGCGACGGCGATCCCCGGCGCGATGCGCTTCGTGAAGACCGGGGTCGGCGGATCGCAGGTAGCGTCCGGAGCATCCGTCGGAGCGTTTCGAGCGCCTCGAAGATCGTTTCCCGGTCCCACGCCGGACGTACAGCACGGCTGGATCGCAGCGGTCGAATGCCCCGGGACTTGCCGCAACCTTGAGGCGAAAAGACAATCGGGCGGCATCCATGACCTCCGTCCCGTGGCGCACGAAGAGCGGTCCCCCTTTCGTGCCGAGATTCCAGTAGACGCGGAACAGGGACCCTCGCGGGTCGAAAGGCTCGCGGCTGGCCGCCATATAAAGATTCGGAGAAGATCGAGGTTGGCCGCGCTGGTGACCCGGAGGATCTCGACGGGTGGAGCCGCGAGATCGAGCCCCCACTGCCGAGCCGCGCGCTGAAAGTCGCGCACTACCGTTTCATGAATCGTCGCGACCGCTTCCCCACCGCCGCTAGCTGCCGCGGCGCTCGAGCCGCGCGGTGACGCTAGATCCGTCCACGTCTCCGCGCCTGCGATCAGATCGAGCACCAGGAAGCGATTGCATGCGTACCGAAGGCGCCGCAGGTGCGCTGCCAGCGGAAACGCTGTTCCGCTCCTGCTGCGCGGTAGATCTCCGCTTCGTGCCGCAGCATCACCGAGCCCTCGACGTTTTGCTTCACGAAGAAGGCGCGATCCTGCTCGCCGGCGATCGGTGAAGCAGCGGTTCCGTCGAGAAACATCCGTCGCTCATCACGGTCCTCCGTCTTGAGCAACCCGGTCGAGCAGACGGAGCGTCAGCTCGTTCGCCGTCAACGTAGCAGTCCCATTCGGATCGGTGCGCTGTTGACGTTACTCTGGCCGGCGCCTCTGGCGGTTTTCTTTCTTCGCGGGCGTCTTCTTCGCCGGTTTTTTTGCCCGGTCCGCAGAACGGAGTGATCCACGTATTCGCGACTCTCTTCTTCTTTCGCGCGTTTTTTTCTTCGTAGCAGCTGGAGTGCCGAACCCGAAGAATCGAGATGCTCCCGGTCACCGCCCCCTGAGTAGTTCAGTTTCAGACACGCAAAATCTTCCTTCCACGGACGATAGCGATGAGCGAAAATGGACGAGCTCGTCAATAAACGTAGGTTCCGATTCGCAGCGTCAACAGATAGTCAGCCTTTGCGTGCCCGGGCACAAAATCCGCTTCTTGATCCGCGCATGCCGACGAAGGTTTTCCTCGCGCTCGCTTGTTCTCGTCTCGCTCGTCGCCTGCCTCACTCACATGGATTACCCCGAACGCTCCGCAAGCCGCACCCGTCACCCGACCGTCTCCGCCGGAGACGGTCGATCCCTACCTCTGGCTCGAGGAGATCGAGAGCCCGCGCGCGCTCGAGTGGGTGCGGGCGCAGAACGAGAGAACGCGCCGGGAGCTGGCCGCGACGCCGGAGTTCGATGCCCTCTACCGTGATGCTCTCGCCGTCCTGAACGCGAAGTCGCGCGTCCCCTCGCTGACCTTCCGCGGGAAGTACCTCTACAACCTGTGGCGGAGCGAGGAGAACCCGCGGGGGATCTATCGCCGCACGACGCTGGACGATCTCCGCGGCGGCGCTCCGCGCTGGACGACGGTCCTCGACATCGACGAGCTGTCGCGGCGCGAGGGAAAGCCGTGGGTGTTCGGAGGGATGGCCTGCCTCCCGCCGGAGCACCGGCGCTGTCTCGTCTCGCTCTCTCCCGGCGGAGGGGATGCGGTCGAGGTCCGCGAGCTCGATACCGAGACGCTCCGGTTCGTGACGGATGGGTTCTTCCTTCCCGTCGCGAAATCGAGCGTCTCGTGGATCGACGAGAACACGATCTTCGTCGGAACGGACTTCGGCCCCGGCTCGCTCACCGAGTCCGGCTACCCGCGGGTCGTCAAGGTCTGGAAGAGAGGGACGCCGCTGGCCGCAGCGACGACGCTCTACGAAGCGGACCGCGCGTCGGTGTCGGCGTCCGGCGCGCGCGTGCGGACGGAAACGGGCGACATCGATCTCGTCTTCGACTCGCCGAGTTTCTGGACGACCGAAGTGTTCGAGGTGACGGGACTTCCGAAGCGGGAGAAAAGCGGCGGCAGCGTGGTCCGGATCGAGCTCGTTCTCGAGGGAGACACGTCCGCGGCATCCGGCCTGGCGCTCCGCCGGCTCGCGCTTCCGGAGACTTCCGAGGTGATCGACGGGTTCCGCGGCCGGCTCGTGGTGCGGCTGCAGGATGACTGGGAGCTCGCCGAAAAGACGCTCCGGGCCGGATCGGTGATCCTCGTCGATCCGGAGGCGGTGCGCGGCGGGGGGCGCCACGGCCGCGAGCCACGGGGCGCCGAGCCGCCCGCGCTCGAGATTCTGGTCGAGCCGTCCGAGAGCCAGGTCGTCGAGCAGGTCGAGGTCACCGACGAGGCGATCCTGGTGACGATGCTCGACAACGTCAGGGGGAGGCTCCTCCGGTTCACGCCCGGGGAGTCCGGATGGAAGCGCGAGGCGATCCCGTTCCCGGAGAACGGCTCGGTCTCGCTGATGACGGCGCACCACGAATCGGGGGACGCGCTCGCCCTGTTCGAGTCGTTCACGACGCCGCCGACGCTCTACCACGTCGCCGCGGCGGGAGGCGCGCCGCGGTCGGTCGCGGCGCAGGAGGCGACCTTCGACGGCAGCCGCTTCGAGGTGACCCAGCAGTGGACGGCCTCGAAGGACGGCACGCGAGATCCCCTACTTCGTCGTCGCGCCGAAGGGGATGGCGCGCGACGGCCGCAATCCGGTGCACATCTGCTCTTACGGCGGCTTCCGCAGCTCGCTCATGCCGTCGTACTCGGGCTCCTACGAGGAGCTCTACGGCGCGTACGGCAAGCTCTGGCTCGAGCGTGGCGGCGTCTTCGTGCTCGCGAACATCCGCGGCGGCGGCGAGTTCGGCCCGAAGCTGGCACTCATCGGCGCGGTCAAGGAGAACCACGAGCGCGATCTTCGAGGACTTCGAGGCGGTCGCCGAGGACCTGGTGAGCAGCAAGATCACCTCGGCGGCCCCACCTCGGCATCGAGGGGCGCAGCAACGGCGGCCTGCTGGTGCTGTCGACCATGCTCCGCGCGGCCCGAGCTGTACGGCGCGGTGATCTGCGGCTCGCCGCTCTCCGACATGCGGCGCTACCACGAGCTCCTCGCCGGCGCGAGCTGGATCGCCGAGTACGGCGACCCGCGACAAGCCCGAGGAGTGGGCCTACATCTGCCGCTACTCGCCCTATCAGAACGTCCAGCGCGGGGAACCGACTACCCGCCGGTCTTCCTCTTCCTCTCGACCCGCGACGACCGCGTCCATCCGGGACACGCGCGCAAGATGGCGCGCGGCTGGAGGAGCAGGGGCTACGAGGTCTCCTACTACGAGAAGATCGAAGGGGGACACGGGGGCTAGAGTCACCAACGAGCAGCTCGCGTACCGGCTGGCGCTGTCGTACGCGCACCTGTGGAGCGAGCTGCGCAAGTGATCTGGGGGGTGGGCATTCGACATTCACCATTCACAATTCAACATTCCGGGTTGCAGCAGCGCCGATTCGGAGCGGAATGTTGAATTGGTGTTGAATGTTGAATGTTGAATGGTTGAGATGATGCATTACTGAATGCCGTCCCTTCTCCTTCGCCTTCGCTCCGCCCTCCGTTCCGTTGCCGACCCCGCCCGCGCGGCAGGGCGCCAGGGCGTACATGAAGTCGGAGATGCCGTTTCTCGGCGTCGGCGCGGTGCCGCTCGCGGAAGTCGTGCCGCGCTCTGTTCGCGGACCTGCAGTTCGAGAGCGACGGCGCGTGGCGCGAGGCCGTCCTCGCGCTCTGGCGCGAAGCGAAGTTCCGGGAGGAGCGCTATGCGGCGATCGAGCTCTCCGGCATCCGGGCCGCGGACCCGTGGCAGACGATGCGCGCGCTCCCGATGTACGAGGAGATGATCGTCGACGGCGCCTGGTGGGACTACGTCGACGCGCTCGCCTCGCACCGCCTCGGCGCCCTCCTCCGCAACGAGCCGGAGCCGATGCGCCGCGCGATGCTCGCCTGGAGCCGCGACGCGAACCTCTGGAAGCGGCGCAGCGCGATCCTCTGCCAGCTCCGGTTCAAGGACGACGACGGATCTCGACCTGCTCTACGCCTGCATCGAGCCGTCGCTCTCCTCGAAGGAGTTCTTTCTTCGAAAGGCGATCGGCTGGGCGCTGCGGCAGTACGCGTGGACGGATCCCGACGAGATCGCGCGCTACGTGCGCGAGAAAGGGGATCGGATGTCGGGGCTCACGCGCCGCGAAGCGCTGAAGAACGTCTCGAAAGACAAATGCAAGATGCAAAATGCAAAATGACAAATCCCACAAAAGGAGGCGGATGGCAGGGTGCTGAACGACCGAAGGCGTCCCCCTTCTTGGGACTTTACATTTTTCATTTTTGCATTCTGCACTTGCCGAGCGAAGCGAGGCGTTTCGGGGGGGTGGAGGGACGTTCCGGGGCCCCTCGCTGGAAAATCTGTAGCGTTTCCGCCCGGAACCTTGTACGTTTTGGTAGAAGAACACAGGAGGAGGCATTCGTGGCTACGACGAAAAAGGGTTCCCCCAAGAAGGCAGGCGCGAGCAAGGGTCTCGCACAGACGGTTCAGCCGGATACCGAGCTGTCCGCCATTGTCGGCAGCGCGCCGCTGCCGCGCACCGAGCTGACCAAGAAGATGTGGGACTACATCAAGAAGTACAACCTGCAGGACGAGAAGAATCGCCGGATGATCAACGCCGACGACAAGCTGAAGCCGATTTTCGGCGGCAAGAAGCAGGTCTCGATGTTCGAGATGACTGCGCTCGTCAACAAGCACGTCAAGTAGGGACGCGCAGCGCGCGCCCGGAACCGCGGGCGGAATCGCGCCCGGTATGGATCGGCCGCACCCTGTGCGGCCGTCTCCTTTTCCTCTCATGAGCAGATTCGAATCGATCCTGACCGACGCCCTGGCCCATCCGGAGAAGCTCGCTGCGCTCCGCGCGACGGGCCGCGACGAGGCCGCCGAGGAGGAGGTCCGCAAGGAGATCGTCGAGATCGAGGAGACGCTCGACGACCTGGGCGAGCGGATCGACGACCTTCTCGACGAGCAGCCGCTCTCGATCGATCTGCACAACACCGCGCTCCAGCTCGCGTACCTCCGCGGCGACGAGGAGCGGTTCGACTTCCACCGCCGGGTGCTCGACGCCATCGCGGACACGGTCCAGGCGACCGGCGACGGCACGAGCCCCGCGACCGCGTACCGTCCGCTGCACGAGGCGGAGATCTATCTCGTGGTCAACCGCCTCGAGCTCGACGTCGCCGGCCAGCGCGAAGTGGGAGAGGACGGAAAGATCTTCGACGTGATCGAAGGGCGCGACGCCCAGGGGAACGTGAAGGCTCTCTATTTCGAGAGGACGTAGGCCGTTCTCCCTTCTCGGATCGCGTCATCCCGAGCCGAAGGCTAGGGAACTTGGGCGACACGCGCGCGATCGGGTTCCGTGCGGTGTCACCCAAGATCCTTCGTCGCGCTCACGCGCTCCTCAGGATGACGCGGGGAGGGGGCGGGCCGGCCCCGGAACGGCGCTCGCGCGGCGCTCTACGGACGGGTGAAGCTCGTCTTGACGTCCGTGACGCCCCAGGGGAGGGCGATCGCGACGTTCGGGAAGAACGTGTAGAACGGCCGCAGGTCGATGGGGTTCCCGACGCGGCGCGCGCCCGAGAGCGCGCAGAAGTCCCCGATCTTCGCGAGATCGGTGGGCTTTTTCGCGCGGACGCCTCCGTAGGCCTGCTCCGCGATCTCCTTGAACGGCGGCTGCGGCCGCTTCGCCCACGTCTTCGTGTAGGGCCCGAGGACGAACTGCTCGCTCTCGAGCTGCCCGTTCGCGTCGACCGTGCTCGTCATCGTACCCGTCCAGGCGACGACCGGCGTCCCCTCGACCTCGAACCCCGTGTAGCCGCCGCGCAGGTCGGCGCGCGCCACGCGCCCTTCCTCCCACACGTACGCGGCCTCGGCTTCGATGTGGTGTCCGCACGCGGTGGCGTCGTAATCGACGATCTCTCGCGCGATGCGCTCCTGGTCGTCGTACTCGTAGCGCTTGTGGAATTTCTGTCCGTCGAGGACGAACTCCTCGCTCTCGAGGAGCCACTGGCCGTTCGCAGCCGGGCGCGCCGCGAACGAGAGGACCTCGCCGCTCGCGGGAGCGATCAGCCGCTCGAGGGTGCGGCCGTGGACGAGCCGGATCTCACGCCCGTCCTGGTCGCGGTGAGAGGCGAGCTGTTCCCCGTCGTATTTCCACCCCTCCGCCTCCCGCGCCTGCCGGATCGCTTTCTGCCGGGAGCGCGAGTAGCGGAGCTCTTCGCGGAGCGAGGATCCGGCGATGAGGCAGGGAAGGTCTTCGTTCTGGGCGAGCCTGCCGCCGCTGTAGGACGTCGTCCGGATCGCGCTCGCTCCCCGGGCGCAGGAGCGCGCGCTCCATCCCGTTCCGGCCGCCAGGTACGGCCCCTTCCAGCAGTGCGGGCACCAGAGCGCGTCCCCCGGGAGCTTGTGGCCGCAGAAGGGGCAGACGATCATCGTCCGCATCTCCTGAATCTCCCGTTCGAGCTCGAAGAGCTTGGCGTCGATGCGCGCCTTCTCGTCCGGGTGGGACGAGAGCGCCTGGAACTGGCGGAGCCGCTCGATGGCGCGGCCGTAGTCGCCGAGCTTTTCGAGCGCGAGTGCCTGATCGTAGAACGCCGCCGGATCGCCGGGCTTCTGCTCGGCCGCGCGCTGGAAGTGCGCGAGCGCTTCGTCCCATTCGGCGCGCCCGTAGTGGAACGTCGCGCGGTTGAAGAGCTCGAGATAGCTTTGCGTCTCCTGGAGCTGCTTCTGCCACTTCCGCTCGAAGTCGATGTCGGAGCGGAGGGTCCTGATCTGCTCGATCTCGCCGCCGTCCGGATGGAGCGACAGATAGAGATCGACCTTCTCCTGCGCCTCGGCGAGCCGCCCGAGGCGGACCAGCAGGACGGCCATGTCGTAGAGGACCGTCGGATGGTTGGGGTAAATCGCGTCGGCCGCGACGAACTGCTCGTACGCGGAGGCGACGTCGCCGCGCTCGAAGAACTTGATGCCGTGCGAAGCGGCGCTGACGAAATCGTCGTGCCGCTTCTGCTCTTCCTGGGCGAGCGGCTCATCCGGCGGGCGGAGCGCGCGGCGACATCGGCCGAGACCTGCGCGAGCGCGGGCAGCGCGAGGAAGAGGAAGAGCGAACAGACGGAGCCATCTCACGGGCGCGCGTCTCCCGGGATCTGCTTCTCGATGAGCGATGCGAGCCAGACTTCCTGGCTCTCGGTGAGGTTCGCCTCGGCGACGAGAAGGCGATAGAGAGCGAGCTTCCGCTCGTCCGAATCGAATTTCCCGCTCGTGTCTCTGAGGACGGCGAGAGGGTCGCCCTCGATCGCCGCCGGAATCGAGATGCTCATGCCGGAAGGATCCGCGGGCGACCAGTGCGCCGCGACGGTCTCGCCGAACAGATCGGCGACGAGCCGCATCCGGGCCGCCTCCTCGATGCGCTCCTGGTTGGCGAGCGCGAGTCTGCTCCGCGGTCCCGCCGTCTCGATCAGGCGCTGCAGGTTCGAGAGGACCTGGACTCGCTCCTGGCAGGAGTCGATGACGAGGTCCTTCTGCGCGAGCTCGTCGGAGCGGTCGAGAAGCGCGGCGAACCGGGCGATCTCGGCGCCGAGGAAGTCGAGGCGGGCCTCCGCGGGCGCGGACTCCTCCTCGGTCACCGTGAGGCCGGTCAGATCGGCGTACGTGATCTCCTTGAGCGCGAGATGCGTCGGTTCGGCGTCGACCGGTGCCTGCGCGATGATCGTGGTCTCCATCAGCGGCTCGGGCGTTTCCCCCAGCGAGTGGTCCGAACCCGGCGTGGCGGCGCGGACGATGCCGAGGGGCCAGTCGGCCGAGCGGAACGAGGAGGGGGCCGGCTCGTACCGGCGAGCGAGCTCGCTGTCGGGAAGGAGATCCCTCTCGACCAGGAGGTTGAGCATCGCCAGATCGATCGAGCGCGCGGAGCGGCGGGATTGAAGGCGAGTCTGCTCGGTGAGAAAGCTCGGGTCACCTTTCGTCCACGATGGGTCGCAGTGGCAGGGGCCGTAGGCGTTCGGCGTGGTCTTCATGCGGGGCGCGACGCGCAGCAGATGCTCGATCGCGGCTCGATTCCTCGCTTCGTCCGCGGCGCGCGCTTCCTCGCAGCGCTCCATCGACCCGAACGCGTTGTGGCCGAGAAGCTCGAACGAGGATTTGCTGCGGGGATCCCAGAAACGCGTGTGGTAATGGACGAGGGCGCAGTCGCCCGAAGCCGCGGTCGGGCACGTGAGCGACTGTGCCGCAGCGATGCCGCTCGAGGCGGCGAGAAGGGCGATGAGGGCGAGCCGGCGCATCGGTGAAGCCAGGACCGGTGGACGTTGGGGCGGATTATAGCAACAGGCAGACCGCGGGCCTCAGACTGCGGGCCTCAGACCGCGGACCGCAGGACCGCCTTCGACGCCTTCGATCTCGGAAGTCGCCGTGGTGGACCCGCGCCCGCCTCCGGCTCTTTCTTTCGGCCCGCGACGACAAACATCGACGTGTGAGGTCCGGGGTCTGAGGTCCGGGGTCTGAGGTCCGGGGTCTAAGGTCTGGGGTCTGGGGTCTGGGGTCCAGGGTCATATAATCATAGGTACGCCCAACGCAGCGGCACGCCCATGAAACCGAAGGCATTTTTCTGCATCGGCTGCAGAGCCGAGACGGATTCGAGCTACAAGGCCTGCCCCTCGTGCGGCGAGCCGATCACCGATTTTCTCCGCGCGCACCTGCTCCACCCGATCGACGGCAAGTACGAGATTCTCGGACGCCTGGGGATCGGCGGGATGGGCGAGGTCTTCAAGGTCCTCCACATCCATCTGAATCGGATCCGCGTCGTGAAGCTGATGCGCTCCTCGCTCGAGCGCGATTCGGACGCGCACCACCGCTTCATCCGCGAAGCGCGGCTCGCGACGAGGATCCAGCATCCGAACGTCGCGACGCTGTTCGACTTCTCGATCCTTCAGGACGGATCGAACTACATGGTGTGGGAGTACATCGACGGGATGACGCTCGCGCAGCGCCTCCGCGCGGCGCGGTTCCTTTCCCCGCGGTACGCCGCCGAGATCGCGATTCAGACGCTCGCGGGCCTCGAGGCGATCCACCGCGCCGGCATCGTCCACCGCGACATGAGCCCCGAGAACATCATGCTCACGCGCAACGACGAGGGAGACGAGCGCGTCAAGATCATCGACCTCGGCATCGCGAAGGAGTGGATGGACGAGGACGAGGAGCGCACCAAGACGGGCATGTTCGTCGGCAAGTGGAAGTACTGCTCGCCCGAGCAGCTCGGGGTGCTCGGCAAGGGGGAACGGATCGACGCGCGCGCCGATCTCTATTCCGTCGGCATCGTCCTCTACGAGATGCTCACCGGCCATCCGCCCTTCATGGCGGCCTCGCCTCACGAGTTCCTCGTCGCGCATTCGACCGAGAAGCCGCGCCCGCTGCGGGAGGCGAACACCGAGCTCGCCGGGTGCGAGCCGCTCGAGCCGGTGGTGATGCGCGCTCTGGAGAAGGACCGCGAGAAGCGCTTCGCGAGCGCGCGCGAGTTTCGCTCCGCGCTCGAGGCGATCCGAGGCGGGCTCGCCGACCGTCCCGGCTTCGGGTTCGAGCAGCTCCTCCGCACGGAAGTCACGCCCCTCGACGCCGCGTTCCGCACGATCCCCGCCGACCGTCGCGTCGATCCGCCTGAGACGACCGACGGCTCGATCGATCGCGTCGATCCGCACGAGGCCGAGACGACCGTCGAGTCGCAGCCGACGGTCCGCACGGGCGAGGAGACCGCCCGGGCGCCCGGGCGCCCCGGGCGACGGACGACCGCGATGGCGGTCGCGGCCGCCGTCGTGATCGTTCTGGCGCTGCTCGGGTTCCTGTTCGCGCGCCAGCGGGCGGCGGCGCGCGCGAGCTCGGTGGAGATCTCGGGCGGGACGGCCGCGGCGGCCACGCTCGCGGTGAACGCGTTTCCCTGGGGGGAGGTCGTGAGCGTTCGCGATCTGTCGACCGGAAAGCTCGTCGAAGTCGGAACGATGACGACGCCGGCGGCGATCGACGTTCCCGCGGGAACGTACGAAGTCGTCGTTCGCAATCCCGCATTCGAGAACCGCCTCACGCAGCAGGTCACGCTCGCCGGCGGCGAGACCAAGCGCGTGCACCTGCAGTTCGCGGAGGCCTCGCTCGCGGCCATGCCGGAGCTCGTCGGAAAATGAAGGTCGCGCGCACATCGCTGCTGGCCGCGCTGCTCGCGAGCGCCCTGCTCGCGGCGCCGCCGTGGGTCGAGGATTACGAGCGCGGGCTCCTCGCCGCCGCCGCCGGCGACTGGCCGAAGGTCGCGGCCGCGATGCAGAGCGCGGCGCGGCAGAACCCGAACGAGGCGGTCACGCTCAAGCTGCGGCGGCGAACCGTCTCGTACGTCCCCTGGTACTGGCTCGGGTTGGCGCAGCTCCAGAACGGCGAGGCGGCCGCGGCGCTCGAGTCGCTGCGGAGGTCGCAGAAGCAGGGCGTGATCGAGAAGACGCCCCTCTATGCGGATTTTCGGAAGGCGCTCTCGCGCGCCGAGGAGGCGCGCTCGTCCCCGCGCAGCAGAGGATCGTCGGCGGCGGGGACGGCGGCGTTCCAGAACGCGGTGAAGGCCGCCGTCGCGTCGCAGGGAAAGGCGATGCTCGCGGGCTCGACGCGCGGCGAAACGTACCGGAGGGCGAGCCAGAAGCTGCAGGAGGCGCGCGAGCGCGCCCGAAGCGAAGCGCCGGACGATCTCGCCGAAGGCGCGAAGCTCGCGATGGAGGCGGAGTCGATGTTCCGCCGCGCCGCGGAGGAACAGGCGAGCGCGAAGAAGACGTCGAAGACGGTGCGCGCGACGATGCAGCCGGCGGCGGTGCCGTCGGAATCGGTCAGCTCCGAGGCGACCCAGGCCGGGGCGGTTCCGGAGTCCGAGCCCGCGCTCACGACCGCGCCCGCGATTGCGCCCGACATCCCCCGGGAAGCTCCGGCCGTCGCGGTCCCCTCGCCGCGCCTGGTGGAGACGGCCGGATCGATGTTGCGCTCCCTCCGGAAGCAGGCGGCATCGGAGCGGGCGAAGGGAGACCCGCGGGTGGTCTCGAGGCGCGACCTGGACGAGATCGAGATGCGGCTGCTCGCCGCGTCGACCGACTCCGAAGTCGCCACGCTGCAGAGGGAGATCGCGCGAGAGCTCGAAGAGATTCGCGAGATCGCGTCCGCGCCCGCGGCGTTGCCGGGCGGCGATTCCGCGATGGCGGCCGCGCTCGAGAAGGCGTACCGCGAGCTCGCGGCGGGGCGGCCGGAAGAGTCCGAGCGGCTCCTCTCGGATCTGCTCGCCTCGTCCGAGAGCGCCGAGGCGTACCTGCTCCGCGGGTGCGCGCGCTACACCCAGGGGACGCTCGCGAAGCGGAAGGATCTCGTCGACGCGGCGCGCGAGGATCTGGGGAGAGCGGTGCGCCTCAATCCCCGGCTGCGCCTCGACGAGCGATCCTTCTCGCCGAAGCTGGTCGCTCTGCTCGCGGAGATCCGGAAGGCGATGTAACCCAGACCTCGGACCTCAGACCTCAGACTTCGGACCTCAGACCTCAGACCTCGGACCTCAGACTTCGGACCTCAGACCTCAGACCTCGGACCTCGGACCCCAGACCTCGGACTTCGGACCCCAGACTTCGGACGTCAGATCGCGCATTGGATCATCCGCGTTCTCCTGAGATTGGGGAGCCAGGCCTTGGGTCTGGGTCTGCGGCTGACGTCCGAGGCCCGGGGTCTGAGGCCCGGGGTCTGAGGTCTGCCCTCCGGCACGATTCATGATCCAATGCCCGCCGCGATGCAGCCCGCGCTACCTTTGCCGCCGGGGCGGCGGCCGATCGTCACGGCGGGGATCATCACCGGGATGTTTCTCGCAGCGCTCGAGGCCACGGTCGTCGCGACGGCGATGCCCACCGTCATCGCCGCGCTCGGCGGGATGAATCACTACTCCTGGGTCTTCTCCGCGTACCTGGTCGCGTCGACCGTGACGGTGCCGGTGTGGGGGAAGCTCTCCGACCTCTACGGCAGGCGCCTCTTCTACCAGATCGGCGTGGCGATCTTTCTGGTCGGCTCGATCCTGTCCGGCCTTTCGACGTCGATGGCGGGGCTGATCTTCTTCCGGACGATCCAGGGGCTCGGGGCGGGCGCGCTGGTCCCGCTCGGGATGACGATCATCGGGGAGATCTTCACGGTTCAGGAGCGCGCGAGGATGCAGGGGCTGTTCAGCGGCGTCTGGGGGCTCGCGAGCATCGTTGGTCCGCTCCTGGGCGGGCTCATCACCGATCAGCTCTCCTGGCGATGGGTCTTCTTCGTGAACATCCCGTTCGGGATCGCCTCCGCGGCCATCATCGGGTTCGGGCTGACCGAGCCGAAGCGCGAGGGGCGCCGCTCGATCGATTACGGCGGCGCGGTGCTGTTGACCGGGTCGGTGACGATCCTGCTGCTCGCGCTCGTCGAGGGAGGAGGCGAGACGCCGGGCGCGCTCTTCGGAGCGAAGAGCGTCGTGCTGGTGGCGATCTCGGCGATCCTGCTGGCGGCGTTCCTCGTCGTCGAGCGGCGCGTGACCGAGCCGATCATCCCTCTGTCGCTCTTCAGGAACCGCGTCGTCTCGATCGGGATCGGCGTCGGGTTTCTCGCCGGGATCGCGATGTTCGGGGCGATCACCTACGTTCCTCTCTTCGCGCAGGGTGCGCGGGGCGACAGCGCTACGGCCGCGGGATCCCTCCTGACGCCTCTGATGCTGTCATGGGTCACGATGTCGGTGGTCGGCGGGCGCGTGCTCCTGCGCGTGGGCTACCGTCCGATGGTGCTGACGGGACTCGCGCTTCTGACGGCGGCGTTCGCGATCTTCTGGACCTTCGGGCGGACGACGCCGCGGATCTGGCTCATGGCCGATCTCGCGCTCCTCGGCGCGGGACTCGGGCTGACGATGCTCACGCTGCTACTCGCCGTGCAGCACTCGGTGCGGCGGGAACAGCTCGGGCTCGCCACGTCGATGAACCAGTTCGCCCGCTCGATCGGCGGCGCGGTCGGCGTCGCCGTCATGGGCGCCGCGCTCGCGGTGAGCCTCCATGCGAATCTGATGTCCACCGCGCGCGCGAGCGGCGGGGTCCTGCCCGTGCGCATCGCGCAGCGGCTCGCCGACAATCCGAGCGCCCTCGTCGATCCCGCCGAAAGGAAGGGGATCGAAGGGCCGATGCTGGTCGCGCTTCAGGACTCGCTCGCGGCCTCGGTCCGCCCCGTGTTCGCCATCGGAGGCCTCTGCGCGCTCCTCGGCTTCATCGTGACGCTCGTCTGGATGCCCTCCGGCCTCGCGCGCGACGAGGTGACGTACGAGGAAGGGGAGCGGATGGTGATGGCGGAGATGACGACGCTCGACGCTGGCGACGAGCCGGAGGTGCGGTGAACCAGGCCTCAGACCTCAGGCCTCAGACCTCAGACCTCGGGCCTCAGACCTCAGACCCGGGGTCTGGGGTCCGGGGTCCCTATCACGGCACCCGATACACGAACGCGTTGATGTGCATGCCGGCGCCGACGGAGGCGAAGACGAGCAGATTGCCGCTCTCGATCGTCTGGCCGTCGACCTGGCCGCGGCGGAGAAGGTCGTAGAGCGTCGGGAGCGTCGCAACGGAGCTGTTGCCGAGCCAGCCGATCGTCATCGGCATGACCCCGGCGGGCGGCTTCTCCCCATACAGGTCGTAAAGGGCTCCGAGGATCGCGTCGTCCATCTTCTCGTTCGCCTGATGGAGCAGGATCTTGTCGACGTCGCGGATGCCGAGGCCGACGTCGTCGAGGCACTCCTTGATCGAGCCGGCGACCGTCGCGAGCGCGTAGCGATAGAGCTTGCGGCCTTCCATCTTGAGGAACAGCTCGTCGCCGACCAGGTCGGGATGATACGAGCGCGCCATGAAGAGCATCTCGAGCTGCTCGATCGAGTCGGAGCGCACCGCGTGGGCGAGGATGCCGATCTTTTCCTGGGACTCGACCCCCTCGAGGATCGTCGCGCCGCCGCCGTCGGCGTAGATCAGGCTGTCGCGATCGTGCGGATCGGAGATGCGCGAGAGCGTCTCGGATCCGATCACCATGACGCGGTTCGCGGCGCCCGCGCGAATCAGCGCGTCCGCCTGGATCATCCCCTGCAGCCAGCCGGGGCAGCCGAAGATGAGATCGAACGCGGCCGGGCGCGGACTGCGGATGCGGAGCTTGTTCTTCACGCGGGCGGCGAGGGAGGGGACGAGGTCGGAGCGGCGGCTGCCCGTCTTCACGTCGCCGAAATTGTGGGCGACGATGATGTAGTCGAGCGTCTCGGGGTCGATCCCGGAGGAGTCGAGCGCGGCGCGCGCCGCTTCGGTCGCGACGTCCGAGGTGACCATGTCGTCGCTCACGTACCGCCGCTCGCGGATCCCGGTGATCGCAGCGAACTGCGCGAGGATCTCGGCGTTCGGCTTGTCGATCCTTCGCCCCTTCTGATCCCAGAACTCACGCTCGAGAAACGCCTCGTTCGGGACGCGGTTCGGCGGGATGAAACAGCCGGAGGCGGAGATGATGGTGCGGGTGGGGGCGGTGGTCATGGGTGGTTCGTCCTTAGGTGACTGTCAGCTGCGGGGACCGGCGAATCGAAATGCAAAATGCAAAATGCAAAATGAAAAATCCAAAAGGGCGTCACCGTGGATTTCACCCTGGTTGGACTCTACATTCTGCATTCTGCATTTTGCATTTCGCTTCTCATAACCGTCGTCGAACGCGGGACTTGCCCGCCTTCGGCCCTTCCACCCACGGTTCCACCCCCGGGACGGTGCAGCGGGGGATCGGGGCGCCGAGGGCCTTTTCGATCTCGCGAACGACCATGAGGTCCTGCCAGGTGACGATCGACGAGACGATTCCCTCCAGGTCGACCCGCGCGGTGCGGCCGCCGCGGTGAATGTAGTCGTCCACGTTCTCCGGCAGGTCGAAATTGATGACGTGCGTGATGCCCGGCACGTCGATCCCGCGCCCCGCGATGTCGGTGGCGACGAGGATGCGGTGCGATCCTTCGCGGAACTGCTCGAGCGCCTTCTCGCGCCGTCCCTGCGAGCGGTCGGAGTGGATCCGAGCGACCGGGTGACCCTGCCGATCGAGGATGTGGAAGAGCCACTCCGCGTCGACTTTCCGCCGAGCGAAGACGAGCGTGCTCCCCAGTTCCTGATGCAGCAGCTCGAGCAGCGCCTTCCGCTTGTCCTCGGGGCGCACAACGTAGACGCGGTGGCTGATGCCGACCGCCGCGCGCCCCTTCGGGGTGATGTCGATCCGGAGCGGATCGCGGAGCATCGTCCGCGCGAGCTCCTCGATCGCGGGAGGCATCGTCGCGGAGAACATCATCGTCCGGCGATCCGCCGGGAGGCGCCGGAGGATCTTCCGGATCTGCGGCAGAAAGCCCAGGTCGAGCATGTGGTCGCCTTCGTCGAGCACGAGCTCGGAGACGGCATCGACACGCACGGTGCCGCGCTCGATGTGGTCGAGCAGGCGACCGGGGGTCGCGACCACGATGTCGGGCTTGCGCTTGAGCGCATCGAGTTGCGGCTGCATCCGGACACCGCCGATGAGGCAGGCGGCCTCCAGCTCGTGGTTCTTTCCGAACAGCTCGAGGAATGCCTGTGTCTGAAGGGCGATCTCACGGGTCGGGGAGAGGATGAGCGCCCGGAGGCCGGAGCCGTGCGTGAGCTTCTCCGCGAGGGGGATGACGAATGCGGCCGTCTTTCCCGAGCCGGTCTGCGCGAGCGCGATGATGTCCCGCCCCGCGAGCGCCGGTGGAATCACGGCGGCCTGGATCGGGGTCGGGTGCTCGAACCCGACCTCGCGAATCGAGGCGAGGATCGGATCGGTCAGCCCGAGCCCGCCGAACTCGGCGGCAGTCATCGGTACGGGATGTTGGGGGATGCGCTCGATCGGATGGTCCATCGGGGGCCTTTGTAAACGAAAGCGTCTTGGGCGTCTAGGGCGCCCAGGACGCTCAGGAGGCTCAGGAGGCGGTCACGTGGTCGTCCATCTCTTCCCACTCCCAGTCGTTCCACCACTCCCTCTCGATCCCTTCGCAGGTGTCGGCGTAGCGGGGGCAGAGGGCGCAGCCGTCTCCGCGGACCAGGTCGGGGTCCTCGAAGGGGGGGTAGATGGCGGCCAGCCGGTCGGCGGTTTCCGCCGCCGCCAGCTCCTCGGGGGTCGCCGGGCGGCTTTCCAGCTCGCGCACGCCGACGCGCGCGAGGCGCGCCTCGCTCTCGGGAAACAGCACCGAGTTTTCCGCGTCGATGTGGAGCCAGAGGATGTGCGAGTAGCGGACGGCCCCCTCGCGGAGGCGCCCCAGGTCGGGCGACGCGGATCCGAGGAGCTCCCTGATCTCGGCGAGGAGGGTGCCTGTCTGATGGTGGTCGTCGAGCAGGGCCTCGATGGGACCCCGCGCCGGGAGGGAGGCTTCATTCCGGAGCGCAGGGAAAAGGATGAGCTCTTCGCGATCGTGGTGGAACCCGCCGACGTAGATCTCGAGGGCCCGGATGATCTGAAGGCCGTCCTCTTTCGGCGCGGCGCCCGCGACGAACCGGTCGACGAACGCCCGGAGCGAGCCGACGAGCCGGTCGATCCGGACGTGCTCGGCCCGAAGATCGTCGAGGAGTTTCATCGGGACCAATCATCACGGTTCCGGCTGCGAAATGCCATGACGGGTGTCATGGGAACCTCGGGCCTCAGACTCGACCTCGGACCGCCTGAGGTCTGGGGTCTGAGGTCCAAGGTCGCGGTGATATAACCGCCCCCGATGCCGGCCCCTCTGCTCAGCTGCGACGGAATCAGCAAAGGCTTCGGCGCGAAGCCGCTCTTCGAGAGGCTCAGCTTCACGCTTTTCGAAGGGGATCACGTCGGGCTGGTCGGGCCGAACGGCTCCGGCAAATCGACGCTGCTCCGGATCCTGGCGGGCAGCGAGGAGCCCGATTCCGGATCGGTCGTACCCCGTCGCGCGCTTCGGGTCGGGTACGTGCCGCAGGATCCGGTCTTCGCGCCCGGGCGGACGATCGAGGGGGTCGTGCTCGAGGCGCTCGCCGGGGAAGCCTCGCTCGACCCGCACGAGCGGGAGCCGCGCGCCGCGATCGCGCTCGGGAAGGCGGGCTTTCTCGATCGAAGCGTGCCGACGGAGGCCCTTTCGGGCGGCTGGCGCAAGCGGCTCGCGATCGCCCGCGAGCTCGCCCGGGAGCCGGACGTGCTCCTGCTCGACGAGCCGACCAATCACCTCGACGTCGAGGGGATCCTCTGGCTCGAGTCGCTCCTGCGGACCGAGCCCGAGGCGTTCATCGTCGTCAGCCACGACCGCTAGTTTCTCGAGAACATCGCGCGGCGGATGCTCGAGCTGAGCCGCGTCTACCCCGAAGGCCTCTTCGAAGCGGCCGGCAGGTACAGCGAGTTTCTCGAGAAGCGCGACGAGCTGCTCCGCAACGAAGCCGCGTACCGCGACACGCTCGCGAACCTGGTTCGGCGGGAGATGGAGTGGCTGCGCCGCGGCCCGAAGGCCCGGACGACGAAGTCGAAGGCGCGCATTCAGTCGGCGGGAAAGCTGATCGACGAGCTCGAGGAGAGCCGCTCGCGCAGCCTGGTCTCCTCCGCGGCCATCGAGTTCACCGCGTCCGAGAGGCAGACGAAGCGGCTCTGGAGCGCGAAGGGGCTGACGAAGACGCTGGGCGAGCGCCCGATCGTGCGCGATCTCGACCTGCTTCTCACCGCCGGCTCGCGGCTCGGCGTCCTCGGTCCGAACGGATCGGGGAAGACGACGCTCCTCCGGATGATCGTGGGAGAGCTGGAGCCGGACGCCGGGACGATTCAGAAAGCGGATCGCCTCCGGATCGTCTACTTCGAGCAGAACCGCGAGAAGCTCGACCCCTCTCTCACGCTGCGGCGCGCGCTCGCGCCCGAGGGGGACACGGTGATCTGGGGAGAGCGGGCGGTGCACGTCGCGTCCTGGGCGAAGCGGTTCCTCTTCCGCGCCGAGCAGCTCGACACCCAGGTCTCGCGCCTCTCGGGGGGAGAGAAGGCGCGCATCGTCCTCGCGCGGCTGATGCTCGAGCCGGCGGACCTGCTCGTGCTCGACGAGCCGACCAACGATCTCGACATCCCGACGCTCGACGTCCTGGAGGAATCGCTCCTCGAGTTTCCCGGCGCTCTCGTCCTGGTGACGCACGACCGATTCCTCCTCGACCGCGTGTCGACGCGCCTTCTCGCCCTCGACGGCAGGGGAGGGGCGGAGGCGTTCGCCGACCTCGCGCAGTGGGAAGCGGGCAGGGGCGGCCTGCGGCCGCCCGGATCTCCGGGTCGCGATGGCGAGGAGAAGCCGCTCCCGCGGGAGAAGCCGCGCGCGAAGCGGCTCTCGTATCGCGAGCAGCGCGAATGGGACGCGATGGAGGCGCGGCTGCTCGAAGCCGAGCGGCGGCTGGAGGCGGCGCGAGCGGCGGCGCACGATCCGGCCGTCGCGTCCGACGCCGCGGCGCTCGCGCTGCGATTCACGGAGCTGCACGAGGCGGAGGCGGAGGTCGCGCGGCTCTACGCGCGGTGGGCGGAGCTGGAAGACCGGCGAGGGTGAAACCGGCTCGCTCTACGCGCGGCGTCGCGGGCGGGCCGGAGCCGCGCTCGCGCGCGAGCGCACCATCGCGTGGCGCGGCGGGCGCGCCGCGTTCCGCTGGGGCCGCGCGGCGGTGTTGCGCGGCTCGGGCTCGGCGGACATGCGGAAGCCGGGAACGACCTCCCGCTCGAGCTTCCGTCCGATCATCCGCTCGAGGGCGGTCACGTACGGGTGGTCGTCGGGAGTGATGAAGCTGATCGCATCGCCCGTGGCCGCGGCCCGGCCGGTGCGGCCGATCCGGTGGACGTAATCCTCGGGCGCCATCGGGAAGTCGAAGTTGACGACGTGCGAGATCTCCTCGACGTCGATGCCGCGCGCGGCGATGTCGGTCGCGACGAGGACGCGGACGCGGCCTTCCTTGAACTGCGCGAGCGCCTTCACGCGCTGGCTCTGCGAGCGATTCGAGTGGAGCGTCGCGGTCGCGATCCCCGCGGTGGAGAGCTTGCGCGCAATCTTGTCCGCGCCGTGCTTGGTCCGCGAAAAGACGAGCACGGAGTCGAGCGCGGGATTGCGGAGGATCTGCAGCAGCAGGTCGACCTTCCGCGCCTTGTCGACCGGATGGAGCACCTGCGTGACCGACGCAACGGGCGTTGCGCGGTGGCCGATCTCCACGACGGTCGCCTCGCGCAGCATCTCCGAGGCGATCTTTTCGATGTCGCGGGAGAGCGTGGCGGAGAACAGGAGCGTCTGGCGCTCGCGCGGCAGCCCGGCGATTACGCGCCGGATCTGCGGGAGAAATCCCATGTCGAGCATCCGGTCCGCCTCGTCGAGGACGGCGATCTCGACGTGGCGGAGCGAGACGTGGCCCGACCCCATCAGGTCGAGCAGCCGCCCCGGCGTGGCGACGAGGACGTCGACGCCGTTCCGGACGGCCTGGATCTGCGGCATCTCGCCCACGCCGCCGAAGATCGCGACGGAGCGGAGCGGGAGCCCGCGCGAGAAGAGACGGACGGCCTCCTCGATCTGGGCGGCGAGCTCGCGGGTGGGCGCGACCACGAGCGCGCGCGGGTTGCGCCGCCCGCCGGTGGCCGTGTGCGTGGCGAGAAGTCGGTCGAGGATCGGAAGGACGAACGCCGCCGTCTTCCCGGTGCCGGTCTGCGCGATTCCGATCAGGTCGCGCGCTTCGCGGACGTGAGGAATGGCGGCCGTCTGGATCGGGGTCGGCGCGGTATAGCCGGCGGCGGCAATGTTCTGCAGGAGCTTCGGAGCGAGTCCGAAATGAGTGAATGACATTCGAATCCCTTTCAGGGTCTGGAGTTGCCCTCTCACTGTCAGGGATCGTCGCGCGGAGAAGCCGCAACAGGAGGCGAGTCGGCAGGGAGAACCCCCTGGGCGTGGATTTAATTCTCGGCCCCTCTGAGGGTTACGCGATTCGATGCCATGGGGCGGATGGAACGATGTCGCATGCCGAATGGTGAATGTCGAATGAAGGGGGGCCCCCTCCGGGCGGGGATTCTCCATGCAACACTCGACATTCACCATTCAACATTCGGTTCCCGTAAGATTCGACGACTCGATGAGCCCGCTCCCTTCCGCCGCTCATGGCGGCGATCGCCTCACCGTCAAACCCGACGGGACCCTCGTCCTTCTCTCGCGCTTCGACAAAGGGTGGGTGCCCCGGCGCGAGAAGGACCTGGTCCACGCCGCCTTCCCGGGCACGTGCATCCAATGGGGAGAGGAGCACTTCGAAGTCGTCCGGGCCGATCCGGCGGGCGGCGGCGTCCGCTACCTCCTTCGCCCGTGGGATGACTCGAACGCGATCCGCACGATGGACGGCTACGACGAGCAGAGCGAGCGCCTGCGGGAAGAGCGCCGCGCGGCCGACGCCGGCCGCAGGATCAAGCGAAAGCTCTCCCTCGGGCTCTCCATCGTCCTCGGCGATCTCCCCGCGGCCATGCAGGAAGAGATCGAGAGCGAATACGGCGTCGATGCGTCGCGCCTCACGCTCGTATCGATCATCCCGCTGTTCATCTGGGGGGGTGGCTCGCTCGTCTTCGCGATGGCCGCGATGTTCGGCGCTCCCCCTCCGGTCCCTCGATCGCTTCTCGCGCCGGGCCTCTACTTCTTCGTCGAATCGCTCTTCCGCTTCGCGTATGCGATGTCCACGCGAAGCCCCATCGGATCGCTTCCCGTGGTCCTGGTCGCCGAGACGATCCGGCACGTGAGCGGGAAGGGACGGAAAGGGCCGGCGAAGCTCCAGCCGCTTCCGATCGAGCCGTCGATCGCGGAACGCGACGCGTACCGCGTGCGCGAGCCCTATCTCGCGCTGCTCCCGCCGGACCAGCAGCTCGAGCTCGCCGCGCGCTTCGATTTCGATCCGATCCTGTGGGGGAAACGCACCGCCTGGCTGATCCTCTTCTTCTCGCTTCTCGGCGTCGCGACCGGCGTGAACAACGGCGGAGTGAGCGGCTGGGTCGCGGCCCTCGCCGCCGGCTTCTGCAGCGGCGAGCAGATCGCGCGCCTCCGCCGTCTCGGCCGCGGGCTCCCCGCCGGGAGCATCTTCGGCGTGGTGGTGGCGCCGCTGGCGAGGAGACTGACGGGGGAGTAGGAAGCCTACTGGTACACGAACCGCCGCCCGTCCTCGCGACGCACCACGAGGTACGTCTCCGCATGATGGTCGAGCGGGAGGAGATCGAGGAACGTACGGAAAAGGACTTCGCCGATGGCGGAATCGACGAAGCCGACGACGACTCCGAGCTCGCGCAGCAGGGTGCGGTGCTCGCGCCGCAGCCTGCGGGAGAGCTGCTCGGCTTCGAGGGCGTCGGGTGGGGAGGCCGCCATCGTGCGGAGCTGAAGGAGGGCGCGCTCGAAGAAGAGCACGGTCCTCGCGTACAGAAAGAGGGCGCGCGAGGGATGGCCTGCCGGGACGTCGGCGTGGAGAGTGGCGGCGGAGTCGTGGAAGCGGATCGCGCGCGATGAATCGGGCCATCCGTCTGCGGCCCACTGGAGTACGGAGGGCCATGCGAAGAGGGGAAGGCCGTCGTTCGAGAGCTTTCCGGGGATCGCGGGAGGAGGCGCCCAGCGATAGAGGTGGCGGGCGAACGCCGCGCGGGCCGCCGGCGTATCGGCCGCGGCGAGCGCCTGCACGTCCTGCCAGGCGAGCCGGAGGACGGCGACCGCCTCGAGCTTTCCGAAGGGATGCCGTCCGAGCCGCTTCCGCTCGACGAGGAGGTCGCGGTGCATGGAGGTGGGGGCGTCGAGCGCGCCGAGGGAGATCATGCGTCGCTCGAACTCGCGGAGCTCCTCGTCGGAGGGCTCGAACTCGATCTCCGACTCGATCGTCATCAGGTCGTCGCCGTCGGGGCCTGCGAGCCGCTCGCGCTCGTCCAGGTGCGCGAGCAGCGCGCTCTCGACGAGGACGCGCGCGGCGCGAACCGATCGCCATCGTTTTCGCTCCTCCTGCAGCGAGCTTCGGACCCCGATCAGCACGTCACCCGTCGCCGCGATCTCGATGTCCCATTCCTGCGTCAACAGCGCCGATGTCCCGGCCTGGGCTCCGAAAGCGACGATCGTGAGCGAGCTTTCGATCTCGAGCGTCCCGGAGCGGCTCGAGGTGCCTCCCTCCAGGCGCACCTCGTCCGAGCCGGCCTCGGCGAGGCGGAACGCGAGCGCGAACTCTCCCCGGAGCATCTCGAGATAGAGGGGCTCGTCGGCGACCGGGTCGAGGTCGAACGTAAACGCGACCTCGCTCGTCTCGGACCGGTTCCGCGAGAGGGCGAGCTCGATCTCCAGGCGGGAGCGCGCCGCGGCGTCGATCGCCCCGCGGATCCTCGAGAGCGCGCGGTGGAGCGGGACGACCAGCGCCCGGACGACCTCGATCGCCGGCGCGATCTCGTTCTCGATCCCGTCGATGGCCTCCGCCGCGGCTTCCCCGAGGATCTCGGCCGCGAGGCGCCTGAGGCGACGGCGGAGATCGACCCGGATGGCGACCGAGCGGAGCCACTCTTCGATCTCGGCGGCGAGCGGGGACGATGCGAGAGCCCGGTCGACGCGCTCCTCGGCGGCGGCGTGAAAGAGCGCGCGCAGGTCGGTCCACCGCTCCGGATGCTCTTCGATGCTGGCGAGAAGGCTCGCCGCGTCGCCGGCGAGGCGCTCGAGCACGAGGCGCGCAACGCGCTCGGATCCTTCGAGCCCGAGGTATGCGGTCGCGGACGCGTGAAAGCGGCGGTCGGAAATCCGCCGGCGCGAGACCGAGACCGCCACGCGCCGCTCACCGCGGGGCTCGACGACGATCTGAAAGTCGCCTTCGAGCTTCGCCGTGAAGCGCGCGCCCGCGGCCACGCCGCCGCCGAGCGATACGGGATCGGCGTCGTCCGTCGCGAGCGCCAGGAGAGCGCGCGCCCAGCGGAACCGCCCTCCGATCGAGATCGATCGTGTCCCCCCCATCCGGACGATCCGCCCCTGGAGAGGGGACCCGCCTTTCGATTCGCGGAAGAGCGAGGGGATCTGCCACGGGAAGACGAAGCCGTCGAGCGCGGCGCCGACCGCGCCGAGAGCGGGAGCGCCGCGAGGGACGATCGAGACGTTCTCGATGTCGACCGAGGCGGCCGGCTCGAGCGTGGCCGCATGCGAGGCGCGCTCCCGTTCGCGTTCCAGACGACCGCGCACCCCGATCCCTCCTTCGAGCCGCACGACGAGTGCCGCGAGCTCCTTCGCGTCGAACCGGATCAGCCCCTCGTGAATCTCACCCGTCGCGTTCCCCTCCACGACCGCTGCGATGAACGCCTCCGCGCGGACGTGCCGCGCCGTGTCCGCCGAAACCGCAACCTGCGCGGGGATTCTCTGGCCATGCATGTCGGCCGCCTCGCCCCAGCAGAGAGCGAGAAGGGGCTCGGAGTTCCGCAGCAGCTCGCGAAAATCGGAGGGGTCGATCAGAAGGGCGCGGCCGAGGGCCGAGAGCCGCGGAGCCGTCGCGGGGCTCTGGAGAAAGGCCGCGATCTCGCGCCGGAGCGCGTCGCGGTCCTCGAACGTCTCCCGGAGCTCGCGCGCGAGATCGAGCAGGCGGATCGGCGACGCGAGCGGGACGGAGGCTGCGGAGCTCATCACATAAGGAGTAGCGCCGCGGGGGAAAACTACACCCCTGACTTCAGCCCCTAGACCCCAGAGCTGAGGTCTGGGGTCTAGGGGCTAGGGCCTAGGGTCTGAGGTCTGGGGTCTGAGGTCAGGGGTCGCGATCAAGACGGTCACTTCTGCTCAGGATGCGTAGAAATGGAACCCGTGCAGAAGGAGCCCGCCGATCATGGCGCCGCCGGTGATCGCATCGATCGAGCGGAGGTGGCGGAGGGGGAGGCCGGAGAGGCGGAGCGCGTGGAGGAGCGTCAGCAGCAGGATGCCTCCGAAGAGGAGGGGCCCGGTCGGATTGCAGGAGAAGGAACGCCGAAGATCGCCGCCCGCGAGCGAGACGAAGCTCCGCGTGAGGCCGCAGCCGGGGCAGTCGCGGTCGAGGAGGATGCGGCTCCAGCAGAGGTCGACGTTCGCGACGGGGTCGACGCCCCGGTGGCCGAGGATCGCGAGCGCGAGGCTCGCTGCGAGGATCGTCCCGCCGAAGAGGGTGACGAGGAGGTCCGCCGGGCGGGAGCTCATCGCGTCAGCTGCTTGAGGGCAGCGCGGAGAAGCTCGGAGAGCTCGGGTTCCCCGTGGATCGATCCGCGGGCGCTCCTGACGGCCGCCTCGGCCGGCCCCTGGCGGTATCCGAGGTTCATGAGGGCGGAGATGACGTCGTCCTCGAGGCTGACCGGGGCCGCGGCGGCGCGCCTGGGGCCCTCTTCCGCCGGAGCGATCAGCTTGTCGCGGAGCTCGAGACAGATCCGCTCGGAGGTCTTCTTGCCGAGGCCGGGGATCGCGGAAAGGCGGCGGCTGTCGCCGCGGACGATGGCGTCGGCGAGCTCGCCGACCTCGATGCCGGAGAGGATGACCTGCGCGAGGCGCGGGCCGATCCCGTTCACGGAGATGAGTTTCTCGAACGCGTCCTTTTCGACGGGAGTCGAGAAGCCGTAGAGCGCGATGGCGTCCTCGCGCACGTGCGTGTAGATCTCGAGCGAGGCGGTCTGCTTTCCTTCGAGCCGGTAATACGTCGTGACGGGAATCTTCACGTCATAGCCGACGCCGCCCGCGACGATGACGACGCGCTCGGGCTGGAGGAGGCGGATGGAACCTTCGAGGAAGCCGATCATTGGGTGGAAGGGTAGCAGGTGTGAAAGTCCAGGAGTCTAGGGGTCTTGGGGTCTAGGAGTCGGTCTGAGAGTCCAGAGTCCGGCGTCCTCTCGAAAGACAGTGTCGCTCATGCTGGACGGACTCTTAGACTCCAGACGAAGGACAGACTCCTGACGCCAAGACGCCTGACTCCCAGACCGGCTACTGTTTTCTCCACCGCGTTCCCCCGGGCGTGTCCTCGAGGAGAATCCCGCGGGCGAGGAGCTCGTCGCGGATGCGATCGGACTCCTTGAAGTCGCGGGCTTTGCGCGCGGCGTTGCGGGCCTCGATGCAGCGCTTCGATCTCCGAATCGACGGATGTCTCGATGTGCGGCTCGAGGTCGAGCACGGCGTCGGCGTCGGCGAAGGCGGCGAGGAGCGCGCGCGCGTCCTCCGCGCCGAGAGATCCGCGATCCGCGGCGATGTTCGCCTCGCGGATCATCGTGAAGAGAGCGCCGAGCGCGCCGGCGGTGTTCAGGTCGTCGTCCATCGCCTCTTCGAAGTTCGCGCGGAAGCGCGCGGCGAGGGCCGACCCGCTCTCTCGCGAGGGCGCGCGCGACGCCTCGATCTCCCGCATCCGGATGAGGAACAGCTCGAGGCGCTCGAGCGCGTGCTTCGCGTCCTCGAGGGTCCGGAGCGTGAAGTTGAGCTTCGTCCGGTGAGGCACCGCGAGGAGGGCGTAGCGGATCTGGAGCGGCGCGTATCCCTGGTCGAGGAGGCTCCGGAGCGTGTGGATGTTGCCGAGCGACTTCGACATCTTCTGGTCGTCGACGATCAGATGTTCGCCGTGGATCCAGGTGCGGACGAACGGTTTTCCGGTGGCGCCTTCGCTCTGGGCGATCTCGTTCTCGTGGTGGGGAAAGATCAGGTCGACCGCGCCGGTGTGCAGGTCGAACGTCTCGCCCAGGTACTTCATCGACATGGCCGAGCACTCGAGGTGCCATCCGGGGCGCCCTTCGCCGATGGGAGCTTCCCACGACGGCTCGCCCTCCTTCTTCGCCTTCCAGAGGACGAAGTCGCGCGCGTCTTCCTTCTCGTACTTGTCGGTCTCGATGCGGCTGAAGTCCGAGCGCTGCTCGATCTCGAGCTGCGCGAGCGTCCCGTACTGGGGGAACGTCGAGATGCGGAAGTAGGTCGACCCGTCGACCACGTACGTGTGTCCCGCGGCCGAGAGGCGCTCGACGAGTCCGACCATCTCCGGGATGTGGTCGGTCGCCTTCGGGTGGATGTCGGCCCGCCGGATCCGGAGCGTCTCGATGTCTTCGAAGAACGCGTCGACGTACGGGGCGGTGTAGCTCCGGATGTCCGTGCCCGCCTCGTTCGCCTTCTCGATGATCCGGTCGTCCACGTCGGTGAAGTTCATCACCTGCGTGACGCGGAGCCCCTTCCATTCGAGATAGCGGCGGAGAAGGTCGCCCCAGAGGAAGGTCCGGAGGTTCCCGATGTGCACGCGGTCGTAGACCGTCGGCCCGCAGCAGTACATCTTCACCTGGCCCGGCGTGAGGGGCTCGAACGGCTCGATGGCGCGCGTGCGGGTGTTGTAGAGGCGGAGCGGCGACATGGCGCGGAGGTTAACTCAAAAAAGACAAATGCAAAATGCAAAATGAAAAGTCCGGAGAAGGAGCGACCCTCGCGATCCGACGCTTGCAGGGCGATGGAACGTCCGAGGGTCCTTTGGGGACTCTGCATTTTTCTGCGGTATCTCCCGTAGAATCCCATTCATGCTGGACCGGACTGCCTTCGCCCGCCGCTTCGGCCGCAAGGCCGTCTTCGGGATGGTCCACCTGCTCCCGCTCCCGGGCGCGCCGCTCTTCGGCGGGTCGATGGACGCGGTCCTGGCGCGGGCGCTCGCGGATGCGCGCGCGATCGCCGCGGCGGGGGCGGACGGGCTGATCGTGGAGAACTTCGGCGACCGGCCGTTCGCGAAGACCGCCGGCCCGGCGGCGATCGCCTCGATCGCGCGCTGCGTCGCCGCGATCGCCTCCGGGGTCGGGATCCCGGTCGGTGTCAACGTCCTCCGCAACGACGGGATGGGCGCGCTCGCGATCGCCGCCGCGACGGGCGCCGCGATGATCCGGATCAACGTGCACACCGGGGCGATGCTGACCGATCAGGGGCTGATCGAGGGGGATGCCGCCTCCGTTCTCCGCGAGCGAGCGCGCCTCGGAGTCGACGTCGCGATCTTCGCCGACTGGATGGTCAAGCATGCCGTGCCGGTCGGGCCGATCGACCCGGAGCAGTCGGCGCTCGATCTCCGGGAGCGGGGGCTCGCCGACGCGATCGTCGTCAGCGGCAGGGCGACGGGACAGGCCGCCGGAATCGAGAAGCTGGAGCTCGTACGGGGGATCCTGCCGGATGCGCCGCTCGTGATCGGCAGCGGCCTCGCGCGCACCAATGCCGCCGAGCTCGCGCAAATCGCGGATGCCGCCATCGTGGGGACGTCGGTCAAGAAGGGGGGCGCCGCGGAGGGACCCGTCGACCGCCGCCGCCTCGAGGCCCTCCTCGAGCGATTCAAGAATTGAGGGGGTGGGGTGCGAGCCGAACGCCCGCACCCCACCCTCGACTCAGATCACTTTTCGGCCGGTAGCGAGGCGGTAGACCACCAGGATCAGCGCGATCACCAGCAGGACGTGGATCAGCCCGCCGCCTACGTGCGCGACCGTGAACCCGAGCAGCCAGAGGACCACCAGCACGACCACGATCAACCAGATCAGATTACTCACGCTGTATCTCCCTTCAATTCGTCAAGTCCGGGGACACAGGCGGACTCTGCGAGGGGAATGCCAGAGGCCGGCCGGGGTCCTGCCTGCGTCCGGCGACCGTAGGGGCGGCCTGCGGCCGCCCGGATTATCGATCCAGCAAGTCACGAGGTTCCGGGCGCCCGCAGGGCGCCCCTACGGCCGACGGTCTACTCCCCTTCGCCCTCGACGACGAGCGCCGCGAGGTCGAGCTTCTCTTTCCGGAAGCGAGTCGTGGGGCGCTCCCCGCCGGCGCTCGTCGGGACGTAGCGGTTCACGACCTCGCGGGTGCCGAACACGCCGAGCTTCTCCATGAGGAACTCGAACTTCCGCTGGAGGTCGTCCATGATCGGCTTGCGCGTCTCCTCGGGGAGATCCCACATCCGCTGCTTGAAGGGACCGATCGCCTTCTTCCGGGTCTTGTAGATGAACTGCTCTTCGGTCTCCCTCTCCTTCCGCTCGTCGGCGGCGTTCACGCGGCACCACTCGGTGATCTCCTGCTTGAGGTCCTTCGGGAAGGCCGGGTGATCGTAGAGCATGTTCTGGAAGCCGGTCGCGAGATGGATCTCGACCGCGTCCGACTTCGGGAACTTGTCGAAGACCTCCTCGGGGAGGGTCGACGCGCCGTGCTGAACGGCCCCGCCGATGCCGTACTCGTCGCGCGAGATCTTCGAGATCGCGCGGATCGTGTCGAAGTCGATCTTCACGGTCGCGATCGTGCCGTCCGGCAGCGGAACGCCGCCGTGCGAGGTGCCGGTCTGGATGGAGACCTTGCTGATGCCCTTCATCCCCTCGCCGATGGCGCGGATGTAGCCGTCCATGTAGGCGCGGAACTCCTCGGGGCTGGTGTTCGTCTTGCCGACCTCGCCGATCTCGCCGCCGATGGAGATCTCGATCCCCTCCGGCTCGCGCTCCCGGATGTAGCTTCGTGAAGTGGGCGCACTCCTGGTAGTTGAGCTTCTGCTGCTCGTCGAGCGTGGGGAAGGAGAGGTCGACGAGCGTCGAGGTGTCGATGTCGATGTTGTAGAACTCGGCCGCGATCGCCTCGTCGATGAGCGCCTCGATCGCCTTCCGCTCGGTGTCGCGATCGTTCCCGGCATAGCGCTTCGCGCTCGCCTGGAAGTGATCGCCCTGGATGAAGACGGGCCCCTGGAACCCTTCCTTGACCGCCGCCGCGAGAACGGCCGCGGAGTACTCGGCCGGGCGCTGCTCGGTGTAGCCGATCTCGGAGCGCGCGATCTCGAAGACGAACGCGCCGACGTCGTGCTTCATCGCGGCGCGGAAAAGAGCGCGCGCCTCGTCGTACGTCATCGCGCGAATGTTGTGGGCGGGCACGGTGAACGTCGGTTTCAGCTCCCCTCTGCCGATCGCCTCGTACAGGGGCTGGATCGAGGCGGGCACCGCGCCCGTGGCTCGCGCGGCGAAGTGGATCAGCTCGCGCGCCAGGTCCCGCGTCTTCTCGTAGCCGCTGAAGACCGCGGTGCGAATGAGATGGTCGATCCCTTCCCTCCGGAGCAGCCCGGCGTCCGAGACGCGCGGCTTTCCTCCGTCGAGCTGGATTCCTGCCTTGCCGAGCGCGTTGCGCAGGTCGGACGTCGATTCGTGAATCATGGGGAACCTCCGGGCCGGGGTTATAGCAAAAACCGTACGGGTTCAAAAAGGATCAGACGACGGCGCCCGCCGGTTTCCGAGCCGCTAGCTCGCGGCGGCGCGGCGGATCAGCTCGATCAGCTCAGGGAGATCGAACGGCTTCTGGATCCCTGCCCAGGCGCCCAGGGATTGAAGCTGCTCGTCCGAGACGGGCTCCCCGGTGAGAAGGACCACGGGGGTCGACTCGAGGCCCGCTTCCGTCCGGAGGGCCGCGAGCGTCTCCTCACCGCTCATTCCGGGCATGTGGAGGTCGAGCAGGACGACGTCCGGACGCCGGTCGCGCGCCGCGGCAACCGCCTCCTCCCCCGACCCGGCGGTGATCGCCTGGAAGCGGAACTCCTTGAGGACGCTCTGCATGAGAATCCGGATCGGAAGGTCGTCGTCGACGACCAGGACGAGGGGCTCGGCCATTCCGGCGCGAGTGTAGCAGACGCGTCTCGGGCGTCTGGGAGTCCGGGAGTCTAGGAGTCTAGGACGTCGGGCGTCCGGGATTCGGAAGCCGGACTGCCGGATCCCAGACCGACTCCTGGACGCCTGGACCCCTAGACTCCTAGACTCTCACGTCCGCACGATGACCAAGCAAAGGAAGATCCCGATCCTCGACATCATGGGCCCGGTGATGGTGGGGCCGTCGAGCTCGCACACCGCGGGGACGGCCCGGCTCGGCCGGGTCGCGTACGAGATCCTGGCCGAGGATCCGGTGGAATTGCGGTTCTGGCTCCATCCGCCGCTGGCCGCCACCTACCGGGGCCACGGATCGGATTTCGCGCTGGCGGGGGGAGCGATCGGGCTGAGCGTCGACGACCCCCGCATCCCGGAGGCGATCCGCATCGCCGAGCAGCAGGGCGTCTCGATCGAGTTCCAGCGAGGAAGACCTCGGCGAGGTGCACCCGAACTCGGTCCGGATCGAAGCGAGAGGGACCTCGCGGGAGGTCGAGATCATCGGCTCGTCGATCGGGGGCGCGGCGATCGAGGTCTTCAGCATCAACGGCTTCGCCGCGCGGTTTCACGGCGACTCGCCGAGCGTCCTGCTCTTCTACCGCGATCGCCCGGGGGTGATCCACGAGGTGACCGAGGTCATCGCCCGCGAGGGAATCAACATCGCATCCCTGTATTGTTCAAGGAAACAGCGAGGGAAGGATGCGTTCATGGAGATCGACATCGACTCGCCGCTGTCCGACGCCGCGCTGGCGGCGATCCTCGCGCTGCCGGACATGACGGAGGGGCGGTATCTGGATCGGATTCCGTAGGGAGGGGCGGCCTGCGGCCGCCCGGATTTTCGTTCTCGCTGAACGTGGATTCCGGGCGCCCGCAGGGCGCCCCGACTGGCACCACCGAAAGGATCACGCATGATCGAGTCATTCGCACAATTCATGGAGGCGGGCGAGGGGCGGGAGCCCGCGGACGTCTTCCTCGAGTCGGACGCCGAGGAGTCGGGATTTCCGCCCGGGCAGATTCTGAGCGCGCTCTCGAAGCGGCGCGAGGTGATGTGGGAGTGTGTCCGCCGCGGGATCGAAGGGGGCGCGCAGTCGATGGGGAAGCTCGTCGGCGACGAGGCGCGGATCCTCAATGAGGCCTTCAAGAGAGGAGAGACGTTTCTCGACCCTCTGGCGATCAAGGCGTCGATGTACGCGCTTTCGGTGATGGACGAGAACTCGCGCATGGGCGTGATCGTCGCTGCTCCGACGGCGGGAGCGGGCGGGATCGTCCCGGGGATGCTCCTCGCGCTCGAGGAGGAGAGGAAGGTCGCGCCGGAGAAGACGGTCCGCGGCCTGGTCGTCGCCGGCGGCGTCGGCTCGCTCATCTCGCTCCGCGCGAACATTTCGGGCGCGGCCGGGGGATGCCAGAACGAGGTAGGCGTCGCGGCGGCGATGGGCGCGGCGGGCGCCTGTTCCATGATGGGCGGGACCACGCGCCAGTGCGTGAACGCCGCGGCGATCGCGCTCAAGAACACGCTCGGGCTGGTCTGCGACCCGGTCGGGGGCCTCGTGGAGGTTCCCTGCGTGAAGCGCAACGGGGTCTTCGCGGTTCACGGGCTGACCGCGGCGCAGCTCGCGCTCGCCGGGATCGAGTCCGTCATCCCGATGGACGAGGTCGTCGAGGCGATGGTGCGCATCGGCCGCGCCCTGCCGCGCGGTCTCCGCGAGACCGCCGAAGGGGGGCTGGCGGTCACTCCGACGGGAGCAGCGATCGCGCAGCGCCTCAAGGACGAAGCGAACGAGCGCCGCGCGGCGAAGGCGGCGGAGAGAGAGCGGCTCGCAAAGGAGAGGAAGGGGACGGTGTGACAAATGAAGAATGCAAAATGCAAAATGCAAAATCGAAAAAGAGCCTGGCTGCAACGTCAGGTAGGATCCGCGGGTCAACGCGAAGCGGGCGTTTAAGCCCAATGGCCTTAACTCAACGCGAGTTGCCCGCGAAGCTGTCATCCCGAGCGTAGGCAGAAGCGAATGTTGCGTGTTGACTGCTGAATGATCGAATCGGAAGCTCGCAAAGGAGAGAAAGGGGAGCGTCTCGGAGTCTGGGAGTCTAGGCGCCTAGGCGTCTCGGAGTCTAGGAGTCTAGGAGTCTGGCGATACGAGACCGTTGATCCGCAAGGGCGGGCGTTCAGACATTCAACATTCGACGTTCAACATTCCGATGCGAGGCGATTAGAAGCGAATGTTGAGTGTTGAATCGGGAATGCTGAATGGAAGCTCGCAAAGGAAGAAAGGGGAGCGTCTAAGAGTCTGGGAGTCTAGGAGTCTGGGATACGAGACCGTTGATCCTCGAGGTGGTCATTAACATTCAACATCTCAACATTCCGATGCGAGGCGATTAGAAGCGAATGTTGAATGGTGAATGCGTGCATGTTGAATGGAAGCTCGCAAAGGCAGAGAAAGGGGAGCGTCTAAGCGTCTGGGAGTCTAGGCAGTCTGTCGTCGAGACCGTTGATCGCTTAAGGTAAGGCCGTTGCGTCATTCAACATTCCGATGCGAGGCGATTAGAAGCGAATGTCGAATGTTGAGTGTTGAGTGTTGCAGTGTTGCATTTTGAATGGAAGCTGATTCTTCGCCTTGTCTCCTGACGCGGCTACGGGTAATACCCCCGAATCGTCTTCGCCGCCCCTCCCTCCACTTCCACGGTCACCTCGCGCCAGTCCCCGCCCGGCTTGACTGACGCGGGGGGGTAGAAGCCGACGACATATTGAGAGCGGAGCTCGTTCTCGATGTCGGTGTAGATCGCGCCCAGGCCCGAGGCCTTCTCGATGTAGTAGGTGTTGCCGCCGGTCTCTCTGGCGAGCTGCGTGAGCTTGTACTTGACGTCCAGCTCCGTTGCGCGGATGCCGATGCCGATCGCGTAGATCGGGACGGCGGCGCGGCGGGCGTACTCGAGCGCCTGCTCGAAGGCGAATTTCGACGCGGTGTCCTTGCCGTCCGAGATGACGACGAGCGCTTTCTGCCCCTTGACCCCCTGGAACTGATAGAGCGAGTAGACGAGCGCGTCGTAGAGGGCCGTCGTCTCTTCGGCGCGGAGCGAGGAGAGCCCGGCGTGGAGGTCGGCGAGGCTTCGCGACCACTTCTGCACCGTGTACGCCTGCGCGTCGAACGCGACGACGAACGCCTTGTCTCCCGCCCGGAGCACGTTCCTGAGGAACTGCGCCCCCGCTTTCTGCGCCTCCTCCATCTTCAGCTCCATCGATCCGGAGGAGTCGACGGCGAGCCCGATCGAGAGCGGAAGGTTCCGGACGTGCTCGAACTTCGCGATCTTCACCTCGGTTCCCTCGTCGAGGACGCGGAACGCCGACTCGCCCAGGTCGTGGACCGGCTTCCCCTCCCGGAGGACGGTCGTCGGGAGCTCGACGAGGTGGACGTCGATCTCCTCGATGAACTCCGGCGCGTTCAGGAAGACGACGTCCTCGGCCGGCTGCACCGCCGCGTCGTCCAGGTACGCGATCGCGCGCAGGTAGCCGACCTCGAGGCTCGCCGGAACCGCGATCGTCTGCACGTACGGCTTCTCGTACAGCGTCGCCACCCGCGACTCGTTGAGCCAGATCTCCACCCGGTCGATCCTCCGCCCCTCCGGCGCCCGCGCGTCGACTTCGACCCGCACGTTCCCGCGCGCCTTCATCGCGACGCGCGGCTGCTGGATCCAGACGCGGAACGGATCGCTCCCGATGTTGATCGCGAGCTCGTCCCCCGCAATGAACTCTCCCTTCTCGTCGAGGGCGATCGCCTTCACCCGGCGGAGTCGCGGCACCGCCCCGAAGTCGAGCTCCAGCGTGTACGGCGGGCGCCGCTTCGTCATGATCTTGTTGTCGTCGAGGTAGAACTCCACTCCCTTGATCTTGTCACCGGTGATGATCGTCTCGATCTGCTGGAGCCCGGTGAGGATCTCCCCCTCGAGCGGGACGATGCGGATCTGCGATTCGCCGGTGCGGAACTCCGAGTAGAGCCTGCTGACCGTCTCGTCCGCTTCCGCCTCGCCGCGACGCCTCTCCTCCGTCTCCTTGATGTACGGGACGGAGATGTCCTTCTCGATGAGCGCTTCCGCGCCGGAGTTCACGTCGACGATCTTGAGGCGCGCCTTGTAGTCGGCCGGGCGGAGGAACCGCTCGATGACCACGGTCACCTCTCCCTCCGTCGCGTCGGCGGGAAAGTCGTAGCGATAGTGAAAGTTCTCGAAAAGCTGCTCTTTCTTGAGCACCTCGCCCGTGACGTCGAGGTTGTAGTAGCGCCTTCCTTCGAGCTCTTTCGCGGTGAGAGAGCTCCTGGCGACGGCGGCCAGCAGCTCCACGGCCGTGCGCGCGCCGCGCTTGCCCGGGTACCGCGCTTCGAAATTCGCCTCCATCTTCACGGCGTCGGGATTCGCGATCACCACGCTCCGCAGGATCTTGTTGACGTCTTCGACTTCGATCTCCGGAGGCGCGAACATCTTCGCGACGTCGAACTTGTTCTGCTGGACCCACCCGAGCGCCCGGAGAAACGCGTCTCCGTTGTTGCACTCCATCCAGATCCCGCGACTGCCGGCCTGGCCGAAGAAGACCTTTTCGACGCCCGCCTGCTCTCCCTGGAAGGAGAGGAGCTCCCGGAGGTCGTCCATGGACCGCCCCAGCGGCTGCCAGAGCCTGAAATCGCTGCCGCCGATGCGCGGCTGATAGAAGATCGCCCACCGGTCGGACGCCCACTGCCGCTCGGCGGCCCAGCGCCAGACCTCGATGGGGACGAGGTAGCGCTCGCAATCGAGCTTGAGGCGGTCGGTCGGGCGGCCGCGGACCAGGTAGATCCGCGCGCGGTCGGACGAGAGGGCGCGGAACTCCGCCTTCGCTTCCTCGATCCGGGCGATGTACTGGTCCCGGTACTCGTTGAACGAGGTCTTCGGGTCCGGGTCGCGACGCGCCCAGAACTGCTCGATGTAGAGGTCGCGCTGCGCGTCGGATTCGAGGAGCAGGAACGTCTGGAGCTCCTCGTCGACCATGATCGGCTCGACCGCGCGGAGAAAATCGCGATACTTCTCCGGGAGGTCCTTGAGGCGCTCCCGACGCTCCTTTTTCGTCAGCTTCCGCGCGGTCGCGGCCACCGGGGCTTTCCTGACGTCTGCCTGGGCGTCTCCCTTCGCGGGAGGATTGTCGGCCGCGGGGGCGCTGTTGACGCCAGCGAAGGACGCTGCGAGCAGGAACGCCAGAGCCCTGGAACCGAAGGATCTCATCATGCAGGTTGTCCCGTGATGCGCATATATCTCGACAACAACGCGACCTCGCCGATCCATCCGGCGGTCCTCGAGGCGGTCGCCGCCGCGATGCGCGACCGCTTCGGCAACGCCTCCAGCGTGCATCGCGAGGGCCAGCTCGCGCGGCGGGCGCTCGAAGAGGCGCGGGACGCCGTCGCAGCGCTCGTCGGAGCGAAGCCGCGGGAGATCGTATTCACGAGCGGAGGCACGGAGTCCAACAATGCCGCGATCCTCGGCCTGGTGCCGCCGGGGAAGCCCTGCCACATTGTCACCACCTCGATCGAACATCCCTCGGCCCTCGAGGCCGTGAGGAAGCTCGAGGCCCGGGGGTGCTCGGTCACCCGCGTGGGCTGCGACCTCACGGGGGCGGTCCGGGCGGCCGACATGATCGCGGCGATCCGCCCGGAGACCGCCCTGGTCGTGATGATGCTCGCCCAGAGCGAGACGGGCGTGCTCCAACCGGTCGAGGAAGTGGCCGCGGCCTGCCGGGTGCGGGGCGTGCCGCTCCATTGCGACGCGGTGCAGGCGACCGGCCGCATCCGGCTCGAGCTCGAGCGCCTCGGCGCGGATACCGTCGCCATCTCCGCGCACAAGATGCACGGCCCGAAGGGGATCGGAGCCCTCCGCGTGCGGACCGGACTCACGCTCGATCCTCTGATCGTGGGGGGAGCGCAGGAGCGGCGGCGCCGCGCCGGGACCGAGAGCGTGCCGCTCGCCGTCGGATTCGGCGAAGCGGCGCGGCTGGCACTCGCGAGCGGGCCGGAGATGCTCGGCGCCCTGCGCGACCTCCTCGAGCGGCGCATCCTCGAGGCGATCCCCGGCGCGCGGATCAACGGCGCGGGGTCCCCGCGCCTGCCGAATACCACGAACGTGCTCCTGCCGAAGCGCGACGCGGAGGCGACCGTCATCGCCCTCGACCTGCGCGGGGTCGCCGCATCGACGGGATCCGCCTGTTCCTCCGGGCGCGTGGAGCCGAGCCGAGTGTTGATCGAGATGGGTCTTTCGGAGGAAGATGCCCGCAGCTCGATCCGACTCTCGCTGGGGCGTGACACAACCGAAGAGGAGGTCGAGCGCGCCGCGGCGACCCTCGCGGAGCTCGTCGAGACCGGCCGCCGGAGCGCGGCTGCGGGCGGGTCGCCGGAAGAGGGTGGGGGAGAGTCTTGACGACGGAAAAGCTCGCGATTCAGGGGGACCTCTCGGTGGTGTCGGTCGCCGACGTCTTCACCTTCGTCTCGATGATCCGGCGCACCGGGAAGCTCACCTTCAGGCGGGGAGAGCTGCTGCGCGTCATCTACTGGAATCGCGGGGAGATCGTCTTCGCCACCTCCAGATCCGCCGAGCACAGCCTCGGCCAATTCCTCCTGAGCAACGGCAAGATCACCCAGGAGCAGTTCGAGGAGTCGCGCCGCCGCGTGGAGGGGGGGACGCGCCACGGGAAAGTCCTCGTGCAGATGGGAGCGATCTCGCCGAAGGAGCTCTGGTGGGGCGTCAAGAACCAGGTGCTCGAGATCATCTATTCGCTCTTCGCCTGGGAGGAAGGGGAGTTCGCGTTCCACGAGAGCGACGAGCAGATCCGGGAGCGGATCCTCCTCTCCCTCAACACGTCGAGCATCATCATGGAGGCGATCCGGCGGCTCGACGAGCGCGCGCTCATCCAGGAGCGGATCACGAGCCTCGACACCGTCTACGCGACCCTGGCGGGGGCGGAGGCCCACCTCTCCGAGCTCGACCTGGCGGCGGAGGAGGCCGAGCTGTTTCACTGATCGATGGGAACCGCACGATCCGCGACCTGATCCGAAGCTCCGAGCTCACGGAGTTCGAGACGCTGAGGTTCCTCGACCAGCTCGCACGCGCGCGCGTCATCGAGGAAGTCCGGGAAGAGCGGAAGCGCGGCCCCGTCTTCCTCGACGTGGAGGACTCGCCCGAGTTGCTCCGCATCATCTCGACCTACAACGACATGTTCGGCTACGTCTTCGAGGCGTTCGCCGCAGCCGTCGGAGAGGACCAGGCGCGAGACATCTTCATGGCCACCCTCGCGCGCGCCGGGGCCAGCGAGCTCTGGAACGGGGTCTTCTTCGATCAGTACGGCCGCTTCGACGAAAACATGCTCATCGCCAACATCTCCGAGCTCCCGTTCGAGGAGCGGAAGGCCACTCTGGAGGAGGGGCTCAACAACCTCCTCTCGCTCCACCTGTTCGAGGTGTCCCAGCACCTCGACGGCGGCGCCAAGACGGACGTGTTCCGCTTCATCTCCGATCAGAAGGCGCAGCTGGAGCGGGTCGGCGCGGGGTACTAGCGCCGCCTTCGGCGGCGCGGTCCAGGAGTCTAGGAGTCTAGGGGTCTAGGCGTCGGTCGAGGAGTCGAAAGTCGGGAGTCGAAGTTGAGAGAGCGCGACGCTGTCGCCTGGCGACTCCAGACTCTTGGACTCTCAGGCCGACTCCTAGACGTCTGGACGCCAAGACTCCTAGACGCGATATCCTTCCCCCGCGATGTGGCCGACCCTCTTCAAGTACGGCAGTTTCGAGATCACGACGTTCGGGCTGATGATGTTTCTCGCCTTCGTCGTGGGCGGATGGGTTCTCACGCGGCAGTTCCGCCGCTACGGGATGCCGGAAGACGAGGCGACCAACGTCCTTCTGGCCGCGGCGCTCGGCGGGATCGTCGGCGCGAAGATCTACTACGCGATCCTCTACGGCGAGCTCTCGCTCCTCTTCTCGCGCGCGGGGCTGGTCTGGTACGGGGGGCTGATCGGCGGGACGCTCGCGGTGGCGTGGGTCCTCTGGCGGAAGCGGCTGCCGTTCTTCCGCGTCGCCGATGCGGTCGCGCCGGGGCTGGCGATCGGCTACGCGCTCGGGCGAGTCGGCTGTTTTCTCGTCGGCGACGACTATGGCCGGCCGACCGAGAGCTTCGTCGGCATCGCCTTCCCGAAGGGGGCGCCGCCGACGACCGCGCGGAGCCTGCGCGAGTTCGGCGTCACCATCGACCCGCTGCTCCCCGACGACGCGCTGCTCCGCGTCCATCCGACGCAGCTTTACGAGGCCGGCGCGGGGCTGCTGATGTTCCTGATCCTGCTGAGCGCATCGAAGCGCCCGCACGTCGCGGGACGGGTCTTCGGCCTGTTCCTCATCCTGATGGGGATCGAGCGCTTCCTCGTCGAGATCGTCCGCGCGAAGGACGACCGGTTCCTCGGGCCGTTCACGATCGCGCAGTTGATCAGTGTGGTCCTGGTCGTGATCGGCGCATGGATGGCCGCGCGCCGCCGCGGCCCGCAGGTCGAGGCGGCCTGACGCGATGAGCCGGTTCGAGTTCGTCACGGCGGGCGAGTCGCACGGCCCCGAGCTGACCGTGATCGTCCGCGGTGTGCCGGCGGGCCTGCGCCTCGATCGGCAGGCGCTCGCGCGCGACCTCGCGCGCCGTCAGGTCGGATACGGGCGCGGAGGGCGGATGGCCATCGAGCGCGACGAGGCGATCGTCACCGCGGGCGTCCGCGGTGGCGAGACGATCGGCTCGCCGATCGCGATCCGCATCGTCAACCGCGACTTCGAGAACTGGCGCGGCGCGATGGACCCCTGGGAGATCGACCCCGCCGAGGCGGAGAAGCGGCGCGTGAAGGCGCCGCGCCCGGGCCACGCCGACCTCGCGGGAGGAGAGAAATTCGGCCGCCGCGATCTGCGCGACATCCTCGAGCGGGCGTCCGCGCGGGAGACGGCGGCGCGCGTCGCCGCCGGCGCCATCGCGCGGCAGCTGCTCGGCGCGGCAGGCATCGCGGTCCGCTCGGGCGTCCTTTCGATCGGGAGCGCGGGCGATCCCGGCGCCGACCCGTCCTGGGAGATGCTGGGGGCGATCGCGGACGACTCGCCGCTGCGCGCCGTCGATCCCTCGCTCGAGCCGCGGATGATCGCGGCCATCGACGAGGCCCGCGAGGCGGGAGACACGCTCGGCGGCACGATCGTCGTCGCGGCGCGCGGGGTCCCTCCCGGACTCGGGAGCTGCGCGCAGTGGGACGAGAAGCTCGACGGCCGCATCGCCCAGGCGATGATGTCGATCCCCGCGGTCAAGGGCGTCGCGATCGGCGCGGGGTTCCACGCGGCCTCGCGGAAGGGCTCCGAGGTGCACGATGCGATCGGCCCGGATCTGCGGCGCGCCACGAATCGCGCCGGGGGGCTCGAGGGCGGCATGACGAACGGCGAGGACGTCGTCGCGCGGATCGCCATGAAGCCGATCTCCACGCTGCGGCGCGGGATCCCCTCGGTCGATCTCGACACGGGGGAGCCCCACCGCTCGCAGTGGGAGCGGAGCGACGTGACCGCCGTGACCGCCTGCGCGGCCGTGGGAGAGGCGATGCTCGCCATCGCCCTCGCGGACGCGCTGCTCGAGAAGTGCGGCGGGGACTCGATGGACGAGATGCTGCGCAACCTTCGCGGATATCTCGACTCGATCGCGGACTTCCCTCGCGCGCTCGGCGGGGAAGCGACGAAGGCGGACCGGAAAGGCGACCGATGATCAGCAAGATTCTGCTTCGGCGCGAGCAGTTCCCCGTCACCGACCGGCTCGTGTATCTCAACCACGCCGCGGTCGGACCGCTCTCCCAGTCGGCGTATTCGGCGATGGAGCGCCACGCGCGCGAGCAGCGCGACCTCGGCGCCCTCCAGTGGCGCGACTGGATCGGCGAGTACGTCGAGTTCCGCGAAGAGGCGGCGGCGCTGATCGGATCCGAGGCCTCCGAGATCTCGATCCTGAAGAACACATCCGAGGGGCTCTCGTTCGTGGCGAACGGGATGCGGTGGAAGGAGGGTGAGAACGTCGTCACCACCGACATCGAGTTCCCCTCCAACTCCGTTCCCTGGAGACGGCTCGCGCCGCGGGGCGTGGAGTGCCGTCTGGTCCGGAGCCGCGAGGGCGCCTTCTCGGTGGAGGACGTCGAGCGGCTCATCGACGACAAGACCCGCGTCCTCTCCGTTTCGTCCGTCTACTTTCACAACGGGTTCGCTCCCGACCTCGCGGAGCTCGGCGGGCTGTGCGCCGCGAAGGGAATCCTCTTCTGCGTCGACGCGATCCAGAGCCTCGGCGCCCTTCCGATGGACGTCCGGAAGGCCGGCATCCATTTCCTCGCCGCGGACGGACACAAGTGGCTGATGGGGCCCGAAGGGGCCGCGATCTTCTACTGCGCCGCCGAGGCGCGCGAGCGGCTCGAGGTGCTCGAGTCGGGGTGGCTGAACGTGCGGCGGGGCGACGAGATGATCGGCGTGGGCACCGAGCTTCGCGCCGACGGGCGGCGGTTCGAGGCGGGGTCGCTCAACACCAACGGCGTCTACGGCCTGCGCGCCGCCATCGCGCTCCTCCGCCACATCGGGATCGACAATATCGAGCGGGAGGTGATCTGGATCGCCTCCGCGCTGGCGGCGGCGCTCGAGACCCTCGGGCTCGAGCTGCGCACCCCCCGCCCCATCGCCTCCGGGATCGTCTCGTTCGCGATTCCACAGGGTGTAGATATCGCCCGCCTCCGGCGGCTTTCCGATGCGCCGGAGGAACTGTCCGATCCGGTCCTGCTCCTGCACCGCTGGCTCGAGATCAACGACGTGATCTGCTCCCCCCGGGAAGGGATGCTCCGGTTCGCGCCCCACTTCTACAACGACGAGGAAGACATCGAGCGGGTGAAGGACACGGTCGCGACCGCAATCTGATTCATTGCGATCGGCAATTGACCCTCGCCGCCGGTTCCCGCATCATCATTTCGAATGCCCGATCTCTCGATTCTCCTCTCCGCGCTCATCCTGGTCGTCGGCGGAGCCGCCGGATGGCTGATCGCGTCCGCGCGCGCGTCGTCGGCGCTCCAGCGGACTGAGGCGGAGCGGGACCATGCGCGCACGGAGCGGGAGCGCACGGACGCCGCGCTCGCCGATGCGCAGCGACGCCTCGAGGAGGAGCAGCGGCAGCGCAGCGCCGCGGATACGCGGTGTGAGGAGCTGCAGCGCCGCGCGGAGGAGACGGTGCGGTTCGTCGAGGAGAGCCGCAAACAGCTCGAGGGGGCCTACGCGCAGCTCTCGCAGGCGGCCCTCGGCGCCGCGGTCGACCAGCTGCTCCAGGTCGTCAAGCCGCATCTGGACGGAACGAAAGGGGAGATCGTCTCGACGCTCGACACGAAGAAGGTCGAGATCGAAGGGCTCCTCGCGCCGCTCCGGCTGATGCTCGAGACGTATCAGGGGCAGGTGCAGAAGTCCGAGCGCGATCGCGTCGAGGCCTTCGGCGGCCTCACCGAGCAGCTCCGCGCGCTCCACCTCGCGAGCGAGTCGGCGCAGCGGGAGGCCTCCCGCCTCGCCACGGCGCTCCGCTCGCCTCAGGTCCGCGGGAGCTGGGGCGAGAACACGCTCCGGAACTGCGTCGAGCTCGCGGGCATGAGCCCGTTCTGCGACTTCGAATGGCAGTACTCGATCGAGGGCGAAGACAGCCGGCGGCTTCGCCCCGACATGGTCGTGCGCCTTCCGGAGCAGCGCGTCATCGCCGTCGACTCGAAGGCGCCGCTCGATCTCTACCTGGCAGCCGTCGAAGAGACCGACGAGAAGCGGAAGAAGGAGCTGCTCGCGCAGCACGCCGCCAACCTCCGCCGCCACATCGACTCGCTGAGCCGGAAGGACTACCAGGAGTACGTTCAGAAGACGCTCGGCAAGAGCCTGAGCTTCACGATCCTCTTCATCTCGGGCGAGCAGTTCCTCTCGGCGGCGATGATCACCGACTCGACGATCTTCGAGTACGCGGCCGGGAAGAACATCGTGCTCGCCTCGCCGACGATCCTCGTCCCTCTTCTGAAGGCGCTCGCTTCGGGCTGGAAGGCGGAGGAGCTCGAGGAGAACGCGAAGAAGGGGATGGTCCTCGCCCAGGAGCTCTATCAGAGGTTCCTGAAGGTCTTCGAGCACTTCGAAGGGATCGGCAAAGCGCTCAACTCCGCCGTCTCGAAGTACAACGAAGCGATCGGATCCTACGAGTCGCGCCTCGTGCCGAAGGCGCGGCAGCTCGAAGAGCACATCACCACGGCGAAAACGCTCGAGGAAATCGAGCGGATCGACCGGTTCGCGCTCACGGCGGGCAGGCTGGAAGAAGAAGACGAGACGTAGGGGCCGGCGGCGCTGGTCCGTTTCTCCCGATCTTCAGGATGCGAAACGGACCGTCGCAAGCGGTTCCTGCCCCGCCGGCCGGAGAATTGGCACGTCTCCGGCTCTGTTCGTTCCCACATGCGGAACTCCCGGAATGCGCTGATCGTCGCGGCCGCGCTCGTGCTGATGCTGATCGGCCTGGTCGTGGTCGGCCGATGGATCGCCCGGGCCCCCCGCGCCGCCATGGAGACGCTCGCGGGAAAGGCCGTCGGCCGGAAGGAAGAGACCATCGACCTGAGCGCGCTGGTCACGCGCGTGCGGGAGCTGAGCCGGCTCGAGACCGCGGCGATGCGCGTGATGCACATCTCGACGGTGCGGCAGTCGCGCGGGTTGATCCCGCAGTCGATCGCGGGAGACGAGATCACGTTTCTCGCCGTCGGCGACGTCGTGGCGGGCATCGACCTCTCGCAGCTGCAGCGCGACGACGTCCGGCTCGACCCGGACGGAACGCTGATCCTGGCGCTCCCCCCCTCGCGCGTCCTGATGACGCGCCTCGACAATCGGCAGTCGCGGATCCTGAATCGGAAGACCGGCTTTCTCCGCCGGCACGACGAGCACCTCGAGAGCCGTATCCGCGCCACCGCGGAAGCCTCGATTCAACGGGAGGCCCTGAACAAGGGCATCCTGAAGTTGGCCGCCGACAACGGCGAGAAGAAGCTCGCCGATTTTCTCATCACGGTCGGATTCGAGAAGGTGCGATTCGAGCGCGGCCGCGCGATGCCGCGGGGGTGAGGCCCCGGAAACGGACCGCCGCCGGCGCTCCCTACGCGACCCCGTAATCCCGTCGCAGCCGCCACGCCTGATCGATCTCCTCCATCAGCGCGGAGGTCCCGCTCTCGAGCCACTCTTCGAGCGCGGCGGCGATCATCGGGTCGATCGGCTCGATGATCGAGAGGCTCGCGGCGTCGGCGATTCGCTCGAGCGGCTTGCCGAGCGCGGCGACCGTTCGTGAGGCGCGGAGGATCTCCCACCCGAGCTCCACGTCGCGGTCCATGCGGATCATCCGGTTGGCCGTCGAGGCCAGCGCCGCCGCGGCCGACCAGTTGGAGGGGCGGGGGAGATCGATCCGCACGAGATCGTCGAGACCGCGCTCCCGGGCGAGAGCGGCGATGTGGCGCTCGGTGGCGACCGTGAGGAGATCGAGGTCCGACTCGAACAGCGCGGCGAACGCCTCGTCGTCGAGCTCGCGCGCCGCCGCCAGGGCGTGCCGCGCGGTCGGTTCCAGATCGATCGGAACCGCGGCCAGGAACCGCGCTCCGTTGCGCTTCGCGATGTCCGCGATCGACTCGAGCAGCGAGAGGTCCGTCGTCTCGGGGGGGATCACGGGGATGACGACGCCGAAGCGGATGTCCCTGGCGGTTGCCGTCGCCGCGAGCGATTCGAGAGCCTCGCGACTCGGAGGCCACGCGGCGATCGCGAGCGTGAGCGTGGCGCTCCGGATCTCCGGCACGGCCCCGTCGGTCGTGATCAGGTGGATGAGCGTCAGCCCCCCTTCGAGCGCCGCGCGCGCCGACTCTTCGCCCCGTCGATAGACGAGCTCTCCCGGTCCGGTCGCATCGACGAGCAGAGGCGAGCGGAGATAGGGCGAGCGCGCGATCGTCTCCCCCGGCGCCTCGGCCACCTCGACCTGCTCGCTCTCGCTCCCGGTCGCGAGCAGGTTCACCCAGTCGATCGCCAGAGGCGTCGTCCGTTTCGGCGAGTAGGGGAGGACGGTCCCGGCCGCCCAGAACGGCGGGTCGGGCGCCGTGTGCCGCAGAAGCCGCAGCGTCTCCCCCTTGCGGTAGACGATCAACGCGAGACCTGCGGGAGGTAGTGCGCGAAAAGGCTCTGCGCGTACTTGGCCATCTGGTCGAACTCGAGGTTCGCCGGGTCGCCGGCGCGCGCCGCGCCGAGGTTCGTTTTCTCGAGGGTTTCCGGGATCAGCGCGGCGCCGAAGCTCCCCGCGTCGGGTCGCACGATCGTCAGGGAGATGCCGTCGACGGCGATCGATCCCTTTTCGACGACGAGGGGAGCGAAACGCGCCGGAAACGACCAGCGGTAGAAGGCGAACTCTCCTTCGGACTCGATCGAAAGGAGAGCTCCGGTCGCGTCGACGTGCCCCTGCACGAGGTGCCCTCCGAGCCGGTCGCCGAGCGAGAGGGCGCGCTCGAGGTTGACCCGGGCGCCCGCGACGAGCCGCCCGAGCGTGGTGAGGTCGAGCGTCTCGGGCGAGAGGTCCGCCGCGAACGTCGCGCCGTCGACCGGGAGCGCCGTGAGGCAGACCCCGTTGACCGCGATGCTCTCGCCGCGCTGGACGGGATCGGCGGCGGAGGGACGGACGATCTCGATGCGCGCCCCCTCGCCGATGCGATGGACGCTGCGGATCGTGCCGAGCTCGCGTATCAGACCGGTGAACATCGTTCTCCGTTCTCCGTTCACCGGTCTCCGGTCTCCGGTCTCCGGTTCAAGAACTGCGGTAACTTGGGGGCTAGGGAAGCCCCCACCCTATGTTGCGTATCTTCCCGATTCTAGTGTCCACGCCGATCGTCCTGATTGCTCTGACCTATCTGCTCGACTGGGCCACCCGGCCGCTCGACAAGCGCAGTCACGGGAGGAGGGTCTGACATCTCCGGACTCAGACCTCATTGATATCAGATCACGGCCAGGATTGCAGACGCGACTCGCACACCCGCGCCCGTTCGCGCAACTCCTCGGAGACCGGAGACCTGAGACCGGAGACGGAGACCGGAGAACGGAGAACGGAGAACGGACCCCGGAAATCGTACCCCTCGGCGATCAGCGGATACGCGACGACCATCAGATCGGGGCCGATCTTCTCGAAGCGATCGAAGCGGAAGCGGTGGGCGTCGGCCAGCTCGCCGACCCCTTCGCCGGCGAAGATCGACGGGGCGCCCGGCCCGCCGACGACCATCGGCGCGACGAAGAGGACCATCTTCTGCCAGAGGTCGTGCTCGATGATCTCCGAATGGAGGAGCGATCCTCCTTCGACGACGATCGAACGAATGCCGCGCGCCCACGTTTCGCGGAAGACCTGATCGAGGTCGAGCCGCCCTCTCGACGCGGGAAGGCGCACGGTCTCCACGTTGGCCCCGGGCGGCTCGAAGCGGCCGCTGCTCGTGAAGACGATCGTCCTGCCGCCGTCGTTGAGGATCTTCGCCTCGCGCGAGAGATCGCCCGTCGCGTCGACCACCAGGCGCGTCCAGGGGCGCTCGCCGGCGAGCCCGAGGCGGCGCGTGAGCTCCGGGTCGTCCTCGTGGACCGTGCCGCTCCCGACGAGGATCGCATCGTGCTCTTCACGGAGCAGCAGCCCCTGCCGGCGCGACTCCGGGGAGGTGATCCACCGGCTCTTGCGCGCGACGCTCGCGAGCTTTCCATCGAGCGTCATCCCTGCCTTGATCAGGATGAACGGCCGTCGGGTCCGCGCGGAGTAGAGAAACTTCTCGTTGAGCCGACGCGCGGCGCTCCCCGAGAGGCCGACTTCGACCGCGATCCCCGCGTCCCGGAGGCGCGCGAGGCCTCTCCCGTCGACTTCGTGGTGCGGATCGCCCGTCGCGACGATCACCCGTCCGACGCCCGCCTCGATCAGGGCGTCCGCGCACGGCGGCGTGCGGCCGAAATGCGCGCACGGCTCGAGCGTCACGTAAACCTCGGCGCCGCGCGGCGACTCGCTGCACGCGCGGAGCGCTTCCACCTCCGCGTGAGACTCGCCCGCACGCTCGTGAAATCCCTCGCCGATGATTCGCCCCTCGCGGACGATCACGCATCCCACCATCGGGTTCGGGCTGGCCGTGTAGCGCCCCTTCTCTGCGAGCTCCAGGGCGCGCTTCATGAAAAGATCAGGTGTCATCGCGTTGATTGTAACGCCCCGACCTCGGACCTCAGACCTCGGAAGACCGCGGACGCGTTCCGCCCGACCCCCGACTCCCAGACGCCCGACGCGAAAAAGCCCCCCGTTTCCGGGGGGCTTTCGTTTCGATGACGGTCCCGTTACGGTACGGCGACCGTGACGTAGCGCGAGACCGCCGCGGCGCCGCGCGCCGGGCGTGTGACGTAGAGAAGGAGCCGGCTTCCGCTCTTCGCGCCTTCGACCGCGCGTTGCACGTCGGCGACGCTCCTCACCGGCCCCCGGTTGATCTCGACGATGATGTCTCCCTCGGCGAGGCCCGCCTCTTCCGCGGGGGAGATCGGCCGGACGTGCGCGATCAGCACGCCGTCCACGTCCTCTCCGAGCCCGTAGAGCCGCCGCACGTTCGGGGTCAGCTCCTGGACCGAGATCCCGATCTTGCTCCGCGTCGCATCGGCGTCGTTGGGCTCACCCTCCGGCGCCGCCGTCCCCTCGGCCGGCCGCTCGCCCGCCGTGACGGTCACGGCCCGATCCTTCCGGTCCCGGATGACCTTGAGGCGGAGCTTCGTCCCCGGCCGCTGGTCGGAGACGTAGTCGATCAGGTCGCGCGTTCTCCGGACATGGACCTCGTCGACGTCGGTGATGACGTCGCCGCGCGCGATGCCGGCTTTGTCCGCGGGCGAACCCGCCGTGACGCCCTGCACGAGGACGCCGTCGCTCGTGGGCAGGCCAAGCGCCTGCTGGAACTCCTCGTCCACCTCGTCGATGTTGATGCCGAGGAATCCGCGAACGACGCGGCCGCTCTCCTTGAGCTGCGGATAGATCTTCTTCGCGACGTCGACCGGCACCGCGAACCCGATGTTCTGCCCGATGCCGCTGATCGCGGTGTTGATCCCGATGACCTCGCCGCGGAGGTTCAGCAGCGGCCCTCCCGAGTTCCCCTGGTTGATCGCGGCGTCCGTCTGGATGAAGTTCTCGAACGAGAAGGTCTCCGCGCTCAGGCCGAGGCTGCGCCCTTTGGCCGAGACCACGCCGACCGTCAGGGTGTTCTCGAACTGGAGCGGGCTGCCGATGGCGATCGCCCAGTCGCCGACGCGGACTCGGGCCGAATCGCCGAGGCGAACGGTGGGCAGCTGCTCGTCGACGTCGATCTTGATGAGGGCGAGGTCGGTCGCCGCGTCGCGCCCGATCACCTTCGCCCTCGCGGTCTTCTCGCCGCCGCCGTAGTGAACGTCGAGCCTCTCGGCGTTCCCCACGACGTGATTATTCGTGATGATGTAGCCGTCGGGAGAGATGATGAACCCCGATCCGAGGCCGCGCTGCGGAACGGCCTCCGGCTCGGAGCCCCGCGGCGCGCGCGGATCGCCGAAGAAGAAGTCGAAGGGGTTGACCCCTTGCCCCCTCTGATCCGGCCGGATGATCTCGGTGCTCCGGATCGAGACGATCGCGGGCATCACCCGGTCGGCCACGTCCGCGAACGACGGAAGCGCGACGGCGGGGATGGTCCCTTCCTCCGCCCGCTGCTGCGCGCTCGATCCCGGGAGCCATCCGAAATCAGCGGTCAGGACCATGCCGGCTGCGACGGACGCGACGATGATCGCCGCGATGGATAGGTTGCGTTTGAGGGTCTGCGTCATTGCCAAGAACGACCTCCTGTGAATCGAGTCTTCGAGCGGTTTGAGGGCGCGTGCATCGCGGGTGCCATGGAGCTCCGCGCCGCCTTTCTGTCAGACGTCGCACCCTTCAGAATGTTTCTCGGGCCTCCGCGTGTTCCATGGCCGGGACCATGAGCCAGCCGCTTCCGACCAATTCATTCCGTTTAGAGCCGTTCCGCATCGGGAACGTGCCGATCGATCCTCCGCTCGCCCTCGCGCCGATGGCGGAGGTCACGGACAAATACTACCGCTCCCTCGTCAAGGAGCTGGGCGGGGTGGGGCTCGTGGTCTCCGAGTTCGTCTCGGCCGAGGGGCTCACGCGCAAGAACAAGCGGAGCCAGCAGATGCTCGCCTTCGACGAGGCCGAGCGCCCCGTCGCCATCCAGATCTACGGAGGCGACCCCGACCGGATGGACGACGCCGCGGCCATGGTGGAGGACGAGGGCGTCGACATCGTCGACGTCAACATGGGCTGCCCGGTGAAGAAGATCGTCAACAGCGGAGCGGGATCGGCGCTCCTCAAGGACTTCGATCGCGCCGCGAGGGTCGTCGAGAAGATCCGGAAACGGGTCTCGATCCCGGTGACCGTCAAGGTGCGCAAGGGGTGGGAGTGCGACGACGTCCTGCCTTTGCTCAGGCGCTTCGAGGAGATCGGCGTCGCGTCGATCGCGATCCACGGCCGGACCCGGCAGGAGGCCTACACCGGCGCGAGCGACTGGGGCTACATCGCGCACGTGAAGGCGAACCTCGGGATCCCCGTGATCGGAAACGGCGACGTGAAGACGCCGGAGGACGCCGTCCGGATGTTTCGCGAGACCGGCTGCGACGGCGTGATGATCGGGCGAGCCGCGCTGCACAATCCATTCATCTTTAGAGACATCATCGCGCACATCGAAGGCCGCCCGCACGAGGACGAGGTCGACCGCCGCATCGGGGCGATGGAGCACTACCTCCGGAAGATCGACTCCGCCCCCCATCCCGACACATGGAAGCTCCACAAGGCCCGCACCGTCCTCGGCTGGTTCTCCAAGGGAATCCCGAACGGCAAGCACCTGCGCCAGGGGCTTGCGGACACATTGTCGATCGGGGACGTGCTGCGGCTGCTCGATGGAGTGCGGACGGTGGACACGATTGCGGCGAGTTCCTGATGGCGAATCGAAATGCAGAAGCGTGCAAAATGTAAAATCCAGAAGAAGGCGGGAAGACGTTCCTCTTTTTGGACTTTACATTTTTCATTCTGCATTTTGCATTTGCGCCGCAGGCGCGTTCTGACTCCGGACTCGACGGATGTTTCCCGCCCACCTCACCGCGGTCCTCGACCAATACGGCATTCAGCCCGCGACGCGCGAGGCGCTCTACGAGCAGTACTGCATGTTCGGAGGCGCGGCGCTGGAGGCGTTCGCCGACTGGGTCGCCGAAGAGGGGCTCGAGCCGACCGCCATCCAGCCCGAGATGATTCCCGTCCTTCGGACGACGATCGTCGATCGCTATCTCGATCGCGTTCACCCCCTCTGGCTCGAGGGGCGGCCGACGCCCACGCTCTACCATCCGCGCCACGGCGAAGGGAGGGGAGCGGGGGCGGCGACGCCGCTCGGCCGGTTCGCGGAGGAGGGGGAGGGCGTCGCAGGGGAGGCAGCCCGTCTGGCCCGGGCGATCGTCGGCCCCGAGCAACCGCTTCCCTCGGGCATCCTGATGGTCTCGCGCAACGGTCATTTCGGCGGACGGGAGAACTCGATCTCGTTCGAGATCGTGGCAGGGGAGCGGGAGGGTGCCCTCTTGCTCGCCCGCGCGGCCGGTCGACAGCACACGCTCCCCGGATCCGCCGGGGAGACGAGCGGGACGCTCGAAGGGGGCGCGGCGCTCCTCTGGGAGATCCAGCCGAACGCGCTCAAGCCGGAGGGAGAGCGCAACCGGGCGGCTGCCCCCATCCTCCGGCGCCACCGCAACTGGCACGTGGCGACGCTCGCCGCGGCTCTCGCTTGGCTCCGCGAGCGCTGTTCCGACATCTGGATCCTCCGCGGATCGTCGCTCGCCATCGCGCACGAGGTGAATCCCGCCGAGCCGGTGAGCCAGACGATCGCGTCGCTGCACGACCGCACCGTCGACCGCGTGTGCGAGGCGATGAACCTTCTTCTGAGCGAGCCCGCTCCTCAGGACGCAGCGGCGCTCCTGCGGAGCGGCCTCATGAACACGGCGCTGCGCGCCGCCGTGGAACGCGACGGTGTGGCGAAGCACCTGCGGAAGGTCGGAAGGCCGGCGTAAATCAGAAAAGAGTTCTCCGTTCCCCGTTCTCCGTTCTCCGTTCCCCGCGGCCGACGAGCCGCGGTCCTGCCGCGGAGACCGGAGACCGGACAACGGCGAACGCCTCCGGGAAGCCTCTCCCTCGCGCCGCTGTTCCCCCACGCGCATGTCCGAAACCGCTGCAAAGACCCGCGTCGGGATGATCTCGCTCGGCTGCCCGAAGAACCTCGTCGACGCCGAGATCATGCTCGGCCAGCTCCAGCTGGAGAGCGAGGTCGAGCTGACGCAGGATCTCGAGGCGGCCGACGTCGTCATCGTCAACACCTGCGGCTTCATCGACGCGGCCAAGCAGGAGTCGATCGACACGATCCTCGAGATCGCCGACCGGAAGAAGAACGGCGTGCGGCGGCTCGTCGTCTCCGGCTGCATGGTCCAGAAGTACCGGAGCGAGCTCCAGGAGGCCATCCCGGAGATCGACGCGTTCGTCGGGCTCGATCACCTCGAGGCGATCACGGCCGCCGTCACCGGCGCGCCTCTCGACGACGCCGCGCCGGTCAAGCGGAAGATGTCGGTGCGCCTCTACGAGGATCTTCCGCGCGTTCTCACGCACGGCACGCAGCCACGCGTACCTGAAAGTCTCCGAAGGCTGCTCGAATCCCTGCACGTTCTGCGCGATCCCGCAGATGCGCGGCAAGTTCCGCAGCCGCACGATCGACTCGCTCGTGCACGAGGCGAAGCAGCTCGAGAGCGAGGGCGTCAAGGAGCTCTGCCTCATCGCGCAGGACACCACGCGGTACGGCCGAGGACCTCGGCGTCGAGCACGGGCTGACGCGCCTCGTCGAACGGCTTCTCGGCGAGACGGGCTTCGAGTGGATCCGCTTCCTCTACGCGTATCCCGCGAGCATCGACTGGTCGCTCTTCGAGCTGATGGGGCGCGAGAAGCGCTTCGTCTCGTACTGCGACATTCCGCTGCAGCACGTGAGCGCCAACGTTCTCGGCCGAATGCGCCGGCCCGGATCGCCCGCGGAGTACCGCGACGATGATCTCGCGGATGCGCGACCTCGCTCCCGACATCTCCCTCCGAACGACGTTCATCGCCGGACATCCCGGGCGAGACGCGCGAAGGACTTCGGAGAGCTTCACGACTTCGTCGCGTGGGCTCGCTTCGACCACCTCGGCGTCTTCCCGTATTCGCCCGAGGAGGGGACGCCGGCGAGCCGGATGGAGGATCTCCCGACGCGGAGGACGGCGGAGCGCCGCCTCGCGAAGCTGATGGAACTGCAGCAGTCGATCGCCGCCGAAAAGAACCAGGGGAAGGTCGGCCAGACGTTCGACGCGATCGTCACCGGAGTCTGCGCCGAGACCGAGCACCTTCTCGAAGGGCGCCTCATCGGGCAGGCGCCGGAGATCGACGGCCGTCTTCTGATCAACGACGGAATCGATCTCCTTCCGAAGGATCTCCCCGCGTTCGCGCGGGTCGAGATCACCGAGGCGTTCCCCTACGACCTCGTCGGCGGCGTGGTCTAGGGGCAATGGCCTTAACTTAAGCGATGGTTTCGACGACGATGTCATCCCGAGCGTAGCCAGGGATCTGGGCGGGGGCGGCGAAGGAACGCGGCGCCGGTGCAGGGCAGGAGGATCGGCATTCGCTTCGTGATCGCAGGCGAATCTCGATCCTGCCGCCGTGCTTCGGTGCCGCGTAACGCGCAACCCACCCGCCCAGATCCCTCGCTACGCTCGGGATGACAGTTTCGCGGGCAACTCGCGTTAAGTTAAGGCCATTGGGTCTAGGGGGGGATAACGTCGACGCCGAAGGCGTCGCAGAAGGTAGCCGGGGCGTCGCGCGCAGCGCGACCCCCGGAACGCGAGCGCGAAAATTTGTTTTCCTTTTTTCTGGCAGCGGGACCCCGGCAGGGGTCCCAGAGTCGTCTACCAGACGTACCGTTCGTCGTATTCGATTCCGCAGTCCTTCAGGAACTCGAGATACTCCTCCTGGAATGTGCGCGTGCGATGGTGTTCCTTCTGTCCGCGGATGTATTCGCGCACCGATTCGATTTGTTCCGCCGATGTATCCGTGGAGCCGTCCGATCCATGCGCCGTCGATGAACGGGTAGCGGTCTTTCGTCGAAAGACGATATGGACGTGAAGACTCACGTGTGTTGACGGCATTTCGCGAATTGTACGCACCCGATGTCCTCTGGCACCCCTGCCGGGGTGCGCGGAAAAACAAAGGAAGACGTGGATCGCGCTCGCAATCCGGGGGTCGCGCTTCGCGCGACGCCCCGGCTATCCTCTTGGACGCCTCCGGCGTCCCGCATCGGACCTGCTACCTGCTACCTCCTACTTACTTCTCGAACCCCGGCAGCAGCGCGCCTCCCGGCGTTCCTGCGTCGACGCCGAGGATGGCGCCGAGGGTGCGGGCGAGCTGCTGGATCTCGACGCGTCCAGGGACGGTTTGTTTCGGAACGCCGGCGCCCCAGAGCATGAGCAGGACGTGCTGATCGGCTTCCACCGCCTGACCGTGCGTCGAACCTTTCGTGCCGCCGCTGTAGATGTAGCCGGGTTTGAGATATGCGACGACGTCGCCCGACCGGTCGCCGCGGAACGAGAGTCGCGCGGCGCGCTCGAGGTCGTTCTTCGGGGGGATCGCGGCGGTGAGCTCGCCGCTCGTGAATGCCGCGGCGACGCCCTCGACCTGGAGGACCGCGTCGCGGATGGCGCGCCGCGCTTTGTCGGGATCGATCCGGAGCGCTTCGATCCGTTCCCAGTTCAGATAGTAGTTCGGGGCCACGGAGCGAAGGAGGAGCCGGTCGCCGATGGGAGACGCGTCGGAGAACCGGATCCCGAGCGTTTTCGCCGCGCGCCTTTCGATCGCGAGGCGAGCCGGCGCGAGGTCGGCCATCGTCTTCGCCGTCGCCGGCGGATTGCCGACTCCGACGCGTCCGGCGCGACGGCCGCGCGCGGAGGCGACCTCCGGGATCGCCTGCGTCCCGTGGTCGGCGGTGATGGCGATCGTGACCCTCTCGCCGAAGCGGGTCGCGAGATCGGCGACGAACGTCTCGATCGATCGGTCGAGGCGGACGACCGCGTCCGCGACCTCGAGCGAGTCCGGCCCGTAGTCATGCCCGAGGTAGTCCATGGCCGAAAGACCGACCCAGAGAACATCGGGGGCATCGTCGGGCCGGCCCATCCACTCGACGTCGATGACGTGGCGGGCGAGGTCGAGGACGAGATCGTTCGCGAAAGGCGTCTTGAGGAACGCCGCTGCGCTCCCGATCGGATGCGGGAATGCCGCGGCGCCCTTGAACATCCCGAGCTCCGGCGGATCGAACGCGACGCGCCCCAGATCGGCCGCCGGGATCAGGGTCGACGGTTCCCACTGCGCGTGCGCGGCGACGAGCTCGGGCACGCGGCGGTTGAAGTCGAGGACGCGGGAATTGAATCGGTAGTAGGTGGACGAGACGAATCCGGGGACGCCGGGGTCGAACCAGTACGCGGCGTCGGCCTTTCTCCCGGCCATCAGAATTCCGGCGCGGTCCTTCAGACCGATGCCGATCACCTTCGATCGCGCGCGGTCGTACTTCTCCTGCACGCGGTCACCGAGCGAGTCCTCGCCGAGAAGGATGGGCGAATAGCCCGAGGCTTTCCCCTCGGTCGAGCGGACGCGCGCGTCGTCGACGCAGTAGACGGTCTTCCCGCTCTCCTCGTCGAACCACTCGTTCGCGACGATGCCGTGCTCGCGGGGGAGCCGCCCCGTCCCGATCGTCGCGTGACCGACGCACGTGGAGGTCGTGCCGTACGGGTACCACGCCTGCGGGTAATACGCTCCCTCGGTCATGAACCGGCGGAAGCCGCCGGCGCCGAAGTAGGGCTGCAACCGCTCGACGTACTCCTGCGGAAACTGGTCGATCGAGATGACGACGACGAGATCCGGAGGGGCGGCGAGGGAGGGGAGGGCGGCGAGGAGGAGTGCGGTAAGGAGGAGGGCGGCGCGCATGGCGGGATTCTATGCGAAGGCGGCCGATGTAATGCCGAACGGAACCAGCGCCGCACCCGAAGGAAGCCTTCGGATGACATCACCTGAGCGTAGGTAGGGATGCCCGCAGAGACCTTCGCCACGCCCACCCCCCTCGCCAGGATGACGGGAATCCGCGCCACGTCCCGGTTTCAGCCGGGATGCGTGATCCGCGTGCACCGTCACGCGTCAGGCGCCCTGCGCGCGCCCGGAATCCCGTTCCGCGCGGATCGAGGTCCGGGCGGCCTCAGGCCGCCCCTCCAGGCGACGAAAAAGCCGCCTCCGAAGAGGCGGCTTTCCGTGTTGCGCGTTGCGTGAGAGATCAGAAGCGGATCTTCGCCGCCGCCTGGTACTGGCGCGGAGGAGAGTTGAAGTCGAGACCGTTCTCGACTCCGTAGTTCGCGTTCTTGGTGATCTGGAACTTTCCGGCAGTCGAGCCACTCGTCGGCAGCCGCATCGTGAACTCGCTCTGATTCGTCGCGGTGATGAAGGTGTTCGTCTCGTTGAGGATGTTGAACACCTCGGCGATGAGCTCGAGCTCGAGCCCGGCCGGAAGGCCGAAGCGCTTCGCGACCCGCATGTCGAGGTTCATGAAGTCCGGCTGGTTCTCGCCGTTGCGTCCGACGATCCGTGCGCCGCGCTCGTTGAGGAACGCCGCGAACTGGTCCGGGGTGGAGTTGTTCGCCTGGCTGATGTCGATGACGTTGCCGCTCTCATCGACGAACACCGGAACGTTCACGCCCATGCGCGGGATGCCCGTGAGGCTCTGGATGCCGCCGCTGTAGAAGATGTTCCGGGTGTAAGGCTGCCCTGTCCGCCAGTTGAAGATGCCGGACACGAGGAACCCGTACGGGAGCTCGTAGGTGGCGCTGGCGACGACCTTGTGGGTCGTGTCGTAATCCGCCGGCCCTTCGCTGATCTTCGGATCGTACGGATCGTACGAGAAAGAGGTCGAAGTCGAGCGGGAGTTGGAGTCCTGGTCGGTCGCTTCGGACCACGTGTAGTGGGCGAGCCAGCTCAGATTGCTGCCGCCGACCGCGGTCTTCCGGAACCCGACCGTCGCCGACGTGTACTCCGCCTCGGCGTCGGTCACGTGCTGGCGGACGTTCGCGAAGTTCGCGTACGGCCGGCCGGGACCGGAGGTCGTGTACTCGACGAGATTTCCATAGACGCGTCCCGTCGGGATTGCGTTGATGTTGACGAACCGCTGCTGCTTGGAATGGTCGGTGTACATGCCTTCGACTTCGAAGCTGTAGCCGGCGCCGAGCTGCTGCTCATATCCGAGGCTGCCGCGGATCGACTCCTGCGCCTCGAGATCGGGATTCATGATCGCGATGTCGAGCGTGGCCGAGGGGTTGACTTTCGCGAGCTGGTCCGGCGTGAAGATGCTCGGGTACGTCGGGCACGTCACCGTCGCCGAGCATGTGAAGGCGTACGCGTTGAACAGGCCGGCGATCTGCTGGATGGGGTTTGCGTAAAGGATCGCCGGGATGAAGTTGTAGTACTGGCCGACCCCGCCCCGGATCACCGAGTGTCCGTCGCCGCGGAGGTCGTACGCGAAGCCGACGCGTGGCGCGAAGTTGTCCGTATCCGACTTGAAGTCGTTGTCGAATGCGGGGTTCGTCGCCTCGTACACGTTCCGAATCGGTTTCGGCACCGACTGTCCGTCCCACCGGACGCCGTAGTCGACCGTCAGCTTCTGAGTCGGACGCCAGGTGTCCATGACGAACAGGCCGTACATGTCGAAGTCGAACGCAGTGACAGGGCTCAGACCGAATCCCTGCTCGAAGCGGGACGGCGTGTTCGCGAGGAACGTCGCCGGCGTGGCGAAGGTGAAGTCACCCGCGAGGTCGCGGGGAAACTTGTTCGCGATGTCGACGGTCAGGTAGTTGAATCCGCCGCGGATCTGATGGTCGCCGATCATGTACGAGAGGGTGTCCTTGAGCTCGTACTTCTCTTCATTCGTACCGTTCGGGAGGAAGTCGAGCTGGCCCACGACCACCGAGCCGCTCGTCAGCCCGTTGATCCGGGTGCTCGGGAAGGTGGTGGTCCGCGGGAAGATCGGCCGCTCCTCGAGCGAGTACTGCAGAAGGGCGAAGTTGTACATCGAGGGCGAGAGAATCGAGTCCATCTGAGCGACGTAGCTGTCGACCGTGTTGTACTCGTCACCCTGATTCGAGAGTGTGCCGGAGCTCTCCGACGGGAAGTTGTTGAAGTCCGAGTTGTTCCAGCGGATGTTGAAGTGGTTCGCGGAACCGAGGTTCCAGTCGACCTTGGCGAGCCAGGTGTCCTGGTTCTCGCGGGTGTCGTACGAGAACTCCTGATCGAGCGGGTGGCCGAGAAGCGACTCGAGCTTCGACACGACACTCGAACGGACATCCGCAGAGAGGGCGTTGAACTGCGTGCTCGTGCGGAAGTCCGCCACGTTGAACGGCTCTTCGATCTTCTGGAAGTCGCTGTTGACGAAGTAGAAGAGGCGGTCGCGCATGATCGGGCCGCCCACCGCGAAGCCGTACTGGTCCGCGTTGCGCGCCTCGAAGAACTCCTCGATCCCGCTCGGCAGCGTCCGATCGTCGGCCCAGCCCTCGTCGCGATGGTAGTAGAAGACTTCGCCGGAGACTTCGTTGGTTCCGCTCTTGGTGATGGCGTTCATGGTGCCGCCGCCGCCGCGCGCGTACTCGACGCTGTAGGTCGAGCGGATGACCTGGAACTCCTTGATCGCGGCCTGCGAGAAGACGTACGGGGCCGCCGTGCCGCCGCGCTCTTCTCCGAAGAAGTCGGAGTTCGCGTTCGCGCCGTCGATGTTGTAGTCGGTCGACATGCCGCGCGCGCCGTTGAGCGAGACCCTGCCGCCGAACGAGTTGCTCACGCCGGGGGTCAGCAGGACGAGGTCCTTGAAGTCGCGCCCCAGGATCGGCAGGTCCGAGATCTGCTCCTGCGTGACGGCCTCGGTAGCGCCCGACTGCGTCGTGTCGACGAGCGGGCTCTCGGCCGTGACGGTGATCTCCTCGGTGATCCGAGGGCTGAGCGCGAAGCGGATGTTCGAGGCCTGCCCGAGGAGCACGCGGACGCTCTCGCGCCGCGCCTCGCCGAGCCCGGCGAGCTCCGCCTGGATCCGATAGTTCCCGGGCGGCAGGAGCGGAATCGAGTAGTTGCCGTTCGATTCCGTGACGACCGTGCGGGTGAGCCCGGTCTCGAGGTTGGTGGCTGTGACGGTCACCCCCGGCAGAACCGCGCCGGAGTTGTCCGTGACGGAGCCGTTGATCTCGCCGGTCGTGGTCGTCGTCTGAGCGAAGACCGCCCCCGCGATGAAGATCAGGCACAGGACGGCCTGAAGAATCCGGTTATGGGACATAAACCCTCCTAAAGAAGTTGGACCGCGCCCGCGCGGGCTGCGGCTGATTGGACACGACGGGACGTGGACGCTGCACGCTACTCGAGCCTCCGCCCCCGCGGGACGATGTCGCGGGGAGTTGCTGCTGCAAATTGTGAGGAGATCCCGCCGCGCCGCGCCCCGCGCGGAGCCCCCGGCCCCGCGCGTGAAGATCTACATCAGAAACTCTTGAGGAACGCTTCATTCGTCGGGAACTTCTGGAGCCGTTCGAGGAGCATCCTCATCGCGTTCGTCGGATCGGTTCCGGCGAGAGCGCGCCGCAGCGTCTGCACCTTCGCCAGCCACTCCGGCGGGAGGAGCTTCTCCTCCTTGCGCGTGCCGGTCTGCGCGATGTTGATCGCCGGAAAGATCCGGCGCTCGAACAGACCGCGATCGAGGACGACCTCGGTGTTCCCGGTACCTTTGAACTCCTGGAAGATGACCTCGTCCATTCTCGATCCGGTGTCGACGAGCGCCGTCGCGACGATCGTGAGCGAACCCCAGTCCTCGGCGTTTCGGGCCGAGCCGAAAAACTTTCTCGGTTTTTCCATGGTGCGCGCGTCGATGCCACCCGACATGATACGGCCGCTGCTCTTCTGCTCGTTATTGTACGCGCGCGACATGCGCGTGATCGAGTCGCAGAGGATGACCACGTCGTGCTTGAGCTCGACCAGACGGCGCGCGCGCTCGAGCACGACCTCGGCGATCGTGATGTGGTTCTCGGCGGATTCGTCCGAGCTGGAGGCGATCACCTCGCCCCGCTCGACCGAGCGCCGGAAGTCGGTGACCTCCTCGGGGCGCTCGTCCACGAGAAGGACGAACAGGATCGCTTCCGGATGGTTCGTCTCGATGCCGTGCGCGATGTCCTTGAGCAGCGTCGTCTTTCCCGCTTTCGGAGGAGCGACGACCAGACAGCGCTGCCCCTTGCCGATCGGCGAGAGCAGATCGAGGACGCGCGTGGTCAGCCGGTTCGGCTCGGTCTCCAGATGGAAGCGATCGAGCGGATCGATCGAGATCAGCTCGGAGAACGGCTGGCGCAGATCCTGGAACTCGGCCAGAGGCAGAGCTTCGACCGTCTCGAGCTGCGTCATCTCGAAGCCGCTGCCCGTCCGCCGTCCCTGACCCGCGAGCTTGAGTCCCGCGGGAAGATTGTTCCGGTCGATGATCGAACGGGGGACGATGGGATCCCCCGGCTGCGGAACGAAATTGTTCGCGGCACGGACGAGGAGGCCCGCGCCGTTCGGTTTGAGGTAGAGCACGCCTTCGAGCGCGGTCGGCTCGCCCGATGCCGCGATGGGCTCGCTCTCCCCGTTCTGTTCGAGCGGCTGCTGCCCCTCGTGATGGCGTCCGCGGTGTCGCGAGCGGCGGCGGCGGGAGCGTCCCCGCCCCTGTCCGGCGCCGGCGGGATGTCCCGCGTCCTTCGCCTCGGCGGGAGCCGGCGCGTTGCCGTTGGGCACGCCCTGGGGTGAACCTTGTCCTGGAGTGCGGCGTCTCTTGCGGCGCCGCTTTCGTGGTGTCCGTTCTTCTGGTGTCATTTAGTTCCGTCGTCAACAGCACGCGTCGCGACTGCCTGGGCGCGTCGCCCGGCCTCGCACGAAGATTGATTCCCGCGATCGGGGGCGGTGATCTGCTCGACGCCTCTGCTCCGGCTTCCGGCGGCCCGAGGCGCGCCACCGACGTTCCAGAGCATCGTGCGCAGCATTAGCGCCTCTCCGCATCTTCGCGAACTGCGTCTCACGAACGAGCGGCTCGGACGATTCGAGGCGGAGTTCCTTTTTCTCTCAACGCCCGGGCGGGATCGCCCTGAAAGAATCGTCACGCGAGGTGCGTGGGTATTGTCGGGAGGGGCGGGGGAAAAAGCAAGCTAAAAGAAAAAGAGAGTCGGCAGCCGAGGGAGTGGGTGGGTGTCGGGAGTCCCCCAGCCCAGACCCGAATGCAGAATGCAGAATGAAGAATCCAGAAAAGTCGAACTGACGATTTCGGCGCGGATCGAGTCTCCGCCGCGTCATCCCGACGGCGAAGGACGCTGGGTGACACGCGCGCGATCGCGGTTTCCCGCGGTGTCACCCAAGGTCCTTCGTCGCGCTCACGCGCTCCTCAGGATGACGCAGGGGTTGGACCGGCATTGGTCGAATCGTGAGTACGTCATCCCGAGCTGACCAACGGCGCGGACGCCGATGAAGCGATGACGGACCCTATGGGTCATCCTGAGCGAGGGGGGTGGGCGGGTGTGAAGTGAAGGATCTCAAAATGCGGGACATCCGCTACCTCCGTGCAGGTGGTGTCATTAGAAGCCGAAGGCGAGGGACCTTGGGTGACACGCGCGCGATCGAAGGTCCCTGCGGTGTCACCCAAGGTCCTTCGTCGCGCTTGCGCGCTCCTCGGGATGACGCGGGCAACGGTCGCGACTCCCGACCCCGCTGCTGACTCCCGGCGACCGCCCTGCTATTCTGATCGCTGCCCATGCCACCCCGCGTCCTCGTCGTCGAATACGAGCCCCGATACCTCGATCGACTCAGGCAGGCGTTCAAAGGACGCCCGCTCGAGCCGGTCTTCGCGAAAGACGGCGACGAGGCCCTCCGCCAGTTCGACGAACAACCCCCGAGCGCGGTCGTGCTCTCCTGGATCCTCCCCAAGACGAGCGCGGGGGAGCTGATCCGGACCCTCCGCGAGCGTCCCGGAGGCGCGGAGACGAAGATCCTCATCACCGTCTCCGGCTACAGCGGGACGCATCCCGAATCGGACGCGAAGCGCGTCGGCGCGGACGGGCTCCTCGCGAAACCGTATTCCGAGGCCGATCTCCTCTCGCGGCTCGGCGCCCTGCTCGGCATCGATCCCGGCGCGATGACCCGCATCGAATCCGAGCTCGGCGACTTTTCCATCGAGTCTCCTCCGCAGAAGCATCCTGCGGAAGCGCACGCCGGCGCGCAGGAGGGGGAAAAGCTCACGGCCAGCGACATCTTCGGCGAAATGCTCGGAGAGGAACCTCATCTTCAACCCGAGCCCGCGTCGGGTTCCGCGCCGTCGCCCAATCTCGACGAGGAGATCGATCAGCTCCTGAGCAAGACGCTCGTCTCGCTCAAGAAGAAGTCGAAGGATGCCGCGCGCGCGGCGTCTCACGACTCCCCGGTCAGCGAGATCGACAGGCTCGTCGAGGACACCCTCTCGGGGATTCACCGATCGAAACGGCGCGATGTCCCCGCGGAGCCCGAGCCCGAGCCGGAGGCACGGCCCGAGCCCGAGCCGTTCGTCCCGCCTGCGGCGCAGGACTTCGAGCGCGTGCACGCGGCGAGCCCCGTCGTCGAGCCGATCGGTGAGGAGACGGTCACGGCGCGCCCCGGAGCGAAGTTCGGCCAGTACGTGCTGCTCGAGAAGATCGCCACCGGCGGCATGGCCGAGGTCTACAAGGCGCAGATGCACGGCGTGGAAGGCTTCGAGAAGATCGTCGCGATCAAGCGGATCCTCCCGCACCTGGCCGACAACGACGAGTTCGTCACGATGTTCATCGACGAGGCCAAGCTCGCGGCCAGGCTCAACCACAACAACATCATCCACATCTACGACCTCGGCAAGCGCCGCCGGGTCGCACTACATCGCGATGGAGTACGTCGAGGGCAAGGACCTCCGCTCGCATCCTGAAGTCGCGCGATCGCGAAGCGACCACCCGCTGCCGCGTCGAGCTCGCCGCTCTTCATCGCCTCGCAGCTCGCCGAGCGCTCGACTACGCGCACCGCAATGGGACGACGGCAAGGAGCTGAACCTCGTCCACCGCGACGTCTCGCCCCAGAACGTCCTGATCTCCTTCGAGGGCGACATCAAGCTCTGCGACTTCGGCATCGCCAAGGCGGCCACGAAGGTCTCAGCACACGCAGGCCGGCGCGCTCAAGGGCAAGCTCCAGTACATGTCGCCCGAGCAGGCGTGGGGCAAGCCGATCGACCGCCGCTCCGACATCTTCTCGCTCGGCGCCGTCCTCTACGAGATGCTGACCGGCGAAAGCTCTTCAGCGGCGACACCGACCTGTCGATCCTCGAGCAGGTGCGCGACGCGCGCTCCGCGCCTCCCGTCGTCAAGAACCCCGACGTCCCGAAGAAGCTCGACCAGATCGTCCTCAAGGCGCTCGCGAAGAACCCGCAGGACCGCTACCAGAACGCCTCGGAGATGGAGAAGCGACATCAACTCGGTCCTCTACTCCTTCCAGCCCGCGCCCGCCCCGGCGGACCTCGCGATCTTCATGCACAGGATCTGGTCCGATCAGCCCGCTCGCGCCGCGCCCGACCTCCTCGCCCCGGCCCTCTCCGCCTCCGAGCCCGCGCCCGAACCCCCGTCTCCCGCCATCTCCAAACCCGTCCCCGCACCGGCGCCCCCCGCCGCGAGAGCCGACTCCCGGATGCAACCGGAGGAGCTCGCCCCGTCGGCGCCCGCCGCGGCGGCCGCGTCTCCGATCCGACCCCCGCTGACTTCCCCCGTCGAGCCCCGATCGAAGAAGGGTCTCATCGCCGCCGCCGTCCTCGTGATCGCCGCGGTCGGAGGCACGGCAGGATGGTTTCTTCTCCGCGCGCCCGGAGGCGGCGCCGAGGCGACGCCGGCGCTCGTCGGGACGTCCGCGGCGAAGGTCCCGCCGGCACCCTCCGTCGCGCCTCCCACCACGACGGGGGTTCCGACCGGGACGGAGTCGCTCGAGCTTCAGCCCGCACAACCCGAGACCGCGGCGGGCGCCGTTCCGCCGGCCGAGCTGGTGGATCAGGAAGTCCGCCGGCGGCTCGAGCTCGAGCGTCAGAGGCTCGAGCAGACCCGCCGCCAGCAGGAGGCCGCCGCAAAGGCCGCTCCGGTCCTCGGCCGGACGCCCCCGCAGGAAACGCGCGAGGCGCCGCCCCCTCCGGCCCCCGCCGTCGAGGCGCCGGCCCAGGTTTCTGCGCCGACGACTTCGGCGGCGCCCGCCCCGGCCGAAGCCGCGCCGGCGGAGGCCGCCCCCGAGCCGCAGACGGCACGGAGAGGCGACTACGTCGCGCCCGGAACGCCCGGCCTCGTCGACCCCCAGCTCATCTCTCTCAAGAAGGTGAGCTACCCGCCGGCGGCGCGCACGCGGAAGATCGAGGGGATCGTCATCCTGCAGGTGCTGGTCTCCGAGACGGGATCGGTCGTCGAGGCGAAGGTTCTTCGCGGGGTCAAGCCCGATGTCGGGATCGACGACGCGGCGCTGCAGGCGGTTCGCGGAGCGTCCTTCAAACCGGGGACGAAAGACGGAGTCGCGATCCGGACAACCAAGACGGTCACGGTGCCCTTTAAGTTATAATCGCGCCCCGTTTTCGCCGCGCGCCGCACGCCGCACGCGCGAGCGCGTGCCGCGGGAGAGCGATATCGCGCCATGCCCGTCCTGACCCAGCAGCAGAAGGACTTCTACGAGAACACGCTCCGCGTGACTCGTCAGGAGGTCGAAGACCTCAAGGATCAGATCGAAGAGGAGCTGTCGAAAGTCAAACAGCGGATCGCCGACCTCCAGGAAGCGCTCAATGCCGCCAAGCAGATGTACGAAGCCGCGTGCAACCGGCTCGGCGTTCCGAACGATCTGGATGAAGGCGACGACTCGGACGCGCAGTGATTCCGCCCGCGGCCGTGGGCTTTGTCATCCCGAGCGAAGCGAGGGATCTCAAAAAGCGGGAATCGCGTTTCGCGCATTCTGAGATCCTTCGGTCGCTTCGCGTCCTCAGGATGACGCGCCGGGGAAGGGACGGTTCTGCGGTCGGCCAAAAGCCCGCGTCTGCGTACGCTCGGGACGAAAAGTCCGCGCACCGCGCGCCCCGCTTCACGTCCGCAGCGCTCTTCTCCGTCCTTCTCTTCTCCTGCCGCGCACCCTCCTCCCACGTCGTGACCGACGGCGTCGGACGCAGCGTCGAGCTCCCTCCGCGCGTCGCGCGGATCGTGACGCTCGCGCCGAACGTCACCGAGCTCGTCGCGTTCGCCGGAGCGGGCGACCGGATCGTCGGGACCGACTCGATGTCCGACTTTCCTCCCCAGATCGCGCCGCTCCCCGACGTCGGGGGGCTGCAGCCGAGCGTCGAGGCGATCGCCGCGCTCGATCCCGACCTGGTGATCGCGTCGACCGCGGGAAATCCGCCCGCCATCGCGGGGGCGCTCGCCGCTCTCGACATCCCTCTCTACGTTCTCCGGACGGATCGCCTCGGCGATCTCGCGCGCGCTCTCCGCGCGCTCGGCCCGATTCTCGGCGTCGACGGAGAGGGAGCCGCGTCGCGGCTGGAAGCGGCGATCGCCGCGCAGCGCCGGGTGCGCGAGACGCGGCCGCGCGTGATGGTCGTCCTCTGGCCGGATCCGCTCTACGTTTCCGGAAGGAACACGTTCATCGACGACCTGCTCGAGGTCGCCGGGGCCGAGAACGTGGTCGACGTCGACGGGTGGCCCGCCTACTCGACCGAAGCCGTGATCCACCGCCCGCCCGACATCGTCATCTATCCCGCCGCCGCGGTCCCCGCCGGGGCGATGCGCGCCCTCGGGCGGACGCCCGCGTGGCGGGACGTCCCCGCGTACCGCGACGGCCAGGTGCACGCGGTCTCCGATGACGAGTTGCTCCGCCCCGGCCCGCGCGTCCCGAAGGGGCTCGCGGACCTCAACGCGATCCTCGATCGCTGGAGCGCGCGATGAGCGGCTCCCGGCGCGACCTCGCCATCGGTCTGGGCGTGCTCGTGGCGCTCGCCGCGCTCGCCGGCATCGCCGCGATCTCTCTCGGCGCGGTCCCGGTCTCGATCGCCGATGCGTTCCGAGGAGATGGTGGAGCGCGGACGATCCTCGTCGAGATCAGGCTGCCGCGGGTCCTTCTCGCGGGAGCGATCGGCGCGGTGCTCGCCACGGCGGGCGCGACGTTTCAGACGCTGCTGCGCAACCCTCTCGCGGATCCCTTCATCCTCGGCGTCTCGGGAGGGGCGGCGTGCGGGGCGGCGGTCGCGACGGCCGTCGGGGGGGGCGCGATCCCGGGAGCCGTGGCCGCGGCGTCGTTCGCCGGAGCGCTCGCGGCGACGTTCGCGGTCGTGCTGATCGCGCGGCGCCACGGCCGCGTCGATCCGACGCGGCTCGTCCTCGCGGGGCTCGTCCTCAACGCGTTCTTTTCCGCGACGATCCTCCTCGCGCTTTCGCTGATCCGCGGCAGCGACCTGACCGCCGCGCTCCACTGGATGATGGGATCGCTCGCCGGCGCGTCGTGGAACGGAGTCGCGCTCGTCGGCGGCGCCGCCGTCGCGTCGATCGCCGTGTCGGTCTGGATCGCGAACGACGTCCGGATGCTCGGCTTCGGCGACGAGGACGCGCGCGCGCGCGGCGTCGCGACCGAGCGGATCAAGGCGATCGGGTTCGTCACGGCTTCGCTGGCGACGGGCGCCGCCGTCGCGGCGAGCGGGATCATCGGCTTCGTCGGCCTCATGGTCCCGCACGCGCTCAGGATGATCTGGAAGCGCGACTATCGCGTCCTCCTTCCACTCTCGGCGGCCGGAGGCGCCGCGCTCCTCATCGGCGCCGACCTCCTCGCGCGCACCGTCGTCGCTCCCGCCGAGCTCCCTCTCGGCGCGCTCACGGCGCTTCTCGGCGTGCCGTTCTTTCTCGTCCTGCTCCGGAGGCGGTCGTGAGCGTCCTCGAGCTGCGCGGCGCGACGTATCGCTATCCCGACTCGGGCCGCCCCGCGGTCGAGGATGCGTCGCTCGCGATCGACCCGGGGAGCGTCGTCGGCCTGGTCGGGCCGAACGGGTCGGGGAAATCGACGCTGATGAAGCTCGTCGCGCGGGTCCTCGTCCCCGAGCGGGGAGAGGTCGTGTTTCGCGGGATCGATGCTCGACGGTGGAAACGGAAGGAGTATGCCCAGCGCGTCGGCTATCTCCCGCAGGAATCCGAGGCGGCCTTCCCGATGCGGGCGCTCGACGCCGTGCTGTCGGGGCGCGCGCCGTTTCTCGGGCGTTTCGAGTGGGAATCGGAAGAGGATGTGTCGCGCGCGCGGCAGGCTCTCGACGAGTGTGACGCGTCGCGGTTCGAGGAGCGGTTTCTCGACGAGATGAGCGGCGGGGAGCGCAAGCGGGTGGAGCTGGCGCGCGTGCTGGCGGGGGAGCCGGAGCTGATCCTGCTCGACGAGCCTCTCGCGGCGCTCGACCTGAGCCACGCCCAGCAGCTCGCGCGCCTGCTGCGGACCGTCGCGCGCGCGGGGGGCGCACCGTGGTGTTCGTCTCTCACGAGCTCAACTGGAGCGCCGCGCTGGCGGACCGGATGATCGTGATGCGCGAGGGGCGGATCGTCGCCGACGGCCCCCCCGCGGACGTGTTCACCGAGCCTCTCCTCCGCGAGCACTTCGGGCTCGACGCCGCGGTCGTCGAGGTCGAGGGGCGGCGGTGGGTGGTGCCGCGGTAGGGGCGGCCTGCGGCCGCCCGGACTCTCGGTCGTCGCGGATTGAGAATCCGGGCGCCCGCAGGGCGCCCCTACGGCCATAATCGGCTGATCCCCTTTGTTAGTATCTGAAATCTCCGGCTTTCGGAGAACGATGAACGGAGAACGGGGAACGGGCGCGCGCAGCGTGCCCCTACGGAATGATCCGCTTCGAAGACATCCTCGACAAGGTCGAGAGCTACAAGCCGGAGTTCGATGAAGAGCTCCTCCGGCGGGCGTACATCTTCTCGGCGATGGCGCACAAGGATCAGATGCGCCGCTCCGGCGAGCCCTACCTGATCCATCCCCTCAACGTCGCGCTACATCCTCGCCGAGATGAAGCTCGACGAGACCTCGATCGCGGTCGGCCTGCTGCACGACGTCCTCGAGGACACCCTGACCACGCGCGAGAAGCTCGACGAGCTGTTCGGCGCCGAGGTCGCCGAGCTCGTCGACGGCGTCACCAAGATCTGCGCGCTACGCCTACGTGTCGAAGGAAGAAGCAGCAGGCGCGAGACCTTCCGCAAGATGATCCTGGCGTTGGCCTCGGACCTGCGGGTCGTGCTCGTCAAGCTCGCCGACCGTCTCCACAACATGCGGACGCTCGCAGCACCTCGCCCGAGGAGCGGCGCCGCCGCATCGCGAAGGAGACGATCGAGATCTACGCGCCGATCGCGAACCGGCTCGGCATGGGGCGGGTCAAGGGCGAGCTCGAGGACCTCGCGTTCCAGCTACCTCTATCCGCAGGAGTTCGCAGAGATCTGACCGACGCGGTGCGAGGAGAAGATGACGGTCTCGGCGGACGTCGTCGAGCGCATCCGCGAACGCTCGATCCAGGAGCAAGCTGGAGGAGGCCGAGATTCGACGCCGAGATCAGCGGCCGCGTCAAGTCGCTACCACTCGATCTACCAGAAGCTGCGGCGCCAGGGGATCGACATCGGCCAGCTCTACGACTACCTGGCGTTCCGGATCATCACCGACCTCGCGTCGCGACTGCTACGCGGCGCTCGGCATCGTCCACCAGACCTGGCGTCCCGTCCCGGGCCGGATCAAGGACTACATCGCGATGCCGAAGCCGAACCTCTACCAGTCGCTGCACACGACCGTGGTGGCGGAGAAGGGGCAGCCGTTCGAGGTGCAGATCCGCACGCGCGAGATGGACCTGGTCGCGGAAGAGGGCATCGCCGCGCACTGGCACTACAAGGAGGGGAGGCGTCGGCGCCGCCGCCCGACGACGAGAACTTCCTCTGGCTGCGGCAGCTCGTCGAGTGGCAGACAGGAGATCAAGGACCCGCGGTCGTTCCTGAACTCCCTCGAAGATCGATCTCTACCCGGACGAGGTCTACATCTTCACGCCGAAGGGCGACGTCTTCGCCTTTCCGCGCGGCGCCACGCCGCTCGACTTCGCCTACCGCATCCACACCGACCTCGGCCACCACTGCGTCGGGCGCCCGGGTCAACGGCAAGCTCGTGCCGCTGCGCACGCCGCTGAAGAACGGCGACATCGTCGAGATCCTGACCAGTCCCAACCAGACCCCGAGCCGCGACTGGCTCATCCATCGTCGTCACCTCGCGCGCCAAGCACAAGATCCGCCACTGGCTCAACACCGAGCAGAAGCAGCGCTCGCATCGAGCTCGGCCGCAAGCTCTCGAGAAGGAAGCGCAAGCGGTACCAGGTCCCCACAAGAAGCTCATCGCCGAGAGCGCCCTCGACGGGGTCCTCGCCGAGCACGGCCTGCCCGGCTCGACGACCTCTACGCCGACTCGGCTACGGCAAGGTCGCGCGCGCGGTCTGGTCATCGAGCGCTTCGTCCCCGACGAATCGAAGAAGGCCGCGGCAGACCGCCGAGCCGCGCATCCAGCAGGCGGTCCGGAAGATGTTCCCGTTCGGCGGCTCGCCCGGCCGATCAAGGTCAAGGGCTACGGACGACCTGCTGACCTACCTCGCGAAGTGCTGCAACCCGCTGCCGGGGGAGGAGATCGTCGGCTACGTCACCCGCGGCAAGGGCGTCGCGGTCCACGCGCGACACTGCCCGAACGTGAGGAACCTGCATGTTCAACCCCGACCGCGAGATCGAGGTCGAGTGGGCGGACAAGCGAAGCGGCGCAGTTCCGGGTCGACCTCGAGGTCGCAGATCGAGGACCGGACCGGGGATGCTCGCGATCGTCTCACCAGATCGCGAACCATGAAGACGAACATCCGGCAGATCGAGGCGCGCACGCCGCGACGGGCGGGGCGTGATCGATCTGACCGTGGAGATCAGCGACCGGCGGCACCTCGAGAAGGCTCGAGCAGGTCGATCTCAGGCGATCGACGGAGTGCGCGAGGTGGAGCGGACGATACAAGGTGCGGCGATGCGAGCGCCGACGGGACGACTGAAGCCGCGCGGCAGGCCGCGCACGCCGGCGGCCCTAGCGCCGACCGCTCGGCCTCCAGCGCGACGGCCTTCTGGATCCGGTCCGAGCGGATGCAGCGGGTGCAGACGCTGCATCCGGCGCGACGGCGCCGTCGACCAGAACCCGGATCCGCTGCAGGTTCGGCTGCCAGCGCCGGGCTTGGTGACGTTGTGGGCGTGGCTGACCTGGTTTCCGAGAACCGGTGGTCTTGCCGCAGATTTCGCACATGTTTTGCCATGGTCGAGAGCTCCTTCGAGTCGGGAGCGGGAGTTCTAGTGGCCGGCGGCAGCGGTCCGCAAGCGTCCGGACGGCCGTCGGGGAAACCGCTCCGGCTCCGCGACGATATCTTTATTTGCTTTCCAAATGTCTGTCGAGTTGACATCAACTAAATAAAGACCGTGTAATTTCCCGCTAAACTTCCACGTTTTCAGACTCGAAGAGCCACGACAGAAGAAACAAGCTGAGAAGTGGTGTGGAGATGGATGGGGTGAGCGGTGCTCTTCTCAAAGAGCAAAAATCTCGTCGGGCTTGATATCGGCACCTCCGCGGTCAAGCTCGTCGAGCTGAAGGAGAAGAAGGGCGGACGCTACCAACTGCGTCAAGGTCGGCCTCGAGCCGCTCTCGCCGGAAGCGATCGTCGACGGCTCCATCATGGATTCCTCGCTGGTCGTGGAGACCATCCACCGGCTCAACACCAGTCCGGCGTCAAGAACCCCAATTACGCCACCTCCCTCTCCGGCCACTCGGTCATCATCAAGAAGATCCAGTGCCGGCGATGTCGGCCGAGGAGCTCGCCGAGTCGATCCAGTGGGAGGCCGAGCAGTACATCCCGTTCGACATCAACGACGTCAGCCTCGATTACGTCGCCCTCGACCGCCGCCGGGGACGGGCGAGAACATCGACGTCATCCTGGTCGCGGTCAAGAAGGACAAGGTCAACGACTACATGTCGGTGATCAGCCAGGCCGGGCACAGCGCCCGGCGCTGGTCGACGTCGACGCGTTCGCGGTCCAGAACGCTACGAGATGAACTACGACCTCGACGAGGTCAAGGTCGTGGCGCTCGTGAACATCGGGGCGTCGGTGACGAACGTCAACATCCTCTCCGGGCCGACCTCGCTCTTCTGGCGCGACATCTCGTTCGGCGGCAACCAGTTCACCGACGCGATGCAGCGCGAGTTCAACCTCTCGTTCGAGCAGGCCGAGGGGCTCAAGCGGGGCGAGGCGGCGGGCGACCACACGTCCAGCAGGTGATCCCGATCCTGAATTCGGTCTCGGAGGACTTCGCCGAGCGAGTTGCGGAAGACGCTCGACTTCTTCACCGCGACCTCGGGCGCCGAGCGGGTCGACGAGATCGTGCTCTCGGGCGGCGGCGCGGCGCGCTGAACCTCGAGCCGATCCTGCGCGACAAGTTCGGCATCGCCGTCGAGATCATGAACCCGCTTCAAGAACGTGACCTTCAACGAGAAGCGACTTCAACCCCGAGTGGATCTGCGGAGGTCGCGCCGAGCATGGCGGTGGCGGTCGGCCTGGCCATCCGGAAGGTGGGGGACGCGTGATCAAGATCAATCTGCTCCGGGAAGGGCGTGGCGCCGGTCGCGGCGCAAGCCGGTGGCGGCGCCGCGGCGCGGCTGTCGCGGGTCCGGCGAACCGCGAACAAATCCTGGTGGTCGGCGGTCTTCTGGCGCTCGGCGCTCTTCTCCGGCGGCGGGTGGTACCTCGTCAAGACAGCGCGAGCATCGCCGCAAGCGCGCCGAAGTCGTCGCGCAGCGAGGAGGAAGCCGCAGAAGCTCAAGAAGATCATCGAGGAGGTCGAGGGCTTCAAGAAGCGGCAAGGACGCTCGAGAAGCGAATCGACCTGATCAACCAGCTCAAGCAGAACCAGAAGGGGCCCGGTCCGGCTCATGGACCGGATCAGCCAGCGATCTGCCGGACCTGGTCTGGCTCGACCGATGACGCTGACGGGCAGCCAGATCACGATCTCGACGGCCGCGCGCTCAACCCGAACGCGATCGCCACCTTCATCGAGAACATCAAGGGCGACCGATGTTCGAGGAGCCGGACGTGCAACGCGACGCCGCCAGAGCGGGAGACACGGTCTATCGACTTCGACATGAAGTTCAACTTCCGGTACCTGGGCCGACGAAGCGGCCGCAGCGGCCGAGGGCGGCGAGCAGGCACCGGCAGCGGCACGCGGCGCAGCTCCGGCCGGCGCCCGCGAGCTGATCGGAGGAGGGACGCGGATGGCGATCGACAGCAGCAGCCTCGAAGGACAAACCCTGGTACTTCGGGCCTGGGCGTCGGGCCTCGTTCTCGCGATCGCGGTCGTCGTCGGACTCGACTGGTTCGCCATCAAGGCGTCGGGACGAGGCAGTCCGCGCGCCGGACCACGCGACCTCGACGAGCTCGCAGAAGAAGATCCAGGCAGGGCGCGCGGCGCGAGCAGCAGCTGCCGCAGTTCCGCGAGGAGGTGCGCCGGCTCGAGCTCGAGCTCGAGAAGCTGCTGCGCATCCTCCCGTCGCGCGCGGAACACCGAAGAGATGATCAAGAAGATTCAAGCGCTCGTCGAGCAGGGAGACTTCACCCTCGAACGGCTGATCTTCCCGAGCCTCACGCAAGGGCGACACGAGATCCGACGACGTCTACGTCGAGTGGCCGATCACGCGTCGGCGCTCCACGGGGCGCTATCACAACCTGGCGCGTCCTCTTCAACCGGCTCGGCAACTTCTCGCGCATCATCAACGTCGAGCAGTTCTCGATCACCGCGCTTCCGGTCGCAGCTCGAGCGGACCATCATCGCGCGGATTTCGTCGCGAAGACGTTCGTCTACCAGGAGCCGCACCGAGGCTGAAGCCAAGCCCGCGACGCCGGCGCGACGAAGAAAGCGAAGAGTGGCGGAACGCCGGGAGGGATGACAGTGCACGAAGACGACTGTAGCAGTCTCCTGGTTTCCGCTCTGCTGCTGCTGGCGCGCTGCGGTCGCCGGCCGCGCGCAGCGAAGCCGCCCCGCCGACGGCAGACGCCGGCGGCCGACGCCGCGGCGAAGCCACGCTTCGATCGAGCAGAACCTCCAGGAGATCCTCGAGGAGCCCGCGGGCGCGGACACGTATCGCTACGATCCGCAGGGGCGCCGCGATCCGTTCCGCTCGCTGATCGGGCCCCGCGCCAGCTCGAGCGGGGCGAGCGCCCCGATGGCGTTCCGGGATTCCTCGTCGACGAAATCGACATCCAGGGCGTCGTTCAGACGAACCGGCAGGGACTGGCGCGATGGTCAAAGGTCCCGACAACAAGGGCTATCTGATCCGCGTCGGCGACAAAGTTTTCGATGGTGAGGTCATCCGGGTGGCGCAGAGGCCGTGGTGTTCCGGCAGGAAGTCAACGACCCGACGCGGATCGAGCGGTACCGAGAAGTCGTCAAGGAGCTCGTGCCGGAAGCGCAGAGACGCAAGCGGTAGTCGCAGGCCGCGGCGTCGACCAGCGGTGTGGAGGGTTGCGTGATGGGTAAGGTGGGAAAAGGGATGAACCGACTCATGAGTGTCATCGCAGGGCTTTCAGCCCTCGCCCTCGTCGGTTGCGCCTCGGGTGTCCCCCGGCCGGCGGGCGAGCCGGCGGTGGCCGCGCGCGCTGAAGCTCCCGCGGGCTCGGTCATGGCGCTGACCGCGCTGCGCGCGGAAAACGAGCCGCAACCCAAGCTGGTGGTCGAGACCAGCGGTCGTCCGGCGTACACCGGATACAACCCCCAGCCTGACGTCTACGTGGTCGACCTGCTCAAGACGGTGAAGCAGCCGGGTCTGGTCCTTCCCACCAACCTCCCGGACTTCATCGCTTCGGTTTCGGCCGACGAAGTGCTCGAGCTGGGCAAGCCGATGACCCGCGTCACGATCCGCTTCCGCGAGCCGCTTTCGGCGTTCGCCAGCGCCTCGGGCAACGGCGTGGAAATCGGCTTCCAGGGGATTCCCGCCGCCACGACGGCCGCGGCGGAGCCCGCCGAGGTTCTCGAGGAGCCGACGGTCGCGGTCGAGTCGCTCGCGGTCGTCCCCGAGCCGCTCGCGCCGGCGCCTGCCGAAGAACCCTCGCTCGCAGCCGCCGCGCCGGAACCGCTCGCGCAGCATCGCGCGACCCGGCTCGACGCCGTCCGGACGAGCGGGAGCGGAAGCTCCCTCATGGTGGAGATGGAAGGCGACGGCCGGATCGACTACCAGGAGTTCAAGCTGACCGAGCCTCTGCGGCTCGTCTTCGACATCAAGGGCACCTCCAATAAGGTCCGCGGCGCGACGATCCAGGTCGGCGACCCGCTGGTTCGGCAGATCCGCGTCGCGCAGTTCAAGCCGGATCCCGATCCGGTGACGCGCGTGGTGCTCGACCTCGACGAATACGTCGGATACCAGTCACGCGCGAAGGAACGCGCCTCCAGATCCGCTTCGGCGATGCGGCTCCGGCCGCGGCGCAGGTGCGCCCGGTCGCTCCGCCCCCGGCGGAGCCGGCGGCGTCGATCGCCGAGATCCAGCCGATCCCGGCCGAGCTTCCGGCGCGGCGCGAGACCGCGGTCATCCGCGGCCCGCAGACCACCCCGGCCACGCGCCCTCTGCTCACGCAGTCGGCGAACGTCACCCAGCCGCGGCCCGCGCCCGACGTCGTCGACGCGGGCAATGAGAACGTCTTCGCCGACGCTCAGGCGCCGGAAGTCGCGGGCGGATCGGTCCGGCCCGGAGAGAGCAGGACGATCAGCCGCGCGGATCGCGTCTTCACCGGCGATCCGATCGATCTCGAGCTGACGTACGCGGACATCAGCGACGTCCTCAGCACCTTCGCCGAGCTGACGGGGCTCAACATCGCGATCGACCCGAACGTGAGCGGTCAGGTGACTGTCTCGTTCGACGACGTCCCGTGGGACCAGGCGCTCGATCTGATCCTGAGGCAGAACAATCTGACGTACGTGCTCGACGGCAACGTGATGCGCGTCGGCACGGTCGACCGCCTCGCCGCGGAGCAGGCGCAGACCCGACGGCTGGAAGAAGAAGAGCGGCTGAACGTGCCGCTCACGACCGTCATCAAGCGCCTCTCGTACGCGAAGTCCGACGCCGTCGCGACCCTCTCGCGGGGCTCGCCTCGCCGCGAGGCAAGATCATCACGGATCAGCGGACCAACCAGCTCATTATCACGGACGTCCCGAACTACCTGCCGACGATCCTGAACCTGATCGAGAGCATCGACATCCCGACGCCTCAGGTCATGATCGAAGCGCGGATCGTCGAGACCACGAAGGACTTCTCGCGGCGGCTCGGCGTGGAGTGGGGCTTCAACGGATCGCTCGATCCGGCGCTCGGGTCGGGAACCGGCCTGGTCTTCCCGAACCGCGTCGACGTGATCGGGGGACCGTTCACCTTCGGCGCCGGCGGCAACCCGCTGATCGACATCTCGCTCGGAAACGTCCTCGGGACGTTCAACCTCGATCTGGTCCTGCTGGCGGCGGAGAACGAAGGCATCGCGCGGATCATCTCCTCGCCGAAGGTCGTGACGCAGGACAATCAGGCCGCCGAGATCCAGAGCGGCGTCCAGATTCCGTTCCAGACGCGCGTGAACTTCACGACGACCGTCAGCTTCATCGACGCGACGTTGCGGCTGACCGTGACTCCGCAGATCACCGCGGAGGATACGGTGATCATGGAGATTCAGGTCCAGAAGGTGGAGCCGGGTGCGACGATCGAAGGCGCGCCGGGACCGTCGATGATCACGCGGCGCGCGCAGACGCGGCTCATGGTTCCCGACGGCGGCACGGCGGTCATCGGCGGCATCTACCAGATCGAGCGAGACGAACTCGGAAACGCGAGTTCCGTTCGTCCATGAGATCCCGGTGCTCGGCAACCTCTTCAAGGGGCGGACGATCACGAACCGCAACGACGAGCTGCTGATCTTCATCACACCGCGGATCATTCGACAAATCTGAGGACTCGACACGGCGCGCCACGCGCGGGGCGGAGGGACAGAGGTATGAAGACGGATCGGATCGGAAAGTTGCTGGTGATGACCCTGGCGCTTGCGGTGCTCTCGCTGAGCGGCTGCAAGGAAGGGGCGAATGATCCCGTCACCCGTGCAATTGGTCGCGACGATCGTCCAAAGACCTCCACGTACTCGATTTCGCGGACGCCGACTGCGGCGAGGCCGGGACCGTCACGCTCCGGAATCTGATCAAGAGGACGGATGTCGCGACCGACACCCGTTTCCTCGATGTCCGGCTCACCTCGTACCGGGTCACTTACAAGCGGACCGACGGCGGAACGCAGGTTCCCGCGCCGTTCATGCGGACCCTGTCGCTGCTCGTCCCCGCCGGCGGGCAGGCGACGGACCTCGGGACGTTCCTGCTCTTCGAGCCGGGCGCGACCAGTCAGGCTCCGTTCGCGGCGCTTCGTCCCGCCAACGGCGGCGTCGATCCCGAGACCGGCAAGCGAAACGTGTCGATGGAAGTCATCTTCGATTTCTATGGGGAAACGCTCTCCGGGGAAGACGTCTCCGCGCGGGCGAAGATGGAACTGACCTTCTGCCAGGGATGCGGGGGCTGCGTCTGAGCCGGCGACCGGCGGGGAAGGGATCGGCCCGGCCGGTTCCTCGTGAGGATTAGGGGGGCAGGATGAATCGCATGAAACAGTGGCCAATCTTCTCAGCGGTCCTCGTACTGCTGCTGGCGTTCGCGGCTTGCGAAGGAGAATCTCCGACCGAGCCGACGCGCGGCGGCGGAGGTCCGGGCGGTTCCACCACGCCTCCGACGAATGCGAGCATCACTCTCGCCGTCTCCAATCCGCAGCCGCTCGTCGGGTCCACCTCGACGATCACGGCGACGGTCACCCAGAGCAACCAGCCGGTCGCGAACGGCACCGCGGTCGAGTTCTCGACCAACCTCGGCGCGTTCACCGACACGAGCAGCAACTCCACGATCCGCACGACCACCGCAGGCGTCGCCTCCGCCGTGCTGACCTCGAGCGCCGCCGGAACCGCGAGCGTCACCGTCCGCGTCAACAACGCCTCGGCCGTCGCTCAGGTGGTCTTCGTCTCGCAGCCGACCACCCCGCCGCCGCTCGAGACCTCGCCGGCGATCACCTCGATCAGCCCCGCTCAGGGCAAGCCCGCGGGCGGCGATCTGGTCACCATCAACGGACGCAACTTCGAGCCGCCGCTTCGCGTCCTCTTCGGGGAGACGCCCGCGACGATCGTCTCGTCCACCACCACCGAGATCCGCGTCGTCACCCCGCCCGTCCAGCTCGGCGTCTCCGAGCAGGCGCGCGAGGTCACCATCACCGTCATCACGAAGGCCGGAAGCGCCGGCGAGGCGAGAGCCACGGGCGGACCGTTCCGCTACCAGCTCGAGATCCTCACTCCGACCGTCTTCCACATCAGCCCCTCGAGTGGATCGAATGACGGCAACACCCGCATCACGATCTTCGGAGAGGGCTTCCAGTCTCCGGTCAAGGTCTTCTTCGGCACGGGCGCCGGCACGGCCGGCGGCCTCGCGAACCAGGTCGAGGCGAACGTCGAACAGGTCACCTTCGGCCAGATCATCGCGATGACCCCGCCCGCCACCGGCATGGGCGCCGCCCTCGCGAACCAGCAGGTCACGGTCCGCGTGATGAACGTCGGATCCAATACCGTCTTCACGCTGCCCGGCGCGTTCCGCTACGGACCGGAAATGCGGATCACGGCGGTCGGACCGACGGTCGGCTCGGCGTTCGAGTCGACGAAGGTCACCATCGAAGGATGGGGCTTCGACGACCAGAAGGTCGCCGTCAACGTCGGCGGCGTCGCCGCGCAGCCCATCTTCGTCTCCGGCACGAAGATCATCGTCCAGACCGGCCTGCCGGTCGTCAACAGCTGCGGCGACATCTCGGGCCCCATTTCCGTGACGAACATCGAGGACGGCACCACGGCCACCGCGGAAGGCCTGTCGTTCACGTACCGGGTCCCGCAACCGGCCATTACGTCAGTCTCGCCGATCCCTGCTGCGCCTGGCGCGACCATCACCATCGCGGTCGCGGGCGCAGGCCCCGGACCGGCTCGCTTCACGGTCGGGGACAGGGCCCTCTCGGTTGCCACCGCCGTCTACTCGGGGCTCGACGCGACGTACACCGTCGTGCTGCCGAGTTCATTCACGTTCGACACCGAAACGTGCACGAGCACTCTCGGCGTCGAGGGGGAGCGGTTCGTCGAGACGGCGTTCGACGTCAAGTTCGAAAACGTGCTCAGCGGATGCACCGACACGTTCGCGAAGGGTCTCCGCATTACGCCGCCTGACGGGACCTGCCGCGTACCGCCGGCCGCAATTTCCGTCACGGCGAGACTGGGCTTCGGATCGTCGCCGTTGCGGCTGCTCCGAAATCCTCAACGTTCACGGTGACGAACACCGGAGGACCGGCACTCACGATCTGACTGTCACCGAGACTTCCGAGACTCCTACGCCGAAAACAACTTCACGAAGACATCCGGATAACTGCACCGGAAACTCTGCTGGGTCCGGGCGGAGTGTGCACAGTTCGATGATCACTTTCGACCCGGCCTATGCGACGGTCGCTGCGAAGTCGGCCGTTACGTTGATCGACTACGAGCGCGAACGACTTGTATCGCTGACCTTGAGCGGCACCGCGACGCCGTAGACCGCTTTTTGCGGTTCCGTCACTCGCTGGCCGCCTCCGGGCGGCCAGCGGTTTCTCACCGCGGGTTGCACCTTCGACGGGAATCCGCCCAGAATACGCATCCGCCATGTCGTCATTGCCCCCGACCACGCCCCGGATCGAGGATCTGAAGGCGAGGCTCCGCCTCGACCCCAAGTCGAGGCACTTCTATCCGCTCGCCGAAGAGCTCCGGAAGATGGGGCAGCTCGAGGAAGCGGAGAAGATCCTCCGGGAGGGGCTGACCCATCACGGGAGCTACCTTTCGGCCTGGGTGAGCCTCGGGCGGATCCTCGCGGAGAAGGGAGAGCATCGCGAAGCCATCGACGCGCTGCTCAAGGCGCTTGCGCTCGATCCGGGAAACGTCGTCTGCGCGCGCCTGCTCTCGACCAGCTACCTCGCCCTCGGCGATAAGGTCGAGGCCCTCAAGAAACTCAAGCTCGTGCGGGCCGTCATGCCCGGCGACGATGAGCTCGACGAAGAGATCGCCCGGCTCGATGCCGAAGTCGAATCGGGCGCGAGCCGCCCCGCCGGCTTCGCCCCTCCCGCTCCGGAAGAAGCGCTCGTGCCTGCCGCTCCCGAGACGGAGGCGCCGCCCCAGGGCGCCGCGGCCGCCTCCGGGGCAGCCGGAGAACCCGAGCCGGCGGAAGCGCGGGCGGAGGTGTCCGAAGCGCCCCCCGCGCCGTCCTCCACGGAGCCGGAACGTCCCACCGTCGAGACCGCGGATGCGGTCGCGGCAGGGACCGCCGCGATGGAGCGCGAAGACGCCGCTCCCCCGGAGAGCGCGGAATCCCCGGCTGCCGGCTGGGAGACTCCGCCCGCGAGTCCCTTCCTGACCGAACCGGAAGACGAGGCGCTGCTCGCCGGCGAGCCGTCGCCCGCCGAAGCCGCCGATCTCCTGCCTGAGGAGGCCTTCGCTCCGCCGTTCGAAGCGGACCGCCCTGCGGGAACGTCGCTCCCGGAAGCTCCGCGCGGCGCCTTCGCGTTTCCCGAGCCGGCTGGCTTCGGCGAAGAGGCCGCGCAGGAGCGGATCGAGGAGGCGCTGCCGGAGGAGACCTCCCCCCTGATCTCCGGCGAAGCGACAGCGGCCCCCGGGGGCGCCGCAGAGCCGTTCTCGCTGGAGGAGGAGTCCGCCGCCGTGCCGGCCGACGAGCGGTGGCCTTCCGAGCGGGAGGAGTCTCCGGTGGAGCCCGCCGCGATCGCGGACGACCGGACGGCGACGCTCACCATGGCGGACCTTTACGCGAAGCAGGGTCACGACACCGCCGCGCGCGAGATCTACGAGCGCGTGCTCGAGAGGGATCCGGCGAACGACGACGTCCGCGTGCGGCTCGCCTCGCTGTCGGCCGCTTCCCCCACGCCGCAGCCCGACAGAAGCCGCGAAGCCGCCGAGCGCCTCGAGCGCTGGCTCCGGAAGGTGGGGCGGCGTGAACTTTAGAGAGATCCTCGAGGACTACCGTTCGAGAGTCGAGGGAACGCTGGCGGTGACGCTCATCGGCACGGACGGCATCCCGATCGACACGATCGCGACGGAAGACCTGCCGTTGGAGACGATCTCGGCCGAGCTCACCTCGTTCCTCAAGGGCCTTCGCCTGACGAACACCGAGCTCGACACGGGGGACGTCCAGCAGATCTCGGTCGTCACCGACCGCTACACGACGATCCTCTCGCAGGTGACTTCCGACTATTTTCTCCTCGTGATACTTTCCCCGGGCGGCAATTACGGCCGGGCGCGATTCGAGCTGGCGAGAGCCAAATTCAAGCTGCAGGACGAATTGATCTGACGTGGCCTTTCTGACATTCAAGGAAATTCTGGAGCTGGTCGACCGCGTGGCCGACCGGGGGATCGGGCTGGTGGAGGTGGAATCCGCCGGCCTGCGCGTCCGGGTCGAGGGGAAGGGCGAGCCGGCGGTCGCGCCGGCGGCGCAGCCCTCGTACGGCGCGCCGCACCCGGCCCCCGCCGTGCCGGCTTTCGCTCCGCCGGTCGCGGGCGAGCCGGTGGAGAGCGACGCGGGGCTGCACATCGTCACGTCGCCGATCGTGGGGACGTTCTATCGTGCTCCGAATCCGGAGGCGGAGGCGTTCGTGAGCGTGGGCGACCGGATCGGAAAGGGCAAGTCCTCTGCATCATCGAGGCGATGAAGCTGATGAACGAGATCGAGTCCGACGTCGAGGCGAGATCGTCGCGAGGATCTTTCCGCAGAACGGGCAGCCGATCGAGTATGGCGAGAAGCTGTTCGCCGTGAAGCTCGATTGATCGAATTCAGGCCTCAGACCTCGGGCCCAGGCCTCAGAAAGGAAGCTCCGGATCTGAGGTCCGAGGTCCGAGGTCTTGTTTGTCGCGCCGGCGCGTCCGGCGCTCTTTCGTCAACGAGGATGTTCACCAAAGTACTCATCGCCAATCGGGGCGAAATCGCCCTGCGCGTCATCCTCGCCTGCCGCGAGATGGGCATCCGGACGGTGGCCGTCCACTCGGAGGCCGACGGCGATTCCCTTCACGTGCGCTACGCCGACGACGACGTCTGCATCGGCCCCGCCGCATCGCAGCAGAGCTATCTGAACATCTCGAGCATCATCGCCGCCGCGGAGATCACCGGGGCGGACGCCGATCCATCCCGGCTACGGATTTCTCGCCGAGAACGCTTCATTTCGCGGAGATCGCTCGAGGAGTGCCGGATCACGTTTCATCGGACCCACGCCCGAGGCGATCCGCCTGATGGGAAACAAGGCGAAGGCGCGCGAGACCGCGAAGGCGGCGGGCGTCCCGATTCTTCCCGGCAGCGACGGCCCGGTCGAGTCGTTCGACGAGGCGCTCGCGGTCGCCGAGCGCATCGGCTTCCCGTCATCCTGAAGGCTTCCGCCGGCGGCGGCGGGCGCGGGATGCGGATCTGCTGCGAGCGAGATCGGAGCTCGAGTCGGCCTACGAGACGGCGCGCAGCGAGGCGGAGCGCGCGTTCGGCGTGCCGACGTCTATCTCGAGAAATACCTCGAGCAGCCGCGCCACATCGAGTTCCAGGTCTTCGGCGACAAGCTACGGCACGCATCGTCCACCTGGGCGAGCGCGAGTGCTCGATCCAGCGTCGCCACCAGAAGATCATCGAGGAGTCGCCCTCGCCCGTGATGTCGCCGGATCTGCGCGACGCGGATGGGCGAGGCCGCGGTGCGCCTCTGCAAGGCGGTCGACTACCGCAACGCGGGCACGATCGAGTTCCTCGTCGACGGGACGACGAGTTCTACTTCATGGAAATGAACACCCGGATCCAGGTCGAGCATCCGGTCACCGAAGAGGTCACCGGGCATCGACCTGGTGAAGGAGCAGATCCGCGTCGCGGCGGGCGAGCCGCTCTCGATTCCGGAGGACGATCGCCGATGCGCGGCCACGCGATCGAGTTCCGCATCAACGCCGAGGACCCGCGTGACGTTCGCGCCGAACCCCGGGACGATCACCGTCTTCCACCCGCCCGGCGGCCCCGGCGTCCGCGTCGACACGGCCGCCTACGCGGGATACGTCGTCCCGCCGCACTACGACTCGCTGATCGCGAAGCTCATCGTTCATGGGCGCGATCGCGAGGAGGCGATGGCGCGAGGCCGCCGCGCGCTCGAGCTCTTCACCATCGAGGGAGTCAAGACGTCGATTCCGCTCCAGCTCGCGATCCTCGAGGACGAGCGGTTCCGGCGCGGCGAGTTCTCGACCCGCTTCATGGAAGAGTTCATGAAGCGGTAGACTGCGGACCTCCGGGGCAGACCTCAGACGGCAGACCTCCGACGCCAGACCTCCGACGCCAGACCTCCGAAGGTCCTTCGGAGAACGAGGTCTGAGGTCCGAGGTCCGAGGTCCGAGAACGAGAACGGAGAACGGAGAACGGAATGCCCCTCAGCCGCGACGAAATCCCCCCTCTGTACGCGCTGACCGCGCGGAGCGCCGGCATCCCCATGGTCGAGCTCGTGCAGCAGATGGTCGAGGGAGGAGCGCGATGGATTCAGTACCGAGAGAAGGATCTCGATGACGCGGCGCGCTTCCGGGAGCTCGAGGAGATCGCGGCGGCGCTTCCGGCGTTCGTCCGCCTCTTCGTGAACGACCGGCTCGATCTGGCGATCGCCTGCGGGGCCGACGGGATCCACCTCGGCGACGCCGATCTCCCCCCCGCCGTCGCTCGCCGCGTGGCCGGGCCGGATCTCGCGATCGGATACTCCACCCACTCGATCGACGACGCGGTGGCGGCCGCGGGCGATCCGTCGATCGACTACGTCGCCATCGGCCCGATCTACCGTTCCTCGACCAAGGACGTCCGCGCGCCGCTCGGGCTCGAGGCGATCCGTCAGCTCCGCGGACGGATCGCCAAGCCCCTCGTCGCGATCGGCGGCATCGATCACACGAACATCGCGGACGTCCTCGCCGCCGGCGCCGACAGCGCGGCCGTGATCGCGGCGATCCACGCGACTCCGGCAGTCTCGGAGAACGTCGCCCGCCTCGTGGAGGCGGCGCGGGCGCGATGAAGATCTACCTCGTCGGGTTCATGGGAGCGGGCAAGACGACGGTCGGGCGAGAGCTCTCCGCCCGTCTCGGCGTCCCCTTCTTCGACCTGGACGGGCTCGTCGAGTCCTCCGAGGGGATGCCGATCAAGGAGCTCTTCGCGGAACGGGGCGAGCCGTACTTCAGAAAGCGCGAGCGCGACCTGCTCCGGACGACGAAGTGGATCGAGCGCGGCGTCATCGCGACCGGCGGCGGGACCTTCACGTTCGACGAGAACATCCAGTTCATCAAGTCGGAAGGCTTCTCGATCTTCCTCTCCGCGCCGTTTCAGCTCCTGCGCGGCAGGATCGGCGAGAAGGCGGCCGAGCGGCCGATGTTCCGCGACGAGAAGGCGACCCACGATCTCTTTCAGCACCGGCTCAGGTTCTATCGGCTGGCCGATCTCACGCTCGAGCTGCGCGAGGACGAGTCCGTCCGTGAGCTGGTCGAGCGCATCATCCTCCAGCTTCCGAAGGGATCTCGGGCCGGGGAAGGCGCAGGGGGATGAAGGCCCTCGTCATCAGCGACGTCCACTCGAACCTTCCGGCGCTCACGGCCGTCTTTCGCGCCGTTCAACGGAAGCGGTTCGATCTGCTCATCTGCCTCGGCGATCTCGTCGGCTACGGAGGCCAGCCGAATCAGGTGCTCGAGCGCGTCCGGCAGTTTCGCGCGCGAAAGGTGCTGATCCGCGGCAACCACGACCGGGTCGCGGCCGGAGGCGACGCGGCGGGATTCAATCACGCGGCGCGCATCGCGGCGCTCTGGACTCGGGAGCGCCTCACTCCGGAGAACCGCGCCTTCCTTCGAACGCTCCCCGCCGGGCCGCTGGTTCACGGCGAGGTGACGCTCTTCCATGGGACGCCCGCCGACGAGGACGATTACCTGTTCACGCCGAAAAGCGCCGCGGAGGCGTTCGCCGCGGTCGGGACGCGCGTGACCCTGTTCGGCCATACGCATCTCCCGAGCGCCTTCCGGAAGCGCGGCGACGGAGCGGCCGAGGGGGATCTCGTCCGGAAGGAGAGGTCGATCCAGCTCGAGCCGGACTCGCGCTATCTGCTCAACCCGGGCTCGGTCGGCCAGCCGCGCGACCGGAACCCTGCCTCGGCGTTCGGCATCCTCGACCTCGAGAAGAACGTCTTCCGGTTCCGGCGGGTCGAGTACGACATCTCCGCCACGCAGAAAGCCATCCGCGCCGCCGGCCTGCCGGAGATCCTGGCGGACCGCCTCGCTGCGGGGCTGTAGGAGCGCTCCGGCCGTCACGGCCGCGAGGCGTCCCGGGCCTGCCTACTATTGAGGACGCACTGTCATCCCAACAGGAGCGCCGCGACCCCGCGGGCGGCCGGCGTGAAGAGCTAAGTCATTGAATCCACGGGCAGCCAGCGCCCGTGCTCCGTGGCATACCGGCCGCAACCGGGAATATCGGCGGATTGCCCTCCGCCGGGCCAGGAGAGATGCCATGAAACGAGCGCTGCCCTTCCTTTTCCTCTTCTTCGCGATCCCGCTTTGGGCCGCGGAAGGCGATCAGTCGTACATCAGCTACGACGATGGCCAGAGCGTGGTCCGGCAGGCGTACGACGGCAGAGAGATCGAGGCGCGCGTCAACCTGCCGATCTTCGCCGGCGACCAGATCGTGACCGGGCGGCGGGGCCGCTCGGAGATCCGGCTCGCCGACGGAAGCATCATCGCGGTCGACCGCGATAGCGCGCTCGAGGTCTCTTCGATCGCGAACACCTTCGAGGGGGAGGACGCCCAGTCGGTGGCGAACCTCCGGCGCGGCTCGGCGATCGTGCATTTGCAGCGCGACGAGGATCCGGCGCTCCGTCTCGACACTCCGGTCGCGTCGTACGTGTCGCTCACGGCGGGCATCTACTCCGTCGAAGTCGACGCTCGCGGGCGCGATCAGGTGACAGTGCTGAGCGGCGCGACCGAAGTGCGCACCCAGCAGAGATCGTATCGTCTGCGCGCGGGAGAGACCGCGCGCGTCGATGCCGACGGGATCTCCGACATTCAGGCGACGTCCGGTTCCGAGAGCTCGTTCGAGCGGTGGTACCTCCAGCGCGTCGATCGTTATGAAGGTCGTCGCGCGCGCTATCTCGATTCGCGCTACTCCTGGGTCGAGGCGGACCTCGCCGATCACGGCGACTGGGTCTACGTCGGAGAGTTCGGCTGGGTGTGGCGTCCTTATGCCCGCGCGGGGTGGCGCCCGTATTACGACGGCTCGTGGGTCTACGGACCGCGCGGGCACATGATCTGGTCCTCGTACGAGCCGTGGGGATGGTATCCGTATCACTACGGGCGCTGGAGCTACAGCGGGATGTACGGGTGGGTCTGGCTCCCCGGCTATCGCTACTCGCCCGCGTGGGTCTACTGGGCGTACGGGCCGAGCTGGGTCGGCTGGGCTCCCTCCGGCTGGTACGACTGCTACCGCCCCTACAACTGGATCTGGAACGGCTACAACAGCGGGCGGATGGTCGGCGTCGGATTTTTCGGCCGCATCAATCTCGTCGGCTCGGATCTGTCGGGATGGACGATCCTCGAGTCGGGGACGATCGTCTCCACGCGCGTCGACCGGGCCGCGCTCACGCTCGACGCGGCGAGGGCGCGCATGGCGAGGGATGGAGGGAGCGGGATCTTCTCGAGCTCTCCGGTCCGTTTCTCACGTGACGACATCAAAGATCCGGCGGCCGCGGTCGGGAGGGTCTCCCGCCTCGGTCTCGGAGGTGGTACCGGCAAGGAAGGCTCGGGGTCGTTGACGGATCTGACGTCATTCTTCCGCCGCGATCCCGAGCTTTCGCCGGCGGTCCGCTCGGGGCTCGAACGGTCGAATCTGAGCGAGGCCGCGCGGCGGATCACGGTGCCGACGCCCTCGCCCGACCGATCGACTTCGCTCGAGCCGGCACGCTCGCTGGGGCGCGCCGTCGAGCGAGCCGGCGGAGGCCGCGCCATCGAGCGGGGAGAGGCCCCGGCGACGGCTCCGCGCCGGGGAACCATCAACCGGACGACGCCGTCGGCGCAGAGCCCGGCCGGCGCGACGCCGGGCCGGGTCGAGCGAGGCGGATCGGATGCCGCTCCGCGAGCCGTCCCTGGGCGCGGGCGCGTCATCTCGCGCGAGTCGGGCGAAGGGACCGTCCGTCGCGCCGCTCCGGCCGACACGCCCAGGGCGCCCGAGGCGGCGCCTCGCTCGGAGAAAGGGGCGGATCAGTCGTGGCGCGGCCACGTGGTCCGTCCCGATCCGCAGCCGGCGCCGCCGGCGCAGGCTGCGCCGTCGCGTGATGTGGCGGCGCCCGACCCGGCCGAGCGGCAGCTCGATCGGGTCGATCGCAATTGGAGAAGCCGCTCGACCTACGGCTCGCGCGAGCGAGGAAGCTCGGAGCCGAGCGGGGCGACCCGGCGCGACCCCACTCCGATCCCGCGGCAGGTGATCGACCGGATCGGCGGCGCGCGCATCGTTCCGGATCGTGATTCCGGGTCGTCCAGGAGCGGCGAGAGCCGCGGCCGCATCGGCGCGCCGCGCGGATCGTCCTCCCCGGCTCCCTCGTCGCCCCCGCGCTCGAGCGGCGGCTCGGTGAGCCGTTCCGCTCCGTCCGCCCCATCGCGCCCGCCCGCAGCCTCCTCCTCCGGATCCTCGAGGAGCGGAGGCGAATCGAAGTCGACCATCCGGAAGGACTGACTCGCTCCGTGACGGGGTCGTCCCCGGCCCATGGGGCCGGGACGACCTTAGAATAGGGACGATGGCGGCGGCCCTTCTCTTCGTTTTCTACTGCATCGAGGCCGGCGTTTTCTTCACTGTCGTCCCGTGGACCGCCTTCTGGCGTGCGAACAACTTTCTCCATTCGAGCGCTTTCCTCGCACTGCTCGCGGAGAACCCCTTTTTCCGGGGGCTGATCTCCGGGTTCGGCGTCGCGCATCTGGTCGTCGGCATTCACGAGATGGCCTCCCTGCTGCGGCGGGGAGGGCGCGAGGCGGGATGAAATCCTTCGCGATCGCCAATCTCGACGGGCCGCCCGACGATGCCTTCTTCGAGCGCGTGAGGCGGCTGGCCGACGGGAAGGTCGATTTCATCCTCCTGCGCGACAAGGGGCTCGCCGATTCCACCCGGTTCCGGAACGCGGAGCGATGCCGCGGCCTGGTGGCGGCGCCGGTCAGGCTCCTCGTCCACGGGAGGGCGGACCTGGCGGCCGCCGCGGGCGCGGACGGCATCCACCTCGCCTCGAACGGGGTGCCCGCCGACGCCGCCCGGAAGGTCGCGCCCGGAGCGCCGATCCTCGGGCGCTCCTGTCACTCGGTCTCCGACTGCGCCGCCGCCGTGCGCGAGGGGCTCTCGTACGCCCTCCTCGGCCCGGTCTTCAGGCCCCGCTCGAAGCCCGACGAAGCGCGGGTCGGCCGGAACGATCTCGCCCGAGCCGCTACACTGGGGGTCGACATCTATGCTCTTGGCGGGATCTCACTCGAGAATCTGGGCGATCTGAAGGGCCTCCCGATCGCGGGCGTGGCCGCGATCACGCTCTTCATGGCCGATGAACCTCTCGAGGAGATCGTGGAGGCTGTACGAAACGCGTGAAGAGACGATCCCGGATTCTCGTTCCTCTGGTGCTGGCGCTGGTGCTCGGCGCCGCGGCGCTGCTCATCGAGCCTTTCTGGCCGGAGGCGAACCGGTGGAAGGTGAACGAGTACGTGACGTTCGCGGCGGCGATCGCCGCGATCGTCGTTCTGGTCCGCATCCTCGACGTCATTCTGTTCGAGGTCTTCCTGGAGCGCCGCAGGCGCGAGCACACGCCGACGCTGCTGCGGGAGATCGTCTCGATCGCGCTCTATGCGGTTCTGATCGCCGTCGCCTATCTCAAGATCTTCGATGCGGAGAACCTCGGGTTCGTCCTCACGGGGACGGTCGTCGCGGCCGTTCTCGGCCTCGCGCTGCAGGACACGCTCGGCAATCTGTTCGCCGGGATCTCCATCCATCTCGAGAAGACGTTCGACGTGGGGGACGTGATTCGGAGCGGCGACGCGATCGGGGTGGTCGAGTGGACCAGCTGGCGCGCGACGCGGGTCCGGACGTTCAACAACAATCTCCTGATCGTTCCCAACTCGCTGCTCGCGCGCGACCGGATTGACGTTTTCCCTCGCGAGAACCTCAACGCGCGGCTCGTCGAGGTCTCGGCCGGCTACGAGTTCCCTCCGGCTCGCGTCATCGGCGTGATCGAGCGCGCCGTTCGAAGCCTCGAGGGGGTCGCGCAGGAAATGCCCGCGATCGCTCGCGTGGCCGACTTCCAGGACTCCGGCGTCCTCTACGAGGTCAAGTACTGGACGCGCAAGTACGAGCTCACCGACCCGATCAGCGCGGAGATCCGGAAGGCGATCTGGTACGCGTTCCGCCGCGCGGGCATCTCGATCCCGTTTCCCATCCGTTCCATCGCGCGGCTCAGCCAGGCCGCGGTCGAGCCGGCCTCGCCCGCCACCATCGCCTCGAGGATCGAACAGACGGAAGTCTTCCGCCCTCTTTCCGTGGAAGAGCGGAAGCGCCTGCTCGAGGGCATCCGGGTCGAGGTGTTCGGCAGGGGCGAGACGATTCTGCGCGCCGGCGAACCGGGGGACTCGATGTTCATCCTGGAGGAGGGCTCCGTCTCCGTGCGCCGGCCCGCGGAAGCGGGAGGAGGAGAGCTTGCGCGGCTCGCCGCGGGAGAGATGTTCGGCGAGATGGCGCTTCTGACGGGAGAGAGGCGGGGCGCGAGCATCGTGGCCGAGTCGGACGTGGTCGCGCTCGAGATCGCGAAGAGCTCTCTCCAGCCGATCCTGAAGGAGAACCCCGCCCTGGCGGAGGCGATCTCCGACATCATGGCGCGGCGGCGGACGAGCCTCGACGCGGCCGGAGCGGCCGAGGACACGGAGACGGGCCAGAGCCTCTTTTCACGGATCGCGAACTGGTTCGGCCTGTAGGATACGGGTTTCCATGGACAGACTTCTTCTCGTCGAGGACAAGGAATCGCTCGCGCGGATGATCGCCGAGGCGCTCGAGCTCGACGGAGTGTCGGTCGAGTGGGTGGCTGACGGGAAGAGCGCCACGCGGAAGTTGTCCGGAGGAGCGCGCTTCGCGCTCGTGCTCACGGATCTCCGGCTTCCCGGAGCGGACGGGCTGCAGGTTCTGCGCAGCAGCAGGGAGAACGATCCCGACTGCCCCGTCATCGTCATGACCGCGTATGGGACGATCGAGCAGGCGGTCGAGGCGATGAAGCTCGGCGCCTACGACTTCGTCCAGAAACCGATCGACATCGACTACCTGACTCTGCTCGTGCGGCGCGCGAGGGAGTATCGCGCCCTCCGCTCGGAGAATCTCCTTCTCCGGGAGGAGTATCAGAAGCGCCTCGGGCTCCCGTTGATCGTCGGCGACTCGCTTCCGATGCGCGAGGTGTCGCAGAAGGTCCAGCGCGTGGCCCCGACGGATTCGACCGTGCTGCTCACCGGCGAGTCGGGGACGGGAAAAGAGCTCTTCGCCCGCGCGATCCATTCGCTCTCGCCGCGCGCGAACCGCCCGTTCGTCGCGATCAACTGCGCCGCGATCCCGGACACGCTGATCGAGAACGAGCTCTTCGGCCACGAGAAAGGGTCGTTCACCGGGGCGGTCGGCCGGCAGGTCGGCAAGTTCGAGCTGGCCGACGGCGGGACCGTGTTCCTCGACGAGATCGGCGAGCTCGCTCCCGCCGTCCAGTCGAAGGTGCTTCGGATCATTCAGGAGCGGAAGTTCGAGCGGATCGGCGGAAACCAGACTCTCGAGGTCGACGTGCGCGTGATCTGCGCGACGAACCGCGAGCTGCGCGCCGCGATCCGCGACGGCTCGTTCCGCGAGGACCTCTATTTCCGGATCAACGTCTTTCCCGTCGAGGTGCCGCCGCTCCGCTCCCGCAAGGAGGACCTCGAGCCGCTCGCCCGGTTCTTCATCGGCCGGATCGCGAAGGAGCTCGGCAAAGGCGAGGTCACGCTCACCGAGGACGCGTGGCGCGAGCTGAGGGCCTACGACTGGCCGGGGAACGTGCGCGAGCTGGAGAACGCGCTCGAGCGGGCGCTCATCCTCGCCGACGGGTCGGTGGTCGGCGCCAAGGACCTCCAGATCGGCGGCGTCCAGGAGGAGGGGTTCGCCGTGCGCAGCGCATTCGACCTCTCCGGCTCGCTCGAGGAGGTCACGACGCGCGCGATCGAACGGATCGAGCGAGCCAAGATCGCCGAAGCACTCCGCGACTCTCCCGATCGCCACGGGGCCGCGGAGAAGCTCGGCCTCTCGCCCCGCGCGCTCACCGCGAAGCTCAAGCTGTATGGCCTGGAGGAACCGTGACCGATCCGATCCCGACTTCCGGCGACGTGGTCGCCTACCTCAACGAGCGCTTCGAGATGCGCGGTCTCCCGTATCGCCTCGAGCACATCGCGGTCCTTCCGTACATGAACCCGATGTGGCTCGCGAACTGGGACGTTCCTCAGCTCGCCGACGCGCCCGAGCACGACATCCTCGAGGAGGAGCTCCGAGAAGCGCGCTGGCGATTCCCGCAGGTCATGGAAGAGGCGTGGGGGTAGACGCTCCAGACGCTACTCGATCCCCAGCACCCGCTCGATCCATCCCGCGAGCTGTGTCTGCTCGAGCGTATCGGGGAACGGTTTCACGATCCCGGCGCCCCAGGCGCCGAAGATCGCGTGGATCTCCGGATGGTGCGCGAGATAGCCATGCTGGCCGAAGAAGTTCGTCTTCTCGAATATCTCGCCCGTCCCGGATGCGAACGTGTAGCCGGGGTGGAGGTAGGCCTCGATCTGCCCGAGCCGCGGATTCTCGCCCGCGGCCGTGACGCGCACGCGTTCCATGACGCGCGTGCCGTCCGGCGCCGTCAGCGCTTCGAGTTTCCGCGCGATCTCCTCGGCCTCTCCGGGAAGCTCGGGTCCGAACCGGTGGAGGTTCGCGTATCCGCCCGAGGAGAAGGCGGCCCAGCGCGAGTCGCGCGTCGGGCGGCCGCGCTCGAGCGTCGCCAGCCCCCACTGCTCGAGCAGGCGGTTGAGCCGCACACCCGTGTGGAGCGCCGCCATCCCGTGATCCGAGACCACGACCAGCGTCGCGCGCGGCGGGGTCGCCTCGAGCAGCGTTCCGGTCGCGTCGTCGAACGCGCGGTACGCGGCGCGCCGCACCGCCGCCGCAGCGGCGAGGTTCTCGGGCGTGCTCCACTGCTGCAGCGGCGAGACGAGATGCCACTGATGTTCGGCCTCGTCGACGATCGGCTGGTAGGAGAGGAGAAGGTCCCACTCCATCGATTCCGCCGCAAGGACCGTGGCGCGCGTGAAGAACTCAGAGAAGCGGCGGAGCTGGTCGACGAACATCTGGGGCTCGATGCCGCGCCGCTCCCTGATCCAGAGCCCGGCGTTGTATTCGTCGGGCGGCCCCGGCCAGAAGCCGACGCGCTCGTCGATCATCTTCCGGAACGACTCGGGGTACCCGAGGGTCCGGCTCACCGAGCCCCAGTAAAGGACGAGCTTTCCGAGCGAGGGGTCGAACTCGACGATCCGAGACCAGGATCCGAAGAGATGAGAGGAGCCCCCTTCGTCGACCGCGACCGACAGAGGAAACCAGCGATCGTCTCCGACCTCGAAGGTCGCCTCTCCGTGCCGCACGACGAAGTCGTCGTAGTTGACCGTGGCGTCGTTCGTCGTATCGATCGCGACGATCTCGACCGGTTCGCTCGTCTCCCGCCCGTCGAACGACCACGTCCACGCGAGCCGCGCCGCCCGCGGCGGGCTGAACGAGCCCGCCGCGCTTCCGGGAGCGAAATCCGATGGTGCGACGGTCTGGAATGACGGGCGCGATACCGGCGAGGTATAGATGAGGCCGAAGTCCGCGATCCGGCGCGGCGAGGTCGCGTCGACTCCGGGATAGGTGATGACTCCCACTCGTTTCCCGCTCCGCCGCGCGGTCTCCCAGATCGCCTCGGCCTGGATCTCCGCCTCGAAGCCGCTCTCGGAGGCGTCCGCCGGCGTGCCGGGAAGGTGAAGCGTGTTCGAGACGATCCCCGTCTGCGCCGGCGGGACCCCTGTCGCCATCGCGACGTGCGTGACGGCAGTCAGCGTCGGGCTCACCGGAATGAGGCGCGCGGTCACCCCTTCGGCCGCGAGGCGTTTCCACCCGTCCGGGCCGAGACCGGCCGCCGTCGGGTCTTCCGAAAGAGACTCCCACGCGACGCCGTCGAACGAGACGAGCAGGACGCGAGGGGGGACCTGCTCGGCAGGCGGGGCAGCGACGGGCGGTTGAGACGCGCAGCCGGCGAGGATCAGCGCGAGAAGAAGGGACGCGCGGGATGGTCTCAACGGTTCTCTCCGAGGCTCTGCAGGACGCGGTCGCGATACTCGCGAGCTTTGGCGATCGCGGCATCTTCGTCGACGGTGAGGAGCTTGCGGTCGCGCATGAGCACCTTCCCGTCGACGATCGTATCGGTGACGGAGTCGCCCGAGGTCGCGTAGACGATCGCGGACTCGACCGAGTAGACCGGCTGCGTTCCCGATTGCCCGAGGTCGATCACGATCAGATCGGCGCGCTTGCCGGGCTCGAGGGTCCCGACGCGGGAGGCGAGACCGAGGGCGCGCGCTCCTCCGATCGTGGCCATCTCGAGGACCTGCCGCGCGCTCAGCGCGCGCGGGTCTTCGCGGAACACCTTCTGAAGACGTGCCGCGCTGGCCATCTCGGAAACCATGTCGAGGTCGTTATTCGATCCGGCGGGACCGTCCGTGCCGATGCCGACGTCCACGCCCGCCGCGAGAAGGTCCGTTACGGGAGCCACTCCGGATGCCAGCATCATGTTGCTTTCCGGATTGTGCGCGGAGCCGACCCGCCTCTCCGCGAGGATCCAGATCTCCTGGGCCGAGAGGTGAACGGTGTGGGCGGCGACGACGTCGTCCGCAAGGAATCCGATCGAGTCGAGATAGGCCACGGGCCGCAGCCCCTGCGTCTGCTCGACCTGCCGCACCTCGTCCTTCGTCTCGGAGACGTGAATGAGGATCGGGACGCCGAGCTCGGTCGCGAGGCGGCGCACCTCGAGCAGGTGCTCCTTCGAGACGGTAAAGGGGGCGTGGGGCGCGAGCGCGGGGGTGATCAGAGGGTCGCCCTCGAAACGCGCAGCGAACGCGCGCGCGTACCGGATCGCCTCGTCCCACGTCTTGTTGTCCGGGGCCGGAAAGTCGATGAGCGTCTCGCCGAGGACGCCGCGGAGCCCCGCGGCGCGAGTCTCCTCGGCCAGGGCTGCCTCGAAGTAGTACATGTCCGCGAAGGTCGTGGTCCCCGTGCGGATCATCTCCGCGGCGGCGAGCCTCGTTCCCCAGCGGACGAAGGCCTCGTCGACGTTCTTCGCTTCGGCCGGAAAGATGAAGTTCTGCAGCCAGTCCATCAGGGCGCGGTCGTCCGCGATCCCGCGGAAGAGCACCATCGGGACGTGCGTGTGCGCGTTGACGAGCCCCGGCAGGACGGCGGACTGGGGCGCGTCGATCCGCTGTGCGGCGCGGTAGCGCGCATCGATCGCGTCTCCGGCACCGATCTCGACGATGGCGCCCTCGCGGATCGCGACGGCGCCGTCCGGGATGTTCGGGCCGGCCATGGTGAGGACGGTTCCGCCGCGCACGATGAGATCGACGGCCGCGCGGGAGTCGGGTGCCGGAGGGGCGGTGGCGCAGGCGAGCGAAAGGAGCGCTGCCGCGAAGATCACGGCTCGGGTGGGGCGCATCAATCCTCCGGAATGAGAGTGAACGGGTGGGGGAGGAGCTCCGAGAGGCGATACCGGGAAACCGCGCCCGCCGTGCTCGCGGCGACCACGTCGATGTCGCCGCAATACTCCCAGAGGAGCTGCCGGCAGGGGCCGCAAGGGGTCACCGGCTCGCGGGACTGCGACACGACGACGATCGTGCGGAACTCCCGATCGCCCGCGGCGAGCGCCGTGAGCAGCGCGACGCGCTCGGCGCAGACGGTGAGGCCGAACGTCGCGTTCTCGATGTTGCAGCCGGTGATCGCTCGACCGTCCGTCGTTTCGAGAGCGGCGCCGACGCGAAACCCGGAGTAGGGAGCGATCGCTCGATCGCGCGCTTCTCTCGCGGCCGCGATCAACGAGTCAATGGCGGGCATGGGAGGGGAACGATACTTTGATCCGGCGGAAGGGCGCAACCGGGGGATGCGGATTCTCGATCCTCGCAATCCGGAGTCGAACGCAGAATCCATTCTGCATTCTGCATCCGATCCGCCCCTTCCGACGCCTGACTCCTTCCTGCGCCCCCCCCTTGCTACTTGCTATTTCTCGACATACTCTCCTCCCGATGAAGCAGTCGGCGTCCGTCGTGCCCGCGTCCCCGTCGACGCGGTCGTACCAGCAGGTCCTGACCAAGCTCCTGCGGCACGACGCCATGCCGCAGCTGCGAAAGATCATCGAGAAGACTCTCCCCGCGGACATCTCCCCCGTCCTCCCGCTCCTTCTGGAGGACGATCGGCGGAAGATCCTCGGGCTGCTCATCGAATCGGGGAAAGCGGCGCGGGTCATCCTGGAGCTGGATCAGGAAGATCTGCATGACGTGCTCGACTCGCTCGACAACGAGACGCTGGCCGCCATCTGCAGCTCCTCGGCTCCCGACGACGCAGCCGACCTCCTCGAGGGCATCGACGAGGAGCGGCGCGAAGCCGTGCTGACCCGTCTCGGCACCGCCAAAGGGGCGCACCTGGAGGCGCTGCTCACGCACGAGGAGGCGACCGCCGGGTCGCTGATGAACACCGAGTACCTCGCGCTCGACGAGTCGCTGACCGTCGCCGAGGCGATCGACGTCATCCGGCGGTACCCGCGCAAAGAGGGGTTCTTCTACGTCTACACCGTCGACAGCGAGCATCACCTCGTCGGCGTCCTCTCGCTGCGCAGCCTGATCCTGGCGCTCCCCGACAACGACCTGAAGTCGATCATGGTTCAGAACGTGGTCCGGACCACGGTCGACGCCTCGCAGGAAGACGTCGCGCGCGTGGTCGCCAAGTACGACCTGCTCTCGATTCCGGTCGTGGACTCGCAGAACCGCATGGTCGGAGTCGTGACCGTCGACGACGTCCTCGACGTCATTCAGGAAGAGGCGGAAGAGGATCTGCTCCACCTCGGCGGCGTCATGACCTCCGAGCGGGTCTCGAGCCCGGCATTCACTTCGTTCCGGATGCGATTCCCTTGGCTCCTGTTCAACCTCTTCACCGCGTTCGCAGCCGCCAGCGTCGTCCGCTACTTCGAGGGAACGATCGGGAGATGGACGGCGCTCGCCGCGTTCATGCCGATCGTGGCCGGAATGGGAGGGAACGCCGGGACTCAGACTCTGACGGTGTTCGTCCGCGGCCTCGCCCTCGGCGAAGTCGAATGGAAAACCAAGTGGTGGGCGGTCACGAAGGAGTTGCTGGTGGGCATCGCCAACGGGGTGGCCGTCGGCTTCATCGCCGGCGCCATCGTCGGATTCTGGACGGGCGAGTGGATTCTCGCCGGCATTCTGCTCAGCGCGATGATCTGCAACCTGATCGTCGCGGGCGTGGCAGGGGGGCTCGTTCCTCTGGCGCTCAAGGAGCTCGGCTTCGATCCGGCGATCTCCTCCTCGATCTTCGTGACGACGTTCACCGACGTCGCGGGGTTCTTCACCTTTCTCGGGCTCGCCACGCTCGCGCTGCCGTACCTCAGGTGAGCCGGATCCGGTTCAGAGATCACACCTTTTTCCACTGGGTTTGCAGGGATTTGACAGAGGCGCGCGCGCTGCTGCGACGCCGCGGCGCGCGCAATCGTTTCAAAAAGCGTAAGTCATTGATTCCTAAGGGTGGGCCTCGCGTCGCCCAACGGATTGTGCAAATTGGTCAGCACGCTCGGATTTCCGCCACTTTTCGTGATTTTCACAGCGATTTCCACACGCTTTTCCACAGATTCTGTGTAAAGAAAAATTCGCCGGCCCGAATCACGTTCGGCGGCTCTCGCGTGAAGTCGACGAGCGTCGAAGACGTTCCATGTAACTCGCCGCGATCGAGAACGATGTCGACGGACGAAAGGAGTTCCGTCGGGATTTCTTTCGTGCTATAAATCGCGCCGCTCACCACTCAGGTTGACGCTGGTCGAAGCGAGGGGAGTCGTCTTCGCCAGCAGCTCGCGGAGCCACCCGAGCGCCGGGATCCGGACGGCGATCGTGTCTTTTCCCGCAGCCGCGGCGATCGGCGTCGACGTGGGAAGGATCGCGGTGAGTGGCGCCGGCCAGAGATTCGAGAGCGCCTCGAGGAGCGGCGGCGCCGCCGTGACTCCGAGCGCCCGGACCTGGTCGAGATCGGCGCAGAGCACGACGAGAGGCTGGTGCGCGGGCCGCCGCTTCGCTTCGAAGAGCCTGGCGATGGCGCGCGCGTCGGTCGCGAGCGCGTGCAGCCCGTAGATCGTGTCCGTGGGAAGGATCGCGACTTCGCCTGCGACGAGTCGTTTCGCGAGAGCCGCGATCTGCTCGCGCGACGGATCGTTTCCTCCCGTGCTCATCCGCTCGGTCATGCTCATCCGCCGAGATACTTCGCGAGGAGGGTCGTCGCTTCCATCGTATCGGTCGTTCCTTCGACGATCACCCTCCCGTCTTCGAAAAGCGTGAGGGCGCCCTCGGGGATCCTCACGGTCAGCGACTGCGCGTGGAGGTGCGTCGAGAACCCGGAAGAGCCGAGGCGGCGCGACGCGGCCTCGAGATCGAGGAGCCCCGATCCGACGATCTGAACCGAGTTCCTTCCGCACAGCGAGACGACCTCCTGCCGATCGGCGCGGAGAGCCGGCAGCTCGCCGCGGGCGCACGAGGCGCAGTCCGGGTCGGGCGCCGTCCCGTCGAACGCCACGTTCCAGACGGGATCGTCGCTCCAGAGGTCGATGCGCCGCAGACCCCGCGGAGCCGTCCCCTCGACGAGCCATCGCAGCGCGAACGACACCTGCATCGCCGCGATGAGAGTCGGGAGCGGGGTGATGATCCCGGCCGTGTCGCAGGTCTCGCCGGCCGCGAGCCCGGGGACGCGCTCGAGAAGGCAGCGGAAGCAGGGCCCCGCGCCGGGGACGAAGGCCGCGACGACGCCGCGAGAGGCGACCGCGCCGCCGTGGATCCAGGGGATGCGCCGGAGAATGCTGACGTCATTGAGGAGGAAGCGGGTGCGGAAGTTGTCGGTGCCGTCGATGGCGAGGTCGATCCCCTCGAGGAGCCTCTCGGCGTTTTCCGGCGAGAAGTCGCGGACGTGGGCCTCGGTGCGGACGCCGGGATCGATCGAGGCGATGTGGCGTTTCGCCGCCGCCGCTTTGGGTCGCGCCTCGCGCGCGTCGTCGGTGTCGAAGAGGGCCTGGCGCTGGAGATTCGAGACGTCGACGTAGTCGCGGTCGATGAGGCGCAGCAGCCCGGAGTCCGCGCGGCCCACGCCCGCGCGCGCGAGGAGCTCGGCCGCGCGGCTTCCGAGGGCCCCGCAGCCGACGACGGCGACGCGCGCGCGCTCGATGCGCTGCTGACCGGCGGCGCCGATCGGCGCGAAGCGGATGTGGCGGGAGTGCCGCTCGTCAGCCATGGCTCACGAAACAGCGCGCGCCGAGCTTCTCTTTCGCGGCCGTCCCGGCGAGGAGCCGTTCCTCCCGAGGAGCTCTCGCGCGTGGGCGCGCGCCGACTCGCTCCGCTCTTCACCCCCGAGCATGCGCGCGATCTCGTCCACGCGCGCGTCGGCATCGAGGACGCGAGACGCGCGCCCTCGTTCGCCCCTTCGACTCTTCTTTCCAGACGTGGAAATGCGTGGACCCGAAGCTCGCGATCTGCGGCAGGTGCGTCACGCAGATCACCTGGTTGTTCCGCGCGAGCTCGCGCAGCTTCCCGCCGACCGAGTCCGCCACCCGCCCGCCGATCCCCGCGTCGATCTCGTCGAACACGAGCGTCGCTCCCGCGGAACGGCCCGATTCCTTGAAGAGCGCCGCGGCGATCGCGAGCTGGATCCGCGAGAGCTCCCCGCCGGAGGCGACTTTCTGGATCGGCCGCAGCTCCTCGCCGCGGTTCGGCGCGATCCAGACTTCGATCCTGTCCCACCCCTCCGGGCCGAACGCGGTCGGCTCGCCGTCGACCTCGAGCCGCGACCCGGACGCGGCGGCCCGGCCGACCCGGATCTCCACGGACGTCCCGTCCATCGCCAGGTCCCGCAGCTCCGCCTCGATGGCCTTCCGGAAGCGCACTGCCGCGGACGCGCGCCCTCCCGAGAGCTCCGCGGCGGCGGCGCGATAGCCGTCCCATGTCGTCTGCTCGCGCTCCCGGAGCGCGCCGAGCGAGCTCTCGTAATCGGAGAGCTTCTGATGCTCGGCCGCGATCCCGCCGAAGATACTCGAGGATCTCTTCGATGGTCGATCCGTACTTCCGCCGCAGGCGCTCGACCAGTGCGAGGCGCTCTTCGACCTCCTCGAGGCGCGCCGGATCGTGACGGACGGACTCGGCGAGACGCGCGATGCTGCGCGCGGACTCCTGGAGCCGGATCCGCGCTTCCTCGAGCTCTTCGTGCACCGCGCGGACGTCGGGGACGATCTTCGCGAGGCCGGACAGATGCTGCGAGGCGCGGCCGGCGAGCGCGATCGCCGACTCCTCCGACTCCGACACGAGCTCGTACGCGGCGGACGTCGCCTCGATCATCTCCTGCGCGTTCGCGAGCACGGCGCGCTCGTCCCGGAGCGTCTCTTCTTCTCCCGGCTCGAGCCGGGCCGCCTCGATCTCCGAGATCTGGTAGGAGAGAAGGTCGAGGCGGAGCTCCCGATCGCGCTGGGCCCCCGAGAGGCTCTCGAGCTCACCGGCGGCCGATTTCCACGATTTGTAGAGGGCGCGGAGCGACTCGAGGAGCGCGTCGTGATGCGCGAAATGGTCGAGCAGCTCGCGGAAGGTCTGCCCCGCGACCCGGTCGAGCGATTCGTCCTGGCCGTGAATCTCGAGGATGCGCTCCATCGCCGCCGACAGATCGCGGACGCCGAGGACCGAGCCGTTCACCATGACGCGCGACCGCCCTCCTTCGGCGATCTCCCGCCTCACGATCACCTCCGCCTCGCCGTCGAGAACCTCGGACTCGACGCCCGTATCCGAGAGCTCCGCGGCCAGGCGCGGCGGGAGATGAAAGACGGCCTCCGCGGTCATCTTCTCTTCGCCGCTCCGGATCATCGACGTCGACCCCCGCGCTCCGCTCAGGAAGCCGAGCGAATCGATCAGGAGCGACTTTCCCGCGCCGGTCTCGCCCGTCAGGACATTCAGTCCCGGGCCGGGCTCGATCGCCAACTCCTCGACGATGGCGAGATTTCGAACTCTGAGGTACGTGATCATGCGCGTCTAGGAGTCTAGGGGTCTTGGAGTCCAGGCGTCTAGGAGTCTGAGGCGTAGGGGCGCCCTGCGGGCGCCCGGAACCCCAAACCTGCGCCACCGGGACTCCGGGCGGCCGCAGGCCGCCACCAGGACTCCGGGCGGCCGCTGGTCGCCCCTACTCCGGCCGCCTTGACGGCAGCGTCCTTGCTTTCTTCGGACTGCTGGAGGAATCGATGAATAAGCTCATCCATGGAATTCCGGGCGCGCGGAGCGCGGCCCTGCTGCTCGCGATCGTCCTCGTCGCGTGCGGAGGCGAAACGAGGGAGGCGGGCGAGCCTCCCTCGGCTGTCGAAACGGCCACGGCGAAGGTTCAGGACTTCGGTGCACGCGTCGCCGGATCGATCTCGGGCGACATGACCGCCGAGGAGATCGAGCGGCAGCGGTACGACGAGCGGTGGCGCCAGCTCCAGTCCTTCCGCGACGGGAGCAGACCCGCAGCCCCACCGGCAGCGGCGGCGGCCCCCGTCGACGTGCAGTTCAACCCGGCGGTCGGCGAGACCTACCCGGAGACATTCGAAGGGTTGAACTGGGCCGCCATCAACCGGATGCCGGTGACCGTCCCGGTCCGCGGAAAGGCCGAAGGTCCTTCGGTCCTTCGGGCGCAGATCCTTCTCGACCGGAACAACTACTCGCCCGGCGTGATCGACGGCAGGTGGGGGAAGAACTCGGAGATCGCAGTCTGGTGGTTCCAGCGCGAGAACGGGTCTCGAGCCCAGCGGCGAGATGACGAAAGAGACCTATCAGTTCCTCGCCGCACGTTCCGGCGCGGGCGAGGTTCTGCGGCCGTATGCGGTCACGGCGGCGGACGCCCAAGGGCCGTTCACGCCGATTCCGGAGGACGTGTACGAACAGGCGAAGCTCGACTGCCTCTGCTACGAGTCGCTCGCGGAGCTGTTGGCGGAGAAGTTCCACACGACCGCCGAGACGCTCGCGATGCTCAACGGCGGAAAGGACATGAACGCGGTGCGGCCAGGCGAGACCCTCCTGGTGCCGAACGTCCAGGATCAGTCGATCGCGACCAAGGACATCGATCGCCTTCTCGTCTCGGTCGAGGGAACGTACTTTCACGCGTACGACGCGAGCGGAAGAATCCTGATCCACGCGCCGACGACGGTCGGATCGGAGTACGACCCCTCTCCGTCGGAGACGCTCGAGGTCGCCGCGATCGCATTCGATCCTACGTTCCACTACCAGCCGAAGCTCTTCCACGAAGTGCCCGACGAAGAGCCGGAAGCGATGCTTCAGGCGGGTCCGAACTCACCCGTCGGGAAAGTCTGGATGGCGCTGAACAAGGAGAACTTCGGGATCCATGGGACGAAGGACCCCGCCTCGCTGGGGTACGCCTCCTCGCACGGCTGCATCCGCCTTTCGAACTGGACGGCGCTGCAGGTCGCGAACCGGACGCCGAAGGGGACGAAGGTGGAGTTCACCGACGCGCGATAGGCGCGTCGAGCATCGGAGGGCGTCAGGCGCGAAGCGCCGGAACAGGTGACAGCACCGGGCGCAAGCCCGGTGCGTGCGCCATCGGAAGAATTCGAGCCGCGCAGCGGCGACACAGCCTGTGGCGCCGCTGACGCGGCTCACTGTTCTTCTCGTCTTTTCACCGGGCTGCGACCCGGTTTCACCGGGCTGACGCCCGGTGCTGTCGATTGTCGCGGCGCTTCGCGCCTTCACCCATGCCGACGCGACGCGCGGACGCTCGAACGCACCGACGCGACCCTACGCCACCGCTTCGCGCAGGTGGTCGAGGGAGATCCCCGGCTCGCGGACGTTGCCCAGGAGCGTCAGCGAAACGGACCGGGGATCGACGATCTTCATGGCCACGCTCGCGAATGTCCTCGAGGGAGACGCCCTCGATGTGCGCGATGATCTCGTCCGGGGAGAACTGCCGGCCGAAGTAGTACTCCTGTCGCGCGATCCCCGACATTCTGCTGACGGTCGACTCGAGCGAGAGGAGGATCGAGCCCTTGAGGTGCCGCTTGGCGGACGTCCATCTCCTCGCGCGTCACTCCCTCCGCCTTGATCTTCCGCATCTCGGCGAGCGTGAGGTCGAGGACCCGCTTGAGGTTCTTCGGATTGCACGCGGCGTAGACCGCCTCGTACCCGCCGTGCAGATGTCCGTTGTGGTAGGAAAGCACGTTGTAGACGAGGCCTTCCTGCTCGCGGATCTTCTGGAAGAGGCGCGACGACATGCCCCCGCCGAGGACGGTGTTGAAGAGCGCCGCGGCGTAGCGCTCCTCGCGCTGCTGGGCGAACCCTTCGGTCCCGATGCAGAGGTGCACCTGCTCGAGCTCCCGCTTCTGGCGGAGGAGCAGATGCTGGCGCGCGCGCGGGGCGGACCAGTCGCGGTTGAACGGCTTCGCCTCGCGCGGCGGGAACATCGCCTCGAGGAACGGGATGATCTGCTCGGCCGTGACATTGCCGGAGGCGCAGAAGATCAGGTTGTCCGGATGGAAGGTCTCCGCGTAATGCTCGCGGATCCGCTCGTGCGTGAGGCGACGCGACCGTCTCCTCGGTTCCGAGGATCGGCCGGCCGAGCGGGTGATCCTGCCAGAACTCGCCGACGAAGATCTCGTGGACCAGGTCGTCCGGCGTGTCCTCCACCATGCGGATCTCTTCGAGGATGACGCTCCGCTCCATCTCGATGTCGGCCTGCGTGAAGCTCGGGCGGAGGACGATGTCGGTCAGCAGATCGAGCGCGACGTCGACCTGCTCGTCGAGCACGTGCGCGTAGAAGGAGGTGTACTCCTTCCCCGTGAAGGCGTCCACGTCCCCGCCGAGAATGTCGATGATGCCGGCGATGTCGGCCGTCGTACGGCTCTCGGTCCCCTTGAAGACCAGGTGCTCGAGGAAATGAGACGCCCCGGCGTGCTCGGGAGTCTCGATGGCCGAACCGCTGCGGAGGTAATACCCGAGCGCGACCGATCGAACGTAGGGGAGAGTCTCGACGAGAACGGTGAGTCCGGAGGGGAGGACCTCGCGCCGGACGCTGATGTCATTTCTCATGGGCGGCCTCTGTAACGCCGCTCCGGCGCCTTGCGAGAATTCTCGCCGCGCACGGGGCGGATCGAGCCGCCTACGGGTTCGGGTTCGGCCGCTGGTTCCTCCAGCGGGGGCTCCCCGGATGCGCGGCTCAGGCGGGAGCGGGCCGCCGGGAGAGCCCGCCGCCAAATCGCGCTGGAGCTCGTTGATCGTGTAGACCCACTCCTCGTACTTGGTCTGGCCATTGAGCGGGACGATGCTCTCGCCGGTCATCGGCCAGCCGGACCCCGATGAACGGGCCCACCTGCTTTCCGCCGGGGCCCGTCGCGGGAGTCGTCTGCGGCGTGGTCGGCGTCTGCGCGGAGAGGGGGCCCCCGGGGCCACCGTGCCGGCGTTCATGCGCGGGGCTCCGCGTCCCGAACGGGACGAGCACCCAGTCCAACTCGCCGGTCAGCGGATTGGGGTAGAGCTGGCGGATGATCCTCGGATTTTTCTGTTCCGTGAGCTGCTCGAGCGATACGGGGTAGGTGCCGCGCTTTTTCTGGAACTCCTGGATTCCGCGGGCGTACTGCTTCATCACCCAGATCGTGTGGATCTCGCGCTCGCGCTTGATGACGCGCGACCACTGCTCCGGGATGGTGTAGGCGAGCACCATCGCGAGGATCGTGACGATCACCAGGAGGGCCGCGAGCGTGTAGCCGCGTTCGGACTGGCGTCCGCGGCGGCGTAGGGGCGCCCTGCGGGCGCCCGGACTTCCGATTCGCGAGCTCGAGGGTCCGGGCGGCCGCAGGCCGCCCCTACCGGCGTCACAAATCCGCATACGGCACACCCTCGAGCGTCTGTCCCTCCGCGCCGCTCTTGACGTCGATGATGCCCGGTTGGGTGGGCTCGACCGCCGAATCCCAGGAGGAGGCCATCTCTTCGGGGGTCGGCTGGTCGGCCACCGCGACCCAGGTCTCGGACGACTTGGTGATCGGATCGGGAGGGAGCGCGCGCATGTAGCCGGTCTCGACGAGCTCCTGGAGCGTCGAAGGATAGCGCTGGCGGTCGGCATAGAAGTCGTCGATCGCCTTCCGCATGTTGTGAAGGTCCGCTTTGAGGATCGTCTCGGCCGTCTTCCTCTGCGCGCCGCGGACGTTGACCAGTGCGATCGCCGCCAGGATCCCGATGATCGAGACGACGACCACCAGCTCGATGAGCGTGAATCCGCGGCTGCCGCGGCGGCGGGACTTGGAGATCGTCAGCATCACCATTCGTTGTAGTGCGTCTTTCCGTCGAGCGAGAGTCGGGTCGAGGTCGAGCGGACGTCGAAGATGTTGTTCTTGTCGGAGAACGAGGTGTCCGGTTCGTCCGTCGTGGAGAACGTGGTCCACTCCTTCCGCCCGGTCATCGGGTCGAACAGGTCCCGCTCGCGCAGGAATTTGACCTTCTTCCCGTCGAGGAGCTCGACGCCCTCGATGAGCTCCTCGAAGTCTTTCGGATACTCTCCCTGCGTGATGTCGGGCGGGTCCTTGATCTGAGCGCGGGAGCGGAGGTCGTGATAGCGGTCGATCGCGTCGGTGATCGTGCGGATGCGCTCGCGCAGGAGAATCTCCTTCTGCCGTTTGTAGCCGAACTTCGCGACGGGGATGACCATGGTCGCGAGAAGGCCGATGATCGCCACGACCGTGATCAGCTCCGCGATCGTGAACCCGCGCTCGGGCCGCCGGGCCATCATCGCACCGCGACCCTCCCGCCCTGCGTGAGCCCGTCCACGGGGGCGCCGCTCTCGTCGACGAGCGCCACCGGATCGAAGACCACGAGGCTCTCACCCGTTCCCGTCGCGCGCACGGTGAGCGCCATGATCTGACCTCCCGAACGGAACGTCAGCGGGCCCTCGTCTCCCGAGCGGAGCGTGATGATCCCGTTCGCTGGATCGATCACCACGACCGGAAGGATCGCGTCGAAGAGGATCGCCTCGCCCGGGAACGCCTGGATCACCTGCACCGCCGACGGGTCGTAATGAATGCGGATCTCGGGAGCGCGCAGACCTTCGAGATCCATCCCGAGCACGGACCAGTCGCGCGCTTCGCCGGCGGCGAGCTGCAGGGTCACCGGTTGCGGCGCGATGCGCGGACCGATCGCCGTGGACGCCGAGACGATCGCCGCCCCCGTGTGCTGCTGCCTCAGCGAGGCCGACCCTTCCGGCTCCGGAGGACGCGCGGGCACCTGCGGGTTCCGCGGGACGTTCGGCTCGGGCGCGGGAGGCGGGGCGGGGGCCGGCGCCTGCACCTGCGGTCGCGCGAAGATGTCGGTCGGGGTCTGAACCGGCGGCACCGCGATGATCGGGGTCGGCTGGGACGTCGGCTCCGTCGGCCTCGGTGGGGGCGCGCCGAACTGTCCGGGCGCGACGAAGGGATCGCCGCTCGCGCCCGACTCGACACGGGGAGAGGCGCCTCGGAACGTGATGTTCGTCCCCGTCCCGACCCACATCGGCGCCAGATCGTCCTCGGTGATGTTCGCGATCCGGATGATGTGCGGGGTCATCGTCAGGACCAGGTCGGTCCGCCCGAAATCGTTGTCCTGTCTGGCAAAGAGCCGGCCGATCAGCGGGATGTCGCCGAAGAACGGGAGGCTGTTTCGCGTCGTCGAGTCGTCCTCGCGGATCAGGCCCGCCAGGAAGTTCGTCTCGCCGTCCTTGAGCCGGATGACCGATTCGATCGTGCGCGTGCCGATGACGGGCTGCGGCGGATTCGTATCCGGAGCGTAGCCCGCGATGTTGGAGACCTCGACCTTGAGCTTGAGGGTGACTTCGCGGTTGTGATGGACGCGCGGCTCGATCGCGATCTTGATGCCGACGTCGTTGTACGTGTACGAGGTCACGGGGGCGTACGTGCCGCCCTGCGCCGGGATTCGCGCTCGTGAACGTCGAGACGGGCAGCGGCACGCGCTGGCCGATGTGGAGCGTCGCCGTCTCTCCTTCGGAGATCCGGAGCTGCGGCTTGGCGAGCAGCTGCGCGTCCGTGTTGCCCTTCACGAATCCGTAGGCCAGGGTCGGCATGTTGAAGGTGAACTGGTCGGAGGTGAGATTCCGGAGGCCTTCCAGCGTCGTGCTGCCGAGAGGCTTTCCTTCCCCGTCGACGAAGCCTCCCACGGGGCTGAACGAGGCGCCTCCGGAGCTGAGGAGCTGCAGGCCGATGTCGCGCGCCTTGGTCACGTCGAGCTGGAGAAGCTCCACGGCGACGACGACTTCCGCCTTCGCCTTGTCGTTCGCCTCGATGATCTGCTGCGCGATGCGCACTTTGTCGGCCGTGTCCCGGATCGTGATCGCGTTGAGGGCCTTGAGCGGGTAGACGTAGCGGGCCTCGAGCATGGTCCGGACGATGTTCGTCACCTGCTCGGCGTCGCCGTTCGAGAGATAGAAGGTCTGGATGACGAGGTCTTCGTACTCGCGCCGCGCCTGCGGGTTGTCGGGGATGATGATGATCGAGCGCTCGTCGAGGACCTTGTAGAAGTGTCCGCCCGCCTGCATCACCCGCTCGAGCGCCTCCATCGACGTGACGTCCCGGAGCTCGATCGCGATCTTGTCGTCCTTGAGCTGCTGGTCGAACAGGATGTTGATGCCGAAGGCGTTGCCGAGGGCGCGGTAAATCTCCTTGATGGGGGTCTCGCGCGGGAAGAGGAGCGAGATGGGCTCGTCGGAGGCGGGATCGAGCTGCGGGGGCTGCGCCTTGCTCATCGTGGCGGCCCGCTTCTTGCGCGCGTCGATCGTGTTCGCTTCCGCGCTCGCCTCGCGGCGCTTCGATTCCTCGATGGCGGAGGTCATCTCGACCAGCGCGAACTGATTCGTCGGGTCGAGTTTGACCGTCATCTCGAACTCGAGCGCGGCCAGGCCCGGCTGATCCGCCGCGCGGAACGCCTTCCCCTTCGCGAAGTGCGCGCGCGAGGCTTCGAGCTTCGCGTGCTGCAACCCCGTGATGTAGCGCGCGTTGCCCGGATCGATCTCGAGCGCCTTCAGGTACTGCTCGACCGCCTGGTCCCATTCCTTCGACTGCTCGTGGTCGCGCGCCTTCTCGAACGTGCGATAGCTCGAGCATCCGCCGAGCACGAGCAGGATCACGAGGACCGCTGTCAGCCTTGCTGGTTTCATCACTCTCCTGAACAGATTCATCCGAGTCTCTCTCTGGGACGAAGGATTCGTCTCAAACGTCACATGCCGCTATTCGCCGATCGGGATCCGCCTCCGCACGTCCGACGGAAAGCCGACGTACCCGATGTCTGCCGATTCGATTCCCACGCCCAGAAGAACGAATTTTCCTCCGAACGTCTCTCCGGGCCGTACGTTGAGGATCTCCCCCTCGCGGGAGAAGACGGCGATCGGCTTGGGCGCATGCCCGAACGTTCCGATGAACTTGTAGGGGAAGTGCGGCGGGGTCGGCGGAGGCGGAGGCGGAGGGATCTCCGACCCTTCCTGGCATGCCGCTCCGATCCCGTTGCGATCGACGTCCGTCTGGTCGGGATTCGCCGCGTCGGGGCAATTGTCCTGGTAGTCGGCGACGCCATCGCGATCGCGATCCGGCGGAGGAGGGGGAGGCGGTGCCACGACGACCGGCGGCGGAGGCGGCTCGACCCACGCGAACAGGTTCCGGCTGCTTCGGTAGGCGCCGCTCTTGGGCTCCATCCATTCGACGTGAATCGGCTCGATCGCCGCGCCGCGGTCGGCGACGAGCTCGGCGCGCGGTTGCGCCGGCGACGCCATTGCCGGCGGCTCGCCGGCGGGGCGGGCGAAGAGATAGATCGCGGAGAGCGCCAGGATCGCCGCGAGGACGATGAGCCAGACGTTGCGCCGGGAGAGGCTCATGACGAGGTCCTCCCTGCGACGGCGGGGGCGCGGAACAGTGTCCGAAGGCGGATGTTCAGGTGGAGGCCCTTCCCGCCCTGGCCGAGGGTGATCTCGTCGACGATCACGAACTGATCGGAGAGCTCGAGCATGTTGATGAGCCGGCGGATCTGATCGTAAGTGCCGGCGACGCCGAACGAGATCGCGAGCGAGGAGGTGTCCCCCTCCTTCGTCTGTTGGCCCTGGTCGTAGCTGATCGCGCGGGGAATCAGGCCGCTCCGCCTCGCGAGCGCGCGGAGCTCGAGCAGCAGCGGAGCCAGGCGGTCCTCCGGGGTTCCCCACCACTCGTCATAGACGCGGTCCACGGTCGTGACGATCTGCCGGTAGACGCCGAGCTCCTTTTCGGCCGAGGCGCGCGAGGCGCGAGCCTGTACGAGGAGCTCGCGCGTCTGATCCAGCCTGGCGTCGAACGCGTCGACCCGCTGCTGAAAGCGGACGCGGTACGTCACGAAAAAGAGGAGGTTCGCCAGGAGCAGCGCTCCCAGGATGGCGAGGAGCCAGCGCTTTTCTTTCCAGATCATCGGCGCACCGCCGGGCCCGCGGGGCGGTATTCGACCTTCAAGGTGAAGTGGTGGATGCCTTCGTTGCCCACCGATTCCGACGTGGGAGTCGGGCGGGCGAACTTCGGGCTCGCGAACAATCGCTGGATCAGGTCCACCATTCCGTCTTCGGTCTTCGAGAGGCAGTCGATCGAGATGACGTAGACCCCGCCGGGCGAGGGGTCCGGATTGAGCCGGGTCAGGCGGACGTCGCCGGGGACGACGCTCTCGAGGTCATCCAGGAGATCGCTCCAGGAGAACGCCCGCTCCGCGATCCGCTCGTTCACGAACGTCGAGCGCGCGCGCAGGGTCGTCGTATCGAAGCGTGAGAGCGCCTCGCGGGCAGCCGCCGTCCGCGCGCGCTCTTTCGCGATCTCCCGTTCGAGCTTCGCGATCTCGGCGCGGGTCTCCTGCGTGGTGGCGAAGTAGCGCCACGCGGTCTGCGCGTTGTAGACGAGCAGTGCCGCCGTGAGCAGAAGCACCGCCGCCGCGACCGCCCACACCGGACGGTAGTCGCGATACGGGCGGGATGCCAGATTCGGATGGAGGACTCTCACGCGGTGAACACTCCGACGCAGCCGAGCAGTTCGGCCTCCCAGTTCGAGCTTTCTTCGGGGACCGCCGCGCTCGCGTCCTCGAGCCGGAGCCGGCGGACCGGAGCGCCGAACTCCGCCCCGATCGTCTCGAGAACGGATGCGTCGATCCGGTTGCCGGAAACCCAGGACTCGGCCGGGGTGTTCCAGTCGAGGCGGCTCCTCATGTAGGAAGCCGAGAGGGCGATCTCCTGCCGCACGTCCCGGATGTCGCCGAGATTGCGCGAGCGGAGGAACAGGGGGATCCCTCCCTGGAAGAGGCCCGTCGTGAACTCGGTCTCGGCGAGGTGGAAGAAGAGCCGGATGGCTCCGTTCGACGCGCGCGCCGCCGCGGCGTTCCAGATGTTGAGGCCGATCGGCTCGATGAGCACGATCCCCACGCCCGCTTCGGTGAACGCGGTTTCGACCGCCTCGAGGCTCGCCCGCACCGCTCCGACGGCCAGCCCCTGGGTGCCCGTCGGTGTCTTCAGAAGGGGAGTCCAGCCGAAGCGCATCTCTTCGGCGCGGACCGGAAGCGTCCGTTTCACGGACCAGCGGATCAACTCCTCGTCGGAGGTAGAGCGATCTCTGCCGACGGGGATCTCGAGAAGGTTCATCCGGAACCACGAATCGGGAAGCAGGAGGGAGGCTCGCTCGAGGCGTCCCGCCTCGCGCTTCGCGCGGCGGACCGCCTCGGTCAGGGCCTCGGGGTGGGCGACGCCGGGGGTGACCGCGGCGCCCGCGAACGGATCTTCGCTGAATCGGTATCGCTTCGTATGGAGGACGCGCGGGCGTCCGCCTTTCTGGAGGCGCGCGAGCAGAAGCCCGTCGCGGTCCAGAACGAACACTTCCTGTGGGAATGAGGCAGCCATCTCAGTCGACGAACGTCACCTTGTTGATCTCGCTGCAGCGTCGTCTGCCCTCGAAGCACCTTCGCGAGCGCCGACTCGCGGAGGAAGATCATCCCCTCCTCCTTGGCCGCCCTCTTGATCTCGGCGGCGGGCCGGCGGTCGAGGATCAGGCCCGCGGATGCGGTCCGAGAGGTCGAGGAGCTCGGCGATCGCCATCCGGCCGTGGAAGCCGGTGCCGTTGCACTCGATGCAGCCCGCGCCCTCGTAGAACGACACGGCCGCGAGTCGGCCGCCGGGTCGAGCCCCGACTCGTCGAGGAGCTGCGTCGGGTACGGCGACCGTCTCGCTGGCAGTGCGGCGCAGATCTTGCGCACCAGCCGCTGGGCGAGGACGCAGTTGAGCGCCGAGACGAAGTTGTAGAGCTCGACCTTCATGTTGAGGAACCGGCCGAGCACGTCGACGACGTTGTTGGCGTGGACGGTCGTGAAGACGAGGTGGCCGGTGAGCGCCGACTGGACGGCGATCTGCGCCGTCTCCTCGTCGCGGATCTCGCCGACCATGATCTTGTCCGGGTCGTGGCGGAGGATCGAGCGCAGGCCCGCGCGCGAAGGTCAGCCCCTTCTTCTCGTTGACCGGGATCTGCGTGATGCCGCGGCAGCTGGTACTCGACCGGGTCCTCGATCGTGATGATCTTGTCCTCGACCGACTGGATCTCCGAGAGGCAGGCGTAGAGGGTCGTCGTCTTGCCCGAGCCGGTCGGGCCCGGTGACGAGCACCATGCCGTACGGCTCGCGGATGAACTTGCGGAGCTGTCGTCATCGTCTCGTCGTCGAAGCCGAGGACGTCGAGGCGCAGGTTCTTGAACTCCTCGTTCGCCGACTCCTTGTCGAGGATGCGGATGACGGCGTCCTCGCCGTGGACGGTCGGCATGATCGAGACGCGGAAGTCGATCGTGCGGCCCGTGACGCGCAGCTTGAAGCGGCCGTCCTGCGGGACGCGCTTCTCGGCGATGTCGAGCTCGGACATGACCTTGATGCGGCGAGATGATCGTCGTGGTGGTGCTTCTTGTCGATCGGATCCATCGCCTGGTAGAGCACGCCGTCGATGCGGTACTTGATGACGACCTCGTTGTCCTGCGTCTCGATGTGGATGTCGGAGGCGCGGCGCTGGATCGCGTTGAAGACGATCGAGTCGACGAGCTTGATGATCGGCGACGGCGTCCGCGGTGATCCGGTCGATCGTGAGGGCCTCCTCGCCCTCCTCGTCCTCGCTGACGAGCTGCATGCGGAACTCCTCGGTCGCCTCGTCGAGCACCCGCTGCGTCGACTCGCGACTTCTGCAGGATCTCGTGGATCGCGGCGCGGCGGCCGACCTTGACCCGGAGCGGCAGCCCGAGCAGCAGCTCGAGCTCGTCGAGCCGGACGACGTCGGTCGGATCGGCGACGATGATGCTGATGTGGCCGTTCTCCCGTCGCTCCGGAATGAACTGGTAGCGGATCATCAGCTCGAGCGGGATCTCGCGAAACAGGTCGTGCTCGATCTGGAAGTGGTCGAGGTCCTCGACGAACTCGAAGCCGTATTGCTCGGCCAGGCGGCGCGCGCGCTCGATCTCGCTGAGCCCGTCCGGCTGGCGGTAGAACTGTTCGGTCATCCGATCCTCATTGCTGGGCCACGCTCGTCAGCTGGAAGAGCGGCAGGTAAAAGGCGTAGAGAAGAACCGCGATCACGATCCCGAGGATCACCAGGATCGCCGGCTCGATCAGGGACATCGCGCGGGAGAGGCTGACTTCGATCTCCTCGTCGTAGAACTCGCTCGCGTTCTGGAGCATTTCGACCAGCGCGCCGGTCGATTCGCCGACCTTCACCATTTCGACGGCGAGGTCGCTCATCACGTTCGTCTCCTCGAGCGACTTCCAGAGGGGCTGCCCCTCGCGCACCTTCTGGATGATTCCGTCGAGGTGAGAGCCGATCATCCGGTTCGTGACCGACTGCGAGGCGATCTCGATCGCGGGCACCATCGGCGTGCCCCCGCCGAGGAGCGTTCCGAGAGACTGCGTGAACTGCATGATCGCGACCCGCCCCAGGACGCCGCCCACGAACGGGATCCGAAGCTTGATCGCGTCGATCGCCCGTCGCCCCGCCGCGGTCCGGGTCCAGCCCCGGATCATGAAATAGCCGGCCACCAGCGCCAGAATGACCAGAGGCGTGTTGTTCCGGACCAGAAAGGCGACGTCGATCAGCGTCCGCGTCAGGAAGGGCAGCTCCGCGTCGAATCCCGCATAGAACTCGCTGAACTTCGGGATGACGTACGTGAGCATCACGAAGATCATCCCGCCGGCCAGGAAGACCAGGACGATGGGGTAGACCAGCGCGCTGACGACCTTCTTCCGCAGGGCGAGAAGGAGCTTCTGATACCGGAGAAAGCGGCGGATCACCGCCTCGACCTCCCCGGAGCGCTCTCCGGCGCGGAGGGACGTCGAATAGATCGCCGGGAAGGCGTCCCCGTACGCCGCGAAGGCGTCCGAGAGCGCCACGCCCGACTGGACCTTGTCCCGGATCTCGCCGAGCACCTGCCTGAAGCGGGGGGCGCGCTGCCGCTCGAGCATCAGATCGAGCGACTGGAGGATCGGCAGGCCGGCCCGGATCAGCGCCGCCAGCTCCTGGTTGAAGAGCAGGAACCTCTCGGTCGAGATGATCTTCCTCGAGCGCGGCACGAGCGAGCCGGGCAGCAGGCCGCTCCGGCGCCCCGAGAAGATGTGGAGGCCCTGTTTCCGGAGATCCTCGCGCGCGCTTTCGAGCGTGAGCGATTCCACCCGGCGCTCGAGGATCTGTCCGTCGGGGGTTCCTACGCGAAAAACGTATGTCGGCATGGGTAATCGGCCCGTCATTTTCGACGGACGAGCGGGCGTAACGTTCTGGAGGGATTGAATATTTTGGGCGGGACCCGGGGTGGGCCAGCGGCCGGGCGTCTGGCGTCTGAGGGTCCGGGGGTCGGGACTTAACCCCGTGGGGGCGGCCTGCGGCCGCCCCCAGGACCGCCCTCAAACCCAAACCGCCGCCGGAGGCGGCGTAGGCGCGCGCAGCGCGCCTACTGGTCGGTCTGGGTCGACTGGACGATCACCTTCGGAAGGTTCAGCTGTTCCTGCCAGCAGTTCTTCAGGATGCACTCGTTGAAGTACACCGCCGGGGTGCCGTTCCCCTTGAACGTCCCGCGAATCAGGAGAGACCCGTAGTAGAGCGAGTTGCCCTGCGCGTCGTATCCCCCCTCGTTGTAGAGGATCCCGTTGAGGACCGGGTTGAGGCGGACCACCGCTCCGTCCTCGTCCCACCCGATTCCGGTGCATTCCCACGGCTCGGAGGTTTCGGTGCAGGAGTTCGGCGTGTTCTCCGAAAGGCGGAGCTTCGGACGCAGCTTCGAGGCGTCGTTGGAGGCGAACCATCCGACCGTGACCGGGTCGGACGGATTCGCGACCGTCGGATAGATGAGATTGAGATAGGGCTCGTGCGGTTCGGAGCAGTCGGTTCCGACCGTGCACCCCTCGAAATAGAGGACGGGGAGCCATACGGTCACGGTGCTGCCGTCGCCGGGCCGCTTGATGGTCCGCTCCGCCGTGACGATGTCGAATGTGTAATCGTCGTCCAGATCCTGGAACTCCCAGTCGTCGCTGTTCCTGTACTCGATGACGAAGTCCCCGGAGGCGTCCTTCTCGAAAAGGCCCGTATCCTTGTCCACCTTGCGGTAGCCGATGTCGCGATACGGCTCGCCCGGCATCGGGAAGACGTCATCCGGATTGATGGAGCCGACGCCGCCCGTCCCGAAGTTCGTGGCGTTCATGTAGATGAACCCCTGCATCTGGTAGAAGCCGCTCGGACCCTTGTCCGACGAGTTCACGATGATGTCGGGCGTGAGCGTTCCCCCCATCCCGTACTGCGGGTTGAGGCCGTTCGCGGTGTCGAAGAAGTAGAAGCCCGCGCCGTAGCCGTTGTCGAGGGCGTTCAGCCACTGCACCGCCGTCATCTCGACGTTGTCGAGGGAGCGGAAGAGCTGCTTCACCGGGTCCCACTGGAGGTAGATGATCCCGCTGTCCGGTTCTGCGGACTGGGCGACTTCCTTCCAGAACTCGTAGTCGATCGTCGGGAACGTCACCTCGACGCGATCCGACGGCTCGGTGTGGGTCTGGTCTTTGAAAAAGTTCGCGTAGAGGGTCGTCTCGTCCTGCGCCGGGTTGTTGTACTTGTAAGGCTGTGGGAGGTTCGGGGTGGGGACGCAGTTGTTGTTGTAGCAGAGATCGAGCGAGCGGGTCCGGGCCTGGAACCAGGGGTCCTGGATCGACTTGCCCACGAGCTCGTAGAGCCATTCGGCCGACTCGTACGGCTCGGACGGCTCGATCGGATATTGAGAGCTGTACACCGTCTCCCACGTCACGTTCCCGGTCGTGAAAGGGAGGCCTTTGGTTTGCGGCCAGTCGGCGGCGGGAGGTTCGGCTCCGGAGTTGTTTCCAGCCCCCGTCATCTTGTACGCCCAGCGGCGCAGCTCCGGGATCACGGTTCTCACCGAGAGCGGCGGGTGGACGACGGTGCCCATCGCGTAGGTGGTGTAGTCGTTGTTCGGAAGCCACGGCCGCGTGGTGTCGTAGCCGTATTCGAAGTACACGCGCTCGGACGCGTCGAACCAGGGAAGCGAAACGGCGGGCTTGATGACCTTGAGCGCTTGCAGCGCGGTGACTTTTCCCCAGTAAACCTCATAGTTGCCGGCGTTGCCGAGCGCGCCTTCGGTCTGAATCGGGCCGCTGGCGCCCGGCAGAGGCGTCTCACCCATGATGATCTTCACGGAGCGGCGGGCGGCGGGCTGCCCGTTCGGCCCCGTCTTGACGGCCGTGACTTTGATCGTCGCGACGCCGAAACGGTCGCCCGTCGTCCAGAAGCCGCCGACGAGTGTGCCGGCGACGATGGGGGGGGCGTAGACGAGAACCTCGGTGATGCGCGGGTTCGGATCCGTTCCGAAGAGCGCTTCGTTGAGGGTCTCGAGATAGGTGGTCGCGACGCTTCCTTTCGACGCGTTGATGATGATGTCGGCGTGTTCTTCGTCTCCGAAGAAGCGGTCACCTTTCGCAGGCTTGAATGGAGAATCGAAGAGGAGGTCGGTCGGTGTCGCCTTGTAATACCCCGTGTAGGAGAGGACGACGCGCGAAGTCTTGATCGCGGTGTTGTTCGGCGGAAGAATGCCGAGGCCCGAGGCCCAGTCGGCGTCCTGGAACATCTCGACGACGGCCCGCGCTCCGGCTTCCGCGACCGTGAGGCTCTCCATGTAATTCCGTTCGTTGACGGAAATCGCGCTTTCGGTCTCCGAGATCGCCACGAACCCGAGGCCGAGGAGGCTGAGGCCGACCATGACCATGAGGCTCACCAGCAACGCCGAGCCGCGCTGCCGGCGCGTGGTGAAGGGGGTACGAGCTGTTTCGTCGGTCATCGCGTCACCTCGTTACGGAATCGTGCAGGTCGTCGGGACGGTGCCCGGCAGGGTGAAGCCGCAGACGATCACGTCCCCCTGCTGGCCCTGATACTGGATGCACACCGACTTCACCGGATTGACGGTCAGGGTCTTCTTCCCGGCCATGTCGAACTCGAACGCGATCGGGTATCCCGTCTGGCCGGTCGTCATCGTCGAGCCGGTGGGAGCCGTCCACACCTCGTCCCAGATCGGCGCAGACAACGTCTGGCTGGTCTGCGTCGCGTTGAACCCGTTGACGCGGACGAACTGGAGGTCCGCCTGCATCGGGGTCGGAGTCTCTTCCCTGTTCCATCGCACGCGGATCTTCTTGAGCGTGAGGTTGTGAACGGTCGAGGTATTCGCGAGCGACAGGGTCACGATCCCGTTCGCGAGGTTCGTCGTGATGCTCCCGGACGGGCAGGGAGGCGGAGCCTGATCCTCCACCCATATGATGGTGAGCTTGGCGCAGCCCGACGAGGCGAGCGTCGTGTTGATGTAGATCGCCGTTGGCAGATCGTCCGGAGGATCCGGGATCGCGAACGTCGCCGACGTGATCGTTCCGGACGCCGGTTGAACCGATGGCGTCCCGCCGGCCGCCGACCATACCTCGATCTTCGAGGCGGGCGCGCTCACCGTCACGGTGAGGTTCGCCGGCGAGTTGATGATGTAGGGCGCGCCGGCCGTGCCGACCCCACCGAAACTGGAGGGCACGTCGATCGCGACCGTGGCCGAGAATGCGCACGGCCAATAGAGCCAGTCGGAAGGCTGCCCGGAAATTCCGCACTGCATCGCCTCGACGGCGAACCTGAAGGACTCCGTGCGGTTCAAGCCCGAGAGCGTCCATTCCGTGGCTCCGCCGTAGACCATGACGGGGGTCTCTGCGATCCAGCTTCCCGGGGTGGAAGGATCCGCCCTTTCGATCTTGAGTCTGTAGGTATCCACGAAGATAGTCGCCGCGGGAGTGCCCGCGTCCGTCGTCACCGGCGTCCACTTGAGCTTGACGTCGCAATTCGCGTTGCTGTTGCCGGCGCACGAGTCGGAGAGGACGGAGACGTTCGCGACCTTTGCCGGCGCGACGCTGCTCGTGGCCTGTCCTTTCAGCGTCGAGGGCTGACCGACCGGAGGATAGAAGTCGCTGGTCGCGGTCGCCGTGTCGAGCCGGGTCGTTGTAGTTCGCGTTCGCGACGCACGCGTCGACGGTCTGGATCCGGTAGAAGTAGTCCTTGCAGTTCGCCGCCGCCGTATCGGTGAAGACGAGGTTGGAACCGGAGAACGTCGGCTGCAGGGTCGAGTTCTCGTCGAAGACCTTATTCGCCGGCGCCGGCGTGAAGTTCTCGTCGGTGCTCTTGTAGAGGCGGTAGTAGATCTTCTCGTTACCGGGGATGGTCTCCTGGGTTCTCGTGCTGCCGTCCGAACAGGTGAGAATGTTGGCGGGCGCGACGTTCTGCGTGGCCCGCGGCCAGCTCACCATGATCTGGTTGGCCTGAGCGGGATTGTCGGGATCATCCGGGTGGGTAGCGACGCCCGAGGTCGGCGCCGCCGGCGTGGTGCGGTTGATGTTGAGGATCGACAGGGTGTTGTCCGAAGTGGCGAACCCGTTGGGATTGATCGCCTGGACCTTGAAGTACGTGGTCGTGTTCGGCACGAGATACTTGCCGACATACGCTTCGAGCGTGTTTCCGACGTCTTCGAGGTTGTATCCGCCGATCGCGTCGACGTCGTACATGACGTTGTAGGTGATGACCTCACCCTTGCTCGGAGGCTCCCAGGTCACGTAGGCCACGTTGCAGCTACCCATGCAGGCGACCTTGATGGTCGGCTTTCCGGGAGCGTCGACGCTCAGTTCCTTCATGCCCCGCCTGCCGAGGTTTCGCGGCACGATCATCGACTCGAGCCGGTACTGCCGGTGGTGCGGCATGACGGTGTCTTCGGGGTTGGTGTAGTCGCCGTCCGGCTGCGGGTTCATGCCGACCAGATCGACGCCGATCGCGCGGATCTCCCGGCGGGCCTGCCGCTCGACCGTCTCGGCCGGATTCGCCCCGTCGAACTGGCCCGCGCCGCCGTTCGGCGCGACCTGGACGGTTCCCGCGGTATCGCGGAAATACGTGAAGTTGAGGCTGCGGATGTTGTCGGCGAGAGGGGTCCCTCCCTCGGGCGTCCCGTCCGCCTTCAGCGTGTACCGATAGAGCGTGTACGGGGGATTCGCGTTGCTGAGGTCGACCCCGGTGATCTTGATCTCCTCCTCCGCCTCACCTTCGGCCGGATGCACTTTCCGAGGCGTGAAGGTGTCGGCGTAGAAGACGATCTCGCCGGTGTTCTTGGATGAGTCCTGCGACTTGAGCGCGTACGTCACGATCTCGTCGTTCGCCGTCGTGACGACCGGGAAATAGTCGCTCTCCAGATTCTCTTCGCGGCCGTTGTCGTGGGCGGCGTCGGACTCGTAGTCGAGATTTCCGCGAAGTGTGATCGCGGTCGCGCCCATGAACTCGAGCTGCTCGTCGGGCTGCTGGTACTGGAGGACCTGCTTTTCCTTCCACTTCAATCCCGAGGTCTCGTCGACGGTTTCGCCGCTCCCCACGGGCCAGGACGGGGCCGAGCCGTCGCTCTTGCCGGAGGTGATGACCACGTACGCGTGACCGTTCGGGGGATCGGGCTGGACGACGTTGCCGAGCTGGTAATCGGTGTCGGGCAGCCAGAGCTCGACGCCCAGGAGCCCGAAGGGCCGGCCGTCGCGATCGAAGTCGAAGCCGGTCATGCGGACATCACTCGCGAGCTGGTCGAACGCCACGCGCGTGCTCTGCTGCATGTCGGAGGATTCGACCCCCTGTTTGAAGACCTTGTTGCTGCGGTCGTAGATCATGAGCGCCGCGACGAAGATGATCGTGAAGATCGCCGTCGCGACCAGAACCTCGGCGAGCGAGTAGCCCTGCTGGCGGGTCGGTTTGTTCGTTCGAATGTCGCTCATCGGTCTCTCCGGCGCTGCTCAGGCTCGGCGGTTCAGCTTCGTGGTCTCGAGGACGACCTCGCGTTCCCGCCGTGACTCGTTCCATTGCACGATGACTTTGATGCGGAGGATCCGGGCGGTCGTCACGTCGCTCGCGTCCACCAGTTCCCGCGGTTGAAAGACCAGCGTCACCCGCCCCTCCGTGAGCCGTTCCTTCGGGATGAGGCCCGCCCAGCGCGCGAGATACCCGTCCGCGTCAGGCGTCAGGTCGTCGGTCGTCCGGATGATCGCGTCCTCGTAGACGGTCGTCCCGATTTTCGGCGCGGCCTCCGTGGCCGTGGCGGCCACGATCGAAAACGCTTCGTACGTACGCGCCGCGTTCAGAGGGCTCAGATCCTCGGTCACGCTCGTCGCGACCGAGGTCGCGCGCGTGAGCTGCTTGCCGCTGTAGACGTTCTGGCGCCCCATGAAAAAGAGGGTCACGATCGAGATCAGGACGGTCGAGAGAAGGCCCATCGCGACCAGGACCTCCACCAGGTTGTATCCCCGCTGCCGGGTTCCGCGCTCCTTCATCGTCCTGCTCCTCATTCCGCGGTGATCTTGCCCGTCGGGCGGGCGGTGATGGTGATCGACGGCTTCGCGATGTTCGCCGTGGTCTTGATGACGATCTGGCGCGACTCGACGCCGGCTCCCATCGCGATCGTCCCGTTGTTCCGGAAGATGACCTCGGGGAAGTCGTCGGCGTCCGCGCCGTCGACGAACGTCGTCGAGTCGATCGAGATCGGATCGAGCAGCGTCTTCTCGACCGCCGTGCCCCACGTCGTGCCGAGATCGGCCGACTGCTGGACCGAATAGCGCCCCGGCGTCACTCCCGGCTCGATCTGCACCTTCACCCAGCGGTACTGCGTCACGGCCTGTTGACGCGCGCCGCGCAGGTCGCTGGTGAACTGCCGGAGGGAGGATTTGAGCCGGCTCGACTGCATCATCGTGATGAATGCCGGGACCGCGACCAGCGACATGGCGCCGATGATCGCGACGACGACGAGGAGCTCGCTGAGGGAGTAGCCGGACTGGCGGGAGGGGAGCTGGATCCGACGATCGTTTCTCATGCCGGCGCCCCCTTCTGCGACCGGGGTGCCACGGCCTCAGCCGAGGCCTAACTGATGGAGTGGCTCGACTTGAGGCTTTCCGCCTTTCGCGCAGCCAACGAAAAGGCGCCCGGGACTGTTACCTTTCGTAACAATCCGGGCGCCTTGGGGGTGTTCGATGGCTCAGTTCGTCCGGCCAGGACCGATGAGGCGGGAGTTGCCGCCGCTGCCGGCGATCGACCGCGCCTCTCCGAGGTTCTCGGAGCGCGCCACGAGGCCGCGGATCGTCTCCGCGCTCACGCGGGCGGATCGGCCGCGCCGCTCCCTGCTTGCCCCAGAGAGTGCTCGGGACGGCGAGCAGCGTCGGATTCAGGTACGTCGGGTCGCCCGTCCGGTTGTCGACCACCGACGCGTACGGGATCACCAGATCCGCGAAGGTCGGCGTGTAGTCGGAGGGGAACTGGACCCAGAACTCGAGGGTTCCGTGCTCGATCGTCGCCGGGAGCGCTTCCTGATAGTGCGTGCCGGGATTGATCGTGAATCCGCGGCGCGAGACCTCCGTGCCGGCATCGCTGATGACGCTGACCCAGAGCGTCGTCGAGACATCCGAGAGATTCACGCCTCCGACGTTCGTCCGAAAGCCGTTCACGCCCACGGCGCCCCAGTTGTCGACGCCCGTCGCGATCGCGCTGATGCTGTCGAGATCGTAGTCCGCGAGGCCGGTCATGACGCCCGGCACGCCCTGGCCGACGGTCCCTGTCGACTGTTCGTTGAACGACCGGCTCGCGACGACCACGCCGAGAGCCGCGGGGTCGTCCTCGACCGTCGGATTGTCGACGGGATCGACCCAGACGAGCAGGGAGCCGGTCTTGTTTACCATTTCGAGCGGCTATTCTCGCTTGCGAACTCCTCGAGGATGTTCTCGGTCCACTGCGTCTCGTTCGCGTTGATGGTCAGCCGGAACGATTTCGCGGCGCCCGACCCCGTCGGAATGTAGGTGAGGCTGACCTTCAGGGGGTACCCCTGGGGGTTCATGATGTGGAAATCATTCACCCAGAACGTGCCGCCCGCGCCGGGCGTGTTTCCCATCGCGGGAAGCACGTAGACGTCGCTGATCTGCGCGGCCGCAGGAAGGGAAAGGAGAAGAAGAAAGAGGAGGGTCGCCCCGACCCGGGAGAGGTGGTGAAACGTCTTCATTTGTGCCCCTTTCGGGGTACCGGCGATCTCAACAACTCGCGGGTACCGCGGGAGATTCCAGAGTAGTCAGGGAGAAGCAGTCAGGGGTCAGGGAAAAGTCCCGCTCCGCGGCCGGGCCGAATTTTCCCGATCCCCGACTCCTTTTCCCTGACTACTCCGCGGACGCTCGACTACGCTGCCTTCCTCCGATTCTGTTTCGCGAAGGACTTCGAGACGCTCGAGAAGGCCTGCCGGCAGGACTCGAGGCTTCCGGGCGACGGCCGGGGCGCGATAGGATCGCGCCGAACGAACCGAAGAGAGGCGAGATCTCATGCAGGACTTCTACGAACCGAAGGTGGGCGAGCTCGCCCCCGAATTCCGCATTCCGTCGACCGAGGGGAAGGAAGTCTCGATCCGCGACTTCAAGGGGAAGAACATCATCCTCTACTTCTACCCGAAGGACGACACTCCCGGCTGCACGAAGGAAGCGTGCTCGTTTCGCGACCGCAACGACGAGATCCGTGCCGAGAACGCGGTCGTTCTCGGCGTCTCGACCGACTCGCTCGAGAGCCACGAGAAGTTCCGCGGCAAGCACAGCCTCAACTTCCCTCTCCTCTCGGACGCGACCGCGGACGTCGCGAAGATGTACGGCGCGTGGAAAGAGAAGAACCTCTACGGCAGGCGGAGCTGGGGCGTCGCCCGGATGACGTACTGGATCGGACCCGACGGGCGGATCAGGAAGATCTACGGCAAGGTGGACGCGCCCACGCACGGCGACGAGATCCTCGCCGACCTGAAAGCCGCGAAATAATGAAGGTTCAGGCGGAGCGTTCGTCTTCGTTCTTCGCGGCCAGGCTCGCGGCCCTGGTTGAAACGGCTGGAGCCCGGCCGGCTCCTGTCTCAGTGAGCGGTCCGTTCGGTTTGCAGCGGAGAACGGAGAACGAAGAACGGAGAACGCCTTCGGGCCTGTTCGGACGCGGCCCGAACTTCTCGACGAGCGCCTCGGCGATGAGCGCGCCGTTGAGCGCCGAGCCACGGCGCAGATTGTCCGTCGCGCTCCAGATCCAGAATCCGCCCTCGGCGCGCGCGATGCGCCCGATCACGATCTCGTCCTTCCCCGCGGCATCGACCGTCGTGACGAGGTCTTCTTCGCCGGCGACGTAGATCGCGGGATGCCGCGCGAGAACTTCGCGGAGCCGCTCCTCGGCCGGGACTTCGCGGAATGCCACGAAGAGCGCGATCGTGTTGGCGTGAAAGAGCGAGGCCTGCGTCAGCAGCAGGGAAACCGGAACGTCGCCACCGAGGATCGCGCGCAGCTGGGCGAGCGCGAGCGTTTCTTCCCGCTGCGCGTCCGCCGGCGAGTACGCCGTGAACGCGGTCTGCCGGTCGAAGACTTCGAACGGGACGGTCTTGAGATTCAGCACGCTGACCGTCTGCTGATACATCTCGTCGATCCCTGTCTGATCGAAGTGGGACGCGGGGCGCGTGACGGTCGCGGCGGCCATCTCGAAAGGGAACGCCTTTCGGATGGCATCGACCAGGACGACGAGAGGGACCGCGAACGCGGCGGGGGAGAGGATCAGGCTCGTCTCCTCGCCGATCGCGTCGCTGTTGACGCCCGCGACTACGGGGAGGCTCTCCTCGGGAAGCGCGGCGCTCTGGGAGAGATCGATCGCGATGAAGCCGCCCTCCTGATGGCGCGAGATCCAGGGCGCGTTCTTTTCGCCGGATCCGCAGAAGAAGACGAGATCGAGATCGTCGAACGCCTCCGCGGACGCGCCGATGACCACGCTGGCCGCGCCGCCGACTTCCGTGAGAACACCCTCGGCCTCGCCCGTGGCGTCGATGAGGACCGTGCGGGCGGCGGGAAAGTGGCGTTCCTCGAGAATGGAGGCGAGCTCCTTGGCCACGAGCGTCGTCGGATTGACGATCCCCACGCGATATCCGTCGGAGGGCGAGCGGCGGTCGAAGTTTCGTTCAGCCATGGCCGGTAGAGAACCGAAGGGAGGTGAGAGTGCTTCCCGATCGACGCGGTGCCGCCGCATCCCGGTCATCCTGAGCGGAGCGAAGGATCTCGAAATGATCGTTTTTCGCATTTTGAGATCCTTCGTCGCGACCTTCGGCCGCTCCTCAGGATGACGCGGCCGGCGGGGGGACGCCGCCGCAACGAGGTAAGGGCGCGCGCAGCGCGCCCCTACGGCACCGTCTCGTCGAAATCGTCGACGGCCGCGCCGCCGGCCGTGGCGAGGCGCTTCGACGGGAACGCGATCGACCAGAGCCGGACCAGCGGCCCGGAGCTGACGTAGGTGATGGCGGCCAGAAACATGAAGGGCGCCGGCCACATGAACAGGATCGCGAGAATGAGCGCGAAGACCAGGAAGTACATCCCGGAGCGTTCCTTCTGGAGGCTCGCGTACTTCTGGCTGCGGTATCTGACCGTGGAGACCATCGCGAACGCGAGGCCTACGACCACCACCAGGACGATCGCGGCGAACCTCCGATCCGTGACGGGGTCGGGGGCGTAGTTGATGATCGCGGCGATGGTGAGTGCGCCCGCCGGAATGGGCAGCCCGACGAAATAGCGGTGATCGGTCTTCGCCGTCATGATGTTGAACCGCGCGAGCCGGAGCGATCCGCCGACGAGAAAGAGGAACGCGATGCCGCCACCGAGCCGCGGGAAAAGGTTGAGAGCCCACGCCCAGACGAGGATTGCCGGCGCGGCGCCGAACGTCACGACATCCGCGAGGGAGTCGTACTCCTTCCCGAACTCGCTCGTGGCGTGCATGAGGCGCGCGACGAAGCCGTCGAAGGTATCGAAGATCGCGGCGACGAGCAGCGCCCAGCAGGCGAGCTGAAAGCGCTGGCCCGCCTCCACGGAGTCGCCGAGAGAGCTCGCAAGGAAACCGCGGACGCTCAGAAGGATCGCGACGAAGCCGAAGAAGATGTTCAGGACCGTGAGCGACGTCGGGACGACGTAGACTCCGCGGCGCAGGTTCCGCCGGACGACGCCCGCCTTCACCGCGTCTCCTTCAGCACAGCGAGCACGGTGAGACCGACCTTGACCTTGTCGCGCAGGCTCACTCTGATTTCCGCCTCGGCAGGGAGGAAGAGGTCCACGCGCGAGCCGAACTTGATCATTCCGACGCGCTCTCCCCGCGCGACCCTCTCCCCTTCCTTCCGGTCGAAGACGATCCGCCGCGCGAGGAGGCCGGCGATCTGCTTGAACGCCACGATCGCCCGCCCGTCATCGATCACGATCAGGTTCTGCTCGTTCTCCATCGACGATTTCTCGGAGAATGCCGCGATCTTTCTGCCCGGATTGTAGCGGTAGTGGACGATCCGCCCCGAGATCGGAGCCCGGTTGACGTGGACGTCGAAGACCGACATGAAGACGCTGATCTGCTGGGTCAGCCCCGGCCAGACGGCGCCGTCCTCGATCTGCCGGATCTGGACGACCGTGCCGTCGGCGGGGGAGAGGACGTCGACTTCCCGCTCGGAGCCCTGCCGCCTCGGGTCGCGGAAGAAGTTCAGGAGGAACGCTGCCAGCAGGCCGAGCAGGATTGCGGCGACGTACCACTGCGTGAGCAGGGCCACGGCCGCGAGAATCACGACCGGCAGGATGAAGATCCAGCCTTCGGGGGCGAGGGGCAGACGTCGGCTCATACGCGTCTAGGAGTCTAGGAGTCTGGGAGTCAGGAGTCCGAAAGTATTTTTCAATCTGAGGTCTGGGGTCTGGGGTCTGGGGCCTGGGGTCTGGGGGTCTGGGGTCTGAGAACTGAACCGGGAGCTCGATCTCAGCATATGCAAAGGGGGTTCCCCACGGAACCCCCTTCGAAGAATCGGCTGTCGAGTCGCGGATCAGGTGGCGCCGGCCATCGAATGCCCTCGCACTCGGGCGGCCATCTGGTCTTTCAGGTGGAGCTTTCGTTTCTTCAGCGTTTTCTCTTCGAGCTCTTCTTCGGCCGAGAGGCTTGTTTTGGCGGCGAGGGCTGCGAGACGGCTCTCATGTTTGTGATGCTCGTCGTTCCAGGTCCGGAACTCCGGGTCTTCGCTGAGGAGCGTCTTGTAGATGTCGTCGCGTTCCGCCATATCTGAACCTCCATCGAGGAATTTGGCTTACGCCCGACCCGGATTCTAGCACCGCCGCCGGAACCGGTGGGAGGGCCGGAGGGGCTGAATTCCGGCGCCCTCCGGTCGCGCGCTCGGCCGAGGACGCCTCCCGTATAATCGCCCGCGCGATGGCGCGGCAGACCTTCCTCATTCTCACCATTTTCGTTCTTGCGACCACGCTGCTCTCGCCCCTCACGCGAGACCTGTTCGTGGGGGACGAGACCAAGTACGGCCAGATCATCCGCGAGATGCGGGAGAGCAACTCCCTGCTGGTCCCCTCGCTCGAGGGGCGCCCCTACACCCACAAGCCGCCGCTTCACTTCTGGCTGATCTGGGTTCTGACGTTCCTCTTCGGCACGAACTCGATCTGGCCCTTCGTCCTTCCCTCGCTCCTCGCGTACCTGGCGCTCGTGTGGCTCACCGGGCTCCTGGCGCAGCGCCTTCTCGGGACGGAGCCATGGCTCTCGCGGTTCATCGTCGCGTCCTTCTGGATGGTGTGGGGGCTCGCGCAGACCGCGCGGATGGACATCGAGTTCACGGCGGCGATCGCGGCTGCCGCGCTCCTCCTGTGGCGGTGGCTCGAGGAGGATCGCGCGGCGCTGCTGCTGGGAGCCGGAGCGCTCGCGGGGGTCGCCGTCCTGGTCAAGGGACCGATGGCGCTCGTCATTCTTCTGATCCTCGCGGTCGCGGAGTCGATCCGCTGGAAGAAGGGATGGCGGATCGAGATGCTCTGGGCCTTCCTGGCCGCAGCCGCGATCCCGCTGGCGTGGGTGATTCCCGCCGCGCTCGCGGGAGGGGAGGAGTACTCGCGCGAGCTCCTCGTCGAGCAGAACGTCGGCCGGGCGGTGAATGCCTGGACGCACTCCGAGCCGCCGTGGTTCTATCTGGCGCACTTTCCGGTCGCCTTCCTTCCCTGGTCGCTCGTGGCGATCCCCGCGATCGTGGCGATCTGGAAGCGTCCGGGAGAGGAGCGGGCGACGCGGTTTCTCTTCGACTGGTTCCTCGCGGTCCTGGTCCCCTTTTCGCTGCTGAGCAGCAAGCTCGACGTCTACATGGTCCCCGCGATGGTTCCGATCGCGCTGCTGACGGCGCGGCTGCTCGGGCCGGAGCGCGACGACGCGCCGGCCCGATGGGGGATCCGCCTGAGCCGAGCCACCGTCGCACTCGTCGGACTGGTCTTTCTGCTCGCGATCACGGTCGGTCCGCGCTTCGTCGAAAACGGAACGGATGGCGCTCTCGCGGAGGTTCCCCTCGTGAGGACGCTTTTCTGGGCGACGGCCGCGATGGCGCTCATGGCGCTCTGGGTCCAGCGTTCCGCGCGAACGCTCCTTCAGAACGGGATTCTGATGGGGCTCGCTCTCCTTTTTCCGCTCGCCTTCGCGGGGGCGCTTCTCATGCCGGTCGCGAATCGGACGGTATCCAGCGGGCCGCTCGTGCGCGAGCTCGCGAAGGAGACGACGCGGGAGGAGGAGATCGGCCTCTACGGGACGCCGCATCTCTGGGCGCGGGCGTTGCCCGCGTCGATGCAGTCGCCGCGTTATCTCGGTGCGGGCGCCCTCGCCCTGGTCGACGAGAAGAGCCCCCGCGTGATCGGCGTCCGGCGGGACAAGGCTGCCGAGCTCGGGGCGGGACTCGCCCGGTACGAGCGCCGCGGCACCGTCGTCCTCAAAGGAAAGGAGTTCGATGTCTATCGGCGGCGGTGATCGAGTGCGAGAGCTGGATCGGCGAGGGCTGAGGATCAGCTCGATCGCGTTCGTCGCGCTCCTCGCTCTCGCGCTCGTCTGGCCCGAGCCCGTGGTCTGGCTCAACGAGAACACGATCGACGTGCCGATCGCGGTCGACTCGCGGTCCTTTCTCGGGAGGGAAGCGGCCCAGTGGGACGTCGTCTTCTGGGCGATCGCGGGCGTGTTCGTTCTCGCCCTCTTTCACGCGAAGAGCGCGGAGGTGAGCCTCGCGTGGGAGGGCTTCCGGAACGAGACCGCGCGATTCCCGCATCGCGTCGCGGTCCGGTGGCGGGCGATCCGCCTCGCCCGGGTCGCCGTGGCCGCCGCGATCGGCGGCGCGCTCGTGGCCGCGGTCTGGCTCTTCGTGGACTCGTCGCTCATGGGCCTCGTCGAGAGCGCCGATTCGGAGAGAGTCAGAGACGTGATCCGGATCTTCAACCGGCTCGGTGGGGGCATGAACCCGCTGATGATCATCGTTTTCTTCGCGATCGCCGGAATGCTCTTCGCGCACCCCTACTGGGCTCAGATGGCGGTGGCGATGGCCGCCGCCGCGGCGGGTGCGGGCTTCGTCGTCCAGATTCTGAAGGTGGCCGTGGGGCGGACGCGGCCCGAGCTGTGGCTCGGGCCGTTCCATCACGTCTTTCCCTCGGCGAGCTCGTTCCCCAGCGGGCACACGGTCGGCGCCTTCGCGATCGCGGGGGTCATCACGTTCGCCTCGAAGGGCTTTTCGCTTCGGACCGCTTCTCTGCTGATCGCCACCGCGATCGCCTTTGCTCGCGTCCTGACCTTCCGCCACTGGCCTTCGGATGTCGTCGCCTCGGCGATGATCGGACTGGCGTTCGGATGGTTCTTTGCGACGGCCATTCGAGAGACGTAGCGGCGCACGGCGTTCTCCGTTCTCCGGGTTCATCCAAGGCGCGAAGCGCCGCCATATTGGAAGCATTGGGCGAAGCCGGGTGTAGGGAACCCGGGTCGTGAATGTCGAGCCGCGCAGCGGCGGCACAATCTGTCGCCGCTGCGCGGCTCATTGGTCGTAGTGCGTCGTCCGGTTCACCGGCCTGACGGCCGGTGCTGCCAATGTGCTGCCGCTTCGCGGCGTATTGAAGGCTGACGCCTGAGGTCGCGGAGAACGAAGAACGAAGAACGGAGAACGAAGAACGGAGAACGAAGAACGAAGAACGGGTCTTACGCTTCCAGTTCCGCGAAGGACACCGAGACCAGGCGCGAGCAGCCCGCTTCCTCCATGGTGACTCCGTAGAGGATGTCCGCGGCTTCCATCGTCCGCCTCGAGTGCGTGATGACGATGAACTGCGTCTCGTGGGACATCTCGCGAAGCAGCCGGACGAACCGTTCGTTGTTGACTTCGTCCAGCGGCGCGTCGACCTCGTCGAGGATGCAGAAGGGGCTCGGCTTGTAGCGGAAGATCGCGAACAGGAGGGCGAGCGCCGTCAGGGCGCGCTCGCCGCCCGAGAGGAGCGCGATCGACTGCGTCTTCTTTCCGGGAGGCTGGGCGATCAGCTCGATGCCGCTCTCGAGGACGTCTTCCTCGTCGAGCAGCTGCATGCTCGCCTGCCCGCCTCCGAAGAGCGCGGCGAAGATCTCGCTGAACGAGTGGTTGACCGCGGCGAACGCCTCGCGGAACAGCTCGCGCGAGGTCATGTTGATCTTGCGGATCGTCGAGCGGAGCGACTCGATCGACTGCACGAGATCGTCGCGCTGGGTCCGGAGGAACGTCTCGCGCTCCTCGAGCTCCTGATGCTCCTCGATGGCGAGCACGTTCACGGGGCCCATCTTTTCGATCTGATCGGAGAGGCGCGCGACTTCCGACTCGAGCTCGGCGCGAATCTCGTCGCTCTCGGGAGGCGCGACGTCCGCCAGCGCATCGACGCCGGCGTGAAGGTCGAGCGAGATCTGCTCGCGCAGCAGATCGAAACTCGCGCGGGCGCGGTCGAGGCGGCGTTCCGCTTCGAAGAGTGCGTCGCGCAGGGCGTTCCACCGTTCCCGCGACGAGAGCGCGCGGGCCTCGACTTCGGAGAGGCGAGCCTCGAGGTCCGCGACCTCGGCTTCGACGACGACGCGCTGTTCCGAGAGGCCGGTGAGTGCGTCGAGGGCGGTCTCCAGGCGCGATCGCGCGTCGGCGACAGCCTGCTCGGTCTCCGCCCGGCGCGAGGCGAGCGTCTCGACGTCCTGTGCGAGCTGCCGGCTTCGTGACTGCAGAGATGCGACGACGCGCGAGAGATTCTCGTGCTCCCGCCCGGCGGCGTTGACGACGCCGACCGCCGTCTCCAGATCGACGCGCGCGCGCGAGGCCGACTCGGTGATCGACTCGAATTCGCTGCGTCCGCCCCGGAGCGCCTCCTCCGTCTCGCGGATCGACGCATGGGTCGACTGTTCGCTGCCTTCGAGCGTGTGCAGATCCCCCAGCGCCTCTTCGCGCCGCGCGAGCAGCTGCGTCTTCTCCTCGAGATAGAGCGACTGCTCTTCCGAGGCGACTTCGAGGTCCTTCGAGAACCGGTCGAGCTCGGCGGTGGCTTTCTCCTGCTCGCCGGCGCGCTCGCGCACCCCGTTCTCCGCCTGTCGCCCCCGCTCTTCGGCGAGGATCCGCGCGTCGTCCGCTTCGCGGAGCGACGCTTCGAGGCCTTCGAGCTCCGAGGCGATGCCCGTGGCGCGGAGCTCCTCGGTCGCGAGCATTCGCTCGAGGTCCGCGAGCTCGCGCTTGATCGAAAAAACGCCGCGCGCGCTCTCCTGCCGTCCGCCGGTGACGAGAGGACCGCGCACGATCTCTCCCGCGCGGGTCACGAAGGCGGTCCGGGGCTCGGACGACGAGCGGCGAAACGCCTCCTCGAGCGTATCGACGATGACAGCCTCGGGAACGGCCGCACGGACCGCGTCCGCCACGGCCCCCTGTCCGAGGATCGCCCATGCCGCGCCGCCGCCGGAGCCGCCGCGCCCCGCGGGACTCCAGTCGAGCCGCAGGAACGCCCCGCGCCCCGCGCCCCTCTCGTTGAGACGTTCGACGGCCGCCGCCGCCGTGGCGGCATCGTCGACGACGACAGCGCGCGTCACGTCGCGGAGGAGCGAGTCGAGCGCCACTTCGTACCCCTCGGCCGCGCGGACCGACGCCGCCGCCGACGACGCCTGCGGGATCAGCTCGAGAATCGCGCGGCGGACGTCCTCGTCCTGCGACTCGAGAGAATTCAGAAGGCTCCGCAGCGAGTCGATGCGGTACGTCGTCTGGGAAATCGAGTCTCTCGCGCTGGCGAGCGCCTGGCGCCTCTCGTCACGGCGGCCGGTGAGCTCGTCGCGAAGAGCGAGCGCTTCCTGCGCGCGGTGCTGCGACTCCATGAGCTCCCGCTCGGCGTCGGCGAGGGCGCCCTGCGCCGCCTGAAAGCGCTGCTGCGCCTGGTCGCGGCTCTCCGAAGCCTTGCGAGCCGAATCGCCGAGCTTGCCGAGGTAGAACTCGCACTTCTCGACGGCGATCTCGATCTGGTGAACCTGGTTGCGCGACTCGGAGATGCGCGCAATCGTCCGCATCAGGCCTTCGCGGAGGCCTCCGAGCGATTTTTCCTCCGTGCGGACGCGGTCCCCTTTGTTCTGTCGCTCGCGCTCGAGCTCGTCCGCGACGTCGCGAAGCTGGTTTCGCTGTTCGACGGCGGCGCGCAGCGCTTCGGTCTTTTCATCGAGCTGCTGCTGCTGCTCGAGCGCTTCTCCCTCGAGAGATCGGATCTGCGCGCTCGCGCCCTCGGCTCGCTGGATGAGGTCCGAGAGCGTCGTCTCCGACTGCGCGAGAAACGAGCGGAGACGATCCACCTCCGAGCTCGTCCGCGTGATCTCCTCCCGGAGCGCGGACGCCGCCGCCGATCGATCCGTGAGCGTCCTCCGCGTCTCGGCGAGATCCGCTTCCTCGTGGCCGAGCAGGGCGGAGCTCTCCCCCTCGAAGTTCTGCGCCTCCGCGAGGCCTTTCTCGGCGGTTCCCAGCTCGGTGTGGCCGGCGACGACCCGCCCCGCATAGAGAGCCCTCTTCGCGGTGGAGAGCTGTTCGACGAGCTCCTTGTGGCGCCGCGCCTTTCCCGCCTGGCGCTTGAGCGAGTTCAGGTTCCGCGTCACTTCGGCAAGCGTGTCGTCGATCCGCAGCAGGTTCGCCTGCGTTTCTTCGAGCTTCAACTCCGCCGCGCGCCGCCTCGACTTGTATTTCGTGATCCCGGCCGCTTCCTCGATCAGCCTCCTGCGGTCCTGCGGTTTGTTGGAGAGGATCAGGTCGATCTTTCCCTGCTCCATCACCGAGTACTGCCGGATGCCGAGGCCCGTGTCCATCAGGATGTCGGCGATGTCGCGCATCCGGACGCGCCGGCCGTTGAGGCGGAACTCCGACTCGCCCGTCCGGAAGACGCGGCGGTGGATCGTGATCTTGCCGTCTTCGGCCGCGGGATGGCCGTTGTCCGTGGTGAGGGTGAGGGTGACTTCCCCCATGCCGAGCGCGCGCCGCCGTTCGGATCCCTGGAAGATGACGTCTTCCATCGTCCCGCCGCGGATGTGGCTGGCCCGGTGCTCACCGAGAACCCAGATGATGGCGTCGCAGATGTTCGATTTGCCGCACCCGTTGGGGCCGACGACGGCCGTCAGGGCGGCAGGGAAAGCGAGCTGGGCAGGGTCACAGAAGGACTTGAATCCGGCAATTTCCAGTTTGTCGAGACGAAACATGAAGTGTGGGGCACCCGCAGTCGTTGTTTGAAGGACGGCGGATCTTAGCAGATTGATCCTCCCCCCTGCACCGCTCCCCAACGTGGCCCGGAACCGCCGAAGTTCCCGTGGAGCGGAGTGTAGCGCGGAGGCGCGCGATATGAAACGCGGGGAAGGGAAAGAGGCACGCGGACTGCTAAAATGTGCGCGACTCTTCGTCCGAGGAGAGCCGCGCAAACCATCATGCCTCCTGCGTCCGAAGCTCCGTCCCGCCAGGGGCGGCGGCTCGCAACCGTCGATCGAGCGAGGGCCGCGCGTGGCCGTTAGTCCCTCGCGGCGCCGCTTCCCGATCGATGTCCGTCTCGCGTCCCCTTCCGACTCGCGCGCCCGCGCGCTCGAGAACGCGGTTACCGCGCTGCTCCTCGGCGAGGTCGAAGTCGGGAGCTTCCCGGGGGCCGTCTGGATCGTCGGGACCAGCGCGGGCCCTCTCGTCGAGGGGTCCATCGGCCACTCGGTCCTCAAGCCGGCGAAGATCGTCGCGGCGCACGACACGATTTACGATCTCGCGTCGCTGACCAAGCCGCTGGTCACGACGGCGCTCGTGCTGCAGACCGCGGCCGAGGGGAAGATCGAGCTCGAAGGCCGCGTCGCCGACTGGCTCACCGAGTTCCGCGGGACGGACAAGCAAGGGGTCACGTTCGTCGATCTGCTCACGCACCGCGGAGGCTTTCAGGCGTGGTTTCCCCTCTACACGCAGGGGCTCGGCCACGAGGCGTATCTCGATGCCCTCGGAAAGCGGCCGCTCCGGTATCAGCCGGGCACCCGCGAGATCTACAGCTGTCTCGGATTCATCACGCTCGCGCTCGCGCTCGAGAGGATTCACGGCGAGCCGATCGAAACGCTGGCGAAGAAGCGCATCTTCGATCCGCTCGGACTCCGAACCGCGATGTTCAGCCCTCCGGCCTCGCTCAAGTACCGCGTTGCGGCTACGGAGTGGGGAAACGCGAACGAGAGGCAGATGGTCGCCGAGCGCAACCTGTCGTTCAGGAACTTCCGGAACTACATGATCTGGGGAGAGGTGAACGACGGGAACGCGTGGTACATGGGGGGGATGGCGGGAAACGCCGGGCTCTTCGGGACGGCGAAAGACGTGTTCGAGATCGCCCGGCAATGGGCGAACGCAGGCGGAAAGCTGCTGCCCGAGCCGATGGTGCGGCTCGCGCTGCGGAACTACACCGTGGGTCTGGAGGAGAACCGCGGATTCGGCTGGCTCCTCCACATGGATCGCGCCGACCATCCTTCGGCGGTCCTCTCGGAGCGGTGCTTCGGACACACGGGCTTCACCGGCACCTCCGTCTGGGTCGATCCGGAGCGCGACCTCATCATGGTGCTTCTCACGAACCGGCTCCACCCGTACGTAAAGCCTCTCAACATGCAGGCGATCCGGCGCGAGTTCCATCGGATCGTCGTCGAGAACTGGTCGTAGAGGGCGCGCGCAGGACGAGAATCCTCCGCCCTACTGCGCGGGAGGCGTCTGCGGGCGCGCGGCCGGGGTGGGAGGTGGCGCCGTGCGGTTCGGCTGCGAAGGGTCTTTTGCCGCGGGCGCCGTCGCGCCGGCCGGCTGCGCCGGGGGCGGGGGAGCCACGGCGCCGGGCTCGACGAGCAGGACCTCCATGGTCTCCGGGCGCCCGGTCCACGTGAACTCGATCTCCGGGATCGGAAGCTCTTTCTGTTCTTCGCCTCGCTGATTGAGGTCGGCGAGATCCGTGAGAGGAACGGCGGGGGCGGAGGACTCGAGAGCCTGATTGCGCCGCGTGATGAACTGATGCGCCGCGCCGATCAGGAGAAACACGGCGACGGCGAGGGCGCCGACCACGAGCCCCTGGCGCTCGCGCAGGAACTCGGCCACCCTGGCCTTCGGCCGCGGATCCTTCATGGGGAAGTGGCTCTGAAGAATCGGCGCGGGGTCGAACCGCCGCCCGCTCTCCGGATTCGCGCCGCAGTAAGGACAGATGCGCGCCGCGACGTCGATCTCGCGCCGGCAGGCTGCGCATTCCTTCTTCTCAATCATTTCGAGCATTGAACGATACATCCACGAGATGGACCCCTTCAACGGGGCGCCCGTCCTCCGTCGCCGGCTTGAACTTCCATTGCTGCATTGCGGAGATGAGGCGCGGCGTCGCGCCGGGGATCGCACGGAGGACCTCGACCTCTTTCACCCTGCCGTCCGCGCCGATCCGGAGGCGGAACCGCGCCGTCCCCTGGACGTTCAGATCGGGAAGCGGCTGCGAGATTGGTTCGGGGCGGGTGCGGAGGGGCTGCTCCCCGTCGTCTTCACGGTCCGGTTCGCCGGCCGGCTGCCCGTCGGCAGCGGCAGCGGCGGTGGCGGCCGCGGAGAGGGCGGCGCCGGCGCGGGGCGTCGAATCTGCGGAATCGGTTTCGCGATGATCGTCCGGGGGTCGAGCGTGTCGGCGCCGCCGGCCTGCGCGACCGGCTGTTGCGACGATCGCCGGACCAGCTCCGCGTATTGCTGCGATGGGAGCGCCGTCGCGTCGGAACGGTCGCCCGCCGCGGCGCCGGCGGGTCCGCCCGACTGCTGGGGGACGGATGTGATCGACCCGCCGACGGTCGAGGTCAGGTCGACCGGGACGAGGCGAAGGTCGGTCAGCTGCGTCGGACTCTGGGCGGGGTGTTGCGAGACCGCGACGGGCCTCACCTCCTCCGGCGTGCGCGGCTTCCTGCCGAGGCGCGAGACGAAGCTGCCGATCGCGAATGTTAGGAGGAGGAGTGCCGCGATGCCCGCGGTCAGAAGGATCCGTTTCCTGTGCTGCCGCCGTTGGCCGGCGAGCTGCGCCTGTTCTTCCTCGAGGGCGATCGAGCTCGCGAGCGGATTCTCTTTCGGCGGCGGCAGCTCCTGATCCCAGTTGCAGAACGGGCAGATCCGCGCGAACGGGTCGACCAGCCGCTCACAACGGACGCACGGCTTCTGTTCCATCGCTCTCCGGTGGCTGCAACCGGCGTACCGCAGCGTCCGGTCCCGGGTCAGGGAAGCGGGTGCCTCTGGATGGCCGCTCCCCGGGCGACGAAAAGCTCGCTCCCCACCGAGACGAAGGAGCCCCAGTCCACCCCGGATGCGATCTCGGTGGCCCGCTCGCCGGTCACGGCCCAGACGGTTCTGGTCGATGTGTCGAACGCCAGGAGCCTTCCTCCGCTGACCGTGATCCGATCCACGCCACTCGGGAAGGCGGCCGCTCGCGGGCGGTAGAGCCCGAGACCGAGCAGTCCCCGCAGAAATCCCCGTCCGAACGCCTCGGCGCCGGACTGCGCGCCCTCGTCGCGCCAGACGCGCTTGGAAGATGGATCTGCGATAGCGATCCGAACCGCCCGGGTTGCGTTTCCGGGCGCTTCGACGGCGATATCGATCGGAACGGTGCCGGCCGCGCGCTCGTCTTCGAGCGCGAGCGTCTCGAGCGAGAAGGTTGCGAGCTGGCCGCTCCGGGGGAGGACGAGATACCCGCTTTCGCCGTCAGTCTCGAGGTCGGACCCGAAGCGGGGGAGCTGCGCCGTCGCGAGGGGGCGTAGCGACGACGAGTCGAATCGCGCGGCCCGGCCCGTGAGTGATGCGTAGACGATCACTCCATTCGCCCCGGCGATGAGGTGGGTGGCGCCGGCCGGCACTTCGACGGTCCGTGTGTCGCCTCCGAGCGTGTCGATTTTCGAAAGGAGGCGCGCGTCGCGGCTGACGACGAAGAGGGCGCCGTCGAAAAAGCTCGCGGCGACGGCCGTCTCCGGAAGGGAGTGGATACGGCTCGTCCGCTGCTCCAGATCGGCGAGAGCCAGCCGGTTCGAGATCGGATCGATCGCAGCGGCCCACCGCCCGTCGGGCGAGAGGACGAGAAGCCGCAGGCTCTTCACGCCCGCGACGGTCCAGACGGGCTGCGTCGACCGGGCATCCACGATCGCGATCTCGTTCGAGCTCGCGCGGACCAGCGCGCGGCTTCCTTCCGGGACGGCAAGCAGCGTCGCCGCCGCGAGCGAAGGCGCGAGAAGGCCAGCGAGCAAAGTGACTCTCTTCATGGGCGTTCGATCCCCAGCGGCTCGACGAGCAGGGTCTCGCCATCCGCTCCCGTCACCCGATACCGGATGCGGAGCTCCTCACCTCGGAACTCGCCGCGGAACGCCGTCGGCACGCTGAACCGGAAATCGATGTCGCCGATCCTGCCGGAGTTGAAGACCGTGATGCCGTCCGCGCTCGATGCCGGGTCGTCCATGCGCGCGGTGCTCGTGAAGGTGGTCCGATCGAGGCGCTCGCGCACTGTGCGGTCGGGATTCGCCAGAAGTGCGAGCAACTCGCCCAAAAGCTCCCCGTCCGCCGCGACGGATGAAGTGCCGGTCAGCGCCGACAGAGCGCGCGCGCCGGCCGCCTGCTCTCTCTCGGTGCGGAATCGATCCGCATCCACCGCGGAACGGAACGGCGGAGGGAGGCGCCGCGCGAGCGTCTCCGCGGTGGACGAGTCCCCGGTGGCGAGCGCGATCCGCGCTTCGAGAAACACGATTGCGGCGTTCGCCGGATGTTCGATCGCGAGAGCCGAGACCAACGTTCGAGCCTCGGCGATGCGGTGATTCGCGATGAGCCAGAGGGCGCGCTCGACCCCTCCGCCGCCGGACGGCTCCGCGGATCCGACCGCCGCATGCTTCTCGTACTCGAGGATCGTGGAAGGGGAGAAGGGGTTTGCCGCGAACGATTCGGCGAACCACCGCTCCCGCTCGGCGTCGCGCTCGCTGAGCCGCGCGAGCGCCGCGAGCGCGAGCGCGTCGTCGCTGCGGCGCTCGAGGACGCGCTGAAACGCCTGCCGCGCCCCCGCCATGTCACCCGCGGCCTCGCGGACTTCGCCGAGACGGAGCAAGGAACGGTTGTAGAGCGAGAGCCAGGCGTCGGCGTCGCTGCGCACGAAAGAGAAGACCTCGAAGCCTTCTGCGCGCCCGATCTGCCGCCGGAGCGAGTCCAACTTCGATGAGCCGAGCAGTTCGACGATGCTCGAGAGGAGTGTCGCCGCTTCGTCGCTGCGCGGGTCGCCCTCCAGGAGGGCGCCCGCGAGGGCGTAGCGGTAGATCGCGAGGTCGAGCAGCACAGGGACGGCCCGCGACGTTGCACTCTCCTCCTCGGCCAGGAGAACAGCATTGCGCGCGGCTGCGGCGGCTTTGACCGGATAGCCCAGCACCATCATCGCGGACGCGTAGTAGTTCCAGACCCGCGCGCTGTCGGACTGATAGCGGAGAGATTCCTCGAACGCGACGAACGTCTCTTCTGCGTGGCCGAGCTTCGCGAACGCGATCCCGCGGTACGCCGTCATCAGCGAGTAGAGCTCGAAGTCGGACCGGCGGCGCGCGGCGCTCGCCGCTGCATGCGAGAGCGCTTCCGCATCGCGGAAGTGCTGGCGCCCGCGCTCGAGCTCCATCCGCTGCGTCCGGAGATCGCCGAGGTTGAGGTTCGCGGCGATGCGCTCTACCGAGGAGCCGGAGGACTGCAAGCGTTTCTCCGCGGTCGCGATCTCGAAGTCGCTCGCGAGCCGCTGCGGGGATCCCGCGGCGGGGATCGCGATCGCCGCCGCGAAGACGAGGGCTGCGAAGAAGCTCCTCATTCGGCGAAGTACCCCTTGCGCGCGGAGAGAACGCGAACGTTCTTCGCGCGCGGTTCCACGGTGATGGATCGCCATCCACGGCCCGAGGATCCGCTCTGGTAAGCCACGATCCAGCGGGAGTCCAGATCGTCGAAGGCCGCCGCGAGATCGCGAGCGAGCGTCGACGCGGAGCACCGGCGGAACGAGCCGCCGGTGCGCGCCGCGACATCGCGCAGAAATGCCGCTCCCTCCCCGCCGCCGAGAGCGAGCGCATGGACGGTGAGATTGCTGACCGCGATCGCCTCGAGCGCCGCGCGCGGCGCGAGAAAGCTGTTCCGGTCTCCGCCGTCGGAGATGACGACGGCGATCGTCCGCGCCGCCGGGTGGATCGAAGCGAGCGCATCGCGGAGAGCGGTCCCGCCCGACGCTTCGGCCGTCACCTTTTCGAGAGGCAGCGGCTGCGCCACGCGGTGATTGAAGAGGAGGACCTCGCTGGTATCGCCGCTCCGAAGGCGCGGCTGCACCGCTCGGATCGCGGCGAGTGCGGACTCGATCGGCTCTCCCTTCATGCTGAGGGAGCGGTCGAGGACGAAGACGAACCGCGCGGGCCGCGCGTCGGCTCGAGCTCGCGGACCTTCTGTTCCGCCCCGTCTTCGCGGACGCGGAAGTCTTCCGCGCGGAGCGTCCCGCGGAAGCGGAGCGCGACCGGCACTTCGACCCAGTCGACGGTCACGCTCTCCCGCAGCGCCGCCGTCGTGCTCTCCGCCCGGACGCGCTGCGAATACTCCGGCGGCGAAAACCTCCGCCTCGATACGGTGCGCTTTCGGCGCGGGACCGAAATCGAACGGAAGGCGGAACGGAGGCGTGCGCAGCACGCCGGCGAGCCTTCCGTCCACGCGGATCTCGACGCGGTCGACGGGGGCGAGGGTCGTCTCGACCTCGATCACCGTCTCTCCTACCGCCGGAGCGCCGTCGGGCGGCGAGACGATCCTGACCTGCGCTTGGGCGAGGGCCGGCAGGGCCGCGAGGAGGAGGATCAGCAGCGAACGGGTCATGGGAAGCGCAACAGATTCGTGCGAAAAAGTTATTTCTAGTAGAGGCGCCGCCGTCGCTCCTCTCCGATCCGCATTCTGCAATCGATTAGACTTCCGACCGCACGATTTCACTCATGGCACTCGACCCGATCCGCCTCGCGCGGCAGCTCATCGACATCCCTTCGACGACCGGCGAGGAGCTCGGTCACGAACAGTTTCTCGCCTCCGTGCTGCGCGAGCGCGGCTTCGCGGTCGAGGAGCAGGAGGTCGGGGAGGGGCGCAGAAACCTCTTCGCCGCCGCGGGAGGCGTTCCGCGGATGATCCTCTGCTCTCACCTCGACACGGTTCCTCCGTTCTTCGCCTCGTCCGAGGACGACACGCATCTGTTCGGGCGGGGGGCTTGCGACGCGAAGGGGATCATCGCGGCGATGATCGGGGCCGGAGATCGCCTTCTGGCGGCCGGGGTTCGCGAGTTTGCGTTCCTCTTCGTCGTCGGCGAGGAAACCGATTCGATCGGCGCGAAAGAGGCCAATGAATTCTTCGCGGGGCGCGGTTCGGAGCTGGTGATCGTGGGGGAGCCGACGGAGTCGCAATTCGCGCGCGCGAGCAAAGGCGCGCTGACGGCGACCCTCCGGTTCGAAGGGATCGCGGCGCACTCCGCCTACCCGGAGCGGGGCGATTCCGCCGTTCGGAAGCTGGCGCGCGCGGTCGACGCAATCTACTCCGCGTCCTGGGGAGCGGATCCGGATCTCGGCGACGGAATCCCGAACGTCGGCGTGATCCGGGGAGGGGCGAAGCCGAACGTGATCGCCCCCGAGGCGGAAGCCGAGTGCATCTTCCGGATCGTCGAGCCGGTCGGTGTCGCGCTCGCGCGGCTCGAGGCGCTGATCGCGCCTCTGGGCGGCGCCGTCGTCCGGTCTCACGGCAACGATCCGGTCCGGATGGTCCACCCGGCGGAGCGTCCCTCCACGGTCGTCGGATTCAACACCGACGCGCCGCATCTCGCGAAGATCGGCAGGCCGATCCTGTTCGGCCCCGGGTCGATCCTCGACGCGCATTCCTCCGGAGAGAAGATCGAGAAGAAAGAAATTCTCGCGGCGGTGGAAACGTATCGGAATCTCGTTGCCGACCTGATCGAAGGAGCGATTCGAATCGATGGCTGAAATCCGGGAAGAAATCTATCTGGTGGCGCCCGTGCGTACGCCGATCGGCAAATTCGGCGGCGCGCTCTCGTCGGTCATCGCGCCGGATCTGGGAGCGCAGGCCGCGTCGGCCGCGCTCGCGCGGAGCGGCGTTCCGGCGGAGGCGGTCGACGAGCTGATCTTCGGCTGCGCGCGACAGGCCGGCGTGGGGCCGAACGTGGCGCGCCAGATCGCGGTCCGCAGCGGCCTGGCTCACGAGGTGCCGGCGTACACGGTCAACCAGGCGTGCGGGTCGGGGATGCGCTCGATCATCAACGCGGCCGACGCGATCCGCCTCGGCAACGCGCAGGTGGTGGTCGCGGGGGGCGTGGAGTCGATGTCGAACACGCCGTACCTGCTCACGCGCGCCCGCTGGGGATTCCGGATGGGCGACGCGGAGCTGACCGACGGGATGCTTCGCGACGGATTCATCTGCCCGATCGCGGAAGAGATGATGGGGGCGACGGCCGAGAGGCTCGCGACGCAGTACGACGTCTCCCGCGAGGAACAGGACCGCTTCGCCGTGGAGTCGCAGAGGAAGGCGAAGGAAGCGTGGGAGAGCGGAGCGTTCGCGGCCGAGATCGCGCCGGTCACCGTCGAGGGAAAGAAGGGGCGCGTCACGATCGATCGCGACGAGCATCTGCGGCCCGACGCGACTCTCGAAGGGATGGCGAAGCTCCCTCCGGCCTTTCGCGAGGGCGGCTCGGTTCACGCGGGAAACTCCTCCGGGATCACCGACGGCGCCGCGGCGATGATCGTCGCGAGCGGAGAGCAGGTGCGGCGCCTCGGGCTCGTGCCGGCGGCGAGGATCCGCGGGTACGCGCAGGCCGCGGTCGACCCGAAGATCATGGGCATCGGCCCGGTCCCGGCGGTCCGCAAGCTGCTCGCCGACCTCCGGATGGAGCTCTCCGACATCGACCTCATCGAGCTGAACGAGGCCTTCGCCGCGCAGGTGATCGCCTGCGACCGCGAGCTCTCGCTCGACGCGGACCGGCTCAACGTCCATGGAGGCGCGATCGCGCTCGGCCATCCCATCGGCGCGACGGGGGCCCGGATCGTCGCCACGCTCGCTCACGCGATGCAGAGGCGCGACCGGGAGACCGGCCTCGCGACGCTCTGCATTTCAGGCGGAATGGGGCTGGCAATGCTGCTGGAGAGGGCGTAGGGAAGCAGTCAGGGATCAGTAGACGGGGAGAAGGGTCACTCGAACTTCGAATGTCGAGTGTCGAAGGTCGAATGAACACCCATCATCTTCGGACGCGATATCCTGACCGCGTGGCCCTTTCCCCTGACGATGTCTCCCTGACGCCCTGACATGTTCGTCGACAGCCACTGCCATCTCGGGATGTCCGAATCCGGCGAAGAGGAGATCCTCGCCCGGGCGCGAGAGGCGGGGATTCGCGGCTTCCTGGTGCCGGCGACGCACGGCGGCGATGCGCCCGAGGCCGTCGCGATCGCCCAGCGGCATCCGGACGTCTGGGCCGCGGTCGGCTATCACCCGCACGAGGCGAGGGACTTCGACGAACCCGCCGAGAGGGCGATCCGATCCCTCGCGCGCCAGCCGAGGGTGATCGCGATCGGGGAGGTCGGCCTCGACTATCACTACATGCACTCGCCGCGGGAGGTCCAGCGCGAGGCGCTCGTGCGGCACATGGCGATCGGCCGCGAGGCGGGGCTCCCGCTGATCATTCACAACCGCGAGTCGACGGGGGAGCTGCTCGAGATCCTCGAGAGCGCCGAGGCGGCGGGCGTGCGCGGGGTCCTCCACTCCTTCACCGAGTCGTACGAGGTGGCGAAACGGCTCGTCGATCGCGGCTTTTTCATCTCGTTTTCGGGGATCCTGACCTTCCGGACCGCCGAAACCCTGCGGGATGCGGCGCGCAGGCTGCCGCGGGAGGCGGTCCTGATCGAGACGGACACGCCCTACCTCGCGCCCGTCCCCCATCGCGGAAAACGGAACGAGCCCGCCTTCGTCGTCGAGGTCGCGCGGCTCCTCGCCTCCCTCTGGGAGTGCGATCTCGAGGAGGTCGGCGCGCGCACGACGGCGAATTTCGAGCGCGCGTTCGACGTTAAAATCGAGTCGTGACCTCGCCCGATCTCTCCGTCGTCCTTCCCGTCTTCAACGAAGAGGAGAACCTGCCGATCCTTTTGGGAGAGATCGCCGCGGCGCTCGACCCGGAGAGGGGGTCGTACGAGATCGTGGCCGTCGACGACGGAAGCCGGGACGGAAGCCTCGCGGTCCTCCTCGCCGCGCGAGAGCGTCATCCGACCCTCCGGATCGTCCGCCTCGATCGCAACCACGGCCAGACTGCTGCTCTCGATGCCGGGTGGCGCGCCGCCCGCGGGAAACTCGTGGTCTCTCTCGACGCCGACCTGCAGAACGATCCGGCCGACATCCCGGCGATGATGCGGAAACTCGAAGAGGCGGGCGTCGACATGGTGATCGGCGTCCGGGTCGAGCGGCAGGACTCGCTGAGTAAGAAGATTCAGTCGAAGATCGGCAACGGCGTCCGCAACTGGATCACGGGCGACCGCATCACGGACACGGGCTGCTCGCTCAAGCTCGTCCGCCGCGAGGCGGTCGAGCGCGTGCGGCTGTTCAACGGGATGCACCGGTTCCTGCCCACCCTGGTCCGGATGGACGGCGGGACCGTCATCGAAATGCCGGTGCGGCACCGCCCCCGCCGGTTCGGGCAGTCCAAGTACGGCGCGATGAACCGCGCCCTCCGCGGCCTCGCCGATTGTTTCGCCGTCCGCTGGATGGCATCCCGCAACGTTCGCTACGGCGCGGAGGAGGTAGGGCGCGAATGAGTCTCGACCCCACGACCTGGGATTTCTGGATCGCCTTCGGCTTTCTCGGGCAGGCCGCGTTCTCGGCGCGTTTCCTCGTCCAGTGGGTCTGGTCCGAACGGAAGGGCGAGAGCTTCATCCCCATCTGGTTCTGGTACTTCTCGCTCGTCGGCGGACTCATTCTCACGGTCTACGCCGTCCATCGGCGGGATCCGGTGTTCACCGTCGGCCAGGCCTTCGGCCTCCTCGTGTACGTCCGCAACCTCATGCTGATCCGCAATCAGCCGAAGGCCCCCCCCGCGTGATCGAAGCCGCCGGCGAGCGCCTCACGAGAGCCGAGCGGCGCGAGCTCCTCTCGATCGCCCGCCGCGCGATCGACGCGAGGCTCCGCCGGGAGCCCCTCTCGCTCGAATCCGTCCCGCTCACCCCGGAGCTCGAGCGGCTCGCGGGCGTTTTCGTCACGCTCCGCGAGAACGAAGAGCTGCGTGGCTGCATCGGCGTCCTCGAGCCGGCGGAGCCTCTCTACCGCGCCGTGGCCGCCGCCGCGGTGAGCGCCGCCTTCAGCGATCCCCGGTTCCCGCCGCTCGTCGCCGCCGAGCTCCCGGGCGTCTCCTTCGAGATCTCCGTCCTGGGCCCCTTCGAGCCGGTCGCGTCGGTCGAGGAGATCGTCCTCGGAGTGCACGGGCTGATTGCGCGGGAAGGACTCCGCGCCGGGCTTCTCCTTCCGCAGGTCCCCTCCGAGTGGGGATGGACGCGCGATGAGTTCCTCGACCACCTCTGCGTGAAGGCGGGACTCCCCCGGGGCCGCTGGCGTGGGGGGAGGGTCCACCTCGAGAAATTCACCGCGGAAGTCTTTTCCGAAGAGTCTGAACCGTAAAGGCTTAGTTGTGCGGGCGTAAGTTTTTCCACCTTCGGATTGAATAATCCGCTTCCAGGCGCCGTTCCCCCACCCGATTGCGCCGCAGGTAGTCAAATAAGATTCTGGAGGTCACCCAACCGATGGCAAACCGCAGACGCGAGTTGCTCGACGCACTGTCGATCCGGCTCGCGATCGCTGGTGAAAAACAGAGGCGGCGGCGGGAGAGGCGGAAGGTTCATTCGAAGAGGACGGCCATGCTGCTCCTCGGCGCGGCTCTCTCGGTCGGCGGGGTGACCGAGGCATTCGATCAGGTTCGATTCGTAGTCCAGAAGGATCTCGACGGCGTCCAGGTGGTCCGGACTTCCGCCCGCGGATCCAAGGTCGTGGCGCGCGCCCAGGGCGCGGCCGGCAATTCCCTCTACAAGATCGCCGGGGTGGTCCCTGACCGCTTCGTCCTCCGCTCGTCCGATCTGATGCAGAACGGGCTTTTCGCCGACCCCATCCTTCCGGAGTCGTTTCTGGAAGCGGCGGGAGTCGGATCGCCGTCGGGAAGGAGCGCCCGCGGAACCAAGGAGATGCTCGCCGGCTTCGCGCTGGTGACCTCCGATGTCCGGGAAGAGTTTTTCGGGGGGATGCCCTTCGGGAGCCTCATCTTCGAGAAGGCCGAGAAGTACGACGTCGATCCCGCGCTCGTCGCGGCGATCATCGAGAACGAGTCCCGCTTCAAGCCGCGAGCGCGCTCTCACCGGGGTGCGCGGGGCCTGATGCAGCTGATGCCGCGGACCGGGCGGTGGATGGGCGCGAACAACCTCTACGACCCCGAGCAGAACCTCGACGCGGGCGTGAAGTACCTGAAATACCTCGACAAGCGATTCAACGGGAACCAGACGAAGATCATCGCCGCGTACAACGCAGGCGAAGGAAACGTCCAGCGGTACGGCGGGATCCCCCCGTTCCGGGAGACGCGTACGTACGTGAAAAGGGTCAAAAAGAGCTACCAGCGCCACAGTCAGGAGCTCGAAAAGCACGAGCAGCAGGCGCTGGCGGGGACCTCGACGCCGGACGCTGAGACCCGTCAGCAGGCGGAAGTCGGAAGTCAGGGGCGCCCCTCGGGGCGCCTCTTTCATTTGAGGGAGCCGGTTTTTCCCGGGCTCCCGGGATCCCCGGTACCCCCCCTCCCGACTCCCGACTCCCGGCTCCAGACGCCTGACTCATTTGACGTTCGGGCTCGTCTCGGCTACTTTTAAGACGGGTCTTTCCGCAACCAGACGGGAGGGGAACATGGTGCGTGTGCGTTTCTTGGTTACGGTCCTGGTGCTGCTCGTTGCAGCCACTCTGATGGGCGCGACGACGCCGCCGCGTGAGCTTCGACTCGTCGGAGATCACTGGACGCCCTACAATCCCCCCGATCCCGCGACGTTCCCTGCCGGAAGCAAGGTCCACATCATCGAGCGGGGGGACACGCTCTGGGGCCTGGCGCAGCGCTTTTACGGCGATCCCTACCTCTGGCCTCAGCTCTGGGAAAACAACACGTACATCACCGACGCGCACTGGATCTATCCGGGCGACCCGCTCCTGATCGAAGGAGAGGCGACCACGGGGGAGATGGTGACCGAGACGGCGGTCTCCGTCGATGAAGGGACGGAAGAGCCGGTGGTCACGGCCGGACTCGAGGCCTCGAGCGCGCCCATCCCGCTCGGACACGAGTCGGACATTTATTGCTTCGGCTATCTCGGCACGGTCGACGAGTACCTGCCGAACAAGGTCGTCTCGTTCGAGGATTACGAAGTGAAGTGGATGCGGGGTGCGAGCGTTCAGGAGAGCGGCGTCGTGCAGCCGGACGTCGTCTACATCGAACTGGACGATCCGAGCCTCGTCACGGCGGGCGAGACCTACATGGTGGTCAAGCCGGCGAAGCTGGTGCATCACCCCGACAGCGATGCCGTGATCGGGCGCCACTACGATTACCGCGGGCGCGTCCGGATCCTCTGCATCAACGGATCGACGGCGACCGCGATGGTCGTGCAGGCGTGTGACGGGATCCGCATCGGCGACGCGATCAAACCGATGCCGCAGCACCCGATCCCGATCGCGCGGATGACCGACATGGTGGACGTCTGCACCCCGCCGAACGGAAGGGCGACCGGCTACATCGTCAACGCGAAGGACTACGCGGAAGCGATCGGGCAGGGGACGGTCGTCGAGATCAACCTGGGGCGCGATCAGATGGTCGAGCCGGGGACGTTCCTCACCGTCTATCGCGAGAATCCCACCGGCCCGGCCGGAACTCACCCCCGTCTGGTGCTGGGCGAGATCGGCGTGCTGACGGCGGAGGCCGGCACCGCCACGGGGCAGATCGTGCGAATGCGCTACGCGATGCGCGTCGGAGACCAAGTCGAGCTCAAGTGATCTTCACCGTCGTGCGGACGGTGAGCCGGGCGGGAGACCGCCCGGCTTTTTTTTTCGAAGGCGGTTTGAATTAGAATCAGGCGGCCGCGCGTTGACCGGATAGCTGGTAGAATCGGCCGGCTCGGGTCCATAGCTCAGCGGTCAGAGCTACCGGCTCATAACCGGCAGGTCCCAGGTTCGAATCCTGGTGGACCCACCAGACAATGATGAAGAGCGAACAAATTGAAAGCTGTTCGGCGGATCGCCGCTTCGGGAACCGAGTCCATTCCGAGGCGGCCGTTCATCCACGGCTCGATCGAAGGGCGTTCCATATCGGAACGCCCTTTTTCCATTTCAGGGGAGGCATTCGTTGAGGCAGATCGTAGAACGGCTGTGGACTCTCCAGACGGTTCTGACCCGTTTGGCAGAGAAGGAGCGCGCGCTGAGCGACAAGCCGGAAGGGTACGCGGCGGCTGAGCGGGAGCTCCGTGGGGTCGAGGCAGAGATCGCGCGGCTCACGCAGAAGTCGGAAGAGCTCGGGAAACGTCGCCGGCAGATGGACTCCGAGCTCCAGGAGGCGCAGGAAACGCTTCGAAAGTTCCAGGGCGCGCAGATGCAGGTCAAGAACCAGCAGCAGTATGCCGCCGCGCTCAAGGAGATCGACTCCTCGCGCAAGCAGGTCAAGGACCTCGAAGAGACCGATCTTGCGATCATGACGGAGCTCGAGGATATCGAGAAGCAGCTCGCCGACGCGCAGGGACGCGAGCAGAGCCTGCGGGCGGCGCACGATCGCGAGTTCGAGGCATGGCAGTCCTCGCTCGGAGATCTGAAGCGCGAGGCCGACGAGACGCGCAAGAGCGCGGCGCAGGTCGAAGAGGGGATTCCGGAGAACCTTCGCCGGCAGTTCCACCAGATCTTCCGGCACCGCAAGGGCGTGGCGATGGCTCGCGTGGTGAACGGGGCCTGCGGCGAGTGTCGCGTGCGGCTCCGCGCGCAGAGCACGCAGCAGCTCCAGCGCGGCGAGGTCGTGACCTGCGACGGGTGCCGCCGCTTCTACTATCTCGAGAAGGCCGTGTCCTGAAGGGGACGGTCTTCATCGACGGAGCGGCCCGCGGGAACCCCGGACCGGCCGGGTGGGGCGCGATGCTCCGCGTCGAGGGAGGCTCGCGCGTGGCCGCGTGGGGCTTCATCGGGACGAACACCAATAACGTCGCCGAATACGGCGGACTTCTCGCGGCGCTCAAAATCGCGCACGAGGAGGGAGTCACCGATCTCGAGGTGGTCTCCGACTCGCAACTCCTCGTCCGCCAGATGCTCGGAGAGTACCGCGTGAAGCACCCGAACCTCGTCCCGCTCTTCATGGAGGCGCAGAAGATGCGCCGGCGGTTCGCCGGCTTCCGGATCCGCCACGTGCTGCGGGCCGAGAACAAAGAGGCCGACCGCCTCGCGAATCGCGCCGTCGACACGGGCGAGAGCGGAGTGGCGCGCGACGGCGATGATGAGTGACCTGCGCGCGGCGCTCGGAGGGATCGAGGCGCGGATCGCCCGCGCGTGCGAGCGCGCCGGACGCCGCCGCGAGGAGATCACGCTCGTCGCCGTGACCAAGACGCACGGGGCCGAAATCGTCGAGGCGGCGCTCGAGGCGGGCCTCGCGGATCTCGGCGAGAACCGCGTTCAGGAGGCGCGCGAGAAGATCCCGCGGGTTCGGGCGCGCGCGCGGTGGCACCTGATCGGGCACCTGCAGTCGAACAAGGCGGCCGAGGCAGCGAGGCTCTTCGACGTCGTTCAGAGCGTCGATTCCGTGGCGCTCGCGGCCAGGCTCGGGCGCGCGGCCGCGGTCGAAGGCCGGACCCTCGACGTTCTCATCCAGGTCAACGTCGGCGGGGAGGAGCAGAAGAGCGGCGTCGAGCCGGCGGACGCCGAAGGGCTCGCGCGCGCCATCGGAGCGATTCCCTCGCTGCGGCTCCGCGGCCTGATGACCGTCCCGCCCCTGCTCGAGCCCGAGGAAGTTCGGCCCCATTTCCGGAAGCTTCGCGAGTTGCGCGATTCGATCCGGGGCTCATGCGAGAATTGCCGCGAGCTGTCGATGGGGATGAGCGATGATTTCGAGGTTGCGATCGAGGAAGGGGCGACGATGATCCGTCTCGGGCGCGCCCTCTTCGGAGCGAGAGAATGAACCGGGTCGGGGGAGCCTTCGTCTATTCTCTCGCCGGGACGATCGACATCGTCCTCGCCTTCCTCGAGTGGCTGATCCTCGCCTGGGTCATCCTCTCGTGGATTCTCTTCTTCACGGGACGCTCCTCGTTCCGCTGGCGCTACCGCGGCCTGTTCGGCGCCCTCGAGGCGGTCAACGAGTTTCTCTCCCGGGCGCTCAGCCCGGTCCTCCGCCCGTTCCGGAAGCTTCTTCCGCCGTGGAAGACGGGAGGGATCGACTGGTCGCCCCTGCTGCTTCTCCTCGGGATCTACTTCCTGCGGTCGTTTCTCCGCATGGCCCTCATGTAGGAACCGGACGGCGGAAAGGCCTGAACGTCGAGCGCTGTCTGCATTCTCGATTCCGCATTCTTCATTCTGCATTCGCGGTTGGACCTCACGCGGCGAGGGGCCTATACTCACGATAACTGCAGTTGGCCGTGAATCGGGGAGGCAGGGATGCAGGACCTCACACCGCTGGAAATTCAGAAGCAGACATTCGGCAAATCGATGCGCGGATACGACGTGGACGAGGTCCGCGCGTATCTCCATCTGGCCGCCGAGGAGATCGAGCGCCTCCTCAAGGACCTCGATCGGTTCACCCGCGACAACGTCATGCTTCGCGAGGAGATCGCCGAGCAGAGCCAGCGCGAGCAGATCCTCAAGGACACGCTCCTCTCCGCGCAGCGGGTTTCCGAGGAGCTCAAGCTCAACGCGCGGAAGGAAGGGGAGCTGATCGTCAAGGATGCCGAGCTGATGTCCGAGCGGATCGTCGCGCAGGCGATGGCTCGCGTCGCGGACATGGAGCGAAAGATCCAGGACCTCAAGATCACGCGCCTCGAGATCCGGAACAAGATCACGTCGACGATCGACACGTTCGAGCAGATGATCGCCCTCGACGCCGAGCAGGAAGCCAACGAGCTGCCGATCACGCAGCTCTATCGGAAGACGCACAACGATTAAATTGCAGATTGCAGATTGGATGTCTCGATCTACTCTCGATTGCGGTGTCATCCCGAGCGTAGCGAGGGATCTGGGCGGGGGGTGCGCAGGACGCGGCGCGTGCGGTTGGCACGCTGATCACGCCACGCAATCTGCAATCTGCAATCAGACGACCCGCACCCCGTCCCGCCACACCCCCGTCACGAGATTCACGCCGAAGTGGTAGACGAGGTGGAGGTACGAGGGCGCGTCGAGGATCAGCAGGTCGGCGCGCTTTCCCGTCTCGATCGAGCCCGCTTCTGCCGCGAGCCGGAGGGAGTGCCGCGCCGTTGAGCGTCGCCGCGGTCAGAGCCTCCTCGACGGTCATCTTCATCCGGAGCGAGGCGAGCTGCACGACGAGCTGCATCGACTCGGTCATCGACGAGCCGGGGTTGCAGTCGGTGGAGAGCGACACCGCCGCCCCCGCGTCGATCAGCTGCCGCGCCGGAGCGAATTTCTCCGACATGAGAAAGAAGCTCGTCGCCGGCAGGAGGTTCGCGATCGTGCTCGATCCGGCCAGAGCGCGGATTCCACCCTCCGAGACGTACATCAGGTGGTCGGCCGAGGCGGCATCGAGCTCGGCGGCGAGCGAAGCGCCCCCGGTGTCACTCAGCTCGTCCGCGTGGATGCGCGGCACGAGGCCGGAGGCGGCGCCCGCCCGGAGAACGCGCTCTCCCTCCTCGCGCGAGTACACGCCGCGCTCGACGAAGACGTCGCAGAACCGCGCCAGGCCGCGATCCGCGGCGGCCGGCTGGATCCGCTCGACGACTTCGCGCAAATAGTCTTCGCGCGCCTCCGCCGAGCCGCGGGCCTCGGGGGGGATCTCGTGGGCGGCGAGGCAGGTCGGAACGAGGCGGACGGGCGAGCTCGCCGCCGCGGCGCGGATCGCCCGCAGCTGCTTGAGCTCGTCCTCGAAATTGAGCCCATACCCGCTCTTCGCCTCCGCCGTCGTCGTCCCGTGCGCCGCCATCCGGCGAGCGCGCTCGAGGACCGCCCGCGCGAGATCCTCTTCGGTCGCGGCACGGGTCGCGCGGACGGTCGAGGCGATCCCGCCGCCGCTCGCCGCGATCTCCTCGTACGTTTCGCCAGACAGCCTCCGGTTGAACTCCGACTCGCGCGCTCCGGCGAACGGAAGGTGCGTGTGGGAGTCGACGAATCCGGGAAGCGCAGTCCCGCCGCGGGCGTCGACCTCTTCCCGGATGCTCTTGCGCAGATCCTCGGGCAGGTCCCGCTCTTTGCCCGCAAACGCGATTCGGCCGTCGCGAATCGCGATCGCCGCCTTTTCAACGACGCGGACGCGCCTCATGGCCCCGCCCCGCAGGGCGGCCGTCCCCTCGGGTGTGGCGAACTGCGACAGATTGCGGATCAGCAGAGGCATGTAGCGAATCGCGTCCCTTCCTACTTCCTACTTCCTACTTCCTACTTCCTACTCGACAGGCTCAAAGCCGTACCTCTCGCAGATCTTCACGTAGACGCCGCGCCCGATCGACGCTTTTGCCTCGCGCGTACAGCCGGCGATGTGGGGCGTGAGGATGATTCGCGGGTCGTCGGGCCAGGCGTCTGCCGGAGGCTCCTCGCCGTAGACATCCATCGCGATCCCCCCGAGCCGGCTCTCCTGCAGTGCGACGAGAGCCGCGGCCCGGTCGAGGACCTCGCCGCGCGCCGTGTTGATGAGGAATGCTCCGCGGGGAAGGCGCGCGATCTCGCCGGCCCCGATCATTCCCCCCGTCTCGTCGGTCAGAGGGACGTGGAGCGTGAGGATGTCGGATCTCTCGAGGAGCGCTTCGAGCGTTTCGACCTTCGCCGCGCCGCGCCGGGCGATCTCGCCGGCGTCGAGATAGGGATCGTATGCGAAAGAGGCCACGCCGAATCCGGCGGCCAGGCGCGCCACGCGTCCCCCGACCCGCCCGATTCCGACGATGCCGAGGCGGTGGCCGCGCAGCTCGCGGCGGCTCGAGCAGTCGTCGCGGCTCCACGAACCGCCGCGCACCATCCGGTCGTAGGACGGCACGGTGCGCGTGAGCGTGATCATCAGGCCGATAGCCAGCTCCGCGACGGCGTTCGCGTTCTCGCCGGGGAGCCCGATGATCGCGATCCCCCGCGACGCCGCGGAAGGATCGATGTTGTCGAGTCCACTCGTCCCCTGGACGATCGCGCGGAGATGCACCGCTGCGTCGAGGACCGGCGCGGTCACTTTGTTGTGATGGCGCGTGACGAGGATCTCCGCCTCGCCGACCGCGGCCGCGAGCTCCGTTTCGGAATGGAGCGGCCGGTATTCGACATCGAACCGGGCGTCCCGCCCGATCCGGTCGAGCAGCTCGCGGTCGACGTCCGCTGCAATCAGCACCGGGATCTTCGTCACCGGCCGCATTCTAGCGTCTTAGTGTCCGGGCGTCTGGCGCCGAGCGTTCGTGCGTCGCCGACTCGAATTCGACCCGCGAGCGCCCACGACAGGGGCAGGACGCTCGACGCTTTGACGCTAAGACGCCTGGACGCTTATCCTCGCGCCGATGAACGGAAGCCGAGGGGGAGCGCGTGCGCGGGTTGCGTCCCCGCTCCGCCGCGCCGTCCGGAAGCATTGCCTCGCGCTCACCCTGTGCGGTCTCGCGCTCTTCTTCCTCTTCGTTCCTTCGCTCTTCCTGGGGCGCGTTCTCTCCCCGAACGACGTCCTCTACGTCCACGATCCCTGGAGAAGCATGCAGGAGGTCGAGCCGCAGAATCCCCTGCTGAACGACCCCGCCGCCTCCTGGTACGGCCGCTGGGCCCTTCTGAAGAGCGACCCAGCCGCGTTTCACTGGAGCCGGTATGTCGGCGGGGGCGTCCCGGGGCTCGGCTCGGTGGCCTCGGCGGTGATCTCGCCCGTCATCATCATCCCGGTCCTGCTCGTTCCGCTCCTCCTGTCGTACTCGGCGATCGTCGCGACCAAGCTCCTCGTCTCCTTCGCGCTCGCCTACGGGTGGCTCCGCGAGGAACGCATGGGGAAGAGGGGAGCCGCTCTCGGGGCGCTCGTCTTCTCCTGCGCGGGGATCTATTCGGTCTGGTGGCTCTGGCAGGCGACGAACGCGACGGTGTTCTACCCGGCCGTCTTCTGGATGATCGCGCGCGCGTACTCCGGGAAGAGGACCCCGTTTTGGGCCGCGATCGCCGTGGCGTTTTCGCTCGCGGTGTCCGGCTATCCGGCGACCACGCTCTACGGCGCCTGGGCGGGAGCGCTCTATGTCCTCTGGCTCGCCGTCCGTCAGCGGACGTTTCCCTGGCGCGAGCTGACGCGCCTCGCCGCGGCGTCCGTGATCGCGCTCGCGATCGCCTCGCCGTTCCTCGCGCCGTTCGTGTCGCTCATCGAGCGGAGCGGCTATCTGGAGACGCGCGCGTCCGTGGCGGAAGAGGGCGTGGGGACCTATCCTGCCGACCACCTCCGGGCCCTGGTCGATCCGTTCCGCCTCGGCGACCCCGGAGAGCGCCTCTGGATCGGCGACACCCGGCTCGGGCCGTCGGACAACTTCGTCGAGTCGACGATCTATCTGGGCCTCGCGACCCTCGTTCTGGCGCTCGTCGGCCTGTTCAGGAGACATCGAGGACGAATTTTCTGGGTCGGATCGTTCGCGTTTCTCATGCTCCTGATGTTCGGCGCATACGGCTGGCTGTCCGCGGCGGCGGGGGAGGTCCCGGGCATCCGCTATTCGCCTCTCGCGCGGCTCCGGTTTCTCCTCCCCCTTCCGGCCGCGTTTCTCGCCGCCTCGGGCGCGGCCGCCGTCATGGGCCGGCTGCGCCGGGCGCGCCCGCTGCTCGCGAGCGCCGCCTCAGGGGTCCTCGGCGCGGCGCTCCTCTTCGATCTCGTCTTCTTTGCGGTCCGTTTCTATCCTTACATCCCTTCCGACATCGCCTCCGTCCCGTCGACGCCGACTATCCGGTTCTTGAGGGCGCAGGAAGGGCCGTTCCGGATCGCGCCGTTCTTCGACTACCTCTGGCCGAACACGGCGGAGCTGATGAAGGTCGAGGACATCCGGAGCCATTTCGGATCCGAGGCGCGGTGGCGCGCGATGCTGGAACGCTTCGCGCCGGGAAGCTTCGGCGCGAGCGGAACCGTGATCCAGTTCAACAGCCTCTCGTTCGACCTGCGCGATCCGCTCCTCTCCGCTCTGAACGTGCGGTGGCTGATCGAGCAGCCGACGATCGACATCCTCCGGTGGAAGATTCTCGAAGGAAGCGAGCTCAGCGAGGCGATCGACGGAAGCCTTGCGCTCCGGCCGGGGACGGTTCTCACGCAGCAGATCGACGCGGCGCCCGGCATGCGCGCGGCGGACCTCAACTTCAACGCAGTGCGAGCCGCCGCTCCGGGGGCGGCCATCGACCTGGAGCTCATCCGGCCGGAGACGGGCGAGCCCGTCTGGGCGAGAAGGCTCACGGCCGAGGAGTTGACGGCGCTGCCGAAGGTGTACGCGCCGACCGGGAAATTCGCGAACGGCAGCGCGCTTCTCGTGAGGATTCGCTCCCGCTCGCTGTTCGCGGAGATGCCCCGCGGCGCGAGCGGGAATCTCGTCTGGGGCCGTTCGTACTCTCCGTTCATCCTCAGCGCGGCCCTGCCGGACGGGCGACTCTTCGAGAACCTCGACGCCCTTCCGCGCTTCACCGCGGTCTGGGGCGTCCGCGCGATGGCGTTCGAAGCGATGCTCGCCGACCGCTCGATCGATTTCGGGCAGGAAGCGATCCTGACCGGCGGCAGCAGCGACGCACCGCGAGCGTCGTTCCCCGGGATCGAGTCGGTGGACCCCTCAATGCGGACCGCCGCGCTCCGCGTCCTTCAGTACACGGGAGCCCGCGCGACGATCGACGCGCACTCCGCCGTTCCCTTCTTCTTCGCAAGCTCCGAGAAGCTGACGCCGGAGCTCGGCGTGACGCTGGATGGCCGTGCCGTCGAGCCGCTCGAGATCAACGGCCTGTTCGCAGGCTTTCCGGTGCCCGCGGGGTCTCACCGAATCGTGCTCGAGAGGCGAATCGGTCGCGGGTGGTGGCCGCTCTTCTTCGCGGGTTGTCTCGGCGGCGCGCTGGCGACCGTCATCGATCGTCGCGCGTGGCGACGAAGAGGAACTGGTAGCCGAGCAGGGCCGGCCAGAAAGGCGTGATCCGCAGCACGAGCGCCTCCAGCGCGCGGGTCAGGAGCGAGGGCCACTGGGGAAAGGCTTCCCGCACCGGGACCGGGGTGGCTTCCTCGTGAAGGATCCGGAGCCCGGCCGCCTCGAGGAGCCGTCGCGCCGTTTTGCGCGTGTAAAACCGGACGTGAGTCCGATCGAGGATCCCTCGCTCCTGGTACTCGAACCGGCCGAGGAGCAGGTGCAACCGGATGGCGAGGTTCGCCACGTTCGGAATGGAGACGAAGATCTTTCCTTCGGGGGCGAGGCGCGCGGCGGCCAGGGCCAGAAGATCTTCGGGCGAGCGGAGATGCTCGAGAACGTCCGCGAGCACGACGGCGTCGAGCCGGGGAGGGAGGTTCGCGATCCGTTCGAGGTCGGCGATGACGACCTGGGTGTAGCGTTCGGCGAGGGCGCCCATCTGATCGGGATCGCGCTCGAGGGCGGTCGAGCGCGTGAAATGCGATCGGACCGCGCCGCCCACTTCGCCGCCGAACGCGCCGAGGTCCAGCAGCCGTCCCCCCTTCGGGCACCAGCTCGGGATGAGACGGATCAGGCGGCGGTGGCTGCTTCCGGGGGCGGCTTTGAAGGGGTAGTGCTGCACGGCCGGCTCAGAGGATCCCGATCTCGCTGTTGTCGCCGAGCATGAAGCGGTAGGCGGTCGGTTTGCGGCGGGTGCGCCCGATCCTGACGCCCTTGCCGATCAGGCTCGCCTCGATCCTGCCGTCGATCTCGCTGATGGTCGACTTCTCGAGCACGATGGAGTTTTCGATCTCGCACTCGGTGAGCGAGCACTCCGCGCCGATCGACGTATACGGCCCGACGAAGGCGTTCCGGATGCGGGCATTCTGCCCGATGATGACCGGCCCGCGAATCACGGAGTCGATCACCCGCGCTCCTTCTTCGATGACCACCTTCCCTTCGACCTGGCTCGATCCCTCCACGCTCCCGCGGACCTCGGGATCGAACGTGTCGAGCACCGTGCGGTTCGCCTCCAGCATGTCGTCGATCTTTCCCGTGTCCTTCCACCATCCTTTGACGATGTGGGGATGGACGAGATAGCCCTTGTCGATGAGCCACTGGATCGCGTCGGTGATCTCGAGCTCGTTGCGCCAGGAAGGCTGGATCGCGTGGACGGCCTCCATGATGTGGTGGTCGAACATGTAGACGCCGACGAGAGCGAGATCGGATTTCGGCTCCTTCGGCTTCTCGGTCAGGCGGAAGACGCGGCCGTCCTCGGCGAGCTCGGCGACGCCGAACTGCGTCGGGTCGGACACTCTCGTCAGCAGGATCTCGCTGTTGCATTCGGTGGCCCGGAACTCCTCGACCAGAGGGGTGATCCCGTGCTGGAGGAGGTTGTCGCCGAGGTACATGACGAAGGGGGAGGAACCGAGAAAGGGCTCGGCGGTCATCACGGCGTGCGCGAGTCCGCGCGGAGCGTCCTGTTCGATGTAGGTGATCTTCGCGCCGAAGCGGCTGCCGTCGCCCGCGCAGTCCCGGATCTCTCCCCCCGTCTCGGGGGAGACGATGATCGCGATCTCCCGGATCCCGGCGGCCACGATCGATTCGAGGCCGTAGAAGAGGACCGGCTTGTTCGCGACGGGGATCAGCTGCTTCGCCGAGGTGTAGGTGAGCGGCCGCATGCGCGTCCCCTTCCCACCCGAGAGGACGAGGCCCTTCATCTCGCCGAGAGTTCCGCTGCGGGGCATGGATGCTCCTTTCAGAAACGCAAGACGCTGCCGAGCGTGCCCGGCAGGTTGATGGGGAAGCTCCCGACGTTCTTCAGGTCGATCGAGAGGCGGAAGTCGCGGTCCCTCCGCGGCGTCCCGGTGCGGTATTCGAGGAAGTCCCGGAACTCGAACCCGATGTTGTAGCACGAGGCGTTGAACCGGGCGAAATAGCGCTGCTCGAGGAGCTCGGATCGAGTCGCGTCGTAATTGACCGCCGCGTCGAGGCGGAACCGGTCCTTCCAGATCGGCACTCCGGTCGAGACGCGGAACTGGCTGGAATCCCCGCTCGTCGCCCCGGGATCCTTGAAGCGCGCGAACCAGGTGAAGTTCAGGTAGCGGTTCCCGCCGCCGGGCATGAGGTTCGCGGAGAGGTTCACCTGGTCGATCTGGTTCGTCACGTTGCCGTAGACCAGGCCCGCGTCGAGAGCGATCGACTGGTACGGATTGACGTGGAGGTTCGCCGACATCGGTGAGGTGTCCGTCTCGACGAGCTCTCCCCCGATGAACTGCCGGAAGGGATCCGCGAGAGAGGCCGACTGTTTGAGCGAGAACGAGAGGATCTCGCGGGCGTTTCCTCCCTCGCCGCTCTCCTTCGCGATGATGCGGTTCACCAGCTCGTACTCGACGGTTTCCCGGACGAGCGGAAAATAGGGGGAGTCGACCGTGTCGAACCGGATGACCCGGTCCTGCTCGTCGACATCGCTCGTGTACAGATACCGCGCCCGCGGCTCGATGACGTGCTTGAACTTCGAGAACCCGCCGAGCTTCCGGTCGAAGACGCGGGAGACCGAGGGACCGGTCATCTCGACCTGCCCCTGCGCGTAGCTCCTCGAAAGTGCGTCCTCGACGATGTTCCGCGTTCCCGGCGCGCGGCTCGCCGTGTACCAGGTCTGCCGAAGCGAGATCTGGGGCTTGATCGAAAGCCAGTTCGGCGTCTTCACCTGCATCGAGACGGTCGGGAAGAGGTCGCCGCGGAAATAGCTGGCGCCGTAGCTGGTCCGCAGGTTGGAAGCCGACGACTCGAGCGTCAGGTAGACGGGCGTCGAGCCGAGGCGCGTCGGGTACTGCGTGAGCTGGACGGCCGGCAACTGCTCGAACGTTTCCGAGACCCCGCCCGAGAGGAACTGCTCCCGCCGGTCCGCGCGGATGTTCAGCGAGTAGTTCGACCAGTTCTTCGTCAGATACGCCGACGAGTAGATGCTCGAGATCGTATTGGTCTCGAAGTCGCGCTCGAAGAACCGGAAGAAGTCGAGGTCCGAGTAGTCCTTGACGTCGATGACGCCGCGGAACCCTCCCGGCAGGTCCTCGTCGGCGTGGACGTACGAGTACTTCCACTCCGTGGTGTCGTACTCGGGGTCGGTGACCGCGTACCCGCTCAGGCGTCCGGAGATCGACTGGCTCGGGACGTACCGCACGTCCGTTCCGAGGCCGTAGTACCCCTCGGTGTGGACGTCGCCCTGAAGGGTCACGTCCGCGGCATCGCCCATCGGAATGAAATACGAGGCTCCGACGTAGGAGCCGAATCGGCTCCGGAAACCGACCTTCGGCGTCAGGAAGCCCCGCGCGCGGTCCTGCTTGGTCGGCCAGACGATGTAAGGAGTCCAGAAGAGGGGGATCTTTCCCGCCTTGAGCGAGACGTTTCGCAGGCGGGCGTAATCGTCCATCGTGATCTCGCCGCTGTGGACCTGAAACGACCAGTCGGGGTCGTCGATGTCGCAGGAGGTGAAGATCCCGTCGGTCAGCCGGTAGGTCGTCTCGCCTGTCTTCTCGATCGATTTCGCGCGGAAGTAGATCGAGGGCTCGAACGAGCCGGTCGCGTCGAAGAACGTCCCGGTCTTCGTCCCGAGGTTGTAGACCATCCGGCTCGCGGTCAGACGGCGGGTCCCCTGGTCGAGGATGACGTGTCCCTCGGCGACCACGTCCTGGGTCTTCTCGTTGTGGGTCACCCGGTCGCCGTGGATGACGACGTCGCCGTAGGCGATCTCCACGTTCCCTTCGAAGATCGTGTACTCCCCCTGCTCGGAACCCAGGCGGTCGGCTTTGACCTTGACCGCGCCTCCCTTGTCCGGGAGTTTGATGTCGAAGCTGAACTTGCCGGCCTGCTGTGCGACGAGGGAAAAGGGGAGGAGGAGGAGGGCCGCAAAGATCGTCTCGAGAGGTTTCTTCATTCCGTGGGGCTATCCTTGGGCGACGATTGTATCCGAGGGGCCTTCTGCTCGGATGCGCGGGTGATCTCGTCGCTCGCGCGCAGCAGCTCGCTCAACTCCTGCCGCAGCTTCAGGATCTCGAGCTGGTGGAGGCGCGACTCCTCGAGCCCCATCGACCTCTGGCGCCGCCGCCGGAGCGCGAGCCTCCATGCGAGCTGGACGATTCGGCGATGTGCCTCCGGCTCGAATCCGGCGCTCGACATCCGCCGGAGAGGGTGGCTGATCCGCGGCACCATCGCGCGAGGGAGGATCCCGAGCTCGCTCTCCTGCTCGAGCTCCTCGGTGACGCCCGGAAAGAGCAGAAAGGGCGACGCGGCCGCGCTCAGGGCGCCGGCGAGGGCGGCGATCGAGGCGATCACGGCGGGATCGACCGCGTCGACCGCGGACGACGCGGCGGCTGCCGCGATCGCGGCGCTGGCGAGGACGAGCCCGAACTTTCCCGGCCAGCTTGCCGAATCGGACATCCATGAGGCCACGGCTCCGGCCGCCAGGCCCGAGACGAGCACCACGGCGATCGCTCCGAACGGCCGGGAGGATTCGAGCGTGAGAAGGACTCCGAAACCCGACGCGAGAAGGCCTCCCCGCAGCAGGCCTTCGAAGGCGTCGGGAGCGTGTTCCTTCCGGAAGAGCCAGATTGCCGCGAGCGAGATGAGCAGCGCGATCAGAGGGACCCGGAGGAGCGGACGCGCGCCGCGCGCGAGGGCGATGAAGACCGCGCCGGCGACGGCTCCCGTCGCGACCGATCCGAAGAGCCAGACGGCGAGGCGCGCGTCCAGGTCCTTCATGTATTTCGCCAGCGCGAACAGGAGGGGCACGGCGAGGCAGAAGAGAAGGGGGAGAAGAGCGTTCATTCGATGCCGTGCCGTTCGCGCCCGGTGGCCTCGTCGAGATGCGCCCGGAAATAGCGCCTCGTCCGATCGATGTCGGTGCGGATCTGATTCGTCAGCTCGAGAGCGGAACGGAACTGCTGCTCCCGCCGGAGAAGCCGGTGGAAGAAGAGGCGGACGGTGTCGCCGTACACGTTCGCGTCGAAGTCGAGAATGTTGCTCTCGATCGTGGTCGCGTAGTTCTCGTAGAGCGTCGGCCGGACGCCGATGTTCGTGACGCTCTCGAACCTGCGGTCGAACGTCTCGAAGCGGGAGCTCGTGACGTAAACCCCGGAGCCGGGGAAGAGCTCGTTCGCCGGGTCGAGGTTCACGGTCGGGAATCCCATTTTTCGCCCGAGGCGCCGGCCGGTGGCGACGCGCCCATCCACGAAATACGTGCGGCCGAGCAGGAGCGTCAGCAGGCGGATCGCCCCTTTCCGGATCGCGCTCCTCACGAGCGAGCTCGAGACCCGGATCCCCCCGATGCGGACCTGCGGGACGCCCCGGACGCCGAAGCCATGCTTGTCGCCGTAGCGGCGAAGCATCTCGACATTCCCCTCCCGCCCCGCGCCGAAACAGAAGTCCTGGCCGATCCGCACCTCGGCCACGTGAAGGCGCGCCAGCAGGACGTCGACGATGAAACGCTCCGCGGTCCAGCGCGAGAACTCGTGAGTGAACGGGACCACGAGCATCGCGTCGACGTCGAGCGCCTCGAGGATCTCTTCCTTCTGCGAGAGGGTGAGGATCTGCCGGGGGACGCGGTCGGGCGCGACGACCGCCAGAGGGTGGGGGTGAAAGGTGACGACCACCGCCGGCCGCCCGAGCTCCCGCGCGCGCGCGACGACTCCGCGCACGATCTCCTGATGCCCGACGTGCATCCCGTCGAAATTGCCGATCGTCGCGACGCACCCTTCCGGGACGTCCGTATGCCGAAGTGGATCGTTGACGACGAGCATTCGTAGTGTGTTTCCCCCGCGAGGAAAGAGCCGGGGGAGGCCTCGGTCTTCAGGAGCCGAAGGCGCATTGTAGAAGTAGCGAGCAGGAAGGAGAAGCGTCTGGGGTGTCTGGGGAGGATGTCCGCCGAATAAACCGCGGCCCGCAGGATGTTGCGAGTCGCAAATGGCAGCCTATTACCTCGAGCACTCGAAGGAGCTGCGGCGGCAGCTGGGCGCCGAGCTGCCGACGGAGGAACTGAGGGTGATCCACCAGCGCGAGCCGTGGAAACACGCGCTCGTGGCGCTCGGGCTCGTGAGCGTGCTGGCCGCCGCGCTGGCGGGAGCTCTCCTCCTCGATGCGTGGTACTTCTGGATTCCGGCCGCGGTCGTCGCCGGCTTTGCGGTGTTCGATTTCACGGTCCTCCTTCATGAAGTCGTCCATCACGCGGTGCTGCCGGAGAGAATGCCGCGCGCGGAGCGGGCGCTCGCGCTGCTCTACGCGATCCCGAGCGGGATCTCGGCGACGCAGTTCACCCGGTGGCATCTCGATCATCACGCCGGGCTCGGATCCGATCTGGAAGATCCCAAGAGGCACCATCTCTCGCCGAAGATCAACGCGCGGTGGCTCAAGCTTCTCTATTTCACCCCGGCGCTCTTCTTCATCTACTTCCGCGCGGCGAAGCGGGAGACGGCGCAGTATCCGCCGGACGTTCGGAAGCGGATCGCGGGAGAGCGGCGGATCTGACGATTCTCTTCCACCTTTCGATCCTCGCGGCCGTGGCTCTGCTCGCCGGTCCGGAGGCGGCTCTTCGCGCGTACGTCGTCCCGGTGTTTCTCGCGTTTCCGATCGCCTTCGCTCTCAACCGTCTCGGGCAGCACTACGACATCGACCCGGGAGACGCCGCGAAGTGGTCGACCTTCGTTCAGGGATCGTGGTTCTGGAACGTCGCGTTCCTCTGCTCGAACCATCACCTCGAGCACCACTACTTCCCGTCGGTGCCTCTCTACAACCTGCCGAAGCTCCAGAGGCTCCTCGCGCCGTTTTACGAGAAGCGGGGAATGACCTCGCACGGATACGGGCGGCTCTTCTGGCGCTACGTCGTCCTCAACCGGGCGCCGCACACGAACTGGGAAGCGGCGGCGAGCGCCGCCCCGGCGGCAGCCCCCGGGAGCTTCGCGGGCAGCCTCTGAGCGTCCCGGACGTCACAGGACGGTCCTTTGGTTCCTCGTCATCCCGAGGAGGCGCCCGCAGGGCGCCCTTACGAGATCGCCCGGAGCGACTTCTCCATGCGCCGCATCCCTTCGGCGGCTTCGTCCATCGAGAGATTCAGGGCGGGCGGAAGCGGATGGACTGGTGGCCGGAGGCGAGCACGAGCAGTCGTTCGCCTCCATGGCGTTGATCGCCTTGTCCCGGGTCGTCGCCGTCGGGAAGATCGAACGCGCACATGAGGCCGCGCCCGCGGACGTTCGAGCACGAGCTCGGGAACGCTTCCGCGAGAGCGCTCGAGCCCGCCGAGAAGTGCGCGCCGACCTTCGCGGCGTTCTCGACGAGCTTCTCCTCCTCGATGATCTCGAAGTAGCGCTGCGAGCGGACCATGTCGGTGAGGTTGCCGCCCCAGGTCGAGTTGATGCGCGACGAGACGTTGAAGACGTTCTCGCGCGATGCTCGATGATCCGGTCGTTCGACGCGAAGCCGCACACCTGCGTCTTCTTGCCGAAGCAGAAGATGTCGGGCTCGACGCCGAAGTGCTGGAACGCCCACATCTTCCCGGTCAGGCCGACACCCGTCTGCACCTCGTCGAAGATGAGGAGCATCTCGTTCTCGTCGCAGAGCTGGCGCAGCGCGCGGAAGAACTCGGGGCGGAAGTGGTTGTCGCCGCCCTCGCCCTGGATCGGCTCGATGATGAACGCGGCGATGTCGTCCTTCCGCTCGCGCGAGGAACTGTCTTCGCCTGCTCGAGCGCCTCGTTCTCGCGTCGTTCTCGACGTCCGCGAGCGACTCCGCGGTCACCGGGAAGTGGAGCTTCGGGTTGGCGATGCGCGGCCAGTCGAACTTCGGGAAGTACTGCGTCTTGCGCGGGTCGGCCGTGTTCGTCAGCGACAGCGTGTAGCCGGTGCGGCCGTGGAACGCCTCGCGGAGATGCATGATCTGCGTGCCCTTGCTCCTCCTTGTAGCCCTTCGCGAAGTTCTTGCGGACCTTCCAGTCGAACGCCGCCTTGAGCGCGTTCTCGACGGCGAGCGCGCCGCCTTCGACGAAGAACAGGTGCTTGTCGGAACGCCGCGGGCACGGCGATGCGCGCGAAGGTCTCGACGAACTCGGCCATGTCGTCGTGTAGATGTCGGAGTTCGCGGGCTTGTTGAGCGCCGCGTCGGCGAGCCGCTCGCGGAACTCGGGATTGTCCATGCGGCGGGTGGTTGTAGCCGATCGGGCAGGACGCGAAGTTCGAGAAGAAGTCGAGCACGTTGCGTCCGCTTGCGCGCGTCGAAGACCCATGATCCCTTCGACTTCTCGCAGGTCCATGACGATGTCGTAGCCGTCGGCCAGCATGTGCCGGCGAGAGGACGTCGTGGACCTCGGAGGCTGGATGTGGATTCTCTTGTCCGTGATCGTTGCGATAATCATGAAAACCCCTCTGAAAAATGTCCGCGGGATCATACCAGAGCGTTTCGGACGAGCCTGGTGCGGTTCGGTCACGTCTGCTTTCACATGCGTCACAGTGCGCGGTGCGTGCCGGAGATGCAGTCAGGCGCGAGATGGGATAGCCTGATTCGAAGCGCCCGCGACGCCCCGGCCCGGCAGGCCGCGGGGGCGGAACCGCTCGCCCATCCGTCGCCGCTGCAACCATCCGAAGGAGACGTCCCATGAAGGAAATCGTCATCCTCGGCGGAGCCCGCACCCCGATCGGCTCGTTTCAGGGCGCCCTCTCGTCTCTTCCCGCGCCGAAACTCGGCGCCGTCGCCATCAAGGCGCGCCGTCGAGCGCGCGGGTGTCAGCCCCGAGCAGATCCAGCACGTCATCATGGGCACGTGCTCCAGGCCGGGCAGCGGGCAGGCCCCCGCGCGCCAGGCGTCGATCGCGGCCGGCATCCCGGTCAGCGCCGGCGCGGTCACCGTTCAACAAAGTCTGCGGCTCCGGGCTCGAAGGCCGTGATGTACGCCGCGAACGACATCCGCTGCGGCGAGTACGACGTCGGCCGTCGCCGGCGGCATGGAGTCGATGTCGAACGCGCCGTACGCTCTGCCGCAGGCCCGCACCGGCTACCGGATGGGCAACGGCAAGATCATCGACACTGATGATCCACGACGGCCTGTGGGATCCCTACGGCGACAAGCACATGGGCAACTGCGCCGAGACCTGCGTCGCGAAGTACGAGTTCACGCGCGAAGAGCAGGACGAGTTCTCGCGCGAGTCGTACGAGCGGGCGCAGGAAGCGGTCAAGAGCGGCAAGTTCAAGGAGGAGATCGCCGTCGTCGAGATCGAGGGGAAGAAAGGCAAGTCGGTCGTCGTGGACGACGAAGAGCCGTTCGCCGCGCCGCTCGACAAGATGGGCACGCTCAAGCCCGCGTTCAAGAAGGACGGCACGGTCACCGCGGCGAACTCCTCGAAGATCAGCGACGGCGCGGCCGCGCTCGTGGTCACCTCGGCCGAATGGGCCGAGAAGAACGGCATGAAGCCGATCGCGCGGATCGTCGCCCACGCGACGATGTCCCAGGAGCCGGAGTGGTTCACGACCGCGCCCGGCGGCGCGATCAAGAAGGTGCTCGAGAGGGCCGGTCTCAAGATCGGGGACATCGACCTGTTCGAGGTCAACGAGGCGTTCGCGGCGGTCGCGCTCGCGACGATGAAGGACGCCGAACATCCCGCACGACAAGCTCAACGTCAACGGCGGCGCGGTCGCCCTCGGCCATCCGATCGGCTCGAGCGGCGCGCGCATCCTCGTCACGCTCCTGCACGCGCTCGAGGCGCGCGGTCTCAAGCGGGGCCTGGTCGCCATCTGCAACGGCGGCGGCGAAGCGACGTCGATGATCGTGGAGACGTCTGACTCATGACTTCGCGGGCTGCGCTTCCTCGCCCGTCCCGCAGTTCCAGTCAAACACCGCGCGAAGTCGGCATCGCCAGGGAGCGCGACGTGATCAATAAGGTGGTCGCCATCGGCCGACGAAGCCGTGAGAGATATCGAAGACGGCATGACGCTCGTCGTCGGGGGCTTCGGCCTCTGCGGCATCCCGGAGAACCTCATCGCCGCGCTCGTCCGCCGCAACGTCCGCGGGCTGACGTGCGTGTCCAACAACGCGGGCGTCGACGACTGGGGCCTCGGCCTTCTGCTTCAGACGCGGCAGATCCGCAAGATGGTCTCCTCGTACGTCGGAGAGAACGCGGAGTTCGAGCGGCAGTTCCTCGCCGGCGAGCTCGAGGTCGAGTTCGCGCCGCAAGGCACGCTCGCCGAGCGGATGCGCGCCGGCGGCTCGGGAATCCCGGCGTTCTTCACACCAGCCGGCTACGGAACGGTGATCGCCGACGGGAAGGAGACGCGCGAATTCGACGGGAAGCAGTACGTCATGGAGCGCGGGATCGTCGGCGATTTCTCCCTCGTCGCCGCATGGAAGGGCGACCGCTACGGAAATCTGGTCTACCGAAAGACCGCGCGGAACTTCAATCCGATGGCGGCGACCGCCGGAAAAACCTGCATCGCCGAAGTCGAAGAGCTCGTCGAGCTCGGGGAAATCGACCCCGACCACGTCCACACGCCGGGCGTCTTCGTGCATCGCGTCGTCGTCGCTCCCCGCGTCAAGCGCATCGAGCAGCGGACGGTCAGAAAGTAGCGATCCAGAGGCGCGAAGCGCCGCCACATTGATAGCACCGGCCGTCAGGCCGGTGTTTGCGGGCGCATCAATCAATGGGGAGCCGCGTCAGCGGCGGCACGTTGTGTCGCCGCTGACGCGGTTTTCGGTCGTTCTGTTCGCCCGGTGCTACCAGTATGCCGGCGCTGCGCGCCTCGAACCTCGCGTTCAATTCGCGACGAGCTTCCGAAGCTCCTCGCGCTGCACCTTCCCCAGCGGCGACCGCGGGATCGCGACCACGTGCAGCGCGCGGGCGCGCTCGAAGGGGAGGACGCTCTCGTCGTACGCGCGGAGCACGTCGGTGGCGACCTGCGAATCGGACACGGCGAGATGGACGACGGTCCCGAGCCGTTCATCCGATACCGCGACGACGGCCGCGTCGGCGCCGTGGCGCTGCGCCGCTCGTTCGGCGATCTCCTGCAGCCGCGCGAGGCTCGCCGATTCCCCGCCGATCTTGATGAAATCGGACGTTCGCCCGAGCGGCCGGAGGATCGTCCGGCCCCCGTCGTTCGAAAGCCCGGCCGCATCTTCCGAGACGAACCAGCCATCCTGCTTCGGGTCGACGAATCGCGCGCGACCGCCGTCTCCGATCCCGTACCCCGTCAGCAGGGACGCTCCACGGACGGCGAGTTTCCCTTCGACGAGCCGAACGTCGAGATGCGACAGGAGCTCGAGCTCGGGAAAGCGGGTTTCCGGCAGGGACGTCACGGATGCGGTCGCGACCTGCGAGCACGCTTCGGTCATGCCGTAGCTCGGGAGGAGCGGCCATCCGAGAGCGCGAGCCGACTCGTACAGCGGCGGGGCGAGCGCTCCGCCTCCGACGACGATCGCGCGCATCCGACTCGGCGCCGCGAGCCGCGCGCTCACCAGGTCCGCGACCTGCGCCGGAACGAGCGCGCTCAGCGTGACGCCCTCCGCCGCCGCGAGCGACGCGAACGCGCCGGCGTCCCACGAGCCGTGCGGGATGACGCGGCTTCCGGCGAGCCGTGCCCGCGCGTGGATCCCGAGCCCACCGACATGAAAGTCGGGGAGCGGGGCGCACCATACGTCCGCGGCTGTCGCTTCGAGATGACGATTCACGGCGGCGGCCGAAGCGAGGAGCGCGTCCTTGGAGAGTGCGACGAGCTTGAGCGCTCCGCTGCTCCCCGAGGTCGTCACCCAGACGTGCCGCTCGAGCGGCGGCAGCTGCCGGTGGATCGACGTGAGCCGCTCGCGCTCGTGCTCCGGCAGCCGCGGGTTCAGCAGAAGCTCGGTGGATCTCGCTTCGAAGTCGATCACGTCAGCCGCGCCCAATCAAGCCCTTCGAGGAGCTCGTCGAAACCGAGTCCATGCCCCTCCGGCGGAAGCAGGATGGCGCCGTCGGTGGCGAGGCACTCGGAGAACTCGTTCTGCTCGTACGCGCCGTGGCTGAGGAGCCCGCAGGCGAGCACGCGGCCCGGGTGGTCCTTCTGCGCGACCGCGGCGTTCCACGCGGCCCACAGCTGGCCGACCGGGTGGTCCATCGCCGACGTGAAGACCAGCGGCTTGCCGCGGTCGATCGCGATCTCGACGGTTTCGTCCGGCTCCCACGCGGGCTTGATCACTGCGATGTCCCAGCAGTCGGAGTCCGGTTTCTCGCGGTCCGCCGCGATCTTCACGCGCCATCGCTGTCGGATCGCGTTCCATGCCGCGGAATCGGCGGGAACGGGGTCCTCGAGGAACTCGATTCGCTCGATCAGGGCGCGAGGGAGGCGCTCGAGCATGTCGCCGATCTCGCTTTGCGAGAGCGACCCGTTGAAATCGATCCGGAGCCGGATGCCCGTCTTCAGGAGTGAAGGCGTCGCCTCGGCGAGGCGATCGGCTTCCGCGGCGGCATCGCTTCCGGCTTTCATCTTGGCGCGATCGAACCCGGCGCGCTCCAGAAAGATGAACTCGGGGATCTCGCCGATCCCGATCGGATAGTGGCTCGGGGGGATCGGCAGCCCCTCGAACAGGGAGACGCCGAGCTCGCGGGCCTGCCCATCCGCAGCGGCGCACGCGAGCGACCGTGTGGCCAGCCGCGTCGGCCGCCCCGCGGCGATCGAGGCGAGATGCGCCTCGAGCGGCAGGTCTCCGAGCTCGGGCCAGGGATGGAGATCCGCGAACCCGGATCCGATCCGCAGGAGCGCTCCTTCGCGCGGCGACGCCGTGCTGCGCGCGTTCGGCCGCGACCGCGGGGTGAGTGCGTACCTCGAGACCCTGACCGTCATCCGAGGATCAATCCGATCGTGAAGAGCAGGCCGTATCCCGCCTGGAGCGCCGCCGACTTCGCGAGCGTCGCGTTGAGCGCCGCACCGCGGTCACGTCGCGCGCTCCGGACGATCGAGGCGCCGAGAGGCGCGAGAAGGAGCGGCAGGAGCGCGGCGATCCGCGCTCCCGCCGCCCACCAGTAGAATCCGAGCAGCAGCGGCAGGAAGGCGAAGAACGCGATCTCCCACTCCGCGAATCGCGGCCCGAGCCGGACGGCGAGCGTCCGTTTTCCCGTTCGCGCGTCTCCTTCGGCGTCGCGAAGGTTGTTGACCGCGAGCAGCACGTTCGCGAGAGATCCCGCCGCGATTCCCGCGACCGCGGCGCCGGCCCCGTAATCGAGCCATTGAAGGTAGTACGTTCCCCCGACGGCGACGAGGCCGAAGAAAACCATCACGAAGATCTCGCCCAGGCCGTTGTAGGCGAGAGGGTAGGGACCGCCCGTGTAGACGTAGCCCGCCGCGATCGAAGCGAGGCCGATGGCGAGCAGCGGCCAGCCGCCGCGGATCAGGAGCGGGATGCCGACGAGGGCGGCCCCGCCGAAGCACGCGAGGCCGGCCATCTTGACGTGCCGCGGGCGAATGAGACCCGAGGCCGTCACTCGCTTCGGCCCGACGCGCTCGGCGGTGTCGGTCCCCTTCTCGAAGTCGATCGCGTCGTTGATGAGGTTCGTCGCGATCTGAATCAGGAGCGCGCCGGCGAGCGCGAGGAGGGCGTAGACCCAGAGAACGCGCCCGCCGTGAGACCGGGCGAGAGCCGTCCCGAGAACGACGGGGATCACCGCCGCGGTCAGCGTCTTCGGTCGTGCCGCAAGGAGCCAGGAGCGCACGGCGCGAGTCTAGGCGTCTGGGCGTCTGGGCGTCTAGGAGTCGCGTCTGGGGGTCCAGGGGTCCGGCAGCCGACGAGTTTTCCGCGCAAGCGAGCCACTCGCCGACTCCTGGACCCCTGGACGCCAAGACTCCTGGACCCGTCTCTACGGCAGCCTCTTGAACTTCTTGAAGTCCGGCTTCCGCTTCTCGACGTAGGCGTTCTTTCCTTCCTGCGCCTCCTCGGTCATGTAGTAGAGCATCGTGGCGTTGCCGGCGAAGTCGAGAAGGCCGATCTGCCCGTCCGTGTCGGCGTTGAGCGCTGCCTTCAGGCAGCGGATCGCGATGGGCGACATCTGCAGGATCTCGCGCGCCCACTGCAGCGTCTCTCCCTCGAGGCGGGCGAGCGGCACGACCGTGTTCACGAGCCCCATCTGGAGCGCCTGCTGCGCGTCGTATTGACGGCAGAGGAACCAGATCTCCCGCGCCTTCTTCTGGCCGACGATCCGCGCGAGATAGCTCGCGCCGAGGCCGCCGTCGAAGGAGCCGACCTTGGGGCCGGTCTGGCCGAAGCGCGCGTTGTCGGCGGCGATCGTGAGATCGCAGACGACGTGGAGGACGTGCCCGCCGCCGATCGCGTACCCCGCGACCATCGCGATCACCGGCTTCGGCAGAAACCGGATCTGCTTCTGGACGTCGAGGATGTTGAGCCGCGGGACGCCGTCCGCGCCGACGTACCCGGCCTTGCCGCGGACGCGCTGATCGCCGCCCGAGCAGAACGCGTCGGGCCCCTCGCCCGTGAGGATCACCACGCCGATGTCGGCATCCTCGCGCGCGAGCTCGAACGCCTCCTTCAGCTCAGTCACGGTCTTGGGCCGGAACGCGTTGCGGACTTCCGGCCGGTTGATCGTGATCTTCGCGATCCCGTCTTCGGTCCGCTCGTATCGGATGTCCTCGAAGTCGTGGAGTTGGGTCCAGGTTTCCATGGGAGCCTTTTATCAGAAGTCGGGCCGCACAGCGTGCGGCCGTTCCTCGACCGCTCGCAGAGCGCAATCGTACGACGGGAGAACGGCCGCGCGCAGCGCGGCCCTACGCCATCACGCCGCGGAGAAAGTCCGCCACGCGCCCGCCGAACACCTCCGGCGCCTCCCATGGCGCGCGGTGGCCGGCGCCGGAGACGATCCAGAGCGTGCAATTCGGCAGGAGCGCCGCGGCCCGCCGCGCCTCCTCGACGTAGCGCTCGTCCTGTTCTCCGGCGATCCACAGCACGGGCGTCGTGACGCCGCCGAGGAGCTCTCCGATCGGTTTCTGGACGGCGGGAGACCACCAGCGGAGCGCGGTCGCGAGCGCCTCGCGGTCGAAATCGGTCTCGGCTCGTTCGTGAGGAGGGGGGGAGCCCTCGAAAATCGGCTGGCGGTTCCAGTCCGCGACGACGCTCTCCCACTCTTCCATCTCGAAGCGGGATGCCCACCGGTCGTCGCGCACCCGGCGTTGCTGGCGGGCCTCTTCACCTTCGGTCCCGAGTCCGGCCGAAACGATGATGGCGGCGCGAAAGAGCTCCGGGTCGGCGACGAGCGCGTGAAGCGCGAGGCGCCCTCCCATCGAATAGCCCGCCAGGATCGGCGCCTCGTCCACGTTCTTCAGTGCCCGGACGAACTTCGATGCCCACTGCGCGGGCGTTTCCGCGGGCAGCGGCTTATCGAAAAAGTCGAGCGCGCGGATCCTCGTGCCGGAGGCCGCGGCCCACGCCTCTTCGAACGGCTCCCAGTCGGCCGAGGTGCCGAGGAAGCCGTGAAGGCACCAGATCACGGCGCTCCCTTCATCAGCGTGTCGTACGCCTCGAGAAATCGCGAAGTCGCTTCCGCCTCCGGCCGCAGCTCGATCACGGACCTCGGAGCCAGCGGCTGCCGCGGGCGGATCCGGTTGAAGTAGTCGAGTCCCCACATCGCGGCCCACTTCTCGAATCCGATCGCGTGCGGGTTCTCGAAGAGGCGCTCCCGCTCCGATTCGGAGACCGCGCGGAGCGAGGGGACGCGGCTGAAGATCCTCCCGCCGCCGTTGTTGACGATTACGATGCGAATCGCCGTTCGCGCGGCGATCTGCCCGAGGACCCAGGGGGAGGAGAGGTCGTAGAGCGCCGTGAGGTCGCCGACGACGCACCAATTCTCGCGCCCTTCCTCGGCCATTCCGAGAAACGTCGAGATCTGTCCGTCGATGCCGTTCGCGCCTCGGTTCGCGCCGTACGCGAACCGGCGCCGCCGCGTCGCGAAGAGGTCCCACTCCCGGATCGGAAGCGAATTGCCGAGGTATACGCCCGAGCCCTCCGGGATCCATTCGGAGAGCGCGCGAAACATCGACGGTTCCGACTGCTTCTCCTTCGCGAAGAGCTCGCGCAGGCGACCCGCGAGCATGCGGTCGAGGCGATGGAGCTCGCGATTCGGTCTCGGAGCGACGCGCGCCCGCGGCAGCGCCTTCGCGAGGTCGCCCCGGAGGTGCGTTCCGCGGCCGAGGCCGGGGAACGGGAGGCTGCTCACCGAGAGCACGGGAACGGAAGCGAGCGTCTCATCGAGATCGCGCCAGAAGCGTACTGCCGGCACGTTTCCGATCCGGAGAACCGCGTCGAACCCGCCGCGTCCGAGGATCGCCTCGCCCGATCGAAGCACGAGATTTGCGAGGGTGGGGTCCTCTCTCAGATCGGAGAGAGGCTCGGCATACACGGGCGCCCCGAGCGGGATCGCGAAGTTCCTGCAGGCCTCCCGCTCTCCATCGGCGAGGCCGCCCACGAGGATCAGCGGACGGGAAGCGCGTTCGAGAAATGACGAGATCTCGTGGGCGACTGACTCTGGATCGGGACCCTCGGCGTTCGTTACGTTGATCGGCTCTCCTCCCGCCTGCAGCGGAACGCCGCCGCCGAGGAGAGGCTCGTCGAATGCGATGTTGACGTGGATCGGGCGCGCCGCGGACCACGAGATGCGATCGGTGCCGCGCCCGGGGAGAAGATCGATGGACGCCTCGACGTACGGGCCGAAGAGGCCGACCTGCTCGATCGCCTGCGGCGCGCCGGTGCCGCGGTGGCGCTCGGGTCGATCCGCGGTGATGAGGATGAGGGGATCGCCCGAGTAATGCGCCTCGATCGTTCCGGGCAGCAGCTCGGCGGCGGCCGTTCCCGAGGTCGTGACTACCGCGACGGGTTTTCCTGTCGCTCGGCTGCGTCCGACCGCGAAGAATGCCGCGCTCCGCTCTTCGAAGAAATTCCAAACGTGGAAGTCGCTCCGCGCCGCGAGCGCCGCGATCAGAGGAGCGTTGCGCGACCCGCCGCAGACGACGACTTCGCGGCATCCCGTGCTCCGGATCGTTCCGAGGAGGGCGGATGCGCGCTCGAGGTTCGTCATCGCGGAGCCCCCGCCGGAACGGGCGCGAGGCCGAAGAGGGTGCGGACCTGATCCCGCTTACGCTTCAGCTCCTTCCGCTCGCTCTCGAGCGTGCTCTCTCCGAGGATCCCCGCTCCCGAGCCGATGCGGATCGCATCGCCGCGCCAACTCACGTTCCGGATCGCGACGAGACAGAGTGCGGATCCGTCCTCGAGGAGCGCGCCGAAGGGAGCGCCGAACGTCCCGCGCTCGATGCCGCGATCCGACTCGCGCAGCCATCGCGCTCCTTCCTCTCCCCGCGGCCAGGCGCCGAGAGCGGCGGTCGGATGGAGTTGGGCGACGACGCGCTCGAACGTCACGGGTCCGCCCAGATCCGCCGCGATCGGCGTCATGAGATGCGCGAGTCCCGGGAGCTCGAGCAGGCGCGTCTCTCCGGCGGAGACCGAGCCGAGCGGCTCGAGCTGCGCGGCGATGTCGCGCACGACGAGCTCGTGCTCGCGCCGCTCCTTCGGGTCCGTCAGGAGCTCGCGGCGGCGCGAGACGCTCCTCGTTCCTGCGACGGCCGCGGTCTCGAGCCGGCTCCCGCTCAGCGAGAAAAGCGCCTCCGGCGTGGCGCCGACCATCCCCTCGTCACCGATGCGGTACCCATAGGCGGAGAGGGTGGGAGGGAGGGACGGGATTCGGCTCACGAGAGCGCTCGCGGGATCTCCCTCCCGAACGCTGCCGTGCTCGAACAGCACGGGGACGACCTTGTGGAGGACGCCGCCCGATACGGCGGAATGAGCCGATCGAAAAAGGAATTGAAGCGGAACGTCGTCGATCGGCGCCCAGTCGACCGTGAGAGAATCCAGTCGGCCGAGCCGGGAGACGAGTTCGCCTGCCGGAATCACTTCCCATTCCGCGGGCACGGCCCACGGATTCCCGCTCTCGAGGAAGTAGTCCGTGATGAAGAACGAGGGGAGTCCCGGTTCCGGGCGGGGAAGGCGGCGGAACGGCCCCCATCCCACCAGGAGCCGCCCGGGAGCCAACTGAATGAGCGCGAAGTCACGCATGGGCGAGTCGAGTTCTTCCGGCGGAGCGGTCCCGGCCGAGCCGCTGGGGCACCGCTCGCGGCCGCAGCCGGAGACGCGGACGGTCCGCGTCGGCCGCGTCGCGATCGGCGACGGAGGATTCGTCGTGCTCGCCGGCCCCTGCTCGGTCGAGTCGAGGCCGCAGTTCGAGACGATCGCGTCGTTCGTTCATGAGCAGGGCGCGGCGATGCTCCGCGGGGGCATCTTCAAGCTGAGAACCAAACCGTCCTCGTTTCAGGGTCTGGGCGAGGAGGCATACGAGATCGTCCGCGCCGTCCGGGAAATCACCGGGATGCCGATGGTGGCCGAGATCACGGATCCTCGCCAGATCGAAGCTCTCTCCGAGCTGGTCGACGTCTTTCAGATCGGCACCCGGAACATGTACAACTACGCTCTTCTAAAGGAATTGGGACACCTCCGCAAGCCCGTGCTCCTCAAGCGGGGCTTTTCGGCGCTGCTCGACGAGTGGCTCAACGCGGCGGAGTACGTGCTGATGGGCGGCAACGAGGACGTGATCCTCTGCGAGCGTGGCATTCGGACCTTCGAGCCGCGGATGCGCAACACGCTCGACCTGGCGGCCGTGGCGTGGGTCAAGCGGCACTCGCACCTGCCCGTCATCGTCGACCCCTCGCACGGCACGGGGCGCCCCGAGCTCATCGAGCCGATGACGCTCGCCGCGGCCGCCGCGGGAGCCGACGGCGTTCTGATCGAAGTCCATCCCGAGCCCGACGCCGCCCTCTCCGACGGCCATCAAGCAGTCGACTTCGAGAGCTTCAGAGCGATCATGGAGAGGCTCCGGCCGCTGCTGGCTGCTCTCGGCCGCAGCCTCACGGCTCCCGCATGACGCGGCGTCCCGAGGGTCCCGATCCCGAGACCGTGCGGGAGATGTTCGGATCGATCGCACACCGTTACGACCGCGCGAACACGGTCCTCTCGGGCGGGGTTCATCATCTCTGGCGCAGGCGGCTCGTGCGCTGGAGCGGCGTCGGCGAAGGCGAGCGCGTTCTCGATTGCGCGACGGGCACGGGCGATCTCGCGATCGCGTTCGCGCGCGCGGTCGGCCCGTCGGGCGAGGTGGTCGGCACCGACTTCTCGGCCGAGATGCTGGCGCCGGCGCCGGAGAAAGCGCGCCACCGCGGCGTGAGCATCCGCTTCGAGCAGGCCGACGTGACCGCGCTCCCGTACGCCGGCGATTCGTTCGACGTCGCGAGCATCGCCTTCGGGATCCGCAACGTCGCCGACCGCGTCAAGGGCCCGGCCGAGATGGCGCGCGTCGTCCGCCCCGGCGGCCGCGTCATGGTGCTCGAGTTCGGCCAGCCTTCGGCTCCCGTAATCCGACCCCTCTTCAACCTCTACTCGAGAAAAGTGCTCCCCTGGATCGGCGGCGCCCTGACGGGAAACCGCCGCGCGTACGACTATCTCGATCGCTCCGCCGGCGCGTTCCCCTGCGGCGACGCGTTCGTCACGTTCATGCGCGCGACCGGCGCCTTCGAGGCGGTCGAGTGGCGCGCGTACACGGGCGGGATCGCGTATGCGTATCGCGGCGTGGTCCGGTAGAAAGGCGTTCTTCGTTCTCGTTCTTCGTTCTCCGCGGCAGGTTGTCAGTTCCGCGTTCTCAGATTCGCAGTTCTCACTCTTCCGGGAAACGGCCTGCCGGAGCCACGAATCCGGACTCGTTCGGGATTCCGCGGAGAACGGAGAACGAAGAACGGAGAACGCATTTCCGAGAATTGATACACTCCGCCGAATTATACGGAGGCCCCATGCCCCTTACCCGCGACCAGATCGTCCGCCGCGCCGCGCAGGAGCTTCAGGACGGCTACTACGTGAACCTCGGCATCGGCATGCCGACGCTCGTTGCGAATGCGATCCCGAAAGGGATGGAAGTCATCCTGCAGTCCGAGAACGGCATCCTCGGGCTCGGTCCGTTTCCCGCCGACGACGAGGTCGATCCCGATCTCATCAACGCGGGTAAGCAGACCGTCACCGTCCTCCCGGGCGCGTCGTTCTTCAGCTCGGCGGATTCCTTCGCGATGATCCGCGGCGGGAAGATCGACCTCTCGATCCTCGGCGCGATGCAGGTCTCCGAGACGGGCGACATCGCGAACTGGATGGTGCCCGGCTCGATGGTGAAGGGGATGGGAGGGGCGATGGACCTCGTTGCGTCGGCGCGGCGGCTGGTCGTCACGATGGAGCACGTCACGAAGAAGGGGGAGAAGAAGGTCCTCCGCGCGTGCAACCTTCCTCTCACCGGCGTCGGCTGCGTCGACCGGATCATCACCGACTACTGCGTCATGGACGTGACCGCGGACGGGCTCGAGCTGAGGGAGCTGGCCCCCGGCGTCTCCGTCGAGCAGGTTCAGGAGCTGACCGAGCCGAGGCTGATCGTCCGCGGAACGCCGGCCGTCATCGCGGCGTAGATTCTCAGACCTCAGACCTCAGACCGAGAGACCTCGGACCTGACGGTCGGGGTATCGCGGCCTGAGATCGGCGCGAAGGTCCTAGACCTCGGACCTATCTTGGGCCTGAGGTCTTGGAGTCAGTACTCCGCCAGCCGCTTCATCATCCGGATCAGATCGTCGATCTGCGGCAGGATCGCCTCCTCGAGCGACGGCGCGTAGCCGACGAACGTGTCGGTGGCGCCGACCCTCATCACCGGGGCGTCGAGGTGCTCGAAGAGCTCGTCGGCGATCCTCGCGCCGATCTCGGCGGTGTAGCCCCACGCCAGCGAATCTTCCTGCACGATCCCGACGCGATTGGTTTTCCTGACCGACTCCGCGATCGCCTCCCAGTCGTAGGGGCTGAGGCTGCGGAGGTCGATGATCTCCGGATCGAGCCCCTGGGCTTCGAGCTGGCTGGTCGCGGCGAGCGTTTTCTGAACGAGAGCGCCGTAGGTCACGATCGTCATCTGCGTTCCGGGCCGGACGACCTTCGCCTTGCCGAACGGGATCATGTAGTCCGGTCCCGGGTAGCGGGCCTTGTTGTAGGTCTGCCGATAGAGATGCTTGTGCTCGAGAAACATCACCGGGTCGTCGCACCGGATCGCGGTGCGGAGCAATCCGTTCGCGTCGAGCGCGTTGGAGGGCATCACGACGCGCAGGCCGGGGATGTGCGTGAAGAGGACTTCTCCCGATTGGGAGTGGTAGATGGCGCCCTTGATGTAGCCGCCGATCGGAACGCGGACGACCACGGGGGCCTTGAAGCCGTTGTTCGAGCGCCACCGCATCGTGGCGAGCTCGTTGCGGAGCTGCATGTACGCGGGCCAGATGTAATCGAAGAACTGGATCTCGACGACGGGCTTGAGGCCGCGCGTCGCCATGCCGACGGCCCGGCCGATGATGTTCGCTTCGGCGAGCGGCGAGTTGAAGACACGCTCGCGCCCGAACTTCCGCTGGAGGCCGTGGGTCAGCTTGAAGACCCCGCCCTTTCCTTTGCACTCCGCGAGCACTTCTTCGCGTGAGGCGTCGGCGACGTCCTGGCCGAACACCACGATGCGCGGATCGCGCGCCATCTCGTCGTGGAGGCACCCGTTGATGAGATCGACCATCGTTCCCGGCTGCGAGCCTTCTTCGAAGCGAGGCTCGCTCCGGAACGCGTCCGAGGTCGGATCGACGTCCGGCGAGTAGACGAAGTCATAGACCGTCTCGGGCGCCGGCTGCGGCGCGGCCACCGCGCGATCGGCGGCGTCGTTGACCTCCCGGTCGACCTCCTGGCGCAACGCCTCGAGATCTTCCGGGGAGATCAGACCGTTCGAAAGGACGTATTCGCCGAAGCGCTTGAGGGGATCCCGCTCGGCGTCCTTCTGTCGCTCTTCCGACGAACGGTAGAGCGTCTCGTCGTCGGAAAGGGAGTGCGAGTAGGGGCGGACGACCTTCGCGTGCACGAGCGCGGGCCCGCGCCGCTCCCGGCAGTAACGGACGGCTTCCTGCAGGACCGAATACGACTCGAAGAAATCCGTGCCGTCGCACTCCCGCACCAGGAGGTCCGGGAAGCCGCTCACGAGTTTCGAGATCGAGCCGCCGGCCGTGTTGACCTCGACCGGAACCGAGATCGCGTAGCCGTTGTCCTCGATGAGATAGAGGACGGGGAGCTTCAGGTTCGAGGCGGTGTTCAGCGACTCCCAGAACTCGCCTTCGGACGTCGTCCCCTCGCCGGCGGAGCAGTAGATGATCTCGTCGTCCTCGTGAGGCACCACGCTCGCGGAGCGCCTCCAGCTTCGAGGCCTTGAGCCCGGCCTCCGCCGCGCCGACCGCGTGGAGAAAGTGCATCCCGGTGCACGACGATTTCGAGATGACGTTGAGCTTCGGATGGCCCCAGTGCGCCGGCATCTGCCGCCCGCCGGAGTTCGGATCGTCGTGCGCTCCCGTCGCCTCGGCCAGGATCTCGTACGGTTTCATCCCGAGCTGCACCATCAAGGCGCGATCCCGGTAGTAGGCGATGACCCAGTCGTACTTCGGACGCAGGAGCATCCCGGCGGCGACCAGGACCGCCTCGTGCCCCACGCCGTTGATCTGAAAGAAGATCTTGTTCTGCCTCTTGAGCTGGATCTCCTTGTCGTCGAGCCGGCGCGACATGTACATCGTCCGGTAGACCTCGAGGAGGGTCTCCCTGCTGAGGGCGTGGCGGGTTCCTGTCACTTCAACGGCATCCGGGCTCCTGAATCAAACGGTTGCGCGATCCTAGCAAAAAGCGGCTCAGCCGGGGTTCCGGCCTCGCGCCGCACCGTGCCAGATTCTCGTCTCTGGGCGGGAGCGCGGTGCACAGATCGAGATTTGCGCACCGCCCGGCCCCCCGGATCCCTCGCGACGCTCGGGATGACAGGCGGCTCCGGTCCGCGACTGAATGAGAGCCGGTCCCTACGCGGGCTCGGCCGCTTTCGCCGGTTTGCGAAGCATGTCCAGGAAGAGCAGGGCGATGCCGATCGAGATCGCCGAGTCGGCCACGTTGAAGGCGGGCCAGTGGTGCTCCCGCCCCCCGAACGTGACGTAGACGTCGAGGAAGTCGACCACCCAGCCGAACCGGAACCGGTCGATGAGGTTGCCGACCGCGCCCCCCAGAATGAGATGGAGCCCGGACTGGAGGACGCGGTCCGTGAGGGCCGTGCGCAGCGAGTAGACGACCACGATGAAGAAGACGACGATTGCGCCGATGTTCAGGAGCAGCGGGACGAGGGGCGAGGACGCGCGCGCCCCGAGCCCGAATGCGGCGCCGGTGTTCTGGACGTAGACGAGCTGAAACAGCCCCGGGATGACCTCCCGGGTCTCGTGAAGCGCGAAGTTCTGGAGAATGAGGTGCTTGGTCCAGAGATCGAGAAGGATCACGCCGATCGCGAGAAGAACGAAGAAAGAGGCGGCGCGTCACGCGCTCACCTCCGCCGCCTTCTTCCGTTCGATGAGCTTGTCGAGCTCGGCCCGGAGGCGACCGAGGATCTCGTCGTAGCGGAAGTGGCCGAGCGTCTCGGTTCCCTTCTTGAGATTCACGAAGCTGGGGGCGCACCACATTCCGAGGTCGGCGTCGTCCGTCTCGCCCGGCCCGTTCACGCGGCAGCCCATCACGGCGATCGTGATGTCGTACTCCTTCGCGTACTCGCTCATCGCGCGCACGTCTTCGGCGAGCTCGATGAACGCCTCGTTCTCCACGCGGGAGCAGGAAGGGCAGGAGATGATGTTCAGCCCCTTCTGCTCGAAGCGGGGCACCGAGCGGAAGCGGCCCGTCGCGATGTCGTCCAGGATCTGCCGACCCACCGTGATCTCCTCCCCCTTCCGCTCGAAGGGGAGGGTCAGCGAGACGCGGATCGTGTCGCCGATGCCGCGGGTGATCAGCTGCTCGAACGCGATCCGGGTCTTGATGATCCCGTCCGGCGGCATGCCGGCTTCGGTCACGCCGAGGTGAAGCGGAACGTCGGGACGCGCCTGGGCGAACCGGATGTTCGCGTCGATGACTTTGTTCGGATCGGAGTCCTTCAGCGACACGAGATAGCGGTCGAACCCCAGCTCGTCGAGCATCGCGCAGTGCTCGAGCGCGGACTCGAGCATGGGGGTGATCGAATCGTCCGCCGGATATTTGTCGAGCTTCTCGGGATCGACCGAGCCGCAGTTCACGCCGACGCGGATCGCGCAGTCGTGCGCGCGCGCGACCTCGGCCAGCCATGCGACCTTCTCCCGGATCGGCTTGCGGGGCTCGATGTGGTAGAGGTGGCCGGGGTTGTAGCGGATCTTCTGGACGAGGGGCGCGACCTTCTCGGCGAGCCTGTAGTTTTCCTGGAGATCGACGACGAGGTTGGCCCTCGTCTGCGGGCGGATCTCGGCGAGCGCCTCGACGTCCCGCGCGCTGTCGACCGCCACGCGGATGATGTCGCCGCCGGCCGCCTCGATGAGCTGGATCTGGCGGAGGGTCGCCGGGATGTCCTGGGTGCGCGTCGCCGCCATGGACTGCACGGCGATCGGGCGGTCCCTGCCGACCTCGACGGTTCCGATGCGTACGTTTCTCGCCTGTCTCTGCACTCGTGGAGCTCCTCCGGGGTTAACCCTGTCCATGGCAAAAGATTCCGCTCGTACCGCGGTTCCGAACCCCTCGATGGCCGTCCCGTTTCGGGCACGAGATAGAATCCTGTCGGCGATGAGCGAGCCCGCGCTGTTTCCCTCCGACTTCCTCTGGGGCGCCTCCACGTCCGCGTACCAGATCGAAGGGTCGCCTCTGGCGGACGGCGCGGGAGCATCCATCTGGCACCGCTTCAGCCACACGCCGGGACGCATCGTGAACGCGGACGACGGAGACGTCGCCTGCGATCACTATCGGCGGTGGCGCGAGGACGTCGCCCTGATGAAGCGGCTCGGCCTCGAATCGTATCGCTTCTCCATCGCCTGGGGGCGGATCTACCCGAACGGCACCGGCAGCGCGAATCAGAAGGGGATCGACTTCTATCGGGCCCTCGTCGACGAGCTCGGCGCCGCGGGGATCGCGGCGAACGCGACGCTCTATCACTGGGACCTCCCGGCGGCTCTCGACGATCGCGGCGGATGGACGAACCGGGAGATCGCCTCGTGGTTCGGCGAGTACGCATCCACGATGTACCGGGCGCTCGACGGCGGCGTCGCGATGTGGGCGACGCTCAACGAGCCGTGGGTCGTGATGGACGGCGGCTACCTGCACGGGGTGATGGCGCCCGGCCATGCGAGCCCGTTCGAGGCGCCTCTCGTGACGCACAACCTCCTCCGAGCGCACGGGGCGGCCGTGGACGCCTATCGGGCGGACGGGAAGCATCGCGTCGGGATCGTCCTCAACCTCGAGCCCAAGGGGCCGGCGAGCGACTCGACCGGAAGACCGCACGGCGGCGGAGCGGTCCGACGCGTACATGAACCGCCAGTACCTCGATCCGCTCTTCCTCGGCCGATACCCGGAAGAGATGAAGGAGATCTTCGGCGAAGCGTGGCCGGAGTTTCCCGATGGGGATTTCGAGGGAATCGCGCGGCCGGTCGATTTTCTCGGCATCAACTACTACAAGAGGGGAGTGATGAAGGCGGATCCCGCGTCTCCCTACGAGCGCGCGACGGCGGTCCCGCAGAATGGGGCGACCGTCACGACGCTCGGGTGGGAGGTCCATCCATCGTCGCTTCGGGACCTTCTCGTCCGCGTCTCGTCCGAGTACACGAAGCTGCCGCTGTACGTCACCGAGAACGGAGCCGCCTTCTACGATCCGCCCGCGGCGATCCGCGGCAGGATCGAGGATCCCCTCCGCATCGACTATCTCCGGACGCATCTTCTTGCGTGCGCCGAGGCGATCGCGGGGGGCGTCGATCTGAGGGGCTATTTCGTCTGGTCGCTCCTCGACAACTTCGAGTGGTCGCAGGGTTTTTCGCAGCGTTTCGGGATCGTCCATGTGAACTTCGCCACGCAGGAGCGGACGCTCAAAGAGAGCGCGAAGTTCTACGCCGACGTGATCCGGACGAACGGCGCGAATCTGTAGGGGCGCGCTGCGCGCGCCTCTCCGGACGCCCGGTGCGCGGGGTCCGGACAGATCCGGTCGCGAGCACGAAGTCGCGGTGCAGCCCGCCTGCGGTTTTGCTTCCTCCAAGCCCCTGCAGTAGTCTTCATCCATTCAGAAATCCAGCAGTTGATACCGAGATCGGAGGAGATGTCGATGAAGGCGAAACTCGCATTCTGTCTCTTTGTCGTCATGCTCGCCGCGGTGGCCGCCTGGGCGGAACCGCCCGTCCGGTGTGCCACGCGCCAGATCGACGAAGATCAGGCGCAGGCAGACGGAGCCGAAGTCGGGAAGAACGCCGGCCGCGGCCAGGCGGACAAGATCCCCGTCTGGTTTCACGTCATCAGCGCGGGCGCCGGTGTCGAAACTGAAGTCCCGGACAGCTGGATCCGTGATCAGATGAAAGTTCTCGACAAGGCATTTGCCGGGATGACCGGTGGCGCCTTCACCGGGTTCACGTTCGAGCTCGCGGGGTTGACCCGCACGGAAAACGCCGACTGGTTCTACATGGGAATCAGCAGCGCGATGGAGTCGGCCGCGAAGGCGGCCCTCCGCCGCGGCGGACCCGAGACTCTCAACATCTACACCACGGACGGAGGGGGCTATCTCGGCTGGGCGACCTTCCCCTTCTGGTACGCGGGCAATCCTTCGGACGACGGGGTCGTCGTCGACTTCCGCTCACTCCCCGGTGGCCCGTACGCCGTCTACAGCGAGGGAGACACCGCCACGCACGAGATCGGCCACTGGCTCGGCCTCTACCACACGTTCCAGTACGGCTGTACTCCGTTCAACGACGGCGTAGCGGACACGCCGGCAGAGCGTTCGCCCGCCTTCCGTTGCCCCGTCGGGCGCGACACCTGCCCCGGGCCGAAGCACCCGGGCGACGACCCGATCGAGAATTTCATGGATTACACGTACGACGCCTGCATGTACCAGTTCACCTGGGGACAGGTCGACCGGATGCAGGAGGCGTGGATGACGTGGCGCAAGCCCTGAATTTCGATCCATCTCCAAGATCCGAAACGGCGGCCCGAGCGGCCGCCGTTTTTTCGAGACTCCCGAAACTTGCTCTACCGAGGTCGCGCTTCATCGAGGAGAGATCAGCGCTCCCGGCTGCACGCGATTCCCGTTCACATCGATGCGGACGCCGTCCCCGCTCCGCTCGATCGCGATCTCGTAGGTCGCGCCGCGCCACGGCCGCGTCATGCGCGCGCGCTCCCATGACGGAGGAAGGCACGGATCGAACCGCAGCCCGTCCCACTCGGGCCGGACGCCGAAGACCCACTCGCAGACGACGCGGTGGAGCCACGCGGCCGAGCCGGTGTACCAGGTCCAGCCCGCGCGGCCGTGGAGCGGCGAGTCGGGCCCGTCGACGTTGCCCGGAAGGACGTACGGCTCGGCCCAGTAGCGCTCGGGGTCCTTGTTCGTCGGGTCGATCGCCGCGAGCAGCGTCCCGACGAGCTCGGCGTCCTTCATCTTCGCCGCCGCGGCGATCGCCCAGGTCGCCGCGTGCGTGTAGACGCCGCCGTTCTCGCGCAGCCCCGGCGCGTAGCGGGTGATGTAGCCGATCTCGCTCGACGGGCCCGTCGTACGCGGGGGCGAGCAGAAGCGCGCCCGAGTCGCGGATCGAGATGCTCCCGCACCGCCGCCATGCACGCGCGCGCGCGGTCCGGCGGCGCGACGTCGTTCAGGATCGCCCAGGTCTGCGCGTTGAGATAGATCCGCCCGACGCGGTTCTCGCGGCTCCCGATCTTCGATCCCGCCGTCGAGCGTCGCGCGCCAGTACCACGCGCCGTCCCAGCCGTGCTCGTTGATCGCGGCGACGAGCGCCTCGCGCCGCTCGCCGTACCCGCGCCGCGAACCGCGCCCTGCCGGTCCGCGCGGTGGATCTCCGCCCAGTCGCCGAGGATGCCGGCGAGGAAGTGCGCGAGCCAGATCGACTCTCCCTTCTCCTCCAGGCCCGCGGCCGAGAGGCCGTCGTTCCAGTCGCCAGCGCCGATGTACGGCAGCCCGCGCGGGCTCGTCCTCCGGAAGACGCGCTCGAACGCGCGGCGGACGTGCTCGTCGAGCGGAGCGGGCCGCCGTCGTCGAGGAACGGCGAACGGTCGTCGAGGATCGAGAGGTCGCCCGGTCTCCTTCATGTAGTTCGCCGCGACGAACGCCAGCCAGAGGAGGTCGTCGGTCATCTTCGTGACGTGCCCCATCTCGGAGAGGGGATGCCACCAGTGGTAGACCGAGCCGTCGGCGAACTGGTGTGCCGCGTGAAGGTCGATCTGCTCGCGGCACCGCGGCGGATCGATCGTGAGCCAGACCTGCGAGTCCTGGAGCTGATCGCGGAAGCCGAACGCGCCGCTCTGCTGGTAGTAGCCGCGCGCCCCCAGATCCGCGCCGAGATCGCCTGGTACCGCACCCAGTCGTTGATCAAGCGCGTCGAAGCGCGGGTCCGCCGTCTCCATCCGGTGGGCCGCGAGCCGCTCGATCCAGCGATCGCTTCGCCGCCTCGAGCGCCCCGCGCGCCGCGGCGGGGCTTGCCCAGCGCTTCGAGCAGCGACCCCGCGGCCTCGCGTGACGATCGACCGCGATCGCGAACGCCGAGCTCCCGCTCGCCGCCCGCCTCGAGTTCGATCGCGATCGCGCAGCGCAGCCACCGGATCCGCGTGCCGCCCGAATGTGCCGTCCCAGTCGCGCCGGCCGAGAGCCCCGGGCAGCCTCGACGGTCCCGTTGCGCCCGAGAAAGGCGGCCTTGTCGCCCTCGGCGCTCGACGATCGGCTCGCTCGCGCCGAACGCGCAAACGTAAGGAAAGCTCGTGTTCCAGTGCCCCCAGCGCGCCGAGGGGACGTCCCACATGTGGTTCGATCGCGAAGATCGCGCGGGTCTCCGGATCGAACGCGGTCTCGATGAAGAGCTTGTGAAACTCGCGCCGCGGGGCGGGGGAGACGCCGCAGCACCACTCGAGGTAGCCGGTGAGCTCGAGTCCGTCGCGCGCGGCTCGCCGGGTTTCGCAGCCGGACGATCCAGAGCTCGACCGGCTCGCTCGCATGCGGGAAGAGCGTCCACTCCGAGGCGATTTCGTGCGCGGTCAGCTCGAACGTCGTGTAGCCGATCCCGTGGCGGCAGGCGTAGGCGTCGAGCGCGCCCCAGACGGGCGCCGGCGAGAGGGACCAGACCTCGCCGCTCTCGCCGTCGCGCGCGTAGAGGAACTTTCCGCTCGTGTCCTGCGCGAAGTCCTGCTGCCAGCACGTTCACGACCGCGAGCTGGGAGTTGTCGATCCAGGTGAAGCCGCTGCCCGCTCTGGCTCACGGCGAGGCCGAAGCGCGGATTGGAGATCACGTTCGCCCAGGGGCGGGGCGGGCGGGGATCGGTGACGACGAATTCGCGATGGTCGTCGGAAAAATGGCCGTACGGCATGGCCGCGTCGGTACTGCTCATCGGAAGGCCTCCGTGCGGCGCGGCTCGAGCGTGACCTCGGCCGGAAGAGAGCGGATGACGAGGCGTGAAGCGAAGGGAGCCTGGACGACGATGCCGCCGGAGGGGATGGCCGTCCCTTCGGAGATAGAGAGCCGGATCGACCCGCGCTCGTCGCGGAGCGAGTAGGACAGCGGCCCGTAGTGCGTTCGGAGGTTCTCTGACCGCAACCCCCTCGCGCGCCCACGGCTCCGGAATGCCGGCCGCGATCACCAGAGCGTCGTCCGCCTTCGATTCGTACGCGAAGAAATCCGACGACCGACCGGAGGAAATCAGAGCCGACCCAGGTGTGGGGCATGTCGCCGATGAACTTGGGCGTCCGGGGATCCTTCCAGACGACCTCCGCCCAGTGGTTCCATCCGGGAGGCCGCCGATGATCCATGAACCAGGCGAGAGCCTCGTGCGCGCGCCCGGCCCAGCCGAGCCGGATGAACGAGCCGACCACGCGCAGCTCGTACGGCGTGTAGCCGTCCCATTCGATCCGCCCATCGCGGCGCGCGACGAAGTTCTCCCAGTATTTCTCGAACGTTCGCTCGAGGGCTCCCTCCGGCAGGATCGGGCGCGCCGTCGACGGGCTCGAGCGCGATCGTCGTGGAGGTCGCATCGAAATCCCCCAGCTCGACGGAACCGGGAAGGTAGTCGATCCCGTGCCTCGCCATCGCCAGCCGGAAGGACGCGGCGAGATCCTTCCGGTAGCTCGTCCCGGATCGCCGCGATCCGGTCCCGTTCCTCGTCGAGCGCGAGAGCGCCGGCGAGCCACGCCGCATCCTCGAGCCCCTCGAGCGCGAAGAGCTGGTCCCAGTAGGAGTGCATCGGTTTCGCCGAGTACCCCTCGTGGCTGATCGACTCGGGGAGGAGCCCGTAGAACGCGCGCTTCTCCGGAGACCTGATACTCGGCGGTCATTCGCTGCTGGCGCAACTCGTCGATGTAACTCGACCGCGCTCGCGACGTGCGGCCACATCGATCGAGCGAGACTCCAGATCTCCGGTGTGGCGCGACGTACTCCGCGATGAGGAAGATGAGCTGACCGTGGCTGTCGTTCTCCGGAACGCGGTCGCGCGCCGACCTTGCCCGACGCAGCAGGGCACCTTGCCGTTCGGGTACTGGAAGGCGGCGTACCACTCGATGAAGCGGCGGACGGGCGGCGGTCAGGCCGAAGCGGAGCAGCGCCGCGGAGGTGAGCGAGCCGTCGCGGATCCAGGAGCGGTCGTACGCGCGCGAGCCCGGCTGGATCGCCGCCCGTCCTGATTCACGAGGATGTATGCGAGCGTGCTCCGAATCGTCCGCTCGATCGCGGCGGCGGAGGGAGGCAGATCGATCCGCGCGTCGCCCAGCATGGCGCTCCATCGCGCGGCGATCTCGCCCTCGGGCGGGGCTTTCGGCGCGCCGGGGTGGAGCGGGACGTCGATCGAGACCGTCCGTCGCCCGCCGGGCTGGAGGGCGAGGCTCCACGCGAACGCCCCGGAGGCGGCGCGGAACGGATCGTCGACGCGACGCTTCGTTCGGGAGGACTCCCTTCGCGAGGTATTCGACGATCGAGCCGCCGTCGAATGATGCAGCTCCAAAGCCGGCCGGTGCGGGAGACGGCGCGAGCGCGCGAGCCTGGTTCACGGTCGCGGCCGCGCCATCCCAGGCGATCGAGCCGATCTCCGCGTAGCCGCCGGCGACGTTGAGGAACTGCCAGGGAGGATTCACCTGGAAGGGGCGGATCGCAACGTAGAGCGTCCCCGCGAGCGGCCGGGGGCTGCGGTTGCGGATCTCGTAGGTCGCGCGCGCCGCGCTCCTTCCCGGCTCCCCTCCGACCAGCGCCGTGATCGTGAGCTCCAGCCAGGGGTGCGTCCAGGCGACGCTCGGAACGGGCAATGTCCCGCCGGCGAGCGAGGCGCGCCGATCGACGCCGTTCCATGTGACGAGCTCGCCGGTGGAGTCGATCCGGACGAACGGTTCGATCGAGAAGCCGCCCACGCCCCCGACCTCGATCATGCCGTCCTCGTTCACCAGGATCTCTTCCTCGTCGGCGGGGGCGCCGGCGACGGTCCAGAACGACTGTTCTCGATTGAGATAGCGGGGATAGCGACCGCGAGGGGCGGTCGCCGCGATGCGGTGAAAGAACTCCGTCTTCGATGAGGCGAAGTCGAGCGGCTGGACCTCGATCTCGCGGATCTCGTACCCCGTTCCGCTGCTCTCGAGCAGCCGCAGGCGCAAGTGGCGCGACTCGGACTCCGGCAGGAAGAGGAAGTCGCGCTCTCCATTCGAGCCGCGCACCCGCCGGGCGACGGTCCAGCTCGTGCCGTCGTCCGAGGCTTCGACGTCATAGCTCGTCGCGTGCGGCTCTCCCCACTGGACCACGGCGCCCCCGTACTCGCGCTCGACGAGGAAGTCGAGCGCGATCGCCGCCGCCGCGGCCGTCGTCCGCCAGCTCGTCGCGTCGTCCCGGTCCAGGACCCGGCTCGCGCCGCCGGGATCCGCAGAGGCGGAGGCCACGGGAGCGCGATCGTAGGGACGTTCCGGCTCGCGCGGGCGAAAGGTCAGCTCGTCGATCCAGACGCTTCCCTTCCCCCCGGTGCCGGCGCTGATCGCGAGCTCGATCGCGGCGAGGCGCTTGATCTCACCGCCGCCGCGCGGACCCCACGCGAACGAGATGTGCCGCTTGCGGATCCGCACGAGCTGCCAGTCGGGCGGTGAACTCGAAATTGCGCTGGTTGAGCCACCAGACGTTCTCTCCCGTCTCGTCGATCAGCTTGAACTCGAGATTGTTTCGCGGGAGATCTCCGCGGATCCGGAACGTGAACTCGTAATTGTCCGGAAGGGCGAGGTCGAGCGCGCGCCGCGCGATGACGTAGCCGCCGCGCCCCTGGAAGTCGACGTCCATCCGCATCGCTTCGCCCGCGAAGCCCTGGTCGGAGTGGAGCTCGAGGGAAACGCCGTCGGCGGGGAGGGCCTTCCAGCGCGCGATCGATTCGAAGTCGTCGAGGATCGTGCGCGGTCTGCGCCTGAATGGAAGTCGAAAGACAAATGCAAAATGCACAATGCAAAATGAAGAAATGCAAAAACCCTGAGGCGCATGAGCGGCGACGAGGTTGCGAAGCCCGCCATCGAGCGCGGGTTTCTCATTTCTGGATTTTACTTGCATTCTGCATTCTGCATTTGTCATCTGTCTCACCCCTTCACGCTTCCCATCATGATTCCCGCGACGTAGTAGCGCTGGAGGAAGAGGAAGAGGAGGAGGACGGGGAGGACGGTGAGGACCGAGCTGGCCATCATGAGCTCGAGGTCCTGAACGTGCTCGCCGACGAGGTTCGCGATCGAGACGGGGAGGGTGTAGCGGTCGTTGTCGGTGAGGACGATCAGCGGCCACATGAAGTCGTTCCAGCTCGCCATGAACGTGAAGATCGCGAGCGTCACGAGGACCGGCATCGAGAGCGGAAGGACGATCCGCCAGTAGATGGTCCACTCGCTCGCCCCGTCGACCCGCGCGGCCTCGAGGAGCTCGTTCGGGATCGCGAGCATGAACTGCCGGATGAGAAAGATCCCGAAGACGCTCGCCATCATCGGGATGACGACGCCCCAGTACGTGTTGACGAGCCCCATCTGCTTGAGCATGAGGAAGAGCGGGAGCATCCCGACCTGCGCGGGGAGGACGAGCAGCGGCGAGCATCACGCCGAACAGCTGTTCCCGCCGGGCGAAGCGCAGCTTGGCGAACGCGTATCCCGCCATCGAGTTCAGGAGGAGCGAGATCAGCGTGGAGAGCGACGCGATGATCGCGCTGTTCACGAGCGAGCGTCCCAGGTCGAGGCGCGTGAAGAGCTCCCTGTAATGATCGAGGGTCGGACGGGAGGGGAGGAGCCGCGGCGGGAACATCGCGGCCTCGCCCGTCGGCATGAACGACGCCGCGACCATCCAGAAGAGCGGGGAAGGCGACGAGCGCCGCCGCGATCGCGAGGCAGAGATGGAGGGCGAGCGACTGGACCGGCCTCTTCATTCCGCCACGTCCTTCCGGAGCCGGAGCTGAACGAAGGTCGCGAGCGCGATCACGATGAAGAGCATGAACGCGACGGCCGCCGCGAATCCCATGTTCCACCAGCGGAACCCCTCGAGATACATGAGCATGACGACCGACAGCGTCGAGTCGAGCGGTCCTCCGTCCGGAGTCATCACGTACGGTTCGGCGAAGAGCTGGAGGTAACCGATCGCGGTCACGATTCCCACGAAGAGGAACGTCGGGGCCAGCATCGGGATCGTGACGTGCCGGAACTGGGCGAGCCAGCCGGCTCCGTCGATCCGCGCCGCCTCGTAGAGCTCCTCGGGGACGCTCTGGAGCCCCGCGATGAAGATGATCATCGTGTAGCCGAAGTTCTTCCAGACCGCGAGGATGATGATCGCGGGCATCGCCCAGCGGGGATCGCCGAGCCAGTCGACCCCGCCCACGCCGATCGCCTCGAGGCCGAAGTTGATCATCCCGAACCGCGCGTTGAAGAGGTACCGGAACACGATCGCGACGGCGACCATGGTCGTGACGACGGGCGCGAAAAAGACCGTGCGGAAGAGCGGGCGGAGCCGGGCGAGGCGCGAGTTGAGCAGGAGCGCGGCCCCCAGGGACACGGCGACCGTGAGTGGACCGCCCACCAGAGCGAAGTAGAGCGTGTTCTTCATCGCCTTCCAGAAGAGCGGCGAGCGGACGAGCTCCGCGTAATTGCCGAAGGCAACGAACCGGATGTTCCGCCAGCTCGCGACCGCGTAGATGTCGAAGTCCGTGAGGCTCAGAGCGAGCGCCGCCGCGATCGGGATCACGAAAAACAGCGCGAGCACCGTCATCGCGGGAGCGAGGAAGAGAATCGCGGCACGGCTTTCAGGCTTCATTCGGATTCCCTCTCGCGCAGCATCCAGCGCCGCTTCTCCAGCATCGAGTCGGCTCGCGTGTCGAGCCGCGCCAGGGCGCGGTCGACCGTCACGCCCCCCCGGATCACCATCTCGGCGTGCTCCCACACCTCGCTCGCGATCTGCTCCCACTCCGGCACGGGCGGGGTGGGCACGACGTTCTCGAGCTGCGTCCGGAAGGCGTTCATCTCCCGGTCATTCACGAACGCGGGCGCGCTCCACGCTTCCTTCCGCGCCGGCAGGTTTCCCGACAGCTCGTAGAAACGGACCTGGATCTCCGGTCGCGAAAGGAACTCGATCAGCTTCCACGCCGCCTCCTTCTTCTCCGAGGCCGCGAAGATCGCGAGGCTCGAACCTCCCGCGACGGAGGCGCCCGGATACGTCTTCCCCGGGGGCGCCGGCATCGGGGCGGTCGACCAGTCGTCCTGCAGCTCCTCCGGGAGCCGCCGGCGGAACTCCCCGACGTTCCACGGGCCCGTGATCACCATCGCGAAGTCCTTCTCGGCGAACTGCTGATAGACGTTCGAGATCTGGTTGTAGCTGAGCTTCGGCGCGTAGCCGCGCGCGAAGAGATTCGTATAGAACGCGAACGCGCTCCGGAACTCCGGTCCCCGGAACGCGCCGCGCGTTCCGTTCTCGCGGAGAATGGGGGAGCCGGCGCCGAGGGCGAGGACGACGGGCGGCTGCCATTCGTTGGTCGCGAGGAACGCGGGGAAGCGCGCCAGCTTCTTCCCGCGGATCGCATCCATCAGCCGCATCCACTCTTCCCACGTTTTCGGGGGTGCGCTCCACCCCGCGTCGCGGAAGACGTCGGTCCGATAGAAGAGGAGCCGCGTGTCGACGTACCAGGGGACGCCGTAAATCGCACCGTCGACGCGGTTCGTTTCCCAGATCCCGCGGAAGTAGTGATCGGGATCGACGCGCGGCGACGCCGCGATCGCCTCGTCCAGCGGGCTGAGCGCGCCGATCGCCGTGAACTCCGGGACCCACGTGTTCCCCATCTGCGCGATGTCGGGTGTCGATTCGCCGACGTAGGCGGTGAGGAGCTTCTCGTGCGCCGCGGTCCACGGCATCTGCTGGACGCGGACCTGGATGTTCGGGTGCAGTCGCTGGAACTCCGGGAGCAACTCGGCCACGACCTCTCCCTCGCGCCCCATCCCCCAGAACTCGATGACGGTTTTGGTCTCGGCGGAGGCGGGATTGCAGGACGACACGAGCGACAAGCTCGCCGCCATCAGTGCCATGACGAGCACCCCTCGGCGAGATGTCATCCCGAGCGTAGCGAGGGATCTGGGAGGGCGTGTCGCGCGCGACGCGGAAGCGAAACCAGGGCGAGAGGATCGACCTTCGCCTCGATCGCGAATGCAGGCCATCGCGCCCTGCGCCGGCGCCGCGTTCTTTCGCAGCCCCCCGCCCAGATCCCTCGCTACGCTCGGGATGACACCCGTTCCGTCGCCGAGAGAGTTGCGGCTTGCGCAGATTCGTCGCATACGCGATCTCCCCGCTTATGGCGCGGTATCCAGCCACCCTCCCGAAAACCCCGCGCGCCTCAGCCCTCTCACCACGTGAGGGTTCTTCTTCATGACCTTCCAGATGAGCTCCGACCTGTAGTTCTCGATCATCAGGAGGATCGGCCCCTGGTCGATGCCGAGGTAATCGGGATTGATCCATCCGAGCTCCGGATCGATCGTTCCGTGCTCGAGGCGGAATCCGGGATCTGTCCGGAGCGTCGGGTTGAACGCGTCGAGGAAGCCGTACCTTTGATACAGCGCGTCGCCGTAACGCCCCCGCATCTCCTCGATCGCGGAAACGACGATCTCCGGCGCGAACGGCAGCGAGGCCGCCGCGGCCATCGGCGTGATCGTCCCGTCGTCCCGCACTTCACCCGCCGCGGCGCCTCGCGCGGCGTAGCCCATGAACCTCCGGGAGCGCCCGTCCACGAGCGCGGTACCGTCTCCCGGGCCGTCCGAGGCGGAGAGGCCCCACAGGTTCGGCCCGTACCACCGCCAGCCGTCCGGATTGTCGATCGCGTACGACCGCTGCGAGAGGACCGCGCGCCGCGAGTTCTCGAAAAAGTCGATTCCCTTCGCTCTGAAGTAATCGTCCTGAATCGTGTGGAAGTCGATCCAGATGTGGGAGAACTGGTGCCCGAAGAGCGGCGCGAAGTTCACGTGCTCGTATCCGTAGAAACTGCTCCATTGATACGTGCTGGTCCAAGCCGCCCATGCGGAAGGCTCGACGGGATGCGTCGGGGACCCGAGCGCGAGGATGTAGAGGATCGTTCCTTCGTTCAGGCCGCGCCAGTCCCAGCCGTTGAATCCCCGTTCCGGCTGCCATCCCATCGAGACGAGAGGCTTCCGGATCTGAAAGAAGCTCCAGTCTGCGCGACCGTAGAGGGTCTCCGCGAGCTCGCGGATCCGCGCCTCGTCCGGATGATCCCGATCGAAATAGCTCTGGCAGAAGAGGGCGCCGGCGAGGAGCAGCGTCGTGTCGATCGAGGAGAGCTCGACGTCGCGGTATCGCTCTCCCGTGTCCATGTCGAGGAAGTGGTAGAAGAATCCGCGATAGCCGGTCATCCCGGTCGCGGCGGGCCCCTGCGGAGCGTTCCAGAAGAACTCGAGCGTCGTGAGGACGCGCGTCCGCGCCTGCTCCCGCGTGATCCAGCCGCGCTCGACGCCGACGGGGTACGCGGTGAGCCCGAAGCCGACCGCCGCGATGCTGGAAAATGATTTCGTGGGCCACCGGTCGGGCACGAGCCCGTTCGCCGGATTCGCCGTGTCCCAGAACCACTCGAACGTCCGCTTCTGCAGATCGTCGAGCAGCGCCGTGGTCACCGCTTCCGGCGTCCGCGTGACCACCCTGACCCGGCCGCCGTTCGCGGTCGCGGAGCCCGAGGCCGCCGGAGCTCCGGCTGTCCGGCAGGCGACGGTCAGGACGATCAGGAAGACGGGAATCGCGCGGCGGAACGTCATCGGGTCACCTCAAGGGCGCGACATGCGGCTCCCGCGCCGGGCGGTCCGGGGAAGAAGGGGGAGAGCGGCGAAGGCGCCGCCGCTCTCCCTCACGATTCCGGCTGTGAATCAAGCATCAGAAGCGGAGCCGGATGGATTCGACAGGATCTCGTCGCAGTTCCTGCGTGGAGGCGCGGCACGGGAGACCCCGTGCCGCGCCTCGACCACGATCAGAACGTGACGCGGGTTCCGAGCTGGAATCGCCGCGTGTTGAACTCGCAGGTCGGTTTGCCGAACTTCGGGTTCGGTTCGCCGGGCGCGCCGGCCCATCCTTCCAGGCAGCCGCCGTTGTCGGCATCGAGGGCGTTGAACGCTTCGCCGATCAGAGAGATCCGCGCGCCGGCGATCACCGGCGCATTCCACTGGAGCCGCAGATCGAGGCTCTGGTAGGCGAACTCGTCGATCCCGAGGAACGCTTCGGACTCGGGCCGGATGCCGTTGGGGAGGAACCGGCATTTATCCCAGCCGGCAAGGCAGTTCGTGCCGCTGTACGGGGTGCCCGATCCGAGCTGGAGGATCGACGAGGCCTCGAATCCCGCCGGGAGCGTGACGCTGCCACTCATCGACAGCTTATGCCGCTCGTCGCCGTTCGAGGGGAACATCGGCCAGTCGCCCGGGAGGAAGTCGAACGAGAACGCGACGCCGTCGTCGAGCGAGGCGTTCTGGAATCCTTCGCTCCATGTGTACGCGATGTTCGCGCCCCAGCGCGAGCCCGCGGTTCGCGGCCGGTCGAACGTCAGATAGACGCCGTCGTACTCTCTCCGGCGCTCATCGTAGCTCCGCAGAACGATGGCGTAGCCGGGAATGCCGACCCAGCTTCCCCAGCGGTCGTTGAAGTTCGCGCCCGGAGGGCAGCGTGCCGAAGCTCCAGGCCAGGCCGTTCTTGCTCCTCGAGTTGGCGTAGGTGAGGGATCCCAGCCAGTTCGCGCCGAGCTGCTGGCGCACGCCCATCGTCCACTGCGTCGATTGCGGCGGCTTGGTGTCGTTCTCGAGAAGGTAGACTTCCGGCCCGCCCGTCGCGCCGCTGGCGATCAGCTGGCGCATGCCCTCCGCGGACTGGTACGTGGGATTCCACTGGATCGCGGCGGGACCGCAATCCGGCGGCTGCGTGCCATCCATCGTGAAACAAATCTCGTACTGCTTCCACTGGTGACGATAGGCCTCGTCGTAGATGTCGTTGAGAGCGACGCGGTCGTAGTAGAGGCCCCAGCCGCCGAACAGCACGGTCTGGCCGTTACCGCGGGCGTCCCAGCTCAGCCCGAGCCGCGGCTGGATCATGCCGTCGTACGAGCTGCGGTTGTCGCCCGTCGAAATGTAGTCGTCGACGTCGAAAATGTCGTCGATGCACCACTCGGTTTTTCCGCCGATGGGGCTGCCGAAGGTACGACAGGAGGTTCGGAGACCGTTCGCGACCGCGGCGGGCGTGACCCAGTCGTTGTTCAGCATGTTGGTCTCGTAGTCCCAACGCAGGCCGCCGCTGAGGGTGAAGTTTCCGATCGTCCAGTCGTCCTGGGCGTAGAAGCCGTATTGCGTGTTGTCGAAGGCCAGGTCCGGCTCACCGAACCCGATGCGCGCCTTGTACGGGAACTGCCAGTTCTCCTGTTCGCGGAACTCGAAGACCGGATTGACGAACGCCGACTTGGTCAGGCTGTAATCGGCGAAGTTGACGACGCCGCCCACCTTGAGCGTGTGCGACCCCATCCACTCGCTTATAGAAGCTCACGTCGTCGCGGAGGCCGATCTTGCTCTGCTCGAGATCCTGGATGTAGTCCTTGCTGCCGACGTCGAGCAGGTTGATGTAGTTGAGGTGCGGCTTGCTCAGGTCCGTGGCGGTATTCGCCCACTGCAGGCTCTGATAGGTGAGCGTCGCTTCGTTGAGGGCGCTGGAGCCGAACACGAACGTATGCCGCGCCGTCGCGGCGTCGGTGGCGATGACGATGTTGGCTCCGCCCTCCTCGACGCGCTGGCCGCCGAACTCACGGATCTCATCCTCGTCCCGGCGGTGAATCGAAAGCTCGGCGGACTGGTTCGCCGAGGGCTGGAACGAGAGCTTGCCGAACCAGAGAAGCGACTCGAACGGCGCGACGATCGTCCCTGTTTCGTAGGAGTCGAGGATCGCCGCCACGTTCGCCGGGCGTTTGTTCCACGCCGAGCCGTGGAAGACGGAGCTGACCACGTCGCGCTCGGACTGCTCGGCCGTGACGAAGAAGTTCAAGCGGTCCCGCATGATGGGACCGCCGAGCGAGATCCCGTACTGGTCGCGCTCGTACGGCGCCTTGTCGTCGCCGCGCGCCTTGGCGAAATCGTCCTGCTCGACCATCCCCTCGTCCTGGAAGAGGTAGAACACGTCGCCGCTGAAGGTCGTTGCCGCCCGACTTCGTGACGGCGGTGATCACCGCGGCCGACGCCTTCTCGTACTCGGCTTTGTAGTTCTGGGTGAGAACCTGGTACTCCTGGACGGCGCCCTGCGGGAACGGGTTGCCGCGGCTGGAGTCCTGCATGAACGCGCCACCCTTGATGATGTCGTTCTTGAACGACACACCGTCGATGAACACGTTCACCTGCTTGGAGTCCTGAGCGCCGCTGCTGAATGACTGACCCTGCGCATCCGTGTCCCTCGTGAACGAAACGCCCGGAGCGAGGCTGGAGAACGCCAGGAAGTTCCTGTTGTTCAACGGGAGGCTCTCCATCTGCTGCGGGGTGATGTTGGTGGAGACCTCGGGCGAGCGGTTGTCGACCAGGAGTTGCGTCGCATCGCCGACCACGGTGATGTTCTCGGTGAAGAGGGCGTCGACGGTCAGGCGGAAATCGACGGTGGCCGTCTGTCCGACGAGCACCTGCACGGTGCGCGACTGTTCCTTGTACGCCTGCGAGGAGACCTGGATGGAATAGACGCCGGGCTGCAGCCCGGCGATCTGGTATCTGCCGTCGTTGTCCGCCGACGTCTCGATGGCGGAAGCCGCTCTGCGTGTTCACCGCAGCGACAGACGCCCCGGGTATCGGGCCGTTCTCATCGGCGACGACCCCCGAGATCGACGCCGTGGACACCTGCGCTTGGACGGGCGCCACGAGAAGCAGCATCAGCATGATCGTGAAGAGAATCCGGGGATGGGGACGAATCCGACTCATGAGCATTCCTCCTGTTGGTTTCATCGAGCTTCACTCCTTGACTGTCTGCGCGATCCGGGCGGCGCACGCCGGCGCCGCACGACTCGCGAATTACCAGATGGGTCTCCAGAGTCTCGAGCCGCGGAACGCTCCCCGGCTCGGTTCCTTCCATGAACAGCTCGAACGCGCGCCGTCCGAGCTCGGCGATTTCGACGCTGACCGTCGTTAGCGGGGGAGAGACGAAGCGCGCGATCGGGATGTCGTCGAAGCCGGCGACCGCGATGCTCGCGGGGACCTCGTAGCCCCTGTTCGCGGATGGCGCTCAGAGCTCCGATCGCCATCGCGTCGTTCGCGGCGAAAAGAGCGCTGGGGCGGGGCTTCCGCGAAAGCAGCGCGTAGGCGGCTTCATATCCGCCGTTCTCGCTGAAGTCTCCGCTCCCGATCAGGTCCTCGCGTGGCGCAGCGCCGATCCGTTCCATGCCGCTCCGCCACCCGCGAAGCCGCTCGGCGGCGTCCGCGTTTCCCTCGGGCCCGGAGATGAAGGCGATCTCGCTGTGGCCGAGCGACGCGAGATGAAGGACCATCGTCTCGGCTCCCGCGGCGTTGTCGATGACGATCGACCACGTGTTCGTGGCCCGGCAGTTGAGCAGGACCACGGGAATCCCGCCCGGAAGCCGCGCCTGAACCGCTTCAGGCTCCATGTCGGGAACCATGACGATCAACCCATCGACCCGCCCCCGGACGGCCAGGGCCATCGCCGTCATTTCGCTCCAATCGCTGTGAGAGCCGGAGACGAGCAGATGAAAGCCGCGCCGGCGCGCGGCGATGTCGATCCCGCGGATCACTTCCGAGAAGAACTCGCCGTGCAGGTCGGGAAGGACGACCCCGACGGTGTTCGTGCGGCGCATCGAGAGACTGCGGGCCCCGCCGTGCGGAACGTACTGAAGCTCGCTTGCCGCCTCGAGGACCCGCTTGATCGTCTCTTCCCGAACGAGCGCTTTTTCGTTGAGGACACGCGAGACTGTGGCGACGGACACGCCAGCGCGTGACGCGACGTCCCTGATCGTGGCGCCGGGGAGGGGAAAGCGAGTCGGATGGGCGCGCATGATGTAACCGCTTACATCGCGCATAACCTAACGACCTGCCGGCCCGTTGTCAATCGGTTTCTGAAACCGGTTACATCCAGGGGGCTACTGGGTGCAAAAATGTCCCCGGGGCCCGGAGCATTGGACTTTCGGCGGGCGGAACGGAGTTTCAGGGTGCCCCTGTGTGGGGCGATCCTGCCGCCGAGGCGGGCGGCCCCGAGGACGCAGGCCTCGACCACCTCGTCGTCCCGATCGCGTCGAGAAAAACCGGGCTGACGGTCCAGGTTCTGTCGGCGGCCACTCTACGGATGCGGAAAGCCTGGGCGGGCCACGAGATTCCCCCGATGGTCAGGCGCCTCTGGGCGCGGAGCCATCCCTCCGCGGCGACTCCGCGCACCTCATACGAGGGCCACGTGAGCACGTTCCACCGCTTCGCGCCCGGGGGTCCGTACTTCCACCGGACATTCGTTTCTTCCCTGATCACTTCGACGTCTGAGGGGATCGCCCGGGCGGAACTGCGCGAGCGCGGCGCGGATTCGCGCCCGGTGATCCGCGGTCGGCCGCACGACGATCTGGCCGGAGGGACCGACGCTCGCGACCTGCGGCGGGAGATCTTCTTCGAGGATGAAGACCCAGTTGGAAAGAAACACCCGGGGTGCCTCCCCTCGGCCGAGAAGCTTGCGAAGCGCGGCGATTCCCTCGACGTGGGGGCCGTAGGTCGTCGTGAGGAGCGGCGGGGCCCCGGCCGGAGCGGTAAACAGATATCTGCCGACGGTCGCCATGAGATGCGCGTTCGCGTTCTCGGCACGGGCGACGACGCGCCCCCCCACCAGAGCGGCGACGAGGATTGATCCGATCGCAAGCCACCCCGCCGCCCGGGGCAGCAGCGACGAGGCCGCGGCCGAGAGTGCGATGAGCGCGACGGTCGCGACGAACGCGTATCTGAAGAAGAAGAGACTCGAGACGGGGATGAAGGGCGCCGTCGCGGCGGCCGCCGCCAGGACTGTGATGAGGGCGGCGCGGAGGCGCATCCGGGCCAGCGCGACTGCCCCGAGCACGACGACGGTCCCGCCCCAGACCGCTCGCCAGAATGGAGGCGTCGAGAGGGTGATGTTTCCCCAGAATACAGAAGGGAGTTGCGCGAGCTCGTCGAGCGGGGGGAAATGGCGGTATCCGCCGAACGACCCGAGCATCCAGTTCCGCCACACGACATAGGTCGCTCCAGCGATTGCGAGCGGCAGGGCGCGGCGGACGATCGAGCGCCACGTCTCGCGTCGCGCGGCCGAGTCGGCGAGCATGAAAAGGGGGAGAAGGATCCACGCTTCTTTGCAGAGGGTCGCGGCGATCCAGAATCCCGCGGCCGCGGCGGCCCCGGCCCGGGTCTGCCGCCGCCAGAAGAGGAGAGCCGCGCCCGCGAGCAGCAGCCCTTCGAGGTAATTGCGCACCATTCCCTGGCGCACGATCAGCGCAGTGAGCGGCGCCCCGAGCACCGCGGCGGCCGCCCCGAACGAAACCACGCGATCGGCGACGCCACGCAGATACGTGTAGAGCACCGCGACGCCTGCGAACGCGGAGGCGAGTTGGTGCCCGTAGGCGAACCGGGGGGAGAGGCCTGCGATCGCGTAGTCGAGACGGAATGAGATGGGCAACAGCGGGAAGAACCCGGCCGAGGACAATTCCTGCCAGGCGGCCGGACGGAAGAGAAGCTCCCACGGCTCGCGCCCGATTGCGAAGAGCAGGACGAGCCCATCCTCGTGCGTCCACCACTGATCGAGAATGTCTCCGTGGAGAGCAACCGCGAGCCCGGCGAGGAGGGCCAGCGGGATCAGGTCCGCGCGCGAGAGCCGGGGTCGGCCTGGGGCCGGGGGAGAAGGGGATTCGACACCGGGCTCGTGGGTGCGCAAGCTGCCATTAGATTACAGTCGAGGCGGCGCCGATAGCAGCGGATGCGATGCGGGATGGCGGGAGGGCGAACGGCGCGCGCGGACAAATTCTCGAGACGAAGCGGGAGCGCGGAATATGGGTAGGGGGTGGCAGGTTACAGTCGGCGCTTCAGGCGGCGAGCGTGGGTGGGATGGACGCGGTGGGCTCGCCGATTTCCGGTTGAAGAAATCCGAAAGTTCAGGAATCCCGGAGCCGCTCGCGCGGTTGTGATCTGATGCGCTCCACGGAAGTTCATTGACAGTCTGACCGAGTCGGCGCGCCGCGGAAGCGGCGGGGAAGAACGCTGATAAAGCATCACGAAAAATGATGCTTAAAACGGGGAATAACGGCAGCAGGGGAGTCGTTAGGGTCCGTTGCCGCGACGATGGGTCGCGGAGTTCTTTGAACGCCGGCGAGCAGCAATCGAGGTCAGGCGAAATCGTTCGAGAAACGAAGCGTTAAGAGCGCTGGAAATCGAAAGATTTCGCTTGACATCGAGCGGGGGGTTTGGCACTCTGTCGACCCCTCCGGCGAGGGTCGGTTCTTTGAAAACTGAATAGGGAAGCAAGCTAGGCATCGACGGGATTCCTGCAAGAATCAAGTCGATGATTTAAGACGTCCCTGTCTTAAACATCCGAATAGCAGCAAACACTAGTCGTTCGGACTGGT
>CAWCBB010000030.1:0-375000 GCA_963793695.1 uncultured Acidobacteriota bacterium | reverse complement strand
AGCGGCGAGCGAACGCGGAAGAGCCCAAACCGGACCGGCTTCGGTCGGACCGGGGTTGTGGGGCCCGGCATTATGGAGTTACAAACCGATCGTCTAGTCGAAAGGCCTGGAACGGCCTGCCAAAGAAGGTGACAGCCCTGTAGGCGAAAGGCGCATCGGCTCCTGTCGGGTACCCGAGTACCACGGGGCACGTGAAACCCTGTGGGAATCTGGGGGGACCATCCTCCAAGGCTAAATACTACTCTGCGACCGATAGTGAACTAGTACCGTGAGGGAAAGGTGAAAAGAACCCCTGTTAGGGGAGTGAAATAGTACCTGAAACCGTCAATCTACAAGCAGTGGAAGAGCAATGCCGGGCCTTCGGGTCCGGAAGGCTCAACCGCGTGCCTTTTGCATAATGAGCCGGCTAGTTACTCTCAGGGGCAAGGCGAAGCATCATGCATAGCCGAAGCGAAAGCGAGTCTGAATAAGGGCGTTCAGTCGCTGGGAGTACACGCGAAGCGGGATGATCTAGGCATGGCCAGGATGAAACCTGGGTAACACCAGGTGGAGGTCCGAACCAGTGTTGGTTGAAAACAGCTTGGATGAGCTGTGCCTAGGGGTGAAAGGCCAATCAAATTCCGTTATAGCTCGTTCTCTCCGAAATATCTTTAGGGATAGCCTCGTGCGGACCACGTCGGTGGTAGAGCGCTGGATGGACTAGGGGCCTTACCGGGTTACTGAATCCAACCAAACTTCGAATGCCGATGATGCAATACACGGGAGTCAGACGGCGGGGGATAAGCTTCGTCGTCGAGAGGGGAACAACCCAGACCGCCAGCTAAGGTCCCCAAGTTCACGCTAAGTGGAAAAGGATGTGGAGACGCTTAGACAGCCAGGAGGTTGGCTTAGAAGCAGCCATCCTTTAAAGAAAGCGTAATAGCTCACTGGTCAAGTGGCTCCGTGCCGACAATGTAACGGGGCTAAAGCGTGATACCGAAGCTGCGGATCTCGGAGATCTTCGGATTCCCGAGGTGGTAGGAGAGCATTCCCAACCGGAGTGAAGTCGGACCGAAAGGACCGGTGGACCGTTGGGAAGAGACTCTGCCGGCACAAGTAGCGATAAAGTGCGTGAGAATCGCACTCGCCGTAAGTCTAAGGTTTCCTGAGGAAGGTTCGTCCGCTCAGGGTTAGTCGGTCCCTAAGGCGAGGCCGAAAGGCGTAGTCGATGGGAAACAGGTCAACATTCCTGTACCGGATCGTGTTCGTTATTACGATGGGGTGACGCAGGAGGATAGGTGAGCCCACGATCGGAAGTGTGGGTTGAAGCGCGTAGGGAGCTCGGACAGGCAAATCCGTTCGGGCATTATCCTGAGACGTGATCTCGAGGCCGTAAGGCCGCAAAGTCACTAATTCCATGCTGCCAAGAAAAACCTCTAAGGAGAACACGGGACGACCGTACCGCAAACCGACACAGGTAGACGGGAAGAGAATTCCAAGGCGCGTGAGTGATCCCTCGTAAAGGAACTCGGCAAATTAACACCGTAACTTCGGAAGAAGGTGTGCCCGATGGATGTGTAGAGCTTCGCGCTCGAAGCACCGGCGGGTCGCAGTGAAATGCCCCAAGCGACTGTTTACTAAAAACACAGGGCTCTGCTAAGTCGAAAACGACGTATAGGGTCTGACGCCTGCCCGGTGCCGGAAGGTTAAGGGGAGTGGTTAGCCGCAAGGCGAAGCTGCGAACCGAAGCCCCGGTAAACGGCGGCCGTAACTATAACGGTCCTAAGGTAGCGAAATTCCTTGTCGGGTAAGTTCCGACCTGCACGAATGGCGTAACGATCTGGGGACTGTCTCCACGAGGGGCTCAGCGAATCTGTAGCGCTGGTGAAGATGCCAGCTACCCGCAACTAGACGGAAAGACCCTGTGCACCTTTACTATACCCTGGCAATGAACTCTGGTGCTGTATGTGTAGGATAGGTGGGAGCCTTTGAAGCCGGGCCGCTAGGTTCGGTGGAGGCAGCGGTGAAATACCACCCTTACAGCTACCGGAGTTCTAACCGAGGTCCGTGATCCGGATCCGGGACATTGTCAGGCGGGTAGTTTGACTGGGGCGGTCGCCTCCCAAAGTGTAACGGAGGCTCGCGAAGGTTCCCTCAGGCTGATTGGAAACCAGCCGTCGAGTGCAAAGGCAGAAGGGAGCTTAACTGTAAGACCTACAAGTCGAGCAGATGCGAAAGCAGGCCTTAGTGATCCGGTGGTTCCGTATGGAAGGGCCATCGCTCAAAGGATAAAAGGTACGCCGGGGATAACAGGCTGATCCTGACCAAGAGTTCACATCGACGTCAGGGTTTGGCACCTCGATGTCGGCTCATCGCATCCTGGGGCTGGAGCAGGTCCCAAGGGTTCGGCTGTTCGCCGATTAAAGCGGTACGTGAGCTGGGTTTAGAACGTCGCGAGACAGTTCGGTCCCTATCTGTTGTGGGCGGAGGAGATTTGAGGGGAGGTTTCCCTAGTACGAGAGGACCGGGAAGCACCGACCTCTAGTGTACCGGTTGTCGCGCCAGCGGCATCGCTGGGTAGCTAAGTCGGGAAAGGATAACCGCTGAAAGCATATAAGCGGGAAGCCAACCTCAAGATTAGATCTCCCTGAAGACCCGTGGTAGACCACCACGTTGATAGGCGAGAAGTGTAAGGGCTGTAAGGCCTTCAGCTGACTCGTACTAATCGGTCGTTCGACTTGACCATAATGCCTTGAATTGATGCGATCGCGCTGAAGCCCGAACGCACTCGGTGTTCACCCCTATTCAATTCGTCGGAAAACAGTCAAACAGTTTTCCGGTGACCTTACCGAGGAGGAAACACCCGTTCCCATTCCGAACACGGCAGTTAAGCTCCTCAGGGCCGATGCTACTGCGTGGGTAACTGCGTGGGAAAGTAGGTCGTCGCCGGGAATTATGAAACGCCCGCGGGAAACCGCGGGCGTTTCTCTTTGGTGTGTGCATTCGCGCCCGGGCGGAACCCGGCGCCCCGGGTAGAATGAGCCGGTGAGCACGCACCGTAGCGTCGACTACCGAAAAAAGGCGCTTCCCCGCGCCTTCGTCCGCCGCGTCCTCCGCCGCCAGCAGCAGGCAATCTTCGACCGCTTCATGGAGCTGTGTGCTCCGGGGCCGGAGATCCGTGTCCTCGATGTCGGCGTGAACGCCTCGCTCGAGCAGCGCGGACAGTACTTCTTCGAGGCGTCGTACCCTTACCCCGGCCGCGTCGTCGCCGCGGGCCTCGAGGATGGCGACCAGTTCCGGCGGCTTTTTCCCGGAATCCCGTACGTCCAGGTTCGCCGCGACCAGGGGCTCCCCTTCGAGGATCGCGAGTTCGACCTCGTTTTCTGCAGCGCCGTGATCGAGCACGTCGGCGACCGCAATGCGCAGAGCGCATTCATTCGCGATCTGATGCGCGTCGGGCGCCGCGCGTTTCTGACCACGCCGAACCGCTGGTATCCCGTCGAGCTCCACACGATGCTGCCGTTGGTTCACTACCTGCCGCCGCGGCTTTATCGCCGAATCTATCGGTTTCTCGGGTTCGATTTTTTTTCTCGCGAAGAGAACCTGAACCTCCTCGACGAAAGCGAGATGCGTCGCCTGCTCGAACCCGACTGGCGAGTCCGGATCGACCGTCATCGCTTTCTCGGCTTGCCTTCGAATCTTCTCGTGACGATCGGCGGATGAGCGGATGCGAGCGCTGATATCATCCGACGCGAACGGCCTATGACCCGACGGCCCCCCGCTTTCCTCGCATTGGCAGCCGCCCTGCTCGTGTTCGCCGTGATCGCCCTCGCCCTGGCGGCGTCGATCTCGGCCGGAAGGCGCTTCCAGGTCGACGAGATCGAACACGTCCACGCTGCCCACCTGATCGAGAGCGGAGAGCTGGTCTACCGCGACTTCTGGGAAGGCCACAATCCGCTGCTTTGGATGTTCCTGATGCCGGTCGTCGACGACGCCGACCCGGTCGGAAGTTTCGCTCGTGGCCGCGTGGTCGCCGCGCTGTTCTGGGTCGCGATCCTCGGAGGGGCCTCGCTCGCAGCGCGCTTCACCGCAGGATGGTGGGCCGCGGCCGTCACAGCTCTGCTTCTCGTTCTGAACTCAACCTTCATCGAGCGCGGACTCGAGATCAGGCCGGACGGTCCGCTCGCCGCGTGCGTCATGGCGGCGCTTTGCCTCGAGACGGCACGGGGGCCCCGCCTCCGCCGGTCGATCCTGCAGGCGTTTCTCCTTTCCGCGGGCTTCCTCTTCACGCAGAAAGGAGCTTTCTTCTGCTTCGCGTTCGGTGTCATCTGGCTGGTCGCGGCGATTCGGGAACGAAGGATGAGCCTCGTCGCGATTCCCACGCTCTGCTGGGCCCTGCCGGTCGCGATCATAATCGGGATCTTCGCGGCCCTCGGGAACCTGGAGCCGTACCTCCGCTACAACGTGTTCGATGCCTCGCGTCACGTCGCGCGCGCGACGAGCGGAGTCGATTTTTCGGCGCTGACCTCGATCCGGGTCGAAGGCGGAAGGAATCGCGAGTTCGTTCTTCTCTCCGCGCTGGCCCTGCTCTGGGGAGCGGGCGCCGCGGCGCTCGCGACGGCGCGCGGGGGTGCGAACAAAGGAGCTCTCCGATTCGACGCGCGGCGAGGAGCCGTCCTCGGCGTTGCAGTGACGAGCCTCGTCTACCTCGCGGCGAACCCGTTTCCGTACCCCTACCTGCAGGTGGCCGTCCTTCCGTCGCTCGCGGTCCTGATCGGCGTCGGCCTTGCCGACGCGGCGGCGCTGTTCGGATCATCGCGACAGGGTGCCGTGTACGCCGCGGCCGGGCTCGCGCTCCTCGCGGCGCTCGCCGCGGCCGACAGCTTTCCGCGCCTCGCGTGGGAGGCGCGCGACCGGAACGAGGGGCAGATGGCGACCCTTCGCGAGGTACAACGGATCACGGCGCCTGACGACGCGGTATTCGACCTTGTCGGCCTTCACATGCGCGAGGATCCTTACCCGGTATTCGTCATGACCGGCGTGATGCTGCAGCGCTATCGAGGGGGCGAATTTCCTCCGATCATTCCGTTTCTGCAACGGAACGAGCCGGTCGTGGCGATGACGAATTACAGGACCGTCAGTCTTCCGCCGGCGGATCGCGCGTTCCTCGGAACCCACTTCGTCCACTACGCCGGGTCGATTTACGTGCTCGGAAGGACGGTCGATCTCGAGGGGGGGACGTTGCGACGTTCGACGTTCTGAAGACGAAGCCATTCCGGTTCGAGGGGAGCGGGAGCCTTTCGGTGGACGGCTTCCGTTTCGAGCGCGGTATTCTGGAGAAAGGCACGCACCGCATCGCGTCGCAGGAAGGGCCCGCCCGGGGGCGGCTCGTCATGGAGACCCCGACTCCCGTACCGCCACCGAATGCGCTGCCGGAAATTCTTTACGTGGGATTCAATTGATGACGACTTCCGAAGAAACGTTGTACGTGATCGTTCCCTGTTTCAACGAAGAAGAGAATCTCGACGCGACGATGCGCTCGATTCTGCGACACGCCGATACTCTCGAGATCCCCGTACGCGTTCTGATGGTCGACGACGGTTCGACGGACGGAACGCGCCGGAAGATGGAGGCTGTCGCCGCTGGCGATCCGCGCTGCACGGTCATCGCAAACGAGCGGAATCTGGGGATGGGCCGCTCCGTCATCGAAACCTGGGGGCGGATCCCGGATGGCTCGTGGGTGACGGTCATGCCGGGAGATGGGGAGTTCACGTTCGAGTCGATCGGCAACTACCTCGAGGTTCGAGACAGGTACGATCTGATCATCGGCTACCTGCAGAACCCGGTGATACGCCCGATCGGCCGGCGCCTCGCTTCCTGGGCCTTCACGAAGGTCGTCGCGACGCTCTACGGATTTCCCTGGCGGTATCTGAACGGACTCAAGATGTACCGGGTCGAGATTTTCCGCGGCATTCCGATCGTCTCCAGCGGGCACGCCTTTACGGCGGAGATCATTGCGAAGGCCCAACTGCGGATGCCGCGCCTGAGGGTGGGTGAGGTTCCGTTCGCGGCGCGCGGCCGCCGCGCGGGCACGTCGAAGGCGATCCGGCCGTTTTCGATTCTGCGAGCGGTCCGCGAAGTGTGGACCGGGGCGCGCTCGGTCTCGCGATATCGGGAAGAGATGGCGCGGCGGTCGCCGCACGAGGAGTGATGTCCGCCCTCGGCTTCTTCCGGTCGATCTACGCCGATAATCGGGCGCGGCGGATCCGAGAAACCTCGCGCGGGACGCGATTCTCTACGCGCGGAACGTGGCGCTCCGGCCGGTGGAGAAACGGCTGGTCCGCCGCTTCAGGCGGGACGATCTCCCAATCGTCTTCATCGTCGGCGCCCCCCGTTCGGGGACGACGCTTCTCTACCAGCTGGCGGCGCGGTTTCTCGAGATCGGATACGTAACCAATTTCGTGGCGCGCTACTGGATGGCGCCCGTCGCGGGGGCTGCCCGTCAGGCTCGCCGCTCGGCCGAGGAGCGCAGGCGCATTCCGCTCGAGTCGTTCCTCGGCCGGACCGAAGGGGAATGGGCCCCGCACGAGTTCTCGTGGTTCTTTCAGCACTGGCTTCGCTTCGAGAGCGATGACGAACCTCCGGGGGATGTGCTCGCGGCGCGCGACTGGGATGGTTTCCGCCGGGAGCTCGAAGGGCTCGCGGGTTTCTTCGGCTCGCCGCTCGTCATGAAGAATCTGAACTTCCTCGACCTCAACGTGGGCTCGTTTGCGCGATACCTTCCGCAAAGCAAATTCGTCTGGATTGAGCGCGACGAGAGTGCCACCGCGGCGTCGATTCTCTCCTCGCGGATGAAACGATATGGGACCGACTCAGCCTGGTGGTCCGTCCGTCCGCGGGGCTACCAGAGCTGGATGGACCGCTCGCCGGGCGAGCAGATCCTCCTTCAGATGGGGGCGATCCGCGAAAAGCTGGCGCGGTCGCTCAGCCTCGTTCCGTCGGAGCGGGTGATGACGATTCGCTACGAAGATCTCGTTCAATTCCCGCAACGCGTCGTCGGCGAGGTCGCTGGCCACGCCGGCGCCGGTATCGTAGACCCCGCCGGCCTCAGCGAACTGCGCCTCGCCGGAACTTCCGAGCGGTGAGCTTTGCGCTGACAGGGTCCGTGGAGAAGGAGGGGTGGTTGCTCGAAACGACGAAGGACGGAGCGGAGTGGCAGCGGTGGCTCGGGGAGATGCCTGAGGCGGGTCCGCGCGACGGGTTCGAGTACGCCTCCGCCGCGACGATCCTGGACCGCGGCGAGCCGGTCTGTGCGCGCTTCACATCGGAATCGGGCCGGCTGGTGCTTCCGCTGATTCAGAGGCCCATCGCCCGCCGCGACCGTGACCTCTGCGATGTCGTCTCGCCGTACGACCTCGGCGGATACCTGTTTACTCCAGGCTCGGCGGTGAGCGCGGTGACGGCGGAGTTCGGCCGGGCCTGGGCGCGCTGGTGCAGCGAGAACGGAGTCGTCACGGAGTTCCTCCGGTTGCACCCTCTCCGAAGCTGGGCGGATGCGCTGTCGAACGAGAGCGAGCTTCACCAGATGCAGGTCGTGGTCGACCTCCGGGGCGGCTACGAGAGCGCCCTGAGCGGGTACGCGGAGAATGCGCGCCGCAGCGTGTTGAAGGGACGCCGCGCCGGCGTTCGCGCGGAACGCCACGACGGAAGAGGGGCACCCGCACTGTTCCACGCTCTCTATGCTCCAACGATGCGCCGGCTGAACGCGCCGCGCTTCTACGACTTTCCGCCGGAGTTCTTCGAGCGGGTCTTCGACCGCGTTCCGGGGGCCGAGCTCCGCGTCGCTTTCGGCGGAGGATCCGAGCCGGCCGCGGCCGCGGTGTTTCTGCACGACGGTTCGGACGTCTTCTATTTTCTCGGCGCGTCGGATCCCGTTCACTGGGAGAGAAGGCCGAACCACGTTCTCTTCGACGACGCGATTCTAGCGTTCGCAGCCGCCGGAAAACGCTGGCTTCACCTCGGCGGAGGAAGCGCGTCCCTGATGCGATTCAAGAGCGGCTTTTCACGGCAGACGGTTCCGTACCGCGTCCGCCGTCGTATTCACGACGCCGCCGCTTACGAGGCGCTCGTCGCGGAAGCGCGCGCCCACGGACGCCCGGTGACGCCCGGGTTTTTTCCCGCTTATCGGAGTGACGAGTTCGTGGCGCTCGCTTCCGGGTGAGCCGTGAGCTCAGCGAGCCGGCAGATCGCGCAGTGACTCCCCGGCCCTGCGGCGGGAACGCTCGAGCAGATATCGGACGAGCAGGGGCAGACCGATCACGGTCAGTGGAACGATCGCAACTGCGTGGCCGACCACCGCGACGGATCGGGCCACGACGTCTTCCACCCCGAGAGCGGTGAGCGCCAGGATGACGAAGTAGTGGTAGGTCCCGAGGTTTGCCGGTGATGCCGGGAGCGTCATTCCAAAGGAGAGGAACGCGAGGACGAGCACGGGCGCATACCAGGGAAGGGAGAGGTCGAATGCGGCGAACCAGATCCGGATCGAGACGAGATTGAGGAGCCAGAATCCGACCGTGGCGGCGACGGCTCCCGCGATCCGATGAGGAGCGTGGAGACCGGCAAGTCCGCGCGCGAAGGTGTCCGCATGACGCCCGACGACCGTGGAGGCGGGCGCGCCGAAGATCGACGAGACGACGCGCGTAATCCGGACGAAGACGTCGGGTCGGTGGCTGATCCAGACCGCTCCTCCCATTGCCGCGGAGAACGTGATGGCCAGATACGCGACCGGTTTCGCGAACGAGGCCGGAATCGCGGCAGCAGGAAGCGTGGACGCGAACAGGGCGAGCAGGACGAAACTGTCGAGAAGGCGCTCGAGGAGAACGACGGCCATGCAGCTCGAGCGCATCGCCGCTCCCTCGCGGGCGAGGTAATCGATGCGGATCAGATCGCCCGTCCGGAAGGGAAAGAGGTTGTTCGCGGCGAAAGCGATGAGGACCGAGCGAAAGATCGCCACGAGCCTGAAACGGCCGAGCGGAGCGAGAAGGAGATGGCTCCTCACGGACGAAAGAACCAGGGCCACGATTTTCGCCGCGACGGCGAGCAGGAGGATCCGGAGGTTGGCGCGAAGGATCTCGGCGCCGAGCACCTCCAGATCGATCTTGCGGAAAGCCAGGTAGGCGAAGAGAGCCGATATGAGGAGGCCGAGCGCGATGATCGGCGCGCGGCGTGACTTCGGAGAAGAATCGAGCGGCGGCGCAGGCGCGGCATCGGTCATGCGATGTCTCGCCTCCGACTGGGCTTCGTGCCGCGAACGAGAATGTTCCGGATGGGGTAGATCGCCTTCGGAACGAGCAGCCATTTGAGGCCGATGACCGGCTGGAGGAGCTCCCAGCGGTTCTCATCTGCCGGCCGGACTCTCTCGCTGATCACGCCCTCGAAACCAGCGTCGTTCAGCAATTCACGAAAGACGTGTTCCGGATGCATCAGGACCAGCGGAACGCCGGCGAGGGAAAGTAGACGCCGCGTAACAGGGGCCGCGAGGTTCTGAAGCGCGTACACGCCGCGCGAAACGGAAAAGTCCGAGATCCACACGGTGCCGCCCTCCCGCAGAGCGTCGAAGGTGATCCGCAGCGTCCGGCCGATCAGCGTGCGTGCCTCCGCCGCGGATCTCCCGGCGAGGTGGTGGAGGATCAGGGGAAATACGACGTGGTCCAGAGAATCCGGGCGCAGCGGTGCGGCGGCCGCGTCTCCCAGGGCGCGCCAGATCGGCGCGCCCTTCCATTTCGCGAGCATCGCGAAGGAGATGTCGAAAACGGCAACGCGCGCGGCGCCGGGAAAGCGCGCCTCGATCCACGGCCCGCCGAGACTCGCGACACGGCCGTGGATTCCGGCCTCGATCTTTCTCGCGATCTCGCGGTGCCGCGGGCGGAACCCTCGGGGATTGTTCCCGTAACCGTCCGCCTCGCGATCGAAGAACTCGGCGACGCGGCTCATGCCTCTCGCCCGTTCTCGGCGAGCTCCCCGCGGCGATCGAGAAGGGCGTGGAGTTCCCCGCCGTCGACCGGATCGTTGCCGAGTCGCGAGACGTGGATGGCGGCGAGACAGCTGCCGAGATACACGCCTGCGGCCGTCGACGCTCCGGCGAGGTCGGTCAGGGCGACGCCGGAGAGAAAAACGTCTCCCGCCCCGATGGTATCGATGGCGACGTCCGCGAAGCTGGGAAGGAAATCCGTGGGCACCCGTCCGCCGGGCTGCGGCGGTCGCTCGAACAGGAGGACCCCGCGTTTGCCCATCGTCATCACCAGTTTCTCGGCTCCGCTCTCGGCGTAGTAACGGCTCGCCAGGTTCGACAGGCCCGCCTCGGCGTCCGCGAGAGCGAATCGGAGCTCTTGCTCTGTGGGGGTAGCCATGCGCGGATTCCGGAAGCGGAGGATGTTCGCGTGACGGCTGCTGCTGACGTCCACGTAATAGGGCTTGCCGGCGCCCGAGCTGAGCGAAGAGATCGTCTCGACGAGCTCCGCGGAGAAGAGACCGTACCCGAAGTCGATCGCCAGGACGGCGTCGAACTCCGGCAGCCGGGTGGAAAGCGCTTCCTGCATCTGCTCGGTCGCGGTCGTGGAGAGCGGCGCGTAATGACCGGAGTCGATCTTGAAGACTTTCTTTTCGTCGACGAGGTAGCGCGTCTTCACGAACAAGGGCCTGTCGTCGTTTCGAAGCGCGATCACTTCGACCCCGTGTCCGGCGAGACGGGATTCGTAATCGGCAGCCGCTCCCTCGCCGAGAACCGTCAGGAACGACGCTCGAGCGCCAAGGGCCATGACCTGAGCAGCGATCAGGCCTGCGGCGCCGACGTAGGTCTCCTCCTGGATGGGGGTCACGGAAATGACGGGTGTCTCTGCGGCGATGCCGAGCGCTTCGGCATGAATGTACCTGTCGAGGATCGCGTCACCGATGACGAGCACGCGGAGGCCGTGGAAGCTGCGAATGATCGCGTCCAGACCCACCCGGGTAATCGAGTGTCTCCGGACGAACGAGCGGACTTGATCCTGCTCCAGACGAAAGCGGCCGCGGAATTCGTTGATGATGGCGGTGGAGGAGAAGACGACGTCGCCCGAGCTGAAGATGACCTTCCCGCCCTGCTCTTCCACCAGGTTCTTCTCGCGAAGAAACCGGCCGTCGGCTTTGTGCTCGTACTCTTTTCCCTTCACGTAGATGTCGGGCTTGAGGAGCTCCAGCACGGGACCCGCCCAGTCGTGCTGGTCGATACAGACGTAATCGACGAGTTCCAGAGCGGCGAGGTTTTCCGCTCGGAGGTTCTCGTCGATGTAGGGCCTCGCGATCCCCTTGCCGACCTCGCGATCGCCCGTGACGCTGACGATCAGGATATCGCCCTGCTCCTTCGCGAAGCTCAGATACCGCAGGTGTCCGGGATGGACGATGTCGAAACAGCCGTGGCACTGGACGACGGTCTTTCCGTCGCGTCGGAGCTGCTCCCGGACGCCCGCGAGAGTGTCGGGAGAGACGATTTTCCGGGAGATCGTGCTCATGCGACGAGAGACTCCACGGCCTGCCGGACCGAACGGATCACGTGCTCCCGCTGGTCCGGCGTGAGCTCGGCGGACACGGGAAGGCTCAGGATGGTGTTTACGACGTGCTCGGTGACGGGCAGCGGTCGAGCCCACCGGGCAAACGCCTCCTGCTGGTGAATCGCGAGAGGATAGTGAATCTTCGCATCGACGCCGAGCGACTTGAGGCGCTCGACGAGCAGATCGCGGCGATCGTGCCGCACCACGAAGGCACTATACGTGGCGAACGAGTCCGCCTCGTCGACGGGGACCCGTACGACATCGGCCAGGGCTTCGCGATACGCCAGGGCATTCGCGCGCCGCTCTTCGATCCAGCGGTCGACGTGCTCGAGTTTCACGAGGAGGATCGCAGCCTGGACGGTGTCGAGGCGGCTGTTCCCGCTGACCGCGGCGCAGTGGTCGCGATCGACGAGCCCGATGTTCCTCAGGATCCGCGCTTCCGCGGCTTCTTCTGCCGAAGCGAACGTGATGAAGCCGCCGTCGCCGCACGCCGCGAACGCCTTGAGGGGATGAAGTGAGAAGCAGCCGATATCGGTCGTTCCGACGTGAGCGCCCCGGTACCGGATGCCGAAGGCCTGAGCGCAGTCTTCGATCAGGGCCAGGCCGCGCTCCCGGCAGAACGTCGCGATCGGCCCCAAAGAGCAGGGGAAGCCGTTGAGGTGAACAGGCAGGACCGCGCGCGTCCGTCCGGTCACGAGGCGGTCGAGCTCCGCCGGATCGAGGAGCATCGTCTCCTCGTCGACCTCGGCGAACACCGGGACCGCGCCGAGCGAGGCGATCGCGGAGGCCGTCGCGACGAACGAGTGGGAGGGCGTGATCACCTCGTCTCCGGGCCCCACGCCGCGCACGCGAAGGGCGATCGCGAGCGCGTCGGTTCCGGAGTTCACGCTCACGACATGTGCGGCTCCGAGCCTCTCCTGGAGCCTGCGTTCCAGCTCGGCGACTTCCGGTCCAAGGATGAACTGTCCGTGATCGAGAACCCGCCCGACCGCGTCGAGGAGCTCCTCCCGAATCGGCTGCTGTTGCTTCCCGAGGTCGACGTACGGCACGTTCATGACGCCGGCGCACTCCAGTGAGCGAGGTCCGGGCGCGCCTTCATCACATCGACGTTCCGGTACATCGGCGCATCGGGATCGGGGACGCGCCCGTCATCGAACGCTTTCCGCAGATCGGCGACCGCGCGTGAGAGCGGTCGCATCGGCACGAAGCCGAGCTGGTTCTTTGCGCGTTCGGACGAGAGGTGGTAGGAGCGGTTGTCTTCTGTCGGGACGATCTCGATCGGCGTCGCGGGATCGATCTCCTGGCGGATCATTTCGGCCAGATCCATGACCGTCGCGTTGGACTTCGAGACGTTGAACGACTCTCCACGGATGGCGGAAGGATTCGCCGTCAGGAGGAATCGGTAGAAGTCGGTGAGGTCCTCGATATGGATGTTCGGACGCATCTGCGAGCCACCGAAGACGCGGATCTGGCGCTTCACGAGCGCCTGGTACGTGAGGATGTTGATCGTCAGGTCGAGGCGCAGGCGCGGGGCCCATCCGCAGACGGTGGCCGCGCGCACGGAGACTCCGCAGAAGCGGTCATCGACGGCGTCGCGGAGGATCTTCTCGGTAGCCGCTTTGGTCTCCGCGTAGATCGTGATCGGCTCGAGCGGAAGGTCTTCGGTCACGTTCTCCGTCTCTTTGATGCCGTAGACGCTCGCCGATGAGGCGCTGATGAACCGCGGAACCCCCGCTTCCTTCGCGAGCGCGATGAGGTCGGCCGAGGCGAGCAGGTTGACCTCGCGGGTGAGGATCGGATCGAGAAACGAACAGGGGTCGTTCGAGACGGCAGCCAGGTGGATCACGGCGTCGAAGCGGCCATCGCGCAGAACGCGCGCGACCATGTCGCTGTCGCGGATGTCGCCCTGAACGAGAGTGAAGCCGGGGCGCGCGAGAAGAGGGTGAGGGCAGGGCGCGAGGTCTCGGCGAACCAGAGGGCGTCGAGCACCGTAACCTCGTGATCCGTCAACAACTTGGGGACGAGAGCCGACCCGATATAGCCGGCGCCGCCGGTAACGAGAATTCGCGCCATATGCAGGTGGCCGCCCGGAAAGGGGCCGGAGCCCATGATACTTCAGCGCCGTGCGCCGTCCTAGTTCAGCCGCCGCGGCCACGCGGTGGCTTGCGCGCGCCGGCGGCCGGCCCGCGTCTCCGCGCTCAAGCCTTCCGCGGGAAGCCGAGCTGCTCCAGGGCACGCGCCAGGCCGATCGCGTTTTCCTCCGGGGCCCGCGTGCCGCCGATCGTCCACTCCTGGGGTCCCACCGTCGCCGTCATGGTCGGATACGGGATGATTCACCGGAACGAGACTCGCGGGCACGACGACGATCGCTCCCAAAGAAGGAGCAGTTCGGCCGATGAGCCGACGCGGCGGGAACGGACGAGCGCAACGGCGAACCATCCGCGATCGAAAAGGACCTGCTCGAGCTCGCTCGCGGCCTCCTCGGCGGCAGTCGGGTCTCCTTCGATCTGGATGAGAAGCGGCTCCTGCCCGAGTCGTTCGTGGCGCTGCTCGGGGAGGACCGCGCTCGTGAGCCGCATCTCGGGCCCGACGACCTCCTCCGCCTCTTCGCGATCGAGGATCATTCCGGCCCCGAGAGTCGAGTTGTCGACCCGGTCGATGATGATGAATGCGCCCGTCGTCCGGTTCTTGTCGTACGGGTCGGTCATGAGCGGCCTCGCGGTCTCGAGACGAAGACGCCCTATCTCGTTGAGCTCGAGCGTGGACGCCTCTTCCCGATGAAGCGAGATGATGTCCATCCGGTATCGGACCGCGACGACGCGCGCGGGCGCCAGCACGGATGTGTGCTTCAGGAGGTACTCGGTTCCCGGTTGCATCGGTTTCTCATGCATCCAGACGACCATCGCGTCGAAGTCCTGGACGACGTCGGGAGCATTGTTGGGATGCGCGAGCATGGTCCCGCGGCTCACGTCGATTTCATCCTCGAGGCTGACCGAGATCGACATCGGCGCGAACGCTTCGTCGAGATCGCCGTCGGGGCCGAGGAGGGCTTTTACGCGCGAGCGCCGGCCCGCCGGGAAGGCGGAGAGCTCGTCGCCTTTTCTGAGGATCCCCGAGGCGATGGTTCCTGCGTAGCCGCGAAACCCGCCGTCGCCACGGAGCACGTACTGCACCGGCAAACGGAGGTCGATCAGGTTGCGGTCGCTCGCGATGTGGACGGTCTCCAGGTGGTCGAGCAGCGGGCGCGCCGCGGTACCACGGCATCGCCTCGGTGCCGGGATGGACGACGTTCTCGCCCTCGGAGCGCGGACATCGGGATGAACTCGAGTCCGCGACCTGGAGTTTGGCCGCGAAATCGGTGAAGTCGTCGCTTGATCGCGTCGAACCGCGCCTGCGAATAGTCGACGAGGTCCATCTTGTTGACGGCGACGACGAGGTGCCGGATGCCCAGAAGCGCTCGCGATGAATGCGTGGCGGCGCGTCTGGGTCAGAACGCCGTTGCGCGCGTCGACCAGGATGACGGCCAGGTGGCAGGTCGACGCGCCGGTCGCCATGTTCCGCGTGTACTGCTCGTGACCGGGCGTGTCGGCGATGATGAACTTGCGGCGCTCGGTCGAGAAGTAGCGGTACGCCACGTCGATCGTGATCCCCTGCTCCCGCTCGGCCTTCGAGGCCGTCGGTGAGCAGAGCGAAGTCGATCTCGCCTCGCCGGTGGTCCCGTGCTTCGCCGTGTCGCTCTTCGCCGCGCGCGAGCTGGTCCTCGTAGATCGATCTCGATGTCGTGGAGCAGACGGCCGATCAGTGTGGACTTGCCGTCGTCCACGCTGCCGCACGTGAGGAAGCGGAGCAGCTCCTGCTCGTGGTACTGCCGAACGATGTCCTCGATGGGTTCGTGAGCGATTCAGTCATCGCCGGGTGGAGAGTCGGCATCTCAGAAGTACCCCTCGCGCTTCTTCTGCTCCATCGAGCCCGTCTCGTCGTGGTCGATGACCCGGCCCTGCCGCTCGGAGTTGCGACTCGCCGAGCATCTCGCGCGATGATCTCCGGCAGCGTGTCGGCGTCGCTCTCGATCGCCCCGGTCAGCGGATAGCAGCCGAGCGTGCGGAACCGGACACGACTCATCTTCGGCTTCTCGCCGGGCTCGAGAGGCATCCGCTCGTCGTCCACCATGATCAGCGTGCCGTCGCGCTCGACGACCGGGCGCTCCTCGGCGAAGTAGAGCGGCACGATCGGGATGTTCTCCAGGTGGATGTACTGCCAGACGTCCAGCTCGGTCCAGTTGGAGAGCGGGAAGACGCGGATCGCTCTCGCCCTTGTTCGACTCTGGCTGTTGTAGAGGTTCCAGAGCTCGGGCCGCTGGTTCTTCGGGTCCCACTGGTGGAAGCGGTCGCGGAAGCGAGTAGACGCGCTCCTTGGCGCGGCTCTTCTCCTCGTCGCGGCGCGCGCCGCCGAACGCCGCGTCGAAGCCGTAGTGCTTCGAGCGCCTGCTTCAGCGCCTCGGTCTTCATGATGTCGGTGTAGCTGCTGCGAGCCGTAGTCGAACGGGTTGATGTCCGTCGCCGTTCGCCCTTCCGGGTTGATCCAGACGATCAGGTCGAGGCCCTGCTCGCGCGCGAACCGGTCGCGGAACTCGATCATCTCCCGGAACTTCCAGGTCGTGTCGACGTGCAGCAGCGGGAAGGGCAGCCGGCCGGGGTGGAACGCCTTCTGCGCCAGGCGCAGCATCACGGCGGAGTCCTTGCCGATCGAGTAGAGCATCACCGGGCTTGCTCGAACTCGGCGGCGACCTCGCGGATGATGTGGATGCTCTCGGCCTCGAGCTGCTGCAGATGGTTCTGGACGTAGCGTTTCAACGGGACGATGTCTCCATTCGGCCGAGAAAACCCATCTCCCGCAGAAGAGCGAGGATCCGATCCACGATGAGATCCGTCGGGGTATTCGCCGTCGAGATTGTCAGGGCGGGCGCCGTCGGGCGCTCGTACGGACTCGAAACGCCGGTGAAGTTGGCGAGCTCGCCCCGCCCGGAACGCGTCCAGAGTCCCTTCGGATCCCGCGCCGCGCACACCTCGGCGGGCGTGTCGATGAAGATCTCGACAAAGCGGGACGAGCCGACGCGCTCGCGCGCGGCCTGCCGGTCGGCGCGGAACGGCGAGATGAAGGCGGTGATCAGGATCAGACCCGCGTCGAGGAACAACACGGCGACCTCGGAGAGACGGCGGATGTTCTCGGCGCGGTCGCGGCGGAGAAACCGAGATCCGAATTGAGTCCCTGGCGGAAATTGTCCCCATCCAGGACGTACGCCAGGTTGCCGTTCTCAAAGAGTCGTTCTTCGAGAGCGCGAGCGATCGTCGATTTTCCCGATGACGGAAGCCCGGTCAACCAGACTGCGCACGCGGTCTGGGCCAGGAGTCGTTCGCGGTCCTCCCGAAGGATCCGCCCGTCGTGACGGGTCAGGTTGTTCTGAACGCGGGTCATCTCTACGCTCGATTGTAACGCCGACGTCGCGCGGGCCGGGCGCCGGTGGGCGCCGCGGTGCCGGAGGGTGCGTTGCGCCCTTGTCGGAGCCGGAGCGTCCCGCCCGCGCGCCCCCCGTCACGACGCTCTGCCGGAAGGCGTCAATCCTCTTCGCGGATCTGCTGAGAGAGATAGTTCTGAATCCCCATCTGCGCGACCTGGTCGATCTGCGCTTCGAGCCAGTCGACGTGCTCTTCTTCCTCATGGAGGATCTCCTCGAAGAGAAGGCGCGAGCCGTTGTCGTCGACTTCGCGGCAGATCTCGATGCCCTTGTTGAGCCGTGGGAGCGCGTCCATCTCGAGAGCGAGATCGACGCGGAGCTGCTCTTCCACGGTCCCGCCGATGTTGATCTTGCCGAGGCGCTGCACGTTCGGAACGCCTTCGAGGAACAGGACCCGTTCGATGACTTGCTCGGCGTGCTTCATCTCGCCGATGGAGTGCTTCCGGATCACGCGCTGGAGCCGCGTGTAGCCCCAGTTCTCGCACATCTCGGCGTGGACGAAATACTGATTGATCGCCGTCAACTCGGCTGAGAGCACCTGGTTGAGGATTTCGATGACCTTCTTGTCGCCTTTCATGCCTGCCTCCGCGCCGTGATGGGGGAGAAAAGCCTATCACGCGGTCGCGGCGGGGCTCTCTTCTTCCAGGGCGAGTGCCCCTCTCAGACGATCAGCAGAATCGTGACGCCGAGGGCGGCGGGAAGGAGCGTGATGGCGGCCCACTTCCCGAATCCGAGTTTCGAGCCGTTGGCGCGCGCCACCACGCGCATGGTGGGGTAGCTCGAGAGCAGTCCGGCCTCGAGCCCGAGGCCAAAGGCGATCGGCCGATGCAACGCGGTCACCTGGGCGAGGATGATCGCGACCGCGAATCCCATCGAACCGGCGAGCAGGAGGCTCTGGAGCAGAAGGCCTCCCAAGTCGCCCGGCCGGAGCTCCACCCCGCCGGGGGACGGATCGTCCCGCTGCCTCGAATCCTTCACCGGGGCATCGTATCGCAACCCTCGGCGGGCGCCGCCGTAAGGGAGAGAAGGATGCGGGCGCCGCGCGCGCCCGGTGGAGGAATTTCGATGAAGATCGCTCTCCCGCTGCTGGTCTCGCTCGCGATCGCGGCTCCTATGACGGCCGACGACTGCCGCCACACGGCACCACGACAGATCACCGTCCCCACCGACGGCGTGAAGCGCATCGAAGTGCGGGCCGCGGCCGGATCGCTGGTCGTGCGGGGAGGAGCCGCCGCCGGCGTTCGGGCCTCCGGAACGGCGTGCAGCTCGAGCGCCGACGCGCTCGCGGACATCCGCCTCGAATCGCACCGCAGCGGCGAGCGCCTGATCATCGAAGCGGTCATTCCGGAAGAGTCCGCATGGACGTTCACGGGGACCCGCCAGAGGCGGCTCGACTTCACGGTCGAGTTGCCGCCCTCGCTCCCGGTCGAGATTCACGACGGAAGCGGATCCATCGAGGTTCGCAACGTCGCCGCCGTGGACATCGAGGATGGCTCGGGTGAGATCGACGTCCAGGGCGTTCGGGGAGCCGTCAAGATCGACGATGGCTCCGGCGAGATCACGGTTCGTGACGCGGGCGGGCCCGTCCGGATCACCGACGGATCGGGCGGCATCGAGATCCGGTCGATCCGCGGAGAAGTCGTGATCGAGGAAGACGGGTCGGGAGGGATCGACGTCGCAGAGATCACCGGGAACGTCCTCGTCGAGGACGACGGATCGGGGTCGATCGCGGTCCGCAACATCAGCGGCAATTTCACGGTTCGGAACGACGGTTCGGGCGGCGTTTCCGTCGATGGGGTTCGCGGGCGCGTGTCGGTCCCCGAGTAGAAGCAGCAGGGGCAAAGCCAGGAAGGCTGGGCTCGTCCTACTTCCTACTTCCCACTTCCTACTTCCTACTAGAATGGGTCCCGATGAACGAGCTCGATCGCATCATCGGAGCGGCCCGAAGCTCCCTCACCTCCGGTGAGCATTCCGCCCTCGCGACGATCCTCGCCACGGAAGGCTCCTCGTTCCGTCGCGCGGGCACGCGGCTCTGGATCGGCGTGGACGAGAGGGTGGGCGCGGTCAGCGGCGGCTGTCTCGAAAGCGATCTGGCGGAACGGGCGAAGAATCTGGCTCGCGGCGGGCGGCCGACGCTGATCGCTTACGACAGCGCGGGGGATGGCGATGTCCTCTGGGGAACGGCGTCGGGTTGTGGAGGGGCGCTGCAGATTCTCCTGGAGCCGATGACTTCTGGCCTCCTCGGCGATCTGGAGTGGATTCAGAGCGAGATCGAGCAAAGGCGCACGGCGATCCTCGTCACGCGCTGGGACGGAACGCGGTCGACCCGATCGCGGATTTCGGCGGCGGCGAAGCAGGACGAGACGCCGGCGGCGCGTTTTGCCGCGGCGGCCCGCGCCGCCGGGCGAAGCGTCAGCGCGTCCGAGGGGGACGGGTCCTGGATTCTCGCCGAAGCGCACCTTCCGCCGCTTGCCCTCACGGTTTTCGGCGGCGGGCAGGATGCGCGCGCAGCGGCTCGGCTCGGCCGCGATCTCGGCTGGACGGTGCTCTTTCTCGGCGACTCCCCTTCGGCGGACCATGCGCTGGCCACCCATCAGGTCCTTTTCGACTCGCGCTCTGCGGTTCTCCTGATGACGCACAACTTTCATCGCGACGCGGAGCTGCTGGAAGGGGTCGCGCGAACGTCCGCCGGATATATCGGAGTCCTCGGCCCGCGCCGCCGCTCGCTCGAACTGCTCGCACGCGAGGGCATGCCGCGCGGAGTCGCTCGCTTCGCTCCACGCTCCTCCGGGACTCGATATCGGGGGGGAGACTCCGGAAGAGATCGCGCTTTCTCTGCTGGCGGAGATCCAGGGCCACTTCGCGGGCCGGCCGGGAGGGAAGTTGCGCGACCGAGCTGCGCCGATTCACGATCGAGCGCCGCAGGTCGAAATGCAGCCGCACCTGGCGATCTCCGAGCGCGAGCCGTGAGCCGGGCAGGGGTCGGGGCGGTGGTCCTGGCCGCGGGCGGCTCCGCGCGGATGGGCCGGCCGAAAGTCCTTCTCGAGATCGAAGGAGAAGCTCTCGTCCGCCGGGTCGTCCGTCTTGCGGCCGAAGCGGATCTCGCTCCGATCGTCGTCGTCGGGGGAACGGAGCTCTCGGCCATCCGCCAGGCCGTTGCCGGAACGGACGCTCTGGTCATCGAGAACAGAGGCTGGCGCGAGGGGATGGCGGGGTCGATCCGCTGCGGTGTCATGAGCCTCGCGGCAGCCGAGGCGGGCGGCGCCCTGCTCCTCCTCGCCGATCAGCCTTTCATCACTTCGGATCATCTGCGGGATCTCGTCGCGGCCTTCCGGCGCGGCGACGATCCCGTCGCGACACGTTACGGCGAGGCTCGCGGAGTTCCGGCGCTCTTCGGATCGCGGTGGTTCGCCGAGCTCGGCGCGCTATCGGGAGATCGGGGCGCCCAGGAGCTGCTCGATCGCGCGGGTGCGGCGGCGATCGGCGACGGCGTCGCTCCCGTCGACATCGACACCGTGGCCGACCTCGAGCGCCATCTGCGGCGATGATGCGCCGCCGCGCGGGTCTCTCCAGAGGCTGACTTCCCTGCGCGGGTAGTCCACGGTGACCAGAAAGTTGGCGAGGATCCTGTTCCCGAGGCGAACCTCGTCGACGGAAGCGACGCGGGCGTCCACGGCGTCGAACGAGGTCTCGCCGATGCGAAGGGCGATCGTTCGCCGCCCCGCGGGGCCATAACGCCGCGAGGGAAGCAGAACCGTGTCCGGATTGGCCGTATCGACGAGCGCGCTGGTCTCGGCGCCGTCGATGAAGACGCGGACGGCGGGGACGTCTCTGAACCGGAAACGAACGCCGTCCTGGATCGGATCGAGCGTCCGGCCGAGAACGAGAAGGCGGCGGCGGTAATCGATCGTGAGGCTTCTCCGCCGCCAGGCGTCGCCCCCGAGAATCCCGTCCGCGAGGCCCTGGAGGTCGGTGCGAACGGGCTCGACCCTCGAGGCGTAGCGGTCGCCGAGGTTGATCCCGACCCGCCCGCGACGCGCCGCGGCGGGAAAGGAGTCGTCGAGGATCGTCCTCTCCGCGGCGGTGCCGACGAGAAAGGAGCCCTGCCGGCCACCGACGGTCGCCTCGATCCGTACCAGGTTCTGCTCGAAGGTCCAGGCGAGGTTCGTGGTCGTGGCGCCGCGGCCCAATCCCGAGCAGCCGAGAGGGAGGAAGAGGAGGGCGAGAGCCCCCACGGCGCATCGCGATAAAACGTCACTATTTTTCATGAATGATTCCTGCTGAGCTCGCACATGGCTTCCCGGAAGTGCAACGGTTTTACCACCGCAAGTCCAGAAGGCGCGAAAATTTGGCGTTCCAGGGGTGGATCGGCTCCCCGCGGGCGGGCGACACCCCCCTGACCCGGATGATAAGATGGACTCCAATGTTTCCACGCCGCCTAATGGTGCCGTTTATTGTTGCGATTCTCTCCTCGTGCACGGCAGGGCGGCAGGCTCCCGAGCCCCCGCGAACCCCCTCGGCTGCTTCCTCGCCGATCCCTCTGGCGAGGACCGGCCATGTTGTGGCAGGAGCGGACGGTACGATCTGGCTGGTGCGGACCAACTCGAGCACGCTCGAGAAATGGGAGCGCGGGAGCGCCGCGGCGGCGCTGCGAGTCGACCTCCCGTTCGCGCCGCTCTCGATGCGCGCCACGGCGGATGGAGCAATCGTGGCGTCGGGCGCCGCAGGCTCGGTGATCGTCGGACCGGGCGGCGGGGTGCAATCGGCCGGGGACGCAACGGATCTGAGCGCGGCGGGGCGACTCGAGAAGCGGCGGGAGGGGCTCGCATTCGTTTCGGCTACGGGGGAGGCGATCGTCGCTCTTCCCCGAGGCGAGGTCGGGACCGCGCGTCTGCTCGGGACGGGGGGCGCCGCGGCGCTCGTTTTCGAGCCGGAGGGACAGTCCCTCTTCACCATGAGGCCGGATCGCCCCGAGGCCAGGCGCATCGCGGGCCCGTTTTCGGAGATCGATTCATTCGACGTCTCGCCGGACGGCGCTGAAGTGGTGTTTTCCGCCCGCCGCGAATCGGGATTCGATATCGGGCTCGTCTCGGTCGAGGGAAGTGAAATTCAATGGATCGGTCCGGACCCTCTGGATGAGCGGACGGTTCGATGGGCGCCGCGGGGAAACAAGGTGGCGTATGTGATCGAAGCTCCCCTGGGGGCGGTGATCCGGAGCGTGCACATCCCGACCGGTTTCCAGGTCTCCGCGCCGCTACCGCTGACGGCAGTCCGCGATCTTTCGTGGGAGCCGGAGGCGGAGCGGCTGGCGCTGCTCGTCAGTTCCGCCGACGCGGGGGAGCGGGTCGAGCTGATGCAGTACGAAGCAACGGAGAGACGCATCCTCGTCCCGCCGGCCGCGCGGGGGGAAACGCCCGATCGGCTTGCGGGCGTTCCGGAGGCGGTCGTTTTCCCGCCCGAGCGGCTGCGGTACAACGAAAAGCTGCCGCTGGTCGTCTGGGCGAGCTCCGAGGGCCCCTTTTCCTGGAACGAGGGGCGCGCGCGCGTGCAGCAGAATCGAAGGGTCGGAAGCGTTGTTGTGGCCCGCGGAGCCGCTGCGCGCCCCGCTCTCTGGACGGCGATCGGAGAGCTTCCGTGGGTCGATCCGGCGCAGGTGTTCCTCGTCGCGCCGGACGCCGCGGCGCACCCCGGCGACGCGGTTCCCGCCGGAATACATCTGACCGTGCTCACGCGGGAGGGTGGGTTCCCGGAAGGGTCCGAGCGCGTGACGGTGGTCCGTGGCGCGTCGGGTTCGCTGGAGGAGTTTGCGGTCCTCTGGCTGGATGAGCGACTGAGAGGTTTCGAGCGAGAGCATGACGGAAACTGAGGAGCCGAAGAAGTCGACGCTCCGGGAGTACTTCGAAGCGCTGTCTGATCGCCATGATCTTCGTCAATTTCGCGAGGATCTTCGTCTTCCAGGCGTTCAAGATCCCGACGGGATCGATGATCGACAACCTGCTGATCGGCGATCACATCGTCGTCAACAAGTTCATCTACGGCCCGCCGGGACCGGGCGTCGTCGACGCGCCGTTCGCGATCCGCGAGATCCGGCGGGGCGACATCGTCGTGTTCCGGTTCCCGCAGCAGCCGGACGTCGGATTTCGTGAAACGGGTGATCGGACTGCCCGGCGACACGATCGATGATTCGTGACAAGAAGGTGTTCGTCGACGGGGTCGAGCTCGACGAGCCGTACGTGATTCATGCGGACCCGTCGATCTTCCGCGACGAGCCGGAGCTTCCCGAGCCCTACCGGTCGCGGGACCAGTTCGGGCCCGTACGTCGTTCCGGACGGGACTCGTACTTCGTGATGGGAGACAATCGCGACCGGTCGAACGACTCGCGGTATTGGGGCACCGTGTCCGCCGGGGGCTGATCAAGGGGACGCGCGTTCTGGTGTACTGGTCGTATCGGGGCGAGCCCGCGGCCGCCGGGCAGCGCCGCCCGCGGAGCGGCTGCACGAGCTGGCCGGCGTCGTCGACCCATTTCTTCTCAGAGACGCGATGGGACCGGACGTTCTTCATCGTCGACAGCAAGTACCACTACCACGAGACAGAGAGCGGACTCCAGGAGCCATGACCGCAAAGACGGGAGAGCATCGGAAGAGGCGACGGAAGCTCGATTGCAGCCGCTGCAGCGAGGCGAGCCCGGGTCGTCGAGCGAGCGGATCACTCGCATCTCGCGGAGCGACATTCCCGAGAACGTGTTGAAAGTTCTGTACCGGCTTCATCGGAGCGGGTACCGCGCGTATCTCTGCGGCGGTAGCGTTCGCGACCTGCTGATGGATCGCACGCCGAAGGATTTCGACATCGCGACCGACGCGCATCCGATACGAGGTGCGGCGGCTTTTCCGCAACAGCCGGATCATCGGCCGCCGCTTCCGGCTCGCGCACGTGATCTTTCAGGACAGGATCGTCGAAGTCTCCACGTTCCGCCGGGAGCCGCGCGCAGCGCCGGAGACGGGGAAGATCTGCTCGTCACGGACGACAACACGTTCGGGACGCCGGCGAGGACGCGCGGCGGCGCGACTTCACGATCAACGGCCTCTTCTACAACATCGCCGATTTTTCGGTGATCGACTTCGTCGGCGGGCTCGAGGACCTGACGGACGGACTGATCCGCGTCATCGGCGAGCCGGACGTGCGCTTCCGCGAGGATCCTGTGCGGATGCTGCGGGCGGTGGAGTTCGCGGCGCGGCTCGATTTCGAGATCGAAGCGGCCACGTGGGACGCGATCCTCGAGCACCGCGACGAGATCCTGAAGGCCTCGCCGGCGCGCGTCTCCGAGGAGATCCTCGAGCTGCTGCGGCGGGGATGGTCGCTCGCGGCGGTCGACCTTCTCGCGCAGACGGCGACTGCTCGAGCCGCTCCTGCCGGAGCTGCAGCGGCACCTGGACGAGGGAGGCGTCGACTACTTCTGGACGATGCTCGACGTGCTCGACCGGACGGTCCGAAGCGGCCGGAAGGTTTCCGACCCGGTCCTTCTTTCGGTGCTTCTGCTGCCGTACATCATCGCGAGCATCGAGGCGGAATCGCGCGGCCGCGACGAGAAGCTTCGGGTGGGCGAGATGATCCTCTTCGTGCGGGAGCTGATCCAGCCGATCGTCCAGCGGTTCTGCGTTCTCGGCCGGGATGCGCCATCAGATCGGAGCAGGCGATCGAGACGCTCTGGCGCCTGCTCGAGCCGCCGACCGATCGCCGCAGCATGTGGCGGTTCGTCTTCCGCGAGCCGTTCAACGACGGGCTCGCGCTCCTCGAGCTTTACGCGCGGGCTTCGGGCAATTATCTCGAGGTCGCGCGGCAGTGGCAGAGCTTCGCGCAGCGCGTCCGGAGCGAGGAGCCGCGGGCGCCCGTCGCCGCGCCGCGCCGGAGGCGCCGCCGGCGCTGACACGCCCATGGAAGAGGCCATTTACCTCGACTATCACGCGACCACGCCGTGCGACCGGCGTGTCCTCGAACGGATGCTGCCGTTTTTCACGGAGGACTTCGGGAATCCGGCGGCCGTGAACAGCGCCCATGGCCGGCGCGCCGCCACGGCCCTCGAAGACGCGCGCGCAGCGCTCGCCGGCTTCCTCGGCGTCCGCCCGGCGGAGATCAGGTTCACGTCCGGCGCGACCGAGTCGAACAACACGATCATCCGGGCGTTCGCCCGTCCCGGCGCGCACGTGGTCACGTCGGCGATCGAGCACAAGTCGATCCTCGAGCCGCTCGCGCGCGCCGCGCGGGAGGGAGCGCGCGTGACCGTCCTTCCGGTCGATCGCGAGGGGTTCGTCGATCCGCAGGCGGTGCGCGACGCGCTCGTGCCCGAGACCGCGCTCGTCACGATCATGGCGGCGAACGCCGAGATCGGGACGATCGAGCCGCTCGCCGCGATCGCCGCCGTTTGCCGGGGGGCCGGCGTCCCGTTCCATACCGACGCGACGCAGGCGATCGGAAAGATCCCCTTCGATGCGGGCGAGCTCGGATGCGACATGGCGTCGCTGTCGGCTCATAAGCTGTACGGGCCGAAGGGAGTCGGAGCCCTCGTGGTCCGGCGCGGCCTCCGAGTCGAGCCCCTGCTGACAGGAGGAGGTCAGGAGAAGGGGGCGCGATCGGGAACCGTGAATGTTCCCGGCGCCGTGGGGCTCGCCGCCGCGGCCGAGATCCGCCGGGAAGAGATGGCGGACGAGGCGCGCCGGCTCACGGAACTTCGCGACCGTCTTCGGGAACGAATCGTGACGGGAATCACGGACGTACTGGTCAATGGCCCGCGAGAGTTGCGATTGCCGGGGAATCTGAACGTCAGTTTCCGCCGGGTGGAGTCCGACGCGCTCCTTTTTGCGCTGCGGCGCTTCTCGCTGTCGTCGGGCTCCGCGTGCAGCGCGGGAGAGCGCGAGCCGTCGTACGTGTTGAAAGCGATCGGCCTCGCCGACGAGGAAGCGATGGGGTCGATCCGTTTCGGTCTCGGAAAGGCGACGAAGCAGGAGGAGCTGGATCTCCTCGTGGAGGATCTCGGCCGCTCCGTCGCGCGGCTGCGGGAAACCTTCGCGGGATAGGAAGCGCGAAAGCTTAGATTCGGGACGTCATATCTGGCACACTGGGACCTGCGGCGGGCGGCGGTTGTTGCGGAGAACCGAGGGGGGGTAGCGCTTGAGCGATTTCGACTCGACGGAAGCGATGCGCCGCGGCATCCAGGCGGTTCGGCAGGAGGAGTATCTTCTCGGCCTGTCGCTGCTTTCGGATGCGTACTCCTCGCGCCGGGACGTCCCGCCGCCGGACGGGCTCTCCTACTACGCCGTCTGCGTGGCGCTGGTGCAGAAAAAGATCAAGCCGGCGGTCGATCTCTGCAAGAAGGCGATCGAGCTGCAGTTCTACCACGCCGAGCACTATGCGAATCTCGCACGCGTCTACATGGCCGGCGAGAATCGGAAGAAGGCGCTGTCGACGGTCGAGCAGGGGCTGAAGGTGATGCCGGAAGACGAGACTCTTCTGAAGCTCCGAACCGAGCTCGGCGTCCGGCGGAAACCCCCGATCCCGTTTCTCCCGCGAAACAACGCTCTGAACGTGATGCTGGGGCGCGCGCGCCACGCGAAAGAGATCGAGGCGGCCTCCAGGAAAAAGCCGTCGCGCGAGCGCGGCGACTGATCGTGAACGCCGGATCCCGCGGCGGAGCGCACGCCGACCCGCAACCAGACATCAGACGATGAACTGCTACCTTCTGGTCGGAGGGCTCTCGTCCCGAATGGGCGTTCCGAAAGCGACCGTCACCCTCGGCGGCAGGACCTTCGAGGATCGCGTCGTCGCAGCGGCTCGCGCGGCGTTCGATGAGGTCGTCGCCGTCGAGCGCGCCGGCGGGGCGCGGCGCGAGGGGTTGCGGACGATCTTCGAGGAGGAGCGCGAGGAGCGCGGCCCGATCTTCGGTCTCGAGCGCGCGCTGCGCGACGCGGGACGCTCCCGCTTCTGGCTTCTCGCGATCGACTATCCGCTCGTCACGGCGGAACTTCTCGGAGACCTGCGGCGGCGGTTCGAGGCCTCTCCGGCCGTGATGCTGATCCCCTGGTGGGACGGGGCCCCGCAGATGCTCTGCGGCGGCTATTCGCCCGAGATCGGCCCCCGGCTCGAGACGAGCCTCCGCGCCGGCGATCTGAGGCTCCGCGGTCTTCTCGACACTCTTTTCGTCGAGCAGGTTCCGGAAGCGGCGCTGCGGGAGCATCATGCGGGCGAGCCTCTGCTGAACGTGAACGGCCCGGCGGATCTGGAGCGGGCCAGGGAGATTCATGAACGACTTGAGCCACCTCGATCCTGAAGGGCGCGCGTCGATGGTCGATGTCGGAGGGAAGGAAGCGACGCGACGCGAAGCCGTCGCCCATGGTCGAGTGCGAATGAGCGCGACCACGCTCGATCTCGTGGAGCGGACCGCGCTTCCCAAAGGTGACGTCCTCGCCACCGCCCGCATCGCGGGGATCCTCGCCGCGAAAGCGACGCCGACGCTCGTGCCACTGACGCATCCTCTCAGCCTGACGTTCATCGGAGTCGACTTCGAGATCGATCGCGAGCTGCCCGGGATCCGGATCGCGGCCACGGTGCGATGCGAGGGGAAGACCGGCGTGGAGATCGAAGCGATGACCGCGTGCGCCGTCGCGGCCCTGACGATCTACGACATGTGCAAGAGCGCCGAGAAGGGGATCGTCATCGAAGCGATCGGGCTCGAGAAGAAGTCCGGCGGAAAAAGCGGCGAGTGGACCCGGACCGGGGCCTGAGCTTCGTCCCGGGCCGAAGGCGAGGGAGCTTTGGTGACACGCGCGCGATCGAGGTTCCGTGCGGTGTCACCAAAGGTCCTTCGTCGCGCTCCCGCGCTCCTCAGGATGACGATGGGTGAACGGTCGCGAGTTGAATTGTGAACTGCGTCAGGCTGTCCCGGGTGGAGGGGGAGGCGGGGCGGCGCGGAGTCTTGCGCCGGGGGCTCGACCGCGGGAGTCTCCTGCGGCGCCTCGGACGGAGCGTTCTGAGCGGCAGGGCGCGGCGCCTGCGGAGCGCTCTTCTCCACCGCCTGGAGCTGGCGGCGGATCGAATTGAGGATCTGCTGATTCGACGCGATCGCCAGGTCGATCAGCGGCTGCTCGTCGCCGTATCCGCGAAACGCGACGACGAAGCGGTCGATCCGGTACGCCGCAGTCCTTCCGAGAAAGCGGTCCTCGCCTGTGAAGTTGTCCTCGCCGAGGTTCGGAACGGAGTCGAGCAGCCGCCCGTTCGTGGCGAACAGGAGCTCGTAGCGGTTGAGCACCTCGGTCGCCGTCTCCTTGTTCGGCGCCGGAAGGATCATCCCTTCGATCCTGTCCGGTCCGATCTGGTACTCCGCGAGGAATCCCCGCGCGAGATACGGCTGGCCGAACACGGGACCCACCACGAATTTCTCGCTGTCCGGAACGCGGGCCTCGTCGGGAAAGAACTGGAAGACCGCCGGTTTCCCCGGCGCTTTCGGCATCTTCCCGAGAACGGCGGCGATGAGCGTCCGAATCGGCTCGCTGTCCGCCGGTGTTGCGAGAGAGACGATGCGGACGACGAACGGGCCGCTCCACGCGAACGCCGCGTTCCGGCCCGACAGGAAGGCGTTCTCCAGTCCGAGAGGCGCTCCCGGGCCTTTTCTCGTGGAGTAGGCTCCGAAGGCCTTCACGGAGTCCGGAAAGCGGTAGATTTCGACGGTGGCGCGAGCGGCGGCGTCGGGACGGTCGTATTCGCCGACGGTCAGATCGATCGCGTCGTACGCGAGAAAGTGATCGCCTTCGATTCCGATGTAGGCGCCGATCTGCTCCGCCGGGAAGACCTGAGGGTCCATCATCAGGCGCCAGCCGGGAGCGTTCTCGGCCCGTGGGAGGAACTCCATGCTCGGGGACTCGATGAGTCCCGGCGAGGCGGGCGTCGCCTCCCGCGGCGCGGCCGCGGCCTCCGCCTTCTTCCCGTCGCCCGAGCAGCCGAGCAGGAGGGCGAGGAAGAGCGCGCCGAGCGCGCGCGCGGCGTCAGCCGATCTTCTCGAGGAACCGGAGAGCCATCCGGACGCCGACTCCCGTCGCGCCACGCGGGTCACGCGCATTCTCGTTCTCCATGTACGCGGTCCCGGCGATGTCGACGTGCGCCCAGGAGGGGCAGTCGACGAACTGCTTCAGAAAAAGTGCCGCCGTGACGGCGCCGCCCCAGCGCCCGCCGGAGTTCTTCATGTCGGCCCATTCGCTGCGAATGTACTCCTTGTAATCGTCCCAGGCGGGAAGCCTCCATGCCGGCTCGCCGGCCCTGTCGGCTTCCTCAATCAACATCCGAGCCAGCTCATCGTCGTTGGAGAAGAGGCCGGAGGCTTCCGAGGCGAGGGCCACGACGCAGGCGCCGGTCAGCGTGGCGAAATCGATCAGGTGATCGGGCTCGTAGCGGTGCGCGTAATGGAGCGCGTCGCAGAGGATCATCCGCCCTTCGGCGTCCGTGTTCACGATCTCCACGGTCTTCCCCGACATCGTCGTGATGATGTCTCCCGGCTTGTAGGCCGTGCCGCCCGGAAGGTTCTCGGTGGAAGGGATCAGGCCGATCACCCGGACGGGAAGGTCGAGCATCGCGGCGGCGCGCAGCGTTCCGATGACGGCTCCCGCGCCCGACATGTCGAACTTCATCTCCTCCATCCGTTCGGCGGGCTTGATCGAGATTCCGCCGGAATCGAAGGTGATCCCCTTGCCGACGAGGCAGACGGTCTTCTTCGCGCGCTTCGGGTTCCACTCGAGGATGATGAATCGAGGCTCCTCGCCGGATCCCTTGTTCACGGCGAGCAGGCCGCCCATCTTCATCTTCTCGATCTGTCTCCTGTCCCAGACGGTGCAGCGGAAGCCCGCCTCTTTCGCCGCTTCCTGGGCGCGCTGCGCGAGCCGGATGGGCGTGATCTCGTTCCCCGGGGCATTCCCCAGGTCGCGGACGAGCTGGACCGATTCGGCGATGATCCGCGCCTTGGCCAGCAGGCGCTTGGCCTCTTTCGAGTCGACCGGCTGCGGAGGGATCAGAGTGCATTCGATCGTGAACGCCTCGGCCTCCTCTCCCGTCTTGTAGGCCCGGAAGCGGTAGTCGGAGTTCGCGAGACGGTCGAGCAGGAAGAGCGTCGTGTCCTGCAGGTCGGAATCGGCGAACACCAGCGGGAAGAAGACCGCGATCGCGGAGTCGAGGTTCTTCCGGGCGGTTTTCGCGACGGAGAAGAGCGCCGCGCGAACGCTCCTTCGGGAGACCGCATCCTTCTTTCCGAGGCCGACGAGGGTGATCTTTCCCGCCTCGCCGTCGAGAAGGAGCGAGACGGACTGCTCGGAGCGGCCGGTAAACCCGCTTCGCGCGATCGCATGATGGACGCGGTCGCGCAGCTTTCGCTCGAACGGCAATTCGGGCTTCAGGTCGTTCTCGGGAAGGAGGAGGAAGAGGTTTCCAATTTTGGCAAGCTTCGGGTCGTTCGATAGTGTGATCTGCACCGGGGGGACTCCTCCGATCGTTGGCGGGTGGGGCGCATTGTAGCAGAGCAAAAGTCGCCGGCTCGGCTCGCTGGCGTGGCAGTCGCAGGTGGATAGGAGCGGGTAGCGTTCGGCTGACTTCCGACTTCGCGGAGGCACGAATGGCAGCACGAGTTCTGGTGGTCGATGACGAAGCCGCGATCCGGGAAGCGATCCGGATGACGCTCGAGTACGAAGGGTACCGGGTGGACGAGGCGCGCTCGGGGCAGGAAGGAATCGACCGCGCGATGAAGATTCCCTACGACGCGATCCTGCTCGACATCAAGATGCCGGTGCTCGACGGGATCGAGGTCCTGGAGAACCTGGCCAGGCAGCGCGTGGGCTCGCCCGTCGTGATGGTGTCGGGGCACGGGGACGTCCATACGGCGGTCGAATGCACGAAGAAAGGGGCTTTCGACTTTCTGGAGAAACCGCTCAACCGCGACCGCCTTCTCCTCGCGGTCCGGAACGCCATCCGTCAGGGAAAGCTGGAAGACGAGAATCAGGAGTTCCGTGAAAAGCAGGAGAAGGAGTACCAGATCGTCGGCGACTCCGAGCCGGTCCGGAAGCTGCGGGCGCAGATCGAGCGCGCGGCGCCGACGAAGGCGACCGTGCTGATCGAGGGTGAGTCGGGGACCGGCAAGGAGCTGGTCGCGCGGCAGATCCACGTCGCGTCCTCGCGAGCCTCGATGCCGTTCGTCCAGGTCAACTGCGCGGCGATCCCGGAGGAGCTGATCGAATCGGAGCTCTTCGGGCACGAGAAGGGTTCGTTCACCGGCGCGGTGCGGAAACAGACCGGGAAGTTCGTCGCCGCCGACGGAGGGACGATCTTTCTCGACGAGATCGCCGACATGTCGCTGCGGACGCAGGCGAAGGTCCTGCGCGTGCTCCAGGAGGGAGAGGTCGAGCCGGTCGGCGCCGCGACGGTGGTCGAGGTCGACGTCCGGGTCATCGCGGCGACGAACAAGGACCTCCGGGAGGAGATCCGGAAGGGGACGTTCCGCGAGGACCTCTATTACCGGCTGAACGTGATCCCGATCGAGACGCCGCCTCTGCGCGATCGCGCGGAGGACCTCCCTCTGCTTGCGGATCATTTCGCGAAGCTCTTCTCGGAAGAGCACAACTACAAGCCGAAGAGTTTCACTTCGTCCGCGCGCAGGGCGCTCGTCGAGGCGCCGTGGCGCGGGAACGTTCGCGAGCTCCGCAACCTCGTCGAACGCCTCGTCGTCATGTGCCCGTCCGAGACGATCGACGTGACGGACCTGCCGCCGGAGCTGTTCCGCGGCTCGGAGGAGATCGTGTCGGCGGCGATGAAGGCCTCGACGCTCCAGGATTTCAAGGACCAGGCGGAGCGGGCGTTCATCCTCTCGAAGCTTCGCGAGAACGGGTGGAACGTCTCGCGAACGGCGGAGGCGATCGATACCCCGCGATCGAATCTCTACAAGAAGATCGAGCAGTACAACATCAAGCGCGAGGCGGGAGGATCCGGGGCCGGGGCGGCGGCGGACGAGGAATGAGGCGTCCGATCGGCGTATTCGACAGCGGCGTGGGCGGGCTCACGGTTTTCCAGGAGATCGAGCGGGCGCTTCCATCGGAATCGCTGATCTACCTCGGCGACAGCGCGCGGGTGCCCTACGGCACCAAGTCGCCGGAGACGGTGACGCGCTACGCGACCGAAGCGGCGGAGCATCTGCTCGCGCGCGGGATCAAGGCTCTCGTCGTGGCGTGCAACACCGCGACGGCCTCCGCGCTCCCGCGCCTGCGGGAGATCCTGCCGATCCCGGTCATCGGAGTCATCGAGCCGGGCGCGCGCGCGGCGGCAGCCGCGACGCGCGGTCGCGTCGGCGTGATCGCGACCGAGGGGACAGTCCGCTCGCGGGCTTACACGGCGGCGATCGCCGCGATCGATTCCACCCTCGAGGTGATCGAGCAGGCCTGCCCTCTCTTCGTTCCCCTCGCCGAGGAGGGGTGGGCGAACACGCGCGTCGCGCTGGAGGTCGCCGAGATCTACCTCGCGCCCCTCCTCGACGAGAAGATCGACACGCTCGTCCTCGGGTGCACGCACTATCCGATCCTGAAGGCGACGATTCGGAAGGTGATCGGGGACGCGATCGCGATCGTCGATTCCGCCGAGACCACGGCGGCCGCGCTCGCCGCGGTTCTCGCGAAGGAGGGCCTCCTCTCCGAGCAGGGCGCTCCTCCGGAGCAGAGATTTCTGGTCACCGACGGGGCCGAGCGCTTCCAGCGCGTCGCCGAGGAGTTCCTCGACCGCAGAGTCAGCCACCTCGAGCTCGTGCAGATCGAGGGAACCGCGCCGCGAACTTGATACCATGGCGGCGTGTCGGACGGGTCGAGAGCCAATACTGCGACGGTGGCGGCGCTCCTTTTCGGCTCCGGCTTCTGCGCCCTCGTCTACCAGACGACGTGGTTTCGCGAGTTCCGACTGATCTTCGGAGCCTCGACGGCGGCCTCGGCGGCCGTGCTGGCCGTGTTCATGGGGGGGCTCGGGCTCGGGGGCGCCGTTTTGGGGCGCCGCGCCGATCGCACCGTCAACGGTCTCCGGTTCTACTCGTCGCTCGAGTTCGGCGTCGCGATCTCCGCCGCGGCGACGCCGCTGCTTCTTCTCCTGGCCAGAACCGCATACATCGCGAGTGGCGGCTCGACGGCCTTCGGCCTCGGGGGAGCGACCGCGATCCGTCTTTTCCTCACGCTGCTGGTCCTCGCCATCCCCACGATCCTGATGGGAGGGACGCTTCCCGCCGCCGCTCGCGCCGTCGAAAGCGGCGATGACCGGGGGAGGAGGCGGCTCGCCGTTCTCTACGGAACGAACACGATCGGCGCGGTCATGGGGGCCCTGGCGGGGACCTTCGGCATGCTCGAGGCGTTCGGGAACCGGACGACGCTGTGGATCGCCGCACTGCTGAACATCACGGTGGCGTTCGCCGCGCGGCGCGTTTCGATGCGGCTCGAGGCCGAGCGGGCCGGGGCCACGGAGATCGAGCAGAGCGAAGTCCCCCCTGCGCCGCGACGGAGAGGGTTCGTCTTCGCCGCGGCGGCGATCGTCGGGTTCGCATTTTTCCTGATGGAGATCGTCTGGTACCGCATGCTCTCGCCGCTGCTGGGCGGGAGCACGTACACCTTCGGGCTCATCCTCGCGGGCGCTCTGGTTGGGATCGGGGCAGGCGGGCTTCTCTATTCGATGTTCGGCAGATCGCGCGTTCCGACCCTCCGCGGATTCGCGCTCACGTGCGCCGCGGAAGGCCTCCTGATCGCGGCTCCCTATGCCGTCGGTGACGGAATCGCGATCCTCGCCATCCTTCTTCGCCGGCTCGGCGCCATCGGGTTCGAAGGATACGTGGCGGGGTGGATCGTGGTCGCGGCGATCGTCGTCGTTCCGGCGGCGGTCGTCGCCGGCTTTCAATTTCCCCTTCTGATCGGGCTTCTGGGCGAAGGGCGGAGCAACGTCGGGCGCGATGCGGGAGCGGCGTACGCGTGGAACACGATCGGAGCGATCGCAGGGTCGCTCGCGGGAGGATTCGGGATCCTGCCGCTGCTGACGGCGCCGGGGACCTGGGCGTTCGTCGTGGTGCTCCTGGCGGCGCTGGCGGTGGCGGCGATCCTCCTCGCCTGGAAGGATGAAGGAGCGCGCGCGTCGCTGGCGCTCCCGGCGGCGATCGGAGCGGGCGCTCTCGCCTGCTTCGCCGCGCTCGGGCCGACCGCGGTCTGGCGGCACAGCCCCATCGGCGCCGGACGGGCCGACGACCCCGAGGCGGGGACCACGTGGCGGGCGTGGATGCAGAGCCAGCGGGGCGGGATTTTCTGGGAAGAGGATGGGATCGAGAGCTCGGTGGCGCTCACGAAGGGGGCCGGGCTGGCGTTCCTGGTCAGCGGCAAGTCGGACGGGCATTTTCGCTCGGACGCGGGAACGCAGGTGATGGCGGGGCTGATCGGCGCCGCCGTCCACCCGAATCCAAAACGGGCGTTCGTCATCGGGCTCGGAACGGGGAGCACGGCGGGATGGCTGGCGCGGATCCCGTCGATGGATCGGGTCGACGTCGCCGAGCTCGAGCCGGGCATCCTGCACGTCGCGGAGCTGGCGGGGCCGGTGAACGCGAGCGCGATGCGGAACCCACGACTCGCGGTCCACCTCGGCGATGCGCGCGAGATGCTCCTGACCTCGAAACAACGGTACGACCTCATCGTGTCGGAGCCGTCCAATCCGTACCGCGCGGGCGTCGCGAGCCTTTTCACCCGGGACTTCTACGAGGCGGTCGAAGAGCGGCTGGGGCGCGACGGGGTCTTCGTGCAGTGGGTCCAGAGCTACGAGATCGAGACCGGGACGATCCGGACGGTGTACGCGACGCTCGCCGCCGTCTTCGATCACGTGGAGAGCTGGCAGTCGCAGGCGGGGGATCTCATCCTGCTCGCCTCGAATGCGCCGCGGTCGTATGACGCGGACCGGCTGCGGCGCGTGGTGTCGGCCGAACCGTACCGGACGGCCATGCACGCGGCATGGAGGAGCGAGAGCCTCGAGGGGCTGCTCGCGCGTTACCTTGCCGACGAGAGGTTCACGAAGACCCTGCTCGACCGCACGGCGAATCCGATCAACACGGACGACCGCAACTTCATCGAGTTCCAGGCGGCGCGCAGCGTCGGGAAGCGCACGTCCTTTCAGATCGCGGATCTTCGCGCGGCCGCGGCGGGCACCGAGATGCACCGACCGCGGATCTCCGGACGCGTCGACTGGGAACGCGTCGACCAGGAGCGGCTCGGCGTCTATTCGTCGAACGGCGGGGCGCCTCCCCCTCCGCCCGGGGCGTCTCCTTCGCTCGAGGGGCGCGCGCGCGCGCACTCGGAGTGGGTGAGGGGAAGGCTCGCGGCCGCCGTGCGGGAGTGGAAGGCGTGTTGCGGGCAGCCGGTCAACTCGCTGGAGACCGCCCTGGTCGCCGAGGTGGCGGCGGACGACATGGAGCCGCCGGCGGATGCGTGGCTCGACCGGCTCGCCCGCGAGAACCGGGTCGAGGCGGCGCTCATCCGCGCGCGGCTCCGATGGAGGCAGCAGAGGGTCGAGGAGGCCGCGGCGCTGCTCGTCGAAGGGTTCGAGGGCTACCGGAAGGACCCCTGGCCGCTCTCGCAGATCGTCGCGCGATCGTTCACGATCGCCGAGCTCGCGGCCGCGGAACGCCCCGACCTGGCGCCCCGCATCTACGACTCCCTTTCCACGCCGTTCGCGATCTACTCGCTCGATTATCAGAGACGGACCACCGCGCTCTTGATCGCGCGCCGCCTCGAGAAGGGCTGCGGCCCGAGAGTCCTCCAGAGCCTACGGGGATTCGAGCCGTGGGCTCCGTGGGAGAAGCCGATTCTCCGGCTTCGGGCGCAGTGCTACGAAGCCGCGGGGGACCCGCGGGCGCGGACGGCGAAACGGGAGCTCGCCGAGCTTCTCGCGGACGAGCCCGAGTCCCTGCTCGAGTGAGCGGCGGGAGCCGGGCCCGAGTGGATACAATGGCGCCCGCCGGAGAGCCGCGCGCACAGTCCGTGGGACCCGGTCGAAAAGGAGATGTCGGCATGGCGATCGATTCGAATCGAAAGGAGCTCGCGGCCTGGGCGGTCGAGAGGCGCGGCGAGTTCGAGCAGCTTCTCAAGCAATTCGTCGAGACTCCGTCGGTGTCTTCCGATCCGGCGCGAAAGGGAGACATCCGCCGCTGCGCGGAGCTCGCGGTCGCTACGGTCAAGCGGTTCGGAGGGACGGCCCAGGTCATCGAGACGAAAGGCAATCCCGTGGTTCACGCGAGCTTCGACGCCGGGAAGGGGCTGCCGACGGTGACCGTCTACAACCACCTCGACGTGCAGCCCGCGTCGCGCGAAACCGAGCCGTGGGAGACCGAGCCGTTCGAGATGGTCACGCGAGGTGACACCTACTACGGCCGCGGAACGACGGACGACAAGGGGCCGGCACTGACTGCGCTCTTCGGGATCCGCGCCGCGCGCGAGCGCAACGTGCCGATCAACATGCGGTTGCTCTGGGAGCTCGAGGAGGAAGTCGGCTCGCCCAGCTTCGAAGAGGCGATTCGAGCCGGACGCGATCGGATTCAGCCCGACTCGATCGTGATCTCGGACACGATCTGGGTCTCGCGCAAAGTTCCGGCATCCTCGGTGGGCCTGCGCGGGAACCTCGGGTTCGAGCTCTCGCTCGAGACGGCCGCGCACGACGTCCACTCCGGGACCACGGGAGGGGCGGCGCGCAATCCGCTCGGCGAGCTGATGAAGCTCGTCACGCAGATGTACGACGCGACGACCGGCAAAGTGAAGATGAAGGGGTTTTACGACGACGTCGTCCCGCCGACCCGGCGCGAGCTCGCGGATTACGCGAACTCCGGCTTCGACGTGAAGGGGTTCAAGAAGGCGCACCACATCAAGTCGCTGCGCTCGGATGATGCCCTCGACGTGATGAAGCGGATCTGGACAGCGCCGACGATGGAGATCCACGGGGTGGTGGGCGGCTACACGGGACCGGGGATCAAGACGGTCATCCCGCCGAAGGCAGCGGTGAAAGTCACGTGCCGCCTCGTGCCGAACCAGAAGCCGGAGAAGATCGCGCGGATCATCAGGGCGTTCGTGAAGGAACACAATCCGGACGTGAAGGTCTCCGTCGAGAAATCGATGCTTCCGTACAAAGCGCCGACCGAAGGGCCCCTGGCGGACACGGTGAAGAAGGCGATGAAGTTCGCGTTCGGCAAGGAGCCGACGTTCGTCCGAGAGGGGGGATCGATCGGCGCCGTGGCGACGATGGAGCAGGTGTTCCGCTGCCCGATCACCTTCATGGGACTCTCGCTGCCCGAGCACGGGTATCACGCGCCGAACGAGAACTACGACTGGCAGCAGGCGTCCGGCGGGATGGCGATGTTCACGAAGTACTTCGAGGAGATCGCCGCGATGGGGAAGAGGAGGTAAAGCAGGACCCCAGACCTCAGACCCCGGACCCCAGACCCCAGACCTCAGACCTCAGACCTCAGACCCCAGACAGGGGTCTGGGGTCTTACTTTTGGGGTTCGAGCTTTCTTCCTGAATTCTCCGGCCTGAGGTCTGAGGCCTGAGGTCCGAGGTCCGAGGCCTGGTTTACGTCACGTCGACGGCCGCGGGGGGCGTCGCTTCGCTCGCTTCGATGTGGGTGCGCGCGAGCCGCACCAGGATCAGGCCCGGAATTCCGAGGGCTGCCGTGATCCAGAACCAGGGGGCGTAGCCGATCGAGTCGGTGACCACGCCGCTCGCGCTTCCGGCGAGAGAGCGCGAGAGGCCGAAGATCGCGCTCAGGAGCGCGTATTCGGTCGCGGCGCGCGTCTTCTCGCAGATCGCCATCAGAAAGGCGAGGAACGCGCCGGTGCCGAGACCGTACGTGATGCTCTCGACGACGGCGGCGGCGTAGAACGCCCATCGGTCGCCGCCGGCCGTCGCGATCGCCGCATAGCCGAAATTCGAGAGGATCTGGAGAACTCCGAGCCAGATGAGGGAGCGGTAGAGCCCCCATCGAACGATCGCGAGCCCGCCGAGCCACGCTCCCACGATCGTGAACGAGACGCCCACGACGGAGTTCACGGTGCCGATCTCCGCGGGCGTGAACCCGTGGTCGACCCAGAACGGCCGGATCATCTGATTGAGCGAGGAGTCGCTGAGCCGGTAGAGAAAGACGATCAGAAGGAGCAGGAGCGCGCCGGGTCGCGCGAGCCACCGGCGGAGGCCGGCGATCGCACCGCCCGCGGTCGCGGTCGCGCGCTCGGTTGCCGGAAGGAAGAGCGCGGCGACTAAGAAAGCGCCGGAGAGCGCAGCGGCCACGGTGAAGGCGCTGCGCCAGCCGATCCACTGCCCGATCGCGGCGAGCCCGCCGCCGGCGGCGATGAGCGCCGCGCGATACGCCGTCACGCGGATCGAATTGATGATGCCGAGCCATTTCGCGGGCGTCGCCGCGATCGAGAACGCATCGACGGCGATGTCCTGCGTCGCCGACCCCAGCGCGAGAAGGATCACGAGCGCCCAGAAGAGCGGCGTCGCGGGGGCCGGAGCCACGGCGAGGAACACGAGGGCGACCGTGGTCGCGGCCAGGCCTCCCGCGATCCAGCGGGGATAGGTGCCGACCGAGTCGACGGCAGGAGCCCAGAAGAGCTTGATGGTCCAGGCGAGCCCGACCGTGCTCAGCAGCCCGATCTGCGTGAGCGAGACTCCCTGCTGTCGAAGGTAGAGGGGGAGAAACTCGTTGACGATGCCGAAGGGGAACCCCTCCGAGAAATAGAAGAGCGTCGCGAACGTGACGAGCCAGCCCACGCGAAGAGAACGGTCGCGGTCGCTCATCGCGGAGCATTAGGCAGGAGATCGCCCGGGAGAATCAAGCCCGGCGCGGAGATTGCTTTTCCGGGCGTAGCCGATTTCCCCGCGCGCCCCGGCGGCGTCACATGCCCGCCCAGTAGATCGTCACGGGGAAATCGATCTGGCCCACGGGCGTGTCGTAGTACGCCGTCCCGCGGATCTCGTACTGGGGGCGTTCTCCCTGGATCATGTCGACGACTTCGCTGAAGAGAGTCCTGAGGTCGTTGTAGCCGACGCTCGCCGTCAGGTCGAGCGTTCCGGTGCCCTCTGCGGGAATGCGGATCCGCTGGTTGGTCAGGCCCCTCACGAGGCGGGTTCCGTTGAGCAGAAGATCGAAGTCCATCCGGTCGAGGCGGAGGGCGATCCCATTCGGGTTCTCGATCCCGATCGCGAGATCGAAGTCGATCCGCGAGGCCGAGAGGGGAATCGCCAGGCCGACGCGCGGCCGGACGTTCATGATCCGATACGAGGGATTCCTGAGGTTCAGATCGGCCAGCGTCTGGCAGCCCGCGAGGGGAAGAAAGAGCGCGATGAGAGCCAGGGCCCGGGTCGAAATGTGGTTGTTCATGGCGGGGGATCGTGCAAGGGGGCGGCCATCGGGGCGCCGCGGGAGGCCGGGCGCGTCTCGTGACGCTGCTGTCATCGATTTCGACCGCCGGGTCCACTAGAATGGACGTGGTCCGTCGGTTGCAAAAGCGTACCGCCATCCTTTGCCTGCAAGGAACGACCACCCCGTGCACGTCTCAGCAATCATCGCAGCCTACAACGAAGAACAGACGCTGGCCGAAGTGATCTCGGCCCTCCGCGGCAGCTCGCTCATCGACGAGATCGTGGTCGTGAGTGACGGCTCCACGGACCGGACCGTGGCGATCGCGCGGGAGCAGGGAGTCAAGACGATCGCGCTTCTCGAGAACCAGGGGAAGGGCTCCGCGATGCGCGTTGGCGTGGAGCACGCGCGGGGTCGCGTTCTCTTCTTCGTCGACGGAGACATGCTCAACGTCACGCGCCAGCACATCGAGTCGCTCGTCCTTCCCGTGCTCGAGGGCCGGTGCGACATGAACGTGGGCGTCCGGCACCGGGGGCCGGTACGGAACTTCTTCCATCTGAAGTTGAGCGTCGGTCCCGTGCTCTCCGGGATCCGCGTCATGAAGCGTGAAGTCTTCGAGTCGGTGCCCGTGCGGTACATGCACCGTTTCAAGATCGAGCTCGCGATGAACTACTTCTGCAAGCGGAACGGATTCCGCCAGTGGAACACCGTCATCCGCAACCTGGGGCACGTCATCAAGGAGCAGAAGCGGGGAATCGGGGACGGGCTCGCCGGCCGCCTTCGAATGACGCGCGAGGTCACCCTCCTCCATTTCGACCTGTACCTGATTCAGTCGTGGAAGTGGTTCGAGCCCGTCGAGCGTCCGCGGGTGGAGTACGAGACGTTCGAGGCGCGCTGATCCCGGCGGCGCGGCTATAATGCTCCCCTTTTGCGACGGGGAATCGTGATGCCGGAACCAGAAACCGAACGCGCCGCGAGCGGCGCAGCCGAATCGCGCGACTTCGAGCTTCTGGCGAAGGGAACGGTCGACCTCATCGAGCGGCAGGATCTCGTCGCCAGGCTCGTCCGGGCCGCGGCCGCCGGGAAGAAGCTCACGGTGAAAGTCGGATTCGACCCGACCGCTCCCGACCTTCACCTGGGGCATACGGTCGTGATCCGGAAGATGCGGCACTTCCAGAAGCTCGGCCACCGAGTGATCTTCCTGATCGGCGATTTCACCGGGATGATCGGCGATCCGACCGGGAAGAAGGCGACGCGGCCGGCGCTCACGCCCGCCGAGATCGAGGCGAACGCGGAGACCTACCGCAAGCAGATCTTCAAGATCCTCGACCCGGTTGCGACGGAGGTCCGCTTCAACTCCGAGTGGCTCTCGAAGCTCGGGGCGGACGGGATGGTCCGCCTCGCCGCGAAGTACACGCTCGCGCGGATCCTCGAGCGTGACGATTTCCGGAAGCGATTCGACGCGCAGCAGCCGATCGCGCTGCATGAGCTGCTGTATCCGCTCGCGCAGGGATACGACTCGGTCGCCCTGCAGGCGGACGTCGAGCTCGGCGGGACCGACCAGCTGTTCAACCTCCTCGTCGGGCGCGATCTGATGCGCGAATACGGCCTCGAGCCGCAGATCGTCATGACCCTGCCGCTTCTCGAAGGGCTCGACGGCGTCGAGAAGATGTCGAAGTCGCTCGGAAACTACATCGGGATCGACGAGCCGGCCGATCAGATCTTCGGCAAGGTCATGTCGATCTCGGACGATCTGATGTGGAAGTACTACCTGCTCTGCACCGACCTGACCCCGGCGGAGGTGACGGCGAAGCGCACTTCGGTCGAGGCGGGCGGACTCCACCCGATGGAAGCCAAGCGCGCGCTGGCGCGCTCGATCGTGAGCGACTTCCATTCCTCCACCGCGGCGGAGGAGGCGGACGCGGAGTTCCGGAAGGTCTTCACCGCGCGAGAGGTCCCTACCGAGATCGACGAAAAAGTCCTCGCGGCGTCTCTGGAGCCGCAACTCGTCGTGAAGGTCCTCACCGCGGCCGGCCTCGCGCCGAGCGGCAGCGAAGCCAAGCGGCTCGTCGCGCAGGGAGGCGTCTCGATCGACGAGACGCGCGTGGACGATCCGGCGCACACCATCGCCGCGATCCGCCGGAACCACCCGGCTCTTCAAGGTCGGGAAGCGAAAGTTCCTGCGAGTGCGGTTTGAGTGAGTAGGAAGTAGCCCGTGCCACCCGCTATCCCGAGGAGCGGCCCCATGCCGCGACGAAGGATCTCGAACTTTCCTACTTCCTGCTTCCTACTTCCTCCTGAAAAAGAACGGGGCGGCCCCCGAAAGAGGGGCCGCCCCGTGTCGCGGACAGGAGGGATCTGCCGGCGATCAGCGGATGATGACGGGGATGACGAGGTCGGCGGTGGCGAATCCGTCCGTCGCGCGGACGACGATCACGGACGACTGCCCCTTGTACTGGATCCCGGGGTAGCTGAGGATCGTACCGTTGTCGTCGATGAGCTGCGTGTCGCGCGGGGCGTCGATGACGGTGAGCGTCACCGCGACTCCATCGCCCGGCCGGGTCGCGATCCGGAAGTAGTTCGGAAGGAACGCTGCGTAGAGAACGACGGGAGCATCGAGGGTGCCGTCGTCGTCGGCATCGAGGACGTCGATCGTGCCGTTCTCGTCGAGATCGACTCCGAGGAGCGAGATGGTGAACTGCTCGCGAACTTCGAATCCCGGGACGAACGTCGGGTCTCCGCTGCTGTTCGCGACGATGCTACCGTAGACGACGGCGTTGCCGCTGAGGACGCGCGCGTGAATCGTGTCGTCATTCTGCGCGGTCGCGCCGAAGAGATCGGCCACGCCGCCGTTGTACTGAACGTGGCGGCCCGCGGCGTACTCCCGGGTCACGGTGGCATCGATGCGGCCGTCGGCGCGCAGCAGACGCCACTCGATCGTCGACGCCTCGGCGGTGAAGATGCCGAAATTGAAGCGCGACGCGGCCACGTCCGAGGGCCCGAGGACGACGCCGGTGGCGCCCGCGCGCAGCGTCTCGGTCGACGGGATCGCCGGGACGTCCTGGCCGAACTCGCCGGCCGGAGTGTGATTCAGGACGCGGCTGCTGATCGCGATCCTGCCGCGGTCGGCGGGATCGACCGTGATCGCCAGCGCGCCGGTGCCGCTCGCGAGACCGAAGACGTCGGAGACGAGGTTGGAGTAGGAGATCGTGGAGCGAGCGGCCACCGTGACGTCCTTCGACGCGACGAGCCCGTCGGCTCCGTAAAGGGCGAGGCCGATGGTGGCGGGATCAGTGGAAGAGTTGTGGATTGCGAGCTCTCCCTGCCAGGCGGAGCCCGCGGCGCCAGGGATGGTTCCTGTGACCGGGACGATCAGGTCCGCGTCGACGGCCAGAAGCGCCGCGGGAGCGAGAAGAAGGACGAGGAGGAGGAGGACGAATCGACGAAGCATGTTGGATCTCCTTGAAGTTTTTCCCGTCTGCGGGGCCGGCGGCATCGCCTTCTGGCCAGGACGGCGCATCTTGCGCGGCGCCGCATCCGAGATTCACGAGTTGATACGGAGGCCACGGAAAATATGTCTATGTACCATAAACAAAATTCGATCGACTTAATTCGTGGCGAAAATGAGAACCGCCGCCCGGCGGGACCTGCGTGGGCGGTGTGAGGGGCGTTGCTGGGGGGTGATACGCGGCGAGGCGGCCGGGCGTCTAGGGCTTCAACTCGGAGCCCTCGACGCGGGAGCTGGCCTGGTTCGAGAATGACACCCGCGTGATCTCGTGTTTTGCGGCGCCGTCGGCGGCGCACCGCGTATCGCGCCAATGTTTGGACTATATTTTCGTCGACCGGCGCTGGGAGATCGAATGGCCGATCGTCGCGGCGCTTCGGTGGCAGGCGGAGGGAGATCGATGAAGCAGCGAGTCGGCGCTCCGGAGGCGAACGGATGAAGAGGCCGTGGATGGTCGGCTCGGCCGTGCTGGGCCTCGTCGTCGGTCTGGCCGCGGGAATCGGCGGCTACACCTTCATCTACGCGAAAGGCGCGTCCTACCTGACCAACGACGCCGCCGCCTGCGCGAACTGCCACGTGATGACGGATCATTACAACGGCTGGATTCACTCGAGCCACCGCTCCGTGGCCATGTGCAACGACTGCCACACGCCGCCCGGGCTGGTCCCGAAATACGCGACGAAGGCGTCGAACGGCTTCTGGCACTCGTTCGCGTTCACGAGCGGACGGTTTCCCGATCCGCTGCGGATCAAGGAGCGGAACCGCGAGGTCACGCAGCGCGCCTGCCGGAAGTGCCACCAGGAGGTCGTCGACGCGATCGACCGTGTGGCGGGAGAACACGGCGGCGAAGAAGCACTCGACTGCATCCGTTGCCACCGCAGCGTCGGTCACGACGTCTGAGAGAAAGGAAGGATCGGCCATGGCAGAGCATACGAAGACAGGGCGGGGGCGGCTGGCGTGGATCATCGTCGGAACCGCCGTGATCGCCGCCCTCCTCACGTTCGGCCTCACCGCGCTGCTCGTGAACATCTTCGAGCGGAAGCAGGAGGCGCGGAACCCCTTCTACCGGGTCGTCGCGCTGACGGACGAGACGGAGGATCCGACCGTCTGGGGGAAGAACTTCCCCCTGCAGTTCGAGGGCTACTCGAAGACGGTCGATCAGACGCGGACCCGCTACGGCGGAAGCGAGGCCGTTCCTCGCACGCCGACCGATGCCGACCCGCGCTCGATCGTCTCGCAGTCGCGCCTCGAGGAGGACCCGCGGCTCAAGACGATGTGGGCCGGCTATGCGTTCTCCGTCGATTTCCGAGAGGAGCGGGGCCACGCGTTCATGCTCGAGGACCAGGTCTTCACTCAGCGCCAGCAGGCGGCGAAGCAGCCGGGCACGTGCATTCACTGCCACGGGTCGGTCTACCTGCCGTACAAGAAGCTGGGAGGAGGGGACCTGATCCGCGGATTCGAGCTGATGAATCAGATGCCGTTCCTGGAGGCGCGCAAGCTCGTGCGCCATCCGCTCGTGTGCCTCGACTGCCACGATCCCGAGACGATGGAGCTCCGCGTCACGCGCCCCGGTTTCCTCGAGGGGATCCGGGCGCTGAAAGCCTCGCAGGGAATCGAAAACTACGATCCGAACACGATGGCCTCGCGCCAGGAGATGCGCGCGTTCGTCTGCGGTCAGTGCCACGTCGAGTACTACTTCAAGGGGCCCGAGAAACGGCTGACGTATCCCTGGAACAAGGGGCTGAAGGCCGACGAGATCCTCGCGTATTACGAGGAGAGCGGTTTCAAGGACTGGACGCACAAGCTCAGCGGAGCGAACACGCTCAAGGCGCAGCATCCGGAGTTCGAGATGTGGAATCAGGGGATTCACGCCCGCTCCGGCGTCGCGTGCGCCGACTGCCACATGCCGTACACGCGCGTGGGCGCGATGAAGATCAGCGACCACTGGGTCCGTTCCCCGGTGCTCAACGTCGACAACGCCTGCCGGACCTGTCACCACTGGGCGGCCGACGAGCTCAAAGAGCGCGTCTACACGATCCAGGACCGGACCTATGAGATGCGGAACCGGAGCATGGACGCGCTCGTCGCACTGATCGGCGACATCGAAGGGGCGAGGAACGGAGGGGCGACCGACGCGCAGCTCGAAACGGCGCGCGGGTTCCAGCGGAAGGCGCAATTCCTCCTCGATTTCATCGAGGCGGAGAACTCGATGGGCTTCCACGCGCCGCAGGAGGCGGCGCGCCTCCTGACGCAATCGATCGACTACTCGCGCCAGGGGCAGGTGGCGCTCCGGGACCTGCCGCGGACGGCCGCGGCGGCGGAGCCCGCGATGTAGAGGCGATTGCAGATGCAATCTGCAATCAACTCACTCTTCTCCCAGCGCATCCTTGTCGGGGATGAGGAACCCGTCGGGCCGGGTGAGCACGACGCCTTCCTTCTGCCAGCGGCTCATGAGGCGGATCGCCGTCTCGAGCGTGGTCCCGAGAAGGTCCGCGATCTCCTGACGCGACATCGCGATCGGGAGAAAGACGCCCCCGTCCGGATCGGGCGTGCCGAGGCGGCCGGCGAGGGTGAGAAGGAGGCGGGAGGCGCGCGCCTCGACCGAGCCGGTCATGTCCGCGATGCGCTTGTTGACCGACATGAGGCGCATCGTGAGGCCCGCGAGGAGCCGGCGGGTCAGCTCCGGGCGGGAGGCGAGGAGTTGAAAGAACTCCCGCTCCGGGATCGAGACCAGGTCCGAAGGCTCCATCGCGATCGCGGTGGCGGGGAAAGGACGCCGCTCGTAAACGGCGACGGCGCCGACGGGCTCGCCGTCGCCGAGAATCTCGATGATGATGTCGCGGTCGCCGGCCGCCTTGACGATCTTCACGCGGCCGCTCGCGAGGAACCAGATGCGCTCGGCCGGATCGCCCTCCCGGAAGACCACCTCGCCGCGGTCGAAATGGGCGATGCGGCAGAGCGGCTCGACGGCCTCGCGATCCTGGGGGGTGAGGGCGGCGAGGGTGGGGATGGATCGAAAGGGGATCGCCATGACGGGGGCATTATAGGTTCGAGCTCAGGCCTCGGACCTCGGACCCAAGACCTCGGTCCCAGGGTCTCAGACGCACGACCGAACGCCTGAGGCCTGGGGTCTGAGGCCTGAGGCCTGAGGTCCGAGGCCGGCTTGCGTTAATCTCTCGCCCCACATGGATGCCATCGCCTTCGATCTCTGGGAAACTCTGATCACCGACACGCCGGCGGCCTCGCGGCTTCAGGAGAGCCGCCGTCTGGCGACGATCGCGCGCCTTCTGCGCGAGGCGGGACGGGAGCATGGGATGGAAAGGATCGAAGCGGCGTATCGCCACACGTGGCGGCGCTGCCACGAGCTCTACTGGTCCCGGGATCGCGACATCGCTCCGCGGCGGCAGATCGAGCACATGCTCGAGCACCTGCTTCCGGCCGGCGATCCGATCGAGGAGGAGCTGGCCGCCGCGATCGAGCACGCGTACGCGTTCGCCGCGGCCGAGGACCTCCCCGAGCTGGTCGACGGGGCGGCGGAGGTGGTGGAAACGCTCGGCGCCCGATATCCGCTCGGGCTGATCAGCAACACGGGGAGGACTCCCGGCTGGGTGCTCCGCGAGATCCTGCGGAAGCTCGGGCTCGGCGAGGCCTTCCGCGCGATGGTCTTCTCGAACGAGCATGGCGAGTGCAAGCCGCTCGGCTCGATTTTCGAGACGCTGCGCTCGGCCCTGGGCGCCCCCGCGGATCGGATCGTGTTCGTGGGCGACAACATGTACGCCGACGTCTGGGGCGCGCAGCAGGCGGGCATGCGGGCGGTGCACTTCGACAATCCGGCGCGCGGGCAGGCGATCGGACCGCGGACGCGCGAGGTCGGCGAGATCGAGCCGGACGCGACGATCCGCTCTCTGCGCGAGCTGCCGCCGCTGCTCGCGGGGTGGAGCGGATGAGTTGGAACGCGCCGGTCGTGATCCGAACCCCGCGCATGACGATCGAAGGGGTGTCGCGCGCGGGCAATGAGACCTGGTTCCGCGTGAGGGAGCTGGGGATCAGCCTCGACATCGGGCGGTGCCCCGATGCGCTCGTCGGCCTGCACCACATCTTCATCACGCACGCGCACCTGGACCACGCGCTCGGGGTCCCCTACTACGGGGCGCAGCGGCGCCTTTACCGGCTCGGGGTCGGGAAGGTGTTCGTTCCCGCCGAGACGGCCGACGACTTCCGCGCGCTGATCGCGCTGCACGAGAAGATGGCGCAGACCGAATACGCCCTCGAACTGATCCCGCTCGCCCCGGGGGAGACGTGGCGCCTGCGGCGGGACCTTCTCGTGCGGGCGCACCGGGCCACGCATCGCGTGCCGGCGAACGCGTGGGAGTTCCTCGAGTCGCGGCACAAGCTCCGTCCCGAGCTGGCGGACCGGCCGGGAGAGGATCTCGCGCGCCTCAGGAGCGAGGGGGTCGAGCTCGAGATGCGCGTGGAGCGCCCGATCCTCTTCTACACGGGAGACACGGACCGGCGGATCCTCGAACAGACCGATGCGATGTTCGAGGCCGAGGTGCTGATGATCGAGTGCTCCTTCACGGGGGAGGGAGAGGAGGATCGGGCGGCCGAGTACACGCACATCCATCTGTCCGACATCTGGGAGTTCGCGGAACGGTTCCGCAACGAAACGATCGTGCTCACGCACTTCAGTCTGCGGGACTCTCCCGCGGAGATTCACGCCCGCGTGAAGGCGGAAGCGCCGCGCGCGCTGCGCGAGCGGCTGGTGCTGGCGCTGCCCGAGCCGTTTGCGCGGGTGGGGTGAGGCGGACCGGCGAGCCGTAACCAGTGAGGCCGCTCTCCGCCCCATTCGATCGTGGAATATCGATTGCAGACTCGCGCCTCCGAACGATATGGTGCCGCGACACTGATGCCCCGCAGATCCCACAAACTCGCTGCCGTCCTCACGCTTCTCCTGCTCCTCGTTCCGCCTCACGAGGCGGAGGCGCAGAAAAGGAAGTCCCGGAGGGCCGCGCCGAAAAAGAAAGCCGCCGTCGCGACGAGGCCGACCGCCTCGGGGACGACGCTCGAGCAGCGGGTGCAGTCGCTGTTCGACCATCGAATCGCCTCGGGATCCGAGTCGAGCCTGATGGTCGTCGAGGTGGAGAGCGGCCGGGTGGTCGCGGCGCGCAACCCCCACATGCCGGTTTCGCCCGCGTCCAACATGAAGCTCTTCACGACGGGCGCGGCGATGCGGCTGCTCACCCCCGAGTTCCAGTTCCGCACCACGGTGGCGATCCGCGGGACCGTCGACCCGATCGGGACGCTCCACGGGGACGTCCTCGTGACCGGGCGGGGCGACCCCACGATCGGAAGCCGGTTTCACGACGGCGACTCCACCGCCGTCATCCGGGAGTGGGCGCGCGAGCTGAAGAAATCGGGCGTGAAGACGATCGGCGGAAACCTCGTCTTCAATCACGGCTACTTCGACGACCAGTGGGTTCACCCCACATGGCCGGCGGATCAGCTCGTGAACTGGTACGAGGCGCCCGTCTCCTCCCTCGCGATCCAGGAGGGGTGCGTCATGGTGCGCGTCCTTCCGAGCAAGCCGGGGAAGCGGGCGATCGTTCAGCTCGAGCCGCCGAACACGATCCTCACGCTGGAGAACACATGCGTGACCGGGCGCGGGCGGGGGATCTTCGTCACGCGGAAGAGCGGCACGAACACGATCGTCGTCAAGGGGAACGTCCCGGCGCGCTCCGGCCCGAGCGAGATCTTCGTGACGGTGCTCCATCCGGTGAACTACTTCGCCAATGCCGCCCATCTGGCGCTCCGGCGCGAGGGCATCGACGTGCAGGGAGAGGTGCTCCTGGCGCGCGGCGACATGGGAGGCGAGTGGCGCACCGTCGCCGAGATGACGACGCCGCTCTCGGTGGTCACCTACGTCATCAACAAGAAGAGCCAGAACTTCTACGCAGAGCAGCTCCTCAAGACGATCGGCGCGGAGAGGAAGGGGCTCGGCTCCTGGGAGAACGGGAGCAAAGCGGTCACCGAGTGGCTGATCGCCGAGGTCGGCGTCGCTCCCGGCGAGTACCAGCAGATCGATGGGTCGGGGATGTCGCGCTTCAACCGCGCCTCCTCCGATGCGTTCGTCAAACTGCTGCGCTACATGTGGAAGACCCCCGGCCGGGGTGACTTCGTCTCGTCGATGCCCTACAGCGGCGAGATCGACTCGCGCCTCCGGCACCGGCTCAACAAGGCACCTTACGCGCGGAACGTCTATGCGAAGACCGGCTACATCTCAGGAGTGATCGGCCTGTCCGGCTACGTGCACGGGAAGAGCGGGAAGATGTACGCCTTCTCCATGCTCTTCAACAAATACCGGAGCGGCGTCTGGTCGGTGTACGCGCTCCAGGACGAGGTCCTGAAGGAAATCATCGACAAGGGGTGAACGGTTCGGGGGGCGTCGTCTCCGAGGAAGGCCTTCCCCCGCCCGGGAATGTCGAATGCTCGGTTCTGCCGGCCGCCCCCGCTGTGCCACCTCGTCATTTCGACGGCTCCTTTCCCCTTTCTCGTTTCCCCCGCTATGCTGGCCTCGTGATCGACGAACGGACGGGACGCGCCGCGCTGGTGCGCGTGGCGCGGCGGCTCGACGCGAAAGGCATCCTGACGGCGGCGGACGGGAATCTCTCGGCCCGGCTCGCCGCGGACCTGCTGCTCATCACGCCGTCCGGCTGCTGCAAGGGGACGCTCGAGGAAGGGGATCTCCTCGTGGTCAGCGGCGATCGGGTCCGCGACGGCGCGGGGAAACCGTCCTCGGAGATCGCGCTTCACCGGGCCGTGTACGAAGCGCGGCCGGACGTCGCCTGCGTCATCCACGCGCATCCTCCCTACGCGACGGCCTTCGCCGTGGCGGGGATTCCCCTGGACCGGCCGATCCTCTCGGAATCCGTGCTGGCGATCGGTCCGGTCCCGCTGGCGCCCTATGCGACACCGACGCGCCCCGATCTGGCGCGGAGCGTCGAGCCGTTCGCGCGCGATCACGATGCGGTGCTTCTGGAGCACCACGGCGCGGCCGTGTGGGGACGATCGATCGAGGAAGCAGGGTTGCTGATGGAGACGCTCGAGCACGTGGCCCGGATCGACTGGCTGAGCCGGGCGCTGGGCGCGCGCGAGCTTCCGCGGGCGGAGGTGGCGGAGCTCGTCGCGCTCCGCGCGGCGCTGCGGGAAGCAGGCGAATGAATGCAATAACGGGGATCGCGGCGAGGTTGATTACCCCTTAAAGGCGGGCGCGACATGAGTGATGCTGTCAAGACTTCGAAATCGATGCCGGGCCGGGTCGATCTGCGCGGCCTCGAAGGCGACGAGCCGCAAGCCGCAGGCCGGTTCATCGAGGCGCCACCTCTGGGCCTGACGTTCGACGACGTCCTGCTGGTCCCGGGCAAATCGGACATCCATCCGAACTTCGTCGACACGAGCACGAACCTCACGCGCGACATCCGCCTCAACATTCCGATCCTCTCGGCCGCGATGGACACGGTGACCGAGGCGCGGCTCGCGATCGCGATCGCGCAGCAGGGCGGGCTCGGCGTCATCCACAAGAACATGTCGATCGACCAGCAGGCCGAGGAGGTCGACAAGGTCAAGCGCTCGGAAGCGGGGATGATCGTCGATCCCGTGACCATGCGCCCGTGGCAGCGGATCTCCGAAGCGCTCCAGGTGATGGAGAAGTACAAGATCTCGGGCGTGCCGGTGACGGACGCGCATGGAAAGCTCGTCGGAATCCTCACGAACCGCGATCTCCGCTTCGAAACGCGGTTCGATCTGCCGATCTCGGAGAGGATGACCAAGGACGACCTCGTGACGGTCCCGGTCGGGACCACGCTCGACGAAGCGCGCGAGGTCCTCCATCACCACCGGATCGAAAAGCTGCTGGTCGTCGACGCGAACGGCGACCTCAAGGGACTGATCACGGTCAAGGACATCCAGAAGGCGCGGCGCTATCCGAGCGCCTCGAAGGATCCGCTCGGCCGCCTCCGTTGCGGCGCCGCGATCGGGGTCGGCAAGGAGGGGCTCGAGCGCGCCCGCGCCCTGATCGACGCCAAGGTCGACGTCGTCTTCGTCGATTCCGCCCACGCGCACTCGGCCGGAGTCATGGACCTGATCCGGGAGTTCAAGAAGATCTTCCCCGACACGCCGCTGGTCGCGGGGAACGTCGCGACCCGCGAGGCGACCGAGGATCTGATCCGGCTCGGCGTCGAACGGGGTCAAGGTCGGGATCGGGCCGGGGTCGATCTGCACGACGCGCGTGGTCGCGGGGGCGGGAGTCCCGCAGGTGACCGCGATCATGGAGTGCGCGGCGCGCGGCCGAGCCCTACGGGGTTCCGATCATCGCGGACGGAGGGATCAAGTTCTCCGGGGACATCACGAAGGCGATCGCGGCGGGCGCGCACTGCGTCATGATCGGGTCGCTGTTCGCGGGGACCGACGAGGCGCCGGGCGAGACGATCCTCTACCACGGGCGCACGTTCAAGGCGTACCGCGGCATGGGGTCGATCGGCGCGATGCAGGCCGGATCGCGCGACCGCTATTTCCAGGAAGAGACCGACGAGTCGAAGCTGGTCCCCGAGGGGATCGAGGGAAAGGTCCCGTACAAGGGGTCGCTCTCGGCGATGGTCCCGCAGATGGTCGGCGGGCTCCGGTCGGGGATGGGGCTCTCGGGCGCGCGCAACATCGACGATCTCCGGAAAAAAGCGAAGTTCGTCCGCATCACGGCGGCGGGCCTCCGTGAGTCGCACGCGCACGACGTGACGATCACGAAAGAAGCGCCGAACTATCAGATCGAGCCGGACGAGGAGTAGGCGCGCTGCCGCATCGCGAGCGCCCCGCCCCGCCGGGGGCGGGCGGGGCGCCCGCACCACAACGACGGGACCGATCTTCCGGGCGCCGGAGGGCGCCTCCGACACGCCCCACCTGGAGCAGCGATGCCGATTCCGCAATGGGACGAGGCTTGGCGCGATGCCGCGCACCGGCTCGTCGATCTTCTCTTCGACCACGTGCAGGGCGTCGCCGCGCGGCCCGTCGTCGCGTGGGCGTCGCCGCAGGAGCTCGCCGCGAGGGAGGCGCTCGCCGTCAGGACCGACGGCGCGTCGCCCGTGAACTTCGAGCCGCTCGTGCGCGCGCTCGCGGACGCGTCGATCCAGATTCACCATCCGCGGTATGCAGGCCACCAGGTCTGCCCGCCGTTCGCCGCGGGAGCTCTCGCCGAGCTGGCGATCGCCACGCTCAACAACTCCACGGCGGTGTGGGAGATGAGCCCCGCCGCGACGATCGTCGAGAAGAACGTGATCCGCTGGCTCTGCGAGCGGGCCGGGTACCCGCCCGGGGCCGGAGGAACGACCGTGTCCGGGGGCTCGGCGGCGAACCTCACCGCGCTGCTCGCGGCGCGGCACCGGTGGCGGTCCGACGGAGCGAACGTCGGCAGGACGCCCGTCGTGATCTGCTCGGAGACCGCGCATTACTCGATCTCCCGCGCGGTCGCGATCCTGGGGAGCGGCATCCGTCTGGTCGAAGTCCCGGTCGACGATCAGTTCCGGATGCTCGCGAGCGAGCTGGGTCTGCTCCTGGGCGCGATGGAAGGGACGGACGAGTCGCCGATGGCGATCGTGGCGACGGCCGGGTCGACGGCGACGGGGTCCTTCGACGCGCTGACGCCGATCGCCGACCTGCGCGACCGGCACAGGACGTGGCTCCACGTCGACGCGGCGCACGGGGCGTCCGCGCTGCTCTCGCCGCGGCTGCGGGGGCTCGTCGAGGGGCTCGCGCGGGCCGATTCCCTCTCGTGGGACCCGCACAAGATGATGTGGATGCCGCTCTCGACGAGCGCGGTCCTGGTACGGGAGGAGTCGTGGCTTCGAGAGGCGTTTCTCTCCGACGCCCCGTACCTCTTCCACCGCGACCGGGAGGGGCTCGACCTGGGCGCGATGACGATCCAGTGCTCGCGGCGGGCGGACGCCGTGAAGCTGTGGCTCGCGCTCAACACGGTGGGCGCCGGCGCGATCGCCGAGACGATGGAGCGGGTCGCGGATCTGACGGCGGAGTTTCACGCGATGATCGAGGAGGCGGCCGACTTCGAGGCGATGCACGTGCCGCAGTTCAACATCGCCTGCTTCCGCTATCGCGAGCCGGGCATGAAGGACGAAGCCGAGCTCGACTCGCTCAACGAGAGGCTGCGACAGGGGCTCCTGGAAAGCGGCGAGGGGTGGATCACGACGACGAAGCTCCGGGGTCGCCGATGCCTTCGCGTGACGCTCATCAACCCGGCGACGAGCCGCGGCGATCTCGAGGCGATCCTCGGGAAGCTCCGGTCGCTGGCGAGGGACCCGCGTTGAGCGCGCGCGTCCGCTTCGTGCTGGTCGAGCCGCGCGAGGGGGGGAACGTCGGTGCGGCGGCGCGCGCGATGAAGAACTTCGGGTTCACCGAGATGGTGATCGCCGGAGCGGTGCCTTCCCTCGAGGGAGCGGCTCAGTGGTGGGCGAGCGGAGCCGAGGACGTCGTGGCGCGCGCGCGCGTGGAGGCGTCGCTCGACGCGGCGCTCGCGGGCGCGCACGTGGCCGTCGCGACGAGCTCCTCGCGCGAACGAATCGTCGAGACGCCGATGACGCCGTCCGAAGTCGCGGCGCTGCGCGCGTCGATGCCGCCCGAACAGACGATTGCGCTGGTCTTCGGCCGGGAGGACCGCGGCCTGACCGCCGAGGAGATCGCGCGCTGCGGGAGGACGGCGGTCGTCCCGACGTCCGACCTTCATCCGACGATGAACCTCGCTCAGGCGATTGCGATCTTCGCGTGGGAGCTCTCTCTCGAGGTCGAAGCCTGCGAATCCGGCGCCGCGGGAGCTGGCGACCGTCGACGCGGTCGAGCGTCTGCACGAGACCGCCCGCGCGCTGTTGCTCGAGATCGGCTTTCTCGACGAGCAGAACCCGGAGCGGATCTACGCCGACCTGCGCGCACTCGCAGCGCGGTCCATGCTCGACGAACGGGAGGTCGCCATCCTCATGGGGATCATCCGGCAGGTGCGGTGGGCGCTCGGGAAGAGGTAGGGACCGCCTGTGGCGGTCCGTCTCCTGGGCGAAGGGACCGTCGCCTACGGACTCCACGCCTCGTACGAGCGCGGATCCCCTTGATCCACCGGTCGAACCACCAGAGGTTCCGCTTCATGACGTCGATCCGGAGCTTCGGCTCGCGGGGGGCGTGCGCCGTCCGGGGATAAACGACCATCGTGACGGGCACGCCGAGATCGAGCAATGCCTGGTGAAGCATCAACCCCTGCGAGAGCGGGACCCTCGGATCGTCCTCGCCCTGCTGAATGAGGGCCGGCGTCTTCGCCTTCGCGACGTGCGAGATCGGATTGTGCGCGCGGATCAGCTCGCCCGCGCTCCACGGCACCGTGCCGAAGAAGCTCGTGATGAAGCCGGGGATGTCGGAGGTCCCTTCCATCGAGAGGAGATCGACGACGGGCGCGCCGATGCTCGCGGCGCGGAAGCGGTCGGTCTGCGTGATCGCCCACGCGGCGAGGAATCCGCCGTAACTCCATCCCGCGATTCCCAGCCGCTCCGGGTCGGCGATCCCCTGCGCGACGAGCGCGTCGATGCCCGTCATGACGTCGCGGAAATCGGCGCCTCCCCAGTCGGCGCGGTTCGCCTGGCGGAAGGACTCCCCGTAGCCGCCGCTCCCCCGCGGGTTCGGACGGAAGACGGCGTAGCCGCGGGCGGCGAACACGTCGAGGGCGTAGCGTACGGCAGAGATAGTGGAGGAAGTTCTCGCTGAACTGACTCGACGGGCCCCCGTGGACGATCGTGAGCAGCGGCGCGCGGTCCCCGGTGCGATCGCCGAACGGGAGCGTGAGCAGCCCATCCAGCTCGAGGCCGTCCTCGGGGTTCTTCCAGCGCACGACCCGCGTTTGACCGCGCTCGAACTCGCGATACCGGGCGTTCAGGTCCGTGAGCCGTCGCGGCGCGAAGCGCGAGAGCGGCGAGATGAAGATCTCCGGAGGTTCGTCGAGGCCCTCTCCGACGAACACGACCGCGTCGCGGGAAGACAGGAAGTGCGCGTCGCTCGCGATGCCCTCCAGCTTCGAGATGTCGGTGAATCCCGAACCGTCAGCGCCGACGCGAAAGAGCTGTTCCCTCATGTTCCAGGGGCCGTTGAAGAAGATCGTCCGCGAATCGGACGACCACGTGACCTGCTCGACGTGCCGGTCGTACTCGGAGGAGAGGATCCGGAACACCCCTCCCGCGGCCGGAATCACGGCGAGATCGTCGTCCGCCGCCCAGTCCTCCTTTCCCTGGCCGGTGACGAACGCGATCCAGCGGCCATCAGGGGAGAACCGTGGGTTGGTATCGGTGCCCGGCTGAACGACGAGGGGCGTCGGTTCGCCGCCTCCGGCATCTACGAGATAGATGTCGCTGGTGAATTTGTCGGCGAGACCGGTGCCGGTGGATTTCGCGATGACGAAACTCTTCCCGTCGGGCGACCAGTCGTACGCGAAGACGGTGTACTCCCCTTGGGTGACCCGGCGCGTCTTTCCCGAGGCGCGATCGAGGATCCAGAGGTGCTCGTGGCGGCGCCCGCTTCCGACGACGCGCGCGTCATCCCGTTCCCGCCGCCGGAGGGCGAGATCCGCCGGTTCGGCGTCCCGGGCGACGAATGCGATCGACTTCCCGTCGGGCGACCACCGGAACTCGCCGATCGAGCTCGGATGCTTCGAGAGGGGAGCGGCCTCTCCACCCTCGGGGTCGATCAGCCAGATTTGAGTGCTTCCGCCGCGGTCCGAAAGGAACGCGAGCCTGCCGTCGGGCGACCACTGCGGCGCGTGGTCGCTCTCGCTGCTGTGCGCGAGAGGAAAGGGGCGCGACCCGTCGGTGGCGACGAGCCAGATGTCGCTTTGGTAGCGGCTGTGCTCGAGGTCCGCCTCCGTGACGACGAAGGCGACCCGCGTCCCGTCCGGCGAGAGGCGCGGCTGCGAGAGCGCAGGCATGGTCGCGACGTCCTCGACGGTCATCGGGCGGGAGGCCGCCGCGGCGAGCGGAGGGAGAAGGGCGAGAAGGGCGGCGAGGATCGATCTCATCGGGAGCTCCGTCGGCATGATACCGAACGAGCTCGCGGCGGCGCTGGCGAAGCCGGAGCCCCCCGCCCCTACCGGCTCGCGACCGCCGCGTGAATCAGGATCGCGGCGGCGGCGGCGACGTTGAGCGATTCGACGGCGGGGGAGATCGGGATCGAGACCGGGCGGCCGCGCCGCATCAGCTCTTCGGAGACTCCCTTCCCTTCGCTTCCGAACACGAGGGCGGCGGGGAGCTCGATCCGGGGGAGATGCTCTCCTCCGGCGGCGGCCGCATAGAGCGGGATCGAGCGGCGCTCGAGCTCGTCCGCCAGCATCGCCCGAGCGACCTCCACGACCGGCAGCAGCAGGGCCGTCCCGGCGGAAGCCCGCAGCGCTTTCGGTGCGAACGGGTCGGCGCACCCTTCCGTGAGGAGGACCCCGCTCGCGTCGAACGCGGCCGCGGTCCGGATGATCGCGCCGACGTTGCCCGGGTCCTGCACGCCGTCGAGGACGACGAGGAGACGCGGCCGCTCGAGCGCAGCGGCGAGCGGCGAGGCCGGGCGCTCGAAGAGGGCCAGCAGCCCCTGGGGGTGGCGCGCGTCGGTGAGCTCGCGGAAAAGCGAGGGAGCAAAACGGAAGGCCGGCGCGGCCCGCGGCGGCTCGGCCTCCTCCGAGGCGGCGAACGCGACGGGGGACCACCCCCGCTCGAGGGCGTCGGCGATCTGCTTGGGCCCCTCGAGGAGGATCTCGTCGCGATGGCGGAGCGACGCGTCGAGAAAGCGGCGGAACCAGCGGTTCTCGCGGCTGGAGATCAGGTCTGTGGATGGTTTCGGCAAGCCAGCTCCGCCGGCGGACTCTATCGAAAACCGCGGCACGCTACACTAGAATGCGCTCTCCGGCCGGGCCGCACCGCCCCGCCGGGGCCACGATCATACCCGGAAGGCTCTATTCGATGACCGACCCCACTCTCCACAAAGCGCGGCTGCGTTTCGCGGCGCGCGTCTCGCGAATCCAGCCCTCGTCGACGCTCGCGGTTCTGAGCCGCGCGGCCGAGCTGATCGCCCGGGGAGTCGACGTGGTGGACTTCGGCCCGGGAGAGCCCGATTTCTCGACCCCGATCGGGATCTCGCTCGCCGGCAAGCAGGCGATCGACGACGGCAAGACCAAGTACACCAACACGCCGGGATGCGACGAGCTGCGGGACGCGATCGGGGAGACGTATAACCGGCGCTACGGCATCTCCCTGACGCGCGGGAACATCATCGCCGGGAGCGGCGGCAAGCAGGAGCTCTTCAATTTCATGCTGGCGCTCGTCGACTACGGCGACGAGGTGATCGTCCCGAGTCCGTACTGGGTGAGTTTTCCCGATCAGATCCTGTTCGCCGGAGGCGTCCCCGTGTTCGCGAAGCTCGATCCGGCGAACAACTTCCGGCCGCGGCTCCGCGACATCGAGCCCCTGGTCACGGACAAGACCCGCGGGGTGATCCTGAACTCACCGGCGAATCCGACGGGCGCCGTGATCGACGAGAACGAGCTCGAGGCGATCGTCCACTTCTGCGCCGAGCGGGGCATCTTCCTTCTCTACGACGAGACCTACGAGTTCTTCGTCTACGACGGAAAGAGCCACGGATCCGCCGTGCAGTGGTTCGAGCGCTATCCCGAGACGATCCTGATCGTGAACTCCCTCTCGAAGACCTACGCGATGACGGGATGGCGAATCGGCTACGGGATCGGCCACCCGGACGTGATCTCGGCGGCCTCGAAGATCCAGAGCCATTCGACTTCGAATCCGAGCTCGATCGCGCAGCACGCCGCCGTCGAGGCACTGCGCGGCGGCGCCGACGAAGTGCGGAAGATGCTCGAGGCGTACATCGAGCGGCGCCGCTGGCTGCTCGATGCGCTCAACCGCATCCCCGGGATGTCCTGCCTTCCCCCCGACGGCGCGTTCTACGTCTTTCCTTCCGTGCGCGCGTTTTACGGCCGCAAGGGGATCGACGACTCGACGGCCTTCGCGAAGTTCCTCCTCGAGGAAGCGCGGGTCGCCGTGGTGCCCGGGGCGGCCTTCGGCGCGGACGACTTCATCCGGATCAGCTACGCGACCTCGATCGAGCGCATCCGCGAAGGGGTCGACCGGATCGCGCGCGCGGTCAGGACGCCGTAGGACCGTCATTTCGAGCCGAACCCTCGGGTGCGCGCTCCCGGCACCGGCCCCTCACCCGGCGCTCGCTTCGCGCGCGCCCCCCTCTCCCCGCCGGCGGCGGGGAGAGGGAAAACGGAGCGCCTTCGGCGAACCGTTAAGGGAATCGGCGTTCCGGCGGCCCCGTTACTCCCTGCGCGGTTTAATCCGAAAGAACCCGAGGAGTCCCTTGTGAGAAAGATGATCATCGTGACGGCATTCGCGCTGGCAGCCCCGCTGCTCTTCGCGCAGGAAGCGGCCAAACCGGCGACGGCGAAAGAAGCCGATCCCGTAATCATGAAGATGGGCGCGACGGAGATTCACGCGTCCGAGTTCGAGCAGGCGCTCGAGGCGTTGCCGGCGGAGTATCGCAGCTACGCGAACGGGCCGGGCAAGCGCCAATTCGCCGAGGATTACCTCCGGCTCCGGGTCCTCGCGGCCGTCGCCGAGAAGGATGGTCTCACCTCGCAGCCGAAGGTCCAGGCGCAGCTCAAACTGCTCCGCGAGAACACCCTCGCGAACGCGCAGCTCGAGAAAATGCGGAACTCGATTCAGATCTCCGAGGCGGATGCGAAGAAGGTCTACGAGGAGAGGAAGGGTCAGATGGAGCGCGCGAAAGCACGTCACATTCTGATCGCGTTCGAGGGAAGTCCCGCGGCTCCGGCCGAGGGGGCGCTCCCGGAGGCCGCCGCGAAAGCGAAGGCGGACGAGATCCGGGCGAAGATCGCCGGCGGCGCCGAGTTCGCGGAGCTCGCGAAGGTGGAGTCGCACGACACGGTCTCGGGCGCCAGCGGCGGGGATCTCGGTCAGTTCTCGCGCGGACAGATGGTTCCGGAATTCGACGAGGCGGTCTTCGCCGCGAAGGCGGGTGAACTGACTCCGGTCGTCCGCACCCAGTTCGGGTTCCACGTCATCCAGGTCCTGGAGAAGGACTCGGTTCCGTTCGAGGAGGTTCGCGAGGGAATCGAGAAAGAGCTCCGGCAGCAGAAGCTCGAGGCGCTCGTCCAGGCGGCGCAGTCGACGGCGAAGGCCGGCCTCGTCGACGAATTCTTCGCCGCGCCGGAAGCACCCGCGCAGCCGGCGGCCGCGCAGCCGGCGCCGACCCCGACTCCTGGAAAGTAACGGCGATCCAAAGCCGCGCGGCCGGACGCTCCGGTCCGGCCGCGCGCGAGTCTCCTTGACTCCTCTTCCCGCGCCCGCTTAATGTAGCGGCCCATGGAGATTCCATCGCGCGTATCCGTCTTCAACAAGACGCTCGAAATCAAAGGGAAACCGGGGACGCTCGTTGCCGTCAATGAGACCGGCTTTTACGAGGTCAACCTTCAGGTTCAGGAACGGAACCACACCGTCCTGCTCCCGATCGCCGAAACGGTGTTGATCTTCAACGATCCGCTTCCCGAGGTCGCCGCTGATTTCGAAGTGGAACGTTAATCTGGAGGAAAGATGAAGAGAACGATTTTCGTGCTCGCTCGGATTGTTTGTACTCGCCGGCTTCGCTCTGGCGGACGGCCCGGCGTGCGACCACAAGGCCGCCGCCACGGCTCAGGAACATCATGCCGAAGGCGACGGGCACACCTGTTCGATGACCGAGCACGCGAACTGCCCGCTCAAGGGAAAGACGGTCGCCGAGACCACCGACGTGACGCTCTCCGGCAAGCTCCTCTGCCGAAAGTGCAACCTGCATCAGACCGAGACCTGCGAGAAGGTGTTCCAGCCAGACGGCACGGAAACGCTCTACGCGGTCTGCCTCGGCGGGGAGATCGAGAAGGCCGAGAGCGCCTCCGAGCATGGCGAGGCGACGCTGGAGGTGAGCGGCAAGCTCCTGAAGGCGGAGGACGGCAGCTCCATGCTGCGGATCCTGACCGTCAAGAAGAAAGCCTGAGCGCGACTGCCGACGTGGATTCGAAGGACGGGCCGCGAGGCCCGTCTTTTTTTCCGAGGTCTGAGGTCTGAGGTCTGGGGTCCGAGGTCTGGGGTCCGAGGTCATGAAACGATGACTCCCAACGACAGCGCGACCGCGACGCCGGTCGTGGGTCGCTTCGCCCCCTCTCCCACGGGGCCGCTGCATCTCGGATCGCTCGTCGCGGCGGTGGGGTCGTGGCTCTCGGCGCGGGGCCAGAACGGGCGATGGCTCGTGCGGATCGAAGATCTCGACGCCTCGCGGGCGGTCCCCGGTTCGGCCGAGGCGATCCTCGAGTCGTTGCGACGGTACGGGCTCACGTGGGACGGCACGCCCGTGTGGCAATCGGCGCGGACGCCTCACTACGAGAGGGCGCTCCGCCTCCTTCGCGAACGCGGCAGGGCGTTCGATTGCATCTGCTCGCGCGCGGACCTGCAGCGGGCGGCCTCGGCCCCCGCGCCAGGGGAGGAGCGGGGGCTCGTCTATCCCGGGACCTGCCGCGGCGGAGCGTCGGGCACCCCGCGCTCGATCCGTTTCCTCGTCGAAGACGAGACCGCGAGCTTCGAGGACGCGATTGCCGGCAGGGTGGAGCAGGAGCTCGCCGCGGCTGTCGGAGACTTCGTCATCCGGCGCGCGGACGGGCCGTTCGCGTATCAGCTCGCGGTGGTCGTGGACGACGCGGAGCAGGGCGTGACCGAGGTCGTGCGCGGGGGGGATCTGCTCGACTCGACGCCGCGGCAGATCGCGCTGCAGCGCGCGCTCGGCCTCGCGACGCCCCGCTACGCGCACCTCCCGCTCATCGTCGGCCGCGACGGATCCAAGCTGGGGAAGCGGGACGGAGCGCTGCCGCTCCCTTCACTCGACGAACGGGAGGTCGCGTGGTCGCTCGGCCTCGCGCTCTCGTTTCTCGGAATCGAAGGGATCGCCGCTTCTTCGCCGGAGAGAATGCTGCGCGAAGCGCTCGCGTCGTTCGACCTGCGCGAGGTTCCGCGAGGTCCCCTCCGGTTTCCCGCGGATCGTCAGGCCACGACGTCGCCGTAGTCGGGGTGGCGGCTGAGCCACGAGCGGACGTACGAACAGGTGGGAACGACGCGAACCCCGTTCGAGCCTCGCATAGTCGAGCGGTCGAGGGGGGCCAGACAACGAGCGCGCGCGATTGCTCGCGCGCGCTTCGAGGCTGGCTGGGCCCGACGGCGAGAGTGCGTCCTAACATCCCGTCGCCTGACCCGCGACTATTCTCGCGCCGCCCGGCCCCGTCCGCCTCTGGACCTTGGTCCTAGGGCCCGCGGACCCCGCGCCGGCTCGATTCTCCGCTCGAGGCGCCATTTCCCCCCGGTTTTCCGCCATTCCGGTACCATTCGGCTCGCGGAACGGCATCCGTTCCCTGGCGAATCTCCTGTGACCGTGCGTCCCACAGCGCCGCCCGGCGTTTCCCTTCTCGACGCGGAGACGGAAGACCTTCCGTACGCTGCCCTTTCCGCCGAGCTCAAAGAGATCTACGACCGCGCTCCGTTCGGGATTGCGCTGTTCGACCTGTCGGGGCGCTACGCGAAGGTGAACGCCTTCCTCGCGGTGCTCAACCGGACGCCGATCGAAGATCACGTGGGGAGGACGCCCGCCGAAGTCGCTCCCGAAACGGCCATGGCGATCATGAAGGCCGTCGCGGATGTGGCGCGGACCGGGGAGAAGCGGGCGATCTCGCTGGCTCCCCAGCGGGAGCGCTACTGGGCCGCGGAGTTCTATCCGGTGTTCGACGGTCGGAAGACGATCTCGGGGGTGGGCGCGATCATTCGCGATCTGACGGCGATCGTGCACGCGGAGCGGGTGCTCCGCGATCACGCGGAATTCGAGCGGCTGGTGAGCACCGTCTCGGCGCGGCTGGCGGGGACTCCGGCTCACGAGGTCGACCGCGAGATCGAATCGGCCCTCAACGAGGTCGCGCGGTTCCTGCGGATCGAGCATGGGACTCTGCTCAAGATCGGGCCGCGCGATCTCGAGTGGCGCGGGATCGGATCCGCGCGCACGCACCGCAGGATTCCTCTCGCGCACATCGGCTGGTTCATGGAGGCGATGCGGAAAGGGCGCTTTCTGTCGGCCGCGAGCGCGGCGACCGAGATTCCCGCGAGGGCGGAGGGGGAACGCGAGCTCGTGTCCGCGGCGGGGGTGAAATCGTTCGCCGGGTTTCCGCTCATCGTGGACGGGAACCTGATCGGCGCGGCGATGTTCATGGCGCTCGAGCGGGAGCGGCAGTGGGAGCCGGAGATCGTGGAGCGGCTTCTCCTGCTGTCCCAGGTGCTCGCGAACGTGCTCGATCGAAGGCGCGCCGAAGAGGAACTGAGGCGACAGAGGGACGAGTTGCTCCACCTGTGGCGGATCGGGACGGTGAACCAGTTGACGGCGACCATCGCTCACGACGTGCGCCAGCCGCTCACGGCGATCGTCGCGAACGCGGCGGCGGCCTCGCGATTCCTGGCGCTTCCGGCGACGCCTCTCGACGAGGTGCGCGAGGCGCTCGCGGAGATCCAGCGCGACGGGCAGCGCGCGGGAGAGGTGGTGGCGCGCGCGCGCGAGCTGCTCGGGCGGTCCGAGCCGCGCAACGTGGCGATCGACCTGCCGCGGCTCCTCGAAGAGACGGTGCAGCTCGCGCATCCGAGCAGTTCCGCGCTCGGCGCGGAGCTCGAGCTGCGGGTCGCCGGGCCGATTCCGCCGGTCAGCGGCGATCCCGCGCAGATCCAGCAGGTCCTCCTCAACCTGATCTCGAACGCCTCGGAATCCGTGGCTGGCGCGGCGGGGCCGCCGCGCCAGGTGCGCGTCCTCTGCACCGCGGAAGACGGCCGCGCCGTCGTGGCCGTCGCCGATACCGGCACCGGGATTTCCGAAGGGGCTTTCGAGCGCCTTTTCGAGCCGTTCTTCACCACGAAGGACCGCGGCCTGGGGCTCGGCCTGCCGCTCTGCCAGGCGATCGTCGAGCGCCACGGAGGGAAGATCGCGGCGGAGAACAGGCGCCCGCGCGGTGCCGTCTTCCGCTTCACGCTTCCTCCCGAAGAGGATTCATGACCGAAGCCACCGTCTATGTCGTGGACGACGACCGCTCGATCTGTGGAGCGCTCCGAAGGCTTCTCTCATCCCACGGCTACGCGGTCGAGACGTTCCTCTCGCCGGCCGACTTTCTCCGCGCGTTTCGCCCTCCCGAGACTCCGGCGTGCGTGATTCTCGACGTCGGCTTTCCCATGTCGGACGGGCTCGCGTTTCAGGAGGAGTTCGGAAGCAGCGTCCCGATCCCCATCGTCTTCCTGAGCGGCACCTCGGACATCTCCAAGGGAGTGCGGGCGATGAAGAAGGGGGCGGTCGACTTTCTCACGAAGCCGGTCGCGGAAAACGTCCTTCTCGAAGCGGTCGGCCAGGCGATCCGCAAGGACCGCGCGGAGCGGACCCGCCGCGAGTGGCATCACGACCTGGAACGCCGGTGGGAACAGCTCACCCCGCGCGAGAAGGAAGTCGCCGGCCTCGTCGTATCGGGCATGCTGAACAAGCAGGTCGGCCTCCGGCTTCACGTGAGCGAAAAGACCGTGAAGGTCCACCGCGCGCGCGTCATGGAGAAGATGCAGGCGGACTCGGTCGCCGACCTGGTGCGGATGGTGGACGCCGTCGGGGGCGCGAGGAGCGAGTAGCGCCGGAGCGGTCGGCTCAGGGCTCGACTCCCGGATCCGCCGTCCCCGCGCGCTCCTCCGGCCGGGCCGGCGAGACGCGCCTGAAGAGCTTCGCCGTGACGAGCAACGGCGAGAACCCGGAGCCGCGGAGCTCCGTGAGGTCCGCGTGGGATTCGCCAAGCAGCACTTCCCGCGCCCTCGCGCGCCCGATGTCGGCGACGCGATCCAGAACCGGCCACTGCCGCTCCGCGAATGCGCACGGAAGGCGATGCCGGGGCCGGATCACGACGACGCGCTCGCGGAGCGAGTCCGGGATCGCATGATCGAAATCGCCGAAGTTCCGGAAGATGCCTCCCTCGTCCTCTCCCTTCGTCGTCATCAGGACGACGCGATCGCAGCCGTTCTCGAGCAGGTACTCGTACGGCGCGTTGTTCGCGATGCCTCCGTCCGCGCAGCGGGCGCCGTCGATCAGCGGAGGCACGGTGTAGAACGGCGGAAGGTAGTTGCTCGCGAGAAGGAGCTCGAGCGGGTCTTCCCGCGCGCGCGCGTCGAGAATCGCGAGCGTCCGGTCCGAGATGCGGGTCACGGCGATCCAGACCGGGACGGGGGCGCTCCGGAGCCGCTCGATTCCCACGTAGCGCGCGAACGCGCGCTCGTGCACCTTCCGGTAGAGGAACGGGGAGCGATCCGGCCGGAGCAGGTTCGTCACGTCGAGCGACGGCATCCGGATGAAAAAGCGCCAGTAGGCGCGGAGCCGCGCGGTGTTCCCGACGGCGACCGCCGCCGCGTTCCACGCGCCTCCGGAGACGCCGAGACACGCGGCGGGCTGAACGCCGAGCTCGAACAGCGCTTCGGCGACGCCGATCTGAAAAGCGCACCGGCTCGATCCGCCGGTGAAGAGGAAGCCGATCCTCTCCCCGCTGCGGAGCATCGAGAGGGCTTCGGTCTGCGGCATCGTCACGATCTCTGCCCCACGGTACAGCGTTTCAGCCGCGCGCGTCGGAGCCGCATGCGCGCGCGACCTTCATGACGTCAGCAGCTCCGGGACCCGGAGCTTCCGATGCCTCACCCTCCGCCGGGGGAGAACGCGGGACGGGACGCGCCGGGACGGCCTCCTCGCACCGCGGGTCCGGACGGTTTCTTCCTCGTCTCCGCCGAGCCGCAGGAAGGGCAGGGGGCGAGGGTGCCGGCGGCGACGAGGTCTTCGAACTCGAGGCCGCAGGCGGTGCAGGTGAAATCGAACATCGGCATTCAGGTCGCTCCGGGCGCGTGGCGCGCGCTATCTATATGTCTACATGGGCATAAAGTATTCCAGGCCGACGGATCGGCCGCGCGCCCGGTCACGATTCGATCGCCGCCCGGAGCGCCCGCGCCTCGGCGAGCAGCTCGCCCGCTGCGGCGAGGGTGGCGCCGTCCCCGGCGCGCGGCGCGTGCGCGTCCTCCGGGTCGCCGAGACCGGAGTCGCGCTGGAGGCGAAGGCGCTCGGCGATCAGATCGCGGATCTCCTCGGCGTTGTCGACGCCGCGGAACAAGGCGGCGTGCATCTCCTCGCCGGCGCCGTGGTGCTTTCCTTCCTTCGGACCGGATGCGCCGCCGCCGGCCGTCCGCACTTCGACGTCGGCGATCCCGAGGGCGCGCTGAATCGGCCCCTGACGGATCGAGAGGTTCTGGATATTGCGGAAGGTCATCGTCTTCTCGACGACGTGGCCGACGCCCTCGCGGATCCGCAGGCTGCGATCGGTCACGATGTACCAGCGCATCTCGTAGTCGAGCTTGAGGAGCGCGAAGGTGAAGGGGATCTCGAACGCGAGCGTGACCCAGCCCACGATCTCGCCGAGGCGGAGGAGCGTGATCGCCAGGCGGCTGTCGAGGTCTCCCTCGACGGAGCGGAGCACGAGAAGGCCGAAGACCGCGCCGGCGACCGCGCCGACCTGGGTGAGGGTCCAGAGCACCACCTTGTATTTGTAGAAGTTCCGCCCGGCCCGGAAGACGCGAAGCCCCTCGCCGGCCGGGGTGTGCGGCTCGGGCGGAACGCGGAGGATGCGCAGGAGGAGCTCTTTCATCCCTGCCTGCGCTCGATGGCGCGCCTCGCCTCCCGCAGCTCGGCGGCGACCTCCCGCAGGACGCCCGCGAGATCGCCGTCTTCGCCGCCGGCATGCGACGCGGGAGACGGGGCATGCCGCGCTTCCTCGCGCGCGCCGCGCATCTTCGAGTAGAGAAAGTCGCGGACCTCCTCGAAGTTCGGAAGCCCCTCGATCACCATCTCGGCGCTCGCGCTTCCGCTGGCTGTCTGGATCTGGACCTTTCCGAGCCCCAGCCAGCGCTCGATGATGTTGCTCGAGAGGTGAATGTCCTGAATGCGGGCGTACGTGAGGCTGATCTCGCGGCGGAAGAGGATGCCCCAGCGCATGACGACTCCCTCGCCGTCGAAGCGGTAGCGGAGGGTTTCGTACCGGAAGAAGAGCGGGACGAGCGGCACGAAGAAGAGGGGGCCGAGCAGCAGAGAGCCGAGGGCGTAGTAGATCAGGAGATTGCGGTCGGGACGGAGCTCGGAGCCGGTCAGGCGGGAGAGCATGGCAGGGATTCTACCGCGGGCGGTGCGCGATGCAGGGGCCCGCGTCCTTCTACGGGGCGCTCGTGCCCTTGCGGCCGTAGCGATCGTCGAGGCGCACGACATCGTCGAGCTCCGGGGTGGAGACTTCCAGAATGTCGGAGTCCGCGAGCGCGCTCATCCTGTGGATGAGGCGCGGCGGGATGTGGAACGCCTCGCCGGAGGACATCTCGACGTTCCGCTCTTCCGTTTCGTTCCGCAGGGTCAGCAGAACGCGGCCCGACAGGAGATAGAGGGTCTCTTCCTTCTGCTCGTGGTACTGAAGGCTCAGCGACTCGCCCGCGTTGAGGTGGAGGATCTTTCCGACGTAGCGATCCGTGTGAGCCCAGATCAGCTCATGGCCCCAGGGTTTCGGTACGCGAGTGATCGGGCGAGGGGAGAAAGCGCTCATGGTGCGATTGTAGTCGGTCGCGCGCGCGGGGCGTTAGCCGGCGGAGGGGAAGTCCATGCGGACGGTCGCCCCTTTGCCGGGCGCTCCCTCCATGACGATCGTCCCTTCGTGGAGGAGGACGATCTTTCTCGCGAGAGGAAGCCCGAGGCCGAACCCGGCCGCCTTGTCCGACTGGAAGGGGAGGAAGAAGCGGGAGACGTCGTCGGGATCGACGCCGAGCCCTCGATCTTCGATCTCGAGGCGGCCTCCGTCGACGCGAACGAGGATCGGCAGCGCGGGAGAGCCGGTCGCATCGCGCCTCGCGCGCACGGAGTCGATGGCGTTGCGCACGACGTTCTCGACGGCGCGCTCGAGGAGGGCGGGGTCGCCGCTGACCGGCGCGGCCTTTCCCTCGACCCGGACCTCGATATCGTCGAACTGCCGCGCGAGGCGCGCGACGGCTGCCTCGGCGACTTCCCTCAGATCGACGTGCTGAAGCGAGGGGCTCATCGGCCGGGCGAACGCGAGAAGCCCCTCGACGGCCGCGAGAAGCTGTTGCGACTCCTCCTGCGCGCTCGCGAGCTTCCGCTCCACTTCTTCGGATGGGTCGAGCTTGCGCGCGAGCTGCAGGTATCCGCGGATGGCCCCCAGCGAATTGCGGAACTCGTGCGCGATGCCGGCGGACATCTCCCCGAGATCCGCGAGCGTCTGCATGTCGCGCAACCTCGATTCGAGCGACCGGATCGGCGTCAGATCGGTGAAGAGGGCGAGCGTTCCGAGAAACTTCCCCTCGTCGCCGGTCAGCGGGACCGTGGTGAGGCCGATCGAGAGGCTCCGTCCGTCGCGTGGCTCCGCGATCTCGTGGCGCGTGAGCGGCGTGCGCTCGCGAAGAGCGGCGCCGAGGGCGGACGTGAATGCGGAGGCGCCGAGCGCCGCTTCCAGGTCCTTTCCGGATGGGTCGCCTTCCACCCCGAGGATCTCTCTCCCCGCCGCATTGAGGTCGACGATGCGGCCGCTCGCGTCGAGTGCGATGAACCCCGACGTGAGGCTGCGGGTGAGCGTCGCGGTGATTCGCTCCAGCTCGTCCGCCCTCGACTTCTCGGCCGCGTGCAGATGCTTGAGCTCTTCCTCCTGCGCGTGAAGCCGCTCGATCGTCTCCCGGAACGTATCGATCAGGTACGAGGTCTCGTCTCGCTCGTGTCCCGGCTCGCGCACGGTCCGCGCGTGGTCGAGCAACTCCTCGATCGGGCGCGTGATCTTCGGCAGGTAGAGCATCAGGAGAATCGTCCCGAGGGCCGCGGCGGCGAGGGCGATCCCTGCGGTCAGCCGCGTCGTCCGCCGGAGCGCCGCCACCTCGGAGTCGTCGAACCAGAGGCGCAGCTCCCCGAAAGGCGTCGTCCGCCGCAGATCCGTCGCCGCGGGAGGTCGAGGCCCGGAGCGAAGCGAGGACCCGCCGGGCCGAAGGAGCTCCGCCGAGACCGCCCCGTGACGGCTCCGGATCGAGGTGAGAAACGCGGATAGCTGAAGGGGCGTCGCTCCGGCCGGCAAATCCTGAAGGGAGCGCGCCGCCGCGTCGGCCGCGCGCGCATGCTGCCCGGCGACGTCTTCGCTCAACCGCCCCGCCACGGAGAGGAGCAGAAGGTCCAGGCCGAGGATGATGACGATCAGAAACCCGATCAGGACGGCGAAGAAGAACCGGAGGTCCCGGCGGAACCCGATCCTGGTGGGCGCGGCGGACGGCACGCCATGAGTTTAGTTCAAGGGGAGGAGAGAAGGCCGAAGTACCACGCCTCGAGCGTGCGGCCGAAGAAGATCACGCTGAGAAATGCGAGGCCGAGAAAGACGCCGAAGGGGAGGGCGAACTGCAGCCCCTCGCGCCGGCGCATCGCGATCGCGATCCCGATGGCCGCCCCCGTGATCGAACCGAGGAAAACGACCGGAAGGACGGCCGTCCAACCGCAGACCGCGCCGATCATCGCCATCATCTTGACGTCGCCGAGCCCCATCCCTTCGACCTTCCTCACGAGTCGATAGGCGAGTCCCACGGCGAGGAGGAGGCCCGCTCCGAAGGCCGCCCCGAGCGCGGAGTCCCCGAGCGAGGAGGCCAGGACGAGTTGTGGGGCGTCGACCCCCGCGTGGAGCCAGCCGAGCAGCAGGCCCAGGGCGATGCCGGGAAGGTCGACGACGTCGGGAAGAATCTGAATCTCCGCGTCGACGAAGATGAGGACCACGGTCATCGAGCCGAGGACCGCGAGGACCGCGGCCTCGGGAGAGAGCCCGAGATGGAGCCATACGGCGAGCCAGAGAAGGGCGTTCGTGAGCTCGACGAGCGGGTAGCGGAGGGCGATCGGCGCGCGGCACGAGCGGCAGCGCCCCGCGAGAAGGACCCAGCTGAGGAGAGGAACGTTGTCCCAGGGGCGGATCTGATGTCCGCACCAGGGGCAGCGGCTCGCGGGAAAGACGATCGACTCTCCGCGAGGGTAGCGGTGGATGACGACGTTGAGGAAGCTCCCGACGATCGCGCCGAGGGCGAAGGCGTAGAGAGCGAAGAGGAACTCCATCCGAGTCGGGAGTCTAGGCGTGTCGGCGTCCAGGAGTCCAGAGTGCAGGGTCTCCGCAGATCAGGCGTCTGGCGCCCTGGATGCTGGCGCTCGTCGCGCTCGGCGTGATCTCCTATGGCCAGGGGCGCCCAGGGGCGTCCAGGGCTTGGGCGTTCGGAGCGTCGACTCGAATGGAGGTTCAGGTATGGAGAGGCACAATCGGGTGTGGGCGGTCCTCGGAGCATCGGGGATAGCGCTCATGCTGCTCGGCTGCGAGCCGGCGCGGGAGAACATCGTCGACACGGTCGAGCCGATGAGCACCGCATCGGAGGACGTCGAGATGGCGCCCGGCACGGAGGAAGCGTCGCCGACGGAATCGTCCGCCCCGACCGCGACCGAGACGGCCACGCAGACGACCACGCGGACCCAGTAGGGGCGGCCCTGCTCGTGTTGCGCGTCATCCTGAGCGAAGCGAAGGATCTCAAAATGCGCAAAACCGTGATCATGGCATTTTGAGATCCTTCGTCGCGGCCTCTGGCCGCTCCTCAGGATGACGGCCTCGTCCGGCCCCATTTCACGCGCAATTCCGGCGGCGGCCGGCGCGTTTTCGGACTCGATGCCCGCCACCAAGAATCCCGCCCTCGGCGAGGTTCTCGCGGAGAGGACCGTCGAGGGGGTCCTCTACGAGAAACTCGAGGGGAATGCCGTCCGCTGTTTTGCGTGCGGCCATCGCTGCCGCATTCAGGGCGGGCGTCCGGGGGTCTGTCAGGTCCGCTACAACGAGAACGGCATCCTGAAGGTGCCGCGCGGCTACGTCGCCGGCCTCCAGGTCGACCCGATCGAGAAGAAGCCGTTCTTCCATGCGTATCCGGGAGCGCGCGCCCTCTCGTTCGGAATGCTCGGGTGCGACTTCAAGTGCGGTTACTGCCAGAACTGGCTCACCTCGCAGGCGCTCCGCGATCCCGCCTCCGGCGCGCTCCCGAACGACGTGGGGCCGGATCGGATCGTCGCTCTGGCGAAACAGCAGGGCGCGCGCGTGGTGACCTCGACCTACAACGAGCCGCTCATCACGTCGGAATGGGCCGTCGAGGTCTTTCGCGAAGCTCGCGCCGCGGGACTCGTGACGTCCTATGTCTCGAACGGGAACGGCACGCCCGAGGTGCTCGAGTACCTCGCGCCGTGGGTCGACCTCTACAAAGTCGACCTCAAGAGCTTCGACGAGAAGAGCTACCGCCTGCTCGGCGGTCGCCTCCAGCCCGTGCTCGAGACCATCCGCGGGCTCTACGATCGCGGCATCTGGCTCGAGGTGCTGACTCTCGTCGTGCCGGGATTCAACAGCTCCGACGAAGAGCTGACGAAGATCGCGGAGTTCATCGCTACGGTCAGCGTCGACGTTCCCTGGCACGTGACCGCGTTCCACCGCGACTACAAAATGACCGCGAACGACGACACGGATGCCGCGACGCTCCTGCGGGCCGCGGCCATCGGCCGCCGCGCGGGCCTCCGATACGTCTACCCGGGAAATCTCCCGGGCGAAGTGGGAGAGGGCGAGGGGACGCATTGCCCCACGTGCTCGCGCCTGCTCGTCGGCCGGATCGGGTTCCGCGTGACCTCGAACGTGATGGTGAACGGCGGGTGCCCGGGGTGCGGGACCGCGATTCCGGGGCGGTGGTGACGCTCATTCGGCATTCAACATTCGGCATTCGACATTCGGTCGCAAGGAGAAAATGTTGAATGTTGAATTGTGAATGGGCGGTTGCTCCGGCCTCACCGTATCCACGGGCGTCCCCCACCTCCACCCCGCGTGATATAACCGCCGCCGTGAGCCCCAAACCGCTTCGTCACGTCGATATCTTCGCCGACGCCGGCCGGCTCGAGGGGATCTACCGCGACGTGGACGATCCGCTGGCGGTGGCGGTGATCGGGCACCCGCACCCGCTCGGCGGCGGGACGATGCACAACAAGGTGGTCTTCCGCGCCGCGAAGGGGCTGGAGGCGGCGAGGATCGCGACGCTTCGCTTCAACTTCCGCGGGGCGGGCGCGAGCCAGGGGAAGCACGACTTCGGCGAAGGGGAGCAGCGCGACTTCGAGGCGGCGATCCGCTGGATGCTCGAAAAGCATCCCGGGAAGAAGCTCGTCGCCGGGGGGTTCTCCTTCGGCGGCTGGATCGCGAGCCGGGTCGCGTGCGACCATCCGGAGGTCGCGGCCGTGTTCGTCATCGGCGCTCCCGTCAACGAGTACGACATGAAATACATGCAGTGGTGCAGGCAGCCGCTGTTGTTCATCCACGGGACGAAGGACGAGTACGGCGACGCCTCGAAAGTCGAAGCGCTCGCCGAGACCGCGAACGACGCGGAGATCGTCGTCGTGACGGGAGCGGATCACTTCTTCACGCGGCAAGTCGAGGTCGTCGAGGAGACGATGCGCGACTGGGCCGAGCGGCGGGTGCTCGCGGAAAAGCAGACAGTCGCGTCAGCAGGGAGAGGGGTCAGAGAGAAGTAGGCAGCGGAAAGGGATCAACCTTGCTGTTTCGCGCGTCCGGCCGTGCGCGCTCGACACGCCTTCTTTTGCTCCTGCGGTTTCCCCTTTTCCCCTGACTACGTGTCCCTGACTACCGCCTCTTGACGTTCTTGAGCCGCGTCTTCGCCAGGGCGTTTTCCGCGTCGATCTGGAGCGCGTCCTCGTAGCAGGCGATCGCGCGCGCGGTCATTCCGTGGCCTTTGTAGAGGTCCCCGAGGGAGAGGAGGGCGTCGACCATGTTGGGGTCGAGCGAGAGCGCGCGCTGGAAGGCTTCGACCGCCTCCCGGCGCCACTTCGGGTTCTGCTCGAGACTCGTGCCGAGCACGTACCAGGCTTCGGCGTGGTCGGGAGCGTAATCGACCGCCTGGCGGAGAAGGACGATCGCGCCCCAGTGGTCGCCCATGACGCTCAGCTCGCGCGCCTTCCGGAAATTCTGCTCGGCGATCGAGCGGCGCGCGAGGCGCTGCTGGACCGACACGGAATCGTCGCGGCGTGAAGCGGAAAGGAGCTTGTCGTACTCCTGGCGCCTCACCGGCTCGCTGAGGCCGAACGCCGCCTCGTCGATCCGTTTCCTGATGATGTCCAGATACTCGCGAACGAGCGCAGGATACTCGGAGGGATCGAACCGTCTGCGGAGCTCGTCGGCGCGGGTCATGATCTGCGCGCGCAGCGCGCCGCGCGGAACGTCGAGCAGCTTGTAGTAGTCCATCTGCGCCGACTGGCGCGCGAACGCGACCGCCTGGAGCGCTTTCGGGTTGCCCGCGCCCAGCGTCGCGAGAAGCTGCATGTCTTTCTGCATCTGCTCGTCGTCGATGTCGACGGCGCGCACTTCCGCGATCTCGACGATCGTGAACACTCCGAGAGTGAGCAGGCCGATCAGCACCTTTGCCGCGCCCAGCGAATCGGAGGCGAAGTCCCGGAGGAACGCCTCGATCGATTTCGGCTCGTGAAGCGATTCCGCGACGCGCCTCTCCGCCTCCTGGAGGGGAAGGCGATCCATCGAGTAGCGGGAGTCGGACGCCTGTCCGATCTCGCGCTTCATGTCGCCCAGTGAGCGCCGGAGGATCAGGCCGTTCGAGATGCTGCGCACCGAGTCGAGGATCACCGCCGGCGTGGACAGGAAGATCCGCTGTTCCGGGTCGAGCGCCTCCTCCGCGGCGAACGCCGCCGTTCCCTCGTCGAGAGAAAAGAGAGGGGGAACGATGGAGGTGACCCACTCGCGAAGCAGCGACTGCCGGGAGGCGGGCGCCGCGAGCTCGAGCTCGTGGAAGTTCCGGACGAGCTCGGTCGGATCGGAAGCGGCGAGCTGCCGCGCCGCGCCGTGATCGATCATCGAGCGGCGCAGCAGGAAATCGGCCAGGGAATCCTCGGGCGAGCTGGAATCGACCATCACGAGCTCCCCGAGAGAAAAGAAGAGAGCCCGGCGGGCCGTGCGGTCGACCACGGTCAGCGTACCGGTCTTTTTGCCGGCGATGACCTCGCCGGCCATCGTGCTGAATGGGGTCCGTTCCAGGCGTTCGAGCGACATGCTCCCGTGTCCGCCGTGCCCGCGGGACCGCCTCCCTTTCGCGAGCGGAGGCCACGTCGTTCCCGGAAGCCGATCAGCCGGATTGGCTGGACTATAGCATAAGGTTCGGGGAGGAAAGAGGTTGCGCCCCTCCGTTGTTGTCGGGATGAAATGATGAACCGAACTCGCCACCTCGCGCCCGCCTTCGCGATCGTCCTCGCCCTCGCGGCGGCGGCCGCGGGGGCCGCTCCCGCCCCCTCGCCTTCGTCCCCGGCCCTCGACTACATGATGGCGCGGCTGTCGGCGAACTCGGGCGATTTCGAGACCGCGCTCCCCCTGATGGACCGACTCGTCGCGCGCGAGCCGAACGACCCGGTCCTGCTCTTCGAGCGGGCGCGGATGCTGGTCGACGCGCAGCGCCTCCCGCGGGCCGAGAGCGAGCTCCGCAAGCTCGTGGCCCTCGCCCCCGACCTCTACGACGCGAATCGCCTCCTCGGACGGCTCCTCGTCGATCGCTCCGGCGGAAGCTCCGTGAAAATCGAGGAGGGGCTGAAGTACCTCCAGAAGGCCTACGCCCTGGTTCCCGACGACCTGTCGACCGGGATGACGATCGCGCAGCTCCTCGTGATGGCGGAGCGGTGGGAAGAGGCGGCGGCGGTGATGGGGACGGTCGTGGAGCGGGCGCCCGACAATCCGAGCGCCGCCTTCACGTACGCGAAGATCCTCGCGCGGCTGGGGCGGGACAAGGAGGCGACCGGGTTTCTCGAGCGGACCGCGGCGGCCGACCCGACGTTCGTCCCCGCGGTGATGCAGCTGATCGAAGCGTACGAGAAGGAGCGGGAGTGGCTGAAGGCGGCCGAGCTCCTCGCGCCGCTCCTCGAGCAGGACCCGCTCAACCGCGACCTGCAGCGGCAGCAGGCCTTCTTTTTTCTTCGCGGCGGGAAGCCGGCCGAGGCGAAAACGCTCGTCGAGCCGCTCGTAGCGGCCGACTCACGCGACAGCGGCGCGCGCTTCCTGCTGGCTGAGGCGCTCGCGGAGCTGAGGGAGTTCGCGAAGGCGGAGCCGATCTACCGCCAGCTCCTCGAGTACGATCCGAACAACGTCGATTACCTCGTGAGCTTCGGGCTCACGCAGATGGCGAACCGCGACTACGACGGCGCGGCGAAGACGTTCGGCGCGATCCTGGGCATCGAGGCCGCCTCCGAGCCGTCGAAGCGGCTCGCGCGGACCCAGCTCGCCGCGATCGAGCACCATCGAGGCAGCTACGACGAGGCGCTGGCGGGGGCGCTCGAGATCGCCGAATCGGGCGATCGGGTCAACCATCAGGCGATCAACATCGCGCTCGACGTCTACCGGCGTCGGGAGAAATGGGACGAAGGCGCCGCGTTCGTCGACCGGCTCATCGCGAAGCACGGCGAGCAGCAGTACCTGCTCGCCCGCCTCATGGAGTTCCTCCTGAGCGGCGGGAAGAGCGAGCGCGCGGGGGAGATCGCGAAGAAGATCGAAGCCGGCGAGAACGGCGCTCTCACGCTGGCCGAGGTGTACATCCAGGCGAAGAAATACGAGCCGGCGGTCGCCCTGCTCGAGCAGATCCGCGAGAAGTCCCCGGATGACATCAGCGTCCTGTTCCAGCTCGGCGCGGCTCTCGAGCGCGCCGGAAAGATCGAGAAGGCGGAAGAGGCCTTCCAGCGCGTTCTGACTCTCCAGGCGGACCACCCGGCGACGCTGAACTATCTCGGCTACATGTGGGCGGACCGCGGCGTCAATCTCGACGAGGCCGCCGCGATGCTCGAGAAGGCCGTGGCCGCCGATCCGGAAAACGGCGCCTACCTCGACTCGCTCGGATGGGCCTACTTCCGGCTCGGAAAGCTCGATCTGGCGAAGACCTACCTCGGCAAGGCCGCCGACGCGGTCCCCGATGACCCGACGATCCAGGAGCATCTCGGCGACCTGCACCTCGAGCTCGGCGACGCGGCGGGCGCGCTCGGCCACTACCGGGCGGCGCTGGGCCTCGGCCCCGAGCCGAAGGAAGAAGAGACGATCCGCGTCAAGATCGCGCAGCTCGAGAAACGGTAGACTTCGAGGCGATGCGGAGTGCCGCGGTTTTCGTTCTGCTGATTCTGTCCGCGTCGTGCGCGACGCTTCGCCGGCCGGTCGACACTCTGGGAGCCGCGACTCCCGCGGCCGCGTGGCAGAAACTTTCGCAGTTACGGGCTTCCTTTCCCGGCGCGCGAGCGTTTCTGACGATCGACCCTCAGGGGGGGCGCCGCTTCGACGCGACGCTGGCGGTCGACGCGGACGGACGGATCGCGCTCGAAGGGCTCTCGCCGCTGGGCACGACTCTGTTCGGGATCTACGGAGACGGCGAGCGCGTCCTGTTCGTCAACGAACGGGAGCGGAGCTGGTGGGAAGGGACCTTCGCGGAGTTCGCCGCGGCGACGGGACTTTTCCGCGGCATCGAGGTCTCCCGCGCCGCAGACCTCGGAATGTTGCTCCTCGGCGTCCCGCCGGAAGACGCGGTCCTCGACGGCGCCTGGGCGACCTCGGCGCGCGGGATCCGGTATCGCGTCGAACGCGCGGGTCTCGCCGAAATCCTCACGCCGCAGAACGCCGCGCGCGTCCTCTATCTGCCTGCCGTCTATCCCCCGGTCCGCGTCGCACTCGAATCCGCCGGCTCGCGCCTCGAGGTCTATCACCACGAGATCATCCCGGGCGCGACCGAAGTGACGATCCCGCAGCCGGACGCGTCGTGGACGTGCTGCGTGCTGCCGAAGATCGTGGCAGAGCGGTAGGTCGTTCTCCGGTCTCCGTTCGCCGTCTCCAAGCCGAGAGGTCCGCTCCAGTACGCATACGCGCTCCCCCGCTCTCGGGCCGAACGATCCCTGGCCAGAGAGGACCGGCGAACGGCGAACGGCGAACGGAGAACGGAGAACGCTTTACCGTAGATCCCGCATCGTCTCGTGCGCGGTGACGGGCTCGCAGGCGAGGGCGCGGACGCCGACGCCGAAGTGGGGGGCGGCGCCGTCGCGAACTTCGGCGTCGCGGAACGCGCCGAAGACGGTCGATCCGGATCCGCTCATGAGGGCGAACGACGCCCCCGAATTCAGCAGCGCCTCCTTCATCTCGCGCAGGCGCGGAACGGCGCCGAAGATCACTGGCTCGAAATCGTTGACCAGGTGCGCGCCGAGGTCGGCGAGGCCGCCGCGGATGATCCACTCGGCGCGGTCGATCCCGTAGGGACGGGGTGTTCGGACGTCGCCGCGCTCGCGCGCCTCGGCGAGGCGACGGTAGGCGTCCGCGGTGGCCATCCCCTCGTCCGGGATCAGGAGAAGAAGCGGCAGCGAGGGAGGAGGGGGAGGACCTGGAGGACGTCGCCGCGCCCGGTTCCCCACGCGGTTCCGCCGACGAGAAAGAAGGGAACATCGGAGCCGATCTCTCCCGCCATCTCGACGAGGCGCTCGGTGGGAGCGCCCAGCTCGAACATCTTGTCGAGGGCGAGGAGCGTCATGGCGGCGTTCGAGGAGCCGCCTCCGAGACCGCCGCCGGAGGGGATCGCCTTCCTGATCTCGATCCGGACCGGGTCGATGTCGAACTCGTCGCGCATCATCGCCGCGGCGCGCCACGCGAGGTTGGACTCGTCGGTGGGGATCGCGGGGTCGTCGCACGTGATCTCGAGCCGGACCGAGCGGCGGCAGGTGATCAGATCGTGAAGCGAGACGGTCTGGAAAATCGTCTCGAGGCGGTGGAAGCCGTCGGGGCGCCGCTCCAGGATGCGGAGCATCCAGTTGATCTTCGCGAACGACCGGACGGTCAGCGACTGCACGGGGGGAGTCTATCGCGGTCGCGATTTGCGACCGCGATTCCCCGTAGGGGCGGCCTGCGGCCGCCCGTGCTCCCGGGACTCGCGGCACGGCCGATCCTGCCGTAGGGCCGCGCTGCGCGCGGCCGTTCCCGAATCGGCGTGGAATCGCGATAATTCGCGCCGCGTTGAACCCGGCGGCGTTGGGGAGTCGCCAAGTGGTAAGGCAGCGGCCTTTGGAGCCGCCATTCGGAGGTTCGAATCCTCCCTCCCCAGCCAACCTTTTCGTTGCGAACCGCAGCCAAATCCGTAGAATAGCGCGGCCCCTCGGCCTGTTACGGGGGGTCGGTCGCGGCGCCCGCCGCGGCAGAGGCCTTCTTGCTGGGAGGTCGTTCAATGGTAGGACAAGCGGCTCTGAACCGCTCAATCGGGGTTCGACTCCCTGCCTCCCAGCCAATCGCCTGAGCCCGCCTCGCTGGGTACCCGGCGCTCCGGTCACTTACCACCGACTTGACAACCCCGCCTTGGTACCTATCATTGGTAGGTATCGCGGGTAGCGCTATGAAGCATAAGACGGCAAGCGTTTTCTGGACTGGAAGAAGTCAGGCAGTACGTCTACCCAAAGAGTTTCGTTTCGAAGGCGACACCGTGCTGGTGCGCCGTGAAGGAAAGGCCGTGATTCTCGAACCCGCTCAGGGATGGCCCGAGGGCTACGTCGAGTCCTTCTCCGGCCTGCCCGACGATTTCGAGCGACCGCCGCAGGGCGAGATCGAAAAGCGCCGCAAGCTTGGATGATGTCGAGCCGATGCCTTTTCTGCTCGATACCGACACCTGCATTTACGCGCTGAAACACCATGACGGCGTGCTCGAGCACCTTCTCTCCAAGAGCCGAGAAGACATCGTGGTGAGCGTCATCACCGAGGCGGAGTTGCGAACGGGCGCTGCCAAGAGTTCTTCATCCATCAAGACCCTGCGGCTCGTTGAGAACTTTCTGCGCCCGCTCGTCATCGCGGAGTTCACCTCTGAAGACGCGATCGCGTACGCACACGTTCGCGCGAAACTCGAGCGAGCTGGCACTCCGATCGGACCGCTCGACACGCTCATTGCCTCGCAGGCCGTGGCTCGGAAGCTGACGCTAGTCTCAAACAACGAACGAGAGTTCCGGAGAGTTCACGGTCTCCGCATCGAGAACTGGACGCGTTGAGGATTCCGATCTCGATCGCGTGCCGCGCGCCCATGCAGCGAGCGCGCCGATTCGGACTGGTTGTCCCTCGTGCGCAGTCCGAGGCGCCGGGCGGTCTTGGTGGTGCCTGAAGGCCTGAGCGTCGCGCGTGTGCGTTTGAGCAACGGCGTTTTCGGCGGCGAGTCGTACTGCGTGAGCTTGCTGGATTAACCCGGATTTCTTATCTCTCTTCGACGCGCGCCTCAGCACGCGCCTCGCTCAAGCGCTTCCGCGCGGTGGCCACTCACCTCGCCCTAACGACTAGCCGTTCCGAGTCGCTTCTCGACCGCCCCGGATGCTCGGTACAGCACAGTCTTCCGCTGTTCGCGCAACCGGGAGATCAACCAGATCCAGCGCTGGCAGCAAAAAATGGGCGTCAAGTTATTCTCGTCGCACCCGGCGACGTGACTGGCGACCAAGTCAGGATTCGCTCACTCGAGGGGTGCACGGTGCACCTCGTGGCGCAAAGTCACCCGGGCGAGGAGCTAGTGCGCGATTGCGGCACGTGGTTTCAGCCACCCGAGGCCGGCTCGTGCACCGTCTGGGTCGAGCAGGAGTCGACGATTAGCTTGTCCCAGTCGGTCATCATCTACGGAGCGGAGCCGTTCATGGGTAAAGGGTTTATGTCTGCGCATCCAAATGCAAGCCGCCGGATCGTTGACGCTGCCGTTACGAGAGCGACCGCGGGAAGCGGCGACGGCCCGGTTCCTCTCACTGGAAACCCTCCGCCGACCGTTTGAACGGCGAGTGCCAGCGAATTCAGTGGAACCCGTTCGCATGCCGGTAGGGCGCGCAGTAGCGGGTTGGTTTACAGCCGCGGGCGATGCGCTCCTGCTCTCGAAGCCCGTACTCGTCAGAAAGGGAGAAACGGTGCACGCTAGGCCGCGAAAGCCAACGAAAGGAGGTGACGTCCTTGCAGTCATTGAGCGTCAGTCGGAGCCCGCCTGCCGTCCAGTCGTTCAACTGATAACAACGAATGAAGTGCTGGCTCCTGATGCCTTCGTGGAATCGTCGCGCCGGGTATTCGCCGATGTTGCTTCTGCCTCGGACTGTCCGCCAGCTGGATACACGCTCGAATGCAATGCTTTTTGTGGCTGGTGCGACTGGCCGGGGCCAGGCCACAACTGCTGCCGAGGCGAATATTACGAGGCAGTCTGGTACTGCCTGCTCACCGTCGACTTGTACGGCTGCCATGACGGCACTGACGATCCGTGTTGCGAAGGCGCTAGCCTCTTCTAAGCGTTAGCGTTGGGGCGCTGCAAACGATCAGGGCTTGCAGCGCCCCGGCTGATGCGAGGCTGTCCAAACCTTCAGGTGCAAACAAGAACTTCGGGCGTCGAAGGTCGTCAAACGAGAAGACGGAGGCGATCACGATGAGGAGTGAGATACTGCAGGCTGGAACCATTCTTGGCAGTGTTGCCCTCCTCCTAACAGGCGCAGGGCAAGCGTGGACCGAACAGCCGTCGGTCCCCCCAAAAACGATCCGGGACGAGTGTGTCGTCTATCAGACGCCAGCATCCGGGCGGGAGATCGAAGCCGAGTGTGGTGAGCGTTTCCCCGTTGAGGCCGGTGTGACTCTGTCACTGCAGATCGGAAACGCCGTGATGCCTTTTTCTTTCTCCACGAGCGATGGCCGGACTCGTGAGGAGGAGCTCACGGCAGTTCTTCGTGAGCTCGTCGAGGGCGGCATCGTACGGATGCCGTGGAGGGACCAACTCGGCGAACGCAGCGCGTGGGTGTTCTCCACTACGAACCCAACGCAATCTGGTCACGCGAACTACAGACGTGTCGTGACCCGTAACACCCAGCGAGACCAGCTTCTCGTCCCACCCGGCGATGTCATCGTCACAATCGTGAATTCGAAAGGGGAAGTGGAAGCTGTCGGGCGGCCCGTTCGCGTTCGGCAGCGAACCACAACCGAACTACGCGATCCTGCACAAGAGGGCGCGCAATCCGTCTTCGGGCGGTTCACGCGCCCCACCCAGGCACCAGCAGAGCCCGTCGAGATTATCTTGACCCATGATGATATCAGTCGGCGGCCGAACGTCACGATTCGGGGGCCAGATAGCACCGACGCGATCTGGTACGACGTGCAGGGTAGATCCGCGCAGATCAGTGCAACATCGCCGACTCTATGGATGCCTCCCGAGACGGTCTACATCGGCCCCAGACAAGTGACCGAAATCCACGGGCAACTGCGTGCCAAGCCGTCGATAACGGTGAGCGTGCCGCTTCCGGAAAAAGAGATTGAGGTTCCGCCGCTCACGATCACGATTAGCGCACCTGATGATGCATCGCAGCGTTCACATCGCATCGATCCTGGTGAGACGATTCGCTTTGACCAACTGCGACCGGGCCGCTACCGAGCGGCACTACGAATAGGTAACGCCGTAGAATTGACCCGCAGCGTTGATCTAACGAATGGTGAACCTGCCACGGTTGAATTCCCATTAACGCCAATCGAGGTGAGCGGTACGGTCTTCTATGGCAGCGACCCGGCGCCTGCCAGGGTGACGTTCGAAATGGGTCCCGAGCGCGCATTGACAGTCGAGTCCTCTGACGACGGAACATTCTCGGCAGTTCTTTGGGAGCGGCGGATGTATGCGATCCAGCTCACGATCCTCAACAAGGGCGGGGCGCCACTCCGGGAGTTCATGCGAATCGAGCAGAGTGACACGATCGATTTTCACATTCCACGAACCGAAGTCCTCGTACGTGTGACCGACAAAGCCGACGCCCCGCTCGAAGGCGCGCTTGTAGCCCCGCGATCCACGTGGCGCGATGCGGTGAAGGGTGAGCAGCACCAGACTTTCGTCGTAAAAACCGATTCATCGGGTTCTGCGACGCTGCCACCCCTGAGGGAAGGGACCCTCGAAGTACGCGCATCCGCAGAGGGGTTCGAGCCTTCGGACGTTGTAAGAATCGCGATCTTGGCCGAGACGAATGAGACCATCACCCTCCGACTGCGACGAAAGGAGGAGCGAGAGACGAGAACAGTCGCTATGCGACTGCCGGACGGACGTCCAGCTGCTTTGGCGGAGGCAGTAGCGTTTACCATCGCGCCCACTATCCATGGCGTTTGGTCCGGGAAATCATCATCATCGGGCGAGCTAGAGCTTCCAGTAGAATTGGTCGGTGCGACCGTGCTCATCCGGCACCCAGAAGCAGCGACACATGTGATTCTTGCACACCAACTCCCCAGTGAAATTACCCTGCCTTCACCGTCACCACCGCTCCTCGTGAAAACCCTGCGCGGTGAGACACCAGCGTCCGTATACGTCGCGCTCTGGGTTGGCGATGTAAAGCTATACGGGGAACTACTCGCGTTCGCGGCGTGGAGCAATCCTGTGAGCCAAAATGGAGACTGGCTGGCTCGCAATCTGCCGAAGCAGAGCGTTCGAATCCTCGCCGCATCGTCATTCTCAAGCCTGCTCGGCCCAGAGTTCGACGCACTCGCCCGCAGTGTGCCGTTTCCGTGGCTTACGGTCACGACAGTCAGCGCCATCGACTAACCGGCAACGAGTCATGAAGGAGACCCACTATGCACTTTGCAATTCTTGCAGCGGCCGTCACGATTCTGTCCGCGACCGAAACACCTGCACCGAACGTTGTACCACCAGACGATTTGCGAGTGATCCAAGCGGTTGTCGTCGCCCACTCCACGAATCATCGGCCCTTCGCTGGAAAAGCCGTGCTCCTGGATAGGACGCGAGGCGGTGCGCCGGTTTTTCGAGACGCGCTTCCGGAGCTGACGCCTGATCGCAGCGAGAGCTTACTTTCTGCCTACCTCGTCAGAAACAGCTCGCGGTACGAAATCGACGACGAGGAACTACCAGTGACGCTCGCGGACGCCGGCGCATATAGCCAGTCCGACGACACACCAGACTGGAATGCACTGGAGCGCGACTTCCCCGGTGTCATGGAGGTGCTCGCCGTTTCGATGCCGGCCCACGACGAACAGGGGCGCGCGGCGATTGTGGAGATAGAAGCCAGGATGCGAGACCGACGGAGTGTCGCCTTGTACTATCTTGAGAAGAAAGCCGGCGCGTGGACCGAGAAGGCCTACGTGTCGATCCCCGAATAACTCGAAGAGAGGAGTGAGTGACCTGGCAACTGAGGCCTAGCCATCGGATTTTGTGAGGGGCTCGGCTGGATACTGGAAGATATGGCGTCGCGGGTTGCTTATGCGCAGCAGTACCAGTTGCCGAAGCCCAGGGCCGTGGTGAATATGAGTATTCGATTCGACGCGCCGCCGCTTGCTGGGTGGAACGAGCTTTGTGATGCGGGGAGCACGTACGTAAATTGTTTGACCGCCATCGAATCTCAGGTCTGGCAACTCCTGAACGCCAACATCGCCCCGCCTGGGAGGTTCGCGTCGCTGACGCTCACTCGACCACAGGCTTCAGATCAAACGGTGGTGCGAGTACGGGAACTTTCTTCGCGGCGCCGCTCGTTGCCGGCGCCGTGGCGCGAATACTCGGCCGGTATCCGTCCTACACGCCATACCAGGTCTGGCAGAAAATTGCTGCTGACGCGGATGCCGCGAGCAGTGGGAATCCCGACTTCGATCCCTCTCTGACAGTCAATAAGCGGCTTCTCTACATTGGACCAGAAGAGTAAGGGGTCGCCGAACGTCATGAAGGGAATCCTAATCGTCCTAGCGTGCCTCATCGTCTTTCCTCTGGTTCTGCCTGCGCAGGTTGCACCCGTGAAGCATTTGCTTCCGATCTACGTGCCGACGTTCAACCCGATCCCGGGCGGATTCGGGTCGCGCTGGGTCACGCATCTTACGATTACGAACCGAGGAGATCGCTCCGTGTTCCTCCCAGGAATTCTCTCGTGCGAGGGCCTTCCGACGTGTCCCGCTCCTGCAATTCCACCGCACGTAACATTCATCGATCCGCATGTGCGGGAGGCTGGCGGGTGGCCCGGACACTTCTTCTGGATGGACCGTGAGGACACCAGCGTGATGGACATCGTTCTCCGGGCGCAGGACCTCTCGCGACAATCGCAGACTTGGGGAACCAGCTACCCGGTCGTTTCGGAAGAGCAGTTCACCACCGGCGAATTCGGATTGTCCGACATCGCCGTGGGGCCGCAATTCCGGTCGATGTTGCGAGTCTACGATCTCCAATCGCGTGGAAGCGGTCGTCTCGGCCTGCGCGTCTACGCGCCGTCCTCCGGCCTCAGTCCGGACCTGTTGATCGGGGAGTATTCGCTGCCGTTCAACTACGATCCAGGCAGTAGCATCCTCGAACCGGGATACCTCGAGTGGTCGCTATGGAACCTGCCTGAACTCGGGCCGTATGAGACTGTCCGGCTCGCTCTCACGCCCGAAACGTCCGGTCTCCGTTTCTGGGGATTTGTGACGGTGACAAACAACGAAACGCAGCACGTGACCGTGATCGAACCAACGGCGCGGTGATCCCGTAGCAGGCTCGCGCGTGCCGCGCGCGAGCCTCCCCGGCAAGCCGACTCTTGCATGCCGGACTTTAGGGCCGCGGCCTCGCAGCTCTATTCAACTGGACGCGTTGAGGATTCCGATCTCGATCGCGTGCCGCGCGCCCATGCAGCGAGCGCGCCGGTTCGGACTTCGTCCAATCCTCCCAGCCACCTCACGCAACGCCCCGTTCCTGCCGGATGGGACTCAGAATTTCGCAACCAGCTCGATTCCGACCATGCGCGGCTCGTTCGTCATTCCGGTCAGGTTGTTGAAGTCGATCCCGTTCTGCACGACCACCTCGTCGGTGAGGTTCCGTCCGAACAGCGCGACCTCGTAATTGTCCCAGGCGTACCCGAAGCGAAGCCCGAGCTCGAGAGAGTCGCTTCGGAATTCTTCGGACTCGTAGAGGAAGAATTGCTTCTCGCTCGAATACGCGAGGTCGAGCGATCCGAGGACGTCTCCTCCCGCCGCCGCACGGCGGTAATCCACGATCCCGGCGAAGATCCACTCCGGCGCGTGGGGCAGCGCGTTGCCGTCGACCAGCGCGCCGTTGGGTCCGATCGGATCGAGGACGGTGCAGCCGCCGCCGCACGGGGCGACGGCCAGCGTGTCGTCCTGGATCTCCGTGTGGTTGTAGCTCGCGCCGACCGTGAAGAGCCATTCGCGGCGGGGCGCCCAGGCGAGATCGGTCTCCAGGCCGTAGCCCAGGCTCTTGTCGGCGTTGAGCAGCGTCGCGACGTTGAACTCCCCGCCCACCGCGGTGACCTGCTGGCCGTCGACCTCGTAGCGATAGGCGGTCGTTCCGAGGCGCAGGCGCCGGTCGAGAAACTCGCCCTTGATGCCCACCTCGCCGGAGAGAATCTCCTCCGTGTCGGCGACGGAGAGTCCATCGGTCGCGGGATTGGTCCCCCCCTCCACGTCGGGAGCGAAGAGGATCCGGCCCTGAATGCTGGGCGCACGGAAGCTCGTAGCCACCCGTCCGTAGAGATTGACACGAGGGCTCGCCACGTACGTCAGGCTGAGATCCCAGCTCGTGAAATCGTCATCCGTGCTCGTGGTCACCGGCGCGATCGTGGCGACATTGAAGAAGAGCGGGAGCGGGCGCTCGGCCGAGAGCGTCTTCGCGTCGTGCGTGAAGCGGAGGCCGCCCTGCAGGTTCCACCGCTCCGAAAAGCGGTAGTCCATCGAGGTGAACAGGGCCCACGACTCGGCGTTCTGCGTTTGGAACGCGTACCCCTCCACGGGGTTTCCCGGCGCGAGCGACGCATAGGAGTACGTTTCGGCCGCCAGATCCTCGTCGAACAGGAACGCTCCTGCCAGCCACTCGAACGCGCCTCCCGTATTGCTCGCGAAACGTATCTCCTGGGTGAACTGATCGAGATCGGGGATGCCGTCGGACGACTCGGAGTTGAACGGGATGAAGCCGGGCCCGAACGGGGGGGCGTAGCTCGCCCCGAATCCTCCGTCGATGTCGCCGCGGCTGAACATCTCGACCGTGTCGTAGCCGGTGACCGAGGTCAGCGTTCCGCGGTCGAACGCGTAGTCCACCTTCAGCACGGCGCCCGTCGAGTCGATGGTCTGCTCGTTCAACCCGTCCTGATAGACGGTCTCCTGGTCGTACCCGGGGACCAGCGCGTTCGTTCCGGGGCGGAAGACGTTCGCGCGGAAGATGCGCGCCGTCCCGTCGATGTCCCATCCGTGGACGTTCAGGAGCACGTTCGCGCGGACCGCCGGTTTCCAGAGAAGCTGCAGGCGCCAGGCCTGATTCTCATACCCGCCGAGCGCATCGTCCTGACCGGTGAACCCGTTGTCGACCCAGTCGTCCTGGGACTGCACGAGAAACGAGAAGCGCGCCGACAGCGTTTCGGTCAGCCCTCCGCCGATCCCGCCGCGCAGATCGAACGTGTTGAACGCCCCCAAGGAGGCGCGGGCGTCGAACTCGAAATCCTGACCCGGCGGCTTCGAGTCGAATTTCACGATTCCGGCCGGAGTGTTGCGTCCGAAGAGCGTTCCCTGCGGACCGCGGAGCACTTCGATCCGGTCGATGTCCCATACCGGCATGCCCTTCAGCACGGGGTTCTCGAGCACGATCTCGTCGTACACCATCGAGACGGGCTGCGATGCGTTCAGATCGAAATCGGTGTTCCCCAGGCCGCGGATGTAGAAGCGCGGGAACGCGCGGCCGAACGACGACTCGATGAGGAGGCTCGGCACGCGCCCCGAGATCGCCTTCACGTCCGCTCCGCCGCCGGTGAGGATCTCGACCTGATCGGCCGGGACGACCGTGATGGCCGTCGGAACGTCCTTCGCGTCCTCCACGCGCTTCTGCGCCGTCACCGTCACCTCCTCGAGGAACGGCTCGGGTTCTTTCTCCTCCTGCTTTTCGGGAGGCACCTCCTGAGCCCAGGCGGTGGAAATCGAGAGCGCGGCCGCGCAGCAGAGGACGAGGAACGAGCGCCGGAGCAGAGCACGGGTCATGACGAACCTCCTGAATCGTGTCGCTTGGGAACGCTGGGAAGGGGTGCTTGAATTACGATAGCAGAAAGGGCCGCCTTCGGGTCGAGTTGTTCGAACGATGCGGGGAGGGGGGCCTTTTCAGTCCTCACTCCGGCGGACCGCGGCCAGCTGCGAGGTCCGGTTTGGTGTGGCGTACGAGCCGGTGCTGATGACGGCGGCTCAACGAAGCGGAATTCGTAGGAAGGGCGGCCGCTCGGCGGGTTCTGAGGGACCGGTCGCGGACAAGCGGCTCTGAACCGCTCAATCGGGGTTCGACTCCCTGCCTCCCAGCCAATCCCTAAACAGTTGAACTCGCGCGACTTAGCTCGCCAGCCATCCGCGAGTTCGAACTCCAGCTCGCATTTGCCATCGGCGGGAAGGTGCCGACGACAGCATCTACGTCGGTCCCTATTCTTATTTTCTCGGCAATGCCGGACGGCGTCTCGTCGTACTCGCGTCGGAAGATGCGAAAGAGATTCCGGCGAGGTCCGAAGCCTGCGCGATACGCGACTTGTGCGGTCGTCAACGCCGTGCGAGCGAGCAAGAGTGCGGCGTATCGGCATTGGATCGCGATGAAGAACGCGGACGGCGTGATGCCGAGGAGATCCCGAAACATCCGCGAGAGTGAAACAGCAGAAATTCCGAGAAGCCACGCAAACTCCGTCGCGCGAAGCGTCGATTCGCTAGCAAAACAAGCTAGCGAATAGTGAATTGCCGCGCGACGCAGGCTCTCCGCAGTCCAAGGTCTCATCCCGGGAGGAGTTGCGCGAGTGCCTGAAGGCCTACCCGAGCTGAGCGCGATGTTGCAATTCCGTCACATCCAGGAAGGCCATTCGCCAGGCCCCGCGCCGAAAGAATTGTCTCTAGACCGCCAAGCGCCAAGCGTCTAGCGTGCTCCCGAAGGAGGCTGGTTTCCATGAAATTCGTCACACACCTTCTCTGCATCATCCTTGCGGGCTCACCGCTCCTCGCGGGCACCAAGCTGAAGTTGCACAAGATGACGGGCATCCCCGGCCAGTACATGGTCGTCCTTCTCAGGGGCGAGACGCCGAACGATGTTCCGAAACTCGCAAAGGAGCTCGCGAAGAAGTACCAGTTGGAGATCGGTGTCACATGGGATAACGCGATCGACGGATTCGTCTGCCGGGGCACGGACGACAGCATCACTGCTCTCGCTGAGGATCCAATGGTCGACTTCGTTGAACAGGATTTGCTCATGTCAAGTCCGCGCGTAGCAGGAACGCAATGGGCATCCTGGAATGGGCACTACCTGTGGCACTTGGACCGTATCGACGAGGTCTCATGGGCGGTCGGGAATCGTGACGGGAAGCACAACATGTGCACGGAAGGCCGGGAGTCCGTCGCGTACGTTATTGATCTTGGGGTGCAAACGGATCACCCGCAGTTCGAGACGCCTTCGCGCGTTGTCATGGCAATTGACTTCTCTGATGACCGATCGCCCCAAACCGAAGAGTGGACATTCGACGCGACCAACGGATGCGCGGCTTATCAAACACGGTGGCACGGCACAGCGGTTGCCTCAGTACTCGGCGGCACACAGGTGGGCGTCGCAAAGCCTCAGATCGTTTCGCTGAAGGTCGGGCAGTGCTCGACGCGAGAGATCAGAGGATCGTGGTTGATTAGTGCGGTGAACTCGGATCGGAAGAACAGATCGACTCGGTGACCCTTATCGGTCGCGAGCCGGTGTGATCAACCACAGCGGGTATGTGCCGCCTTGGGATGCTGATTTCGACACCTACAAAGCCGTCGTTGAGGCAAGCGTGTTACGACACCAGAAGCCTTTCTTTACATCGGCGGACAACTTTTCCACAGATGCTTGTCTGTTCGCCCCGGCTAAGGATCTTGCTCGAACCAACTTCCGTCCAAACGGCACAGTCTTTGTTGTTGGTGGCACGATGGTCACCGGTGATTCGGACAGCCGCGATTTCCGATGGCAGGAGTATGTCAACGGCGTTCCCGCCATCGGACAGGAAAGCGGAAGCAATGCTGGGTCGTGTGTCAGCATCTACGCGCCGGCCAAGGACATCTACGCTGCCCGAACGAGTGCAGCGGGTGACTACGGCTGGGCGTCTGGTACCTCGTTCGCGTCCCCGATCGTCGCTGGCATAGCTGCTCGATACATGGAGAAGCAGAAAAACCTCACGGGCACGATTCCAACCTACTCGCAGGTGTACACGTGGTTGCTCGCGAATGCCGCGGCGCCGATCTATGATTCGATGACACCCAGCTACTACTTCTGTGCCCCCGATGTAGCGTCGAACTCGTATGATTCGTCCTGTGATCCGCCGACACTTGGCCGAGACGCGAACGGGCAATGGGGCTCCACTTTTCCGTCTGCGATCTTTCCGAATGTCTGGAACGAATCGGAGGCGCGCATGGTTTACTGGGACGAAGGACCGTGCGCAATCGACTGGACACTCCCGTGAGGCGGATGGAGCCGAAATCGATGAAAAGACTTCTCGCTATCGCTGGGATTCTGTGCGCCGTGACCGCGCAGTCACAGGATGTAAACGGTGACGGGTATCAGTCCCTCCTCGTCCCGATCGCGTTCGGCCAGAACCAGCACCTTCCGGGCGCGTTCGGCACGCAATGGTCGGGCGAAGTGTGGATTCACAACGGATCACCGATCGATATTCAGTCACCCCAGCCGACCGGGATTTGCATTCCGTCTTGCGACATTTCGCTTCCAAAGGGATTTCGTGGCCTGTGGCCGTCACTCATCTCGAATTCCTACGTTGGTGCCATGTTCCACATCCCCGTGGCTACCGGAGATGGCGTCTTCGTCAGTGCTCGCTTGCTGGAAACGACGCGGATGGCGCAACCGACGGGAGTCGAGGTGCCGATCGTCAAAGAGAGGGATTTCTTCACGGGCGAGCGCTGGCTCCTTGCCGTCCCCGTCGGCGAGAGTACGCGGACCGCTTTGCGTGTCTTCGATCCGTATGCCCGGGCGGATACTGCAGTGACCGTCGATTTCTTCTCGCCCGGACCAGACTTCTTCACGCCGCCAGGAGCGCTCATCCAGAGTACAGTGTTCCGTCCGGCCAATGATCCGGTAGCGCCTTACAGCGGCGCCTTTCCGTCGCCGGAGGCGAGCGTGGCAGCGAGCTTCGATCTCGCCGCTGATTTTCCGGCGCTTACAGCGTACGAGTTCGTGCACATTAGACTCACACCGCTGCAGGCAGGACGGCCGTATTGGGCCATGGCGAACGTCACACACAACGAGACGCAGCACGTGTTGCTCGTGACATCGCAACCCTAGAAGGTCCGTCGTCCAGAGGGTCGGCACCAGCAGTGCCGACCCTCTCTCTTTTGAGCTGGGCGATGCTTCCGTAGACCGCGCAGTTCGTCTGCGCGGCGAGTGGGCAGTGCCGACCCTCTCTCTTTTGAGCTGGGCGATGCTCACTTTGCCGAGCAGCGCGGTTCGAACTTCGTCCCTGCCTCCCAGCCACTTCTGAAACCACTCACAAGGCGCAACTTAGCGTGACACCCGGCAGACGCCGATACCTTCACAGTGGTCGAACACGGCGCCTACGTATTGGATGTGCATATTTCCGACCACCAATGGCTGGATCGAACGAACATATTGGGATCGACCGGTGACTTGTCCCTCGGGGTACACAGGGCCCTGGGTCTTCCCTTACTCGACAAATAGCTCCAACGCGAAGATGCTCTTCTGGGACGAGGGGCCATGTCAGTAGCGGATCAGTGATGAGCACCAAGCTGCGGCGCCTTGGGTCTCCAGGGGGCAAGGCGGAATCGACCACCAGCAGCGTGCCGTTCTCGTCATTGCATTACTTGACTCGCGATGTCACGGGCATTCACCTTGCGGGGGGCGCGCTTTGACTAAGTGGCTTGCATTGGCCTTTGTCGCATTCACTGCTTCCGCGCAGCAGTTTGGCCCAGTAGAGCGACTCCTGGTTCCGACGTTCCTAAGCGGGCCATTGGAGGGAGCGTTTGGGTCCAGATGGGTCGCCGAACTGACAATTCTGAACACGAGTGACGGGGTCGCGTTCGTCGAGAACTTTGGCGAGATTTGTCCGATCGAATGCGGTCCGATCGAACTCTACCCGGGAGCTACGATCGCCGGTGATGCAATCCGATACCTCCACGGCGATGGTCCCCCCGCCGCCATCCTTCTGATCAAACCGGAATACGTAGAACGCCTCGCGTTTCAATTGCGGGTGCGGGACATTTCCCGTTCGGCCGAGGGTTATGGGACGTGGTTCCCCGTCGTCCGCGAATCCCAGGCAAGCGTGGGGACTGTGCACTTGCTCGATGTGCCGACCGATGTTCGGTACCGGCTAATGCTCCGGATCTACTCGTTTGAAGCATTTCCATCGCATCCAGTACACGTAAGCGTCTTCGGCGTCGACACGACGGACCCACGCTCGTCTCCTGATCCACTCCTCTCGGAATTCGACCTTGCGTTGTACCCCGGAGGAACGAGCCAGCCCGCGTATGCGCAACTGCCGAACATCGTTTCGTTGCCAGACGTGCACAACTACGACCGTATACGACTAGAGCTGGATTCCGAAGGCACCGGGACGATCTGGGGAATGGTGACGGTAACCAACAACGTGACGCAGGAGGTTACGGCGATCCTGCCGAACGCTGCCCACTGAAAATGCCGAAGCCAGCGGTCCCAGAGCCGTTCAGGCCGTTTGCGAGTTCAGTCTCGATTGAGGGCGGTTTGGATTCGAGCCTGCGCGTCGTTAGAACCCTTTTCCCACCTCGTGGTGAACGTCAACCTTCGTGCTTTGAATGAGATGCCCGGCGGCAGAGGAGGCGATCGCGGTTCGAACTTCGTCCCTGCCTCCCAGCCAAATCTGAAATCATTCACGAGGCGCAAGTTAGCGTCACACCCGGCAGGGAGGTCCGAGCTCGCCTTGCGTGTTACGATGGAAGAGATGCGACGCGTTTCGAAGCGTGCCGACGGCGATGATGTCCTGCGTGACGCTGCGGCGATGCAGCGGACGATGAACCGCTTGCGGGGCGGCGCTCTCATTCCTCGAGGCGTGTACCGGTTCGCTGGGCACGAGGAGGCGGACGAGTGGATGATCAGGACGATCGCGGATACTCACGCGCACCTGAGCTCGAAGACCTCCTCTCGCTCTGCAGGGCGCTGAATCGCGAAGGCGTACGCTACGTCCTCATCGGCGGATTCGCCGTGATCCTGCACGGCTTCGTCCGCGCGACGAAGGACATCGATCTGCTGGTCGACAGCTCTTCGGAAAACGTGCGGCGGCTCAAACGCGCCATGGCCGACCTGCCGGACAACGCGATCTCGCTCATCGAGGATGATGAAGTCGAAACGTACAAGGTCGTGAGGATCGCCGATGAAATCGTAGTCGACCTTCTGAAGGATGCGTGCGGCGTGGACTACGCGCGTGCATCCGCGGGGGGGGTCGAGATCAGGACCGTCGAAGGCGTCCCGATCCCGCTCGCGCGCAAAGAGCTGCTGATCGAAACGAAGCAGACGGTCCGACCGAGCGATGCTGCCGATGTTCACTTCTTGCGGTTGCGTATCGCTTCCGAACGTGGCGAATCCGGGTGTTGACCGAGCAGCGCGGTTCGAACTACGTCCCTGCCTCCCATCCACCTTCCGAGCTGCTCACGGACATCGAACCCCTCCGTACCCACAACGATGGCCGGAGGCATGCTCCAGGGATTCGGGTTGGCAGAGGCGGTGTGCGAACCTATGAGTCAGGTTGGTGGATCGCTGATGTGCCGCTTCGCGCGGGGGGAGAGACGTTCCGGCTGACCCGCGGCCCAGAGGAGGAGCTGCGTGTCGAGCAGGAGCTTCATGCACCGATGCCGAAGAGGGCGGCGATCTCGCGCTCTCCCATGCGATCGAAGTCGTCGGGGACGTCGATCTCGCCCGCGAGAAACCCGAGCCGCTTCGGCCGGGACGGCGCGTCCACCGACGTGACCTTCACCAGCGGTTTCCCCGCTTTGGCGATCACGAACGACTCCCCCTTGGCCGCGCGATCGACGAGCCGGGAGAGCTGGGCCTTCGCCTCATGGATGTTGACGGTGTTCATGAGTGGACTAATCCGAGTGGACTAACTTCAATTCCCGAGGCTGCGGTACGTCAACGCCGGGCGTTGGCGACGGTGATGGTGTACGTCAACGGTGCACCCAGCGACGGCGCGCACGGACCGGGTCACTCCAGCGCGGGATCGCTACGGCTCGACCCGCAGCACCAGCGGCATCGGCCTGTCCGGCGCGGCGGTCGGGATCTGGCGGCTGAAGCGCAGCGCCGACCCGTCGAACGTCCATCCGCCGTCGCTGCAGCGCGAGGCGGTTTCGATCGGCTTCCCCTCGCGCCCGCGCAGCGCGTTCGCCGTCGCCTCCCGCTCGGCGCGGTAGCGGAACGCGCGGCGCCAGACGGATGAAAGGTCCACCCCCAGCTTGTTCATGGGCGTGTTCACATCGCACCGTGGGGTGTCGAGCAGCTCTTCAGCGATCCGGCGATCGTGCTCGACCGAGTCTGCGAGCCATTTCGTCGGAAACATCCGCGCGCCGTCCTCCCAGTACGACGCCGACTGGTACTGAAACGCCTCGAGCAGCGGGCGCACGCTGTCGCGCTCGTGCAGCTCGCCGAGCCACGCCGGCGCCGGCAGCGGCATCTTCCAGGCGGCCGCGTTGATCATCCGCGCCGTCGTCAACGCGGCGGTCTGCGCCATCACCTGCGGATGCGGGTCCAGCGCGCGGGCGAGCTTCCACGCGGCGTGAAGGTCGTCCCACGCCGCGGGATCGTTTGCGCGCGCTTTCGCCAGCGCGCTCGCGACCAGCGCTCTCGCCGCCTTCATGTGCACCGCGCGCATCGCGAACGTCCCCTCGTGGTCGATCCCCTCGTGACGCTCCCAGACGACCTGCTCGCGCAGGACCAGCTCGCGGATCGCCGTGACGTCGGGGAGTGCCGGCGGCTCGCCGATGGCGAGCTCACCGCGCGATATCTCGCGCGCCACGAATTCATCGACCGCTTCGTTCTGCGCCGGCAACGCGTTGGCGAGCGCCGTCAGCTTCCGAGACGCGTCGTTCGCCTGCAGCGGCGGCAGCCGATCGGCGACGGAGTCGAGCGTTCCCATATCTCCCGGCCACGGCCGAGCCGCCGACGCGGCCACGGCGTCTTCCGCCCGGAACCACGAGAGGACCCAGACGACGAGGGCGACTCCTGCCAGGACTGCGGCTACGGCTGCCAGCGCTTTGGTCATCGTTCCCTGAGATTAGAATCGCGCCCCGGGAAAAGCCAATCAACCGGAACCGCGGCACGACCCGTGCCGTCCCAATCCGAGAGAGAATGACTCCGATCCCGTCCCGCGAGGTCTGGGTATCGCGCGGGACGGGATTCTCTACGTCGGCTCGCTCTCGGGAGTCGTGCAGGCGTTTCGCATCGACTAACGCCCCCTTCCGACAAATGAGACGGGGGTCACGTCTTCGACTTTCGATCGAGGAGGTCCGTGGCTGGCGCCTCGCCCCTCAGGTCGGACGGGTGAAGACCTGGCGCTGGCTGGCCTCGTAGGCGCGCGCGCGGATCACCTCGCGCACCGCGCGAGGGTCGCGGACGCCGCGCATCGTGTAGACCGGCGCGTTCTTGTCCGACGACATGACCGTCACGTTGCCGATCCCGAGGATGCGATGGATGAATCCCTGGTCGAAGTGGGAGTCGTCGATCAGGCGCATGTCGATCTCGTCCACTCTCTTCGAGAAGAGGCCGGACTCGGTCAGAAGGCGCTGGTTCGTGATCGTGTACCGCGTGCTCCGAAGGACGACCATGCCGGCGGCGATGCTGATGCCGAAGATGAGGACGACGGCGGCAGTGATGAACCAGCCGGCGGTCACGAGCCCGGCACCCTGATCGCCCTCCTCGGCCAGGCTCGCGATGAAATAGGCGAGCATGGGAATGCCGACCGCCGCAACGATCAGCGCAGCGATCCGCCCGGCGAGCAGCGCCATGGAGGGCGAGCCGCTCCAGACGCTCGCTTCCTTCGCCGGCGGGGGCGCGGAGGTGGGGAGGATCGGCGTCATCGCCGCGGGTGAAGGGCGTCCGCAGTGGGGGCAGGCGGGTGCGAGCGTCGAGACGTCGCGCCCGCAGTCGGGGCACGCGATGACCGGCATGGACCGATTCTATCCCGGCGCCGGCGCGCGCGGTACGGGTCACTCCAGCGCGGGATTCTGCCGAAGTGCCTCGGCCGGCCGCCGCCGGGGACCTCCGTCACGTCCGCTCGATTGTCGGCATCTGGTCACCTCCACCGGGGGCCCCGAGCGGATCGTGCGCCCTCGCCTGTCGTTCGATCGCGTCGCAGAGCGCCCGCACGTCGTCGCTGATCGGACGGAGGCCGGATGGAGCCTCGGTCATGCGCGCGTGCAGCGACATCACGTGAAGCGCGAGCGTTCTCAGCATCTCCACTCGGCGGTTGCGCTTCTCTTTCGCCACCTCGATCCGGCTGGAGAGCCCGCGGATCAGCTCGAGCTGTTTCTCGAGGAGCGATCGCATCGGAGCGTATTCGTCGTCGCCGCTCGCGGACGGCGCGAGCGCGTCGATCTTCTCGCGCAGACGTTCTTCCTCTCCGGGCTCGAGGTTGCGCGCGAGCTCGGCGATCCGCCGCTCCTCGTCTTCGATCGACGCGACGAGCTGCCGTGCCGCGACCCCGGCTTGCGCACCGAGGGGACGCAGCGGGCCCGAGAGCTCATCCGCATGGCGGAGGATTGTTTGGAGATGATCGTGCGGCAAGTCTGACCGGCGATGGTCCGGCTTCGTTGCCGGCTCGAGGACCGCGGCGATGTGCGGTTTCGACCAGAAGCTTGCGCGGCTCGGCGGAACCGAGATCATCACCCGGCGCGCGTCGCCCGGCGCGAGGCCCATCCGCTTCAGCAGGCGTCCCGCCCGTACCGTCACGACGTTCCAGATCACCATCCAGGCGAAGAGGCCGCCGAGCTTGACCATGAAGGACCGCGGACTCCGGAAGAGATTGGGGAACTCTCCGATCACGAAGATGCCGGCGAAGAAGACGATGAAGATCGGGAGGCACCAACGCGCCTGCCGCACGGGCGCGGGAAGCCTGTCCCAGACGTTTCGTGGCCGACGGGAGCCGCGGGGGTACCACCAGAGCCACCATGCCGGCTCGCGCCAGAGAGCGGTTTGGGATTGTCGGAGCGAGAATCCTTCGCGCCGAAGATTGACGAGGACGAACCCGTAGAGGAACGCGATGATGCCCACGTGGAGGAGGAAAACCGCAGGGGGCGCGCCGCCGCGGACGAGGAACGCGACGAAGATGAGCCACGCGGCCGCCGCGGCAAGTCCGATGACGCCGCGCCCTTCGACGGATTGGAGGGCATCAGGAAGCTGGCTTTCTTCCGCCACCCCGAGAGCGAGCTTCAGCGAGCGCGCGTCCTGCCATCGTGCCGCGGGATCTTTCGCGAGGCAGCGCTCCAGCGCCTGTACCGTCGAATCAGAGAGCGAAGCCGCGAGCGAGCGCAGCGGCGGCGGCTCCTGCGTCAGGTGCTTCGTCAGCACCTCTTGTGCGGTCTGCCCGTCGAACGGCAGCCGGCCGGCGAGGACCGCATATCCCATCACGCCGAGCGAATAGATGTCACTGCGGGCGTCTATGTCGGCGCGGCCGGACGCCTGTTCCGGCGACATGTAGTGCGGCGTCCCGACGACGCTGCCCGAGCGCGTCATCGTCTCCACGAAGCCGATCGCCCTGGCCACGCCGAAATCGGTCAGCAGCGCGCGCCCCGACTCGTCCTCGATCAGGACGTTGTCGGGTTTGACGTCCCGATGGACGACGCCCTGGCGGTGGGCGTGATCGAGAGCGCCAGCGATCTCCGCGAGAATCCGTCGCCCTTCTTCCTCCGGCAGCTTTCCATCGCGGCGGAGGCGATCCGCGAGAGACTCTCCGCGCACGTATCCCATCACGAAGTACGGCATCCCTTCCACTTCACCGAACGCGTGCAGCGGGACGACGTTCGGATGCGAGAGCTTCGCGGCCGTGCGCGCTTCGCGGCGGAAGCGGTCGTACATCGACTGAGCGTCGGACGACGTTTTCACGACCTTGATCGCCACCTCACGGTCGAGCGTGAGATCGCGAGCTAGATAGACGGCGCCCATCCCACCGTGCCCGAGGAGCCGGATGAGGCGATATTGCCCACCGAGCTTCGCCTCGAGAGCATGGCGGAGCGGGTCTCCCTCTGCCGTCGATTCCTGCGGGAGCGCGGCGGCGCCGCAGCCCGCGCAGAACCGCGCGTCGTCCTCGAGAGCGCGCCCGCATCGCGCACAGCGAAGATCCACAGAGTCGAGCGCCCGCTTCAAGAGGCAGGCAGGGCAGAGACCGTGGGGATCCTCCGCCGCGATCGTATTTCCGCATTTCGGACAGGTGCTTCCGGTCATAGCTCCTCCCGAAGGTTCCTTAAGGGGGGACTGCGGATGGTTACGGGTCTCGGCTTGGGCGGCTCAACGTCCTGAGCAGATCGTGCATCTCCTCGTCGATCTCGTCCGCCGACTCGACGGTTTCCGCCACACATCGTCGGATCGCATGCCTGTATCGGCGCCGGAGGCGGTGGACGGCGACCTTGACCGCTCCCGCGGTCATCGCCAGATCGCACGCAGCGTCGGCGTGCGTCCCGGCGTCGTCGTCCATCGTCAGGAACCGTTCGAGGCGGTCGAAGAGACGCTCCCGTCCGGCGGCGGCGTAATCCCCGCGGAGAGCGTCTAGAGCGGACGTGAGGATCGTCTGGCACCACTGCCGGTCATAGAGGCTCTCGGGCGTCGCTTCATGCGCGAGAGCGCCCTGGAATCGCGTTTCCGCCGCTGCGGCGTCGATCGGAACGGCGGCCCAGCCGCCGCCCCGCTTGAGGGTCAATGCGCGGTCGCGCTCATTCGAGAGAAAGTGTTTGCACGCGCTCAGAAGAAACGAGCGGAAGCGGCCGCGCGCGCGGTCGGCAGCGCTCAGATCATTCTTCTCGATGATCCTCGCGAAAAATCCCTGCGTGAGATCCTGCGCCTCCTCGACCGGGTGACCCTGCCGTCGCACGAACGCATAGATCGGATACCAGTAGAGCGCGCAGAGACGCGCCAGCGCCTCCTCGGCCTCTGCGGAGTCGCGCTTCGCCGCGGCCAGCACGAGACTCCACTGCGTGGTGGCGAATCGGCCGCGGCCGGCGACCTCCGGCTCGACGGGGCGACTGGGGGACATGGTGTGAGGGGAGTGTACTCTTGGCGGTCCGATTCACCCCCATCAGACAGCGGCTCGAACTTCATCCAGTACTCCCAGTGAACCGGCGGCACGGCTCGAGCTCACGAGCGTGTTCTGGAACGCCCCGTCACTTCTTCGGAATCAGCTTGTATCCGGCGGGCGGTGCGAAGAGCGCGTCGTCGAGCGCAGTCGTATCCACGGACTGCACGGTGCTCGTCATCGACATGCCCCCCATCCGCGCCATGACCGATGCCATCGGACCCTCGCCCGCGATCGAGATCGTCATCTCCGTCTCGTACGGCACGCCGCCGGTGGACGCCAGGAGCCGGTACATCTCCGCCATCGCCTTCGCCTGACCGGGGGAGGCCTTGGCTGCGCGGGGATCGCTGAAGATCCAGCCTTTCTCTGCCGCGGCTTTGTAGAAGGCCATGTAGTCCTGGGTCCCCGGAGCGCCTTTCACGATCCACATCGGACCGCGGAGTGTGACCGTCATCGCCATCCCGCCCTCGCCCCCGATCGTGGCCGGCACCGAGGTCTCGAGGTCGTACCCGGTCGTCGTCTTGCCGGCGACTTCCTTCGTCTCGCCGTTCGGCTTCACCGAAGCCTTCACCTCGCCGGTCTGGACGCTCTTGGCCATCTCCTCCGAAAACGCCTGCATATCCCAGACGTCGGCGCTCTTCTTCTTCGAGTCGAAGATGTACATCTTCTGGTTCTCGACGTCGAAGATCGTGGTGAGCACGGTGCCACGCGCCTCGACCTCGGTCCGCATCTTCATGCCCTTGATGCAGGTCGTCGTCGTACCCGCAGCTGCGACGCCCATCCCCTTGCCGCTGGTGGCCTGTTTGATCGTGACATCCCCGAGCATCGGAACGGCGAGCGCAAGCGTCACTCCCATCGCGAGAATTGCAGGTTTCATGGGTCGGCTCCTTCGAGAAGATGCTCCGATTATACCGAGCACGCCACTCAGCCGACATGGTACGAGTCGTTCCCCGTGCGTGCTCTTTCTGTCTGCGCGCCCGACGCGGCGTCATGCTGATCGGAACCAGCCGGGAATCCCGCCTATCGCCCCACCAGCTCGGACTGCCACAATATCCGCACCCCCTCATTCGTCTACAACCGTAGATGAAGGACGCGGCGAGCCTGGAGCGGATGGCACTCGAACAGGACCAGCGGATCTCCGAAGTGGTCAAGCGGGAGCAGTCCCGGCTGCGCAACTTCATTCGCCGGCGCGTGCCCGACCCGCGCGACGCCGAGGACATTCTGCAGGACGTCTTCTACGAGCTGGTGGAAGCGAACCGCCTGCTGATGCCGATCGAGCACGTCACCGGCTGGCTGTTTCGCGTGGCGCGCAATCGCATCACCGATCTCTTCCGCAAGAAGAAGCCGGAGAGCTTCAGCGATACCGCCGTCGCGGACGAGGACGACGAACTGCTGCAGTTGGAAGACCTGCTGCCTTCGCCCGATGCCGGACCGGAGGCGCTTTACGCCCGCAACGTGCTTCTCGATGAGCTCGAGTTGGCGATCGACGAGCTGCCGGAGGAGCAGCGCGAGGTGTTCGTTGCGCACGAGTTGGAAGGGCGCAGCTTCAAGGAGATGGCCGCCGAGACCGGCGTGAGCGTGAACACGCTGCTCTCGCGCAAACGCTATGCGGTGCTGCATCTGCGCGAGCGACTGCAGAGCATTTACGACGAATTCACGAAAGCATGAGGAACTGAACATGAGACAGAGAAGATGGATTTTCATCGCTCCGCTGGCGATTCTGGGGATGCTGCTGTTCATCGCCATCGGCGGCGAAGTCGTGCGGCACCTGTGGAATTGGCTGCTGCCGCCGCTCTTCGGCTGGCGCCAGATCACCTTCTGGCAAGCGCTTGGACTTCTGGCGCTGTGCCGGATCCTCTTCGGCGGATTTGGACTCCACGGTTCCGATCGCTCCAATGTCCGCCGTCGCATGGCCGAGCGCTGGGAGCACATGACCCCTGAGGAGCGGGAACGATTCCGGCAGGGCATGCGCGGACGTTGCGGCTTCGCCATCCGCCGGCGAGAGCAAGGGGAATGAACCGCGTCTCGACCCCGCAAGCGGCAGATCGCGCCAGCAAATCGATACATCAAACGGATTAGTCGCCGTGGAGCCAGGTGCTCGCGCGCGTGATGCCGAGGACGCGTTTCCACAGTCGATGTGCCGTCCGAAGTATGATGCGGCCACACCAAGAGAGCACAGGCGGCCCGCGCAGTTCGCGACGCGACGGAGGCCGCAACGGGGAGATTGATATGGTTCGACGTGCGACATGCGCGCTAGCGTTGTCTCTGCTGTTTACCACCACCCTTTTCGCCGCGGTGCGGTCGTCGTATGTTGCCGGGAGATTCCTCCTGGAGCTCGAGGGCAAATCGGGCGGGTTTGTCAAAAGCGTGGCCGGCGGATTCGCGTCCGGGAACGTCGTGGAGGAACCGGACAGCCCGGACTACTACTTCAAGAAGCACCTCGAGCTCCCGGTGGAGTACTCGAGGATCAGTATCGAAGTCGGACCCGTGCTCGACCCGGCGCTCTCTCAGTGGGTGCGCGACACGCTGGACGGGAAGTTCACCCGTCATAACGGAGCAATCGTCGCGCTGGACTATCAATCGAAAGTCCTCCGCCGCATCGACTTCTCCAACGCGCAGATCACCCAGGTGGTCTTCCCACGCCTCGACGCGCGGGACAAGACCCCCCTCAGCCTGAAAGTGGAGATCTCGCCCGGGGCGGCGTTCGTCACGCTGGGCGGAGGCACGTATCCTGCCGGTGGGTCGGGATCGCCCAAGAAGTCGACGTCGGGATCGTCCTTCAGGCTTCAGATCAAAGGGTTGACCGCGAGCCAAGTGAGCCTCGTGGAAGAGCTGGTCGTGGACATTCCGCTCGCGCCACCGCCCGATGCCGCCTGCTACATCTGCGAGGTGAAACCGCCGCGGATCAGCTTCCCTCGCCTGGAGATCGTCGTTGCCGAAAGCAGTGCGACGGACTGGTTCAAATGGCACGAGTCGTTCGTCATCTCCGGGCAGAACGGAGACAGCGATGAGAAGAGCGGCACGCTCGACTTGCTCGATGCCACGTTGTCGCCGCTCCTGACGCTGAGCTTCAGCGGCCTCGGCATCGTCACTGTCGCCAACGAACCGGCTACTTCGTCGCAAGAGTTGCTCCCGCGGGTTCGCGCGTCGATGTATGTGGAGACGATCGCGCTGACGAAGCCCTGAGATCGAGCTGACCCCGAGGGTCGGTCACATTCGTGGTCGACCCTCGTCTTGCCGGAATTCCTCAGGGGAAGGAACCGACACGGCGGTCCGATACTCGCCCCCGCCCAGCCGATCGCGACTTCGGTTGCGCCTGAATGAATCGCGGCGTGGACCGCAACCCGGCGGATCAGCGACGGAACGCCGATCCGAAGTAGAACTCGAGCATCGCGGTCAGTGGCGCGGCGCTGCCTCGCAGGCGGCTGCGAAGCGCTGCGCCCTCCCAGCAGTCGACCAGCAGGCTCGCCATGCGCCGCGTATCCGAGTCGGCCGGGATGTCGCCGTTCTTCCGCGCCGTCTCCAGGCACGCGGCGATGCGGTTCGCGATCTCGGAAAAGCACTCCTCGATCTTGAGACGGAACACGTCGCTGATCCCGGACAGTTCCTGTCCGAGCCCACCGAGGAGGCAGCCCATGTATCCCTGCTCCCGATACTTCTCTTCGGTCATCTCGAAGAAGTAGCGCACCCGCTCGAGCGGGCGACGGCCCTCGTCTCCGAGGCAGAGGTCGAGCCCCGCATGGACCTGGTGCATGTACTGCTCGATCACCTGGAGCGCGAAGTCTTCCTTGTCCTTGAAGTGATGGTAGAAGGAACCTTTCGGAGTCCCCGTGGCCTCGAGCAGGGCCTGGATCCCGAGGTCGTTGTAGCCATGCTTCAGGAGCATGTCCAGTCCCGCTTCGAGAAGGCGCTGCTTGGTCGGATGATTCATCGTCTTGGGGACCGCGGCGAGGCGGCCCGGGGATGAACCTCGTGCCGCCATGCCTTGGGACCCGCTTTAGTAAGCCGGGCTAGCCCTGACCTTCGCGATCATGTGGTTGATGACCTGCGTATGCTCGCGCTGCGGGCTGAACATGATGATATCCGCGTCGGCGTCGACCTTGACGTTGTGTCCAGGGGGCCAATAGAAGAGGTCATCGGCATTCACCGTTTCGCGCTCGCCCCGGGCATTCGTCGTCGTGATCCGCCCGCGCAGAACGTAGCCCCAGTGCGGGCAGTGGCAGACGCCGCCTTCCAATCCCTCGAAGAGGGGAGTGGTGTCGACTCCCGACGCGAGGCTGAAGTACTCACCGCTGATCTTGTCGAACCCGCTCACGTCGCCAAACCCGGTCTGCTGCCGGAGCACGGCGCCTGGAATCTCCATCTTGACGTCCACATCGTTTTTTGAAATTCGCATGATTGATCCCTCCGATTTTCGTTCGTCAGTGCCTCTAGACCGATCGGTCTAGTCTCGGTAGGATACACCGTTCCCGGACTCTGTCAATGCGCACGGGGCGAGGATCCGGGAGGAGCGTCGCCCGCAGGAGTGAGTGCCGCGAGAACGAAACGAGCCGCCTCTGGGGCGGCTCGTTTCCTTGCAGGGCCGGCGCGGACGCTATTTGTGGAACTTGATGCTCGTGTCCGTGATCGAGAGGCTGCTGTCGATCTTGATGGCTTGGAGCTCACCTTATTGAACGCCGCCGACCTTGCCGTATGCCTGTTTCGGAACTTCAAGGCGCCACCCTTCGGGTCGGCTTCGGGCTCGAGGTCCTGAACCTTCACAGAGGGTTTCTTGCTGCTCTTCTTCGACTTCGCCATGACCGATCTCCCTTTTTCCTCGCCGCACCGCGAGCGGCAGGACCCTCCTGCGTTTCGCCGCGGCGACCATTTCGTGATTGACCTCAGCTACAACAGGATCGGTGCCACCGACGGAGGCCACACGCTAAGCGTCTCATCGCGGACATCTTAAGTCCGGAAAACTGGGAAATCTGCCGCCGCGGAGGGACACGAAAAAGAAGCAGAATGGCCTCGGATCGGGGCCACCGCCGCTCTGTTCCGAAGCGAGTCCGTCGCCGGTACGTCACCTCCCGGCCGGCTGGAGGTTGATGACGGCCGCCTGATAGAGCAGATACATCGCTTCGCTGAGCGCCCTCGACGGCACTGCGGGCCGGACCGGCTCCAGGATCTGACGCAGCGATCGTTCTCCATCGGCTCTTTTCAGGATGGAAACCTCCCATTGCGGCACCTCGAGGGTGATCTTCGTTCGCGTGGTCACACTCTCGAGAACGACTTTCTGCAGGTCGTGCCACGAGCCGCTCCGGCGCGGCCAGCGGATCGTGTACAAGGGCGTGAGCCTCGGCCGGAGGCCGAGCAATGTCCGGCCGTCATTCCATGCGATCCGGTGTGGAGCGCGGCGGGAGAGGACGATCTGGTGAAAGCTCGCCGGCTCGAGTGCGTCGACGAGCTGGGCGACCCCGGAACGGGAACGCGGCATCAGCGTACGGTGGAGGTCGCGGTTCAGAAGGGGGCGCATCGCGAAGTAGGCGTTGTACGTCGCGACGAAATGCAATCCCGCCTCACGGCTGAAGCCGAGCCACTCTCCCAGCGAAATCGCCCGATTCAGCGGCCCGAACAGATCGCCCGCCAGGTAGCCGGCCGGCATGTCGGCGAGAAGAACCGGCGGGTACCTCGTCAACGAGTCGAACACGCGCAGCAGCTGGCGGGTGCGGGGTCCCTCCCGGAACTCCCCTGGATCGACTCCGAAGCGCGGGAGGACCGGCCGCCACCGCACGCTCGGATGCGCGGTGCCATTCACGCCGAGAACAGCCAGGCCGTGCGGGGCCAGGCAGCGCACGAAATTGCGGAACACCGCCGCGGGATCCGGAATGTAGGACAGCACGCCGTGACAGGAGATCAGGTCGAACTTCCGTCCTGCGATTTTCGGCAAGTCGTCGCCGGCAAGATCCGCCACTTCGAACGTGACGCGGTCGCCCACCTCGGAGCGGCGCGCGAGCCGTCTCGCGGTTTCGATCGACCGCGGGCTGAAGTCCACGCCGACCACGCGAGCCCCGGGAAACCGCCGCGCGAACGCGAACGCCTCGGTTCCCACTCCGCAGCCCGCGGCGAGGATGCGCCGCGGTGGAGCGGGCCGGACATTCTCCGAAATTGCCTCCAGCCATGGAATCGCCGCGAGCGCCCAGCTCGTGCTCGTTTCGCGGGAGGAGGGAGGAGGATACGGGCGCCGTTCGTAGATACTCCGAACCCGATTTGCGACGGTCATCAGTTGTCGGCTCGCTTTCCCGATTCAAAGGTAGATGCTAATGTTGATGGGATCCGTGGCCCACTGTGTCCAGCGAGCGATCGGCGCAAATCGTCGCCATGAGCCTCTTCATCCATTCGAGCGGCCCGCTCGGTACCGCGCCTTTGTTCGTCGCCGGGCGGAGCTGGACGGTCGACGATGCGATCGCCTTTGCCGCCTTCCGCGGCGAGCTCGGGCCGGGCAATCGACGCGACGCTGGCGCTCGCGGCCGCGGAAAAGCGCGCCGCGGAAGAAGGTCTGCTCCTCGACGAGGAAAGCCTGCAGGCCAGCTCGGAGAGTTCCGCTACGAGCACGACCTGATCAGCGCGGGCGAGACCGAGGCATGGCTGTCGGCGCGGGGGATGACGACCGAGGACTTCGGCCGCTGGCTGTATCAGCGTCTCTGCAGAGACGTCGACTCCGCCGGAGCTCACCCGCCGAGCCGTCCGACGTTCCCGATGATTTTGCCGATCTTCTGCGCGTGCATCTCTGGCTCTCGGGTGAGATGGACGCGATCGCGGAGCAACTCAGGCGCCGCGTCGCTGCCGATCGAGAGCTCGGGGCAAACGGTCATCGGAGAGCGCCGCGATCGCGGCGTTCATGGAGAGAGAGCACCTCGACCGCGAGGCCCTCGCAGCCTGGCTCGCGGGCGCCGGCCGCGACGAGCGATGGCTGGAGGAGATGGCCAGGATGGAGGCCGCGTTCGAGCGTCTCGCGTCGGCGACGGTGACCGACGAGGCGCGCTCGCGCAAGCTGGTCGCGATGCAGCGGTCGCTCTCGACGGTGGAGTTCGATCTGCTCGATGTCGACTCGCCGGGCGCGGCTCGAGAAGCATTCCTCTGCGTCCACGACGACGGCGTCCCGCTGGCGGAAGTCGCTCGCGAAGCCGGGTATGGAGTGCTCCGCCAGCAGCTCTCGATCGAGGATCTCGGCCCCGTGGCGGAACGGCTCTTCTCCGCAGCGGAGGGCGACGTGGTCGGCCCGCTCGAAGGCGAAGGCCGATTCCGCCTCTACCATATTCTCAGGAAGCGAACGCCGTCACTCTGCCGACGCCGCCGTGGCACGGCGCATCGACGGCCTCATTCTCGATGAGTTCTTCACCGACCTGACGGCGCGGCATGTCGAGCCCGCCCAGACCGCACGTACCCTATGAAAGACGAATCCGTTCCGAACCAGACTTCGCTCTTTCGGTTCCTACCGGCCGAGCACCAGGAACGTGTCCGTGCGCTGTTTCGGAAGGTGAGCTACGACTTCGGCGACGTCATCGTGCGCCAGGGCGATCCCGCCGACGCGTTCTATATCCTCTCGACGGGAAGGGCGCGGGTGATCAAGACGACCGCACGCGGCGAGGAGATCGCCCTGAACGTTCTTCGCCCCGGAAGCGAGTTCGGCGAGTCCGCTCTCCTCGCGGCCGAGCCGCGCACCGCATCGGTCCGCTGCTCCACGATGGTGGAGGCGCTCCGTCTCTCTCGTGAAGACTTCACGCGGCTGGTCGGCGAATTTCCGGAGCTCCGCGGCTACCTGGAGACGACCCAGCGGTACCGGACGCTGCACGGGTTTCTCTACGAGTTCAGCAACTTCGGCCGTCTCCCGGAGGCGGCACTGAGCCAGCTCATTCAGCGCCTGACGCCGGTCACGTTCTCGGCCGGGCAGCGGATTCTCACCCAGGGTGACCCGGCCGGACCGATGTACGTGGTGCAGTCGGGCAAAGTCCGCGTGTTCGAGGGAGGCAACGGCAAGTCGCGATCGCTGGCGTTCTATCGCGAGGGAGGGTTCTTCGGAGAGCTCTCGATTCTCAACGGCTCGCCTCGCGCGGCGTCGGCCGAGGCGGTCACCGACTGCACGCTGCTGGCGCTGCCGCCCGAGACGCTGCTCGATCTACGGAGGCAGTTCCCCGAATTCGAAAAGCTCCTCGCCGAGAGACTGGCGCAGTATCACTTCGATCGCGAGGCGCGCGTCCCGCTGGATTTCGCCACCGAACTGCTTCCCGCCGAGACGCAGGTCGCCGCCAAGATCGGACCGGAGCAGATCGGGGAGGAGCCGCCGGAGCCGGCGCGGAAACGCGCGCGCATCCGGAAGTTCCCCTTCGTGCAGCAGATCGACGAGATGGACTGCGGCGCCGCGGCGCTGGCGATGATCTGCCGGCATTTCGGGCGGAACGGTCAGCCTCGCCCGGATCCGCCAGCTCTGTTTCACGTCGACCGACGGAACGAGCCTGAAGGCGATCTGCGGCGCCGCGAACGAGCTCGGTCTCGCGGCGCGCGCTCTCAAAGTGACCGCCCGCAACCTCACGGACATGCCGCTGCCGGCGATCGTGCACTGGGAGGGCAACCACTGGCTGGTCCTGTTCGACGTCGGACCGAAGTCCGTCCGGGTCGCCGATCCGGCGTCGGGCATTCGACGCATCTCCCGCGAGGAGTTCGAGGAGAGCTGGACCGGGTACGCCGCGCTGTTCGACTACACGGAGGCGTTCGCGGAGGCGCCGGAAGAGCCGGGCGCGGCGTGGCCTGGCTGAAGCCGTTCTTCACGCCGTACCGCGCCGTTTTCCTGCAGGTCTTTCTGCTCGCCGGCATCGTCAGCGTGCTGCAGTTGCTCTTTCCGATCTTCACGCAGGTCGTGGTGGACCGGGTCATCGTCGAGCAGGATCTGGGGCTGCTGAACGTGATCGCCATCGGGATGCTGGTGTCGCTTGCGTTCATGATGGTGTCCAATCTCGCGCAGCAATACCTGCTGAGCTTCGCGGCCGTGCGGATCGACTCCGCGATGCTCGATCTCCTGACGCGGAAACTGCTCGCGCTGCCGATGAGCTACTTCAACAACCGGCGGACGGGCGACATCCAGCGGCGTCTGGCCGGCGCCTCGCAGGTTCGGCAATTCGCGGTGCAACACGGCATCGGCGGCGCGCTCGCCGTCGTTTCGGGCCTCGGCGCGCTGGCTCTGATGGCGATCTACAGCCCAAGCTCGCGGCCGTGGTCCTCGTCACCGCGCCGCTGTACGGCGCCCTGATGTTCGTGTCGGTGCGCCTGCTGCGCCCCATCTTCGCCGACGTCGAGGAGAGCCAGGGGCGGTACAGCTCGCACCAGATCGACGCGATCAAGGGCATCGAGGCGGTCAAGGCGGCATCCGCGGAACAGACTTTCCGCGACGCGATGCTCAACGAGTTCGTCCGCGTCTCCACCCGGATGTTCCGCGCGAGCTTCATGGTCATGACGTACGAGAGCATGGTCCAGCTCGTGGGCATTCTCGCCACCACGCTGTTCCTCTGGCTCGGCGCGCGGATGGTCGTCGCCGGCGAGATCTCCGTCGGCGGGTTCGTCGCGTTCAACTCGCTCATCGCGATGGCCTTCGCCGCGGTGATGCGAACGCTGGGGATCTGGGACGAGTACCAGCTCGCTTCCGTGCTGCTCGACCGCCTCAACGACATCTTCGAGCAGGAGCCGGAGCAGGGGCACGACCGCTCCGCGCTCGTGCCCGTTCCGTCTCTCGAGGGCCGCATCGAGGTGCGCGACGTCGGGTTCCGGTACGGCGGCCCGGAGTCGCCGCAGATCCTGAGCGGCATCCATCTCGACCTCGCTCCCGGCAAGACGATCGCGATCGTCGGCCGCAGCGGCTGCGGAAAGACGACGCTGGTCAAGCTGCTCGCCGGGTTGCTCGAGCCGACCGCGGGAACGATCCTCTACGACCGCGTCGACATGCGCCGGCTCAACTACCGCGACCTGCGGCGTCACATCGGTCTGGTGCTGCAGGAGAACCACATGTTCGACGACACCATCCTCCGGAACATCGCCTTCGGCGACCCCGAGCCCGACTTCGATCGCGTGCTGTGGGCGGCGCAGCTCGCCAACGCGCACGATTTCATCATGCGCCTCCCGCTCGGATACGAAACCCGGATCGGCGAAACGGGCCTCGCGCTCTCCGGCGGCCAGAGGCAGCGCATCGCCATTGCGCGCGCCGTCTACAACGACCCGCCGATCCTGATCTTCGACGAAGCGACCAGCGCGCTGGACACCGAGTCGGAGCGCGCGATCCAGGAGAACCTTTCGAAGATGATGTCCGGGCGGAGCGCCGTGATCATCGCGCATCGCCTCAGCACGATCCGGGACGCGGACCAGATCGTCGTCCTCGAGAGAGGCGCCGTCGTCGAGACGGGAACCCACGACGAGCTGATGGCCGCCCGCGGTCTGTACTTCTATCTGGCGAGCCAGCAGCTCGGCCTCTGATCTCATCATGCGCAACCTCTCTGCAAGCGACACCGGCAACGCGAAGTGGGACGAGGGACCTGCCTTCTTCCCGGCGGAACCGCCCCCCTGGATGGCGCGAGCGCTCGCGTGGCTGCTGATCGCGCTCTTCCTGACCGCGCTGACCGCGGCGATCGTCGTCCGCGTCCCGGAGACGATCGAGTCGCGCTTCGTTCTCGTGCCGGACGGCGGCGCGGATCCGATCCAGTCGCCGCGAAGCGCGGTCATCGAGGAGGTCCTCGTCCGCGAGGGGCAGAGCGTCGAGCGCGGCGAGACGCTTTTCGTCCTGAGGGTCGACCAGGTGCGCGAATGGCGCGCCGAGACCGACGCCGGCGAACAGTCCCTCCGGAGCGCGCGCGAGACCTCTCGCAAACTCGAGGAGACGCATGCCGCGGAGCTGCGAATCAAGGATGGAGAGATCGAGCAGGCCCGCCGGGAGGTGGTCTTCCGCACCGAGCACCTCCGCATCATGGGCGATCTCGTGCAACGGGCGGAGACGCTGGCCACCAGCGGTCTGATCGCCGACATGGAGCTCGCCTCGCACCGGTTGAGCCTCTCCGAGTCGCAGAAGGACCTCGAGCTCGCGCGGAAGACGCTCGCGCAGAAGCTCCTCGAGCGCGGCGCGCTCGAGACGGAGAGGGCGAGGCAGCGCATCGCGGAGCGCTCCACGGCCGAAGCGCTGACGATCAGGCTCTCGTCCCTCGAGCAGCCCCTCGCCGCGAGCTCGAACGATCTGCTCGCGGTCCGCGCGCCGTACGACGCCGTCTGCCTGAACGTCACGCAGCAGAGCAGCGGGCGCGTCGTGGGTCCGGGGGACGAGCTGTGCCAGCTCACCCCGACGACGCGGCGCCTGCATGCCAGGCTGCAGCTCCCCGAGTCGGGCCTGCCGAGACTCGAGCCGCGCCAGCGCGTCCGGCTCCTGTTCGACGCCTTTCCCTACCAGCGATACGGTGTGGTCACGGGCGTGGTCGACTGGATCAGCCCCGCGGCAGTCGCGCGAGCCGAGGGATCCGACTTCGTCGGGGTCGCTTCGATGGAGGCGGCGGAGATCCGGTCGGGCGGCTCGGTGTTTCCGCTGAAGGCGGGGATGAAAGGAAAGGCGCGGATCACGGTGGGACGGCGCGCCCTGATCGAGTTCCTGCTCGAGCCGCTCCGTCAGATGCGCGAGAACCTCGAGCCATGACGCGGCGCCGCATTTCCGGGTTCCGAGTCGAAGAGCTCACCTCGAACAACGAAGCGATGCGCCGTTGTCTGAAGCTCGCGACGCTCGCCGCCGGAAGCGACATTCCCGCGCTCATCCTCGGCCGCACGGGCACGGGAAAGACGCTGCTCGGGCAGGCGATTCACAACTCCTCCGCGCGCGCCAGCGGCCCCTTCATCGCGTTCAACGCCTCGGCGATGAGCGACACCCTGCTCGAGAGCCAGCTGTTCGGGCACGAGAAAGGAGCGTTCACCGGCGCGCAGCAGGCCGTGAAGGGGAAGTTCGAGCTCGCCCACCACGGAACGCTGTTTCTCGACGAGATCGCCGACATGAGCCCTCTGGCGCAGGCCAAGATTCTGCGCGCCGTCGAATACGGCGAGTTCGAGCGCGTCGGCGGCGAGCGGATGCTCCACTCCGATGCGAGGATCCTCTCGGCGACGAACTGTTCGCTGCGCGAACGGATCCGCGACGGCCGCTTCCGCGACGATCTCTATCATCGCCTCGATGGCCTCGTCCTCGTGGTGCCCGAGCTGCGCGACCGGCCGGAGGATCTTCCGTCGCTGATCGCAAGCGAGCTGAAAGCGGCCGCGGCCGAGGCGGGAAAGGGGATCACGTCGATCCATCCCGCCGCGATGCAGATGCTGACGGGTCACGACTGGCCGGGGAACCTGCGCGAGCTGAGTCACACGATGCGTAGCGTGGCTCTGTTCTGCGAGGGCGCGGTCGTGCTTCCGGAGCACGTGCAGTTCCAGCGCGACCTGTCGCCCGAGGCGGACCGCGAGCCCGGTGCCGAGGCGCCGGCCGACGAAAAGGCGCAGCGGCCGGCTGATCTGTCGCTCGACGCGGCACTCCTCGCGCACGTGCGCCGCGTGTATGAGTCGACCGGTCGCAATCAGCGACAGACGGCTCGCCTCCTCGGGATCTCGCGCGGCAAGCTCGCGCGTCATCTGTCCGCCACGGCTCTGAAATAGAGCTTTCCCGGTCTGCGCACGGAGCCGCCGCGCGCTCATTCCGATCGCGGCTGACTCATGGAATCGGTTGGCGGGACCGCGATTGCGCCGGGAAGTGAAGAAGTTAGCGCTCCGGCCGCGAATGGCATCGATCCTGTTAGCGACTTCGGCGTGGCCTCATCGAAGAAGCCGGAGCCGGAAGACAAACGGTCGCGCGACCCGCGGCGCGACCAGAAGCCGATCCGACTGAACGACCTCATCCCGGGCCGCGACGTGAAAGGCGGCCGCCGGACCGTGTTCGGCAGCTCCGGCGCCACGCCTCCGCCGATCAAGCGGAAACCGCAGAAGTAGGCGCGCCGGCGATGGCGGTCACCGCCGCACGATGGGCTTGACCGTGCCGGGCCGCCGGTGCGGGCATCGATCGGGGCGCAACTCCGCTCCCGCCTCGATCCAGGCCCAGCCGGAGCCCCCGCATTTTTCGCAGCGCCACTGTTTCCGGCCGAAGATGCGCGGGGCTGGCGACACGTCGAAGTGGCCTTCGGCGCGCGTCATCTTTCCGGCGCCTTCGTGCCGCGGCACTTCGAACGTGTCGGCCGCGCCTTCGCCGTTCGGGCAATCGGGCCATGGGCACGGCAGCTGGCGGTGCTCGTGGCGGTGCTCGGGGCAGGCTTTCATAGTCACTCCCCCATGGTATCGCGGGTGGGAGCAGCGGGCCACCTGGTCGCGGGGCTTGCTCCCGCGCGGGAGTCGTGCCCCGCCGGAGGGCGGGGCGGGCCCTCCTCCCGTGACTCACCCGAACGGGTTCTCGTCCGCGCTCGAACCGTAAAGCGCCGGGACCGGCACGTCGAGAAGCCGCAGGTACACCGTCAGCTGTCCGCGGTGGTGGTACCAGTGGTTCAGCATGATCGCGCGGACGCCGGCGACCCGCGGAATCTCGAGAACGATCTTCCCGCCGCGCTTCATCGACCACCTCTCCCGCAGTCCCTCGTCGCCCCAGGCGGAGAGCTTCGCCGTCGCCGTCGCGACGTTCTCGTCGAGCATCGACACGAGCGCGGCCGCGGGCGTGTCTTCGGCGAGGCGAACGTTTCCGATCTCGCCGACCGATTCGGTGAGCAGGTTCGCGATCGCCCGCGGCATCATCGCGATGTGATAGGCGAGCTGGCCGAGCGACATCGACTTCGGATGCGGTCTCCACCCGAGTTTGTCGTCAGGCACGCGCTCGAGGAGGCGGCGCGTTCCCGCCGCCTCCTGTTTGAGCTCAGCGATGAGAGCTTCCGTCAGAGCCATGGGTCGTTCCTCCGGTGGGATTGTACCGGTCCGGGAACGGCGCAGTGGACGGGACACGCGGCCCGATCGTCTCAGCCGGGCCGGGCCGGGCCGAGGCTTCCGGTTTTCGGCTTCTGCCTGCCCGGGGGCGTATCCTCTTTCCATCCGTGCAAGTCCAAAGGGGAACCAGGCTCGGGCCCTACGAGATCATCGAGCGCATCGGCGCGGGCGGGATGGGCGAGGTCTATCTCGCGAGGGATACGCGTTTGTCGCGGAACGTCGCGATCAAAGTCCTCCCGGCGGAGTTCGCGGGCGACGCCCGGCTCCGGGTCCGCTTCGAGCGGGAAGCGAGGGCCATCTCGGCGCTGAATCACCCCCACATCTGTACTCTGCACGATGTCGGGCAGCAGGACGGCATCGACTACCTGGTGATGGAGTACTGCGAGGGGCGGACGCTCGCCGAGCGGCTGGAGCGCGGGGCGCTCCCCCTCGACAAGGCCCTCGAGCACGCGATCGCAGATCGCCGACGCCCTGAGCCGCGCGCACCGCGCGGGGATCATCCACCGGGACCTGAAGCCCTCGAACATCATGCTCACCGCGTCGGGGGTCAAGCTTCTCGACTTCGGTCTGGCCAGACACCGCGTCGAACGGGAGGCCGGCGAGAGTCGCGCAACCACGTCGCTCGACGTGAGTGAAGGAAGCATCGCCGGGACGGTCGGTTACATAGCGCCGGAGGTGCTCGCCGGGGGTGAAGCGGACGCTCGCAGCGATCTGTTCGCATTCGGAGCGGTGCTCTACGAGATGCTCGCCGGGACGCAGGCGTTTCCGGGGGCGAGCAAGGCGAACGTGATCGCCGCGATCCTCGATCGGGAGCCGAAGCCGCTCCGCGAGATTCTGCCCGCGATTCCGGCTGCCGTCGAGCACGTGGTAGACCGGTGCCTCGCCAAGAACCCCGACGAGCGGTCGGAATCGGCCCACGACGTGGCCGAACATCTTCGCTGGATCCGCGAGAGCAGAGAGGCGTCGACGGTTCCGCGCCGGCGTACGCGCCTCGCGATTCCGATCGCGCTCGTCCTGGCGCTCGCCGGCGCGATCGCGGCGTGGAAATGGCCGCGCGGCGCCGAGCTACCCGGGGCCTCGGTGAGGCTCTCGATTTCGCTGTCGGAAGCAGGGCGGAGCGGCGAACCGGCGACGATCTACGTCGGGCATCTCATGTCGAACGTCGCGATCTCTCCGGACGGAACGCGGATCGCGTACACGGCCGAGCGGGAGGCGAGTCTCGCCTCTATCTCCGGCAGCTGAACGAATACAGGAGTATCGAGCTCGCGGGAACGGAGGGTGCCGGAGGACCGTTCTTTTCTCCCGACGGAGTATGGATCGGCTTCATCACCGACGCGGGAATGCAGAAGGTGCGGCCAGGGGGCGGGGCTCCGGAAACGATCTCACGCGAAATGCGCGGAAATGCTCGCGGCGCGGTGTGGGCTCCGGATGGGACGATCTATTACAGCCCCCACGCGAGCTCCGAGCTCAGAAAGGTCAGCGCCGGCGGAGGGCCGTCGACCGAAGTGACGGATCTGGATGCGGTGCCCGGGGAGAGCAGCCATCGCTGGCCGGCGCTCCTTCCCGGCGGGAAGCAGCTGCTGTTCACGATCCGCACGGATGAGATCGAGAGCTTCGATCAGGCGAAGATCGCGGTCCTCGATCTCGAGAGCGGCGAGCGGCGGGTCGTGCTCGAGGGCGGATCGCGCGCCCGCTACGTCCCCCCCGGTTTCCTCCTGTTCGCCCGCGAGGGCGCGCTGCACGCGGTCCCGTTCGACCTTGAAACCCTCACCGCACGCGGAGCTCCGAAGAAAGTCGTGCAGGGGGTCGCGTCCGGTCTGGCGGGCACCACGTCCGAATACGACGTGAGCGCCGCGGGCGATCTCGTGTACGTTCCGGGCCCGGTCCCCGACACTCGGAGCGACCTGCTGATGGTGACTCGGTCGGGCGAGGCCACGGTCGTCGGAACACTCCCGTTCGCCGTGGTCCGGCCGGAGGTATCGCCCGACGGCCGTACGCTGGCGCTCAACGGCTTCTTCGCCAACGACGACATCTATTTGTACGACCTCCAGTCGGGCGTCGCCAATCGCTTCAGCTTCGAGCGCGGCGACGAGACGAACGCGGTCTGGACTCCCGACGGCCAGCACGTCATCTACAACTCCTTCCGCCCCCCGCGGCTCCTGATGCGCAGGGCGGATGGATCGGGCCAGCCGGTGGAACTGCTGCGGGGCGTGTCGCCGTTTCCCGGCTCCTGTTCACCCGACGGTGGCGTGCTCGTCTTCTCGGATCGAAGTGCGGAAACCGGATGGGACCTCTGGCTCCTGCCGCTCAAAGGCGGCGGCAAACCGCGCCCGCTCCTCCGGACGCGATTCAACGAATTGATCGGGAGGATCTCGCCGGATGGAATGTGGCTCCTGTACGCCTCCAACGAATCGGGATCGGTGCAGGTCTTTCTTCGATCCGCGGAACCGGGTGGCGCGCGCTGGCAGATCTCGACCGAGGGTGGAACGGGCCCCCGCTGGTCGCCCGATGGGAAAGAGATCTTTTTTCGCAGAGGGGATGAGATGTTCGCCGTCTCCGTCTCGGCGGACGGGAGCGGTCTGCGGACCGGGAAACCGGAGCGGCTCTTCTCGATCGAGACGAGACGCACCAACAACGAGTACGCGGTCGTGGGGAAGGGCTTCCTGATGACGCGACCCCGCGCCTGGGATCAGCCGAAGCCGACGCAGATCAACGTCGTCCCGAACTGGGCGCGCGAGCTCGGACTTTAACGTTCGTCCACTGTGGCAGTCGTCATCGGGCGCGCATTCGAGCGGAACGTCAGGAGCAGGCCCCCGAGGCGAATCCGGTCGCCGTCCTCGAGATCGACCGCGCGGCGCACGGCCTCGTCGTTTCTCCACGTCCCGTTCTTGCTGCCGAGATCCTCGAGGACCGAGCGGCCGTCCTCGACCGTGATCTTCGCGTGGCGCCGTGAGACGCCGGTGAAATCGAGGACGACAGCGCAGTCCTCGCCGCGGCCGATCACGTTCTCTCCCGGCTTCAAGCGGTGCACGCGATCGCAGTCGACGAGCCGGGCTGCGACCGGCGCTTCCGCGTCCTTCGGAACGGCGAATGCGTAGCCGTAGCGGTGCACCGTACGGATCCAGCGCTCCTCGCCGAGAGCGGCGCGGATCTCGCCCACCAGGTTCTTGAGGTTCGCCTCGTCGACGACGACGTCCGGCCAGAGCCGGTCCTGAAGCTCCTGCTTGCGGAGCGCGCGGGGACGCTCCTCGATCAGGAGCTTGAGGAGGTCGAACGCCTTCGGCGCGAGGCGCACCGGCACCTCTCCGCGAGTCAGCTCTCGCGTCGCGTCATCGAAGAGGAAGTCGCCGAACTCGAATCGCACGCGCCTGCCGAAAACCTTCCCATCGGTTACGACTGGTCTCCCGCGCAGCACGATCTTGGAGAGAACGTGCTGCGCAGCACAGCACCTCGGTTTTCGGACCGAGGCCATTCTACGCCCGCGGCGACGCGGGCCGACGGAGGCCTGCTGTGCGACCCGTACTGCTCTCCCTTCTGTATGCGTTCGCCGTCCCCTCGTTTGCCGGCGATCCTTCGATTCATTTGGCGAAAGATCCCGCGGTCCTCTCGATCTTCGCGGACGTGCTGCGCCTAGGCGGCGCGGGCTACCGTGAGACCGAGCGCGCGGCCTTTCTTGTGATCGACGAGACAGGACACTACCGCTGCCTGGACTGGCCGTTCCGCAACGGGCATCAGCGGCAGGTATTCGGGGGCGACATCCCTCCGTTCACCGTCGCGATCGTCCACACGCACCCGAAGAGATCCCGGAGGCCCTCGCCCGCGGACGCTCGCACGGCGACCGCTCTCGGCGTCCCGGTGTTCGTTCTCACGCCGCGAGACGTCTGGGTGGCGACGCCGGAAGGGGAGAGCGTGCCGGTGGTGACGAACGAACCGTGGTCGCCCCCGAGCTCGCACGGTGCCTGCGGGGCGGCGCAGCCGCTCCCGCCGCAACAGGCCCTGCACTGATCCCACGGACTCGATTCGCCCCGGTGGCGCGGCCGCTGTAGACTCGCGCGGCGGAAGACGCGCGATGAACGAAAACCCGAGTACGGCCGGTTCGCTTTCCCTGCTGACGGACCTCTACGAGCTCACCATGGCGTGCGGGTACTGGCGCGAAGGGATGGCGTCGCAGGAGGCTGCGTTCAGCCTCACGTTCCGCAACAACCCGTTCGACGGCGGTTACACGGTGGCGGCGGGGCTCGAGCCGGCGGTGCAGTTCCTCGAGAGCCTCCGCTTCGACGAGAGCGACCTCGCGTACCTCGCGACGCTGCGGGGCAACGACGAGCGGCCGCTCTTCCCGCACGAGTTCCTGAAGTTCCTCGGCGAGCTCCGCTTCGAGTGCGACGTCGAGGCGGTCCCCGAGGGGACGATCGTCTTTCCGCAGGAGCCGCTCGTGCGGGTCGTGGGTCCGATTCTGCAGGCGCAGATCGTCGAGAGCGCGCTGCTCAACATCATCAACTTCCAGTCCCTCGTCGCGACGAAGGCGGCGCGCGTGACGATCGCCGCGAAGGGGGAGCCGGTCGCGGAGTTCGGCCTCCGGCGCGCGCAGGGGATCGACGGGGCCCTCGCGGCGAGCCGAGCCGCGTACCTCGGCGGCTGCTCGTCGACCTCGAACGTGCTCGCGGGAAAGGTGTACGGCATCCCGGTGAGCGGGACGATGGCGCACAGCTGGGTGATGGCGTTCGAGAGCGAACAGGAAGCGTTCGAAGCGTTCGCCGATGCGATGCCGAATAACGCGATCCTTCTGGTCGACACGTACGACTCTCTCGAGGGAACGCGCCGCGCGGCGGCGACCGGGCGACGGCTGCGGGAGACGGGGAACCGGCTCGCGGGGATCCGGCTCGATTCGGGCGATCTCGCGTATTTGAGCATCGAGGCGCGGAAGATCCTCGACGAGAACGGACTCGAGGACGCGCTCATCACGGCGAGCAACGAGTTCGACGAGCACGTGATCGCGAGCCTCGAGGAGCAGGGGGCGAAGATCGACCTGTGGGGAGTGGGCACGCGCCTCGTCACCGCGTGGGAGCAGCCGGCCCTCGGCGGCGTCTACAAGCTCAGCGCGCTGCGCCGCAACGGCGAGTGGACGCCGCGGATCAAGCTCTCCGAGCAAGCGGCGAAGACCTCGAACCCGGGGATGCTCGCGGCGCGCCGTTTTTTCAACGGGGGCGGGCAGTGCGTCGCGGACATGATCTACGACGAGCTCGCGCCGCCGCACGGGAGGTCGACGATCGTCGATCCGCTCGACCCGACACGCCGGAAGATCCTGACCGAGTCGATCAGACACGAGGAGCTTCTGGTTCCCGTCTTCCGCCGCGGCAAGCGCGTCTACGACATCCCGCCGCTCGCCGAGAGCCGCGAACGCGTCCACGGGCAGCTCGCGCTCTTCCACGCCGGCATCAAGCGGTTCGTCAACCCGCACCGCTATCCGGTCGGGCTCGAGGAGGGCCTCCACGAGCGGAAGACGGAGCTGATCCTCGAGCTGCGCGGCCTGAAGGGTTGACGCCGGCAGGGTGGGGGAAAGCGAATGATCTGGACTCTGACCCTCGTCGTCTTTGTCGTGCTCGGCGCACTGGCGTTTCGCCCCACGCGCTGGGCGTATTTCACATTCGTCGCGCTGGGGCTTCTTTTCTTTCCGGCCCGCGTCGGGTTTCACTTCCATCCGCAGCCGTGTGATTGTTCGCTGAGTGTTCCGCTCGCGCTTTTCTCCCTCACGAATTACGGCCATCTCTGGCGGTTCGCCATCTTCTTTCTGATGACAAGCGCGCAAGTGCGCAGGAGCCGCTTTCGGTGCCAACTCCTGGTTGCGTCGGGCGCGGTCGTGGCGATGGGGATCTACGTTGAACTGGCCGAGGGGTTTACCGGCAAGGGTCATTGCCGCCTCCGAGACCTCGTACCAGACCTGGCCGGCGCAGTCCTGGGCGCAGTCCTTTTCATGCTTTGGAGACTCGTTCAGAAATATCGCGGCAGCTCCGGCGACGCAGGCGGCGGATAACTCTGCGCTGCACCGGACCTGGAGCCGCGCGATTTGCCGAGTCCCGAGTGCGTTACCATCGCGCGTGCGGCTCCAGGCCGGTGAGCTTGGGTCCGTTAGCCCGCGCTGCCACGTATGCCAACGTTGGGAGCATGAAATGAAGGACCAGATACGGATGGCGGATTTCGACCACCCAAGGGTCCAAAAGAAGGCTCTCGGGTTGTTCTATCATCGCGTCGCGGCCCGGGTGGCTGAACCGCGCGCCGTCAGCACCGAAGGAGAATCATGCGATATCCGACAGCCCTATTCGCCGCATTAGTTCTCGCAGCCTGCAGCACGGCTCCAGTCACTCGCAGTGAATCCCAGACGGTGAGTCCCGCTCAGGCCCCTGCTCCTGAACCGCAGAAAGCGTCAATCGATCCAGTCGTACAATTCCTGCTTACCGCGGCCGCTACTGATTTTCATACCCACCGTCCGCCCGATCCTGTCCGCTTTCGTGATGTGCGCATCGGGCACGTCATGACTGCCGGTGGAGCAGAGCAGTACATGTTGTGCGGCCAGTTTCTGCCAGCGCAGGAAGGAGGCAGGGCTGAGTGGACGCCTTTCGTGACGATCAAGACGTCGGACTACGAACAATGGGTTGGAGCTCAAGCTGCAGGCTTGTGCCAGCAACCATCGATCCTCTGGGACAAGGAGGGCGATTTGTCGTCCTCGTTGCAGAGCCGACTTGATTCCCTGCGATAGGGTACGGAAAGCCCTTCCAGGGAGCGTGGAGAGATCATCCCCGGCCTCCAGCCGCTCCTGCGCCAGCCCCACCTAGGTCACGTCCGCGTTGGCGTCGCGCAATTCTCGCTTCTTCGCCACTCTGGCCAGCAACGCCGATCCGACGGCTGAGAACGCGCTCAGTAGAGTCACGGAACCGATGATGACGACAGCCAGCAGCCACAGTGGGAGCTCGGTACTCGGGGTCCCCACGGCAAACGGAAGCACGGCCACGAGCAGACCACTCACCGCCCCCCAGGCGCCGGATCGGGAAAGCGACAACTCATCGAGTCTGCGACGGCCCTCTGCAATCCCAAGCACGGCGGAAAAGACCGCACCGCAAAGGAAGCCCGGGTACGCCCCCACCGCCACCCACATTTCATCCATGGACCCATCCGGATCCACGATCATCCCTATCAGCACACCAACCGGCGCCCATACCGCGGCCCAGGCCAGGCCCATCAAGACTGCACCGCGGATGCGTCTCAGCCATTTCTTCATTGCTACCTCCCTGGGAAATTGGACCTTCTACCCTCGATGCTGCCGGTACGCAGAACGTCCTCCACTTGCCCCCAGTGCCGACTCGGCATGGATGACCCCGTCCGGCGAAGGACTGCAGCCGAAGGAGACACACCGACTTTGTAGCACAAAGTATGCTGCGATCGTACGCCCCGAACACGGCCCGGCGGAGGAGATCAACCGATGGACAGTCTCAGCTGCATCATCCTGATGAACGGAGCGCGGTTCGCCCCGACAGAGGGTGCGCGAAAGAGGGCCGGGCTCTGATCCGGGGGGACGACGGGACGATTTGGAAAGGGAAGCGATGAAACCGCACGGCGAATCCGAGGGTCTCGGCGCGATCCGGATCATCACGACGGGCGGGACGATCGGCAGCCGGATCGACCCCGCGACGGGCGGCGCGGTCCCGGCGGTGAGCGCCGAAGAGCTGGTGTCGATGACGCCGGGGCTCGCGGATCTCGGGGAGATCCGGGTGACCGACTTCGGGCTGCTCCAGAGCTGGAACATCGGGCCGCCGATCATGGCCGACCTCGCCGCGGTCGTGACGTCTTCGCTGCGCGGCGGCGCGGTCGCCGGGGCGGTGGTTACACACGGCACGGACACGATGGAGGAGACGGCGTTCGCGCTCGACCTTCTGGTGGATTCGGACAAGCCGGTCGTGGTCACCGGGGCGATGCGCAACGCGAGCGACGCGGAGTTCGACGGTCCGCGGAACCTGCTTGCGGCGGCCCGGGTGGCGGCGGACGAGAGCGCGCGCGGCCGCGGCGCGATGATCGTCATGAACGGCGAGATCCACGCCGCGCGCTTTGCGACGAAGACGCACACGACGGCGTTTCAGACGTTCGCATCGCCGGAGAGCCGGGCGATCGGCGTCGTCGACGATCGGGTCCGGTTCCGCTTCGACCTCGAGCGGATGCCGAAGGTGCCGATCGGGCGCGCGGAACCTGGGGTCTACCTCGTGAAGATGGCGGCCGGCACGGACGACCTTCCCCTTCGCGCGCTCCTCGAGGCGCGGGTCGCGGGAGCCGTCATCGAAGGGAGCGGGGCGGGCAACGTCGCCGATGCGTGGCATGAGCCGATCGCCGCGCTCATCGCGGCGCGGATCCCGGTGGTGCTCGTGTCGCGCTGTCTGGCAGGGCGGATCGTGCCGGCGTACGGGGGGAGGGGCGGTGGAAGGACGCTCCGCGGCCTGGGCGTCATCGACGGCGGATGGCTCTCCGGGCCGAAAGCCCGCGTCGCGCTCTCGCTCGCTCTCGGCGCCGGCATGGGGGAGGAGGAACTGCGCGCCTTCTTTCAGCGGCTGACGGGATGCGACGGGATGGAATCGGAACGGCCGGATATCGTCGCCCGCGCGTCATCGATCGAAGGTCTGGGCCTCTTCGCGGCGCGGGCGTTCCTTGCCGGCCAGCGAATCGCTCCGGTGACCGTCGTTCGGGAAGTCACGCCCGAAACGCCGATCCGCGAGGATTTCGGAGAACGGATCGAACATTGCGCGTATCCCGACGGCAGGACCGTTCTCATCGGTTTCCCGGAGCGGCACGTGAATCACTCGTGCGATCCGAACGCCTGGGAACGGTTTGAAGGCGGCGCGGCGTCCCTGGTCGCGCGCCGCGCGATCGCGAGTGGCGACGAGATCACGATCGATTACAACGTCAACATCACGGAGGGCACGAGCTGGCCGTGCCACTGCGGCGCCGGCCGGTGCCGCGGGGAGGTCGCCGGCGATTTCTTCGAACTCCCTCTCGAATGGCAGCGCGAGTACCGCCCCCTTCTGGCGGAGTGGTTCGTTCGGCGGAATCGGGCCCAGGTCGATGCGCTGGACGCCACTGCTTAGTGCGCCGTCGCTGAGTGGTCGTCGCGGGCGGGGCGGCGGGTGGCGGCAGACCGTCGCGAACGCCGAGAGCATTCTCGCGTACTGTGTCGCGGTGGCCGCCGGCTTCGTCCTCGGTTCCAGCGGGCCGAACCAGCGGCCGTCCCGACGTTTCGGGGCGAGGAGGGGACCATGATGGCATCTGTTTTTGTCGGAGCCAGTCTCGATGGCTTCATCGCGCGATCGAATGGCGATCTCGACTGGTTGCCGCCGGGCGGCGGCGAGCCTCACGGCTACGACGAGTTCATCGCGAGCGTCGATGCGATCGTGATCGGCCGCAAGACGTTCGAGACGGTCCTCGCCTTCGACACGTGGCCGTATGGTGACAAGCGGGTGGTCATCCTGAGCAGTCGACCGCTCGATCTCTCTGCGATCGTCGGAGGCGTCGTCGAACAGATGGCGGGGCACCCGGCCGACATCGTTGCGCGACTCGCCGCGAGCGGCGCCCGTCATCTCTACGTCGACGGCGGGATCACGATTCAGGGGTTCCTGCGCGCCGGGCTCATTCAACGCCTCATCATCACGCGCGTGCCGGTGCTCCTTGGAGAGGGGATTCCTCTCTTCGGCACGCTTCCGCACGATATCCGGCTCCGACATGTGACGACCCGGCACTTCCCGAGCGGCCTCGTTCAGAGCGAGTACCGGGTCGTCGCCTGACTCGGCGCGTGGCGCCGCCCCCCCCAAAGACTTGTTGACACGTGCGCGGGCTCGAGCGTTGAATCCCGCAACGTCCATGAAGAGCGCGCTGATCATCGTCGACGTCCAGAACGATTTCATCCCGGGTGGGGCCTTGCCGACGCGGGGAGGGGATGAGGTGGTTCCGATCATCAATCGGCTCGGGCCCCGGTTCGATCTCCGCGTCGCCACGCAGGACTGGCACCCCTCGAACCACGGGAGCTTCGCGTCAGGCTATCCTGGGCGGAAGCCGGGGGAGATGATCGAACTGGGCGGGCTCCCGCAGGTCCTCTGGCCGGACCACTGCGTCCAGGAGTCGTGGGGCGCGGAGTTCCATCCCGATCTCGCCATGTGGGCGCGTCGACCAGATCATCCGGAAGGGAACGGATCCGGAGATCGACAGCTACAGCGGTTTTTTCGACAACGGGCGGCGGAAGGCGACGGGACTCGAGGCGTGGCTGCGGCGCACGCGGTGACCGACGTCTGGGTCGCCGGCCTCGCCACCGACTACTGCGTGCTCTGGACCGCGCGCGACGCGCTCGATCTCGGATTCCGCGCGCACACGATCGAGGACGCGTGCCGCGGGGTGGAACTGCGCCCGGGCGACATCGCGCGCGCGTTCGAGGAGATGCGGGCGGCGGGGATCGAGGTCGTGCGGAGCGCGTAGGGGCGCCCTGCGGGCGCCCGGAATTTCGGGTTGCGAAGATCTTGAGATCCGGGCGGCCGCAGGCCGCCCCTACGGGCGACCCACCGCGCCCAGCTTCTTGACGAACATCGCGAGGCGCTTGCCGTCGAGGTGGTCCACCTGATCGATCTCCTCGAACCCGGCTGCGCGGTGAAATTCGATCGATGTGAGATTCGGCGGCCGGAGGTTCACCTCGGCGCAGATGACGGGAGCTTTCGCGTCCCACGCGAACCGGTCGATCCGTTCGTAGAAGAGGCGGCCGAGGCCGGAGCGGCGCGAGTGTTCTGCGATGACGATCCGGTCGATGTAGACGAAGTCCTCGTACCGCTCGCTGAACCAGCGATAGTTGAGGCTCTCGTAGATCGCTCCGGGGCGGAGGACGATCGCGAAGCCGGCGGGGCCCGGGGAAACGGAAGTCTCGGCGACGAAGAACCAGGGCGCGGTCTCCGCGAAATGGCGCAGCGCGTGGATGTCGAGCAGGTTGACGTTGGGGACGGCGGCGTTGTTGAGCGCGAGCAGCGCCTCCAGGTCGCGCGGCTCGACCTCGCGGAACCGCACGGCGCGTCCCGCCGCGGTCCGATCGGGTGGGCCGTTCACGGGAGCAGCTCCGTGAGGTCGCGAAGGGGGATCGGATGCGTCTCCCGCCACAGCTCGAAGACGACGGTCCTGCCGACGCGGCGCACCGGGTCGTGGCGCTCGATGGTCCCGCGGTACGTCTGGTAGCAGGAGAGCGCGCGCCGCGCGGTCTCCACGTCTCGCTCGTCGACTTCGACCGCGCAGCCGATCCGGTCCGCGGGCGTCGTCCGGAGCGGCACCCGTTCCTCCTGATCGGTGGGGACGAGCGTGAAGAACGCGAGCCGTCGCGCTCGTTCGGCGCTCGCCGCGAAGGCTCCCTTCACGAGCGCGTGGCAGACGAGGTGATCCGCATGCCCGCTGATCCCGTGGACGGGGTACGTGACGACCACGTCCGGGTCGACGGAGAGGATGCGGCGGGAGATGTCCCGCTCGAGGATCAGCGGATTCACGTGATCGAGCGCGCCATCCGGATAGTCGAGGACCTCCATCGAACAAAGCGAGAGGACGCGGTCGGCCGCGCGCATTTCCTCGAGCCGGACTTCACCCATCTCGTCGATCGAGAGGCCGAGGCGCTCGCGTTCCTTGGTGGCGCCGCCGCGCGTGAGCGTGAGCAGATGGACCTCGTGGCCCTCGCGGACCTGCTTCGAGATCGCGAGCGCGGGTCCGAACGATTCATCGTCGGGGTGCGGAAAAACGTAAAGAAGCTTCATGCGAGACGGGCGGCGGGCCTCAGTGGATCGCCGCGTCGATGTCGGCGATCAGGTCGGCGACATCGTGATAGACGAAATCGTCCGGGCTCGCGACGAGCTTGTCGAGCGAGCTCATGATGAAACCCGCGGCGGCGAGCTCGCGCTGGAGCCGTCGCGCCGGCAGGCAGAGCTCGCGGGGATGGTTCGGAATCTGCGCCGGCTCCTCTCCTTCGAAGCGATAGCCCTGACGCTCGAGCGCCTCGCGCCTCGCGCGGAGCTTCTGCTGGAGGGCCCGCGCCTCGGCGACGAGCTCCGGAGGGAGCGTCTTCGTCTCCTTGATCGACGCGAGCGTGATTCGGAATTCCTCGATCGCCGGATTGAGGACCGCTTCGTCCTCGGGTCCCATCTCGCCCGCCATCGACGTGATGTCGCCGAACGCGAACTCGACGTCGTTCACTTGCGAAGGCGTCGGCTCTTCGTCCATCGCCGCCACGGAGTTTCCCAGGACCGTGGCGGCGAGGTGAAGCTGCGTTTTGTAGAACGGTTCGCTCAGCGACTCGATCGCGGTCTTGAGCCGGTCGAACGCGGTGGCCAGTCTGCTCACGGACATGGGGGGATTGTAACGGGTCTCGGTGGCTGCGCGCAGGCGCCTCGCGCTCGCGTCCTCTGGCACCCCTGCCGGGGTGCGGCGAAATGAAGAACCGCATCTCCCCGGGGGTCGCGCTGCGCGCGGCGCCGCGTCTACCGTCTGCCACGCCTCCGGCGTGGGCGGAAGGAACGGGCCGCCGCAGGCGCCCCTACGCCCGGATCGGGTCGCGGACGAAGAGGAGGATGGCGGCGCCGATCACGAAGAAGATCAGGATCGAGCCCATGGCGAGGCGCTGGCTCGAGGTCGCCTGCAGCATCACGCCATAGAGGAGCGGGCCCGCGACGGAGGCGAGCTTTCCGGAGAAGGCGAAGAAGCCGAAGAACTCGGCGTGTTTCTCCTCGGGAGTGAGGACCGCCAGGAGGCTGCGGCTCGCCGCCTGGTTGGGACCGACCATGGCCCCGAGGAGGATCGCCGATACCCAGAACTGCCGGAGGGTCGTCGCGGTCGCGCCGAGGACCGTCGCGATGGCGAGGACCACGAGCGTGATCAGGATCGTTCGCTTTGCGCCGATGCGATCCGTCACCGGCCCGAGAAGGAACGAGCCGACGCCGGAGACGACGTTGATCGCGATCCCGAAGATGATGAGCTGCTCGGTCGAGAGGCCGAAGGTCGCCGCGGCGAAGATCGACGCGAACGAGAAGACGGTCACGAGGCCGTCGTTGTAGATCATCCGCGCGACGATCAGCTTCGCGGCGTCGCGGTACGTTCTCATGTGGCCGATCGTGCCGCCGAGGCGGCGGAAGCCGATGGCCGTGAGGGCCGCGAGGCCCGGCCGCGGCTGGGTCGGGTCGCGTCTCTCGCGAAGAAAGATCAGGAGCGGCAGGGCGAACAGGAGGACCAGCCGGCGACGAGAAGGTTCGTCGAGCGGACGTTCAGGTCTCCCGTCTTCGGGACCCACCCCTTCACCATCCCCAGGGCGATGAGGAGGGCCGCGAGGCCGCCGAAGTACCCGAGCCCCTGCCCGAAGCCGGAGACGCGGCCGATCGTCTCGCGCGTCGAGATCTCCGGCAGGAAGGCGTTGTAGAAGACGTATCCGCCTTCGAAGCCGATGTTCGCGATCGCGAAGAGGACGAGCGCGGTCAGGACGTCGCCGCGTCCGGGGAAGAAGAGGAGCAGCGTCGGCACGACGCAGACCAGCGTCGCGGCGAGGAGGAAGCGCTTCTTCCGCCCCGAGAAATCCGCCATCGCTCCGAGAAGAGGGGAGAGCAGCGCGACCGCGAGAGCGGAGACGTTGACCGCTCGCGACCAGAGGATGGCGCCGCGCTCGGGATCGCTCGCGATCGCCTGCGTGAAATATGCGCTGAAGATGAAGGTGACGATGAGGGTGGTGAAGGCGGAATTGCCGAAATCGTAGAGCGCCCAGACGAAGATGTCACGGCGCCTGTTGCGGTCGGCGGAAGTCATGGAAAGCGGGAAGTGTAGATCGAAACGGGCCTTTTGCGTCTGGGAGTCCAGGAGTCTGGGAGTCTGAGCGTCTGAGGTCTGGCGCCTGAGGTCCGAGGCCCGAGGTCCGAGGTCTGCTCCCGACATATTTGCCGACACAGATCTGTTCGTGCGATCATGGCCGGGATGGCGAGGGTCGATCAGCTCGAATCTCTTTTTCAGGCGCTCGGAGACCGGACGCGCCTGCGGCTCCTGAATCTTCTCGCGGGCGGGGAGATCTGTGTCTGCTTCCTCGTCGAGGTCCTCGGCGAGCCGCAGCCGAAAGTCTCGCGCCACCTCGCGTATCTGCGGCACGCGGGGCTCGTCGAAGCGCGGCGCGACGGGAAGTGGATCCACTACCGGCTTGCCGCGCCGGATTCCCCGCTCGTCGAGAGCATCCTCCGCGCGGTCGCCTCCGCGCTCTGCTGCGAGAAGGCGATGCAGCGGGATCGCGACGCGCTCGGCCGCGCGTGCTGCAACGTGCCGAAGGCGCTGCGGGATGCGCCGTTGCCGGTGATGGGTGATCGGTGATGGGACCCGATGGGATGAAGAAGCGCGTTCTCATCCTCTGCACGGGAAACTCCGCTCGCAGCCAGATGGCCGAGGGGCTGTTGCGCCACGATGCAGGGGATCGGTTCGAGGTCGCGAGCGCGGGAACGAAGCCCGTGGGTCTCAATCCGCTGGCCGTGAAGGCGATGGCGGAGCTCGGGATCGACATCGCGCATCACCGCTCCAAGTCGGTCGACGAGTTCCTCGGCGAGCGCTTCGATTACGCGATCACGGTCTGCGACAGCGCGCGCGAGACGTGCCCGATCCTCCCGGGAGTCGCCGCGCGGATTCACTGGAGCTTCGAGGATCCCGCGGCCGCGGAAGGGAGCGACGAGGAAAAGCTGGCGGCGTTCAGGCGGGTGCGGGACGCGTTGCGCGTGCGCCTACGCGAATTCGTCGATCGTTGATCGTTCGTCGTGATCGAGCCCTCTGCCCCTCACCCCTTCCCCTCTCCCCGGAACGCGATCTCTCCTTCCAGCGGAGTCCCCGCCGGGGAGAGGGGTTTTTGCTCTTCGCGATGCCCTACGGTTTCGATCCCGGCGCCGGGGGGACGACGATTTTCGCCGGCGGGTTTTTGCGGAGCTCCTCCATGAGGACGTCGATCGCCTTGTCGAGAGAGGGGTCGATTCCGCGCGCGACTTCGTCCGGCCGGTCGACGACCTCGATGTCGGGCGATACGCCCACGCCTTCCACCGCCCACATCCCTTCCGTATCGAGGAAGCGGAAGGTGCGGCGCGCGATGACCGAGCCGCCGTCCATCAGACGAGGGTTGCCCGGAGAGGCCGATGAGGCCTCCCCAGGTGCGGGTGCCGATGAGCGTGCCCGAGCCCGCGCTTCGCGGAAGTAGTAGGGGAACGCGTCGCCGCCCGAGGACGGAGTAGCCGTTGATCAGCATCGACCTTCGGCCCGGTGTGCGCGAACGCCGGGCGTCGAGCTCGGCTTCACGTCGCGCCGCGCCCAGTAGTTGAGCACGCGGCCGGTCGAGCAGCTCGATCATCCGGTCGGGGATGAACCCGCCGCCGTTGTAGCGGTCGTCGATGATCGAGCGCCTCCTTGGTCGACTGCGGGTAGAAGCCCTTGAAGAGCTCGCGGTTTCCTTCGACGGCGGTGTTCGGCAGGTGGATGTAGCCGATGCGGCCGCCCGACGCCTGGTCGACGAAGTCGCGCCGGCGACTCCACCCAGTCGAGATAGCGGAGGTTCGTCTCCTTGCGCGATCGGCCGCACCTTCTCCTCGCGCGCTCCCTCTTCCGTCGGGGCGCGCGTTGACGCGGAGCGTCACGACGCGGTCGGCCTTGTTCTCGAGCAGGCGGTAGAAGTTGTCGACGCCCTTCGTGCGACACGCCGTCGACGGCGAGGATGTAGTCCCCTTCGCTGCACCTCGACGCCCGGCTCGGTCAGCGGCGAGCGGAAGTCCTCGTGCCAGTTCTCGCCGGGGAAGATCTTCTCGATCCGGAAGCAGCCCGAGGGATCGGCGACGATCTCGGCGCCGAGCAGGCCGTTGTCGGCGCGGCGGCCTGCCAGTCGCCGCCCGTGGCGACGTAGACGTGGCCGGCGTCGAGCTCGCCGCCGAGCTCGCCGAGGATGTAGTCGAGGTCGGCGCGGTGGCGATGCGTGCGCGACGAGCGGCGCCGTACCGCTCGCGCATCGGTTCCAGTCGACGCCGTGCATGTTCGGGTCGTAGAACCAGTCGCGCAGGATGCGCCAGGCGTCGGTGAACTCCTGGCGCCCACTCCGCGCGCGGGTCGATCTTCATCTCGAGGTCGTCGAGGTCGAGCGATTCCCTCGCCGGGCTTCTGGTCCGCCCTTCGGCTCGACGATGCCGTAATCGGCTGCCCTTGCGGTAGATCAGCTTCTTGCCGTTCGCCGAGAGCTCGTAGGCTGGACGCCTCGAGGACCGTCTCTTCCTTCTTCGTCGTCGAGGTCGTAGAGCTTGAGCGGTCGGCGACTCGTCGCCGAAGAGGTAGAGCACGCCCTTCGCGTCGCCGGCGAGGGCGCGGTAGTTTCCGGCGGGCGCCGGGGATCGCGCGCACGCGGCTCTCGAAGCCGTCGACGTCGATCGTCCACGGTCGACGGCCGCCGGCTTCGCTGCGCGTCGGCTCTTCTTTGCCGTCCGTTCTTTTCGTCACTGGCCGGCGGCTTCGCCGGCGCTCGGCGCGGCGGCTTCTCCTCGTCGCTCTTGGGCAGGAAGAGCGCCGGGCCGTTCTTCGGCAGGATCGCCGACGTACACGCGCGTCGGATTGGTGTAGAGGTAGTTGAACTCGAAGCCGCTGAAGGTGAGGTTGAAGTCGCGGTTGCGAGATGAAGTAGAGGTAGCGACCCTTCGGATCGAAGGCGGGCTCGAGCGGTCGTTGGTCATCCCGCTCGTCAGCGCGGCGCGTGGTCGCGTCCGCCACCGAGTAGACGCAGATCGCGTCGAGGCGCGTTCTCGCCGGTCTTCGCGTAGGCGAGCCAGCGGCTGTCGGGCGCCCAGGCGTACTCGTTGATGTCGCCGTAGTCGCCGCGGTCGACGCCGTCGATCTTGCCCGTGGTCGACGTCGGCGATGCGGAGCCGGCGTCCTTGTCGGCGAACGCGAGCTTCCGGCTGTCGGGCGACCAGATCGGCGGCGAAGCGCCACGCGGTTTCCGCCGCGCGTCACCCGCCGCTCCTCGCCGGTGCCGTCGGCGGGGCGGACGTAGATCTCGTACTCGCCCGTCCTGTCGCTCAGATACGCGACCCATCTTCCGTCGGGCGACCACGCCGGCGTCGCATCTCGCGGACGCCGGGGGTCTGGGTGAGGTTGCGGATCTCTCCTTCCTTCGCCGGAGCCGTGAAGACGTCGCCGCGCGCGCCGAAGAGAGCGCGCGCGCCGCTCGGCGAGATCGACATCGACTCGATCGTCGCTCTTGCACGTTCGCGAAGTGCGGCACGCGTTCGCGGAAGTCGCCGTCGACGCGGATCGGCATCTGCGCGGTCTCGCCGGCGCCGGGTCGAAGCGCCAGAGGCAGCCGCCGCGCTCGTAGACGACCCGCCTGCCGTCCGCCGCTCGGCCAGAGCACGTCGTAGTCGTCGTGGATGGTCACCTGGCGCGCGTCTGCCCGCCGCGAGGTCGTACGCCCAGAGATTCAGCTTCCGGTCGGCCTCGCGATCGGAGGTGAAGTAGATCGTGTCGCCGATCCACACCGGGCTGGTTGTCGGTGCCGCATCATTCGGTGATCTGCTCGCGCGCTCTTCGCCGGCAGGTCGTAGATCCAGACGTCCTGGGCGCGGCCGCCGTGGTAGCGCTTCCACGTGCGGAACTCCCGCTCGATCGGCGTGTAGGCGATCTTCGTCCCGTCCGGCGAGAGCCGCCGCCGCTCCCCTCGGGGATCGCCGAGCGGGCGTCTCCATGCCGCCGGCGGCCGGGACGATGTAGTGGACGCCGCGATCCGCTCGCTCCACGGCGGGCGGTGCGGGATGAAGAGGACGTTCTTGCCGTCGGGAGTCCAGTCGAGCACCCGGTTGTCGACGCCGCCGCGGGGAGGGAGCGGGCCGACGTCGTTGTAGAAGGTGAGCTGCCGCGGCGCGCCGCCTGTCGACCGGGATCACGTAGACCTGGCTCGTTCCGCTGTACTCGCCGGTGAAGGCGATCAAGCGGCCGTCGGGGGAGAACTTCGGGAACTGCTCGAGCCCTTCGTGCGAGGTCAGGCGCCGGGCGTGCCGCCCGTGGCGGGGCCGACCCAGATGTCGCCGCCGTAGACGAACGCCACCTGATCGCCGTGGATGTCGGGCTGCCGGAGCAGGCGGGTGAGCTCGGGTTGCGGCTGCGCGGCGAGCGGCGCGGCGAGGAGGAGCAGAAAGGGAGCGAGAAACCAGCGAATGTGCATGAAGGTCCTTTCGAGGGGGAGCTGACCCGGGCAGGGCCGCGCCACGGAATACAGGGCTCTTTCTACCACGGAGCGCTGTGTCCATTCTGAAACGGGTTGGCGGCGGAGCCTGCAGCCACACCGGGCGGCAGACGCCCAGGACGCTCGAGGCCCTCTAGACGCGCCGCCCGAGACCCGTATGATGCACCGATCAATCTGGCGAGGAGTGCTTCGATGAGCGGAAATCTAGTGGATTACCGTGTGGACAACGGCGTCGCGGTCATCGAGCTGAACGATCCGCCGGCGAACACCTACACGTACGAGATGAACAGGCAGCTCGACACGGCGATCCTCGAAGCGCGCTTGGACGACGCGGTCCACGTGATCGTCCTGCGCGGCGCGGGCGACAAGTTCTTCTCGGCGGGCGCGAACATCAAGATGCTCTCGGAGGTCACGCCCGGCTTCAAGTACTACTTCTGCCTTCACGCGAACGAGACGCTGCTCCGGCTCGAGCAGACGCCGAAGCTCGTGATCGCGGCGCTCAACGGCCACACCGTCGGCGGCGGCCTCGAGATCGCGATGGCGGCGGACATGCGCATCGCGCGGAAGGACGCGGGCAAGATCGGCCTGCCCGAGGTCACGCTCGGCGTGCTGCCGGGCACCGGGCGGCACGCAGCGCCTCGCGCGCCTCGTCGGCAAGTCGAAGGCGATCGAGCTGATGATCGAGGGCGGCCTCTTCGAGTTCGAGGAGGCGCTGCGCCTCGGCATCGTCAACTAGGTCTGGCCGGCCGAAGAGAATGGGGGAAGTGGTGGGACCGCGTCATGGACTACGCGCACGGCTTCTGCCCGCCGAACAAGGCGTCGAAGGCGGTCGGCCGCATCAAGCGCTCCGTGCAGACCGGCTGGGAGCTGCCGCTCGAGTCGGCGCTCGCGGTCGAGCGCGAGCTCCAGCAGCAGCTCTTCCAGAGCGAGGACGCGAAGGAAGGGCTCGCGGCGTACAACCAGAAGCGGAAGGCCGAAGTTCAAGGGGAAGTAACGCCGTCGAGGCGTCGCGCGTCACGGGCGTCGCGAGAGCTCTTCAGCGAAGGGCGGGTCGCGAAGCCCGCCCTCCACTCGAATTCTTCGACGCTCGCGACCCGAGACGCCATCGCAAGGCGACCCGTCATGATCACGACCGAGACTGCCCCTTCCGCCCTCCAGACCCAGCTCTTCATCAACGGCGAGTTCGTCGACGCCGCGAGCGGGGCGACGTTCGCGACGATCAACCCGGCGACCGAGGAGACGATCGCGATGTCGCGTCGGCGGGCCGGAGGACGTCGACGCGGCGGTCGCGCGCGGCGCGCGCGCAGCTCGAGCCGGGCTCGGAGTGGCAGAAGATGAAGCCGCGCGATCGCGGCAAGGTCCTCTGGAAGCTCGCGGACATCCTCGCGCCCGCGCGCCGGAGATCGGCCGGATCGAGACGCTCGACAACGGCAAGCCGATCTTCGAGTCGCAGTACGTCGACATGCCCGCGGCCGCGGAGTGCCTCTACTACTTCGCCGGCTGGGCCGGCAAGGTCACGGGGGAGACGATCCCCGTGCAGGAAGGGGCGTTCACGTACACGCTGCGCGAGCCGGTCGGCGTCGTCGGCGCGATCACGCCGTGGAACTTCCCGCTGATGCTCGCGGTGTGGAAGATCGCGCCGGCGCTCGCGTGCGGCAACACGGTCGTCCTGAAGCCGGCGTCGCAACACGCCGCTCTCGATGCTCAAGTTCGCCGAGTACGCGCGCGAGGCGGGCCTCCCGGCCGGCGTGCTCAACGTCGTTCCGGGGCGGGGCAGCGTCGTCGGCGACGCGATGGTCGACCACCCGGGCGTCGACAAGATCGCGTTCACCGGCTCGACCGAGGTCGGGCGGCAGCTCATGGCGCGCGCCGCGAAGACGCTCAAGAAGGTCTCGCTCGAGCTCGGCGGCAAGTCGCCGAACATCGTCTTCGCCGACGCCGACCTCGACGCGGCCGCGCAAGGGCGCGCTCAACGCGATCTTCTACGGCAAGGGCGAGGTCTGCGCCGCCGGATCGCGCCTGCTCGTCGAGGATCGCGTCCACGACGAGCTTCTGCGAAAAGGTCCGCGAGCGCGCCGCGAAGATGGTCGCCGGCGACCCGCTCCATCCGAAGACGCGCCTCGGCGCGATCGTCTCGAAGGAGCAGCTGGAGTCGGTGCTCGGCTACATCGAGACGGGGAAGAGCGAAGGGGCGAAGCTCGTCGCCGGCGGCGCGCGCGCCGACATCGGAACCGGGCAAGGGCTACTTCGTCGCAGCCGACCATCTTCGACGGCGTCGAGCCGCGACATGAGGATCGCGCGCGAGGAGATCTTCGGCCCGGTGCTCGCCACGATCCGCTTCAGCGACGTCGACGACGCGGTCGCGCGGGGGAACGCGACGGTCTACGGGCTCGCCGCCGCCGTCTGGACGCGCGACATCGCGAAGGCGCACCGCGTCGCCCGCGCGATCAAGGCGGGGACCGTCTGGATCAACACCTACAACCTCTACGACCCGGCGCTCCCGTTCGGCGGCTTCAAGGAGTCGGGCTTCGGCCGCGATCAGGGCCGCGACGCGCTCGAGAAGTACACGCAGACCAAGTCGGTCTGGGTCCAGCTGTAGGGACCATCTGCGGCGGTCCGTTTCCGTCCGGACCGCCTACGGCGGCCGTCCGGACCTTAGCAGTCAGGGGCCGGAGTCAGGGAAAACGCGAGTCACCCGGGCTCGAACTGGGACTCTCGACGCCCTGGACGCCCTGGTCATGTGAGGCCCTTTCCCCGGCCTGACTTCTCAGGTCTCGCGCCGTTTTTGCATGGTTCCAGTCGCTCAAACCGGGATAAGGTCCGTCTACATGGATAGGAGGTTTCAAATGACTCGAATCACCCGAACCGCGGGAGTGCTCCTGCTGGCCCTTCTCATGACGGGGGCGGCGTGGGCGCAGGCTCCCACCGCCGAGATCGCCGACGCGGAAGCGGCGCTCCGAATCGCGGAGACCGCGGGGGCTCCGATCTACGCAAAATCTCTCTACGACGAAGCTTCGCAGCGGCTCGCTTCGGCGCGCCAGAACGCCGCGAGCACCAAGCGGGACATCCGGGAGTCGGCGCGGGTCGACGCCCTGGAGGCGAAGGCGGCGGCTGAGGCGGCCTCGGCCAAGGCATCGTGGGTGGCGCTCGCGAGGCAGGGGAACGATCTGCGCAGCGAGATCACCGGATTCGGCGGGGCGGCTCCCGCGCCGATCGTCTTCGAAGAGCCGTCGATCGCGATGACGCGCGGAGCGGACAGCCGCGAGCGGGTCGCGTACGCGGAAGCGCTCGTGGCGCAGGCGAAGGGTGCCGGGGCCGATGCGGCCGCGATCGAGCGCGCCGAGGGGCTACTGGGAAGCGCGAAGGGAATCGCGAAATCACAGACGCAATCCGACTCGGCGGACTACCTTTCGTACTCGGCGGAGATGGCCGCCCGGCAGGCTCTCTACGCCGCGCGCCATCGCGAAGTGCAGGGGTTGCTGCCGGCCCTCCGGATGGAGCGGACGCGGCTCGCGCAGGTCGCGAGCGAGAAGCAGGCGCTCGAGGAGCGGAAGAATCGCGAACAGCTCGAGCAGCAGGCGGCGCAGCTGCGCGCGCAGCTCGAAGCGGAGCAGGCGAGCCGTCAGAAGGAAGCGAGCGAGCTCGAGGCCCTTCGGCGCCAGGTCGCGGAGAACGAGGCGCGCATCCAGCAGCAGCTCGAGCAGGACCGGGCGGCTCGGGTGGAAGCGGAGACGCGGCTGGCGAACCTCTCGCGCGAGTACGAGCTCGCGCTGGCGAACCGGGTCGACGCGGCCGAGGCGGATCGCCTTCGCCGTCAGATCGAGGACCAGCAGATCGGGCTGCGCGCCGTGCAGGAGCGGGAGACGCTGAGCGAGCAGCTGATGCAGAAGGAGATCGACCGGCTGCGCGAGCAGCTGGACGCGGAGAAGCAGAAGGGTGCGGTGAGCCTCCAGTCGTTCGACGAGCAGCAGGCGCAGCTCGACGTGCGCGCCCGCGAGCTCGCGGATCTGCGCGGCGAGCGCGAGGCGGCCGAGAAGAAGCGCGCCGCCGACGAGGCTGCGTTCTCCGCGCGCATCAAGGCGCTGGAGAGCCAGGCGGCGGCGTCGGCCGAGCAGCGCGCCGAGCTCGAGCGTCAGGTCGAGGCGGAGCGCGCGCGCGCCGCGCAGGCCGAGGCCGAGCTGGGACGGGCGCGCGAAGCGCTCGCCAAGCAGGAAGAAGAACAGAAGCAGCGTCTCGCGAACATGGAAAAGACGCTCGCGGAGATCGCCCAGACGCGCCGCGACGAGCGAGGGTTCATCATCACGCTCCCGGGCATCTACTTCGATACGGGAAAAGCGGCGCTCAAGAGCGGCTCGCGCAACACGCTCGGGCGCATCGCCGAGCAGCTCCGCCTGAATGACCGCCTCACCATCGTGGTCGAAGGGCACACCGACTCGACCGGCTCCGACGAGTCGAACCAGGCGCTCTCCGAGAAGCGGGCGGCTGCGGTCAAGGATGCGCTCGTGAGCGCGGGCGTCGGCGCCGATCGGGTCACGGCCGTCGGAAAAGGCGAGGCCGCGCCGGTCGCGACCAACGATACCGCCGCCGGACGGCAGCAGAACCGGCGGGTGGAGATCGTGCTCGCGGAAACAGCTAGGTATTCGCACGTCATCCTGAGCGCGAAGCGCGAAGGATCTCAAGATGCAGCGGACCCGGTTTTTCGCATGATTGAGATCCTTCGTCGCGGCCTTCGGCCGCTCCTCAGGATGACGCGCTCCGGTATGATCCCCCGATGTCGCTCTGGGAAGTCGCCCTCACCGCGTTCGTTCCGCTGATCACGATGGTGAATCCGCTGGCGGTGATCCCCCCCTTTCTGGCGCTCACGGACGGGCCGCTCCGCACGAAGCGCGGCGAGGTCGCCTTCGTCGCGGGCCTCGGCACGATCGGATTTCTCGTCTTCTTCCTCCTGGCGGGGAACTTCGTCTTCCGGTTCTTCGGAATCACGCTGCCGGCGTTTCAGATCATGGGGGGCATCGTCTTCTTCACGAACGCTCTCCGGACGCTGGTCGACGACGACCGCCGCTTCCGCAACCTCCGGCCGAAGGGGCCGGAGGAAGTCGCGCTCGCGCCGCTGAACGCCGATCCGGCCACCGTCGCCATCGTCCCGCTCGCGATCCCGATGCTGTGCGGGCCCGGCGCGATCACCTCGACGATGCTGCTCGTGAATCTCTATCCGGGACTCGACGCAGCGCCTCGCGATCATCGGCGCGATCGTTGCGGTCGGGGTGATCGCCTGGATCGCGCTCGTCGCCGCGACGCCGATCTCGCACGTCATGGGGGAGCGGGGGCGGATGGTCTTCATCAAGGTCATGGCCCTCCTGCTCGGCGCGATCGGCGTGCAATTCGTCCTCAACGGGATCAAGCCGGTGATGGTCGAGATCATGAGCGCGGCGGGATAGGAGCCTTCTCCGTTCTCCGTTCTCCGTTCTCCGTTCTCCGTTCTTCGTTCTCCGTTCTCCGTTCTCCGTTCTCCGTTCTTCGTTCTCTTTTCGCTCTCCGTTCTCCGTTCTTCGTTCTCCGTCCTTCGTTGTCCGTTCTCCGTTGTCCGCGCCGGTTTCCGTTCATTCCGGTCGACCGCAGAATGAGCGAGCCGGGCAGCGGCGACACAATGCGTCGCCGCTGGCGGCTCACGACTGTTTCTCGTCCCTCTCACCCGCCTGCGGCGGTGCTACCAATGTGCTGCCGCTTCGCGGCGCGACCGACGGAGGCGGAGGGGAACCGGAGAGACGATTCGGATTCGACCCGAGAACGGGTCAGGCGCCTCGTCGTTTCGCGGGAGGCTCTGTCGCACGATAGAACGCGGCGCCGAGGAGACCGACCGCGGCGGCGAGACCGAGGAGGACGAAGTTGCCCGTGGTGAAGGCCGCTCGATAGCGCCAGCCGTTGAAGACCATGACGGCGGCCATGCCGAGATAGAGGGCGGCGCGGAAGAGATGCCAGGCGGGCGCCTGGACGCGGGCGCGCAGCGACTCGCTCCAGAGGAGCCAGAGCATCAGCGTCATCGCCGCGACGGGAAAGAGAAACCCGGCGGTCTGGATTGATCATCAGCCGAAGATCTCGTCCCACGCCGCTTCGTCGTAGCCGAAGGCGGCGCGGCCGCCGGAGACCACGATCGGGCGGCGGATCAGGTTCGTATCCTCGAGCATCAGGTCGATCGCTTCCTTCTTCGTGAGCTTCCGCTCGCCCGAGCCGCATCTCCTTGTACGCTCGGGCTGCGGCTTGTTGATGAAGGCCTCGAGGTTCGCGGCGTCGACGTGCTTCTCGAGAAACGCGCGCGAGGGGGGATCGGTGGCCAGGCTGTGCTTCTCGAGCTCGACGTCCTTACCGTCCAGGTAAGCGAGGGCCTTGCGGCAGCTCGTTCAGGTGGGCTTGAGCCAGATCTCGGCGCGGCGCGTCATCGTTCCCCTCCGGAGGCTGCGCGGTCGTCCGTCTCCGCGCAGATCGCGTCGATCATATCGTGGATCTTCGGCGTGCAGGTGCCGCCGCAGTGGCCGGTCGTGGCCGCGGTCGTCCGCGCCGCGATCTGCGCGATGGTCATGCACCCCTCCCGGATCGCCTTCTCGATCGTCCGGTACTTCACGTTGTTGCAGCGGCAGACCGTCCGAAGGCCGCGGACGGCGGGGTGGAGGGAGTGGAGACCGTCATCCATTGCGCGGGGGAAACGCCAGCGAGTGGATCGGCATTTCCGCGCTGTCCAAGGCAAAGGCTGAATGCAGAATGCAGAATATGGAGAATACACGCCGCATGGATGAACTGACGAGGGTCGTCAGTTGGACCGGTGCACTCGAGTTCGCCGAGGGCTCCCGATTGGCCCTCTTTCGGGATGCAAGAATCGCGATGGCTTACAGCGAAGTGACGCCGTGTGGGGGTGTCGACTAGCTGTCGTTTCTCAGGACGTTGTTCATGTCCAGGCGGGAGATCGGCGGGTTTCCATTCAAGGCTGAGTGGCTCCGGTGATGATTATAGAAGTGTAGGTACGAGGGCAGCAGGCGCGTGCGCTGCCGCGAGTGGGAGTAGACGATCGGATAGGCCCATTCGCGCAGCAGGGTCTGGATGAGGCGCTCGGCCTTGCCGTTGGTACGCGGCGTATAGGGCCGCGTCCGGATGTGCTTGAGGTTGAGGGACCGGCAAAGCTCAGCAAAGGAGGCGGAGAGATACCCGCCCCCGTTGTCGGTCATGACCTGGCGGATGGTCACGTCTCGCGCCTTGAACCACCGCACGGCGCGCCCGAGGAAGGCCGGCGCAGGTGTGCTTGCGCTCGTCCGCCAGCACCTCGGCGTACGCCACGCGCGAGGCGTCATCCACGCAGACGTGGAGGAACTCCCAGCCGACGTGGCGGCGTCGATCCCTACGGTTTCCGGTGATGCGATGGCCCACGTGAGTGATTCGAGCCAGCTTTTTTACGTCGAGATGAATCAGATCGCCCACCACGCTCGCGTTCGTAGCGCCTCACGGGAAGCGGAGGCCCGTCCAGCACGCGGAGCCGGGAGAGCCCGCCGTCGCCGACGATCCGCGCCACGCTTGCCCGGCTTCGCCGCACCACGCTTGCGATCTGCTGGACGGTTCGGCGCTCCCGGCGGAGCCGCACGATGAGCCGTCGCTTTGTTTTTCCGACCCGCCGGACCCGTCGGGGCGCCGAGCTGCGGTCGGCCAGCCCCGTCCCGTCCGTTCTCGCGATACCGCCCCACCCATTTCCACCCGGTTCGCTCGCTGCAGCCTGCCGCCCGGCTTGCCTGAACGACCGACCATCCCTGCTCGAGCACCCGCCCCACCAGCAGCGCTCGACTGGCGGGACAAGTTCGCGCATTCTTGTGAAGTTCCATCCGGGTTCCTCCGAGCGTTCTTTTTGTTCGCACAAACAGATTCGCCGAATTCGCCCGGATTGACAACTTCCTTTACTGAACAACGTTCTGAGACAGGACAACTAGCGCGTCACGTCGTACGGATCTTGATTTGCGCCCAGGCACGGGCCAGTGCTCGTGCGAAGAACGCCGCGTGGCGTGTCGTCGTAGCGGCGGCGAAAGACACGAAAGAGGTTAGTCCGGCTGCCAAAGCCGGCGCGGTACGCAACCTGCGTTGTCGTCAGGCTCTTACGCGCAAGCAGGAGGCACGCGTACGTGCACTGCAACTCGAGGAAGAATTCCGAGGGGCTGACTCCCAGGTAGCGAAGGAACAGCCGCGTCAGCGCTGCGCCCGACAAACCGAAGATGCCTGCGAGCTCTTTCGCGCGCGGCGGTGACTCGGCAGCAAAGCACGCCAGTGTGTAGTGCAACGCAGCCCCATAAAGGCGCTCGCGAGTCCACTCTTCCATCCAATGAAGAGGAGTCGCATTGGCGGCATGGAATCCTACCTACCCACGGGCGGGAGTGCACCGTTTGTTGACAGCACGCGTCGCGTCCTTGTCGCTACTCCGTAGCGCGTGGTGCCGACGATCGGCCTTACAGGCTCCTCCTGGACCGTTCGTGCGACGTACTCGGCCGGCGGTTTCGACGCGTGCGCAAGGGCGCGTGAAGCGAGGCCGCACCCTTCGCTGGGTATTCGAAGCTTTCCCTGCTGGAACTGGTTTTCTGGGGGTTGCGGCTATTCGGCCCACTCTTCGAGCGGCGGGCGCAAGCCGCAAAGGATTACTCGTCGAGGAAGCGAGAGAGCGAGGTCCGGATGTGCCTTCCGGACCTCGCCGAGGCCTTATCGTGCGCTGATGACCGTAACATGCTGCGTCTCGTTGTTCGTGATGGTGGCAAACCCCCAGATTCGAACGGTGGGATCGGTCGTGCTGACCTCGATTCTGATGCGCTCCGACTGAGCGAGCACCGGGTGTCGGTCGACGAGATCGGGCAGCTGAGCAAACCCAGGGAAATAGAATGATCCCTGGGTGAATACGACGGTCTCCTCAGTAAGGAGCCGATCGGGTTCGACGCCCGTCGTCGGGTCGGAAACGGACCCTGGTGTTTGGAAGAAACGCACGTGCGCCTCCACCGGCGAGTCATTCGCGAAGTGATACAGGCGCAGCATCACGCGATACCGTACGTCGGTCGGGATATCGAGGAGGCCAAATGAGCCGACAGGAGCCATCGACTCGCGGATCGTCGGAACCTCGGCGCCCCAGTCATCGGACTGGCGTGAGAGGTCGCGCGCGCGCAGCTGCACGAGAATCTCACTGGCGTCTTCATCCCACACTTCCAAAAATACGCCCTGAAGGAGGTTGTTGGCACCTAGCGACGGATAGAACGTGATTCCTGGCGGCGCGATCTTATTCGGACAGACCGGAATATGGCACTGTTGCTCATAGCCTTGGATCCCGGCTGGCCGGTTGTTGTTGTTCAGGACTGCCAGCTCCGTAACCCAGCGTGACCCATGAGCTCCCTCGATCGGGATCGCGGTGTAGTAAGGGATGAGAATGCGCTCAGGAGTCCGCGCGAACGTCGGCACCGTCGTACCGATGACGAGAAGTGATAGGAGCAATGGACGCATGAGACGTTCTCCGTTGGACGGTCTTAATCGTTAATGCTGATGTTGAATGCGTTGATTGCGCTCAATCCCATCACCATCGAAATTCGCTGGCACAGTCACGGCATAAGCCCTGCTGTACAATCTCGTCCCAGATTTGCCGCACGGTGAAGTAGGGGTACTCATATTGACGACCGATCGGCGGCCGGACGTCCTCGCCTCTCCCAAGATCCAGTCCAGAGCCCAGACGACTCCGAGCGTGTCACCTCCTCCGAGCTCTGGCACTGAAGGGTCGCAGGAGAAGACCTTCACGGGGATCAGGCGCGCCCCTTTCGCGACGCCCGTGTACTGTCCTCCGATGAGTGACGCGACCGCAGTTCCGTGGCCGCCAATGAAATGATTCACAGAATCCGCCGCAGGGATACGTTGGGTCCCACTGCGTTGGCGGATTCTCGACGTCATTACCGGCATAATTCACTCCGGCCGTCACCTGTCCCTCACTGAATTCCGAGTGTAGCTATAGGGATTCCGGTATCAACGACGTACACGTCGACACCGTAGCCATCCGAGATCCAACTGTACGACCCCGACAGCGGAAGTCCGTCAAGCCGGTCAAGATGCCAGTAATCTCCCACGGGAAACGTCTGCGTCCCGGAGAGATGGACGACTGCAGCCTCCTCGATCATCTCGACCCGAGGGTCCCGAGCAAGTGCGAGCACCTGCTTCTCCGTGGTGTGAATACCGAAGCCACGGATGCCATGCGAGTACGTTGCGATGAGGCGGCCGCCACGTGATGCGAGCTCTGCAGCGACGGCCGGAACCTCAGCCGTACTGACGCGCGCGGGTCGAAGCTTGATGAGGTACCGGTCCTTTACCGGCTCGCCTGCGCGCATAAAGAGAGCAGTGTCGGGAGGGCCACTCGCAAATCCGATGCATGCGACAAGCGAGGCGCCAAGAAACGCGATGAGTGTTTTGACAGTTCTCATGCTCGTTAGCCTTTCATTCTCAACAGCACAGGTGGCAGCGCTCCTGGCAATGGACGGCGCGGCCCTCAGACAAACATACGCAGCCCGCGCGCAGGGCGATAGTGACATCTCTTTCAGCAGCGACGTTGCGCTCCTGGCTTCATGAGTCTGCCCCGGCGAGCGCCACATTGGCGGAAGGTTTCGCGGGCGAGAGATCTCCGATCGGTCGGTTGTCCCTCAGACCTCCACCACCTCATCCCCATCCACATCGATGTACCACAGCATCCCTCTGCACGGTTCGGAGGTGGTCGCTTCGATCGCGCGGCAGTACTCGGCCACCTGCAGGCGCTCTTTCTCGAGGCGGGCGGGGGAGGGGCGGCCGCTCTTGTAATCGAGGACGAGCCACGAGCCCTCCTCCCGGAGGAGGCGATCGATGCGTCGCTCGGCCGGCGCTCCGTCCCGGTCGATCCATAGCGTCGCCTCGGCCGCGACCGGCTGCGCGGCGCGCACGCGCTTCCATGCGGGCGAGGCGAGGAGCGAGTCGATCCGCCGGCGGACGAGCGCCGCGGTCGCCGCGCTCACGCCGCTCTCCGCGGCGAGCTTCGGCAGCAGCGCGCCGGCGCTCGGCTCGTCTCCGTCCCACACCTCGAGGAACCGGTGGAGCAGGATCCCCGCATCGCGCTGGCCGATCGCCGCGGCGCGCCTCCGGATCTCCCCGCGGTCGACGACCTCCTCCTCGGGCGACTCGGTCTCCATCTCGACGGGCTCCCGGTCGAGCAGATGCTCGAGCGCGGCGTCGGCCGAGCGCGGACGGGCGCTCGGCCGCGAGCGGAGGGATCGCCATCCGGGTGAACGCCACCGGGATCGTGCGCTCGCCGACCGTCACCGCTTCCACGCGCTCGCCCGGCTCGGACGTCCAGAGTGGGTCCATCTGTTTCGCGTCGAACGGGAAGATCGCGAAGAACGGCTTGAGGAACGACTCCTGCCGGATCCGCTCCGGATCGAGGACGAAGACGACCTCGTTTCGCGCGCGGGTCACCGCGACGTAGAAGAGCCGCTGGATCTCCGCCTCGGCTCTTCCCTTCTGCACGTCCGTCGGCGTCGCCGCGATCCCTCCGTAGAGCGTCGCGGCGGTGCTGAGCCGCCCCTTCATGTAGAGCCGCGGCGGGGTCTCGAGCGTGAAGACCGAGAGCGTGTCGGATGCCGTCCCCGAGCCGAGCGTCGGGAGGATGACCGTCCCGAACTCGAGGCCCTTCGACGCGTGGATCGTGAGGATCCGCACCCCGCGCGCTTTCTGCTCGAGGACCGCCTGCTCCCCCTCGGCGCCGTCGCGCCGCCGGAGCATCTCGTCGGCGAAAAGGGCCAGCGAGCCGCCGATCTCCCGGTCGAAGCCGCGCCCCAGATCGCGGACGAGATCGAGGTCGCGGAGCATCTCCTCGCCGCGGCGGAGCAGCCGGAAGACGGCCTCGATCCCGCTTTCTCCGATGACCATGTCGAGGGTCTCCGAGACGCTCATCCGGGCCGCGCGGGAGCGCCAGCGGGAGAGCGTCGTCCCGAACCGCTTCCACGGCGTGTCCCCGTCGGGACCCTCGCCCATCTCGCGCAGGAGGAGGTCGGACGCGATCTCCTGGTCGGTGAGGCCGAACAGCGGGCTGCGCGCGGCGGAGAACTCGGCGCCGCGATCGAAGGGGGAGGCGAGGGCGCGCAGAACGGCGAGAAGGTCGATCGCCGAGCGCCGCTCGAGGACGTTGGAGTTGCGGGGCAGCACGTAGTCGATGCCGGCGCGGGCGAGCGCGTCGACGATGGCGTCGACGTCGGTCATCTTCCGGAGCAGGATCGCCATCTCTTCGGCGGGGACGCCGGCGGCGATCCGCGAGGCGATCCAGGCGGCGACCGCGCGCGCTTCGAGCTCGACCGAGGGCGTTCCCTCGTCCCCGGTCGCGGCGCGGAGAAGGCGGATGCGGGGAGCTCCCGCGGTCTCTCCCGCGGGGATCGCGCGCGCCGGCTCGAGGTCGTTGTACCGCGGGCGGTAGATGTTCGGCTCGGGATCGCGGGAGAAGAGGACCGAGAACATCGCGTTGAGGGCCGCGACGAGATCGGGATGGCTGCGGAACTGGCGCTGGAGCTTCGGGGTCTCCGCTCCTGCCTCGACGAAGAGGTCGAGCATCGCTCCATACGTTTCGGGATCGGCGCGGCGGAACGAGTAGATCGACTGCTTCGGGTCGCCGACGAGGACGACGCGCCCGCGCGCGAGGAAACCCGCATCGTCGCGCGCGAGGCGCTCGACGATGCGCGCCTGGAGCCGGTCGGTGTCCTGGAACTCGTCGACGAAGACGAAGTCGAAGCGCTCGCGCGCCCGGGCGGCGATCTCCGGGTCGCGCAGGAGGCGCTCGGAGCGGATGAGGAGGTCGTCGAAATCGAGGACGCCGCGCGCGTCCTTCTCCCCGTCGACGCGCTCGGCGAACCGCCGCGCGAGGCGATGCACGGCGCCGGCGGCGCGGTCCTGCACGAGGAGATCGAAGAGGTTCTCTTCCTTCTTCCCCCCGCGGAGGATCCGCAGCGGCTCCTTGAGCGCGGCGAGGTCCTTCACCTTCGGCATGTCGGCGAGCCGCAGCCACGGCGCGACGGGCTCGAGCCACTCGATCCACGCCTCCCGCCCCCGCGGAAGGGGGGCGTCGCCCCGGAAATGCTCGATCACGCGAAGGAGGATCTCGTCCCGGATGAGGGCGATCTCGCGCGGGGGCCGCGACCGGATCTCCTCGACCGCCGCGCGCGCGAGCGGCTCGACCTCTTCCTCGAAGCGGCTCAGGGGATACCCCTCGTCGAAGAGGAGCGCGCGTCGCCCCAGCAGGTCGAAGAGCACCTCGCGCAGCGGATCGAGCCCTTCGAGGGCGTCGATCGCGATCTCCCACTCCAGAGCGCGGTCCGGCGGCGGCTCGCCCGAGGTCTCCGCGCGTACCCAGTCGAGCCACACCTGATCGAGCAGCCGCGCGCGCTCGAACCCTTCCACGATCCGGAACCCGGGATCGACGCGCGACTCGAACGGAAACTGCGCGAGGATCGCCTGGCAGAACGAATGGATCGTCTGCGAGCGGAGCGAGTCGAGGTGGTCGAGGTGGCGCTCGCACGCCGCTCGCCACCGCCCGGCCCGCTCGGGCGGCACCGCGAGGATCGGCGAGGGCGACCCCGAGGGCCATCCAGGCGTCCCGGTCTCGAACGAGCTCTGGAGATCGACGAGCGCGTCGCGGATCCGCTCGGCGATCTCGCCGGCCGCTTTCTCCGTGAACGTGATGAGCACGATGCGCTCGGGCTTCTGGTCCGGCTCGTCGAGCAGAATCGTGAGCACCTGGCGAACGATCTCCGTCGTCTTGCCGGTGCCGGCGCCCGCCTCGATGAAGAGGTTTCGCCTTCCGGACGCGAACGGGAGAGGAGCCTGCGTCACGGCCGCGCCTCCCCCTCGAGGGACTCGAGAAGCGAGAGCGCCGAGTCGAAGCGCCGGAGCGCCCAGGCCTCTTCCGGCGTGTGGCGCGTGCGGCACCAGCTGGCCGCGACGCAGTAGCGGCAGTGATCGTTCTTCGCGCTGCCCGCGATCGCGGGGAAGCGCCCTTCGAGCATCGCGCGGAGGAAGAGGGCGAGGCCGTGGACGATCGTCGCGTGATTCTCAGCCAGCAGGAAGGAGAACCGCTTGCCGCTCCCGGTGGCGCGGATCGGCTTGATCGCCGCTTCGATCGACTCCGGCCCGAGATCGAAGATCCGCATCGCCGCGAGCGCGTAGAGCGCGAGCTGGAGCGAGCGGCCCTTGTCGATCTGCTCGCCGAGCTTGTCGAACTTCGCTCCCTTCCCCCCTTTGTAATCGACGATCCGGAGGCGCGAGCCTCCCTCCTTCCGGTCGATCCGGTCGATCCGGCCGCGCAGGACGATCTCTCTTCCCTCGATGTCGATCCGCGCCGCGTCGTGCTCGGGCGTCTCTCCGGGATCGGCGATCCCGAATCCGACCTCGAAGCGCCACGGCCTGTAGCCGGTGGAGGCGAGCTCGTCGAGGTCCGCGAGGAGGAAGCGCTCGAGGTTGCGCAGCGTGAGGCGGCGCTCGGCCCGCCGCAGCAGGCGGCTGGGCGGAGGGTAGCGCACGTCGTATTCGTCGAACGCGGCCCCGACGAGGCGAGCCAGCCGTTCGCGCAGAGCGTCGGGAAGGCGCACGGCTCCCGCGGCCGACTCGATCTCGCGCTCGGGGAGGTCCCGGTAGAAGCGCTCGAGGATCTCGTGATCGAGGATCCCGCGCTTCCGCAGGGTGATCTCCATCTCGACCTCCGGATCCTCGACCTCCCGGATGCCGAAGACGGTCTTGAGAAGGAAGTGCTGCGGGCAGTGGCCGAACGTCTCGAGGCGGCTCGCGGAGAGGTGGCCGAGGCGTTCGGAGACGGCGGCGGCGAGGGGCGCGCCGGGGAGAAGAAATCCGTCGAACTCGCCGCCTCGGCCGGCGCGCGAGAGCACGCGGAGCTGGCGGCGGGCGAGCGGAGGGAGGCGATCCGCCTCGCGCAGCCGCTGGGCGGCGCGGTCGCTCGCGCCTTGCCGGCGCGGCGCTTCGACGGCGCGCGCGTCGACCCATCGCTCGAAGCTCGAGACGATCTGCTGCCGCTCGTCGGGATCCGCCGTCCCGGAGAGCGCGAGCTGCTTGAGGAACATCGAGGGGCGCCAGCTCTTGCCGAGGCCGTCGCCGGCGGACCAGGAAAAGCAGAGCCGCTGCGCCGCCGCGTCGCCGAGGAGCCGGAAGAGGAGCCGTTCCTCGAGGCGGCCGTCGTCGATCTCGCGCACGCCCGCGCGCCGCCTCTCCCGGTTCGGGAAGAGAAGATCTTCGGTGCGCCGCTGCGGAAAGAGCTCCTGCTGCATCGCGATGGCGAAGAGGTGGTCGAACGAGCGGCCGCGCAGCGACATCGCGTCGCCGAGCCAGACGCCGCGCTCGGCGGCGGGCGCGGCCTCGAGGTCGGGGGCGGCGGCCAGCAGGTCGACGATCGTTTCGGGGCGGACCGCTCTCGCGAACCCGTCGCTCCGCCGGAGCGTCGCCGTGATCGCCGAGAGCGCGGCGAGCGCCTCGAGATCGGTCTCGGTCTCGACGAGCATGAGCGAGACGATCCCTTCGATCCACGCCGCCCACGCCCCCGCGCGCTTCGGCTCGTCCGCACCGGCCGTCAGCCGCTCGAGCGCGGCGACCAGCTCCGCGTAACGGGAGATCGTCCCCTGCGAGCCGGCTTCCCTCGAGCCGCGGGAGGATCGCGCGGATCGCGGCCGAGCCTCCCGCGGCGATCTCGGCGCGGCGCGCGGCGTCGTCGAGCTCCGCGGCATGTCCGCCCTGAGGAAACTTGTCGTGCCGGAACGGAGCCGCCGCCAGCTCGAGGACGAGGTCGCGCGGAAAGCCCTCGGGTCGCGCGCGGAGGAGGTCGCGAATCGCGCGGGCGGCCCCGTGCGAGAGAAGCGGCCGGCCGCGGCCGCGGCCGAGAGGAACTTCGTACTCGGCTGCGGCGCGCTCGACGAGCGCGGTCGTCCGTTCGTCGAGCGATCGCGCCACGATCCCGATCCGGAGCGGGTCGACGCCCGCACCGAGCAGCGCGCCGATGCGCGAGAGCACGGAATCGATCTCCGCCGCGTCGGTGGCGTGATGCGACATCTCCCACGCGGCGCCGCCGCTTCCCTCGTGCGCGACCGTGCGCGGCCCCGAGGCGCCGGATCGCTCCAGCCTCTCGAGGCTGGAGAGGAAACGGGACGCGTAGCGGTAATCCGGAGCCGGCTCGGCGCCGGAGAGCTCGATCGGAATCCACAGGGAGTGGAGTGCGCCGGCGCGATGGAGCGCCATGAGCAGCCGCTCCTGGACGGGCGTCGCGTCGTAAAAGCCGAAGACGATCTGGGGCGCGACCGCGGGCGCGCCCGTAGGGGCGGCCTGCGGCCGCCCGGAATCCCGATCTGCGGAGTCCGAAGTTCCGGGCGCCCGCAGGGCGCCCCTACGATCTCCGTCGGATTCGAGCAGCGCCGCGGCGGAGCGGAGGACGTCCGCGGCGTCCGTCGCGCCGGAGCGTTTCAGGGCGGCGTCGAATCGCTTCCAGACATCGGCGATCGCGAGGACGCGCTCGCGGCCGGCACCGCTCCGGGCCGCCTCGCGCTGATACTCCCCGACGGTCCGGTCGCCGTCCCGCAGGTCGCGCCAGCTGCGCAGAAGGAGAGGGACGATTCCCGCGGAAGGGGAGAGAGGGGGCTTCGCGCCGGCGAGGGCCGCAGCCATCGCGAGGCGCTGCTCGGCATGTTCCGGGACCCGGGGAAAGGCGCCGGCGCGGTTGAGGAGCAGGGATGCGAGGGACTCGAGGCTCCGCATCACCACGCCCGCGAGCGCGCCGGGACTCTCGCGGAGGAGCTCCGCGGCGAGCGCCTGCGCGGAGGCGCGGGAGGCGACGATCACCTCGACCGGGTTGCGGAGGAGATTCGCCACGCCGCCCTCGTGCAAGCGCGCATCGCGCTCTCCGCGGACGAGCGCCGCCAGCGGGGAGGTCAGATCGCGATACCGGCCGAAATGGAGAACGAGGGGAGAGGACGCCATGGGGAGAAGCCTTGATTATACCGGGAGGTCCCGCCCGCGCTCGTGCCCGAGCGCGGACCCTCCGGTTTGTCGCATCATTCTCTCCAACAGCGACATCGAGAGCACGATCGAGCCGCAGGGAACCCATCCGCCGATCCTTCAGGCGACCCACATCGGCTGCTATGCGTGGGAAGGGAGCGCGGACCTGACTTACATCGACGGCGGGAGCAGTCAGAAGGACGCGATGAACGTCACCAATCTGCGGCTCGAAGCCCTGGGCGACGTTCCCGAAGACAGCGACACCCCGGTCGAAAGTCCGGGCGGCCGCAGGCCGCCCCTACGGGGTCGGCCCCGGCCAACTATAATCGCGCAAGCCCCATGTCCCAATCGAACGTTCGAATCATCACCGTCCGGCGGCGGGTCACGATCCTGCTGCTCCTGCTCACGACCGCCGCGATCGCCGGGCTGACCCTCTACGCCTCCGGAAAGGCTTACACGAAGGTCGACCCGGAGCCGTTCCGGGAGATCCGCGTGCTCACCGAGAAGCTCTCCGAGGGGCCGATCCGGATCGAGACGGTGGTGGCGCTCACGATGCCGATCGTGCTCAATATCCTCCTCTTCCTCCCCTGGGGATTCCTCATGTTCCTGACCCTCGATCGCCCGGAGAGAGCGACGATCCAGACCTATTTGTGGACGGTCCTGATCGCGATGGCATTCAGTTCGCTGGTAGAGGCCTGGCAGTACTTTTTGCCGACCCGCGTCACGGACGTGAACGACATCATCTGGAACGGGGCGGGAGCGTTCGTGGGCGCGATGTTGGGCCATCTCCGAAAGCGAGTTCGATTCGCGTTCGAATAGGAGCGAGCAGCGGTGATTCTGATCGTGGAGGACGACGCCCAGGTAGCGCGCCTGATCGCGCTCGTGCTGCAGCGGCACGGCTACGTGGGGGAGATCGTCTCGGATGGGCGGATCGCCCTCGACCGGGTCCGCCAGGAGAAGCCCCAGGCGATCTTCGCCGACCTGACGATCCGGGGGATGGGGGGGGAAGCCCTCTGCTCGGCGCTCAAGCAGGACGAGGACATGAAATCGATTCCCTTCGTCGTGATCTCGGGGGACCGCGACATCGCCGAGAAAGCGAAGGGATGCGGCGCCGACGACTTTCTCGGCAAACCTTTTGAATTCGAAGCGCTGATGCAACTGGTCAGAAGACATGCCGATCCGAATCAGTAAGCCTCTCGAGACTCTGGCCGATCACGATCCCGTCGCGCGCCTCATTCGGCGCCTCGGCGAGGAAGGGTTCACTCCGCTCAGCGAAGACGACGGGCATGGCGAGCGGATCTACCGCCGGCCGGAGCGGGTTCTTTTCGCCTCGGGCGAGACCGTCTTTCACCTGATCGATTTTCCGCAGCTCGACGAGAAGACGCTCGAGCAGGCCATCGATACGATCGCGAACCTCTACCGGGCGCGCGGGGCGGGCGAGAAGGCTCTCTCGGTCTTTCAGACGCGCACCGTCTACGTCTGCATCATCGCGCGCAACGAGTCGCCCCATTACGAGAGCATGAGCCGTTTCGTGACGATCGCCGGGGGGGCGATCCTCATCCCCGTCGTCATCGTCCCGGAGATCAACCAGGTCGTCTACCCGGTCGTCTCGGGCGAGCGGCGCGCGGGCACGATCGAGCCCCGCATCCAGTACCTCCAGTACCTTCTCGGCGAGCGGCTCGAGCCCGTCGCGATGCACCGCCAGACGATCCGCACGTTCTGGTTCTCCGCCGCCATCGTCGGGGTGCTGCTCGTCGGGGCGCTGCTGTCGCTCCTCTTCGCGTAGGGGCGCGCTGCGCGCGCCCGGAATCTCGATTCTGCCATGACGAAAGTCCGGGCGCCCGCAAGGCGCCCCTACGCTACACTCTCCCTGATGCCCACCCCCCAACCCCGCGCCATCTACGACGCGCTGCGCGCGACGGTGATCGGCCAGGACGAGGCGCTGCGCGAGGTGTCGGTCGCCCTCGTCAAGCACCTGGGCGGGCATCCCGCGCCGAACATTCTGATCGTCGGCAACTCGGGAACCGGGAAGACGACGCTCATGAAAGCGGTCGAGCGGTGGCTCGCCGCCGGACCCGACACGGCGCAGCTGGCGAACCTGATCCGGATCAACGCGAACGTGCTGGCCGAGGAGCATGCGGGATACGGGCGGGCGGTGCTGGCGCGGCTCTGGGCGAACGCGCGGAGAAAGCTCGGCGCGGCGGCCTCCGCCGAGACGGTTCGCGAGGCCGTCGAGCGCGGGATCGTCTTCATCGACGAGGTCGACAAGATCCGGGCGCAGGTCGGCGAGACCCCGAACATCCGGGGCATCGTCGCGCAGGAAGCGCTCCTGACGCTGATGGAGAACGAGAACATCGAGTTCCAGCCGCCGGAGCCGGGGCTCGCGCCGATCACGATGAACAGCTCGCGGATGCTGTTCGTCGCGGGAGGGGCGTTCGAGGACCTGTACGACTCCGTCCTCCGCCGCGCGCTGACCGGGACCGACCAGCCCCCGCTCCGCCCGCGCGTCGTCGTCTCGAGCTCGGGCGAGGTGCGCGAGGAGCTTCCCTTCCATCTCCGCGACTTTCTCCGCTACGACGACCTCTTTCAGTACGGCATGACGCCGCAGTTCCTCTCGCGCTTCGAGTCGATCATCGTCCTCAACGATCTGGTCGAGGAGCAGCTCGCGCGGATCTTCGTCGAGCCCGACGGATCGATCTTCCGCGTCTCGCGCGACTACTTCCGGCAGTTCGACATCGACCTCCAAATCACGCGCGCCGCCGTACGAGCGATCGCGTGGGAGGCGAGCCGGCACAAGCGGCTCGGCGCGCGCGCGCTCAAGGAGATCTTCCGGAAGGTGATCCGCGATCTCGAGTTCGCGCCGGCCGCGGACGCCGCGGCCCGACGGCAGCCGCGTGCTGACGATCGACGAAGGCACGTCCGCGCGCGCGCTCGAGCCGGCCGAGACGGCAAAGAGACGATAACTCGTCTCGTTCTCCGTTCTCCGTTCTCCGTTCTCCGTTCTCCGTTCTCCGTTCGCTGTTCTCCGTGCTCGCTGTTCTCTGTGCCGCTGCTTGCTGCCGGAGGTTGCCTTCTGGAATTTCGCTCGCGCGCCGAAGATTGGGGCGCAACAGACCGGGAACCGTCGGAGAACGGAGAACGGCGAACGGAGAACCTTCCTGCGCGTTTGGCAGAACGATCCTATTGCTGGGCAACTCAAGCGCGGCCTTTTCATGACTCACACCGAGATCATCGAGAAGGTGAAGGAGTCGATGAAGCCGGAGCTCGGCGTCGACCGCGGGGTGCTCGACGCTCTCGAAGAGGGGCTTCTCGGCGCCGACGTCGGCGCTGAGATGAGCATGGAGCTGATGGAGCGGCTCGAGGCGCGCGTCCGGAGCCAGGAGATCCGCACCCTCGACCAGCTCTCGGCCGCGCTGCGGGGAGAGACGAGAGAGCTCGTCGGCTCGATGCGTCCCGGCGGGATCGCGATCGACGGAGCCAGGCCGTTCGTCATCCTCGTCGTCGGCGTGAACGGGACGGGGAAGACGACGACGATCGCGAAGCTCGCGCAGCGATGGAAGGGCGAAGGGAAGAGCGTTCTTCTCGGCGCCGCCGACACGTTCCGCGCCGCGGCGATCGAGCAGCTTCAGGTCTGGGCCGACCGCGTCGGCGTTCCCCTCGTCAAGCACCGCCCGGGATCCGATCCCGGCGCCGTCGCGCACGACGCGGTGAACGCGGCGAAGTCGCGCGGCGTCGACGTGGTCCTCATCGACACCGCGGGACGGCTCCACAACAAGAGCCACCTCATGGAGGAGCTCTCCAAGATTCGGCGCGTCATCGCGAAGGAGCTTCCGGGAGCCCCGCACGAGACGCTGCTCGTGATCGACGGCACGACCGGGCAGAACGGCCTCAGCCAGGCGGAAGCGTTCCTGCAGGCGGCGGCGGTGACCGGCATCGTCGTCACCAAGCTCGACGGGACCGCCAAAGGCGGAGTCGTCCTCTCGATCATGCGGCGGATGGAGATCCCGGTGAAGTTCGTCGGCGTCGGCGAAGCGGCCGACGATCTCATCCCGTTCGATCCGGAGGGGTACCTGGATACGCTGTTCGAGGTGGAGCAATGAATCGTTCTCCGTTCTCCGTTCGTTCTCCGTTCACCGTTCTCCGTTCTCCGTTCGTCGCGGCGAGGGGTGCGGCCGGCGGAGAAGACGGGTCGGGCGGGAGAACGAAGAACGGAGAACGGAGAACGAAGAACGAAGAACGGAGAACGCCTTTGAGCGAGCGATTCCCCTACGAACACCACTTCCTCGTCTGCACGGGCGGGCGGTGCAACGCCGACAAGCGGGGGGAGGAGATCCGCGCCGAGCTGAAGGAGCTGAACAAGAAGCTCGGGCGGAAGGCGACGGTCCGCGTCTGCGCGGTGAGCTGCCTCGATCTCTGCGACGACGGACCGAACATGGTCGTCTGGCCCGAGGGGGACGTCTATCACTACCTCGACCCGGAGAAGGCGAAGGCGATCTATCGCCGGGTGATGGGGGACGAGGAAGATCGTGTAGGGCGCCTCGAGTCCGCCCCTTCGGATCTCTTGCTGAATCGAGGGCGGCGCGAGATTTTTCCCTCTCCCAGGCGCGATCGTTTCGATGACGATGTCATCCCGAGCGTAGCGAGGGATCTGGGTGGGTGGGTTACGCGTGACGCGGCACCGAAGCACGGCGGCAGGATCGAGATTCGCCTGCGATCACGGAGCGAATGCCGATCCTCCTGCCCTGCACCGGCGCCGCGTTCTTTCGCAGCCCCGCCCAGATCCCTCGCTACGCTCGGGATGACAGCTTCGCGGGCTGCTCGCGCCTCGCAGACTCTGGACGCCCAGACGCCCAGACGCCCTAGACGCCCAGACGCCTAGACGCGCCTCTACCCCGCGGCGACGAAGCGCCGCGCGACGTCGACGACGTGCTTGAGGTGCTTGGGCGTGGAGGCTTCGACGTAGAGGCGGGCGACCGGCTCGGTGCCGGAGAGGCGGAAGAGGATCCACGTCTGCGGGTCGAACTCGAGCTTGACGCCGTCGAGTTTATTGACCTTCGTCACGACCATCCCTTCGAGCTGCTTGGGCGGACGTTGCAGCTTCGAGGCGAGGCTGTCGCGCAGCTGCTCGGTCACCTTGATGTCGACGCGCTTGGAGACGAAGCATCCGAACTCGGCGTACATCTCCTGGATCAGCTGATCGATCGTTCGTTTCGTCCGCGCGACCATCTCGGCGACGAGGATGCAGGCGAGGATGCCGTCCTTCTCGGGGACGTGGTCGCGGATCGAGAGACCCGCGCTCTCCTCTCCCCCCATGGCGATCTTGTCCTCGAGGATCAGCTCTCCGATGTACTTGAAGCCGACGGGCGTCTCGTAGAGGGGCACGTCCAGCTTGCGGGCGATCGCGTCGACCAGGTGCGTGGTCGCGACCGAGCGGGCGAGGCCTCCTTCGAGCTTCCGCTCCCGCTTGAGGTAGAGAGCGAGGAGGCCGATGACGATGTTCGCCGGCACGAAGCGGTCGTTCTGGTCGATGATGCCGAAGCGGTCGGCATCACCGTCGGTGCCGAGGCCGAGGTCGAACTTCTCGGTGGCGACCGTCTTCCGGAGCTCGCTCAGGTTCTTCTGGCTGCACTCGGGTGAAAAGCCCCCGAAGTAGGGGTCGCGATAGTTGTGGATCGACTTCACTTCGATCCCCGTCTCGAGAAGGAAGTAGTCGAGGTATTCGCGCGAGGTGCCGTAGAGACAGTCGACGGCGACGCGAAGGCCGCTCTTCCGGATCACGTCCGTGTCGACTTTCTGCCGAAGGTCGGCGAGATAGCGCTCCTTCGGATCGATGTCGCGGATCAGCTCCGGCTTTTCGTAGACGTCGATCCGCTCGCGGCTCTCTTCGAGCACGGCGATCTCGTTCTCGATCAACTCGGTGACTTCGGGGAGGGCCGGGGCTCCGTTCTCCGTCGAGAACTTCAGCCCGTTGTACTCGGGAGGATTGTGCGAGGCGGTGAAGTTGATCGCTCCCGCGGCGCCGCGCCGGAGCGTCTCGAACGAGACGACCGGGGTCGGCACGTCCCGATTCGACAGGAACGCCTCGATGCCGTTGAAGGCGAGGATGCGCGCCGCCTCCGCCGCGAACTTCTCGGAAAGGAACCGCGTGTCGTAGCCGACGATGACGCCCTTTCCGGGAGGATTGACCCGCTTGAGGTAGTTCACCACGCCCTGGGTGGCGACGCGGACGTTCTCGAAGGTGAAATCCTCTCCGATCACTCCACGCCATCCGGACGTTCCGAACTTGATCATCTGCCGCGCCGCTCCTCAAGGGGCGTTATACCAGAAGTGGGAGCGCTCGGAATGGGGACCGAGCCATCCGGGCGGCGCGCGGTCGAGGGCGCGGCGGCCGGGGCTTCGCAACCCGGACGCGCACCTCGGATGGTTCCCGCGGGGCTCTTTCGGCCATGGCGTGTTTTCCGCATAATTCGCCCGCAAACGCATGAGCTCCGAACGGGCCACCATCCTCATCGCCGACGACGATCCCCATGTAGTCGAACTGCTGCGGTTCTTTCTCCGCCCGCTCGAAGCCGACATCCTGATCGCGAGCGACGGCGAGGAAGCGCTCGCGGTCGCGCAGGAGAAGCTTCCTCAGGTGGCGCTGCTCGACGTGCTGATGCCGAAGCGCAGCGGATGGGACGTCTGCCAGGCGCTCAAGGCGGTCGGGAGGACGAGCCGGATCCGGGTCGTCCTCGTCACGGGCCGAGGGGACGTCAAGGACCGCCTCACCGGCCTTCAGGTCGGGGCCGACGAGTATCTGGTCAAGCCGTTCGACCGGGACGAGGTCGTGACGCGCGTCGGGCGGCTCGTCCGGGAGTCCATCGGCGTCGCCCCGGAAGCGCGCGTCGAGTCGGAGCTCCACTCGCTGCTCTTCGATCGGGCGACGTCTCTGCCGACCGTGCCGATCGTGATCGATCGCCTCAAGGAGATGCTGATCGAGGACGGGGAGATCGGGGTCATCTACATCGACATCGAACAGTTCGAGACGATCGAAGCGGAGTATGGCTGGGCGTATTTCGACGAGCTCGTGAGAAAGCTGGGCGAGGTGGTTCGCGAGGGCGCGGCCGAGATCTTCGAAGGCGCGGAGGTCGCGACGAGCCGCGTGGGCGCCTCGAGCTTCTTCATCTTCCTGTCGAAGAAGGCGGGGGGAGCGGAGCGGATCGACGGCCAGGCGCAGCTGCTTCACCGGCGACTCGTGGATGCATTCGAGACGCGATTCCCTGAAGTCCTCGCGGGGCGCGTGGGATTCTTCGTCGGGGCGAGCGGGATCGATTACCAGCCGCAGATCCGGCTCGAGCGCCAGCTCTATCACGGGATGCAGAAGGCGAGCGACGCGGTCCGCGACGCGGAGGTGCTGAGGAAGCGGCAGCTCCATCGGGAGCTGCGGGACATCATCCGCCGCAAACGCGTCACGACGCTCTTCCAGCCGATCGTCCGATCCTCGGATCGCTCCATTTTCGGCTACGAGATCCTCACGCGCGGGCCCAAGAACTCCTCGTTCCTCAATTCCGACATGCTCTTCTCGTTCTCGCGCGAGAGCGGCCTCGCGTGGGAGCTCGAGGCGCTGGCCCTCCAGAGCTCGCTCCAGCGTCTCCGGTCCATCGACCTGGGCGACAAGAAGTTCCTCGTGAACCTCGAGGCGGAGTCGTTCGAGCTCTCCGAGTTCCGCCTCCACGACGTCGTCGGCTTCTTCGGCGAGCAGCGGGGACACTTCGTCTTCGAGATCACCGAGCGGGCCGCGATCGCGGATTACGAGGTGTTCCGGAAACTGCTCGAGGATTTCCGCGCGCAGGACATCGAGATCGCGATCGACGACGCCGGCTCCGGCTACGCCTCGCTCGAGGCGATCGCGTCGCTCGCACCCGACTATCTGAAGATCACGAAGGGGCTGATCTCGACGATCGCGCGCGAGTCGATCAAACAGGACCTCGTCAAGCTCCTCGTCGACCTCGCCCACAAGATCAACGCGCAGACCATCGCCGAGGGGATCGAGACCGAGGAGGAGTACCGGTGGTGCCGCGAGCTCGGCATCGACCTTCTCCAGGGCTACTACCTCGCGCGCCCGCAGGAGACGATCATCGAGGAGCTGGCGTCGTAGGGCCGCGCTGCGCGCGGCCCTGCGCGTCTGGGAGTCTGGGAGTCGAGGGGTCTGGGAGTCGGTCGGAGAGTCGCGAGTCGCGAGCCGGGAGTCGGAGCGCGAATTCGCGGGCTGACTCCAAGACTCTCGGACGCCTGGACCGACTCCTGGACCCCGGGACTCCTAGACTCCGAGACTCCTAGAGTCGGATCCTGCCGACCAATCGCAGCAGCCCGTCCAGGATCGTGAGCGGGTGCGGCGGGCAGCCGGGGATGAAGAGGTCGACCGGCACGACGGTCGCCGCGCCGTCGTGCTGCTCGGGGTGGCCCGCGTAGATGCCGCCGCGAGATCGCGCAGGCGCCGACGGCGATGACGATCTTCGGCGGGGGGACCGCGTCGTACGTCTTCTGCAGGGCGAGCGCGCATGTTCTCCGTGACGGGGCCCGTGATGAGCAGCCCGTCCGCGTGCCGCGGCGAGGCGACGACCTGGATGCCGAAGCGGCCGAGGTCCCAGCCGATCGTCGAGAGGACGTTGACGTCGGCCTCGCAGGCGTTGCAGCCGCCCGCGCTCACGACGCGCAGCTTGAGCGAGCGGCCGAAGAGGCGCGCGGAGCTTCGCGTCGAGCGCCGCCGCGAGCGGCAGCTCCTCGCCGGCGCCGACCCGCAGGTCCGCGCGCGCGCGCACCGCGAGCCGGTAGTCCTCCGTGAACGTGATCGCGCCCTCGGGGCAGGCCGCGTCGCACTCGGGGCAGAAGAGGCAGCGGCCGAGGTCGAGCGCGGTCCGTCCGCCGGCGACGTAGATCGCCTCCGTGGGGCAGGCGTCGGCGCACGCGCGGCACCCCTCGGGGCAGCGGGTCGGGATCGATCGACGGCGCGCCGCGGAAACGCTCCGGCAGCGGCGGCGGCGCCGTCGGGATACCGCATCGTCCGGTGCCCCTGGCGTGCGCGCGCGAGGAGTGCCTTCAGCATCGGACGTCTCCTCACAGGTCGTGGCCGCAGTAGGAGAGGTTGAAGCTCTTGTTGCAGAGCGGGAAGTCGGAGATCTCCCCGTCGCGCAGCGCCATCGCGAGCCCGAACCAGTTGTGGAACGAGGGGTCGACGACCTTGTAGCGCGCGAAGCGGCCGTCGGCGTCCGTGATCGCGACGTGGCAGATCTCGCCGCGCCACCCTTCGACGAGCGAGACGACGATCGAGTCGGGCGCGAGCGCCGCGCGGACGTCCGCGCGGATCCCGGTCGCCGGGAGCGCGCGCGAGCTGCTCCTGCGACGAACTCGACCGAGCGCTGGACCTCGAGCCAGCGCACGAAGGCGCGCGAGTTCACGTCGCCGTCGTGCGCCGTCATCGACCGGGACGTGCGACGAAGCGGTAGATCCCGGTCGGGAAATCGTGGCGCACGTCGTGCTGCGCGCCGCACGCGCGCGCGGCGACGCCGACCAGGCCGATCTCCTCGGCCGTCGTCCGCGTCGACGACGTCCCGTGTCCCTCGAAGCGCGCCATGACGGTCGGCGTCGTCCCAGAGGAGCTCGACCGCCGCCGGCAGGTCCGCGTCGCGGTCTCGCAGCCGCTGCCAGCAGGTCGTCGACGCGCGCCCGCTCGAGCGTCGAAGCGCGACGCCGCCCGGCCGGACGAGGCCGCGGCCGAAGCGGGTGCCGCAGAGCTCCGCCGTCATGTTCAGGAAGTCGCCGCGCAGCCGCCCGCAGAACGACGCCGTCGGCAGGATACCCGACGTCGCCGCGAGCGCGCCGAGGTCGCCGGTGTGGTTCGCGAGCCGCTCGAGCTCGAGCGCGATGCCGCGGAGCGCCTGCGCGCGCGCCGGCGCCTTGACTCCGGCGAGCGCCTCGACCGCCTGGCGTAGGCGATCGCGTGGCCGATCGTCGTGTCGCCCGCGAGCGTCTCCATGTAGTGGATCGTCCGCTTCGTCCGGGCCGCCGAGGAGCGCGCGCTCGACGCCGCGGTGCTGGTAGCCGAGCGCGATCTCGAGGTGGAAGACGTGCTCGCCGTGGCACTGGAAGCGGAAGTGCCCCGGCTCGATGACGCCGGCGTGGACCGGGCCGACGGCGACCTCGTGGACCTCGTCGCCCTCGACGCGGAAGAAGTCGGCTGACGCCGGGCGATCGGCGCGCTGCCTCCGACCCCAGGCGTCGCGGCCGCGACAGCGAGTCGGTGGAAGCGCACCGGCTTGAGCCACGGGTGCCCCTCGGGCGTCACGCCGTACTGCTCGGCGATCTCCCGCTCGAAGAGGTGCGCCTGCGGGCAGCCGGGGTCAGCGACGGAAGCGGTCGCCGCGAGGCGCGTCCGCGCGAGGCCGAGCTCGCCCGGCGCGTCGTCCGCGAGCGACGGCGCAGAGCTCGATCCGCGCCGTCCGGCGTCGCGCGCGCGAAGCAGCGACGCGATGCGGCGCCTCCGTCGGCGACCGCGTCGAGGAGCGCGTCGCGGAACGAGGTCGACGGCGCATGCAGCGGCACGTCCGCGAGCGCGCGGCCGCGCTCGGCGTTGCGCTGATCGAGGAACGCGCCGTTCATCTCACGGCCCGCCTCCAGCAGGCGCGCCGCGTCGCTGGAGCAGGTCGACGAGCGGCGCGCGGAATCCAGAGGCCGAGGAGCAGGACCAGCGCGAGGCGCGCCGACGATCGGCAGCGTCTTGAGCCACGACTCGTCGCGATACGGCGTGCGTCTCGGTCCGTCGGGACGGCCGTCCCTGGACGACGGCGAGCACGGTCGCGTCCCATGCCGATGAAGATGACCCCGAGGAGGACGAGGAAGAGCGCTCGCCGGCGACGAGCGTGCCGCCGCCCATCGCGGCGTTCAGGATCGTGAACTCGCTGACGAACGGGCCGAACGGCGGCGAGCCGGTGATCGCGAAGAAGCCGGCGAGGAAGAGGCTCCCGGAGACGGGGAGGCGCGCGCAGCGCCCCGGTGACGTCGTCGAGGCGCTTGCTCCCGTAGGCGCGGTGGATGTTCCCGGCGGAGAGGAAGAGGACGCCCTTCGTGAGGCCGTTGTTGATCGCGTGGAGGAGCGCGCCGAAGATCGCCGACCCCGCCGAGGCCGATGCCGAGGACGAGGATGCCCATGTGCTCGACGCTCGAGTAGGCGAGCATCCGCTTGAAGTCGCGCTGGCCGGACCATGAACACGGCGGCCGATGGCCATCGAGACGAGGCCGATCACGACGAGGAGCTCGCGCGCGAAGGCTCCCTCGCCCGCGGCGTCGACGATCCGGTAGACGCGCAGGAGCGCGAGGAACGCGCAGTTCGTCATGCCGCCGGCGAGGAGCGCGCCGACGACCCCGGGCGCCTCGCCGTAGGCGTCGGGCTTCCAGGTGTGCAGCGGCGCGAGGCCCATCTTCGTGCCGTAGCCGACGAGCAGGAGGACGAAGGCGGCGCGGAGCCACGGGCGCGAGAGCTGCGCCGCGCGGCTCGACGAGCTCCGCGAAGAGGAGCGATGGGATCGCCGCCGCCGATGCAGGCCGCGTAGGCGAGGAAGAGCGACCCGAGGAGCGCGAGCGCGATCCCGACCGAGCCGATCATCAGGTACTTCCACGTCGCCTCGAGCGATCGCGCGGTTCTGGTTGAAGTAGAGGAGCAGCGCGGTCGCGAGCGTCGTCGCCTCCATCGCGACCCAGAGGAGCGCCAGGTGCTGGGCGAGCGCGACGAGGGTCGTCATCGCGAGGAAGACGAGGAGGGCGGCGCAGAAGACGCGGTTCGGCCGCTCGGGCGCGCACGCGCGAGGTAGCCGAGCGCGTAGATCGCGCAGACGAGGAAGAGCGACGGAGACGACGAGGAGCACGAGCCGGCCGAGCGGGTCGAGCCGGAGCCAGAGCCGACGAGCAGACGTCCTGGTCCTTCATGCCGACGACCGCCAGGGTGAGCGCGGTGTGCGCCACGGCGGTCGCCGCGACGACCAGGGCCGCGCGCGGTCCGAGGGCGCGAAGAACGCGACGAGCGCGCCGCGAGGAGCGGAACGAGGACGAGGTAGACGATCATCGCTTCACTCCTTCAGCCCCGAGAGCCGGTCCGTGTCGAGCGACGAGAACTCCCGCTGGATGTGGTTGATGACGATCCCCATGACGAAGATGCCGACGAAGAGGTCGAGGAGCACGCCGACCTCGACAGGATGGCATCGCCTCGATGAGCAGGAGTGCCCGAAGATGAAGATGCCGTTCTCGAGGATCAGGTAGCCGACGACCTGCGAGATCGCCTTGCGCCGCGTCGTCAGGACGAGGAAGCCGGCGAGGAGGTCGCGAGCGAGGCGGGGACGAGCAGGTCGTCCGGTGCTCGGGCGCGAGCGGGAGGTTGCGGCGAACAGGATCGCGAGCGCCGTTCCCGACGGCGCAGAGGAAGAGCGACGGGACGAAGCCGACGTACGGCTCGACCTCGTGGCGGATGTGGACGTCGCGCATCGCCTTGTGCAGCAGGCCCGGGATCAGCGACCCCTTTGATCGCGATCGTGACGACGCGACGAGCGACGACCAGGCGCGGAGTCGCGGCCGATCGACGAAGAGCGGGAGGACGCGAGGAGCACTCCCTGGAGGGCGACCGCCCGGATCGCCGCGCGGAGGCTCGCCGTCCCGAGGACGAAGAAGTTCAGCAGGATGCGACGACGAGGAGGATGTCTGACGAGCGTGCGGCATCGCGTCACCTCAGGACCAGGACGACGGCGAATGCCGGGAGGAGGCACGCCGCGACGAGAAGCTGCGGCACGTGGACGAGTCGCAGGCGCGCCATGACGCTCTCGACGAGGCCGATCGCGACGCCGAGCGAGGAGCATCGCGCGCGAGAGTCGCGCCGGCAGTCGAGCGAGGGGTCGACCCGAACGGCGGCAGGACGACGTGCGCGACAGAGCGCTGAAGACGAAGAGCTTCACCGCGGCCCCGTAGAGGACCAGCGCCGAAGGCGGGACCGCCGTGGTCGAGGACCATCACCTCGTGGATCATCGTCAGCTCGAGGTGGGTGTTCGGGTCGTCGAACGGGACGCGCCAGTTCTCGGCGAGGAGGACGATCGAACCAGCTCGCGACGACGAGCACGAGCGGGCGCGCCGCGCTCGTCCACGCCCGGGCTCGGACCGAGCATCGGCGAGAGCGAGAGCGAGCCGGAGATCCGCGCGAGCGCGAGGAGGCCGAAGAAGAGCGCCGGCTCGGCGAGGCAGGCGAACGTCGAGCTCGCGCGCGGCGCCCATCCCCTCGAACGCCGAGCCGGTGTCGAGCGCCGCCGCCGCCGTGAAGAAGCGGGAGAGCGCGAAGAGGTAGACGAAGAGGATCATGTCGCCCGCGAAGGCGACCGGCGCGGGGTGCCCGCGAACGGGCAGCAGGAGCGAGGCGAGCAGAGGCGACGACCACGGCGACCGCGGGCCCGGCGAGGAAGACCCACGTCGTCGTGCCGCTCGAGCACGGTCCCCTTCCGGAGCAGCTTCGCGAGGTCGTAGTAGGCCTGCAGCAGAGGCGGCCCGGTCCGCCCGCCGACGAGCGCCTTCGTCCTCGCGATCACCCCGAGAGGAGCGGCGGAACGAGGATCGAGGAGGAGATGGACGAGCGATCGTCATCAGCGCCGCTCCACGCGAGGAGGACCACGAGCGTCGCGACGACGTAGAGGAGGTAGAGCTGGATCCGCCCCTGCTGGACGCCGCGCGCGAGGCCGACAGCCGCTCCGCGCGCGGAGCGCCGGGAGGAGCGCGCGGTCGAGCACCGTGTCGGGGACGTGGCTCTCGAAGGCGGCCGCCGTCGGGAAAGAGCGGGAAGCGGCGCGGGGCGTGGACGACCGGCGCGAGCGCCCAGCCGAAGAGCGTGACCAGCCGCGCGCGAACGAGGAGGACGTGTACTGCATCCGCGGGCTCGGCGCGGTAGCCGCAGTCCCAGGTCGGCGCCTGTCGCCGCGCGGCGTGTCGAGAAGGCGACCGCGGCGAGCGCGATCGCGCCGGCGGCGGCCAGGGCGAGCGCCGCGATCTGGACCGGCCGGAGCAGCGGAAGCAGAACGCCCGTCGCCGTCAGCGGCGGCGCGGCGACGTGGACGCCGCGCTCGAGGAGCGCCGCGAGCGTGGCCGGCAGCAGGCCGATCGCCGCGCACCCCGCCGCGAGGACCCCCATCGCGACGAGCATCGCGCGCGGCGCTTCTTCCGCATCCTGCCCGTGCTCGCTCCGCGCGCTTCCCAGAAAGACGGCGCCGAACGCCTTCACGAAGCAGGCGAGGGCGAGCGCGCCCGTGAGCGCGAGCGCCGGGGCGACGAGGACGAGAAGGAGCCCGGGGCCGTCGATCGCGCGGAGCGTCATCGTCCGAAGTCCGGAGAGATAGACGAGCCACTCGCTCACGAAGCCGTTGAGCGGCGGCAGGCCCGAGATCGCCACGGCGCCGACGAGAAACGCGGCGGCCGTCACCGGCATCCGCTTCGCGAGCCCGCCCATCCGGTCGATCTCGCGCGTGCGCGCGCGCGTGGATCGCCGAGCCGGCGCCGAGGAAGAGGAGCGCCTTGAAGAGGCCGTGGTTCCACACGTGGAGCAGCGCGCCCGCGAAGCCGAGGAACGCGAGCGCCCGCATGGCCGCGACTCTGGCGCGAGGACGCCGACGCCGAGGCCGATGACGATGATCCCGATGTTCTCGACGCTGTGGTAGGCGAGGAGGCGCTTGAGGTCGTGCTGCGCGAGCGCGAACGCGACGCCGAGGACGCTCGACACGATCCCGACGCGAGGAGCAGCGTCGCCCCGAACCACGAAGGGACCGCGTCGTAGAGCGAGAGCACGCGCACGATCCCGTAGATCCCCATCTTGATCAGGACGCCCGACATGACGCGCCGAGACGTGGCTCGGCGCGGCGGCGTGCGCGCCCGGGAGCCAGACGTGGAGCGGCATGACGCCCGCCTTGATGCCGAACCCGACGAGGATGAGCCAGAAGAGCGCGCGGCCGGCGGGAAGCGCGGCGGCGCCTTCCGGCAGTGCCGCGAAGCTCCAGCTGTTCGTGAGCCCGTGGAGAAGCGCGAGGGCGGCGAAGAGCGCGAGCGTGGAGACGTGGCTCGCGACGAGATACGTCCAGCCCGCGCGGCGCGTCCCGGCCTCCTCGTCCTCGGTCACCACGAGGAGGAACGCCGTCACCGCGACGATCTCCCAGGCGACCAGGAAGAGGATCGTATTCGCCGCCGTCATGACCAGAGCGAGACTGCCCATCATGGCGCCGAAGAAGATGCGCACCCAGGCCGCCCGGCGCCTCGTCGCGGGGAAATAGCGTTCGCCGTAGACGCTCGCCACGCCCGCCAGCAGAAAGACCGGCGCCGCGAAGAAGGCCGAGAGGGCGTCGATCCGGATGTGGAACGCCGCCCCCGGAATCCTCCACGGCAGCTCGAGCGCGGAGGGCGCTCCCGCGAGCCCGATCGCCGAGCCGATCAGCCCGGCGAGCGCGCCCAGCAGAAGGAGCGGCGTCGTGAGCGCCGCGGCGCGGCGCCCTGCCAGAGCGGGGAGGCCGCTCGCCATGAAGAGAGCGATCCCGGCGAGGACGAGAGCCGCGCTCATCGGAACGCCCCTTCCAGCGCCGCCGCGAGCGCGACGATCTCCTCGGTCGAAGCTCTCTCGCGGACGGCCGCGCGGAACGCCGCGTCCTTGAGCCCGTAGGCGAGCTTCGCGAGCATCGCGAGGTGAATGTGGACCGTCGGGCAGACGAGAAGAAAGAAGATGTCGACGGGCAGTCCGTCCGGCGCGCGGAGCTCGAGGGGCGCGGTCAGGAACGAGAGCGCGATGACCGCGCCGGCGGGCGCGAGAATGATCGGCGTCCGCACGTGGGGGATCGCGATCCCGTCGCCGACCGGCGTCATGCCGAGAGATTCCCGCGCGAGGAGAATGTGCAGGAGCATCTCGCGATCCGCGCCATCGGCGAGAGGCAGCAGCGCGACGATGTTCCGGATCACGCCCGCGAGGTCTTCTCCGCCCACGTTCCTGTGGATGCCCCCGGCGCGCAGCGCCTCGGCGAGCGAGGGCGTTCCGCGATCGAGGCGGAACGCGCGCGGAGCCACCGCGAAGCCGCGGGCGGTCGCCCATTCGAGAAGGTCCGCCCGGTTGATCCGGTAGTGTCCGCGGATCCTCTGCGCCGGGAGCTCCTCCTCCTCGATCCAGTCGGAGACCTGCGCCTCGTCGGTCCCGAGGAACGCCGCGGCGTCCGGCACGGAGAGCTTCATGAGGGCGCTCCCGCTCGCGGCGCGAGCTTCTCCTCGAACTCCGAGACGAGCGCGATCGCTTCCCCGGCCGTGCCCGCGCGCGCGAGCCGATCGACGAGCGCCGGGTCGGCGAAGAGCTTGATCGCGCGCGAGAAGGCGAGAAGCTGGCCCTGGATCGATCGCGCGAGGATCGCCGCGACGATCCGGGGGCGGTGCCCGTGCGGATCGAGAAAGTCGAGCGGCGCCGCGAGAGAGGCCAGAAGCACCCGCTTCCGCGTGAAGCGGAACGGCCGCGGATCCGTGGGGTGCGGGAACGCCGCGGATTCGAGCACGGCCGTCGAGCAGAGTCGCCTCTCGGTCGCGGAGCGAGCGGAAGAGCTGGTCGCGGTCCACGTGCGCGTCCAGCGAGGCTTCGCGCGTCAGAAACGAGAGGAGCCCGTCGCGCGAGGCGGCAGCTACCGAGAGCCAGACGTTCTCAGGCTGCAGAAGGGGGGCGATCGCGATCTCCGGAGGGTCGTGCGCGTCGAGCGCTCCGCGCTGCCCCTCGACCTCCACGCGGCGGACTTCCTCGGTGAGCCATCCGTCGATGTCGGTTTTCCGGAAGCGCCACTGAGCGCCGACCCGGACGGCCGGCAGCTGATTGCGGTCCAGCATGCCGATAGACCGTCTTCTCCGAAACCATCAGGTATTCGGCGAGCTGACGGATCGTGAGGATCTCGGACTCGGGCACGCAGGGGAAGGATAGCGGGGCGAAGTCGGGCTGTAAAGGACAGTGATGGACACGGATGGTCAAGAGGGGACGCTTAGAGGGAAGAACGCCTCGCCTCGCGAGGCGCAGCGGCGTTATCCGTTGCCCGTCTCGCCGTGCGGCTTGTGGACCGGCTTCGATTCGGGCGAGCCCCACTGGCGGGCCAGATCGGGGACGACGTTCGCGAGCACCGAAAGGAACTCGCTCTGGCAGTTCTGGGCGTCCCGTCCATACTGCGGCTTAACTTAGTACTCGAGAGCGGTCGTCATCCCGTCCGCCGTGTCGAGCTGGCAGGCTGAGTTCTGGGCCGCGTCGGGAGGTGCGTAGAACTTCGATTTGCGCTCCGCACACCCGCCCAGAAGATTCCTCGCTGCTCTCGGGATCGGCTGGGGCGCGGGCGTCTCGCCCGCCGTTGCGGCGGCGTCTCGCCGCCGCCACCGGGCGCCGCGGGACGCGGCGCCAACGGCGGCCGGGACGGCCGCGCCCCTTGCGCACCGATCCCGGTCATCGGCGGTCGGGCGCAGCCCGCGCCTGCCTACGCTCGGAATGACATCGGCGTCGTCCCGAAAGTTAGCGCGTATGGGCGTCCCGCCCGCCCCGGGTGGGCGGACGCGACTCGACCCCTTCCGTGGTGCGCTACATCCGATGCTGTCCGCGACCGCCTCGGCCGCGCCGCATCCTCTCTTCCATCGGAGGAAGCGGCCGCACGACCGTCACGAGCAGCGGGCGGTGATCGGAGGCGGTCGTTTCGAGGACCTGCGCGGCGGAGCAGCGCGCGTCGCCGGCGAGAAAGAGGTAGTCGATCCGTTTCACCGGGGCCCCGGCCGGGAACGTGAGCTCGCTCCCGGCGCCGCACGTCGCCCAGGCATCGCGCAGGCCGGACGCGAGGGCGCGGGCGTGGACGCCGCTCGGCGGCTCCGCGTTGAAGTCGCCGCCGATGAGGAGCGGATCTTCCTCCGTCGCGGCGTCGAGCAGGAGTCCGACCTCCTGGAGCCGCCACGTCTCTTCACCCGAGGCGTCGAGATGGGTGTTCATGACGCGGATCCCGTTCGTGACGACGAAGAGCGCGACGCGGGGCTCGATCGCGCCGCCGGCGCGCGGCTGCTGCGGATCGGTCGGGAGCGGGATGACGTCCTCCGCGGCGATCGGCCAGCGCGAGAGGATCGCGATCCCGTACTCGCCACCCTGGTAGTCGAGCGATTTTCCGAACGCGCCGTGAAGAGACGTCAGCCGCTCGAGCTCCGCGAGCTGGTCGACCTTCCCGGAGCGCTCCGTGTCGCGGTCGACCTCCTGCAGCAGGACGAGGTGCGCGTCCGACGCGTTGATGACGTCCGCGACGCGCTCGAGGTTGTCCTCTCCCGCGGCGTCCTTTCCCGCGTGAATGTTGTAGACGAGCACGCGGAACGAGTCGGTGGGCGGAGGGGCGGAGCCGCACGCGGTGAGGAAGAGCGAGAGGAGAACGAGCGGGAGCAGGCGTCGCATCGAGGCATTCTAAGGGTTCTTCGTTCTCGCGTTCTTCGTTCCTCCGCGCCCGCGCCCGGCTTTTTCGTTCCGTTCGCGCGACCCGGGCCAATGAGAAGACTGATGTGCGGTTTGATAGCGGTCTTAAAAAGTTACCCCTCACCCCCGGCCCCTCTCCCCGTTCGCTGCGCTCACGGGGCGAGGGGAGAAAAGCCGAGCGCGGGTGCGGGCGCGTTCACGGGCGCGGGACGGAACCGCGAGGAGAACGGAGAACGGAGAACGGCGAACGGAGAAGAGACGCTCTTACGAGGCCGGGTTCGGCCTCGCGATCTTCGAGAGGGGCGGGGCGGGGAGGCGCTCTCCCTTGTAGGCGCTGACCGTGCCGAATCGCCGTCCCTCTTCCCAGTCCGCCCGCGCCGTGGCGATCTCCTCGGGGGTGCCCGCGACGAAGTTCCACCACATCAGCACGGGATCGCGGAAGGGGATGCCGCCGATGACGAGCAGCCGCGCGCCGTGCGCGCTCCGGAGGGCGAGCTCCGAGCGGCCGCGCCCGAGGTAGTACATCGCGTCGGGCTCGATGGCTCGCCCTTCGAGCTCGGCGTCGCCCGAGAGGAGGAACGCGCCGTATTCGCGCGCGGAGGCGGTGGGGAGGCGCACGGTCTCGTTCTTGTGGACGGTCAGGTCGAGCCCCACGAGATCCGACCAGGCCTTCGCGGGCGAGGCCTTTCCTTCCAGCTCTCCCGCGAACACCTGCGCGATCCCGCCGTGAAGCTCGACCTGCGGCACCCGCGAGACGTGCTGGAACGTCGGGTCGGTATGGCGCTGCGCCTCGGGGAGCGCGATCCAGAGCTGCACGCCGTCGAGCTTTCCGTGGTTCTGCTGCGGAGTCTCCTCCGAATGCGCGATCCCGATCCCTGCGGTCATCACGTTCACGCCGCCCGGGCGGACGATCGCCTCGAAGCCGAGGCTGTCGTGGTGGAGGACCTCGCCGTCGAGGAGCCAGGAGACCGTCTGGAGGCCGATGTGCGGATGCGGCGCGACGTCCATGGGCTTCTCGTCCTTGAAGGTGAGAGGGCCGTAGCGGTCGAGGAAACACCAGGGACCGATCAGGCGCCGGTCGCGCACCGGAAGCGCGCGGCGGATCGGAAGCGCTCCGAGCGCGGTCTCGCGGCCGCGGTACGCCTCGAACACCGCCGCCGAGCGCCCCAGCGACGTGCACGCTTCGGCTGCGACGGAAGTCTCGCTTTCACTCATGCCTGCTCCGAGCGCACGTCCTCGAGAAGGTCGAGGAGAGAGCGCAACTTCGTGACGGGGACGTGCGCGAGCCGCTCGCGGACGCGCGCCTCCATGGGCTCGTCGAGCGAGGCGAGAAGCTCGAGCGCCGCCCCGGTGATCGACGCGAGGACGACGCGGCGGTCGGCCGTGCCGCGCGCGCGCGTGACGAGGCCCCGCGCCTCGAGCCGGTCGAGAAGGCGCGTGAGGTCGGGATCCCGCCGCACCATGCGCTCGGAGATCTCGCCGCAGGAGAGCCCCTCGCCCTCGGCGCCTCGCAGGATGCGCAGAACGTTGTACTGCGAGGCGCTCAGCTTCGCGTCGCGAAGGGCGTCCGCGATCGCGACGGCCACGAGGTCGGCCGTGCGCATCAGCGCGAGCACGACCTCTTCCTGGACGCTGGCGAACGGCTTCTTCTGCCGGATCTCCCGCTTGAGCTTTCCCGTCATCGCGTATTCACGCCCCCTCCTTACCAGAACTGCCGCCCGTTTCTCCATTCATTTGACAAAACAGCCGGCCGCACGCGTATAATCCTCTCGACGATAGTTGTTCTGAGGAATAAATGGACGCGGCACATCCTTTGTATCCCTCGAAGCGCAGGACCTCGCGAGTCCGGAGTCTGGAGTTGGCGAGAACTGCGAGCTGAAAACCCGAGGTCTGAGGCCCGGGGTCTGAGGCCGGAATCCACGACGAACGAAGGAGAGAGAAGAATGGCGACCACAACCTGGCAGATCGACCCCGCGCACACCGCGGTCGAGTTCGCAGTCAAACACATGATGTTCACGACCGTCCGCGGCCGCTTCAAGGACGTGAAAGGCACGATCGAGGTCGACGAGCAGAACCCGGCCCACTCCTCCGTCCAGGTCGAGATCGCCGCGGCGAGCATCGACACCGGCACGCCGGACCGCGACGCGCACCTCCGCTCGGCCGACTTCCTCGATGTCGAGACCCACCCGACGCTCACCTTCCGCAGCAAGCGCGTCGAAGGGGTGTCGAAGCGCGAGGGCGATCAGTTCCGCGTCGTCGGCGACCTGACCATCCGCGGCACCGCGATCGAGGTGACGCTCGACTGCACCTACGAAGGGCTCGGAAAAGATCCGTGGGGCGGCACGCGCTTCGGCGCCGAGGCGTCCACGAAGATCGACCGGCGCAACTGGGGGCTCAAGTGGAACCAGGCGCTCGAGACCGGCGGGATCCTCGTCGCGAACGACGTGAAAATCGAGCTCGAAGTGCAGGCGGTCAGGCAGGAAGCGAACGCCGCGAAAGCCTCCTGACTTTTCCTCAGGCCGGCGTAAGTAACGACAAGGAACCGATGATGATCACGATCCGCAAATCCGATGATCGCGGCCTCGGCCGGCACGGATGGCTGACCACGCGGCACACGTTTTCGTTCGCGCGGTACTGGGACCCCGCGCACATGGGATTCCGCGCGCTCCGCGTGATCAATGAGGACGTGGTCGCGCCGGGGAAGGGATTCGGCGCGCACGAGCACGACAACATGGAGATCCTCTCGATCGTCATGGAGGGGGCGCTCGCCCATCGCGACAGCAGCGGGGGAGACGGCGTGCTCCGCCCGGGCGAGGTGCAGCGGATGAGCGCGGGCACCGGTGTCGTCCACAGCGAGTTCAACGCCTCGGAATCGGAGCCCGTTCATTTCTTCCAGATCTGGATCCTCCCCGAGCGCGAGGGGATCGTCCCGGGCTACGAGCAGAAGCTCTTTCCGGAGGAGGAGCGGCGGGGGCGGCTGCGCCTTCTCGCCGCGCCGGGCGGCGCGGAGGGATCGCTGACGATCCATCAGGACGCGCGCGTCTATACTGCGATTCTCGCTTCGAACGAGCGCGCCGAGCACCCGCTCGGCGCCGGCCGCGGCGCCTGGATCCAGGTCGCGCGCGGGGCCGTCGTCGTCAATGGTGTCGCGCTCGGCGAAGGCGACGGAGCGGCGATCGAAGACGAGACATCGATCGGAATCGCCGCCGCGGGCGAGGGGGCGGAGATCCTGCTGTTCGATCTCGCCTGAGGAGGATTTCGATGAGCGAGTGGCCGTCCCTTCCGTTCGAGGAGTGGGAGCAGACCTGCGAGACGCTCCACCGCTGGACGCAGATCGTCGGCAAGATCCGTCTCGCGCTGACGCCTCTCGTCAATCACTGGTGGAACGTCCCTCTCTATGTCACCCCGCGCGGGCTCGGGACGGGCGTGATCTCGTACGAGGATCGCTCGTTCGACATGGAGTTCGACCTCGTCGAGCACGCGCTGCGCGTCAGGACGAGCGGCGGCGCCGAGCGCGCCGTCGCTCTCGCCCCGCGAAGCGTCGCCGATCTCTATCGCGAGCTCTTCGATGTTCTGAAGCAGGAGCGGATCGAATGCTCGATCTGGCCCGTTCCGGTCGAGATCGAGAACCCGATCCCGCTCGACCGCGACGAAGAGCACCGCTCCTACGATCGCGAGTACGCGGAGCGTTTTCACCGGATCCTGACGCTCTCTCACTCGGTCTTCACGAGCTTTCGCGGGGAGTTCATCGGAAAGTCGAGCCCGGTCCACTTCTTCTGGGGGAGCTTCGACCTCGCCGTGACCCGCTTCTCCGGCCGCCCCGCTCCTCCGCGTCCCGAGGCCGACGCGATCACCCGCGAGGCGTACTCGCACGAGGTGAGCAGCGTCGGCTTCTGGCCGGGCGACAACCGCCTGCGCCTGCCCGCGTTCTATTCGTACGCGGCCCCCGAGCCGCCCGGATTCCGCGAGGCGCAGGTCCGCCCCGCGGGGACCTACTACCACCCGGATCTCGGCGGGTTCTATCTTCACTACGACGAGGTCCGTCGCGCTGCCGACCCGGAGGCGATGCTGCTCGAGTTCTGCCGCAGCACGTACGAGCCCGCGGCGGATCTGGGGCGATGGGACCGAGCCGCGATCGAAAGAAGGAGCTGACGATGGCCGAGACCTGCGAACACCTCGCGAACGCCGGCGATGCCCCCGCCCGGACGAAGGGCTGCGAGGAATGTCTCCAGAGCGGCGACCGCTGGGTTCACCTCCGCCGCTGCCTCGAGTGCGGCCACGTCGGATGCTGCGACAGCTCGAAGAACAAGCACGCGACGAAGCACTTCAAGACGACCGGGCATCCCGTCGTCCAGTCCTTCGAGCCGGGCGAGCGGTGGAAGTGGTGCTACGCCGACGAAGTCGGCGCGATGTGAATCCGTTCTCCGTTCTCCGTTCCCGCGCCCGTGCCCGCGCCCGTGCCCGTGCCCGTGCCCCGGTTCCCGTGCCCGTGCCCGTGCCCCCTGAGCGAAGCGAACGGGGAGAGAGGTAGAGCCTCGCTACGCTTCTAATGAACCCTTGGACCCGAGTCAGCGTGACCCGGTGTGCTCGGGCTTCCGTTGTTGTTGATCGTTGGTCTTCGACGATACCCCGCCCGAAGGGCGGAAGGAGAATAGCCGGGGGTGAGCGAAGCGAACCCCCGGGAACCGTGGCGGAGAAACGGGTCGAGCCCCGAAGGGGCCACAGACGATTCGGGTTTTCTGTCGCCCCTTCGGGGCTCGAGATTTGTGATTCGCCGCCTACCGGGGGCTCGCTTCGCTCGCCCCCGGCTATGGTCTCCCGCCGCTTCGCGGCGGAGCGACGCGATCGACGAAATTCCGATCGACGACGGTCGGGCGCAGCCCGCGCCTGCCTGCGCTCGGATGACAGCTTCACGGTCCGTCAGTAAGTTCTTGGAAGCGTTAGCGAGGGATCTGGTGGCCGGGAGGCGCGTAGAACTCCGATTTGCGCACCTCACACCAGCGCCTCCGCGTTTTCGTATCAGCGCGCCGCCGGCCGCCAGCTCAACCGCGTGTAATACGCCGCGCCGTTGAATCCCATCTGAACGTTCTCCCATTCGGCGCCGTTCTCCGTCTCGTACGGATCCTGCGCCGTCGGGACGGCGTCGAACACATTCGTCCCTCCGACGATCCACTGGAGGCCGTCGGCGAGGTCGAGCCCGACGTAGAGGTCGGTGGTCAGGCGCGGGTCGTAGTGCTGGCTGGGCGCGCTCGGATCGTCGATCTGGGACCAGGTGCCCGACTCGACCTCGCCGAACCAGATCAGCTTCGCGCCTCCGCTCCACCGGTCGCGGCGGTAGTCGGTGCCGAGGGTCGCCTTCGCCGCGGGAGCGGAGCCTTCGACGAAGAGCCGCTCGCGGGTGTTGAAGTAGATGTCCTCCTTGCCGGCGAGCCCGGGCGCCGTGTTGATGCGCGCACGTCCGTCGGTTGAAGTTGAGCGCCGCCACGCGTGAGAGCTGCCCGGCCCCGAAAGAACGGCGGTGGCTCAGCGTGACGTCGAGTCCCCGGGTCCGGGTATCGATCGCGTTCGTGAAGAAGCGCGCCTCGGCGAGCTCCTGCTCGACGATGATGTGCCCGATGTCGGGATCGTCTCGCCGTGAAGCCTCCCGTCAGGACGATCCGGTCGTCGATGTCGATCTGGTAGGCGTCGACGGTCAAATCCGTCGAGCCGGTCGGGTTCCACGTGAACCCGAGCGAGACGTTCATCGCTTCCTCCTCTTTCAGTTTCGGAATCCCGACGAGCTCCGCGAGCAGGCTCTCGTTCGGAGCGAGCTTGATGTCGGCCGCGACGCCCGCGATGAAATCGGTGAACGTGGAGCTGAAGTACCGCTGGTGCAGCGACGGCGCGCGGAAACCCGTGCTCGACCGAGCCGCGCAGATTCAGCTTCCTCGGACGCCGCGAACCCGAAGGAGACCTTCTCGCTGACGGTGCTTGCCGAAGTCGTCGTAGTCCTCCGCGCGCAGGGCCGCGGTCAGAAGAAGCCTCGCGGTCGGATGGAGCTCCACGTCGACGTAGGCCGCGGTGGCTGCCGCGGCTCGCGTCGACCTCGTCGACGGGCTGGAAGCCGGGAAACCCCTGCGAGCCGGCGTTGCCTCCTCCCGGTCCGTCGAAATCGTCCTACGAGCCGCGCCTCGCCCGCGAAGATTCCGTACGTCTCGCGGCGGTATTCGAGGCCCGCCGCGAGGCTCAACGCCGTGCAGCCGTTCCTTGTAGAACCGGGAGAGGTCGAGATTCGTCGTGTTCTGGGTGAACTCGAACCCGCCCGCATCGAACGCGGTGGGCGACATGCCGTTGTTCCCGGTAGCGATCGACGCGTTCAGCGTGTCGCGGATCTCGAACCGCATCCGGTTCGATCCGTAGGTGGTGCTCACGTCGACCGACCAGTTGCCGGCGACGGTGCGGTAGCCGAACGCCGCCGAGAAATCCTCGATGTCCGTTCCGATCGTCGGCACGAAGCCGTTGGGATACATCGCGGCGGAGTTGCGGGAGGGAATGTCGTCGGAATCGACTCCGCCGCGGTACCACGCGCCGGCCTCGCCGGCGCGATCGTTGTAGCCGCCGTGGCCGTAGAACGTCGAGGTGTCGCCGACCGGAAGATCGAGATTGTAGAAGAAGGTGAGGTTGTCGGTCGCCGCGTCGCCGATCACGCGCGGCTCGTCGGGGCCGGCGCGGTTGGTCTTGTCGCGGCTGAGAAATTCGCCGGTCAGGCTCAGGGTGCCTCCCTGTCCGACCGGGACGCCGTAGTTGACGGCGACCTGCCCGTTCTCGCCGTCTCCCGCGGTGAATGCGCCCCCGGAGAGGAGCACGCTCATGCCGCGGTCCTTGCGCAGCACGATGTTGATCACCCCGGCGATCGCATCGGATCCGTACTGCGCGGCGGCCCCGTCGCGCAGGATCTCGATCCGCTCGATCGCGCTGACCGGGATCGTATTGAGGTCGGTGCCGACGTTGCCCCGCGCCCTCGATCCGAACAGATAGACCAGCGACGAGGTATGGCGCCGCTTTCCGTTGATGAGAACGAGCACCTGATCCGGTCCCAACCCGCGGAGGGTCGCCGCGTCGACGTGGTCGCTCCCGTCCGAGCCCGATTGCCGGTTCGAGTTGAACGACGGCGCGGCGAACTGGAGCAACTGCCCGAGGTCGAGCTGTCCCGCCTGGTCCGCGATCTCGCTCACCGCGATCACGTCGACCGGCACGGGCGTGTCGGTCAGGGTGCGGTCCCCGCTCCGGCTTCCCACCTCGATGACCATCACGTGCGGAGCGGTCGGCTCCTCCTTGGGCGGCTCCTGCGGAGAAGGCGCCGGCGGCTGATCCTGAGCCGCCGCGAGGCTCACAATGCCGGAAAGTACGAGAGAGACGAATACCACTCCGAGTGCGCGTTTCATGGCTAAACCTCCAGCCTCTTCTGTATTGCAGCGCTCGACGGTGCCGGAGCGGACCGCCCGGTCAGCGTTCGCGTGCCTCTGAATGAAACCTGGGTTGGAAATGGAACCGGGAAGATTGTAACGCCTCCGGCGGGCCGGGGGAACGTCGCGATGCGCGATCCGGCTGGCTCGCGCGCGCCCGAATCCGGGCCGACACACCCGCCTGTGATCCCGCGCAGCGACCGTTTTCCTTCTTCGGCCGATACTCGAGGGGTCGGCGCAACCCGCGACACGTGCGGGCTCGGCGCGATCGTTCTGCCGGGGAGGGGAGCATGAGCGCAACCACGTCCGATGCCGCAACGATTCGCGTCGCATTCGAAACCACGGGAGAGCTGTTCCGCTACCCGGATGAGTCGTTCGGGGAACGGCTCGCCGAAGCGCTGAACGCGTTCACGGGAGCGTCGCCGGCATCCGAGGCGCTCGAGCGGTTCGCCGAAGAGATCGTGATCGTGGACCGCGCCGCGCAGCAGGCGGCCTACACGGCGACCTTCGATCTCGCTCCCGTCTGCAGCCCCTACCTGGGCGCGCACCTGTTCGGCGGCGACGCGCCCGGGCGCGAGGGGCTCATGGTCGGGCTCCGGGAGAGCTATCGTCGCGGCGGGATCGACGCGGACGCGATCGAGCTTCCCGATCACATTGCCGAGGTGCTCGCGTTTGCCGAGCATTACGAGGACGATGAATGGCTCGAGCTCGGGCGGCTCGTCCTCACGCCGGCGCTCGAGAAGATGGATGCGATCCTCGCTCCGACGGCGAATCCATACCGCCACCTCGTCGCGGCCGCGCGTCATCTCGCCGCGGAAGCCTTCGCAAAAGACAGCGCGGCGTGAGCCGGCGAGCTCGGACCCCGTCGAGCGGAGCCGAGAACCGAGAGCTGGGAACCGGGTTGTTCCTACCGCGGACGTCTCTTCCCCGCCGCCCGTCGCGCCAGATACCCGAGCGTCGTGTCCGCCGGCTTCTCCACGATTTCCTCGGGCGCCTGCGCCTCGTGCTCGAACCACTGGAGAAGCTTGTTCAGGCCGTACAGACCGGCGAGAGTGGCCAGGATCGTCATCAGGATGTCGAGCCAGCTCCGCCTCAGATTCGTCGCGAGGAGGCTCCACGGCCGGCCGCTCCTCGAGTCGACGGGCGAGGTCCCCTCCATGTACTCGCGCGCGTCCGGGATTCCGTCGGCGTCCAGGTCGGAGTCCATCCCGTAGAGCGCGACGAGTTGCCCGGGGCCCGAGGAGCGAACCTCGAGGAACTTCTTCCGGCCGAGCTTCTCGATGATCCTGTCGCCGAACGGGTTGAGAATGGGGCTGTCGATCGTGATCCCGGGCTCGAATGCCGCGCGCGCTTCGCCCAGCCGGTCGAGCTCCTCCCGGCTCAGGCTGCGGATCTGTCCCGCCTTCACCCCCTCGGGTCCCTCGGGGTGGGAGTGGCACATCGCGCAGTCGATGAATCGACCCGAGCTCTTTTCCGACCAGACCTCGAACTCGGGGTATGCGAACGCCGGCGGGGCCGCCGCCAGAACCAGGATCGCGAGGAGCAGGACGGAGCGCTGCTTCATGGAGTCCCTCCCCGGAACGCTTCGTAGATCGACTGGCCGAAAACCGTGATCACCACCAGGTAGAGCGCGGCGATCGTGGCGAGGATCCGGAGCGTCCGCCGCCGCGTTCCGCGGAAGATCCAGGGAGTGGCGATGAGAACCACGAGGGCGAGATTGGTCGCGAGGCCGACGATCCAGAACGGCATCAGCTCGAGAGGGTAGTAGGCGAAGAAGAAGTACCACTCCGGCTTGATCCCGTCCGGCGTGGAGCCGAGCGGGTCGTAGGCGGAGAAGAGCGGATACGAGAAGAAGGACTCGAACGGCAGCGCGAGCGCCAGGACGAACAGCACGAGGAAGATGAGTCCCCACAGCCAGAAGTCTTTCAGGATGAAGAAGGGGAAGAACCGCTCGGTACGCCGGGTCGGCCGGTCGACCCCCTGGCTCATTCCGTGGAGCTGGACGGAGATCAGATGAAGGCCCACGGTCGCCATGAAGATCAGCGGGAGCACCACGACGTGAATCGCGTAGAAGCGCGAGAGCGTCGCCTGCCCGACGGCCGCCTCCCCCTGGATCAACTCCTTCAGGCGCGTCGGCAACGAGGCAGCGGCCGCGGGGAGATAGCGCCCGACCTCTTCGACCGACTGGAGGCCGACCTTCGTCGCGTTGACCGCGATCTGGTTCCACGGGAGCAGATATCCCGTGAAGCCGAACCCGAACGTGAGAAGAAGGAGCACGACTCCGCTCAGCCATGTGATCTCGCGCGGCCGCTCGAACGACTTCATCGCGAACGCGGTGATCATGTGCGCGAGCACGGCGAAGATCATCGCGGAGGCGGCCCATGTGTGGAGGTTCCGCACGAGGGCGCCGCCGGCGACGTGCGCGCTGATGCGCTCGACCGCTGCGTGAGCGTCGCTGACCGTCGGCTCGTAATAGAAGAGGAGCATGAGCCCCGTCAGGAGCTGAATCCCGAAGGTGAACAGAGCGACGCCGCCGAGGTAGTACGCCCAGCTCATCGAATGCACGGGCACGGTCTTGGTGGTGAGGAGCGAGCGGACGCTCATCTTCTCGATCGGCAGGCGCTCGCCCACGAAGGACGTCACGGCTTCCAGTCGGCGGCTCATCATGCCTCCCGTTTCGCGAAGGTCCGGGATATGAAGACCTCGTAGTTGTCCATCATCTCCGGCGCGGGCTCGCCTTCCATCGTTCCGTCCGGGGCGCGGCTCGCCACGATCTGCCCCGTCGGCTCCCGCAGGACCCATCCGAGGATCGGCAGGGGCGCTTTGGCGGGAGATCCGGCCGTGGGCGCCCCCGTTCCGAGATCGAACCATGAGACGTGGCAGGGACAGAGGATCCGTCCTTCGGTATTCACGTCCTTGGCGACGGTGCACCCGAGGTGCGTGCATTTGGCCGAGATCAGATGCGGCAGCCCGTCGGCGCCGCGAAACGCGAGCGCCGGCCGCATCTGGTAATCGACGAAGTACGTCCCGGAGCTCGGCTGCAGGTCGCCGAGCCGCCCGACCCTGATGTAGGCGTTGCGCATCCTCTCGAGCTGCAGCGACCGCTGTTCCGCCGTCATCTCGAGGCGTCGCAGGCGCGTTTGCAGCTGATCCGTCTCCTCCGCTTCCGTCATCTCGGCGCCGCGGAAGTAATTGAAGAGTTTCCCGAACACACCGATCGAAAGGAGGACGCCGGCGGCGCCCATGCCGATCGCGCCCTGGAGCAGCAGCCGGCGGCTCGCGATTTCGCGATGGGTTCCTTCCTCGAGCGCCACCTGCCGCCTCGGGTTCGCCCACACGACCTTCTGCGGCGGCCGGCGGAGGTACTGGAAGGGGATCGAGAACATGTGCACGAGCCGCGTGTAGGGGACGAGGGCGAGGACGATCCACGCGCCGGCGAGATGGAGCTTCATCAGGGCCGGCATGCCCGCGACGAGCGAGGGGTCGGGACGCAGCGTGAGGATGCTCCAGAGATACGGCGTGGTCGTGCCGACCGACCAGACGGCGCCCCACCGGTGCAGCACGGCGACGCCGAGTCCGACGGCGATCTGCGCGAGCAGGACGCCGAGAACGATGAGGTCCATCGGCGTCGTCACCGACTGGACCGACGGAGACGTGACGCGTCTCGCGAACAGGATGACGATGCCGACGATGCAGAGGATGGCGGCGCCCATCCCGAATGCCTCGACCGTCAGAAGCCTGCTCCTGTTCGAAACGAAGGACTGCCAGATCCCCGGAGCGAGCACCGGAATGAGGTGCGCGAAAAAGAGGACGACGATGGCGAGGTGGAACGGAACGGTCCCCCACGGAATCCAGCGGCTCTCGAGGAACTGGGACGAGAGCGACGACACGCTGAAGCGCGCGCGCCGCGTACGCCAGAAGATGCCGCCGATGAAGACGAGAATCGCCGCATAGGGGAGTCCCAGCAGGATCAGATTCTGGACCGGCTGATTGGTCATGCCCGTCCCCCTTCTTCGAGCGCAACGCGGCTGAGGCGCCGCGCCGTGGAGATGAGATGCCGGTACGGGTTCGACGTCTCCGCGAGGAGGCTGTCCATTCTCTCGAGGGCCGGCCCGAGGATGAGCCGGACCAGATCCGACCATTCCTCGTCGTCGAAGCGCGGCGCGAAGGCGAGCACGAGAGCGAGGTGGTCGGGCAGCTCGCCCGCGAGCTCGTGGCCGCCCGCGGTGTAGCTCATGCGGAGGCCGACCATGAGGCGCGCGCGGTCGCGGCTGTCCTCGCCGAACACCTGCACGCCGAGGTACGGCGAGCACGAGGGAGCGAGATCGAACGTGGAGGTGTAGGCGATCTCCCGTGTGGACGGATCGAGCCTCCCGATCTCGAGCGCGAATTTCTCGAACGAGCGTGCGGCGCGCCGATCCGCGCGCTCGAGGCGCGGGCGCGCCTGTTCCAGCCGCGACGGCCAGGTCTCGCCCGGCCATGCGAACAGCGGCGCGAGCGAGGCGAACGCTTCGCGGCAGACCCCTACCGGTGCGGCGACGCTCATGCGCCCCTCCTCGGCGTGACCGTCGGGCCGAAGCCGGACATCTGCCTCAGCTCTTCCGCGAGATCCGGCCCCTCGCCCGCCATCGCCTCCTCCCGCTGGAGCGGCGGGAGGACGTAGCGGTCGTCGAGATTCGCGAGCGCCGTGAGGCGGTAGATCGCGTCCGCGTCTTCCGGCGTGAGCTTCGCTTCGCGGAGCATTCGCTGCACGGTCGCCGGATCGACGTCGTCGAGCTCGAGCGAGCGGCGATACCATCGGACGGCCATCAAGCGCCGCAGCGACGAGCGCACGACGTCGACGTTTCCCGCGCTGAAGAGGCTCGCGAGATACTTGAGCGGAACGCGCGCCTCGTCGATCGCGCCGAAGATCCCGTCGCCCGAAGAGCGGCCGTAGACGCCCTCGATCAGCTTGCCCATCACAGGGACCAGCGGCGGGACGTAGAAGAGCATCGGAAGCGTGCGGAACTCGGGATGCAGCGGAAGAGCGAGCTCCCACTGCCGGACGAACTTCCAGACGGGGGACGCCTGCGCCGCGGCGATCATCTCGGGGCTGACGCCGTTCGCTTCGGCGCCGGCGATCACCGCGGGGTCGAACGGATCGAGCAGCATCGAGCGCTGCGCCTCGACCAGGGCTTCGGCGGGAACCTTCGCCGCCTGCTCCATCCGTCGCGCGTCGTACAGAAGCACGCCCGCGTAGCGGATCCGCCCCACGCACGAGTGGAAGCAGGCGGGCGCCTGCCCCGACTCCAGGCGTGGATAGCAGAGGATGCACTTCTCCGCTTTTCCGGTCTTCCAGTTGTAATAGACCTTCTTGTAGGGGCAGCCGACGACGCAGGCGCGCCACCCGCGACAGACGTCCTGGTTGACCAGCACGATGCCGTCCTCGCCCCGTTTGTACATCGCGCCGGAGGGACACGACGCGACGCAGCTCGGGTTGATGCAGTGATTGCAGATGCGCGGAAGGTACGTCATCGTCATCCGCGTGACGGCGAAGAGCGCCTCCCGCTCGTTCGCATCGAGAGCGGCGAAGTTGGGATCGTTCTCCGCGTAGACGCCGGACCCCGAGAGATCGTCGTCCCAGTTCGGCCCCGCCTCGATCTCGATGTCGTTGCCGGTGATCTGCGAGACGGGACGCGCGATCGGCTGCTCCTCGCCGGGCGGCGCGTCGAACAGATCGCCGTAGCGGTAGGTCCAGGGCTCGTAGTAGTCGTCGAGGCCCGGCTGGTCGCGGATTGTAGAAGAGCCGGAAGAGCGCGCCCAGGCGGCTCTGCGCCCGGAGCACGAGCGCGCGGCCGCGCGCGATCTGCCATCCCCCGCGCCACGTCTCCTGGTCTTCCCACCGCGTCGGATATCCCGTTCCCGGTTTCGTCTCGACGTTGTTCCACCACATGTACTCGGCGCCGGGGCGATCGGTCCAGAGGTTCTTGCAGGCGAGGCTGCACGTGTGGCAGCCGATGCACTTGTCGAGATGAAAGACCATCGCGACGTGAGCGCGGACGTCCATGCCTCGATCCGGGGTCACCATTCGGGAGTCCTCTCGGTCTTGCGGACGACGACGTACGTGTCCCGGTTGACGCCGGGCGGTCCCCAGTAATTGAAGGAGTAGGTGAACTGGGCGTAGCCGCCGATCATGAAGAGTGGCTTGAGGCGGGCGCGCGTGAGGCTGTTGTGGGCCCCGGCGCGTCGCGGCTTTCCGTCCGCGGACCGCGCCGAGGTTTTCGGCGTGCCGATGGTCCGTTCGGTCGCGTGGTAGATGAAGCACATGCCGCGGGGGATCCGCGCGCTGACGCACGCGCGGCTCACGACGACGCCGTGGTCGTTCATGATCTCGACCCAGTCGTTGTCGCGGATCCCGAGAAGGCCCGCGTCGCGGTCGTTCATCCAGAACGGCTCGATGCCGCGCGAGAGCGTCTCCATCCGGAGCGTGTCCCCGTAGGTCGAGTGGATGTGCCACTTGCCGTGCGGCGTCAGGTAGTTGAGCACGATCGAGCGATGGTCGACCTGCGTGTTGTCGAGGTCCCCGATGCTGTCGCGGTCGGGCCGGGGCTTGAACGTCGGCATGTGCTCGCCGAACGCGCGGTACACCTCGTGATCCAGATAGAGGTGCTGGCGTCCGGTGAGAGTCCTCCAGGGGATCAGCTCCTCGACGTTCTGCGCGAATCCGGTGTAGGTCTGGCCCCCCTTCGTGATCCCGCTCCAGAACGGGGATGTGAGGACCCGGCGCGGCTGGCGCACGATGTCGTCGAAGGTGTAGCGGACCTCGCGCGTGTCGGCCGCGAGGTGCGAGTGGTCGCGCCCGGTCTTCTCCGACTCCGCCTCGAACGCGCGCCACGCGAGCTCGCCGTTCGACTCCGGCGCGAAATGGAGGATCGCGTCGCACACCCACCGGTCCTCGCGCAGCGAGGGATAGACGGCGCCGTCCCAGCTTTCGGTCGGCCGCTCGGAAACGTACTTGTCGTAGAGGTCCTCCACGGCGAACTTCACGCCGTGGTGCGCGAGTCCGGCGCGGAATCGGGGGCCGAGCGAGACGAAGCGGTTGTAGATGTTCGCGTAGTCGCGGGCGACGATGGAGACGTTCTGCATCGTGCGGCCCGGCACGGGTTCGCATTCTCCCTTCGCCCAGTCTTTGACCGAGGGCTGCGCGACCTCGGCCGGCGTGTCGTGCTGGAGCGGCGTGAGAACGAGATCGTCGAACGGAGCCGGCATCGCGCGCGCGGCGAGCTGCTGCGTATGCCACGCGAGCTCGCGGAAGATCTGCCAGTCGCTCTTCGACTCCCAGCAGGGAGGGACGGCCGCCTGGAGCGGATGGATGAAGGTGTGAAGGTCCGTCGTGTTCAGATCGTCCTTCTCGTACCAGGAGGCCGTGGGAAGGACCACGTCGGAGTAGAGCGCGCTCGTGTCCATCCGGAAGTTCAGATCGACGACGAGATCGAACTTCCCGTCCGTCGCCGCCTCGCGCCAGATCACGTCCTCGACCGTTCCTTCCGCACGCTCCGTGGAGGCGACGGCGTTCTTCGTTCCGAGGTAGTGCTTGAGCATGTACTCGTGGCCCTTCGCGGAGGCCTGGAGCGCATTGCCGCGCCAGATGTAAAAGACGCGCGGCCACGATTCCGGATTGTCGGGATCCTCCATCGAGAAGCGCAGCTCGCGGCTCTTCAGCTGGTCCGCGACGTACTTCGCGATCCCCTCGGGCGTCGTCGCGCCCGCCGCGTGCGCGCCGGCGAGGACCTCGTGGTTGCGGCCGGTTGAACTGCGGGAAGCAGGGGAGCCAGCCCGAGCGGACCGCCATCGCCTGACGGTCCGCCGTGTGGCCGCTCGCCATCGGATGGTCTTTCTCGCTCACCGGGCAGACATCCTGGAACGGGCCCTCGTATCGCCACTGGCTCGAATGCATGTAGTGGAACGACGGCGCGTTCTGCAGCCGCGGCGGGCCTGCTCCAGTCCTGCGCGAACGAGATCGGCGCCCAGGAGGCGACGGGGACGAGCTTCTCCTGTCCCACGTAATGGTTCCACCCGCCGCCGTTCCGGCCGATGCAGCCGGTGATCATGAGCGGCGGTGATGCAGGCGCGGTAGATGAGATTGTTGTGGTACCAGTGGTTCACGCCCGCGCCGATGATGATCATGCAGCGCCCGCGGCTCTTCTCCGCCGTCTCCCCCCACTGCCGCGCGAAGCGGACGACGTCGTCGGCGGCGACGCCGGTGAACTGCTCCTGCCAGGCGGGGGTGAAGGGCTGCGACGCGTCGTGGTAATCGGCGGGCCATTCGCCGTCCGGGCCCGCGCCGAGGTCGCGCTTCACGCCGTATTGCGCGAGGAGCAGGTCGAACGCGGTCGTGACGAGGCGCTCGCCCGTAGTCGTCTGAACACGGCGCGCGGGGACCGCCGCGCATCACGCGGCGCGCGGGACCCGGCTCGCTGAAATCGTCGATCGCGACGCGGATCACCTCGTCGCTCTTTCCGGCGAGCGTCAGAAGGGGCGTGTACGCCTCTCCCGTGCGGGAGTCGCGGCTCTCGAGGTTCCACTGCCCTTTCTTTTTCTGCCAGCGGTGCCCGACGGTTCCCTGCGGCATCCGGAGCGCGAGGTCCTCGTCGAACACGAGGAGCTTCCACTCGCCGAGCTCCTCGTCCTTCGTCTCGCTCGAGCGAGGAGCTTCGCAGCATCGAGCCGGCGCGGTAGCCGCCCTTGCCGTCGGGCTCGAGCTCGACGAGGAACGGAGCGTCGGTGTAGCGGCGCAGGTAGTCGTCGAAGTAGGGGACCTTCCGCTCGACGTGGAATTCGCGCAGCAGGACGTGGCCCGACCGCCATCCAGAACGCGCCGTCCTGCCCCTGATGGAGCGGGACCCATTCGTCGGCGACCTTCGAGGTCTGGCTGAAGTCGGGAGAGAAGACGACGACTTTCGCGCCGCGGTGGCGCGCCTCGACGAGGAAGTGCGCGTCGGGCGTGCGCGTCATCAGGACGTTCGACCCGACGACCGCGATGAACAGCGATTTGTACCAGTCCGCGCTCTCGCCCACGTCGGTCTGCTCGCCCCAGACCTCGGGCGAGGCCGGCGGGAGATCGCAGTACCAGTCGTAGAAGGAGAGGTTCACGCCGCCGAGGAGCTGCAGATAGCGCGCGCCCGCGGCGTAGCTGACCATCGACATCGCGGGAATCGGCGAGAAGCCGACGATCCGGTCGGGCCCGTGCCGCTGCGCCGTGTGGAGGTTCGCCGCCGCGAGCATCGGGAGGACTTCGTTCCAGGAGACGCGCCGGAATCCCCCCATGCCGCGCGCCTTCTGCCAGCTCGCGCGCGCCTCCGGGTCGTTCACGAGCGAGGCCCACGCGGCGATCGGGTCCTTCGTTTCCGCGAGCGCGGCGCGCCAGAGGTCGAGGAGCGCCGCGCGCACGTACGGGTACTTCACGCGCAGCGGGCTGTAGATGTACCAGGAGTTCGAGATCCCGCGCTGGCACCCGCGCGGCTCGTACGAGGGGATGTTCAGGTCGAACTGCGGATAGTCGAGAGCCTGATACTCCCAGGAGATCAGCCCCTGTTTCACGTAGACGTTCCAGCTGCATCCGCCCGTGCAGTTGACTCCGTGCGTGCTGCGGACCACTTTGTCGTGCGCCCAGCGATTCCTGTAGAAGTCCTCCCAGGATCGACTCTCGGGGCTGAACAGATCCTGAATCCAACTCACGGATTACCTCCTCTGGGAATCGCGGACCATGCGGGCGCGGACGCCGGCGCGCCGGCGGCGCGCGAGGACCGCAACGCCGGCGAGGACGACGAGGAAGAGTCCTCCGGCCCCGGCGTGGGCGATGCCGAGCGCCTCGGACTGGGGCTGGGCTGCGACTTCGGGCGGGGTCGCGGCGGCGGTCTCCTTGAAGAACGCTGCGAGATGGGCCGCTTCCTGCGGGGTGACGGGCCTGGTTGTGTACGCGGCGACCATCATCGGGAAGGCGGGCTTTTCGGTCGCCGAGAGGAGCGACGGCTCGCCGAGCCGCTGATGGACCATCGTCAGGTCTTTCGCCATGTTTCCGCCGCGGCCTCCCGCGGTGTGGCAGCCGAAGCAGGCGACGCCGCCGTTCGCGAGACGCTGCTCTCCAAAGAAGAGCTGGCGCCCGATGGCCGGCTGGCCCGGCTCGAGCGTCGCCGCCATCTCCTCGATCCGGCGCTCGCGCGCGACGTTGAGGCGCGCCTGGAGATCCGGGCTCTGGAGCAGATCGGTCAGCCCGTCGACCTGCTCGTCGCTCATCGGGCCGACGTTCTTCTCCATCCGTTTGACGGCGACGCGAAGGTCGGGGCGGGGCCACTTCGTCGCCGGGAGCAGGTCGGGGCCGGTCAGCGCGCCGCCGCCGATCGTGTGGCATCCGGCGCAGAGGCGGAGAAAGTCGAGCGCGAACGGATCGGCTTTCGGCGGCGGGGGAGTCGCGGGTTGGGTCTGCAAGGCGGTCTCACCGGCCGCAGGCTGCGGTGGCTCGGCGGACGGTTCGGTCGGAGCCGCCGGCTGCGGATCTGCGGCGGGCGGCGTCTCCTGCGCGAGGAGGAGGCCCGACGCGATTGCGATCAGAACAACCAGAAAGAGAAAGCCGTGGCCGCGGGAGCAACGCCGGGCGGCGTGTTCTCCGCGCTCACTCTCTCGTTTGAAACTCCGGGAGCGGAACCGTCTGAACATGCCGATCCTCCGCGTGTTCGGATCGTCTGCAGCCGGCGCTGGTGGTCAGAAGTCAAGGCCGCACTATCCACGCCGCGCGACATTCGTCGTGCGACGCAAATCACCTTCGGATGTGAGCATCCCGGCGCCGTGCCGAGGACGGTCGCGCGCTGCGGCGGTGTGGTGCGGGGGTCCCCGCCCGCCCCCCCGGGGCGTCGCGCGGAAGCGTTCCCCAGGATGACGTTCTTGCAGGCCGCCCCTCGGGCGTATCAGGTCTGGAATCGCAACTTCTGAGTTCTCTCAAAGTGCGGTGCTTACCGGGATAGACGGCAGGTTACGCGGCGGGCGGCGTTTGAATATGCAGCAGCTGAATACATAGTTGGGCGGACGCTAACTTTCGTCGTTTGGCGTTCCGTTTCCCACATTTATCACGAGCTTCGACTCCTTCAGAAGTCTTTCGTCATCGTGGCCGGCCATCGTAAAGGTGTGACAATTGAACGCAGCCCAATCAGCCATGAGCTTCTCGGCGAATGCCGAGGCGCTTTGCCGTTCGGGTGCAAGCGGGTTCGCCAAGCTCAGATTCATGTAGACATTCTCGTCGCCAGGCGTGTACTTCTCGCCGACGTGAAGAATATGGTTCACGTTCTTGTGGTACGGCGAGCCATCGGGAGCCGTCTTCGCGAGTCGCTGTCCGAGCCGCTCCATGATCAGCGGTGGCCCCGCAAGTGTCACCTGATCGCTCAGAATCACTACTAGGCCGTCTGCCTCGGGAATACCTAAGAGCGCCTTTGTGTCGCGAATCTGCTTTTCCGCATCGTCGAGTCCATCGGTCATCGGTGTGGTGCTCAGCGTTATCGCTTTTTGGTACTTTTTCTCCCCGTCTTCAAGCTTGAGAAACAGATCCTTGACTTCATGCTGCCCGTCAGCGAGGCGTGACGGGCCAATCCCGTTCTCCTCCATGTAGGCGGCAAGCTTCTTCGCCGTTTCCGTTGTGAGCGTCTTTATCTCGCAGACGATACTTCGTGAGGCGAAGAGGAAATCAGCAATCTTCATCCCTTTCGGGACGTCCGCAGGTTTAACGATCACGTCAAGCTCTTCCGCGCCGGCATACTTTCGGCAGAAGTCAAGGAACCGATCCCTTAGATTCATTTCCGGCGAAAACACACATCCTGGCAAAAAACGTCCCGGTGCCGCGGCGCCGCCCAACTCGCGGTAGGAGCCGACGCGGGCAGCATCAGTTCTTCGCCGTGCGTTACGATATCGCGAGGGCCGCGGGACTCAACCGCAGGTCCGTTGGGCGGACGCAAAGTGTTCCCACCAACCAAGTCGCCAAACGGGGGAGCCAAATGTGTAAAGCGGCGGTTCTCGCTAGCGTGTCGTTGCTTGTGGTCTGTTCACTCGGAGCATCCGCCGCAGAATGGCCGTCGAGATTGACATGCACGGCTAACGCAAAAGCAGTGCGCTACTACAGCGGAATGTTCGAAGCATGGCGGGGGCGCGATGCTCAGCCCTTCGACACGTCGACGCGAGCTCACCCGAGTCGTGGCTTCCCGATTCGCGACAAGACCTTCCAGAAGCTCAACACAGATCGCCCGGTGATCTTTTCTTCGACTCCACCGAACAAAGCTGGCGCGCCAGTGGAAACGGTGGACTTTGAAGGTACGGTCGCTCTGCGAACGCAGGACTACTTGGTTCTTATGTGGACATACTCGACACGGGCATGGACGGCTGCAATCGATCTTCAAACGATGAAAGCGGTCGTCACCTACACTGCGCAAACTGCCGAGGGTGTGGCTGGAGAAATCGAAACCCTTGACTGCCGGTAATTCCCGATTTGGAGAACCAATACCGACTGCAGGGAGCGGGGCGAGGTCGTTCCACGATGCTGGATAGCCAAGACCCCGCCTTGCACTGGCGCGGAACCGCGAAATCGGAAGAGGATATGAGTTTCTTTCAGCGAGATTATTGGAAGATGACCGACGGCGAGCTCGAATCGCTCGCGAACAAATACAACATTCCGCCGTGGGAGCGTGCCGGGGAAAAAGGCGAACACTGGTTTGTTGACCGTGACCGAATCATTTCGCAGCTTCGGCTGCGCGATGCAGCGCTCCGAACGACCCTGACGACCGTGATCTCGATCGCGGCGCTCATTATTTCAATCGCCTCCCTCATTGTCAGTCTCGGTCAGTAGCCGATCCGGCTGCCCCAGCGCCGCCCAACTTGCGCTTGCAGCCGACGCAGCCCGCGCCGTCGCTCTCCCGAGTGCGTTACCATTTCGCGTGCCGGTTGCGCGGCTGAAGCGCAGATCCGTTGGGCCGACGGGACAACAGAGCCGTGAACGATCAGAAAAGCAAACAACTCGGTCGGTACCACCGATCGTTCAAGGATTTCAGGAATCAAGCATCGGAAAAAGTTGGGGCCTGGAAAAGCAACTTTTCGGGCGCACCTGTCGATTGAAAGTTGTTATTCGAGATCTGACCCCAACTTTTTCTGGTGTACGTCGAACGCGAGATACTGAATTGCCTCTTGTCTCATGGCAGCCGCTCCTTTCGTCGTCTCTCCGGTCTTTGGTGATTCCGAAGGTACAGGAAGGAGCGGACTTTCAATATGCGTTAGCCGGACCATGACGATCGTGTAGACTTCCGCAGTTCCCTGCCGGAGGTTGCATATGCGCGTGAGGTCGATCTTTGCCGCGATCTCGGTCGTATCCCTTGCCGCCGCGTGTTCATCGTTGACACAATCTCCGGTTAACACCGCTGCAGGGGCTATTCGGAAGGACCAGGCCTACATCCTTGCAATTCAGACCGGGAATCCGCCGTTCGACAGACTTCTCTACGAGCACACCTACCGCGAGTTCTCGAAGTCCTTGCCAATCGTTGAATCTGGTCCATACACCGGCGTAATCGAAGTGTCTTTTCTGTCATCCGGTCAAGGTTACACAATGGAATCCACTTCGACCTACTCAACCGCTGCGGCGCAAGGCTGGTACTCGGGTTACACGGGCTACGGTTACGCAGTCGCGTCAGGTTCCACAACTGGAATCACCACTGGCTCAGTTGTTGAGTGGCAAAACTCGACGATGATCGTGGTGGTGAAGAACCATGGAAATCGTGTCTGGTCCGCCGACTATCAATACAAAGGTGGCATGGAACTATCTGGGTTTTATGTCAACACTCCCGACGAGGCAGCTCGGCTGTGCGCGCGACGTCTCGGCCAATTCATGGCCAGCGCTCTCGGTCGCCAGCAATGAGCCGTTTCGTGCCGGCCGGCTAACTCTGCGCTGCACCGGACGCGAACCCGCGATCTACCAGTTCGCGAGAGCCATACTTCTTCCCGTGCGGGTTCGCGACGGTGAGCTTGGAACCGTTGCGCAGCAGAAGGAGAAGGCATGACAGCGCGCCCAGCGAACGGCGTGGAAATGCTTGTCTTTGGCCAGCGCCAGGACGCGCAAGCCTCGTTTGACCTCGACTATCAAAAAGATATCTGTGAAATCGTCCGTGATATTGGAATCCTGCACGGGATGCTGATCATTGCTGGCATCAAAGCACACCCATCAGACGTCGAGGCATGGGTACATTCTCTTGCACTGCTAAAGAGCGCGAGAGATACGCTCGTGTCCAGCTTCCACCTTGTCCGACAGCGCGCGTCCCGCGATGCATTTGCGCTCTTACGCGTGGCCCTCGAGACAGCAGCGGTTGCCGTTCACGTCGAAAGAGCCTTCGGTCTTTGAGCAATAGGCAGGACGAACTGCGCAGAAGTTCCAGGCGACCAGGTCGGTTAGTTGGGTGAAGGATCTGCTGCCAAGAATGCCTGAGGTCTGGGGTGCGCTGAGCCAAGCCGCGGCCCATGTTTCTCGTGTGGGATTCGGGCCCCTCGTGGAACAAGGGGCCGAGTTTATCGATCTAACAGGAGATCCGGTCGAGACCATAGGGGGCCTTCATTGCACGTCGCTGGCGACGGCAGTTGTTATTCATGCCGCAGAACTTGTGCTACTTTCCGAACAAGGTAAGACACCCGGGCTTATCGCGCTCCCTGGGGGTGCTCTGGACGCAATGCCGCTTGGTGCTCAGCTGGTCGAGCGGCGTCATGAGCGATTCATTTCTCTCAAGTTCCGCGAAGCTGCCCAACTCCGCCTCAGACCGTGTGAAAACACTGGCACGCCGGCGGGCGCTTCGCGCAGCAGGTGAAGGAGTGCTCGGGAGCGTTTGCGACGAGGAGACGATGCCGGCCGCACTGCTACGAGTTGAGGAAGAGCGGGTTGTACTCGGGTCGGCAACGGCGTTCCCGCTGACATTGGTTGGAGTTACCCCCGACGCGATTAACGATTTGGAGAGGCTCTTTCAGGACCTCTCGGCCGGCCACGATCCCGCAGCGCTCAAGCGCGGTTTGGCCGAAATCATCAGTCGATTCGCAATTCGGTGCCTGGAGGTCGACGAATACGTCGCAGCGAATCGGTGTCACTATGAGTCGGAGGTCAGTCCGTTTGTTGACGATTCGGACTCGCATGACGCTGCGCGGCAGCGGTTTCATGTGCGCCTTGACGTAGATCAGGATGCACTGTTCGCGGCCGAACATCACGACCCTTCACGACTAGCCGCGATGGTTCGTAAGTTTGGCTTCGAGAATCTCCGCTTCTATGCGCGAATTGCGCGACAACGCAGCATCCTCCGGTTGCCGATCGGTCATCGTGATCGAGCGAGATCCGAGAATCTTCTCGCGGCAGGACTCATCGAGTTCTCGTCCGCGATTCCGACCGAAGAGCTGATCAGTGATATGACGATGAAGGAGATCAACTCGATTGCGGCGAAGCGTGGGAGACGCAGCTACTCTCGCAAGGCGGCTTTGAAAAGTGAGCTCCGGACTGATCTCGCATTTGCATCCGAGTTCCGGGCGGAACTCGACACACTGGATTACTGCAGGGCTGCACCCTTCCCCGCAGGATCGAACGACATCACGTTGCCGGGTCTTGCCGCCTATCTGAATCGCGGCCAGGTTGTCGCGGAACTTATTGAGCGCACTTACTATTCAGCGCGCTGCTGGCGTCCTCCTGACGAGGAGCTGAATCAAGCGGCACCGTTCGTTCAGGTTTTGGGCATTCCCGATACCCGCATCTGCGGCTTGTGTGACGAAGAGAACGGCAAGGTCTACCTTGCAACGAAGACGCCGCCGCGCCCTTTTCACTTGGCTTGCCGATGTGCGTTGTCCCCGATTCCTTACCTCGAAGCCATACGAATGGGGCTCGCGGGTCGAGAAGGGAATCGGATCAAAATCCTCAACGTGAATCCTGGAAAGGTCAAACACGGATAGGTAGAAAGTTGGGGCCACCCAGGTCTGGAAAAGCAACTTTTCGCCTGCGAAAACAATGTCGGGCCTGGAAAGAAACTTCACAGATAGAAAGCGGGAGTGCAGACCTGACGGCAACTCCAGTCGTTTGTGGAGTACCTGTACGAGTTGGGGAAGTGACCGAGAAGAAGGCGCGTCCCGGGGGTGCCCGCGACGCCGTGCGTCGTCCGCCCGCAGGGCCGATATTCGCACCCTGGGGCCAGCGTTGCTGCTCGACATCAGAACCGCGGCGTAAAGTTGCTTTTCCAGACCTGGGTGGCCCAACTTTCTGCGTAGTGATCTCGCCTCGGGAACGCACAAGTCCGGCCCACATGTCTCGTTTATTTAGAGTTCGTGCACGACCACCATGGCGGGTGCAGCTACCGCCTCGGCGCACGCCCGCACGTGCTGGTGGTGCGTGAACAACACGACCTGCGTGCGCGACGCCACATCGGCCAAGACGCGGAGCGCCGCGGCACCGCGATCGTCGTCGAACTGCACGAGGACGTCATCGACGACGAACGGCATCGCCTCTCCCGCGGCGCAAGATGCTTCGACGGCGGCGAGGCGCAGGGCGAAGAAGAGCTGATCCCGACTTCCCTCACTCATCCCGTGCGACGGCACGCGCGCCCCGTTGGGTCTCACTCCGACAAGGATGGGACGGTTATCTTCCACGTCGGCTTCGAGTCGATCGAAGCTGTGAAGGGTCATCTCACGGAAGAGCGCGCCGGCGCGGAGGAGGAGCGGCGCCTGGTTCTTGCTGCGGTAATCGTCGATCCGCCTCGCGAGCAGCGTCGAGGCCACGCGCAAACGGGCATACCGGACGACATCGTCTCGTAGCCGGGCGAGCGTCGCTTGGACTTCCTCGGCCTTCTCGCTCGCCGCGGACGGCCCCTGAAGACCCCGCAGTTCCGCCTGCGCCCTGGCCCGCGCGTCGCGCGCTTCGGCGAGAACTGTCTCGATCCCGGGCAGTTCACTTCCGATCTCGACGAGCCGGACGCCGATGGTGTCCTTGTCCACTCCCGTGGCTTCGGACTCGAGATCAGCGATCGAGGCGCCGTCGCCTCCGCGGACGAGTTCCTTCTCGATCCGCGCGAGTTCGATTTGGGATGCACTGAAGTTGGCGCTCCGCTGCTCCCCCACGACGAGATCGCCGTCGGCCCCGCAGCGCGCCTCCTCCCGCAGTGCCGCCAGCGTCAGGCGTTCGGCCGCGACGGCCTCCTCGTCGCGCGTCGCGTCGACCTGGAGGCGATCGAGTCGTGTGCTGGCCTGCCGTCGCCGTTCATCCTCCTGGAGCACCGCGCCGAGACGCTTGTGTAGCTCCTCGACCCACGCGTCCTCGGAACCGCCTTCAATCGCGGCCGTCTCGCCGAGGCGCTCGGCGAGAACGCGCGCGTCGGCCCGGAAGGAGTCCGCGTCTCGGTCGATGCCCGAGATTCGCGCCTCGTATCCAGCCGCCACTTCGAGGGCCGCGAGGATCTTTTCGACGCGATCGAGAGCGGCGAGAGCGTCATCGGGCAGAGGAGCGTCTCCCTGGACAAGGCCGTGGGTGGCTTCGTCCCACTTGCGCTGCCACGCCTCAACGGCCGTCTGGGCTGCGCGGACAGCCGCGTCAGCGTCACGGATCTCCTGCTCGGTCTCGAGCGTCTTCCGTGCGTGCTCCGCCCGGACACGCTCTTCCTTCTCGATGCGCTGGCGTAGCCTCTCGGCCGCGGCCACCGTCATCGAGAGACCGCCGGCAGGGTGTGCGGTCGGCTCCAGGGTGGTGGTAGCGACGCAGAGGCTCTTCACCTGCTCCTCGACCCACCCGTGCAACTCGTCGTGCTGCTGGCGCGCCTCTACGACGGCCTCCGAACGCTCAAGAAGACGTCCGAAATCTTCACGCCAGGTGCGCGCGTCGTGGATCTGCGGCGGGGCGGCGAGCACAGGCTTCCAGGCGTCGCGCCATGTGGCATTGAGTTCCTCGACGGCTTTCTCCCTCTTCGTCGAAGCAGCGTCCGCTTCCTCCATGTCCTTGGCGAGACGCTCGCGCTCCTCCAGGTACTGCGCGAGTTCCGCGACGCGATCGGCTTCGCTTCGGAGCCGGTCCGCAACTTCGTCCGCCGCCACCACGGCTCGCGCGTAGAGGTCGATCAGCTTGCCCTTGCCGAGGAGTTCGCGCGCCTCGGCCACGACGTCGCGGCCCTTCTCCCACTGATCACGGAGGAGACCAAACGCCTCGTCGCGGCGCGCCCGGGCCTCGGCGAGATCCTCCTCGGTCCGGACCGCCTTCTTGTTGCGCAGAGCCTCGATTTTCGCGTCCAGCTCGCGCGTCGTCTTGGTAAGGCGTTGGCGCTCGCTCTTCGCCGCGCGGGCCTCGTCGTCGAGTTCCTGGGCTGTGCGCTCGAATCGCGTGATCGCGGCAACGGTCGGCACATGAAGTTCTTCGAGCTTGTCGATCACCGCCGCAGGGAGTTGCAGCTTCTCGATCGCGGCGTTCCGCTGGGCGGCGTCTCGCTTGGCGGCCTGAGCGAGCTTTCCCCGCTGCGCTTCGGCGTCGCCGCGACGTCGCGCCTCTTCGATCGCCACGACGAGCCTCTCCGGGTCGCGGGCAGGCGGAAGTGAGGAGGTCTCGCGCGCAAGCGCACCGGCCTGTTCCTGCGCAGCCTTGTGCCGACCGTGGGCCAACTCGATCCGCTCGTCCAGCCGCTCGCGCTCGGCGGCAAGCTTCTGGATGCGTGTGCGACGGCCGACGAAGAGCCGGAGCGTTTCGGCCGTCTCCAGGTCGAGGTCCGGTCGCAGCTCGCCGAGAAGGCGCTTCGCCAGTCCGCGCTGCTCGCCGCACTGCCCGACGAGCCGGGGGCGATCGGTGAGCGCCTTGCGGTGGCTCCCCAGGCTCTTGTGGAGGTCGTTCACCGCGTCGGTCTCAGCCACGAGCGGAGGCGCCGCCCCGAGGTTCGCGACGATCCGTTGCTGTTCTCCGAGATCCACCGCCGCACGATCGAGGTTCTGTTGCGCCGTGCGGAGCGCGGTCTCCGCATCCTGTCGTCGCTTCGGGAAGTCCGGAGCGAGGAGCACCACGTCCCCGAGATCGGCGACGCGGCTACGCACGTCGTTGCGCTCGGCGAAAAGCGGGAGGACGCGCTTCATGCGCTCGAGGCGAGACCGCTCTCTGGAGAGGTCCTGCATGCGCTTCGTGAGCTGCGTCACCTGGTCGTCGGCATCGCGCGCCGCACGATCCTGTCGCGCCCATTCATCGGGCGACACGGTCGCCTCGCGCTGGGCGCCACGCAGTTCACGGAGGTGACCGAGGGCTTGGTTGATGGAACGGTTCTGGCCGCGCGGCGGAAGTAGCTCCGCGGCCTCCTCGTCGAGCTGCTTGCGCAGCGCCCGAGGTGGGACGCGCCCGAGCCTGCGGCGAATAGGCTCTCGCCGAGGTCCCCATGGCCCTCGAGGATTTCCCGGCCACCCTGTACGAGCCGGCGTAGTCGATGCCCCAGAACGTTCGAAACTCCTCCGGCCCCGACGCCACCGAGGAACGGTCGAGCGTGTCGTCGTCGAGCCGTGTCTCGCCGGGCCCGAGCACGAGTCCCTTGTTTGCCCTTGCGCCGCGAGAACTCGATTTCCTCGCCGGAGGACAGGCGCAGACGGCCCCGATGCGCAGCCGTCGTAGGGGTGCAGGAAGGCGTCGTCCGTCTGCCCTGGGATGCCGTAGAGAAGCGAGTGAAGGCCGCGGAGCGCGGAACTCTTTCCGGCCTCGTTGCGGCCGAAGATCACGTGCAGGCCGTGGTTCCCCGGCGGAAGCTCGAGCACGCGGTCGGTGAACGGCCCGAAGGCCGCGAGGGCGAGCTCCAAGAGTCTTCACTGGGCGACCCCTCCGCGGGCGATCCGCCCGAGGAGCAGGTCGCGGGCCTCGACCGCGAGTCGGCTCACCCGGTCGGGGTCGGCGAGGTCGAGGGCGTCCTCCCCGGCGAGCAGCTCGGGCGGGAGAGCCGCCCGAATGTGGCCAGCGAGTCGCGCAGTGCGGCGCTCCTCCTCCGGGGTGGCCGCGGGCGCCCCGAGCTCCCGCAGGAGCCCCCCAGGAGGCTCGTCGCGGCCGGCGAGAACCGAGAGGTCCACCGGCCGTCGAGTCGCGAGGGCGACCTTCTCGACCCAGACGTCGCTGGACTGCCCGGCCGCGAGGGCGCGGACCTCCTGCACCCAGTGGTCGGGCCGCGCGGCGATCTCGTCGTGGCAGGCGGTCGCGCCGCTCACCTCGACCCGCACCGCGAGGGGGAGCCGTCCGCCCGGTCGGCCTCGACGGTCAGGCCGCGCGACACCCGGTCGAGGAGGTCGCCCGTGGAGGTGACGCCGTCCACGTCGACCCGGCACCGCGCCCAGCGCAGGACGTCGAGGTGTCGCTCCGCGACGCTCGCGACGTCGCCGTGCTCGACGGTCACGAGCGTGCAGCCCTTCGGCCCGACCTCCCGGGCGTGGCGCCCCTGGAGGTTGCCCGGGAACACGATCCACGGGTCCGTCGACACCACCTCGCGGCGGTGGACGTGGCCCAGCGCCCAGTACCGGTAGCCCTTCTGCGCCAGCACGCGGCGGCGACGGTGGGCGCGTAGGTCGCGTGCCCCTCCCGACCGTCGAGGCTGGTGTGCAGGAGCCCGATGTTGAACAGGCCGGGGTCCGCGACCGGATAGGCCGCGGCCAGGTCGTCGGTCGACGCGCGCGGTGGCGAACCCCTGCCCGTGGATCGGCGACGCCGCAGCTCTCGACGAGGCACGGTCTCGGGTCTCCGCGTGGACAGGAAGCGGACGTTGTCGGGCGGCCGGAGCTTCCTGGTCAGCTGGCTGGCCGCGTCGTGGTTGCCGGCGACGACGACGACGGGGATGCTCCGCGTCGCGGAGCGTCGCCATCTGCTCGACGAAGTAGAGGCCGGTGCGGTAGTCCTTCCAGTCGCCGTCGTAGAGGTCGCCGGCGAGGAGGACGAAGGCGACCCCCTCGTCGACGGCGAGCCGCACGAGGTTTTCGAAAAGGCGCGGCGCGTCGCGCCGCGGACCGCCGCCACGGGGGCGGACTCGTAGCGGTCGAGCCCGACCAGCGGGCTGTCGAGGTGGACGTCGGCGGCGTGCAGGAAGCGGAACATCTACTGATCTCAATCTAGTCGGGCTAACGCCCGGCATCAGAGGCGGAGCGCAGCGCCCGTCCGCTGCAACCGCTGGTTCGACGGCCACCCGGTATGGATCGGGAGGATGAAGAAGCTGATGCGGATCCTGCAAGACCGATACTTCGAGGCGCCGAAGCCAGCCCCAGCACGCCCAGCGACAAGCTCGCGCTTCAAGCGAGCGTTCCCGCTGTGCGAGATTGCCGGCGAAGTGTTTCGACTGCTGCCGCAACTGCGGCGGAGTCCGGGGCCTTTTCGCCCCATTCCTGCCAGAAGTTGCGGGTCTGGCTCAGCGGCTCGATGGTTGGGAACTTCAGCTTGATCCGGGCGGGGAGGAGGATCGCGTCGCCCAGTAACAAGGCTTCGCCGGTGTCGAGCAGCGGCAAGCCGTCGAGGACACCCGCCAGCGAATCAGGCATGAGGCGACGGACGACATTCTGGTCCTGATCGTTGGTCAAGCGCAGGATGAGGAAGTTGTTGCACTGGCTGAGGATGGTTCGGCTCACGTCCGAGGGGCGCTGGCTCACCACAAGCAGAGAGACGCCGTACTTTCGGCCTTCCTTAGCGATGCGCTCGAAGGAGTAGAGGGCCTGTTTCTCGACTGCGTCCGCGTCCTCACGGACCGGCAAGTACAGATGGGCTTCGTCGCACACGAAGACGAACGGCGTTCGCTTTTCCGGCTGCATCCAGAACTGGACATCGTACAGCAGTCGTGCGAATACGCCCGTGACGACGGGGAGCACGTCCGACGGCACTTCGGAGAAGTCCACCACCTTGATGCCGTGCTTTCCCTCGCCCGGGGCGAGCAGCTTTGCGATTTGCTTCGCGAGCCAGTCGTACTTGAGAGCAATCTCTGGCGGCTTGAACATGAAGCCGTACCGGCGGTCTTCGGCCTTGGCTTCTAGGCGGGAGATAAACGCGTGTAAGCCGTCCTTCCCATTCACCCTTTACATCTCCGCCCTTCGCCCCGATGCCCTTTGCCGTATCGTCGTGCTCGAGCTTCTCGAGTAGGTCAGTGCAGCTTGTAGGGAATTGGCGAGTCGACGGTGAATGTCGCCTTCACGTCGTTCTTCTTCTCCGCCTTGAGTGTGCCTTCCTTCAACTCCCGCACATGCAATGTGAACCGCGATGCCTGATTGGGCGCGTTCTGATCGCTGCGGTCCAAGATCATCGAGAGCATCTCTTCCCGGTTCAGGAGCCAGTACGGCAGGAAGAGTGCGTTGTCCGGTGGCTTGTCGAGATCACCCGGGCCTGCGATCTTGAACGCGGCGGCAATAGGGATTGGCACTGTGCCGTCCTTACGGCGCGGGCGGGTTCGCGAGCGAGGCGTACTCGCCGTGCATGTCGAACACGATGATGTTCGCGTGCTTGCGGGCGTGTGCACGTTCCAAGATCAACGACACCGCGCAGCTCTTGCCCGAGCCGGTACTGCCGAGGATCGCCGCGTGCCTCTGGAAGAAGCGATCGCCGTTGGCGATCGCGGCGGCCGAGTGGTCGATGGCGAAGTGGCCGAGTTCGAGCCGCTGCGTCTCATCCAAGTCCTTGCCCAGTAACCCCATGAACCGCTGAAGGTTGCCGCCCTCGATGAGAAAACAATCGCGATCGATTTGTGGGAACGAATCAGCGCCCCGCTTGAACCGATTGCGGACGGTTCCCTCAATGGTGCGGTAGGTGCCGAGCAAGACGGCCCGGAGCGAATCGTCCGGCACGACCTCCACCGCGAGCGTCGTGGGTGCCATCGGATCAGGCTGCGCTGTCTGCTCGCGGAGCTGCCGGGTCACACGCTCCGTCATGCCGATCAGGAACTCCTGAGCGGTCGTCCCCTGAATTGCGACAAGGCTCCCGACCGCAGCACGCGGCAAGAGTGCGGCGTTTTCCACCGCGATGAGTACGCGGCTCGTGTCCACGGAGGCGACCTTGCCGAGCTTGCTCGGCGCGTCGAACGTCAGAATGGGTGCATCGCTCATGTCAGTAGCTCCTTTGCCAGAACGCCCAGATCCCACAAATCGTGCCCCTGATGCTCGAACCGGTGTCCCTTTGTCACCATCGCGACTCCCGCCCATGCCGTCGGTTTCGAGAGGCAAACGCAGCGCGGCGATTCCTCCGCCAGCTTCTCGACCTTCGAGCTCGCCGATTGGTTCAAGATCAGCGTGGGCGTGCCGTCCTGAATCCGTTTTACGAGATGGGTTTGTAGGTGATCGTCGTTGAACCCGTACCCCACGACCAGCAGACGCCCGGCCTGCTTGATGTAGTCGTTGGCCAAATCGCGATGCTTGTCGAAGGGCGAGTTGTAGCCAGCCCGGTACTTGTTGATGCCCGGCGTGATCATGAGCCGTTCCGCGTCCAGATCCAAACTGCAACGTCGCGCGTCGTTGCCGGATTGGTACCAGTCAAAGCTCCCATGCGGCTTCAGGACGATCGCACGCGGGAAGTGGTCGAGGACGGTGGTCTTGGCGCGCGTTGTGATGCCCCGGCATGATCCCATGCAACTTCGGACATGGTCGAACGCGCCCGCATAGTGCCCGACGGCTGTGGTGTCCACATGGAAGCCTGCCATCTCGCATGCCACCTCGATGAGCCGATCATAGTTGGGTGTCAGGATCGGCAGCCCATTCGTCGGCTTCAACACCTTGGCCAGGAATGTCGTCAGGCGAAGCGAGCGATCCCCTCGGAGCACCGCGCTCATGACTTCGCGTTCCTTCGGCATCAGCAGTTCGCACGTCTCTTTTGCGATCCAGACCTCAAGCGTGTCGGATGGCGGGTGCTTAAGCAGCGCCGCTTCCAATCCTTCGCCGGCATCCAGCACAGCCTTGATCTGGTTCCACAGCGTTGCGTCGGTTCCCGTCAGTACGCCCACGCCGTTCGCTGAGATGCGTTGCAAGCGCGGGCATCCCCGGGATCCCCTCAGCGGCGGACAGCCCGGACCCGATCACCAACGCGAGACCGTCGGTGAAGTGCTCCTGCACGAATTTGACCAGTGCGTCGTAGTCCATCTTCGTACTCAATGTCGGGACCGTCTCAAGAGCAGCATCTTGCCAACTCGCGTCTCACAAACCTCGGCGAAGCCAACCGGGCGTAGGACAACAGTCCTTGCGGCTGTTCTGTCCGTCGAACGTCACGCTTCACCGTCGCGAGACCCGCCGCAGGTCTCGCGTAGGAGTGCAAGCGATTGTTCGCCCTCGGCTATCCCAAGACATCCAGCGCCTTCTGCGCGAATAGCCGCACTTCCGCTGAAGTCAGCGGATCCATTCCCGGAACATCGTCAGTGGCGTGATGACTTGGCAGCGACGCATCGTTGATGGCTTCTAAGCTTGGAACCTTCACCTTGAGCGCGTTAAGTCGCGATCCAGGAGCACTATCCCGTATCTTGCCAATCATATCGCCGAGAGAATCACGCGTTAGAAACGGCGGCCCTGGAAACAGGTGTCGGAGTCGCTGTTCCAAGTACGGCCGAATGCACGCTGCCGCTGGCTTGTGGTCTTTGCCGTGTTCAAGGAAGTCGTGAAGCGTGAGGTAATGCACGACATATTCGCTTTGCGTTGCGCGATCCACGTCCCATGGCAGCAGTTGGCTGCCCTTGTTGGTCCTTTCCACCTGCAACGGGACGATATTCTTCAGCTTCTTGTCGCGCCACATCATTGCAGCCAACCGCTCGTCGTGAGTCAGGACAACAACCTGCGCGCCACGGACGCGCAAGTCTCGAATGACCCCTTCGATGAGAGTGCGGCGAGAACTTCCAAGGCTGTTGACTGGGTCATCAAGCACCACAATTCGTCCAGCCAGATCGCTGTGGTCCTTTAGTCGTGCGAAGAAGAACGCGAGCGCGAGCGTGTACTTGTCCCCCTCGCTAAGAACGGTCTCGAAACAAGGTCCAGCCGCAGAGAGGCCCAGTTCGATCTCGTGGCCATGTGCCTTGAGTGTGTACTGGACGCTGGCTTTCCCACTGGGAAACTTCGGCTCAATGGATTCGATTCTTATGTCACAGCCGAAGTATGCAAGGTAGTAATTGATCCCGTCTTGGTACTTCCCGACCACCTTGGAAGCGTGTTCGTCAATTTCTTTCTTCAGACCAGTTTTCTCTCCGTCAAGCTTTGTCCGTTTCTCGATGAGCGCGTTTCTCTTTGCAAGCCGCTCTTGCACCACCGACTCAAACCGAACCTTTTGGTTATTTAGACGATGCAGTCGCTGTTCGATTTCCAGCGTGTCTGCCTTCGACACAGCGGCCTTCCGCTCTTCAGCTTTCTTGTCGCTCGCAGAGAGGCAATCGTTCACCTTGACGAGCATGGCAACCGCAGCCCCATACTCCGTCAATGCCTCTTCAGCCAATGCAGGCTCCATCCTCTCGAGCGGCTTGGCTTGTTTGCTTGCGACAACTGCTTCCAACTTTTCCGTGGCAGACTTCCAGACCGCTTCAGCCTCGGTAAGGATGGTGGCAATAGCGGACTGATCAATCGGCATTTCGACCGCCCACTGGGCAGCCACTGCGACTTGAGCCGAGAAAGCTGCCCGTATACGTGAGAAAGCGGCAGTGCCAAGTTGGTCCCGGATTACCTGAATCTCCAACACTAACAATTCGGAGTAGGCACGGTACCCCGCACTGAAGTAGGACCGGACTGCCGCGACGAGAGTCGATCCGGCAATGTCCTGAGCGCAGAATGGGCATCTGTTGTCCGTCCCCGTATGCCTCGCGCCATATTCGAGCCAGTTCTCGCCTTCGTTGTCCAGATGCTGGTTGATGTGCGCGCGGACTACGGAGGCAACGTCTGCGCCTATGCCGTCGGCGCTCTTCTCCAGGAGTGCGGCAATTGCATTCCGATCAACCGTGGGCAGCGCAACCGCCTTGGGTACAGCTCTTGCGAGAATCGCATCCTTGCTCTGCGCCTGCTTCAGTTCCGCGCGCACCTTCTCTATGTGCTCGTCAATCTTCGCGTCATTCGGAAGGCCCAGAAACGTCTCAAGGGTGTCGGGCTGCTTGATCAACAGTTGAAGTTCTTTCTCAATCGCCTTCATCTCGACCAGCGCCGCCCGGCCGTCGTTATCGGCCTGCGCCAGTCTCGTCACTTTCTCAACCGCTTTCCGTCCGAGGACAAGCTCGCAGAGATTCCGACGATGATCGGAATCGACAGCGGTAGCTGCATGAACGTTGCGCGTGACGAAACCAGGATAGAAAACATCAAGGGTGTCATACGGCGGTTGGTCGTCCCACGCACGGCCGTCGAAGGTATAGACCTTCCCGCTCAGGCTGACGGCCACGGTCGGGGCGACATCTCCAGGAAGGCTTCTGCGCCTGATCATCTCCCCTGCGTTCCGCTCGCGTAGCGAATCGAGAATGGCGGCAAGCGTGGACTTGCCGACGCCGTTCTCCCCGTAGATGAGTGTGACTTCACCGAGGTCGCAGCCGGGAAAATGGGAGTAGTTATCGAACAGCCCAACCTTGTTTACACTCTCAAATCTTTCGAGCATATGCCCTCTGGACGTTTGTTTCTCCGCACGAAAAGTTTGGGCTGGTCCACGGCGAGAGATATTGGCTTTCCGGTCCTGACCCCACCTGTTTCCAACCTTTTCCGTCAGGGCTTGCGCACCTCTGGCCCATTCGCCATACGTGAAGGCACGCGTTCAACCTCCACTTTCTTGTCGGATGTCTTCTTAATGCGAAGTTGCGTAGCAGCAGCGCGGGCGACTCTTCTTTTGGCTGAATCCGCCTCCGTTCCTTCGATGACGTCCCGCTTGAGGACGTCCTGCTCCAGCGTCTCACGAATCTCATCGATGTCGATCTTGACGTCTGGAGATACGCGGCGGAGCTCGCGTCGAATGAGCTCGAGAACCGGCTCGCGAAGAATCGCGGCGGCAATAAAGAAGCGATTCGTTGCTTGACGCTGGTCGTGGTACTGCTGAAGAGCCGACTTGACCATGCTCTCCCGCGTCAGGAGGTAAAGGCTGCAGATGTCGTCGTTCGCACGCGGGCTCAGGAGCGAAATATCAAAGTCCACGACTAGTTCTTTATCAATGGGCTTCCCGAACGACACTCGAAAGACGCGCCAGATCACGCCATTCGTTAGCGCGACCCACTCGACTCCTTGATTCGCCGCGTAATCGATCGCCTGCTTTACGTGACTATCCTTCAGCTCGAGGCCGATAGCCTTCACCTCGACGAGAAACGCGAGCTTCCCATCGAGCTTGATCGCCAGATCGCAGTAGGTCCCGCGGATTGCGTACTCCCGTGTGATTTCGGCGTACTTATCGAAACCGAAGACCTCCGCGAGTATGTCTATGATGATGACGACGGTGTCGTGTTCATTGACGTCTCTGGACCTGGCGGACTCGATGATCGGCTGGAATCTTCTCAGGCCTGTGGAAAGGCGCTCCGCGACGCGCGATGGAACTGAAGCCATGCGGTTCTCCTTTGCCAGAAGTGGGGGACCAGTTTCACCGTAGTCGAGTGCAGCGAGTTTGGCAACAGACCGTGATCACACGCCCTCTTGGTTAGACGGGCCGAAAACAGAGCTGGGCTTGCCGCACTGAATGGCGAGTTGCAGGACTTGGCCGCGACTACTTTCGTCAACGCGATTGCTGCCGGAGGGATAGCGTCTCGCCTCCGATTCTCATCCACTGGAAAAGTACTGGCGAGGTGGTGATCGCCGTCACGAGCATCGATAGATCCTCCAGTCGTAACCGTAGACGATTGATCGAAGATCGCAGGGCCCCCTTCGGTCGTACCGCATCTAAGCCGACGTGCTACTCTCCAAAATCAACTCTACGGCTGAAACGAGTCACTCGTACATGGACTCCGTGGCTGACTCTCAACGTGACCGGGTGGACCCGAAGATCCGCGCCATTGTCGACGCAGCGCGCGACGTCTGGATCCGCCGGCTCATCGACCCTTCGCGCGCGAACTCACTCCTCTTCTATCGCGATCTAAAGGTCGGAACCCTCGACCTCACTGAGCAGCCCGATGCGGTGCGCGGCCTGCTCGACGGCGAAATCCTCAGAATCGACTCACTGCTGCCACCTCCCTTCCCTGATGCGCAAGGAGACCGTCTCCTCCGGGAGCGTGAGCTCGCCCAGGCGCGCAAGCGAATCGAACATGCGCTCACCGCGATGCAGAGAAAAGCACTCGGAAACCTCGAAGAGAAGGGGATCGATACCCTATTTCTCGCGCATGGTATGGCGACCTGGCCCGCGCCTGACGGAGGCCGACCCTACGACGCTCCCCTCCTCGCTACCGGCGCAACTAGTACGTGACTACACCTACGGAAACATTTTTTATCGCTGTTTCAGGTCTGGCTACGTTCATCGGTACAGCGACAATCCGGTTGTTGATCAGAACCCCATGACTGAGGTCACTGGGGACGTGATCTATACGAGCTTTGCTGAAGCGCCGTTTCGACGGGTGTATTTTCGGCTAGATTGGCTTGCGAACATCACGAGGTCCATCATCGCATCGGTAGAACCCATCTTCCGCAACCGTCCGCTACCCATGCCGAGTAAGTGGTGGGTGCACGAGTGGACGCCTAACTCAACGCTGCAGCCGACGCCAACCCGCGCCACGTGAGTCGAAAGCGGGTAGACTCTCGCGTGCGGGTTGGCGCGGCTGAGCGGCAAGCCGTTATGCGGCTTGGGCGAGTGCTACAATTTCCCGCGATGAAACTCGTGACAGGGAAGGTTGAGAACGGTAAGGTTGCCCTCCCGGAAGGCGAGTTTGAGGAGGGGTCGTCCGTGGCCGTCCTCGCATCTACGCCCGATGAGCCGGTCGCGTTGACTTCTGCTGAAGAGCAGGCCCTCATCGAGTCTTTGTCCGAGATTCGTTCCGGAAGCTACATCACCGGCGAGGACATCCTTCGCCATCTAAGGTCACGCGGTCGTTGACGTACGCTCTTCGCATCTCGCCGAGAGCCGCGCGGCAGATCGAACGGGCAGCTGACTGGTGGTACGAGAATCGCGCGGCCGCGCAGAGCTTGTTCTCGTCAGAACTCAAGCGTGGCTTCTTGGGCAAGAGCATCGAGCGGGCCGAAGCCGCTGAGCTTTGAGCCGTGAGGCGGGCGACGGCCGGGTCGTTACGAGGGTCCTCACCGTGGCCGTCCAGCATGGGGTGTAAAATGCGCTTCATGGGGCGACTCCTTGAGAAGGCGATTTCCGAGGCGGCGAAGCTTCCTGAACAGGACCAGGAGGCCATCGGCGCTTTGATTCTCGCCGAGTTGGAGTCCGAGCGCCGGTGGGATGATCTCTTCGCCAAGTCGCAGGACCTTCTCGGAAGCTTGGCCGAAGAGGCGCGGCAGGAGCATCGCGCCGGGCTCACTGAGCCTCTCGACCCCGAGAAGCTGTGAGGTCGCGAACGACTCGCAACTTCCGGAAGCAGGTCGCGGCGCTTCCCGATGAGATTCGCGAGCAGGCTCGATCGGCGTATCGACTTTTCGCCCAAAATCCGCATCACCCGAGCCTTCGTTTCAAACAGGTACACGCGATCGAGGCCGTATTCTCCGCCCGGGTCGGCCGCAGTTACAGGGTGGTGGGGTTTCTCGAAGAGAAGGACCTCATCGTCTGGTTCTGGATCGGCCGCCACGAGCAGTATGAAAGGCTCTTGGCGAGTCGCTGATGCGCCGCCTAACTCTCCGTTAACTCGGCCCTTTTCTTCTTCGGCCTCTGCCTCCCCTCATCCGTCCTGGCCATCTGGATGATGATGACGAGCCACACGACTTTCGCCTTCGCGATGCGCACGTTGCGCGAACAACCGCTCGCGACAGTCGACGCGGCGGAAGTCGGCGCGCGGATCAACGAACTGCTCGGCCTCCCGCCGAGTGCCGGCTTCGTACCCCGTTCCATCAAAGCGATCGGAGATCTCTTCCGGTACCCCGACGAATCGTTCGGCGAGCGGCTCGCGGAAGGGCTGAGCGTCTTCAGGGGGGAGACCGAAGCGTCGCAGGCGCTCGAGAGGTTCGCCGAGGGAATCGTCGTCCTCGGCCGGGCGACGCAGCAGGCGACCTATACCGGCACCTTCGACGTCGCCCCCGCCTGCAGCCCCTATCTCGGCGCGCATTTGTTCGGCGCGGAGACGCCCGAGCGCGTGCGGCTCATGATCCGGCTCCGGGATTGTTATCGCCGCGGCGGAATCGACGGCGACTCGATCGAGCTCCCCGATCACGTCGCGGAAGTGCTCTCGTTCGGCCGAGCACTACGAGGACGACGAGTGGCTCGATCTCGGTCGTCAGGTCTTCGAGCCGGCGCTCGCGACGATGAGCGCGCTCCTCGCGCCGACGTCGAACCCGTACCGTCACCTGGTCGCCGCCGCGCGCCACCTCGCCGCGGAAGCGTTCGGCGCCGCGTGACCGGGCCTCGCGCTTCGGTCGGATGACACCGTAGGGGCGGCCTGCGGCCGCCCGGAATTCTACAGCCCGAGGTTGCGTGCGAAGCGGGTGCAGAAATCAATTACGCCGCTGAGCCGCCTGCCTCTCCCACGAGAGCTTTCGCACCAGCCCATTCAGGTGCGTGCGCGGAAGGAGTCCTTCGTGCTGGAGTCTTCCGACGATGATGCCGGGTGAGACGCCGGTGCGTTTTGCGAACCGTTGCACGGATGCGGCGCTGATGTGTCCAGTTCCGAAGTGGTCGTGGAGCTTCGAGGACGGCGCCAGAAACTCGGACGCGAACCGGTTGGCTTCGTGCTCTTTCTCGTCGTCAGGATCGTCGCCGGTTTCGATGAACAGCTCCTTCTTCCCATGTTTCAGCACGTGTGCGGCTTCGTGGAAGAACGTGAACCAGAAGTGGTCTTCGCGGCGGTAGCGGAGGCTCAGCTGAATGATCGCTTTGTCGGCGACCCATCGCGTGGCGCCCCAGAGGTGCGTTCGCGGCAGCTCGGGGACGTAGACCACGGCCACGCCCGCGCGGGCGCACAGCTGCGTCAGGCGCTCGGCGAAGTCGGCCGGCATCGCCGCGGCAATATCTCTTGCCTCGCTCAGGATCTTCTCGAAGCGGAGGGCGTCCCATGGAGCGCAATCGATCTTCTGCGCCTCGAGATGCCCCCTTCTGAGCCAGGCACCGATGGCGATGCGATTGGCCTGGAACGCGCTCGATGCGCGGAATCGCGCGTCGGCTCGTTGCTCGAGCGCCGCGACGCTGGCCACGCCGAAGAACGCGAGCACGTTCGAAAGCTTCTCCACCTTGTCTCGTCCATGAGGGATCCAGCCAAACTTCTCCATCGCCGCAACGGGGATCTCGCGCAATCGGTCGACGTGACGTTCGAGGTCCCGCCGGTCACGGGCGCGGGCGAGCGACTCGCGATAGTTGCGCTCCAGGCTCTGCCAGAGGCTGGCGGGAACGCCGAGGACCCGCTCCAGTTGAATGGCGGTGTCGGCGGTGATTTCCGCTTTCCCCTGCACGATCTCGTTGATGGTCTTGATCGGACGATTGGCGCGGCGGGCAAGTTCGGCCTGCGTCATCCCGATCGCCTCCAGCGTTTCGGCGAGCGTCGCTCCCGGCGGCAGAACCGTCGCCGGACTGTATTCGTTGCGGGACATGACCCGCTCCTTTCGTTGTTCCATCAGTGGTAATCGACGATCTCTTCGATGACGATCGCCTCGACCTTGTTCCAGTCGAGTCCTCCCGTTTCCTTCTCGATCCATTCGAGCGGGGTAAAGATCAGTCTCCAGGGATGAGCGAGGTCGACGGCGAGCTGACCCCTCCGCTCTCCCTGCAACTCGTGACATCTCGCCGCCGGAAGCGTAGCCATCTCGGCCAGCGTGCGCGCGGCCCGCAGCTCACCCAGACGGAGCTGGATCTTCATCGCCCGCGTGCGACCGTACTCCTTCATCAGGAGCCGGCCATCGTTGCAGACCTTCCTCAGCTTTTCCCGACGGAATGCGATGTCCACGACTATTAACCCGAAAGGTTAACGCATTGATTCCAAGAACACAAGCATTCTGGGTGCGACGCCTCCGGCGTCGCAGAGAATCTACCGCGCGAGCCAGCCACCGTCGACGGCGAGCGTTGTGCCATGGATGTACTCAGCCGCCGTGAGAATCCGGGCTGGCGCAGCGTCGTCCTCCTTGCTGAGCGCTGGCTCATCGTCGCCGACGTCCGGGTTCCGATGGTCGACTTCGATTCTTCATAGGTATATCATGGACGCCGGATAGTTACGCCGGTATGCCTAAAACGAAGTCTAATATACCTAAACGATCCGGCATCGAGCATGGGACCCGAGCGCGCCTGGAGAAGCTCCATCGCGAGTTTGACGGCCCGTTCACGCCGGCGGACGCGGCGAGCGTGCTCGCTCTATCGCCGGATGAAGCGCGCACGCTCGTGGCTCACCTCGCAAGGCGAGGTTGGTTGTCGCGCGTTCGCCGGGGGCTGTACACGACGGTCCCTCTCGGCGCCGATGTGCCCGGCGAATGGCGGGAGACCCTTGGCTCGTCGCGAATTCACTCTACAGTCCCTGCTACCTTGGGGGCTGGACCGCCGCCTCACACTGGTCGCTGACCGAACAGATCTTTCGCGATGTAGTCGTCGTCACCGCGGCGTCGATTCGGGATCGGGCTGTCACGATTCAGGGCACGCGGTTCCGGCTCCGGTTCCTCCCCGAGGAGAAGCACTTCGGAACCAATAAGGCGTGGCGCGATCAAGCGGCCGTTTTCGTGTCCGACCCTTCCCGAACCGTAGTCGACACTCTCGATGAGCCGTGGATGGCGGGAGGGATTCGCCACGCCGCGGAGATCATCGCGGCCTACTTCGAGAGCGAGCATCGCGACGAGGCGAAGGTCGTGGATTACGCCGATCGACTCGGAAATCGGACGGTCTTCAAGCGCCTCGGCTTCCTTCTCGAAACAATCGGCGCCGGAACGCCCGAGCTGGTCGAGCAATGCCGCGTGCGCATGAGCAGCGGGTTGTCGAAGCTCGACCCCGATGTCGACGCCCTGGGGCGAATCCGGAAGAGGTGGAACCTCAGAGTGAACGTAATGATTGAAGGAGAGGGCTCGGCGTGATCTCGATCTTCGATCTCGAAGAGCGCGCACGAGCATGGAGTCTCGACGAACGGATCGTCGAGAAGGACTGGGTGATCGGATGGATTCTCTGGGGAATCGGAACGGAATTCGGATCTCGACGGCACCTGGATCTTCAAGGGGGGAACCTGCCTGAAGAAGTGCTACATCGAAACCTATCGCTTTTCCGAGGATCTCGATTTCACGGTGCTGCGGGGTGGTCCCATCGAGGTGGATGAGGTTGCTGTCAGCTTCGCTCCGTGCTCGCGAGAGTTGCCGAAGAATCCGGAATCAACCTGCTGGGACGCGAGCCACTCGTGAAACAGAGGGGCGAAGGGAGCGTCGAAGGACGCATCTACTATCGTGCACTTCGGGGGCAGCAGACCGAGTTCAGCATCAAGCTGGACCTGCTCGCGACCGAAATCGTCGTCCGGGATGCCGTCAAACGCGTCGTGTCGCATCCGTACCCCGACACGCTACCTGGCGATGCGACCGTCTCCTGCTACTCGTTCGAAGAGCTGTTCGCCGAGAAGATCAGGGCGATGGGCGAGCGGGGACGACCGCGTGACCTTTACGACATCGTGAACCTCTACAGGCGTCAGGAGCTTCGCCAGAGCCGAGGGCCGGTCGCGAAGATTCTCGAAGAGAAATGCCGGCACAAGGCGATCCCCGTTCCGACTTTCGAACTCGTCTCCAGAGCGTCATGGCGCGCGGAACTGGAGCAGGAATGGGAGAGCATGCTTCGCCATCAGTTGCCGGCACTGCCGCCATTCGCGGATTTCTGGAGTGCGCTGGACGAGCTCTTCGGCTGGCTGAGCGGAAGAATGGAACCACCTGTGCTTGCATCCGCGCCGGTTCGAGAGTCCGTCACATCGTGGGCCCCACCGGCCACGATATCCACGTGGCAGTATCGTGCACCTTTGGAGTCGATGCGATTCGCGGGTGCCAATCGGCTTCTCGTCGACCTCGGCTATCAGGGAAAGAGGCGGCTCGTCGAGCCGTATTCACTTCGAAAAACGCTCGCGGGCGACGTTCTGCTGATGGCGGTCAAAGCGGAGACTGGAGAACTGCGCTCGTATCGGGTGGATCGGATCGAGACTGTCAGGATCACGAATCGCAGTTTCAGTCCTCGCCACGCGATCGAGTTTTCCACGTCGGGTTCCTTCTCGATTCCACCACGGGAACAGGGATCCGGGAACCCCGGTGTTTGACGTCGGGCTCGTTCGTCGGAAGCGAGATATACGGTCGAGCGCACCTGGTGCGGCCGCCGCTTTCCGCGAAAGACGCGAAATGCCGGCCTGAATTCACACAAGGACAAACATGGGTACCCGTGCCGCGGGCGGCGGGGAACGTTCGTTTGACATCGCGCGATCAGGAGAATGAACGAGGCCCTTGGGGTCGGGTCAAATGATGATTACACGGAGAAGCGGGGAGACGGGATCGGGCTCGATGCCTTCGTCGCGAAATCGCCGTGTGTGCCTCGCATCCAGGCCACTCTCGGCCGTTTCGCGACGAACGGCCGTGAAAATCCGGGCTGGCGCAGCGTCGTCCTGCTTCCTGAGCGCTGGATCATAGTCGCCGAGGTAAGATGCCGACGTGAGCAGCAAACAGGGAGCGACGTACGACGATCTTCTGAAGGTTCCCGACGACAAGGTCGCTGAGATCGTGGAGGGCGAGCTGTATGCTTCGCCGCGACCGCGGACACGGCACGCACACGTCGGAGCGCTTCTGACGGCCGAGCTCGTGGGCGCGTTTCACACCGGACGACGAGGGCCCGCTGGGTGGTGGATTCTTTACGAGCCCGAGCTCCACCTCGGGAACGATATTCTGGTTCCCGATCTCGCCGGATGGCGGCGCGAAACTCTCCCGGTCATGCCCGATGTCCCGGCCCTGGACGTCGCGCCCGACTGGGCGTGCGAAATCCTGTCTCCCTCGACGATCGATCTCGATCTTCAGCGCAAGTTGCCTGCATACGCTCGCCACCGGGTCACGTGGCTCTGGCTGATCGATCCGGCTGCGAAAACGCTCGAGGTTTTCCGTCGCGAGAGTGATGGTTGGGCCCGACTCGGATCGTACCGGGACGACGACCGCGTTCACGCCCAGCCGTTCGATGCGGTCGAGATCGATCTCTCGCCTCTCTGGCTGAAATAGGGGGTGCGCGAGGAAGCTGAATTCAGAGCTCGATCTGCGCGCCGAGCTCCACGACGCGATTCGGCGGGAGGTGGAAGAACCGCGCGGCGCTCTCCGCGTTCCGCATCATCGAGGCGAACAGCTGCGCGCGCCAGGCGCGCATCCCGCTTTCCGTCGGCGCGTGACCACGAGCGTCTCGCGGCCGAGGAAGTACGTCGTCTGCATCGGGTCGACCGCGAGGCCGTATTTTTCCGCGGCGCGGACGAGGAGCGCCGGGACCTCCACGCTCTCCATGTAGCCGTACCGGCCGGTCAGCCGGTACATCCCTTCGCCGAGCTCGACGAGCGTGAATCTCTCTTCGCTGCGCAGATGCGAGACCTCCTCGGTCTCGATCGTGAGAAGAATCACCTGCTCGTGCAGCGCCTTGTAGTGCTTCAGGCTGTGCAGGAGCGACGAGGGGATCGTGTCGGGCGCGCGATGCATGAACACGGCGGTCCCGGGAACGCGCACGGGCGGCCGCGTCCGGAGCGACTCGACGAACATCGACGGGGAAAGCGCGCCCTGGCGGAGCTTCGCCGAGAGGATGTCGCGCCCCTGCTCCCACGTCGTCATCGACAGGAACACGATCCCTGCGATCGCGAGCGGAAACCAGCCGCCGTGCGCGATCTTGAAGTAGTTGGCGCCGAGAAACGCGAGATCGGCCGACGAGGAACGCCGCCGTCACGAGCCCCGCGGTGAGACGGCCCCATCCGAACACGTTCGCGCGCCACGGCGTAGGCGAGGATCGTCGTGATGATCATCGTCGTGCTGACCGCGACCCCGTACGCGCCGGCGAGGTTGCGTCGACGAGCGGAAGCCCGAGGACCAGCGCGATGGTCGCCGCCATCAGCGCCCAGTTCACCGTCGGCATGTAGATCTGGCCGATCTCGGCTGCCGACGTGTGGACGATCTCCATCCGCGGCAGGTAGCCGAGCTGCATCGCCTGGCGCGTCAGCGAGAACGCGCCCGAGATGATCGCCTGCGACGCGATGATCGTCGCCGCGGTCGCGAGAGCGACCAGCGGATAGAGGGCCCACGCGGGCGCGAGCAGATAGAAGGGATTCACCGCCGCTCTCCGGATTCCGGAGCAGCAGCGCGCCCTGGCCGAAGTACTGGAGCACGAGCGCGGGGCCGACGATCGCGAACCAGTCGATCTGGATCGGCCGCTCGCCGAAGTGGCCGAGGTCCGCATAGAGCGCCTCGCCGCCGGTCGCGACGAGAAAGACCGCGCCGAGGACGAGGAAGCCGGCGAGCCCGTTGCGCGCGAAGAACGCGATCGCGTGCACGGGGTTGACCGCCTTCAGGACCGACGGCTCGAGCAGGATGCCTCGGATGCCCAGGACGGCGATCGCAGCGAACCAGACGAGCGTCGACCGGGCCGAAGACCGTGCCGACGCCGCCAGTGCCGCGCTGCTGGAAGAGAAAGAGGAGGACGAGGATGCCGATCGTGATCGGGATGACGTACGGCTCGAAGAACGGTGTCGCGACGCTCGAGTCCTTCGACGGCGCTCAGCACCGAGATCGCCGGCGTGATCATCCCGTCGCCGTAGAGGAGCGCGGCCCCGAACACGCCGAGCGCCGTGAGCGAGACGTGAACCGCCGCGCTGCCCGGTCGTGGCCCGGCCGAGAAGGCCGATCAGCGCGAGGATCCCTCCCTCGCCGCGGTTGTCGAACCGGAGGACGTAGACGTGGTACTTGAGCGTCACGACGATGACGAGCGTCCAGAAGATGAGCGAGAGGACGCCGAAGACGTTCGCCGGAGTGAGCGGGACCGCGTGCGATCCGTGAAAGCACTCCCGCAGCGCATAGAGCGGGCTCGTGCCGATGTCTCCGTAGACGATGCCGAGGGCGAGCAGGGAGAGGGAAAGGAGCCGGGTGTGCGATTCTCGATCGGGTGCGCTGCAGGGTCCGCGAGGGATTCCGTCAAAGCGAACCCACCGTACACGACGTCTACGGCCATCGCGAGAGGCTCTTAACGGACTCTTAACGGAGACCCGGTGCTGTCCTTTGCGAATCCTTGAGAGAATCGGCAGCGATGGCTCCCGCGCGCTGCCGTTCTGAAAGGCATGGGACGCGTAAATCGGTGGCTGCAGATGTACATTGGAACGACGGCCGAGGATTGGGCGCTGGAAGTTCTGCTCCTCGGAGCGCTCGCGCTGACGGTCGTCGGAGTCAGGCATTGTGACGGATCGAGTCCCTCTTCCGATGAAGGACGTCCGGCGATCGGAGCGGCGCGGGAGACGCGAGCTCCTGACCGGAGCGGCGTCCTCGCTGCTCATCCTGGTGCTGACGGCCGGGGCGGCGCGCGCGCTGCGAGCTGAACCCGACGAGCGCGGGGTTTCTGCTGCTCGTCGGGGTGCTGTTCATCGCGTCGCGTCAACCGCTCGTGGTGTCGAGCGTTTCCGCGATCACGGCGACTCTGCTCTACAACTTCTTCTTCTTTCCTCCGACCTGGACGCTCACGGTCGAGGATCCGGAGAACTGGATCGCTCTCGCGACGTTTCTGATCACCTCGCTCCTCGCGAACCGGCTTCTCGTGCGCGAGCGCCGGCAGGCCGACGACGCGCGTGCCCGAGCCGCGCGGAGATCGAGACGCTCTATGCGATGAGCGTCGACGCTGCTGCGCGGGAGCGGGGAGAGCGAGCAGATCGGCGCCGCCGCGGCGCGGTACCTCGAGGGCATCGGCGCGGCGAGCGGCGGAGTGATCCTCTTCGGCGCGTCGCCGCAGCATCAGCAGGTCCTGGCGTGGATGGGCCGGCCGATCACGGACGAAGTCGAGGACATCGCGGCGGGGGTGGGGCGCCACGGAAGGGTGACGGACATCCCGTCGCGGTTCGGCCGCGATCTCTGCATCCCGCTGATCGTGGGGGAGCGGGCCCGCGCGGCGCTCGTGATCCGCGGGTGCGCCGCCGCGCCGACGCGCCCTCGAGTCCGCGGCGAACCTGCTCGCGTTCGCGATCGAGCGCGAGCGCTTCATCGAGGAGCGCGCGCACGTGGAGCGCTCGGCGCGAGAGCGAGCGAGCTGAAGACCTCGCTGCTCCATGCCGTCTCCCACGATCTGAAATCGCCGCTCACCGTGCTCGCCGTCGAGAGCGAGGCGCTCGAGCGGAACGGGAGCGGGCATCGCGATGCCGCGCAGCACGTCCGCGCGATCCGCGAGAATGTCGCGCGGCTGCACCGGCGCATCGACAACCTTCTCTCCATCGCGCGCTTCGAAGCGGGATTCGTCAGCCCGCGCACCGAGCCGACGCCTGCGGCCGATCTGTTCCGCGCCGCGCGCGAGAGCCTGCCGACGATCGCCGGCGCGCGCCGATCCGGACGACCGTCGCGGACGACACGCCGCGACCTGCTGGTCGATCCTTCGCTCGCGCGTCGAGATCATCGTCAACCTGATCGAGAACGCGCACCGCGCATCGCCGCCGCGGAGCGCCGATCGAGCTCTCGGCGCGCGCCCTCGACCGAGCTCGAGGGACGCGTCTGGGTCGAAGTTCGCGATCGCGGTGCCGGGCTCTCTCCGGAGCAGACGCGATCGGTCCGCATCGTCGGGCCCCCCGACGCCGCGCGCCGCGCGGCCTCGGAATCGAGCTCGCGCGGACGCTCGCCGTCGCTCAGCGGCGGAAGCGTCGAGTGGTTCGCGCGCCCCGGCGGAGGGACGATCGCGCGGCTCGATCTTCCGGCCGCGCCCGGTCGCGGCGGAGACGGCATCGTGACGCCGGCCGCGCGCATCCTCGTCGCCGAGGACGATCCCGCGATCCGGCGGGCCATCGTCGCGCGAGCTGCGCGGCGAAGGGTACGAGACGGCCGAGGCGGTCGACGGCAAGGAGGCGCTCGCCGCGATCCGCAGCGCGAAGCCCGACCTGATCCTCACCGATCTCGCCATGCCGGTCATGGACGGGTTCGCGCTGATCGCGGCGGCTGCGCAAGAGCGTGACGACGCCGATCATCGTCCTCTCCGTGCGCGGCGGCGAGGCCGACCGCGTGCGCGCGCTCGACCTGGGCGCCGACGATTTCGTCACCAAGCCGTTCTCGGTCGCCGAGCTGCTCGCGCGCGATCCGCGCGCAGCTCCGCCGGAGCGGGCTCGCGACGGCCCTCGCGCCTGACGTTTCGCCGGCCTCGCGATCGATTTCGATCGCCGGCGCGTGCTTCGCGGCGACCGGGAGATCCGCCTCACGCCGATCGAGTTCGCGCTCCTCTCGCTGCTCGCGGCGAACGCCGGGAAGGTGATCACGACCGATCAGATCATCGCGCGCGTCTGGAAGGACGCGCCGAAGCACCTCCGCCGACACCGTCCGCGTCCACGTCGCGTCGCTCCGGAAGAAGATCGAGCCCGATCCCGCCTCGCCGCAGTTCATCGTCACCGAGCCGTGGATCGGCTACCGGTTCATCGCGGAGCCGCTCGAGCCGTGAGAAGCCCCGCGGCGCGCCACAGGCGCACTGAATACAAATAAATGTCGCCCCATTCGCCCCGCGCGGTTCGGGAGTATTCTCTTCGGCGCACCGTAACAAACAAAGGAGGGTCCCCCGATGAAGCGCACCATTGTGGCTATCGTTCTGCTCGCTGTTTGCCTGAGCGTCAGCGCCCTCGCGCAGCAGCCTCCCCGATGATCCTCGTCTACGACGAGGTCGTGAAGCCCGACAGCATCCAGGCGTACGAGAGGTCATCGAAGGAGTTCTTTCAGATTCTCGCCGACCAGATGCCGCAGGCGAAGTGGTCGGCGATCATGACCGACGATTTCCATTACGTCTACGTCATCCCGATCCCCGGCATGGCGGCGATCGACGCCATGCATCAGGAGATGGAGAAGATGATGAAGGCGGTCGGGCCGGAGAAGTTCGGCCGGATCATGGAGGAGTCGGGAAAGACCTCCGAGTACACGAACGCGCTCGTGCTCATGCGCCGCGATGATCTCAGCTACAAGCCCGCGACGGCGCTGAAGCCGGAAGAGATCAAGGTCGTTGAGTACAACTTCTACTATCTGAAACCGGGAACCGAGCTCGCCGCCGAACAGATCGCGAAGGACTACGCGGCCCTGATGAAGAAGCACGGGATCGAGGGCGCTTTCACGAGCTACCAGCTCCTGCTCGGCGCGGATCTCCCGGCGCTCGTGGTCGTCGTCCCGGCGAAAAACGCCGTCGACCTCGCCGAACGGAGCGCGCTCATGGAGGAGAAGCTCGGGAAGGAAGGGCAGGCGCTCGACGCCCGCGCCCTGGCCGTGACCCGGAAATTCGACCGGAAGATCGGCTGGATGCGGCCCGATCTGTCCGAGGGCGCGTTCAGGAAAAAGAGTCAGTAAGCGTAGAGATCCTCCGCCCGGCGGCCTCCGCCGGGCGGAGAAACGCTTCGCTCGCTCGACGAGATCAGCCCGCCTTCTCATGCACCAAACGAAGTCGCGCACGAAGGGCTCGCCGACCCTTTTTCATCTCCGGACTGGCCGTCGCCGTGGCCACGCATTCGTGATCGTGAGGGTTCCCTGTCTGCTGCAGCTCAGACTCGAGATGCGCGCCGTCATCTTCCATGTGTACGTCCCGAGGTTCGTGTAGGTGTGCGCAGGACTCGCCTGGGTCGAATGCGCGGAACCGTCGCCGAAGTCCCAATCGTACGTGACGGATCCGGTACCACAGTTCGCCGCTGTGGCTCCTCCCGTGAATGTGACGACTGTTTGCGCAACTCCGGCAGCAGGGGCTGAGGCGGAGCACTCGAGGGTGCAGACCGGAGCGTCGGCGGCGATTCGCGCCACGAACGCGTCCCCGAAACTGCCGCCGTAGGTCGACTGAAAGGGATTCACGAGCGGAAAGTTCGTCGCAGCCGTGTCGCCGACCAGGTGGATCGTTCCGGCGGGATCGATGGCTAGGTCAGTGGCTGCGTCACCGATTCCGTTGATGCCCATTCGTCCGCCCAGGTAGGTCGAGTGCAGGATCGCCGACCCGGAGCTGTTGATCTTAGTGATGAAGGCGTCGTTGCTTCCTTGATTGGTCTGCTGGACCGCGTTGAGCACAGGGAAATCGGTCGAGTCGGTCCATCCCGCTACATAGATGTTTCCCGAGGAGTCGACCTCGATGGCGTTTGCCGCGTCGTCATCGGTTCCGCCGAGATACGTGGAGAAGACCAGCGAAGAGCCATTCGGTGAGAACTTCGTGACGAATGCGTCGGTCTCCCAGAAGTTCCCTCCGCGATTGGTTGCCTGAATGGCATTGATGATCGGAAAATCCGTCGAATCGGTCCAGCTGGCCACGTAAGCACTCCCGGCTGAATCGACTGCGATTCCTCCCGAGTGCAGGAAGCTGTCCGAGCCGCTGCCGCCGAGATAGGTCGCATAGACGAAAGCCGAGCCTGCGGCATTGAGCTTCGCCACGAACCCTTCCGAATTTTCGAATCCCCCGCGACTCGTCGCTTGAAAAGGATTGACGGTGGGGAAGTCGAGCGACTCGGTGGCGCCATGGACGTACGCGTTGCCGGACGAATCGACCGCGATGCCGAGCGCCTCTTCGTCGCTGCTGCCACCGAGGTACGTCGCGTAGACGAGCGCTGAACCGGTGGCGTTGAGCTTCGCGATGAATGCGTCGACCGGGAACTGTTGCGGGCAACCGCCGCACACAGGCTGCGCGGCCCCGGCCGAGCTCGGGAACGTCGGAGAGGAAGTCCGTCCCGCCACGTAGACGTTTCCAGTCCCGTCGACCGCGAGGGACGCGATCTCGTCGTTTCCCGCGGTTCCATTGGCGTTCGGCTTGCCTCCCAGGTACGTCGAGTAGAGAAGGGTGTCCCCGGTGCCGTTCATCTTGGTGATGAAGCCGTCCTCGCCTGCATACCCGCCGTTGTTCGAAGCCTGGTAAGGGTTCATCGTCGGGAAGTTCGTCGAGGTCGTTACGCCGCCGACATAGATGTTGCCCGCCGGATCGACCGCGATGGTCTGCCCTTCGTCGGAGCCGCCTCCTCCGAGATAGGTCGAGAACAGCACCGCGCCCGCCGGGGAGAGTTTCGTCACGAAGACGTCATAGGTCCCGCCGGCGTTGGACGCCTGGCGTGGCGTCGCCGTGGGATAGTTCGTCGAGTTCGTCCGGCCCGTCACATAGCTGTTCCCAGCGGCATCGGTGGCGATCGCGAGCCCGTCATCACTCTTCGAGCCCCCGAGATACGTGGAGTAGGTGAGGACGGGGTCGATCGTGAGCTCTGCGGCGGGATCGTAGGACCCCACGCGAAAGCCGACGGTCCGGTCGGGGTGGATGTCGAATCGAGCATCGACCGGCCGGCGCTCGCCGCCGATCCATTGCCACGCCTGGGGGCGGTGCTGGCGGAGCTCCACGGCGCCGACCGTGGCTAGGAGCGACCCGTCGCCGGCGATGCGCAGGGAGCCGACGCCTGGAAGCTCGAATCGCAGCGATGCGGGGTCCATCCCTGGCGCGACGACGACGTCGTATTCGAGCGCGGCCCGTCTGCCGTGAAACACGACCTCGATTCCCTGCATCTCGGTGAGATAGCGGACACTCGCGAAACGGGGGATGTTCGTCCGCCAACCATCGGGATGGTTTCCATGAAACACATGAGTGAGTCCCGGAATGCGATCGGTCGCGACGATCCGGCTCGGCGATGCGCCAGCGATGTCGAAGCGAATCGGTCTCTCGAGCGCGGGATGGACGATGAGCACGCCCCTCGACGAGAAGAGGAACGCAGCATCATTCCCGCTGCGTGCTACGAATTGAATGTCGGACGGAAGATCGCTTCCTGCCGGTTCGAACACCAGCGGCAATGCCTGGATCGTCGGGATGTTCGAGATCGAGATCGCGACGCTCGCGCTGCCCGGCCCTGGCGACCCCGTGATCAGGATGGAGAGAACGAAGGGAGTGAGGCGTGTCAGGAGCCGAGAGAAACCGGTGGGCCGCATTCTTCCTCCTGCAGAAAAGTGGAAGGGATCAGATCCCGCGCGGTTGCTCCTACCGCGAGCCGCGCGGATTTTCGGCGCCGACGTTCGGCGGAGAAGGAATCGGTTGCAATATAGGTCTGGACGCGCGGGTGTACCAGCGTCAGGGTCGCCGCGGGATCGGCGACAGGCGATGACCTCGCCGCGGCGTGCATCGAGATCGCGAGGCCTTTGCGTGGCCACTCGACCCGCTTGATATTCGCCTAATGAAGAGTCAGTAAACGTCGGTGGCGTTGATCGGGCGCCGCCGGAAAGCTTTGCGCGAGCTGCCGCCCCGCGACCGGGCTCCCGCCTGGGTGGCGCCGAGTTGACTCAGTACCAGCTCACCCCGACGGAGGAGGTCCCGCCAGTTGCCTCCGCCTGCAACCTTTTCCCCCCGGGCAACGTGTTAGTGGCCGGAGGCCTCCGATGAACCGGTTCGTCTCGTTCGTGTTCGCGCTCGCAGTCGCTGGACCCCTCCTCGCCGATTCGGTCCGTGGCGTTCTCGATCCGGTCGCCGGAAGATCGCCGCGCACCGAAGTCCTCGTCCTGGGGACGCCCCATCTCGCCAGCGTCGAAGGTTTTCAGCCGCGTTTCGCCTCGCCCGTCATCGACGTTCTCGAGACCTTCCGTCCGACGATCGTTTGCGTCGAGGTCATGCCCGGTGAGGACCTCGCCGCGATGGAGGAGGCGGGAGGGGCGAGCGAGGAGATCGCGGAGATGTTCGCGAAGGAGCCGATGGCGCTCGGCCGCGGGCTGCGGGAGTCGATGAAGGTCTCGCGGCTCGAGGCTCTCCGGCGCGCCGGCCAGATCCGTGATGGCCGTGCGCCGAGCAACGACGAGCGCGCGAAGCTCGTCTCGTACCTGATGGCCGCCTACGATTATTCGTCGGCGATGCTGCAGTGGTCGTATCTACCGGCGGAGTTTCGCGCCTCGACGCCGCTCGTACCCGACGAGGTGAAAGCGTGGCTGGAGAAACGGCTCGCCTCGAACAACGAGCTCGCAACGGTCGCGATTCCGCTGGCGCGACGCCTGGGCCTCCAGTCGCTCGAGCCGGTCGACAGCCACCGGAGCGCGGCGAAGCTCCTCGCAGCCGGAGAGGAAGCGATGGCCGAACTGTTCGGCCATCCGCTCCAGAAGGAGGCCTCGAAGGCCGCGGTTTACAGCCGCTCGAACGCGGCGATCGCCTCCGGCGTCGCGGCCGAAGACTTTCTTCCGGTCTATCGCCATTTCAATTCATCCGCGTATCTCGACGGCGACGTCGAGGCGCAGTGGGCGTGGTACTGGAAGTCGCGGCTCGACTCGGGCCTCGACCGGCTGCGGTTCGCCCTGTGGGAACGGAGAAACATCGACATCGCGGCCCGGGTGGTCGAACAGACCGCATCGGCGCGAGCCGAGCGCGTCCTGTTGATCATCGGGTCCGCGCACAAGCCGTTCGTCGAGGAGATCCTCGGCCGGCTGGTTCACGTGCGGCTCGTCGAGTTCGAGAAGCTCGCGGCTGACCGGAAGTGACGCCCGCCGGAGCCGAGGTGACCTGAATATCGTGTGGATGATGCCGGTCTTCTCGATCGCGTTCTCGCTGCTCTACGTTCACGCGCGCAAGGCGAACGGCGAGGACGTCGTGGGGTCGGGGACCGCGGAGAAGAAAACGGCGTAGGGACCGCAGCCGGTCCCTACGCACGCAATGGCGGCGGCGAACGTTACGGGATCCGCAGCTTCTGCCCGACCTGGATCTTGTCCGGGTCCTTCAGCTTGTCCTTGTTCGCGTCGAAGATCTTCATGTACTTGCCGCCGTCGCCGTAGTACTTCTTCGCGAGGCCGCTCAGGGTGTCGCCTTTGACGACTTCGTGGAACTTCTCGCCGCCGGCCGCGGCGGGCGCGCCCTTGGGTCCCGCGGGCGGAACGGCCGGGCCCGCGGCGACGCGCGGCTCGGCAGCGGGCTTCGGGATGCTGATCTGGTTGATCGTGTTCTCCGTCTTCACGAGCGAGTTGAACTCCGCCATGATCTTGGTCTTCATCCCCAGATCGGCGGCCTCGCCGCGAAGCGTCACGACCTTCTTGTCGGTCGTCGCGGAAATCTTCGCCTTCGGGAACTTTCCGCGGACCTTCTCGAGCGCCTGGTTGACCGAATCCTCGAACGACATATCGGCAATCCTCCCTTTCTTTCGCCCCGGCCTCAGACTTCTTGCCGAAGAACCGGCCGGCGAGCCAAGGCGAGGGCGGCGTCCCTACTGTTGCCCCCCCTGCCGAACGCGCGCTGTGAGCCGGGTCACCCCTCTGACTGCGCCGAACGAGCGCCTGCGGGGCCCGCGGTCCCCGTCGTGTGGTGCGGGCGTCCCCGCCCGCCTCTGTCTTCGCGCGATCTCGATCCGGCAGGCCTGCGGGATCAGCTCGATTCCGAGCCCCACCCGGAGGCGGGCGGGACGCCCATATGCGCTGACTTTCGGGACGACGCCGATGTCATTCCGAGCGTAGGCAGGCGCGGGCTGCGCCCGGCCGCCGTCGATCGGAATTGCGTCGATCGCGTCGCTCCGCCGCGAAGCGGCGGGAGACCATAGCCGGGGGCGAGCGAAGCGAGCCCCCGGTAGGCGGCGGATCACGAATCCCGAGCCCCGAAGGGGCGACAGAAGACCCGAATCGTCTGTCGCCCCTTCGGGGCTCGACCGCGTTTCTCCGCCACGGTTCCCGGGGGTTCGCTTCGCTCACCCCCGGCTATTCTCTGGCGCCGCTTCGCGGCGCGCATTCCGGCTGATGCGGGAGATTCCGAGCGTAGCGAGGAATCTGCGCGGGTGTGCGGGGCGCAAATCGAAGTTCTACGCACCTCCCGACCCCCAGATCCCTCGCTAACGCTCGGGATGACACCTCGCGAGTGGCTAAGTTGGCGCGTATGGGCGGGACGCCCGCACCACACCGCTCCGCGCCGCCGCGCGCTCCTGATTTCATTCGAGGCCAGCGACGTGGTATTTACGGAGGCACAACACAGATCATCTGAGGAGGCACCCATGTCGATCTTCGAACCCGCGCGCTCTCCGTGGCCCGAGAGGATGCTCGCCGTCCTTCGCATCGCGGCGGGCCTGATGTTCTTCTGGGCCGGCACCACGATTCTGTTCGGGTGGCCGCCGCCGTCCGCGCCGATGCCGGCCTTCGATCTGCTCTCGCAGATGGGGATCGGAGCCCTTCTCGAGCTCGTCGGCGGCGCGCTGATCGTGCTCGGCCTCCTGACACGGCCGGTCGCGTTCCTCCTTTCGGGCGAGATGGCGGTCGCCTACTTCCAGTTCCACTTTCCGCAGGCGTTCTTCCCGAACACGAACAACGGGATACCGGCGGTGCTCTACTGCTTCCTGTTTCTCTACCTCGTCTTCGCCGGCGCCGGCGCCTGCAGTCTCGACGGACTGATCGCGCGAATCGAACGCGCGACGCTCTCGCGCAGACGGAATAAGCCCCTGGAGCAAAGCGTCGAGGGTGTCTGGAGCGTCCAGGGGGTCTTGGCTACGGGCGAGGATCACGCGCTCGGTCATCCTGAGCGAAGCGAAGGATCTCAGAATGCGAGGTCATGGCATTTTGAGATCCTTCGTCGCGGCCAGCGGCCGCTCCTCAGGATGACGCTCCGCAGACGCTCTAGACGCCCCAGACGCCCAGACGCCATGATCGTCCACCTCGTCGACGGCACCTACGAGCTCTTCCGCCACTTCTACGGCATCCGCCGCTTCAGGAAGAGCGACCCGCCCCTCGGAGCGGTGGCGGGCGTGCTGGGGACGGTCGCTCAGATGATCGACGAGGGGGCGACGCACATCGGCGTCGCGACCGACCACGTGATCGAGTCGTTCCGGAACGATCTCTGGCCGGGCTACAAGACCGGGGAGGGGATCGAGCCGGCTCTGCTCGCGCAGTTCCATCCGCTGGAGGAGGCGCTCGTCGCGATGGGGGTCGCGACGTGGCCGATGATCGAGCTCGAGGCGGACGACGCGCTCGCGTCGGCGGCCTGGATCGCCGGCGAAGACGAGCGCGTGGAGAAGGTCTGCATCTGGACGCCGGACAAGGATCTCGCGCAATGCGTCGAGGGCCAGCGCGTGGTGCAGGTCGTGCGGAAGAGCGGCGAGATCCGCGACGAAGAAGGTGTGCGAACGAAATTCGGCGTCCTTCCCGAGCGCATCGCCGATTACCTCGCGCTCGTCGGCGACGCGGCCGACGGCTACCCCGGCATTCCGAAGTGGGGGCCCCGGACGGCAGCGAGGTTCATCGCCAGGTACGGCCCCATCGAGAGTTTCCCCCCGGAGATCCTCGGCGCCGAGCGCGAGCGCGCGCTCCTTTTCAAGACTCTGGCGACCCTGCGAACCGACGCCGCGCTGTTCGGCGACGTCGAGGAGCTCCGGTGGCGCGGGCCGGCCGCGTCGTTCGGCGCGCTGGCGGAGACGATCGATCCGCGCCTCGCAGCGCGCGTGCGCGCGCTCGCCGGCCGCGTGGCGTGACGTGCGCTCACCGGTCGACGCGATCGAGGCGCACGGTCACCTTGTCGAGGACGCCCGCGAGATCGCGCTGCTGTTCCTCGCATCGGGCGATCCGGCCGTCGGCGACGGCCGCCTGTTTCTCCGCCGCCGCGAGGCGCGCGTCGAGACGCTCGATCTGGTCGCGGAGTGCCGCGATCTCCGCGCGGAGCGCCGGCGCGGGATCTTCCGGCTTCGCGCAGGCACCGAGAAGCAGCACGAGGGCGAGTGCGGGGGCGATCGTTCTCATGGGGACCTCCGCGAAGAGCGTACCGGACCCGGGCGGTACGGAACGCGATCCAGGTCACGCGCGCTCTCTCCGTCTCGTGGCGCGGAGGCCCTGCGCGACCTCGGTGAGCTCCGGATCGAGGGGCACGGTCCCGATCCGACGCCGTTTCGAGTTACCGGGTCTCGGCGGGGCCGCTTCCCGCGGCGGCCGAACGCCGCAGCTCGATGAGCCCTCGAACCATCGGAACGGACATGATGGCGAGCGGGAGGACGACCACGAGAAGAACCAGGTTCCCCGATGTGACTGCCTTGAATGCCAGATAGACGGTCACTCCCGCCATCATCCCGAGAATCACGCTGAGCAGGAGAATGCGTTTCCGCGTCTCGACCGGACCGTTCGCCACGTGCGCCTCCTCGATGGAAAGGACGATCGTACACTCTTTGCGAGAAGGGCACCGCCCCACGGGTGCTACGCTGTGCTCGGGAGCGCCATGAGGGTCCTTTCGTCCCAAGGGGTGATCGCCGGCGAGGACGGCGTTGCTCGCTGCTGGTGGGCGGGCGCGGACCCGCTCTACGTTCGCTATCACGACGCGGAGTGGGGGTTTCCCGTGCGCGACGACCGGCGGCTCTTCGAGAAGATCTGTCTCGAGGGATTCCAGGCGGGGCTCAGCTGGATCACGATCCTACGGAAGCGCGAGAATTTCCGGCGCGCGTTCGCCGGGTTCGATTTCGAGAAGGTCGCCAGGTTCCGCGCGCGCGAGGTCGAGCGGCTCCTTCGCGACGAGGGGATCGTCCGCCATCGCGGCAAGATCGAGTCGGCGATCGGCAACGCGCGCCGCGCCATCCAGCTCGCGGAAGAAGCGGGATCGCTGGCGGAGTACTTCTGGTCGTGGGAGCCCGACGCTCGCGCGAGGCCGCGGAAGCTCACTCGCGCCGCGCTCGCGAAGCTCTCCACCACGCCGGAGTCGATCGCCCTCTCGAAGGACCTCAAGCGCCGCGGATGGACGTTCGTCGGGCCGACCACGATCTACGCGTTCATGCAGGCGATGGGCCTCGTCGACGATCACCTCGATGGGTGCGCCGTCCGCACGCGGGCGGAAGCGGCGCGCCGATGCACATGAGCGTCCTCGTCTCTCCGGAAGAGCGACGTTCTCGAGCGACCGATGAATTCCTTGCAGTCCTCGCCGGGGAGAGCGGAAAGACAAAACCCCTCTCCCCGGCGGGAACGGATCCTGTGAAGGACGGATGTCGATTCCGGGGAGAGGGGCAGGGGTGAGGGGCACAAAAGCGAGGCCCCCGTCTTTTTCGCGTCAAACAGCGAAAGCGAACTGAGTGACGTCCGCCCTATCGCCTTCCCGAGCCACTTCGATACTCTCCTGATCGGGGGCGCGCCCACGCTCCCGCCGACGCCGGCTCCGCCCGAAAGTCGGCTCGTGGAGGCTTCGTGACCTTCCTCACCGCTCGCGGATTCGCAGCCGCGCTCGCGCTCTTCGCTCTCGTCGCGGTGGAATCCTCGTCCGCGGCACCTCTCGGCGATTCCGGATCCGAGATTCAGGGAGCCATCTACGAAGCGAGGGTCGGCGACCAGGCGCGCGCCGAGGAAGTGTTCGCCGCCGCCGAGGCGGCGATTTACTTTCCGGAAAGCGGTCGCGTGCGGTGGCTCTCCGCGAAGGGCGGATCCCCGGTGGTTGAAGCGGTCGCCGTCGAAGGGACGTCGCTTCGCAGTTTCGACGAGTCGCTCGAGCGGGATTTTCCCGACTACCGCGCCAGCGCTCACGGCGCTTACATTCTGAAGCGTCCCTCCCGGATCGAGGGTCTGGAGATCGGCGCCGGCGATTCCGCGCCGATCGAAGCGACCGCCGCTGTCTTCACGGATTCGTTCGAGAACGGGATGGGGAGCTGGACGCTCGACAACAACACGCTCGACCTCTACTCGTGGGGGGCGACGATCTGCGAGGCCCGCACCGGCGCGCGCTCCGCGGACGCGATGCGGGGCGGCGTGAACACGCTTTCATGCACCGACCCCTACGGGCCGAATGTGACCACGACGATGGTTCACAGCAGCTGCGAAGGGATCGCCGGTGCCTCGCAGGCCTGGCTCGACGTCTGGATCCGTCTCGCCAGCGAGACGAACGTCGACTCCCTCGGCTTCTACTACGCCGACTCGACGGGGCAGGGATGGGGCTACGGCTTTTCGGGAAGCGGGACCGGATGGTTCCACCTCGTCTTCAATCTGAAGCAGTGGTACCGCATGGGCGATATGACCGCGAGCGCCTGCCCCAGGCTCATCGTTCAATTCCGGTCCGACGCCGCGAACCAGCCGGGCTTCGGCGCGCGTATCGACGACCTGACGATCGGAAATGCCGCTCCCGGTTTCCTCTCCGCGTCCATCAGCGCGACGCCGGCGAGCGGAACGATCCCTCTGACCGTCAATTTCTCGCCCCTCGTCACGGGAGCATCCGCGGCGGCGGGCTATGAATGGTCCTTCGGCGACTCCGCGAAAACCACGGCGACGACGCCGACGGCATCGTTCACCTACACCGCGGCGGGCGATTACCATGCGCGCCTCCGCGTCGAGGACACCGGCGTGCGCGCGTACGCTCACACGATCATTCGCGCGAGCGCCGTGGCTGCTTGCACCCTCTCCTGCTCGGCGGGCGCTCCCTCGACGGTCGCCGCCGGAGCGCCGGCTCTCTTCCAGGCGACCGCCACCGCGACGGCATGCTCCGGCACTCCTTCCTACGCGTGGAGCTTCGGCGACGGCCAGACCGCGAGCCAGCAGAACGCCTCGCACGCGTACGCCGCTCCCGGAACGTACACATGGTCGCTCACCGCCTCGGTCGCCGGAGCGACCTGTACGAAGTCGGGGACGATCACGGTCAAAGGACCCTCGGCGCGGCGGCGCATGGTGACCAAGCCCCCCGACGCGGCGCTCGCCAGCGGCGTCATCGGCGCGGCCGGCGGCACGCTCTCCGGCGGCGGGCTCACACTGACCGTCCCGCCCGGCTCGTTCACGACGAGCACGACCGTCTCGCTGAAGAAATCCGGGATCGCGCGGCAGGAAGGGGACGTGAGCGATACGTACGCGATCACCGGACTCCCCGCGAACCTCAACAGCGGGATGACCCTCGAGATCGGCGCCGGCAACTCCTCACTCGGGTCGAACGAGGCGTACTACATCGCGGCGGATGCCTCGATGTACGTCAAGAGCATGCCCTCCACCGAGGCGAACCTCGTCATGATGGTCCCGCTCGAGGCGAGCCCGTCCGGAACGAGCATCCGCGTGACGATTCCGTCGAACTGGCGGATGCCGAGCGGTGAGACCGCGCCTCCGACGATCGCGTCGGCCGGCGTGAAGCCGGCAATCTACAACGGCGAGTTCCGCGTGAAGGCGGAGAAGCTCACCTCGTACCAGACCACGCATTTCACCGCGCGCACCGTTCCCTCGCAGGCCGCGAGCGCGACGAGCATCATCACCATGCTCGAGGCGCACTACGAGACTCTGACGTCCCTCGGCTTCTCGTTCGCCTGCCGGAACGACTCGTCGGGACAGTTCCGCAGGATCTTCGTCGCGCTCAGCGCGCTCGGAACCGGCGAGAACGACAAGCTCGGATATCACGTGTCGGGCGGCGACCCGTGCGGCACGAACTGGCTGTTCTCGAGCGACTCTCTCGTGATCACGACGAGCTACTCCGCGTCGGACTCGAAGGTGAAGGCGGCGGCCGCACACGAGCTCTTCCACCTCCTCCAGGACATCTACAGCCCCGGCGGCGCGCGCGCGAACCTCTGGCTGAAGGAGGCGTCGTCGACGTGGCTGGAGATCCAGGCGGGCAACCCCTGCCCTGACGTCCAGAACAGCTACAACATGTTCGCCTGGAATGGGCTGTTCAACTCCAGGAACAGCGCGAACGACTCGTTCTGGACGAGCGATCGAGAAGCGCGCCACGGCTACGGCGCCTCGTACGCCCTTCTCTACGGAACGAAGTCGGCCGGAAACTCCGCCATCCGCACCCTCTGGGAGACGATCAAGGGGGCGAACGACGAGGTCGCCGCGGTCGCAGGCGGCGTTCGGAACCCTTCCCGCGTTCTGGACGCTCTTCTCGAAGGCCTATTACTTCGGCGGAATGACCGTGGGATGCAACGTCTCCTGGGCGAACTTCGACGAGCAGGAGGTCACGAAGGCCGACGATCTCCCGAAGTCCTTCTCGATCGACGGGTATCCCCTCGCGTCCAGATCGTGGGCGGTCAAGCTGACGAGATTTGCGGCGAGCAGCGCCATCCATGCGCCGATCGTCGCGACCGGCCTGATCGCGAACCAGAGCGTCGTCGTGTACGACACGAAGACGGAACAGGAGATCGCGGAGCTGACCTCGTCGGCGCCGGAGTATGCGATTCCCGACCTCAGAAACAGCGCGGGCTCGATCCTCGTCCTCCTCTTCATCGATCGGAACGTTCCGACGGGCGACGCGAATCAGCTGAGCGCGACGAACGAGGTGACGCTGAGAATCGGCGAGGAAGTCAAACTGGAGAAGCTGCCGTGGTCGTACCAGTACCAGTGGCCCGACTTCGAGCTCGGATCGGCCGCGACCTGGACCTCGAGCGGGAGCGGAACGGTCGAGGCGCCGAAAGGTTCCACCGTGATCGTCGACACGATCGCCGGCTCGAACGCCCCCACGATCCGGATCCGCTCGCATGGGGCTCCCGGCAAACTCGTCGTCGACGGTACCTTTCTCGCGACGATCAAGCCGACATCGGGGCGAAAGACCAACAGCGACGGCTCCTACACCGATTTCTCCTTCACGAATCCGCAGTTCGTGCTCGACGACGGGAAGGTCTCGCCGGGAGCGGATTTCCGCTACGAGATTCCGGCGGATTTTCTCCAGCGGGGCATCGTCCAGTTCTACCAGTTCGACGTGAGCCTCAAGTATTACGACAAGGACGGGAAGCAGACCGGAACGGGCGCGACGACGAGCCAATCGGTCATCATGGTCATCGACTTCGAGAGAAGTGATTGATCGGATTGCACGAAGGGCTCCCCTCACCCCTGCCCCTCTCCCCGGAACGCGCGCGCGAAGTTTCAGCGCAGTCCTCGCCGGGGAGAGGGGTTTTGTCTTTCCCCTCTCCCCGGCGGGAACGGATCCTGTGAAGGACGGATGCCGATTCCGGGGAGAGGGGCAGGGGTGAGGGGCACAGCGTGAACCCGCGAGCTTCCTTTACAGCGAAATCCCGCGTCATCCTGAGCGAAGCGAAGGATCTCGAGAATCCGCGGATGGGGTTCAGCGCATTTTGAGACCCTTCACCTCGCTCAGGGTGGCGGCTACACCGTCACCTTCCGCGCGATCGCCCTTCCGATGAACCGGAGCCGGTCGGCCCACGGGAGCCGGCCGAGGGTCGTCTTCACGACGCCGCGGGTGAAGAACGTCTTGCGCGAGTAGTCGATCGCCACGTCGACGACGACCGGGTCTCCGTTCGCGGCGATCGAGGCCGCCTCCTCGAGCACCGCGGCAATCTCGCCATCCCCACCGAGCTGGAGGCATACGGCGCCCGCGCCGCGGCAGATCGAGGCCAGGTCGTAGTCGGGGAGGACGCTCCACGCCTTCCGGCCGAACGCGACGCTCTGGAACTGCGCGATCTGCGCGAGCTCGCGGTCGCGCAGGACGAAGAACATCGCGGGAACGCCGAGGCTCGCCGCGGTGAGCAGCTCGAGGCCCGTCATGAGAAAGGCGCCGTCGCCCACGAGCGCGACCACGGGCGAGGACGGCGCGGCGAGCTTCGCGCCGATGGCCGCGGGCACCGAGTAGCCCATGCACGAGTAGTCGACCGGCGCGAGAAGCTTTCCCGGCCGGTCGAGGCGCAGCGCTTCGACCGCGAGGAACGTCCCGTTGCCGCTGTCCGCGGTGAAGATCGTCTCCGGACCGAAGCGCTCCTGGAGCGCGCGAAGAAGCCGGCCCGGAGAGACGCCGTCCGCGGACGGCGCTTCGATCTCGCGCGCGGCGCGCGCGCGCCCCTCGCGGATCGCCTCGCGGAGCCTCGGATCGGGACTGCGTGGGGAGATCTTCGCGAGCAGTTTCGGCAGGACCGCCGCGGCATCCGCGACGATCGCGACCTCCGCCGGATAGTTCCGCCCCAGCGGCCTCGGGATCGATGTCGATGTGGATGAGGCGTCCCGGAGGCGGCGCGCCGTAGCTTCCGGTCGCGACCTCGCCGAAGCGGCAGCCGATCGCGAGCGTCGCGTCGCACTCCTTCGCGATCGCCTGCGCGAACGGTGGCGCGGACGCGCCGAAGCCGGCCCACAGCAAGAGCGGATGCGATTCGGGAAAGACGCCCTTCCCCTGGAACGTGGTCGCGACGGGCGCCTCGAGGGCTTCCGCGATGAGGACGAGGGCATCGCGCGCTCCCGCCGCGCCGAGGCCGACGTAGAGGAGGGGCTTGCGCGCGGAGGAGCAGGACCGCAAGCCGCGCGCTCGATGAGAGGGTCGACGGCGGGCGCGGCGACCGCGGCGTCGTCCCACCGCGCCGGCGCGTCGTGTTTGAAGAGATAGAAGTCGGCAGGAATCTCGACGAAGACGGGCCCCGGTCTCCCTTCGCGAGCGAGGCGGCATGCGCGGCGGATCGTGGGGTAGATCTCCTCGCCCCGCTCGGGGCGGAAGGTCCCCTTCGTCACCGGCGCCCGCGATCGCCGCCTGGTCGACGTCGTGGAGCTGGTACGCCATCCCGCTGTCGCGGCGGATGCCGCACCCGAGCACGAGCATCGGGACGGCGTCCATGAACGCCTCGGCGATCCCCGAGAGCGCGTGGGTGAGGCCCGCGCCGGGGACCACGTTGACGCACGCCATGACGCCCGAGGCGCGCCACACGGCGTCCGCCATGAACGAGGCGCTCTGCTCGTCGGTGACCAGGATCGGCGCGGACGCGCTCGGAGCCGACCAGCGCGTCGTAGAGCTCGATGTTGTGCGTGCCGGGGATCCCGAAGGCGAGGCGGATCCCTTCGTCCTCGAGCGCGCGGACCACGAGATCGGCGCCGGTCAGCATCATCGTCCTCCTGCCGCCGCGAGCGCTCCGGCGTCCGCGAGGACGCCTTCCGCGACGCGATCCGCGAGCGCCATGATCGTCAGGTACGGGTTGATCTCGAGCGAGTCGGGGAAGAGGCTCGCGTCCGCCACGCGCAGCCACGGCAGGCCGTGCACGCGGCCCCACGCGTCCGTCACCGAGTCGCTCGCGTCGCGCCCCATCCCGCAGCCGCCCATCAGGTGCGCCGCGGAGACCGAGATCTTGCCCGGCTTGAAGTGCCGCGCGTCGATCAGCTCGTCGACGCGCCCGGCGTCCTTCGCTTCGATGAGCGGCGGATCGGCCGACGGCGCGTGCACGCGCAGCGCGCCGGCGGCGAAGAAGATCCGCGCCGACGCGCGCGTCGCGCGCACGAGCGCCTCGATCGTCTCCGGCGTGAAGCGGTAGTGCACGACCGGCTTTCCGTCGCGGTCGATGCGCGATGCGGTTCCCGGGCACGGCCTTGTCGCACGCGAGCACGAGGATCATCTGCAGGCGCGGGAACGCGTGCATCAGCGTGCGAGTGCGGCGCGCCGAAGCCGGCGAGGTTCTTCGCCGTCGTGAACGGGAAGTACATGCACGTCTCGAGGACGAACCCCTCCTCGGCCGCGCGGTCGAGGAAGAAGCTCTTCGGGTGGCCGACGTCGTTCGTGATCGGCGCGCGCGTGCTCCGCCGACCAGGATGTGCGCCGGGTGGCAGGTGAACCCTTCGCCCACGCGCCGCGGAAGCGCCGCTCAGGCGCGAACGGAGGAGCAGGGCCGGCGAGCCGACCGCGCCGCCGGCGAGGACGACGGTCCCCGCGCGGATGCGGTACTCGCCCGGCGCCCACTCCGAGGGCAGCCCTTTCCCGCCGGGATCGCTTCTCCGACACCCGCACGCACCACCGCCCGCTCCTCGAGCCGCAGCGCCTCGGCGCGGGTGACGACTTCGACCCCGGCGCGCTCCGCGCTCGGGGAGCTGCACGCGGTGGGTCCCCTGCTTCGCGGCGTTCGGGCAGCCGAGATTGCAGAGGCTCGAGCCCCGGCACCCCTTGACGTTGATCGGGAACTGCTCGGCGCGGTAGCCCGCGTTGCGGCACCCTTCGACGAACAGCCGGTTGTTCTCGTTGAGCTCCTCCGCCGGCAGGAGGTGGACGTTGTTCTGCGCCACGTACTTTCTCGCGCGCGCGTCGAGATCGGCGTGGTCGAGGCCGGGCACGTTCCAGTGGCGGATCACCCGCTCGGGCGCGCTGCAGCGACGTGCCGGTGTAGACGACGGTCGAGCCGCCGTAGCGCGCGGCCGAACGCGAGCGTCATCGTCCCGTCGGCGGTGAGGAAGCCGCCGTCGTCCTCGTAGAGCGCGGGCGCCATCTCCAGCTCGCGCCCGGTGAACTCGTCGTCCGCGAAGCGCGGGCCCCTGCTCGACCACCAGGACCGCGCGGCCCTCGCGCGCCAGCGGCGCCAGCGCCTGCGCGACCGTCCCGCCTCCCGCGCCCGAGCCGACGATCACGACGTCGTACTGTTTTTCGATCATCGCCTCGCCTCCCATCCTCGGACGTCGGCGCGATAGCCGATCTCGCCGCGCGCTCCGGCGCGCGCGTAGTAGCCCATGAAGACGAGCGTCCGGATTCCCCAGAAGCCGCGGCGGAGAAGGAGGAGGGGCGCGTCCTGGATCGCGAGGAGGAACCGGGTCCGCCTCTCGGGGTCGAGATCTCGAAACGTCCGCCCGAAGCGGAGGAGCGGAAGAAAATTCAGGATCCGCACGAAGAGGCGGAGCTGCCGGCGGATCGAGGCGGGGCGGGAGGCGAGCCCCTGCTCGACGATCTGCTCGACTTCGGTCCACTCGTCCGGTGAGAGCCGTTCGGCCTCCGGGACGATCGTCATGCCGAGCGCCCGGAAGCTCTCGCGCACCGGGGCGAATGTCGGCTCACTCGGTCGAGCGGTCATGGTGCGGTCCCCTCCTGAGCGGACGATTGTACGGCAGTGCCCGCCTGGAAGTCGCATCGGCGCCCAGCTTCTGGGACCGGCGTCAAACGAGCGTGAATGGCGATGAACGTCCTGTTACGTTCTGACCCCCGGGACGCCCAAGACGCCCAAGATGCCCTGGACGCATAGAATGCGCTCGTCATGAAGATCGGACTCGTAGGATTCCCAGGAAGCGGCAAGACGACCGTGTTCAATGCTCTGACGGGCCTCTCCGCGGAGACAGGATTCGCGGCAGCGCGCGGCAAGACGAACCTCGGAACCGTGCGCGTTCCCGACGAGCGGGTCAACGCGCTCGCGGAGCTCTACCACCCGAAGAAGACGACCTTCGCCGAGATCACGTTCACGGACGTCGCGGGCGGAGCGGGCGCTCACGGGCAGACGCTCGATGCGCAGACGCTCGCGGCGATGCGCGAGGTCGACGCCCTCTGCCAGGTCGTCCGGGGGTTCCCCGGCGCGGCAGGCGAGGCCGCGTCACCTCTCGCCGAGGCGAGGAACCTCGAGGACGAGATGAACCTCGCGGACCTGATGATCATCGAGAAAAGGCTCGAGCGGCTTCACAGAGAGAACAGCAAGACGGGCGAGCTCGAGATCCTCGAACGGCTGAAGAAGGCGCTGGAGGAAGGCACTCCGCTTCGCATCGTCCCCGGCGTCTCGGCGGCGGAGTGGGCGGTGCTCGCCGGCTACCGCTTTCTCACGCAGAAGCCGTTGCTTCTCGTGCTCAACGTTCCGGAGTCGACGGTATCGGCGCCTCCACCCTCCGAGCTCGCCGCCCACGCAACGGAGGCGGGCCTCGGCCTGGTCGTGCTCTCGGGACCCGTGGAGATGGACATCGCGCAGATGTCGCCTGAGGACCAGAAGGAATTCGCCTCCTCGCTCGGGCTGGACGAGCCCGCGGTCGGGCGCTTCATCCATGCAGCGTACGCGCTCATCGACCTCATCTCGTTTCTCACGGCGGGGACCGACGAGTGCCGCGCGTGGCCGATCCGCCGCGGGACCTCGGCGCAGAAGGCGGCGGGGAAGATCCACTCGGACATCGAGCGCGGCTTCATCCGCGCCGAGGTGGTTCGGTGGGACGACCTGGTGCGCCTGGGCAGCGAGGCGAAGTGCCGCGAGGCGGGGAAGCTCCGGTCGGAAGGGAAGGAGTACGTCGTCCACGACGGGGACGTGATCAATTTCCGGTTCAACGTCGTGAGGAGTTGGAAGTAGGAAGGATGCCTTCGACCTCGCCTCCAACTTCCTGGCTGGGGCGTGGCGATCAGTACGACCGTGCGCCACGACTTTGAAGTGCGCGCTCGGCGCCGCTTTCATGTCCGAGGCCACAGAGCGAGCGCGGCGCGTCGCGCCGCACTCCAAAGCGGCGGATCCGCGGCTGTACCGCTGGCGACAGCCGATCAGCCGGAGGGGCGTCGCAACCAGTACGACCGAGTGCCCGCGACTTTGGAGTGCGGCGCTCGGCGCCGCTTTCATGTCCGAGGCAACAGAGCGAGAGCGGCGCGTCGCGCCGCACTCCAAAGCGGCGGATCCGCGGCTGTACCGCTGGCACCCTGTTCGCGGCGCCTCGGGATGACATGCCGCGGAAAGGTGCGTCTACTTCCTACTTCCTACTTCCTACTTCCTACTTCCTACTTCCTCGTCCACGATCGCATCCACCTCGACTTCGACGAGCATCCGAGGATCGATGAGCGCCCGCACCTCGACCATCGTCGATGCGGGGCGGATCTCGCGGAACACTTCGCCATGCGCGCGGCCGATCTCCTCCCAGCGCGAGATATCGGTCACGAACGTCCGTGTCCTCACGACGTGGCGCATCTCCGCTCCGGTCTCGCGGAGGGCGCGCTCGATCTTGGCGAGCGCGAACTTCATCTGAGCGTAGGCATCGCCCGCGCTGACGACGCGGCCTTCCGCATCGCTCGCCGTCGTTCCGGCGACGTGGACGAAGGGGCCGACGCGAACTGCGCGCGAGTAGCCGACGAGCGGCTCCCACGGTGAGCCGCTGGAGAACGTCTGTCGTTTCACGCGATCCTCCTCCCGGCAATATAGTCGGTGTGTCGCCGTGTGGTGCGGGCGTCCCGCCCGCCTCTCGGTTGGCGGGTACGGCCAATTCCATATACTTCGCCGCGGAGGTTCGCCATGCAGTACGTCGCGCTCGGAAACACCGGACTGAAAGTCTCCCGGATCTGCCTCGGCACGATGACCTATGGGGCGAAATCGTGGCGCAGCTGGGTGCTCGAGGAAGAGGAGGCGCGTCCCTTCTTCGTCCGCGCGCTCGAGGGGGGAATCAACTTCTTCGACACCGCCGATGCGTACTCGCTCGGCCGGAGCGAGGAGATCGTCGGGCGCGCGCTGCGCGAGCTGTCCTCGCGCGAGAAGGTGGTGATCGCGACGAAGGTCTTCTTCAAGATGGGGGACGACCCGAACTCGGGCGGACTCTCGCGCAAGCACATCTTCGACGCGATCGACGCCTCGCTTCGGCGGCTCGGCACGGACTACGTCGACCTCTATCAGATCCACCGCTTCGACCCGACCACGCCGATCGAGGAGACGCTCGAGGCGCTCGACGCGCTCGTCCGGAGCGGAAAGGTCCGTTACATCGGCGCCTCGAGCATGTTCGCGTGGCAGTTCGCCGGGATGCTCGCCGCGAGCGAGCGGCGCGGGCTCGCTCGTTTCGTCACGATGCAGGACCATTACAACCTCGTGTATCGCGAGGAGGAGCGGGAGATGATCCCGCTCTGCCGGGCGGAAGGGATCGGGCTGCTGCCGTGGAGCCCGCTCGCGCGCGGCCTGCTGACCGGAACCCGGAAACGGGGCGGGGGAGGCGACACCGGGCGCGCGAAGGACGATGCCTACGCGCGAGAGCTCTACACCGAGGGCGATTTCGACGTCGTCGATCGCGTGGTCGAGCTCGCGCGGAAGCGGGGGGAGCCACCCGCGCGGGTGGCTCTCGCCTGGCTGCTCTCGCGGCCGGAGGTCGTCGCGCCGATCGTCGGCGCCAGCAAGATCGCGCATCTCGACGACGCGATCGCGGCGCTCGACCTCCAGCTCACGCCCGAAGAGATCGCGAGCCTCGAGGAGCCGTACCGGCCGCATCCCGTGCTGGGACATTCATGAAGAGGGCCTCGTTCCGCGCAGCCATCTTCGATTTCGACGAGACGATGATCGATCTCGAGCCGCAGCATGCGATCGCCGACACCTCTCTCTGCCGTTCGATGGGAAGCGACTACATGGCGCTGCCCGAGGAGTATCGGCACGCGTCGGGGCGGCGGGTGATCGACGATATTCGCGAGATGCGGGCGTACTTCGGATGGAAGGCCTCGACGGAGGAGCTCGAGCGGCTCCGGCAGAGCGAGTTCGACGAGGCGTGCGCCACGAGCGAGCTCGCGCTCCTGCCGGGGGTGGAAGCGGCGATCCGAGCGCTCCAGCGAAGCGGAGTCACGCTGGCGATCACCTCGTCGGCGGTCGGCTCGTCGATCGACCGCATCCTCTCGCGCCTCGGGTTGCGGGAGTCGTTCGCTCTCCTCGTCGACGGCAGCGCGGTGACGCACCCGAAGCCGCATCCGGAGCCGTACCTCGTCACGGCGGAAAAACTCGGGGTCCGGCCGGACGAATGCGTCGTGTTCGAGGATTCGAGAATCGGAGTCCTCTCGGCGAAAGCGGCCGGGATGTACTGCATCGCCGTGCGGAATGCCCGCGCGAGGACGCATCAGGATCTATCCGCAGCCGACCTCCTGCTCGATTCGTTCGAGGCAGCTCGATCCGACGGTGCTCGTATCGCGCTGATCCGAGAATCCGGGCGGCCGCAGGCCGCCCCTACCTCTCGTATCGAGCATTCGAACTCGCAGTCCGAATAACTTCGTCGCTTCCGGAGCGCCGCGACTCGCGCATGTGACGCTCTCGTGAACACGTTTCGGGCTTCGCCTCCGGCTGCAACGTTTCTTCGTTTCGAGCGTCGTATTGAGAGATCACGGAGGCGAAGATGAAGAGAGCCGCGCTCGTTCTGGCGTTCCTTTCGGCGGTCGCCCTCAGCGGGTGCGGAGTCCGCGACGCGGGCCGCTGGCTCGTCGGCACCTCCCTCCGTTCCGCGTACGGCTGTTCTCTCCTCGTCTCTTCCGATCAGATGCCCGCCACGGCGGGGGAGCTCGCGCAGCGTCCCCAGCCGCTCGTCGTCACCGATTCCTCGATCGTCGCATCACTCTCCGGGCCCGAACCGAAACGCGGCGACATCGGTCCGAAAAGGAATGCGGGGCCTCCCGTCGAGATCGCCGAGCTTCCGATCTCGCGCGATCTCAGCTCGATGAGGCCCCCCGGGACGATGCGCGCCCGCACCGACGTCCGCTTCGCGGAGCTCAGGCGCGCGCCGCGGCTGCGGATCCACGTCGCGAGACCGGAGGCGCCGCCGTCGTTCCAGGCCGGCGGCTGCCCCTCCGGCAAGGGATAGCCGGGCGTCTCCTACGGTTCCGCCCGGAGCGGAGCCTCCTCGTTCGCGAGGATCCACGTGAGCACGGCCATCGCCGCAGCGTTCTGCTGCAGTTGAACCGGGTCGACTTTGTCGAGAGTGTCCGCCGGCGAGTGGTGATACGCGAAGTAAAGGCTGTTGTCGGGGGCGACCCCGAATCCCGGGACGCCCTGCTTGGTCAGCGGCGAGGTATCGGCGCCCGTGCCTCCCGGTGACGTCGCGAGCTGATTCGCCCCGATCGGCGCGAGGAGCGCGAGGCGCGAGCGGAATCGGTCGAGCGCCGCTCCTTCGAGCGTCGTCACGAATCCCTGAGGCTTGCCCACGCCCGCATCCGATTCGACCGCGGCGAAGTGGCTCGCCGGCGCGTTCTCCTCCGCGTACTTCCTCCCCCCGCGAAGGCCGTTCTCTTCGTTCATGAAGAGGACCGCGCGAATCGTCCGGCGCGGCTCGAGCCCGAGCGCGCGGATCAGCCGCATCGTCTCCATCGTCATCGCGATGCCCGACGGCGTTGTCGATCGCTCCCGTGCCCAGGTCCCACGAATCGAGATGGCCGCCGATGACGACGATCTCCGTCGGGTTTCTCGCTCCCCTGGATCTCCGCGATGACGTTGGCGGACTCCACGTCCGGGAACTGCTTCGGCGTGAGGAGGAGATGCATCGTCACGTCCTGGCCGTGCGCGAGAAGCCTCTCGATGAGTCCGCATCCTCGGTGGCTCAGCGCCGCCGCCGGGATCTTCTGCACGCCGTCTTCGTAGCGCGTCGATCCCGTGTGCGGTGTGCGGAGCGAGTGCGAGGCGACCGACCGGATGACGCGGCGACCGCGCCGAGCTTCGCGGCCTCCACCGCGCCGGTGCCTCGGAACTCGACCGCCTTTCCGTAGGCCTCGAACGCCCGCCCCGGCGCGACCAGCTCCGGGTCCATCCGGCGGTTGTAGAAGACGATCTTTCCGCGAACCGCCTCCCCGAGCGAGCGGAGTTGATCGTAGGTGCGGACTTCGACACCGGCGCGGTGATTCCTCCCGCGGGAGTCGCGACGCTTCCGCCGAGCGCCGTCACCGCGAGGTTCTGCTCGGCGGGCGCGATGAGCTCCGCCTCCTCGATTCCCCGCACCCAGTGCGGGACCATCACGGGCTGGAGGCGGACGTCGAATCCCCAGGAGCGGAACCTCGCGCCCGTCCACTCGACCGCGCGCCGCGCATTGTCGCTACCCGAGAGCCGCGGACCGATCCGATCAGTCAGGTACTGCGCGACTTCCCAGGCGCCGCGCTCCTCGGTCGCTCTCGCGAGCAGCCTGGCGGCGGCCGCAGCGGCCGTCTCGGCGGCGGCGAGGGGAAGAGGAACAGAGTCGAGCGAGCAGACAAAGGATGGCGAGTCGTTTCATGGAGGCGACATTCTAGACTATCCTGGCGCGGTCCTGTCGCGCCCGAGGATGTCATCCCGAGCGTAGCGAGGGATCTGGGCGGGCGTGCTGCGTATGTCGACACGGCCAGACCAGGGCGCGATGATCGACATTCGCGTTCATCCCGCGACGAATACCGGCCTTCGTGCCCCGCACGATCGCCGCGTCACTCGCATCCCCCCGCCCGGATCCCTCGCTACGCTCGGGATGACATGATGCACGGCCACCGCGAACCTGGTGCGGTAAGCTTCCCCCATGAAGAAGAGCCTGCCTCTCCTGTTCCTCCTCTTCCTCTCCACGGCTGCCCTCGCAGCCAACGCCAACGAGAAATGGGTCGAGCGGACGCTCCGCTCGATGAGCGTCGACGAGAAGATCGGCCAGATGCTCATGGCTCAAGGCGGGCTGGGACAGTTTCGCGCGATCGATTCGGAGGCGGTCACCAAGCTCCGGCGCGCGATCACGGAGTTCCACGTCGGAAGCATCCACGCGGAAGTCGGCGACTCCGCCGCGCTGGCCGTGACGCTCAACGAGCTGCAGGGCTTCGCGAAGGTGCCGCTGCTGACGAGCGCGAATGAGGAAGGGGGAGCCGGGTACGCGCTCTATGGGGCGACGCGGATGCCGCTCGCGATGGCGATCGGCGCGACGGGCGACGAGCGGCTCGCCTACGAGGCCGCGCGCGTGAGCGCCGTCGAAGGACGCGCGGTCGGCGTGAACGTGAACTTCTATCCCGTCGCCGACGTCAACAACAACCCGGAGAACCCCATCATCAACATCCGCTCGTTCGGCGAGGACCCCTCGACGGTGGCACGGTTCATCGTCGCCTACGTCCGCGGGACCCAGGACCACGGCCAGATCGCGACGGCCAAGCACTTTCCGGGACACGGGGACGTCGCGGTCGACTCCCACCTCGCGATGCCGACGCTCGACGTCGCGCGCGAGCGGCTCGACTCGGTCGAGCTCCCTCCCTTCCGGGCGGCGATCGACGCAGGGGTGGGAGCCTTCATGACGGCGCACATCTGGCTCCCGCAGCTCGAGCCGGAGAAGGGGCTTCCCGCGACGCTTTCGAAGGCCGTGATGACGGATCTTCTCCGGGGCGATCTCGGTTTCAAGGGAATCCTCTTCACGGATTCGATGGGGATGCGCGGAGTGAGCGCGTCGTTCGAGGTCGAGGACGCGACGATCCGCGCCGTCGAGGCGGGCGCCGACATCGTGATCGGCTCGCCCGATGTCGAGAGGTCGTATCGCGCGCTCCAGGGCGCGGTGCGCAGCGGCCGGATCTCCGAGGCGCGGCTCGACGAGTCGGTGCGGAGGGTTCTGCGGGGGAAGGCGGCGCTCGGCCTCGACAAGGCGGGAGCGCGCTTCACCGACGTCGGCCGCCTGATGCGGACGGTCGGCACGGCGGAGAACCGCGCGGTCGCCCAGAACATCGCCGACCGCGCGATCACGCTCGTCAAGGACGACGCGAAGGTCCTCCCGCTCCGTCCGTCGCCCGACCTCCGCGTCCTCCAGGTCAACGTCCTCGACAACCGTACCGGCTGGCGCGAAGGCCCCGTCGGCCGGATCCTGACCGCCGAGCTGCCGAAGCGCTTTCCGCGCGGGACGACCGTGCAGGTCGACGACGAGACCACGCCGAGCGAGTACGAGCTCGTACGGAAGCTCGCCGGCATGGCCGACGCGCTCGTGATCAACGGCTTCGTCCGCGTGGCGTCCTACAAGGGGTCGATCGATCTCGATCGCGATCAGATGGCGCTCCTGCGCGACCTGATCGCGCTGAAGAAGCCGCTCGTCTTCACTTCGTTCGGGAGTCCGTACGTGTTGACGCACCTCGAGGAGCTTCCGGCGTATGCGGTCACCTACGACATCAGCGGCACGGCCGAAATGGCGGCGATCCGCGCCCTCGCCGGCGAAATCCCCTACAGTGGGAGGCTGCCGATCAATCTCGCGAAGTATCCGATCGGGCATGGATTGACGCGGTAGGCCCGGTGGGGTGCGGGCGGGACGCCCATACGCGCTAACTTAGCCACTCGCGAGGTGTCATCCCGAGCGTTAGCGAGGGATCTGGGGGTCGGGAGGTGCGGTGAACTTCGATTTGCGCCCCGCACACCCGCGCAGATTCCTCGCTACGCTCGGAATGACATCGGCGTCGTCCCGAAAGTTAGCGCATATGGGCGTCCCGCCCGCCTCCGGGTGTGGAACACTTATTCGGGCTCGGGCTCGGGCTCGGGCTCGGGCTCGGGCTCGGGCCTCCGGCCCAGGCCCGAAGGGCCGTCAGAGAATAGCCGGGGGTGAGCGCGAAGCGCGAACCCCCGGTACGCGATTCACGGACCAATTTCGCGCCCTGAAGGGGCGCTGGAGGAATCACCGAATGCTGAAGATCATCGCCATCATCCTCATCGCCGTCGGCATTCTCGCGCTCGTCTACGGCGGGTTCACCTACACGAAGGCGACGCACGAGGCGAACCTCGGGCCGCTCCAGCTCGAGGTGAAGGAGAAGGAACGCGTGAACGTTCCGCTCTGGGCCGGCATCGTCGTGATCGTCGCCGGGGTCGTTCTCCTTCTCGTTCCGGGCAAGAAATCCTGACGCCTCCATGGCCATCCGCATCGTCCGTCTCGGCACGCCGCGCGAACCGAACGAGGGCCTGCGCATCGGCACCGTCCGCCGTCCTCCGCGCGGGGTGAAGAAGGAGAACTACGCGCGCGAGAACTGGTACGACGTCTGGCTCCCGGAAGCGGCGCCGTCCCAGCCGCTCGTCTCCGCGGCGCAAGCCGATTCGTCGCCGAAGCAGTGGGAGGCGTTCGAGCGGGCGTACCGGCGAGAAATGAGCGAGCCTCCGGCGCAGCGGCTGCTCGCCCTCCTCGCGGCGCTCTCGAAGCAGACGGACGTCTCCGTCGGCTGCTACTGCGAGGACGAGAACCGCTGCCACCGTTCCATCCTGCGCAAGCTGCTCATCGACGCGGGCGCGAAGATGCGGTAGGGACCGGCTGCGCCGGTCCGTTTTGCGCGTGTGGTGCGGGCGTCCCGCCCGCCTCCGGTTTTCGCGAACAGCAGGGGCCGGCGAGACGCCCACACCACACCGGGTCGACGCGCGAACCTCGCCAGAAAAACGAAGCGCGCCGGCGCCGACGCCGAAGGCGTCGAAGAGGGTAGCCGGGGTGTCGCGCGCAGCGCGACCCCCGGATGCGTTGACGACGCGTGAATCGTCGTGCACCCCGGCAGGGGTGCCAGAGGACGACGTGTCTCGGCAGGACCGGTGGGACCCCTCCGGGGTCCGGTTGAAGTCACCGCGTCGGGAGGTCCGGGGGTCGCGCTGCGCGCGACGCCCCGGCTACCTTCTGGGACGCCTTCGGCGTCCCAGAGCCTGCTGCCTTACGAGGCGCCTCCGCCGATCGGTTACGACCGGTAATCCGCGTTCACCGACACGTAGTCGTGCCCGAGGTCGCTGACCATGAGCATCGCGCTGCCGTTGCCGACGCCGAGGTCGACGCGGAGGTCGACGCGCTCCTTCGCGAAGGCCTTCGCCGCGTCCTTCTCGCGATACGCGGCCGGCGCGCCGGCGATCACGAGCGAGACCGCTCCCGCCTTCAGCGAGATCTTCGTGGGAGAGAACTTCGCGCCCGACCGTCCGACCGCCGCGAGGATGCGCCCCCAGTTCGGGTCGCCGCCGTAGATCGCGGTCTTCACCAGGGGCGAGGTCCCGACCGCGTGCGCGGCGCGCTTCGCGTCGGCGTCGCTCTTCGCGCCGCTCACTTCGATCTCCATGACGCGCGTCGCCCCCTCGCCGTCGCGGACGATCATCCAGGCGAGCTCGCGGCAGACCTCGTCGAGCGCCTTCCGGAAGCTCTCCGTCCCGGCGTCCCCGCTCATCTTCGTCGCCGCCCATCTTCCCGGAGGCCAGGAGAAGGACGGTGTCGTTCGTCGAGGTGTCGCCGTCGACCGAGATCGCGTTGAAGCTCCGGTCGGCCGCCTCCTTGAGCGCGCGCCCCAGGAACTGCGGCGTCGCCGGCGCGTCGGTCATCACGAACGCGAGCATCGTCGCCATGTCGGGATGGATCATCCCGGCGCCCTTCGCGATCCCGACGAGCTGCCCGCGCCGGCCGTCCCAGGTGAAGCTCGCCTGCGCGACCTTCGGTCCGACGTCGGTCGTGAGGATCGCGTGCGAGGCCGCCTCGACGCCGCGCGGCCGAGAGCCGGGCGACCGCGTCGGGGAGATGTCGTCCGGACCTTCGCGTCGGCGAGCAGGACGCCGATCACGCCCGTCGAGGCGAGGAAGACCTCGTTCTCCCGGCAGGCGAGGAGCTCCGCCGCGCGCGCGCGCACGCGCCGCGCCGCGTCGATCCCGTCCTTCCCGGTGACCGCGTTCGCGCAGCCGGCGTTGACGACGACGGCCTTCACGCGGCCGCCGCTCTTCGCGAGCGCCTGCCTCGAGAGGACGACCGGCGCCGCCTGGAAGCGGTTCTTCGTGAAGATCGCCGCGGCGTCCGCTCCTCCCTCGGCGACGATGAGCGCGAGGTCGGGGCGCTTCTTGCGCAGCCCGGCCCGGACGCCGGACGCGAGAAATCCCCTCGGCAGCTTCATTTCCGCCTCCGTGCTGCGAGCGTTCGCCGTCTCCGATCCGTTCTCCGCCCGTGCCCGAGCCCGTGCCCGGCCCGGCTTCGCTCTCGTCATCGCTTCCGCCGCCCGCTTCACTCGCGCCGGCGCCGTTCCGCCGAGCGCGCTCTTCTTCGCGACGACCTTCTCGAGCGTCGCGTTGCGAAGGTCCGCCGTCGTGATCCCGTCCGCCGGCGGCAGCGCGAGCGATGCTCACGCCCTTCCGCCGCGGCGGCGCCGACGCGCCGGCCGACGATCGTCGTGCGCTTCGCGGAACGGGACGCCGCGCGCGGCGAGCGCGTCCGCCAGCTCCGTCGCCAGGAGCGAATCGCTCCGCGGCGGCCGCACGCATCCGCGCCGCGATTCAGCCGAGCGTCTCCGACGAGCGCGGCGAGCGCGGGAAGCGAGGCGCGAAGGACGTCGCGCGTCCGGAAGAGCGGCTCCTTGTCGAGCTGCAGGTCCTTGTCGTACGCGAGCGGCAGCCCCTTGAGCAGCGCGAGGAATCCCGTCAGCTCGCCGATCGAGCGCCCGGCGTGGCCGCGCACGAGCTCGAGGAGGTCGGGGTTCTTCTTCTGCGGCATGCGCGACGAGCCGGTCGCCAGGCGTCCGGCAGCTCGACGAATCCCGCCTCGTCCGACGAGAAGAAGATCAGGTCCTCGGCCATCCGCGAGAGGTGCCCGAGGAGGAGCGCCGCGGCGAAGAGGTAGTCCGCGCCGCCGTCGCGGTCCGAGACCGCGTCGAGCGAGTTCGCGCTGGCGCGCGCGAATCCGAGATCGGCGGCGAGCGCCGCGCGGTCGATCGGAAGGGGAGTGCCGGCGAGCGCCCCCGATCCGAGAGGGCATTCGTCGGCGCGCTCGCGCGGCCGAGGCGAGGCGCGCCGCGTCGCGGGAGAGCATCTCGACGTACGCGAGGCACCAGTGGCCGAACGTGACCGGCTCCGCCCGCTTGAGGTGCGTGTAGCCCGGCATCGGCGTCGCTGCTTCGTCCGAGCGCGCGCGCGGCGAGAGCCGCCGCGAGCTCGAGCGCGAGCTGCTCCGCCCTCGCGGAGCGCTTCGACGAGCCAGAGCCGGAGGTCCGTCGCGACCTGGTCGTTGCGCGACCGGCCGGTGTGGAGCTTCCCTGCCGAGCGCGCCGACCTTCGCCGCGAGGCGCGATTCGACCCAGGAGTGGACGTCCTCGCGGATCGGGGTCCGGGCGGCCGCAGGCCGCCCCTACGCCCCCGCCGCCGACCTCCGCCAGGATGGCCTTCAACGCGTTTCTGATCTTCGCGCCTTCGCGCGGGGTCAGCACGCCCGCCTTCTCGAGCGCCGTCGCCCAGGCGATCGATCCGCGGACGTCCTGCGTCAGCAGCTCCCAGTCGAAGGCGAACGAGTCGTTCAGCGCCCGGAGGCGCGGGTCGGGGGCGGACGCGAAGCGCCCGCCCCACATGGCGCCCTGCGTCACGAGCCGGACGCCTTCTCGAGCCCCATCGGAGAGATCAGCGCGCGGCCGCGCGTCGGCAGGCCGAAGAGCCGGATGAAGCCCGCCGCGTCGGTGACGTCGTAGCCCGTCATGTCGAACGACGCGAGGTTCTGCGAGTAGAGCGAGAACGGCGAGGTCCGCCCGATGACGCTCGCGGCTCCCTTGAAGAGCTTCAGCGTCACCGTGCCCGTCGTCGTCTCCGAGAGCTTCGTCGACGAACGCGTCGAGCGCCTCGCGCAGCGGCGAGAACCACTGGCCGTAGTAGACCAGCTCCGCGTACGTGACCGCGAGCCGCTCCTTCTCGTGCGAGCTCTCGCGATCGAGCGTGAGCGACTCGAGCGCCTTGAGCGCCGTCGACGAGCAGCGTGCCGCCCGGCGTCTCGTACACGCCGCGCGACTTGATGCCGATGAGGCGGTTCTCGACGAGGTCGACGCGGCCGACGCCGTGCCGGCCGCCGATCTCGTTGAGCGTCTCGATGAGCGCCGCCGGCGAGAGCCGCACGCCGTTCGACCGCCACCGGGCACGCCCGACTCGAACTCGATCGTGACGCGCTCCGCCTGATCCGGCGCCTGGCTCGGGATCGACGGTGAGCTTGAACATCGAGGCTTCCGGCTCGAACGCCGGATCCTCGAGCGGGCCGCCCTCGTGCGAGAGATGCCAGAGGTTCCGGTCGCGCGAGTACGGGTCCTTCTTCGTCACCGGCACCGGGATCCCGTGCGCCGTCGGCGTAGTCGATCGCGTCCTCGCGCGAGACGATGTCCCACTCGCGCCACGGCGCGATGATCTGCAGCTCGCGGCGCGAGCGCCTGGTAGGCGAGCTCGAAGCGCACCTGGTCGTTCCCTTTGCCCGTGCAGCCGTGGGCGAGGGCGTCGCAGCCCGTCTCGAGCGCGATCTCGACCTGCTTCCGCGCGATCAGCGGTCGCGCCGATCGACGTGCCGAGCAGATAGTCCTTCTCGTAGATCGCGCCGGCCTTCAGGATCGGGACAGATGTACTCCGAGGCGAACTCCTCGACCGCGTCGACCAGATGGAAGTCGCACGCGCCGGTGGCGAGCGCCTTCTCACGCAGGCCCGCGGTCTCCTCCGCCTGGCCGACGTCGACGGCGACGGCGACGACTTCGCAGCCGTAGTTCTCCTTCAGCCACGGGATGATGATCGACGTGTCGAGCCCTCCGGAGTAGGCGAGGGCGGCTTTCTTGACGGTCTTGTTCAATGGACGTTCTCCTCGAGAATGATTTCGATGTTCTGGATGAAGGATTCGAGAGCCTTCTTCGGCACGATGTAGGGCGGAAGCAGGCGGATCACGCTCTCGCGCGCGGTCCCGACGACGAAGCCGCGCTCGAGAAGCGTGCGCGCGACCGGCGCCGCCGGGCGGTCGAGCTCGATCCCCCACATGAGGCCCATGCCGCGGACCTCGCGGATCGCGCGCGTCCGGATGCGGAGCTTCTCGAGCTCCGCGCCGAACCATCGGCCCATCTCCGCGACCTTCGGAACGAGCCGCGCCCGCTCGAGCTCTTCGACGACGGCGAGCCCGAGGCGGCAGGCGATGCGGGTTTCCGCCGAAGGTCGTCCCGTGATGGCCGGGGCGGACGATGCTCTCGAGCCGCGGCCCGGTGAGGACCGCGCCGAGCGGAAGCCCGCCGCCGAGAGGCTTCGCGATCGTCACGATGTCGGGGACGATCCCCGAGTGCTGGAAGGCGAACATCATCCCCGTCCGCCCGAGGCCGCACTGGATCTCGTCGCAGATGAGCACGGCCCCGACGCGGTCCGCCGCCGCGCTCGCCGCCTGGAGGAAGCGCGGCGTGAGCGGGATGATCCCTCCCTCGCCCATGACGGGCTCGAGGAGGATCGCGGAGGTGTCGGAATCGACGGCCGCCTCGAGCGCCTCGACGTCGTTGGGCGGGATGAACGTCGCGCCCGGGACGAGCGGCGCGAACGGAGTCCGATAGGCCTCGTGGCCGGTCACGGAAAGCGCGCCGAGAGTCCGCCCGTGGAAGCTCTCCTCGAGCGCGACGATCTTCGTCCGGCCCGGGTGCGCGGAGGCGCGCGAACTTGAGCGCGGCCTCGTTCGCCTCCGTTCCGCTGTTGCAGAAGAAGGCGCGCGAGAGCCCCGACGCCGCGACGAGCTTCTCGGCGAGGATCCCCTGCGCCGGGTGGTAGAAGAGGTTCGAGACGTGGAGCAGCCCCTTCGCCTCGTGGCGGAGCGTCTTGATGAGCGCCGGGTGCTGGTATCCGAGGATGTTCACGGCGATGCCGCCGAGAAGGTCCCAGTACTCCTTCCCTTCGGCGTCGGTGAGCTTCGCCCCTTTGCCGCTTCGCGGATGGAACGGGGTCCGTGCGTAGGTGCCGAGGATGAAGCTCTGTTCCCGCGCCTCGACGCCGGCGGGAGTCTCGTCATGCAGCAACAAGGTGCGTCCCTCCGCTCCCGTGCAGGAGCGCGTCGGTGTGGAACTTCGGGCCGGCGATGACGACCTTCGCGACGCCGGAGTTGACCGCGTCGACCGCGGACTGGAGCTTCGGGAGCATCCCTCCCCGGACGACGCGAGTAGTCGACCATCATCTTCGCGGAGTCGGATTTGATCGACGGGATGAGCTTGCCCCGGTCGTCGAGCAGACCGTCGACGTCCGTGAGGAAGACGAGCTTGTTCGCAGAGAGCGCGACGGCCACGGCCGCCGCGGCCGAGTCGGCGTTGACGTTGAGCAGCTGTCCGCCCCGGCCGAGAGCGACCGAGCCGATGACCGGGAGCATGCCGCTCGCCATGACGGCGCGGATGAGCGTGGGGTTCGACCCGGTGATCTTTCCGACCATCCCGAGCGTGACGCCTTCGATCGGCGCGTGGATGTCGGCCGCGATGCGTGCCGCCGTCCGCGCCGGAGAATCCGGCGGCCGGAGACGCCGGCCGCCGTCAGCTCCGCCACGAGCGTCTTGTTGACGATCCCGGCGAGGACTTCGACGACGATCTCGAGCGTGGGCTCGTCGGTGATGCGGAGCCCCTTGTGCGTCCGCTTCTCGATGCCGAGCGCCGCGAGGGCGGAGTCGATCTTCTTCCCGCCTCCGTGGACGATGACGACCTGTTCGCCCGCTTTCCAGGCGTTCGCGATCGCCGTGATGGCGAGGCTGCGGAGCGAAGCGTCCTCGAGGATGCTTCCGCCGAGCTTGATGACTGTCGGACCCGTACCAACCATGGTCACGCGAGTCCCTCCTTTTCGTCGAACTGGTACATCCGGTTGAAGTTCTGAACGGCCTGCGACGCGGCCCCCTTGAGGAGGTTGTCGATCGCCGAGACGAGGACCGCGCGGCGGCCGTGGTCGATCACCCCGAAGCCGATCTCGGCCCGCGGGGTGCCCACGACGTGCCGCAGCTCCGGGAACGAGCCCGGGGCGTGGACGTGGACGAACGGAGCGTTTCCGTAGGCGCTCTCGTACGCGGCCGCGATCGATTCCGCCGTCTCCGGCTGCGCGAACGCGACGTAGAGCGTCGCGAGAATGCCGCGCGGGACCGGAAGCAGGTGCGGAACGAAGACGAACGGCGCGTCCGCCCCGATGCCGAGCCCGGCCCGGATCTCCGGCTCGTGGCGGTGGACGCCGATGCCGTACGCCTTGAAGTTGCCGGAGAGCTCGGCGAACGAGTAGTCGAGCTCCTTCCGCTTGCCCGCGCCGGAGACGCCGCTCTTCGCGTCGCAGACGATCGCCTGGGACGGATCGAGTTTCCCGGCGAGCGGGAGCAGCGCGAGCAGCGTCGCGGTCGGGTAGCAGCCGGGGTTCGCGACGAGCCGCGCGGTGGCGAGCTCGCCGTTGCACATCTCGGTCAGGCCGTAGACGGCCTCGCCGAGGAGCTCGGGCGCGGGATGATCGAACCCGTACCACTCGCGGTACGCCTCGGCCGCTTTGAGGCGGAACGAACCGGAGAGATCGATGACCCGCGCGCCCGTCGCGAGAATCGCGGGGACGAGCTCGGCGCTCGTCTCGTTCGGAGTCGCGAGAAAGACCGCATCGCATGCCGCGGCCGCGAGAGCCTCCTCGGAAAAGGGAACGACGTCGGGCCCCGTTCGCGCCGCGGAGCGACGGATGGAGCGATCGAACGGAACGCCGACGCCGGCGGCCGTAGGGCCGGCCTGCGGCCGCCCGCACTCCGGCGACGAAAAAAGGCCGCACATACCTCCACCCGCGGATGGCGGGCGAGGATCGCGACGAGCTCGCTCCCGGCGTACCCGGTGGCTCCCAGAACGGCGACACGAATGGTGTTGTTCATCATCAATGGGTCCGACGCGACGAGTGCCCGCGCCTGGATCAGGCGCGGCGGCGCCGCGGTGCCGGCGCAGCAGTCAGAGAGTGGATCCGCCTGACGAGGGCGTTGGCAGCCTTCGCGGAGGTGCAGGCCACGAAGATGGTGTCGTCCCCGCCGAGCGTCCCCACGACGCCCGGTACATCGACCTCATCGAACGCGTGCGCGAGCGGCTGCGCCTCGGCCGCGGGCGTCTTGATGACGACCATCGTCCCGGCGGGAACCGCCGAGATGACGTAGTCGCGGATCGTGACGTCGAGCTTCGAGTCGCGGACGTCCGCCGGAATGAAGGCGAGCGGAGCCGCGGGGCGCGCGAAATCGGCCGGATCGGCGTAGCCGGCGGGCGTCTTCACCAGGCCGAGCTCCCGCAGGTCCCGCGAGAGGGTGGGCTGGGTGACCTCGAGCCCCCGCTGCCCGAGGAGCTCGAGGAGCTCTTCCTGCGAGTGGATCGGCTTCTGCCGGACCAGCCGGAGGATCTCGTCGCGCCGTTTGAGTGCCGTGATCATCGTCGTGTCGCTCGTATAATTATGCTTACAGAAGCATATTTATGCACCGAGGAACCGGAGATGTCAAGGGGTTATTTCAGGAAGGTCGGAATGGAAGCTCTCCTTCGGGCGGGGGAGAGCCTGAAACCGCCCACCCCGGGCGCGGGCTCGGGCGCGGGCGCGGGGGCCCTCTGCCGCGCACCGGGGTCATCCTGAGCCCTCACGTCGCGCTTCGCGCTCCTCAGGGCAGGCTCCGCGAAGGATCTCAAAATGTCACGGATGCTGGTTGTCGCATGGTGAGATCCTTCGTCGCGGCCTGAGGCCCAATGGCGTTGACTTACAGTAAGCGATGGTTTCGACGACGATGTCATCCCGAGCGTAGCGAGGGATCTGGGCGGGGGCTGCGAAAGAACGCGGCGCCGGTGCAGGGCAGGAGGATCGGCATTCGCTTCGTGATCGCCAGCGAATTTCGAGCCTGTGCCCTGCTTCGGTGCGGCGTCACGCGCACCACACCCGCCCAGATCCCTCGCTACGCTCGGGATGACATCGTCGCCCGAACCATTGCTTAAGTTAACGCCATTGCGGCCTGAGGCCGCTCCTCAGGATGACGCCGCAGGTCCGAGGTCCGAGGTCTGAGCTGAGGTCCGAACGATACAATTGCGTCCCGGAGGTCCCAGAATGTCCCCGATCGATCGCCGCCGCTTTCTCGCGCTCTCCGCCGTCGCCGGGGCCACCGCGGCCGCCGCGCAGGTGCCGCATCACGAGCCATCGGTTCCCGGTGTCGTCGAGCACTCCAAGGCGCTGCCGCCCCCCGCCCCGGCCGGTGTGCCGCACCTCCGCTCGTTCGATCTCGAAGAGGCGACGATCGCCGACCTCGGCCTTGGGATGGCCGAAGGGCGGTGGACCTCCGTCGCGATCACGGAGATGTACCAGCGGCGGATCCTCGAGGTCGATCGCGGTTTGGGTCTGAACTCGATCATCGAGCCGAACCCCGTCGCGGTCGAGATCGCCAGGGTCCGTGACCGCGAGCGCGCGGAAGGGAAGGTGCGCGGGCCGCTCCACGGCGTTCCCATCCTCATCAAGGACAACATCGATACCGGAGACGGGATGCGGAACAGCGCCGGCTCGCTGGCGCTCGCGGACTCCACCCCCGTCGCGCGACGCCTTCATCGCCCTTCGCCTCCGCGAAGCCGGCGCCGTCCTGCTCGGCAAGACGAACCTCTCCGAATGGGCGAACTTCCGCTCGACGCACTCCTCGAGCGGCTGGAGCGGGCGCGGCGGGCAGACGCGCAACCCCTACGCGCTCGACCGCAACCCCTGCGGATCGAGCTCGGGGTCGGGCGCGGCCGTGTCGGCGAATCTGGCCGCGGTCGCCATCGGGACCGAGACCGACGGCTCGATCGTCTGCCCCTCGACCGCGAACGGGATCGTCGGGATCAAGCCGACGGTCGGTCTCCTCAGCCGCTCCGGCATCATCCCGATCTCCCACAGCCAGGACACCGCCGGCCCGATGGCGCGCACCGTCGCCGACGCCGCGACCCTCCTCGGCGCGCTCACCGGGACCGATCCCCGCGATCCCGAGACGAAGCGGAGCGAAGGGCATCGCCATCCCGACTACACCCGATTCCTCGATCGCGAGGGGCTGAAGGGCGCCCGCATCGGCGTCGCGCGCAAGCACTTCGGCTTCCACCGCGCCGTCGACCGGAAGATGGAGGAGGCGATCGACACCATGCGCCGCCTCGGTGCGGTCATCGTCGACCCGGCGGACCTGCCGACGCACGGGCAGTTCGACGAGGCGGAGTTCACCGTCCTGCTCTACGAGTTCAAGGCGGACCTGGGCGCGTATCTCGCCTCGCTTCCGGCGTCATGGCAGGGGCCGCGCACGCTGAAGGAGCTGATCGAGTTCAACGAGAAGAACGCCGCGACGGAGATGCCCTACTTCGGGCAGGAGCTCTTCCACCGATCCGAGGAGAAGGGGCCGCTGACCGAGAAGGAGTACCTCGAGGCGCTCGAGAAGAGCCGAAAACTCGCGGGCCCCGAGGGGATCGACGCGATCATGAAGAAGGAGAAGCTCGACGCGCTGATCGCGCCGACGGGCGGGCCCGCGTGGGCCACCGACCTCGTGAACGGCGACCACTACACGGGCGGCTACTCGAGCGCCTCGGCGATCGCGGGATATCCGCACGTCACCGTCCCCGCGGGCTTCGCGTACGGGCTGCCGTTCGGGATCTCGTTCTTCGCCGGCGCGTGGAGCGAGCCGGCGCTGATCCGGATCGCGTACGCGTTCGAGCAGGCGACCCAGGCGCGCGAGGCGCCGAAGTTCCGCGCGACGCCGGATTTGACCCCGGAGGCGATGACGCCGAAATCGATGACCGTCGCCGCGGCGACGATCAAAGAACATTGCGGGATGTGAAGCGCGCGCCCAATGCACGCCGACCAATACCCCTCTCCCCGGAACACGATCCGTCTCTCTGGCGCAATCTCGCCGGGGAGAGGGGGAAAAGCTCGCGCGCGGACGCCGTCTCCGACGTCCGTTGGTTGGCCAGCCTCTTGCTCCCTCTGCCGGCAGAGTCTGTCGCAGCGGAGGATGCCTTGGGTCTCTATATCAGTCGCCTGCTCGGCTCGGGGCCGATCCGGTTCGGGGTAGCGGAACGGGTCGCGGATCCCGCGATCGACGATCTCGGCGGAGATCGTTTGAGCACCGGCCCGTCGGGCGAGTTCGTCCGGTTTCGAACGAGCGCGCCCATCGCGTCCAGTCCCGCGGACCCCGTCCGGGAGACCGGGGGAACCTCGAATCTGGAGGAGCGCGAGCGCGAATCCATCCTGCCGACGTGGGGATGGGTCTCCGTCGGAGCCGGCGCGCTCTTTTTCCTGCTCGGCCTCCTCGTCGTCGCCAACAAGGGATATGCGAGCGGCTACGTGGAGATGGTCATCGGCGCCGGCCTGGTCGCGCTTCCGTTCCTGCTGACCGCGAAGGAAAAGCGGGAGCAGCGCGCGCGGCGCGATCGGGAGCGGCTCGAGCGGCAGGAGGACGAGCGGAAGCTGCAGGAGATCGCGGGCGCGTACCTCGAGCGGGTGCGCGGGCTCGGCTCCGCGGGCGACGAGAGCGGGCTCGAGGCGGTGCGCGCGGCTCGCGAGGGGAAGGACATTCCGTACGAGCACATGCAGCAGCCGGCGCGCGCCGCCGCGCTCCGGATGGCGTTCGACGCGCTCGCCCGGTGGGATGCTCGGGTTCCGGGAGGCGGCGTCTCGGCCGCGATCGATCGCGCCGCCCTGGCCATGGGTCTCTCCGACGCGGACCGCCGCGCCGTGAGGCTCGCGACCTTCCAGAAGGCGTGGTGGCATCAGCTCGCCGACGATCGGTTGTCGCCGCCGCACCGCGCGCGGCTCGAAGAGCTGCGCGAGTCCCTCCGGATCACGCCCGAGGATGCCGAGGTGGAGGCGCGCGCGGCGGCCGAATTCGACAGGCTCCGCGGCATCACGCCGAAGGCCCTTCCCCGGCCGGAATGTCCATTCCGTCTCCGCCCGCTCGAGGTGTGCGTTCACATCGCCCGCGCGAAGGCGACGGAGCCGAACAGCGGAAGGCTGCGAATCCCCGGGCGAACACGCGTCGCCGAAGAGCCATGGGACGACGGGCCCGAAGAGGAGCTCGTCATCACGACCCAGCGGGTCCTGCTGGGGCGCGGAAAATCGCTCGAGCTGGACGTCCGCCGGATCTACGATCTCGAAGCCCACATCGACCTCGACATCCTCGCGATCACGATCGGCGGCGGCAAACGGAGTCGCCGCTACTACCTCCGTCTCGGCGATCCGATCGTGACCGGCGCGCTCGCTCTGCTCGCCGCCGCGGCACCGCTCAAGCCGAAGGGGCTGGTGTGAGTCTTGGAGTCCAGGGGTCTTGGAGTCTGGGAGTCTGGCAGAGTAGGGGCGCGCTGCGCGCGCCCGGAATCTCGTCACGCGCAATCCGAAATCTCCAAGACTCCAAGACTCCTAGACTCCTGGACTCCAAGACTCCAAGACTCCCAGACTCCCAGACTCCAAGACTCCCAGACTCCATAGACTCCTAGACTCCTAGACACGTAGACGCGTCACGGTCGCCACACCGCCGACACCCACCACGTCGTATCGCCGTGGAGCGGCTCGCTCAGGATGCGCGCGACGCCGAGGCGGAATTCCAGCGCTGGAAGTTTGAGAAGGGGCTGCGGCGGCGAGGTTCGCGGTCGCTTCGGCGCCCGCGAGCTCGAGCCACTCTCCCTGCGCGTCGCCGAACCAGACGCGGTGGCGCTCGTAGAAACCGCGGAGCGGCATCCCGAGCGCGACCCGCGCGCGCTGCGCTTCGTGCTCCTCGCCGACCATCGTCCCGATCGGGAGCGCCGGCGCTTCGATGCGGCTCGCGAGCGCCGAGCGCGGATGGATCGAGCTGACCACGCCGCCGAGCGAGTAGAAGTCGAAGGGGAGGACCAGCCCGTCGCTCGTGTGGCGCTCCCACTCGAGCGCGAGCGAGCTCCTCGTCCCATCCGATCTCGCCGGCGCCGAGAAAGCCCGAGCGCGTCCACTGGGAGCTCTCCGTCTCGCCTTCCTCGTGGCGCGCGAGGGCTCGCGCGCCGAGTTTCAGACTGCCGAACGACCGGCGGACCCGTGGATCCATCTGCGCGAAGAGCACCCTCTGGTCCCACGACCTCGAACGGAAATCGACCTTCTGGAGGAGCGCGCCTCCTTCGAGTCCGATCTGCGCGATCCGCGAGCGGCGCGACCAGGAGAGCGCGAGCTCCGCGCCCGCCCGCTCGAGATCGAGCAGGTCGCCGCCGCATCCCGGCAGCGCGTCGTCGCACTTCGGCTGCTCGGATGCGTCCTGCTCGGATGTGAACGCCTGCGCGCGCAGCTCGACGGGCCAGCCCCTCCATGCCGCGGCGATCGACCCGCCCGACTCGCCGTCGCCCATCGGGATCGAGGCGATCGCCAAGGTGTCGAGCCGCCCGACGACGTCGCCGAAGCGCGCGCCGATCTCCGCCGCGTGGTTCGAAGGGAGCCAGGAGACCGAATTGTGAAGCCAGAATTCCTGCCTGCCGATTCCGTAAGGACGCGAACCGTTTGTCTGGGGCGCAGGGACCGGCTGCGCCGGCCCGTTTCCCGTCCTCGCCGGCCGGACCGCCGGAGCGAACCTCGAATCGATCGGGATCTCGGGAAGGGGAGGCGCGCTCGCCGTCAGGTCGAGCTTTCGCAGGTCGAGGCCGTCGGCGTCGATCGAAAGGAAGATAGAGGGCGCTTCCATCGGCGGACGGCGCGGGCGCGAAGCTCCGCCGAGAGTGCGCGTCACGAGTTCCGACGATCCCGAGGCGAGATCGAACCGGTGGATGTCGATGAATCCGTCGCGCCCGATGACCGCATAGAGCTCGCTCGCGCCCTTCCCCCACGCCGGTTGCGCGACGAGCGCGCCCGCCGGCGTCAGAACTCCTCGTTCATGCCCGACTCCCGCCGGATCTCGGACGCAGAGTCTCCACCGCCCTTCCTAATGTTTCACGTAGGCGATCGCGATCCGTCGCGGCTCCAGCGTGGAGATGCGACGGGTGGTCGATGCTCGGCTCGGAGATCGAGCGACCGCGCCTGTCGCGAGATCGATGATCACGAGCTCGGAGAACCCGTGTCGGTTCCGCACCGCGACGGCGCTGCGACCGTCGGGAGAGGGTCGGCGTTCCGCACGTCCGCGAAGCGGGTGAGCCGCTCGAGGCGGCCGTCTTCGGGAGTCCATCGGAAAAGGTCCGGGTGAAAGAACCCTTCCGCGTCCGGCTCGAATCTCGTGAAGAGAACCGCCTGCCCGTCCGCGGTCCATCGGGGGAGAAGAAGTCCGCGCCGTCGCGGCCCGCCAGCTCGTGAAGCGCCTTCCGCGCGAGCGGTTTTCGACGAACCGGCGCGACGTCCTCCGGGTCGCGCTTCGAGCATTTTCTCGATGCGCTTCTGTTCCTTCTCTTCCGCCTCGGAGTTCGGCCCCGTCTAGAGGACGACCATGCGCGGCGGCTGATTTCGTCGCCGGAGGACCGTGACGATCCGGTCGCCCGCCGACGCGACGTCCGGCTCCTCGGTCGTCCAGGAGAGGTCCTGCCAGAGCTCTCCCTCGCGGAGAGTCGGCTCCATCACCCGCTCGACCTCGATCGCGCTCGCCGTCACTTCCGCCGTGAAGCGCCGATAGAGCGCTTCGGGCGTATCGCCGAAGACGCCCTGGAATGCCTCCGGGAACGATCGGTCTTCGCGCGCGCTCATCCGCCTCCAGAGATTCCGCAGCGATTCGGCCCCCTCGCGGTCGCGGAGCCACTCCAGGTACGCGGAACCGACCAGGTACGCCATCGACATCCCCATCCAGCTCGCGCGATCGCTCGCGAGAGCTCCGTAGGAGGGAAGACGTCCCTGCTGGGCCCAGCGCCGGATCACCGCGGCGCGGAAGTCGCCGTACGGCCGGCCGCTTCCGGTGAGGTCTCCTTCGATCAACGTCGCATACCCTTCGGTGACCCACCGCGGAGCGAAGGTGAGCGGGCCGACCGGGAGAAACGCGGCGGCGATGCGGCCGAGAGGGCTTCGCGACGGCCGGAGCAGATGTGCGAGATGTGCCGTCTCGTGGACGCGAGCATCTCGACCCAGTCGCGGTTCGGCCCGATCACCGAGTCCGGCTCCGGAGGATTGGTCCAGAGGACGAGCCGCGGGCTGCCGAGAAGCGGCCACGCGGACCCGTTCGCGACCGCGAGCGGGTCCATGACGAGGACGTCGATCTTCTCCTCGATCGTGAAGCCGACCTCCTGCTCGACACGGCCCGGGCTTCCTCGAGCCGCGCCGCGGCGCGCGTGCCCATGCCTCCCACTCCGCGGGAAAGTGCACCCGGAATCGCTCGGTCTCGATCGTTCGCCAGTCGGCGTGCGGGGCCTGGGCGAAGAGGGAGGGAACAGAAGGAGGAGGACGAGAAGGAGCGCGCGAATGAAACCATGGTATTGAGGTTGCAGTCGCAAATTGGAGATCGGAGGTTGTCGCCGTCGCTGGTGTAGGCGCCAAACAAAACGAGTGTCATCCCGAGCGTAGCGAGGGATCTGGGCGGGGGCAGCGAAAGAAGCGGCGGCCGTGCAGGGCGGGAGGATCGGCATTCGCGTGTGAAGGAATGCGAACTTCGATCCTCCTGCCCTGGTGACGTGCCCCCGTCACGCGCTTCCCACCGCCCAGATCCCTCGCTACGCTCGGGATGACATTCTGCACGATCCTCGAACGAGTTATCCTTCGCCGCAATCTGAATCTGCAATCTGCAATCCGCAATCTGCAATCTGCAATGAAGACCAACGCCGTCCGCCTTCTCGACCGCCTCGGCATCTCGTACGAGCTTCGCGAGTACGAAGTCGACCCGGAGGATCTGCGCGCGGAGAGCGTCGCCGCGAAGATCGGTTTTCCTCCCGAGCAGGTCTTCAAGACGCTCGTCGCGCGCGGCGACCGCAACGGCGTCTGCTTCGCGGTCGTGCCGGGCGATGCGGAGCTCGACCTCAAGGCGCTGGCGAAGGCGACAGGCGACAGGAAGATCGACACGGTCCCGCTCAAGGAAGTCCAGCCGCTGACCGGCTACATCCGCGGCGGAGTCACCGCGCTCGCGGCGAAGAAGGACTATCCCGGTGATCGCCGACGAGACGATCGAGCTCTTCGACGTCATCTCGGTCTCCGCCGGCATGCGCGGCCTGCAGATCCTCCTCGCGCCCGGGGATTACCTGCGCGCGGCGAGGCGAAGATCGCGGCGATCGCGAAGGCGAAGGCGTAACGCGATGTCATCCCGAGCGTAGCGAGGGATCTGGGTGGGCGTGGCGCGCGTGACGCGAAGAGGTGAATCGGCGGAAGAACCGATTCCTCGGTCACGATGGAAAGCGAATGATGTTCCTCCCGCCTGACTCGTGACCGCGTTCCGTGCGTCCCCCGCCCAGATCCCTCGCTACGCTCGGGATGACAGGCCGAGCTCACGCCGATGAAGCGTCACGTGGACTCCCGACTCACGACTCCTGACCCGTCGGCCGCGAGGACGTTCCCGTCCTGGACCGTCACCACGCGCCCGGCGCGCTTGGCGAGCGCGGGGTCGTGCGTGATGATGACGAGCGTCCGGCCCTGCTTCCAGAGCTCGGTGAAGACGGCCATGATGTCGCTGCCCGACGAGGTGTCGAGGTTCCCGGTCGGCTCGTCGGCGAGGACGATGTCGGGGTTCATCGCGAGGGCGCGCGCGATGGCGACGCGCTGCATCTGGCCGCCGGAGAGCTCGGTCGGCTTGTGGTCCATCCGGTCGCCGAGGCCGACGCGCGTCGAGAAGCTCGGCGACGCGCTCGCGCCGCTCCTTCGGCGGGACGCCGCCGAAGAGCAGCGGCATCTCGACGTTCTCGAACGCGCGAGATCTGCGGCAGCAGGTTGAAGTTCTGGAAGACGAAGCCGACGCGGCGGTTGCGGACGTCGGCGAGCTGGTCGCGGCTGAGCCCCGGCGACGTCCTCGCCGCGCGAGGCGGTAGTCGCCCGTCGGTCGGCGTGTCGAGGCAGCCGATCGAGGTTCATGAGCGTCGACTTGCCGGAGCCGGACGGGCCGACGATCGCGACGAACTCGCCCGCGCTCGATCGTGAGGTCGATGCCCTTGAGCGCCTCGACCTTCACCTTGCCGGTGTCGTAGACCTTCCGGATCTCCTGCCATGTCGATGATCGCGCCGTCGTGCCGGGCCGATCCGTTGCCGTTCGTTCGCTGCTCGTCCGAGTCGAGTCTGAGGTCATGGCGGGTCTCCTCACTCGTAGCGCAGCGTTGCGGCGGGATCGATCGACGGCGGCGCGCCGCGCCGGGAAGTAGCCGGCGAGCAGGCCGATGACGCCGAGGATCGCGGCGGTCGCGACGCCGATCGGCGAGCGAGAGCGTCGGCTTGCCGAGGAACTCCATGCACCTCGTTCCCCTCGGTCGGGATGAAGCCCATCGCCGTCACGATCAGCGTCGCGATGAGCGATCCCCAGCGCGCCCCCGACGAGCGTGTACGACGAGCCCTTCGAGGACGAACGGCCCGGTGATCCACGCCGGCTTCGCGCCGAGCGCCATCTTCACGCCGATCTCGCGCGTCCGCTCCTTGACGACGGCGTACATGATGTTCGCGACGCCGACGCCGCCGATCAGCAGCGTCAGCGCGCCGATGATCCCGAGGAAGATCTGGATGCCGAGCGTCATGTTCTGCATGATCTTCGAGGTCTTCACGGTGTCCCAGGTCGGCGAAGGCGCGCTCGTCGGTCGGGTCGAAGCCGTACTTCGCCGCCGAGGACCTCGTTGACGTCGCGTCGAGCGCCGCCTGCCATCTCCTCGGGCTCTTCGGACCTGGATCAGACGAGGTTGCTGAGCCGGTCGCGGCCGAACTGCGCCTGCGCACGTCGTGATCGGGATGACGGCGTGGTCCTTGTCCGGGCCGCCGTAGGCGCCCATCTGCGTCTTCTTCTGCATGACGCCGATGACGGTGTAGGGCGCGTTCGTTGATCGAGGAGCGTCTTGCCGACCGGATCCTCCTCGCCGAAGATGTCCTTCGCGAGCTCGTCGCCGAGGAAGACGACGCGGCGCTGCTCGCGCCTCGTCGCGGGGCGCGAAGAAGCGGCCGCCCGGCGCGGGGTACTGCTTGCGCGCCTCGCCGTACTCGCAGTTCGACGCCGTTGACGCGGCCGTTGACCGTCTTCTTGCCGTAGGTGAGGTTCGTCCGCCACGATGATCGATCTCGCCGATGACGGCTCGAGCTCCGGCATGCGCTCGCGCGAGGAGATCGACGTCGTCGATCGCGGGCGCGGATCGGCCGGCCCGGCGGCATCCCCTTCCACGGCTTCGTCGTCTCGCCCAGCCACATGACGGCGATGTTCTCGCCCATCGCGCGGCGGTTCTTGTCGAGCTGCTGCTTGAGCCCTTCGCCGAACGCGAGGAGGAGCAGGATCGCGACGGTCCCCCAGGCGATCGCGGCGATCGTCAGGATACGCGCGCTTCCGCTGGAGCTGCGCCGACCGCGGGAAGAGCTGGAAGATGACCGGATCGACGCTCATCGGGTCGTAGGCGCGTTGCGCGCGGCCGTTCCTCGCTCACAGCTTCATCGCCACGACGGGGTCGAGCCGGGAGGCGCTCGCGCGCCGGGAAGTACCCGGCGAGGAGGCCGACGACGCCGAGGAGCCGCCGCGGTCAGCCGCGCGACGACGGGCGAGACCTCGGGCTCGCCGACGTACTCGGTCGAGGCCGACTCGGGGAAGACGGCGCAGATGCCGAGCGAGATCGCGAAGCCGATCGCCCCGCCGATCGCGGTGATCGATGCATCGTCTCGAGCGAGGAACTGCCTCAGGATCGAGCGCTGCCTGCGCGCCGAGCGCCATCTTGATCGCCGATCTCCCTCGTCCGCTCCTCGACGACGACGTTCATGATGTTCGAGACGCCGATCCCGCCGACGACGAGCGTCAGCGAGCCGACGATGCCCGAGGAAGAGCGGAACGCGAGCATGAAGATGTCGAAGAACTTGAACTGCTCGGTCGTGTCCCAGATCGACAGGCCTCCTTGTCCTCGCGGGTCGAAGCGGAGCCGCTCGCCGACAGCGCCGCGCGGAGCGCTCTCGATCACCGCCTTCGATCTCGACGCGCTCGCGTCGGCTGGAAGATCGAAGTTGTCGACGTACTTCTCGCCCGTGAGCGCGCGGTACGTCGTCCCGGGGATCACAGCTTGTCGCTTGTCGCGGCCGCTGTAGCTCGAGTCCTGCGTCTTGGTCTTCAGGACGCCGATGACGAGGAAGGGCGAGCCGTTGAGCAGGACCGTCTTCCCGACCGGGTCGCTCCGCGCCGAAGACGTCTTCGCCATCTTGTTGCCGAGGAAGACGACGCGCCGCTGCTGCGCCATGTCGAGCGGGTTGATGAAGCGCCCGCCGGCCTGCGGGATCAGGTTCCGCATCTCGCCGAACTCGGCGGCGACGCCGGAGACGTCGACCGGGAGCGTCTTCGACGCCGTAGACCAGCTTCATCGTCTTCGCGTACTCGCTCGAGATCGCGTCGAGCCCCTCGCCTCGGGGCCTCGCGTCTCGACGTCCTCTTCGGTCGATCCGGATCCGCCGCCCCTTGCCGAGCCCCTGGAACGGGATCGAGGTCAGGCCGGGCCAGGCGATGCAGATCCGGTCTGCCGAGCCCGGCCGTGTTCTTGATCATCTGCTTCTGCATGCCCGTGCCGAACGCGAGCAGCAGGCTGACCGCGACCGTCCCCCAGACGATGCCCGAAGACCGTCAGGAACGTCCGGAGCTTCTGGCTCCGGACGTCCCGGAGCAGCTGGCAGCAGCTGCGTCGCGAATGCGTAGGACGCTCATGATCTCAGTTCAGTTGCAGATCGCAGGTCGTCGTTCGTCCTCTCGGGCTGGACGGCCTCGAGCCCAGCCCCTGGCCCCTAGCCTCTAGCTGATCTCCTTCGGCGGCCGCTCGACGACCTTGTCGCCCTTCTTCAGGCCCGCGACGACCTCGACGTTCAGGCCGTCGGAGATGCCGGTCTTGATCTCGACCTTCTTCGGCTCCGGCCTTCGGCTTCGCGCCGGGGATCTCGACGAACGCCTTCTTCCCGCCGTCCTCGAAGGTCACGAGGCGCTCGGGGATCATCAGGACGTCCTTCTTCTCGCGGATGATCGAGGTCGGCGTTCGCCGAGTAGCCGGCGCGCAGCGACGACCTCTGCCGCCGGGGTCGAGCTCGATCTCGACGTCGAAGAGCGTCGCGCCGTCCTTCTGCTGGGCCTGCGGCGCGATCCGCGCGACGCTGCCCGGTGACGACGTCGGTCGGGAGCGCGCCGACCTTGATGCGCGCGGGCAGGCCGACGTGAAGCTTGCCGACGTCGATCTCGTCGACCGTCCCCTTGAAGATCAGGTCGCCCATGTCGGCGATCGTCGCGAGCTCGGTGCCCGGCTGGTACGAGGTGAGCGGCACGACCGGGTCGCCCGGGTTCGACGGCGCGGGTCAGGATCGTCCCGGCCGCCGGCGCGCGGATGATCGACTCGATCCCGATCGCCGTGATCTTGCCCTTGCCGCGTGAGCTCGCGGTCCTGGTCGGCCTTGGCGACGCGCGATCTTCGCGAGCTCGAACGCCTCGCGCTTCACGTCGAGCTCGGACTTCGGGAGGACGCCGGAGCGGAGCAGCTCCTGCGCCCGGTCGTACTCGGACCTGCGCGCGGTCGAAGGACGCCTTCGCCGACTCGAGCGCGGCGGTCGACCTCGGTCAGCTCCAGCGGCGTCGGGTCGGGCTCGATCTCGAAGAGCGGGTCGCCCGGCTTGACCGTGTCGCCGACCTCGACGAGCAGCCGCTTGACGATCCCGGAGATCTTCGACTTGACCGAGAACTTCTGCCGCGGCTGGATCTGCCCGACCGCGAGCGCCTTCTCGGTGATCGACCCGACGGTGATCTCGACTTCCTTCAGCCCGTTCGCATCGTTCTTCGAGCTGCGCGCCCAGGCGTACACGCCCGCGCTGACCCCCGCCAGGACGACGAGAATCAGCAGGATCTTCGTCAATTTACGCATGGAGAGACTCCTTCAGTGTCTTCGGAATCTCGATACGGACGAAGGGGCGAAAAGTTCCTACTGCTTCACCGTCCGAAACCCCGCCCAGACCCATGGATACGCCGGCCGGAACCAGTTCCGGAACGAGCGGCGCACCAGCTCTTTCGGCGTGGCGGGCGAGGCGCCCTTGAGGACGAAGTGCGCGCCGTCGAAGAAGTCCGCCGAGTACTGCGGATAGGACGGCATCGGGACGAATCCGTTCAACGGCGCGAAGAGGGAGGAGGTCCACTCCCATCCGTTCCCGACCAGATCCTCGACACCCCACGCGCTCCGTCCGGCGGGAAAGCTGCCCACCGGGACCGGGTCCCAGGACTGGAGGTCGAAGTTCCCGTGCTCGCGCCAGGGGGGAGCGTCTCCCCACGGGAACGCCCGCTCGCTCCCTTCGGGCGTGCCGAACGCGGCGCGGTGATACTCCGCCTCGGTCGGAAGGCGGAGCCCTTTCCACTTCGCGTACGCCTCCGCTTCGGCGTGCGTGACCCAGACCGGCCAGTCCGGCGGGAGATCGATCGCGCCCCTCATGCCGCGCCACGACCAGCCGTTCCCCCGCGCGACCAGAAGTGCGGATGCTCGATGGACTCCGCGCGGATCCACCGCCACGCTCCCTCGCTCCAGAGCTCCCGGTTCGCGTAACCGCGCGCGTCGACGAACTCGAGAAATTCGGCGTTGGTCACGTTCGTCCGATCGATCTCGAACGCCTCCACCTCCGCCTCGGCCGCTTCGAACTCGTTGTCCCATCCGAACGGGATCTCGTCGCGCCGCGCGCCGATCGTCGTCTTCCCCGCCGGAATCCGGATTCGCCGAGGTGTGGTGCGGGCATCCTGCCCGCCCCTGGGCGGGGGAACCAGGGTCCGCTCCGGCATCCGCTTCTTCGCCGGGTCGAGCGCGTGAAAAATATAGAGGAGCGTCTCGTGATGCATCGCCTCGTGCTCGAGGCTCGTCCAGATCGCCTCGCCGCGCCGCATTGCGGGACGATCGTCCCGCTCGAGCGGCGCCTCGGAGAGGAGCCGTTCGACGAGCGCGTCCGCCCGCTCTCCGTACGCGGCGACCGCGCTCCGCTCCGGCCACGCCTCGATCGCCGCCCGATTCGCCTCGTCGCTGCTCCCGGGATCGATGCCCCGCTCGAAGAGGACCTCGAGCGCCTCGTCGGCCCCCGACCCGCCGTGCCCCTTCTTCGCGATCGTGTTCACGTTGAAGGCCGGAAGGTGGCCGTCGTAGAAGACGATCGGGTGGCGCAGCGGGATCGGCCGCTCCTGATAGGAGGCGTCCGGGATCATCGCGAACAGCTCGCGCGAGCGGCGCCGGTTCGCCCGGAACCAGTCGAGGAAGAATTGGCGGAGGGTATCGGGCATCGTTCGAGGGCGCGCGGCGCGCGTCCGCACCTTATTTACTTCGAATTCGTGCAAACAGCGAACCGAACCACGCACGCCGGAACGTCTTCTGCAGGCTTCTCACCATGGAGGAGTCGATCATGAAGGAGAAATCCAGAGGCAAAGGATGCGGCTGCGAGGCGCAGGCGGACGGTTTCTGCGGCGATGCCTGCCGAAACGGAACGTCGCGTGACGGCCAGTGCGGGTGCCAGCACCCGGGCTGCAGGTAGGGACCGGCTGCGCGGGCAAAACCCCTCTCCCCGCCGACAGCGGTGTTCGGGCGAAGACCGTGTTGCGGGGAGAGGGGCAGGGGTGAGGGGCACAGACTGGCTCAACTTCGGAGCGCCTCGAATTTCGTACCGCTCCACCCCTCACCCCTTCCCCTCTCCCCGCAATGAAAATCCCGCATCGTGGCCAGGTCCGGCGGGGAGAGGGGTATGGGTCCTCGCCAGTTGTCCGAGGGCGCAGGCGGTCCCTACCGTCTCCCGACAATCGCGACCGTCCACGTCCGCCCCGGCGCGAGTGCCGCGCTCTCGTCGGGAGACGCGAAACGCGCGCGGTCGACGCGAGATTCTCCACGGCGGCGATGATCTCGATCGTCGGACGCACGCGCCACCCTACGCTCGCATCCGCCGTCATGGAGCCCGGCCGCTCGACCTCGAGCGGTCCCGGCCTCTCCTCGCGCGTGACGGCGTGTACGCGAACGAACGCGAACCCCGTCTCTCCCGACCAGCGGATCGTCGCCTGCGCGTTGGGCGGGGCCACTTCGTCGAGCGGGTCGCCGCCCGCCTCGCCGCGCGCCGCCGCCGCGGCGAGCTGCAGCTCCACGTTCTCTCCGAGGGGAGCGGACGCTTCCAGCTCGATGCCCCGCAGCCGCGCGGTGCCGCGGTTCCGGAAGCGGTAGTCGCCTGCCGCCCGGTACCGCTCGACCAGATCGTCGATCTCGTAGTCGTAGACGAAGAGCGCCGCGCGCGACGAGGATCCCGTCCATCGGAGCGAGCCGTCGAGCTGGAGGCTCGTCTCCGGCTCGAGCTCCGGATTCCCGGTAATGAGCCCGCGCGCGGTCGTTCCGCGGAAGAACCGATCCGAGAGGGTCGGCTCGCGGAAGCCGCGCGCCGCCTGAATGCTCCCCGTCAGCCGCTCGCTCGCGCGCCACGTCAGGGCCGCGTGGCCGGACGCGGCCGAGCGCTCGATCGACACGTCCCCGAAGAATCCCCCCTCGTTGCGCGACTTCAGACGATCTCCGCGGAGGCCGACCTCCACCGTCATCGCCTCCGAGATCGGCCGGCTCCAGATGGCGAAGAGCGCGGCATCGTGTCGCGAGGCGTCGTCGATCGACGCTTCGCTCCGCGCCTGGCCGTTCTCGATCGCCACGGACTCGGCGGTGAGCCCGAACCGGCTCACGAGCTCCGCGCCGACGTGAAGCGCGCCGCCCGCGGCGCTCCTGTGACCGCCGATCCGCGCCGAGCCGTCCCACGCTTCGACGTCCGAGCGCTCGATCGCTCCCGTCGCGACCGTCTCGCGGTCCGTGACGACGCGCGAGCGGCCCAGAAAGCCACCGCATCTCGACCGCCGTCCAGCCGCCGGATAGGGGAGAGGTCGTACCCGAGGGTGAGCCGCTCCGATGCCTCCTCGGGATACGAGGCCCGCACGCGATCCGAATCGATCGCCGGCCGCTCGAGCTCGTCCGCGCGATCCGCCGCGAGCGCGACGCGCAGCCGTCCCCGCTCGAGGTCGCGAACCCACCGAAGAGCGAAGCCGGCGTCCGCGAACGACGAATTCGACGTCCTCTCTCCGTCGCCGTCGCGCTGATCGCCGCCGCGCCGGCCGTGAATCTGCAGCAGCGCGGCGCCGCCGAGCGCATCGAGCGACGTCTCGCCCGCCGCCGCCATCAGGGGCGAGCCTCCGCCGCTCGCGCGCAGGCTGTACCGGACGTGGGGATCCCCGGGGACGGGATCGCGCGGGATCGCGTGAATGACTCCTCCGAACGCGTCCGAGCCGTACGCCACCGAACCCGGGCCGCGCGAGACCTCGACGGAGGCGAGCGAGAAGGGATCGATGAAGCTCCCGGACGATCCGGCGCGCCTCTCCGTCGCGACCCGCGCGCCGTCGACGAGGAGGAGCGTGCGGCCGCCCGCCAGGCCGCGGAGAACCGGAACCGCCGCGGCGCTCTCCTCCGTCTTCTCGAGCCCCGCCACCCCTTCGAGGGCGTCGGTCAGGTGCTGCGGCTGCCGCTCGTCGAGATCCTCCTGCCCCATGACGATCGCCGCCGCGGCCGGAGGAGCGTCGATGTTCGGCGCGACGCCCGAGACGACCGTGACGCTCTCCCGGAACGCCGGCTCGAGCCTCAGCTCGACCGCGGCGCCGGGGCGCCGCTCGATCGCGATCGGCGGATAGACCTCGCCGCGCGCCCCGGTCACGACGAGCGTCGCGGGATAGCTCGGCTCCGGCTCGATCCGGAACGCTCCCGCCGCGTCCGTTCGCACCGACCGCGACCGCCCGATGACCGACACCTGCGCCCCCGCCGCCGGGCGGCCGTCGGGGAGGAGGACCATTCCGTCGAGGGCGAGGAGGGGGGAGGCCAAAAGAAGAAGCAAAGGGGAGGAGCTTCACGGATGGCGAGGCTCAGCCGGATGACAGGGCCGGGCTGATTTTATCCATTTGTCTCACCATCCACCATTCAACGATTTCCTGACACTTGCGGGTATGTCGAATGTTGAATTCTGCATGGTGCATTTTGCATGGAAGCCGAGTCTCCGCGTGACCGCCATCACGCCTCACTGTGCCCCTCTGCTCTACGGAAAACGCGGCGGACGGGGTAGCGTGCCCAAGGCGGCGACCGGCCGCCCCAAAGGAGAGCTCGCCATGCCCATGACGATGGCCGAGAAAATCCTCGCGCGCGCCACTGGAAAGGCCGCAGGTGCGCGCCGGCGAGGTCGTCGAGCCTGCGGTGGACGTCGCGATGTCCCACGAGAACGCCGCGCTCGTGATCCATCAGTTCAAGGAAGTCTTCGAGGGAACCGGCCTCGAGCCGAACGTCTGGGATCCCGCGAAGATCGCGATCATCTTCGACCACCGCGTCCCCGCCGAGAGCTCGAAGACGGCGACGAATCAGAAGCTGATCCGCAGAGTTCGTCGCCGCGCAGGGAATCACCCGTTTTCACGACGTCCGCAGCGACCGGGGCGGCATCTGCCACCAGATCCTGCCGGAGAACGGGTACGTCCTTCCCGGGAACGGTCGTCGTCGGCACCGACAGTCACACGACGACGCACGGCGCGCTCGGCGCGTTCGCCTTCGGCATCGGCGCCACCGAGATGGCCGCCGTCTGGGCCCTCGGCAAGGCGCTCAACGTCGAAGTCCCGGAGACCATCAAGGTCGTGGTCGACGGAGAGTTGCCGACCTGGGTCACCGCGAAGGACCTGATCCTCCACCTCATCGGAAAGCTCACCGCGCAGGGAGCCAACTTCCGCGTCCTCGAGTTCCACGGCTCGGCGATCCGGCAGATGCCGACTTCCGGCCGCCTCGTTCTCTGCAACATGGCCGTCGAGGCGGGAGCCACCGCCGGCATCGTTCCGCCCGACGGGGAGACCGTGAAGTACCTGAGGAACGTGGCCGGAGTCACGGGGGAGATCGAGCTGATCGCCCCCGACCCCGACGCGACGTACGCGAGCGAGATCCGCGTCGACGCGAGTCTTCTCGCCTGCCAGGTCGCGAAGCCGCACACGGTCGACAACGTCGTTCCGGTCGACCAGGTCGAAGGGATCGACGTCGACCAGATCGTCATCGGCTCCTGCACGAACGGGCGCCTCGACGACCTCGCGATCGCCGCGCGGATCCTGCGGGGGCGGCGCGTGGCCGACGGCGTCCGCATGCTCGTCTTCCCGGCATCGTGGCGGATCTACCGCGAGTCGCTCGACAGCGGGGTCCTGACGGACCTCATCGACGCCGGCGCCCTCGTCATGAATCCCGGCTGCGGATGCTGCCTCGGCGTCCATCAGGGGGCGCTCGGCGACGGGGAGATCGCGCTTTCCACGACGAACCGCAACTTCCAGGGCCGCATGGGCAACCCGAAAGCGGCCGTCTACCTCTGCTCGCCGGCCGTCGCGGCCGCGAGCGCTCTGACGGGGAAGATCACCTGCCCGAAAGGAGACTGCTGAGATGCCGAAGGTCGTCTACAAAATCGGCGATGACATCTCGACCGACGTCATCTATCCCGGGCGCTTCATGGCGACGGTCCTCCCCTCCGAGACGCCGAAGTTCGCATTCGTCGACGACGAGGCGTTCAACGCGCGCCTCCGCTCGGGGGAGATCCCGCGCGGCAGCGTCATCGTCGCGGGAAAGAACTTCGGGTGCGGCTCCTCGCGCGAGCAGGCGGCCTCGACCCTCCGCGGCTACGACCTGGTCATCGTCGCGAAAAGCTTCGCCCGCATCTTCGTTCAGAACGCGATCAACCTCGGTCTGCGAACGCTCACCTGTCCCGCCATCGAGGCGGAGCCGGGCGACGAGCTCGAGTTCGAGGGGGATGCCGTGGTGAACCGCACGCAAGGGAAGAGGTTCCCGATCGAGCCCCTTCCCGCGGCCCGGCGCGCGATCGTGGATGCGGGAGGGCTCGTCCCCTATGCGCGGAAGCGGCTCGTGGAGTCGCGAGGGCGGAAGTAGCGGCGCACGGCGTGCGGCCGCTCCCCGCAAAACACAAGGAGAGACCGAATGGCAAAATACAAAATCGCGTGGCTTCCCGGCGACGGCGTCGGCGTCGAAGTCCTCGAGGCGGCGAAGATCGTCCTCGAGCGAATCGATCTCGATGCCGAGTACATTCACGGCGACATCGGGTGGGACTTCTGGTGCCGGGAAGGAGACGCGTTCCCCCAGCGGACCGTCGAGCTTCTGCAGCAGGTCGACGCGGCGATGTTCGGCGCGATCACCTCGAAGCCGGCCAAGGCCGCGGAGGCCGAGCTCAATCCCAAGCTTCGCGGGAAGAACCTGATCTACCGTTCGCCGATCGTCCGGATGCGCCAGGCGTTCGATCTCTACGTCTGCCTCCGCCCGATCCTCGCGTTCCCGGGGAATCCGCTGAACTTCAAGGAAGGGATCGACCTGGTCGTCTTCCGCGAAAACACGGAAGATCTCTACTCGGGAGTCGAGTTCCACCCGGTGCCGCGGCAACTGTCCGAGCGGCTCGCGGCGCTATCCAAGCCGTTCTCCGCGTTCGCCGGCCTCGCGCCGGACGACTATGCGATCTCGTGCAAGATCAACACGCGGAAAGGATCCGACCGCATCATCCGGGCGGCGTTCGAGTACGCGCGGATGCACGACCGGCGGAAGGTCACGGTCGTCCACAAGGCCAACGTCGTGCGCGCGACCGACGGACTCTTCCTCGAGACGGCGCGCGAGATCGCGCGCGAGTATCCGGACATCATCATGGACGAGGCGAACGTCGACGCGATGACGATGTGGCTCCTCAAGAACCCGATGAACTACGACGTCCTCGTCGCTCCCAACCTCTACGGCGACATCGTCTCCGATCTCTGCGCGCAGATGGTCGGCGGCCTCGGGTTCGGCTGCTCCGGCAACATCGGCGAGAAGCTCGCCGTCTTCGAGCCGACGCACGGCTCCGCGCCGAAATACGCCGGCATGTACAAGGTGAACCCGATCGCCACGATCCTCGCCGCGAAGATGATGCTCGCGTGGCTCGGCGAAGAGGAGAAAGCCGAGAGCATCGACCGTGCCGTCGCGGCCGTCATCAAGGAAGGAAAGATCCGGACGTACGACATGGGGGGCACGAATACGACCCTCGAAATGGCGGAAGCGATCGCCGCGAAGCTGCCCGTCGCGGCGAAGGCGTAATGCGAGGTTGTCGCGATGACCATTGGTGATGTCATCCCGAGCGGACCAACGGCGCGGACGCCGATGAAGCGATGAACGACCCTGTTGGTCATCCTGAGCGAGGGGGGGTGGGCGGGTGTGAAGCGAAGGAGCTCAAAATGCGGGACATTCGCTACCTCCGTGCAGGTGGCGTCATTAGAAGCGGAGCGAGGGATCTCGAGATGCGCAAGTCCCAATTCACAGCCTGGCATTGTGAGATCCTTCGGCCGCTTCGCGTCCTCAGGATGACTGGATCGGACGATGCTGGCCGACTCCCGACTCCCGACTCCCGACTCAGGACTGCATCATGTTGATCACGCTGCACGAAGTCGGTCCGCGCGACGGCCTCCAGGCCGAGACGGCGGTCGTCCCGCTCGAAACGAAGATCCGCTGGATCGAGAAGCTCATCGCTTCCGGCATCGACATCGTCCAGGTCGGATCGTTCGTTCATCCCGGGAAGGTTCCGCAGATGGCGGACACCGACCGGATCTTCGAGTGGTTCCAGCGCGCGGAGCGCAAGCCGGCGCGGACGGTGCTGTCCGGCCTCGTTCTCAATGAGAAAGGCCTCGAGCGCGGCCTCGCCTGCGGCGTCGACCTCTTCTGCATGGGCGTCTCGGCGAGCGAGACCCACAGCCGGAAGAACACCGGGATGCCGATCGCCGAGGCGACCACGCGGATTCTCGCGATGGCGAAGCGTGCTGAGGGCGAGGGAAAGCCGGTCCAGCTCTCCGTCCAGTCGGCGTTCGGCTGCGGATACGAGGGAGAAGTCCCCGAGGAGCGCGTGCTCGAGCTCGTCCGGCGGTTCGTCGGCGAGGGCATCCGGCGCATCAGCCTCGCGGACACCGTCGGTCACGCCGATCCCCGCCGCGTCGAGAACCTCTACGCGGCGATCTTCGAGATGGACCCCTCGATCGAGTGCGCCGCGCACTTTCACGAGACGTACGGCCTCGGTCTCGTCAACGCATACGCCGCGCTCCGCGCGGGCGTCCGTTACTTCGAGACCTCCTTCGCCGGACTAGGCGGCTGCCCCTTCGCCGCGGTCACCTCCGGCAACGTCTGCACGGAAGACTTCGTCCACATGCTTCACCGCATGGGACTTCGCCACGACGTCGAGCTCCAGCCGATCTTCGACGCCGCCGCGGAAGCGGAAACGTTCTTCGGTCGGCCGCTCCCGGGAAAGATACGGAGGACGGGACCGCTGGCCGTCGCGGCGATTCCGGTTTGATCAATCTCACGTGAATTCGTTCGCCGTTCGCCGTTCGCCGTTCTCCGCGGCAGGTCCTCAGCCTGCGCCGAATGCAGTTCCGACGACAATCGCGCTTCTGCGCTCGGAGAACGGAGAACGGAGAACGGAGAACCCGAAAGGAACCCCATGACCGCCCTTTCCGGCATCCGCGTCCTCGATCTCACGAACGTCCTCGCCGGGCCGTTCGCGACGGAGCTCCTCGCGCTCTGCGGCGCGGAGGTGATCAAGATCGAGAACCCGCCGGCGGCGATCTCGCGCGGAAGCTCGGCTGCGTTCCCGATCTGAACCGGAAGCTGATGGGAACGAGCTTTCTCGCGCAGAACGCGAACAAGAAGTCGCTGACGCTCAACCTGAAGGAGGCGAAGGCGAAGGAGATCTTCCTCGAGCTCGTCGCGACGGCCGACGTCGTCGTCGAGAACTTCCGCCCCGGCGTCATGGACCGGCTCGGCCTCGGATGGTCGAAGCTGCGCGAGCTCAACCCCAGGCTCGTCTACTGCGCCATCTCCGGATTCGGGCAGACCGGTCCCGACGCGCACAAGCCCGCGTACGACCAGATCATTCAGGGCCTCAGCGGCGTGATGGCGATCAACGGCGACGAGCGCCTCAACCCGTTGCGCGCCGGATTCCCCGTGTGCGACACCGTCGGCGGACAGAACGCCGCGTTCGCGATCGCGATCGCGCTCTTCCACCGCGAGCGGACCGGCGAGGGGCAGCTCGTCGACGTCGCCCTTCTCGACTCGATCATGCCGCTCATGGGATGGGTCGCCGCGAACCTCCTCATCGGAGGGCAGCAGCCGGTCCCCATGGGCAACGACAACTTCACCGCCGCCCCCTCCGGCTCGTTCCGCACGGCCGACGGCTACATCAACATCGCCGCGAACCAGCAGGAGCAGTGGGAGGCGGTCGCCGACCTCGTCGGCGCCCCCGAGCTGAAAGAGGACCCCCGCTTCCGGGAGCGCGACGAGCGGAAGAAGAACCGGAAGCTGCTCACGCCACTTCTCGAAGCGAAGCTGGTGACCCGCCCCACCGCGTCCTGGGTCGAGGCCCTCAACGGCAGGGGAGTCCCTTCCGGCGAGATCCTCTCGCTCGAGCAGGCGCTGCTCGCGCCGCAGGTCGAGCACCGCGAGTCCATCGGAACGCTCGACGCGCCGATCGCCGGATCGATCCGCGTCTTCAATCTCACCGCGAAGATGGAGAAGACCCCCGGCCGCCTCGAGACGCCGCCGCCCACCCTGTCCCAGCACACGGACGAGATCCTGCGGGGGTTGGGCTACTCCGAATCAGAGATCGCGGAGATCCGCGCCAGCGGCGCGGTGTGATCCGTTCCCCGGTCTCCGTTCTCGTTCTCCGTTCTCCGTTCTCCGTTCCCCGTTCCCCGTTTCCCCGTTCCCCCGTTCCCTGTTCTCCGTCCCGTTCTCAGTCGAACGTCATGAGGCGCGAAGCGCCGACATATTGGTAGCACCGGGCGTCAGCCCGGTGTGCACCGGGCGTGAGCCCGGTGCACGAACGCGTGAAAACAATTCGAGCCGCGCAGCGGCGACACATTTGTGCCGCCGCTGACGCGGCTCGCGTTTCATTTCGCCACATAGCACCGGCCTGACGGCCGGTGCTACCAATGTTGCGGCGCTACGCGCCTGCCTCTCACCACCCCGGCGCGATCGTGAAGCCGAACACGCCTCCCTGGTCAGGCCGGTTCAACGGGAACGCGTAGTAGAACTGGAGCGGCAGATAGCCGCCGAGGGCGATGCGGGTCGCGATGCCGGCGCTCGCCACAGGAACCCGCTCGGGCGTGTCCTTGTCGAACTTCCACGTCACCGACTCGTCTTCGGTCCACGCGGCGCCGACGTCGAAGAAGCCGACCAGCTCCACCGGGAAGTACGGGTTCTCGAACAGCCCGAACTCCTCCGTGCCGAGCAGCGGGACGCGCACCTCGAAGCTGCCGATCGCCATCTTGCTCCCGATGAGGCGGTCGAACTCGGCGCAGCCGCTCGTCGACGTCACGGTGCATTCGTCGCCGTTGAACGTGTCGGACTCGTAGCCGCGCACGAGCGTGGAGTAGCCGATGTAGAGGGACGACATCCGCTCGTCCTCCGCGTCCTGGCCGTAGCGGCCGTAGAAGAAGCCGCGGACGGCGAACGTGATCGGACGCGCGAACATGTAGCGCCTCCAGTCGGCCAGACCGGTCTGGAACTGCAGGTCGCCGGAGTAGGTCTCCGCCTGGAACCGGTAGCGCGTTCCGGAGATCGGCGAGACGAAGCCGAAGAAGGAGTTGTCGCCCGACGAACGCCATCTGCGCGCGGTAGTAGTTGATGCTCGGGTAGGTGTCGACGGTGTTGCGGTCGGTGCCGAGGAATCCGCCGTTGGCGAAATAGGTCGACTCGATCTCCGCGGAGAACCCGAGATGCGTGACGCCCCCGTTGAACTCGAGGCGGCGCGTTCTGCCCAGCGGGTAGTGCGTGAGGAACATCGCCTCGTCGCTCGTGACGCGCTCCAGCACGCGGTTGTAGACGTCCGCGAGGACCGTCTGTCCGTTGCCGAGATCGACCTCCTCCTGCGTGTAGTACGTTCCCGCCGCGGTGATGTAGGGGATGTGGCTCACCGAGCCGCCCCACTGGACTCGGTTCCGGAGGTTGAGGTAGTACGTCTCCCCGCCGAAGAGCGTTCCGAGGTCGCCTCCCGAAGAGCCGCCCTGCAGGGTGAGCCCGACCTGATGGTCCCCGAGAATGTCGCGTCCAGAGCGCGGCGAAGCTCCCGCCCGCCGCCCCGCCGTACGTTTCGCTGTAGCCGATCCCGATCGTCGGCGGTCCGATGTACGAGAGTTTCAACGCGGGGCTGTAGCCGCTCTGCGCGAACGTGGTGCTCGCGGCAGGGAGACCCTCCTGCGGCGCGCTCAGGTAGTCGGAGACCGTGCTGGGCGCGCGCGAGGGCTGCTGCGCGACGGGCGGAGGAAGGGTCGCGGCGCGCATCGTCGCGTCCGTGACCAGCTGCGCGGGCTGCGCCGCCTGCGAGGCGAGCTCCATGTTGGCGCGGTACATCGTCCAGCGGCCGTCGCGAAAATGCGTGAAGACCGCCTCGCCGGTGCGCGAGGCGACCGTGAGCGCCGGCGCGAGGTCCGTGATTCCGGCGACGCCCGTCGCGACGTCCGTCAGCTGGCGCGTCTGCCCGGTCGCGATCTCGTACTCGAAGACCTGCGCCACTCCGTCAGGGTCGGCCACGAAGTAGAGCTTCCGCCCGTCGGGGGAGTACTGCGGATTGATGTGCTTGGCTCCCGGGAAGATGTCGAACGTCCGGACCGCTCCGGTCGCGACTTCGATGATCGAGATTCTCGGCCGCGCGTACTCGAGCGTCTCGAAGCTCGTCCCCGTCCCTCGATCGCTCGCGACCGCGATGAAGCGGCCGTCGGGCGACCACGCCGGCTGGAGCTCGGAGTAGCGGTCCGAGGTGATCTGGCTGAGCTGCTTCGACGCGAGGTCCCAGAGGAACAGGTCCGTCACGCCGCCGCGGAGGCCGGAGATCGCGAGCTTCCGACCGTCCGGCGACCAGGCGATCTGCGTGATCGCGGGAACCTCCGGGATCGCGAAGCGCTCGCGCACGCTGCGCGTCTCGACGTCGACGATGCCGATCCTGTTGTCGCCTTTCTCCACGGCGATGAAGGCGAGCTGCCGCCCGTCGGGCGACCACGTGCCCGCCGAGTCGATGAATCGGAGCGCGTCCATGTGCGGGTCGCCGGCCGAGCTGACGAGGCGCCCCAGGACCTTGCCCGTCGCGGCGTCCGCGAGGAAGAGGTCGATCGAGAAGAGCTCCCGTGACGAGAGGAACGCCAGGGTGCGCCCGTCGGGGCTCAGCGAGGGGGAGACGTCGATGTCGCGCCCCTCCTCCTTGACGATGGGGTCGCCGAGGCGGTCGGGCCCCCACCGGTTGGCGATGACCGGCTCGTAGAGCCGCCGCGAGGCCTCGTGCCAGTCGGCGAACAGCTCCGACGACGGAATTCCGAGCACGCGCTGGATTCCCGGCTCGATCCCGATGAAGCCGGAGGCGAGGAATGTCTCGATGACCGCGCGGTCGCTCCACCGCCCGCCGACGTACGCCCAGAACGCCTGGCCGTATTGATACGGAGAGAGCCGCGGATCGCGCTGGAGCTTCTCGATCGTCGGGAGCTCGTCCCGCATCGCCGCGTCCCGCATCCACATCGCCGTCTGCGGATCGATCCGCCCCTGCGAGAGGTACTCGGCCAGACCCTCGATCATCCAGAGCGGAAGCGTGCGGATCTGAAATCGCCGCCGGCTCGTGGAGAGCTGGTTCGCGATGTCGAACTGGAACACGTGGACCATCTCGTGGCCGAGCACGTGATCGTTCTCTTCGTAGGTTCCCGTCAGCGGGAGGACGATCCGGTTCATGAACGCATCGGTGAACCCGCCGGTCCCCTCGCCGACGAAGCCCATCGTCGTGTTCGTCTGCTGGAAGTCGGGGTGGTTCGCGTAGAGGACGATCGGCTTCCGCTCGAACTCGTGCTCGAACACGGTCGAGAGCCGGTCGTACCACCGCTCCGCCATCCGCCCGACGTCCTGAATGATCGGCGCCGTGTCGTCGTAGTAGTAGATGTCGAAGTGATCCGTCTTCAGGACCTTGAAGTCGAAGTTCTCCCACTGCACCTTGTTCCGGCCGAAGTACTGGGCTCGAGCCGGCAGGGGCGCGAGGACAGCGAGGAGCGACACCGCGGCGAGAAGGGATCGGATTGACGTGCGCATTGGCGTCCTCATGAGTGAGCCGTGGGGGAGGTCCCCCGGTGGACCGAGATGATTGGTTGCAGCGCTGCGTTCACCGACCGTGCCAACCGGCCGCGACCGCGAAATCTGAAGGTTCATGGGCGCGGTGAGCATATCCCCCTCACCGCCGGGCCCGCCAGCGGTATGACGCCGCCGCTTTCCCGGCCGTTCGATTCAGGGTTCCGTTCTACGCATGAGGCGAGAAGCGGACGGATCGTCCGCATCCGGAGACGTTCGGAGGGCGGATTCCGTTTACTTCGCGCGTCGGAGGATCGTCTGCAGGCGCTTCCACTGACCGGCCATGGCGGCCGTCGCCTTTCGCTCCATCTCGCGATAGAGCGCCAGCACCCTCTCCCCCTCGGCGGTCAGAACGGCCCCGCCGTGTTCCGCGCCGCCGCGCGTCTTTTCGACCAGCGGCCGGGGGAACGCCTCGTTCATGACGCGGATCAGCTTCCACGCGCGCATGTACGACATGCCGAGGTTTTCGGCGGCGCGCCGGATGGAGCCGTGCGCGCGGACCTCGTCGAGCACGTCTGCCTTCCCGGGGCCGAACACGATCACGCCGTCTGCCCGGACGATCCGGATTCGCGGGCGGAGGCGGAGGGCGGGGGAGGGCACGGGCGTATCGTAATGCAGGGGCGCGCTGCGCGCGCCCGGAATCTCGTTTCGTTGCAATAGAATTCGGGCGCGCGCAGCGCGCCCCTACGATCATGACCGACGACGAACGTCTCCTCTCCTTCCGCTCTCGCTTTCCGATCCTCTCCTCGACGAGATATCTCGTCTCCCACTCGCTCGGCGCGATGCCGGCGTCGACCGCCGGCGCGATGGCCGAATTCGCCGCCATGTGGGCCTCGCGCGGGGTCCGCGCCTGGGAGGAAGGGTGGTGGATGATGTCGCTCGAAGTGGGCGACCTCATCGCACCGTTCCTCGGCGCCGCCCCTGGAACGGTCGTGATGCTGCCGAACGTCACGACCGCGGAGGCGGTGATCCTCTCCGCGCTCGACTACCGCGCGCCGCGCAACCGGGTCGTCATGGTCGAGGGAGAGTTCCCGTCCGTCCGCTACGTCTGGTCCGGTCTCGGCGCGAAGCTCGGCGCGGAGATCGTCGTCATCCCGGAAGCGGCCGACGGCTTCGGCTTCGACCTCGACCGCCTCCTCGGCGCCATCGACGAGCGGACCGTCGCCGTTCCGATCTCTCACGTGCTCTTTCAGTCCTCCTTCAAGATCGATGTCCCCACGATCGCGCGGCGATGCCGCGAGGTCGGGGCGCTGCTGATCCTCGACGTGTTTCAGTCCGCGGGAATCGTCCCGATCGACGTCGGCGCGTGGGACGTCCCGGTCGCGGTCGGCGGCGTCCTCAAGTGGCTCTGCGGCGGACCCGGCGGCGGATACCTCTATGTGTCGCCCGCGATGCGCTCGAAGCTCGAGCCCGCGCTGACGGGATGGATGGCGCACGCCTCTCCCTTCTCCTTCGAGCCTCCTCCGATCGCGCTCCGCGACGATCCGATGCGGTTCGCTCTCGGAACGCCGGCGGTTCCGGCGCTCTACGCCGCGAGGGAAGGGGTGCGCACCGTCGCCGAAGCCGCCGCCGGAAGCATGACCGCGATCCGGGAGAAGTCCCTCCGGCAGACCGGGCGGATCCTCGAAGCCGCGAGCGTCCGTGGATTCTCGATCTACGGGCCCCGGGAGGAGGAGCGGCGGGGAGGGACGGTGTCGATTCAGGTCTCCGGCGCGAGAGACGTCGCCGCCGAGCTCAACCGCCGCGACATCGTCTGCGACTACCGCCCCAAATCGGGCATCCGCCTCGCGCCGCACTTCTATACGACCGACGCCGAGATCGACGCGGCCTTCGCGGCCATCGACGAGATTGCGGGCAGACGCGTCTAGGTGTCTGGAGCGTCTAGGTGTCTGGGGTGTCGGGGCCCCTGACGCCCTTCCCCTCTCCCCGGAATTCACATCCTGAGTTTTGCGCGGCCTCGCCGGGGAGAGGGGTTCTTGGGCCCCGTGCCCGTGCCGCTCTTCCTCAAGACTCCCCAGACCCGTTTCGTGATCCGCCTCACGTTCGGATCCCGCCGTCCCGACATACTCTTGAGAGCGAAGACAAACAACAGCGCCGACATGAAGAGGAGGGCGTACCCGCGCCCTCCTTCTCTTTTTCAGGAGGATGGACATGAAATCGATTCGTTTGGGCCTTGTAGCGATGGCGCTCGTCGCGCTCGTCGCGTGCGAACAGGAAGTCCCGTTCACGGGAAGCTTCGGAGACGGCCTCGTCTCCGGTCAGGTGTTCCTCGGCGGAGATCTCGAAGGCAGCTCCCCGGCGGGCATTCAGGCCTCGATTCCGGGGACGGGGATGGAGCTCGTTCTCGCCGCCGATGGTCGGTTTCTCTTCTCCGGCGTCCCCGAGGACGCGGAGATCCGTTTCTCGAGGAGCTCTGACGGGATCAGTGCGTCCTACCAGCTCGGCCGCGCGGACGGGGAGCTCTATCTCGAAGTCACCCGCAACTCGGCGCGGCGCTCGCGGGCTCGTCCCGTGACCGCCCGCGCGACGCAGCTCGAAGGACTGATTCTCGAAGTCAGCGACACGTCCATTTCCGTGAACGCGGCGGGCAAAGGCAACACGGTCGCGGTGATCGATGCGGACACGGTCATCCGGAAGGGAAATCAGCCGCTGACCCCGGCCGATCTCTCCGTCGGAGACCGGGTGCACATCGTGGCGCAGCCGGAGGGAGACACCTTCATCGCGAAGATCATCACGCTGCAGATGGATCTCGACGGAAGCGAGGAGCGCGAGCGGCAGGAGATCGAGCTCGAAGGGCTGATCCTCACCGCGTCGGAGACCGAGATCCAGGTCGACGCCGCGGGGCGCGGACCGACCGTGGTCGCGATCACGCCCGAGACCCTGATCCGGAAAGGCCATCGCCTGATGACCCCGGACGAGCTGGAAGAGGGGTGGCGGGTTCACGTGAAGGCGTCGCAAGGCGAGGATGGGCTCGAGGCGCGCCTGATCATCGTGCAGAACATGAACGGGAACGGCGGCGGTGAAGAGGGCGGCGAGGAGGAATCTCCGGAAGTCCAGCTCGAAGGGAAGATCGTCTCGATCTCCGCCACTGCGATCGTGGTGGATGCGGCGGGAATGGGCGAGACCGAGGCGGCGATCAACGGGGACACGGTGATCCGGAAGGGCAACAAGAGTTTGACGGTGGGCGATCTCCATGAGGGAGACCGGGTTCACGTCAAGGCGACCCGCGAGGGCGAGAGCCTGATCGCGCGGGAGATCAAGCTTCAGAATCCGGAGTAGAGCTTCGAGGCAGGCTGTGGAAGTGAGGCTCGGGCGCCACGGCGGCGCCCGGGCTTTTTTTTTGAGTCAAAAGACAAATGCAAAATGCAAAATGCAAAATGAAAAATACAAAAGGGGCAGAACCCGGTTTTGCATTCTGCATTTGCCGAGCGCAGCGAGGCGTTATCGCTCCGTCGGCGTCGCCAGCATCTTCTGCCACCGCGACAGTCCCCATCCGGTCTCGGTGAGCCACTCGACGAGCTCGTGCGCGGGAAGGGGAGGGCTGAGGTAGTAGCCCTGGGCGAGGTCGCACCCGAGCTCCGTGAGGATCTTGCACGTCCACTCGTTGTCCACGCCCTCGGCGACGACCTGCAGGCCGAGGTTGTGCCCGAGGTCGATCGTCGCGCGGACGATCGCGGCGTCGCCCGCGCTCGTCGCCATCCCCATCACGAACGACTTGTCGATCTTGATCTCGTCGACCGGCAACTGGCGCAGGTGCATGAGCGAGGAGTAGCCGGTGCCGAAGTCGTCGAGCGAGAGGCGCACGCCGAGGCTCCGGAGGAGCGAGAGGATGGCGAACGCGTGCTGCGGATCCGCCATGATGCTGCTCTCGGTGATCTCGATCTTGAGCGACTGCGGCGGCACGCGCCACCGCTCGAGCGCGCTCGAGATGATCTGCGGCAGCAGGTGCTCGTGGAGGACCTTCGCGGAGAGGTTCACCGCCACGTGGATCGGGAGCATCTGGTCCTGCCACTTCTGCGACTGCTCGAGCGCGGCGTCGATCACCCATTCGGTCAGGTTCCGGATCAGCCCCGATTTCTCCGCCGTGGGGATGAAGGCGTCGGGCTGGAGGAGCCCGCGCTCGGGGTGGTTCCAGCGGACGAGCGCCTCGACGCGCGTCATCAGTCCGGTGCGGAGGTGGACCTTCGGCTGGTAGTAGAGCTCGAGCTCGCCTTTCTCGAGCGCCTGGCGGAGCTCGACTCCGATCGTGATGCCGCTGCCCCGTCTGCGCGTCCAGCTCGGGGCCGTAGACGGTGCAGTGAGCGCCGCGGCGCTTCGCGTCGTACATCGCCATGTCGGCGCGGCGCATCAGCGTCTCCGCGTCGGCGCCGTGCTCGGGGAACATCGCGATGCCGATGCTCGCGCCGATCTCGCACCGCGCTCCCTCGACGACGAACGGCGACTCGAGCGAGCGGAGGACTTTCTGGCCGACGCGCAGCGCGGACCCCACGTCGCGCGCGGTCGGAAGGACGAAGGCGAACTCGTCGCCGCCGAGGCGCGCGACCGTGTCGGACTCGCGCATCAGCTCCCGGAGGCGCGCGGCGACCTGCTGCAGCACGATGTCGCCGCTGTGGTGGCCGAGCGTGTCGTTGACCTCCTTGAACCCGTTCAGATCGAGAAGCATCAGTCCGACCGGCTGTCCGCTCCGGCGCGCGACGCGCACCGCCTGGTCCACCCGGTCGAGCAGGAGCGTCCGGTTCGGAAGGCGCGTGAGCATGTCGTGGAGCGCCTGCTGCTCGAGCGCCGCCACCTGCGCCTTGCTCTCGCTCACGTCCCGCAGGTAGGCGACCCAGTTCACCACCTCGTCCGGCGTGCCGTGGATCGGGACCAGCAGGATCTCGATGAAGTACTCGGTGCCGTCCCGCCGGTACGCGGTCGCTTCTCCCTCGAAAGGGGAGCGCTGCGAGAGGGGATGGAGCAGGACGTCGTGGACCGCGCGCTCGCTCTCGCCGGCGCGGAAGATCTCGAACGGCTGGCCGACCACTTCCTCGCGCGCGGCGCCGCTCATCCGGCAGAACGCCTGGTTGACGAAGAGAATCTTGGGGACCGACCCCTCGCGCGGAGGGGTGAGGATGACGATCCCGTCGGGCGCGTTCTCGATCGCGAGCCGCGCGAGTTGGGCCGGCCGCGTGGCGGCGGCGCTCTCCCGCGCGATTGCCGCGCGGATGGTGAGCAGGTCGGCGCGCTCCGGCGAAATTCCGCCGACTTCGACGGGCCCGAACTGCGGGGTCGAAGTCTCGCGAAGTAGCCGAATCACGGTCGCGCGAGGAAGGCTCATTCAGAAGGGTCCAGGGCGGCAAGTGTAACCCAGCGCCGCCGCGCGCAGCGTACGGCTCAGGGCGGCCGGCTCGACGGCTCGCGGCGGTGCGAATCGCGGCGCGGAAGCGGTATCATCCCTCTCCCGTGAAAAATGTCGCCGCGTCTCTCGCCGCGCTCACGCTTCTCGCCGGTTGCTTCTCCGGCCTCCGGACGGCGCACGCGCCGACCGAGATTCCGTGGGCGAGCGCCGAACGGCTCGTCCTCGACGGGCAGGTCGTCGAGCTCGAGCCTCGCGCCGACGGGACCGTCCGCCTCCACCTCGTCGACGGCCGCCACCTCGTCGCGACCGAGCCGGCCGATGGAGAGGCACTGCGCCTCGTCGAGCGCTGCGGCGAAAAGTGCGCGCAGATGAACGTGCGGTAGGGGCGGTCTGCGGCCGCCCGGATTTCCGATTCGCGTAACCCGAAATTCCGGGCGCCCGCGGGGCGCCCCTACCCCACCACCCGCACCGGCTCGGGCACCGCCGCGAGCAGCTCCTCCACCGCCGAGGACGGCTGGGGCCGGAACCTCGTCACGTCCCACAGCAGCCGGATCGAGCGTTCCGCCCCGTGCGTCGCGTTGTGCTCCTCGACGACTTCGCTCAGCCGCAGCGCGATGATCGATTCGCTCTCGTCGGTCGAGTGGACGATCGCGAGCGCCGCGAGGCGGTCGCCGACCATCCCCAGCGCGTCCGATCCCCGGAAGGCGCGCTTGATCACCGGGGCGACCTCCTCGATCGCCTGTTCCGTGTCGAACGCCGCGAGCAGAATGTGCTTTCCGCCTCGCTGTGCCAGCGTCAGATGCTTCGCCGCGACCTCCGCGAATCCCTCGGAAGTGTACAGGCCGGTCTCTTTGTCGACCCGCTCGCGCCGCCGGATCGCCTGCTCGAAGCGGCTCCTCTGGATGATCGCGAAGAGGATCTCCTGGACCGGATCCGACTCGATCCAGGAGCGGGAGAGGAGATCGGCCGCTCCCGCTTCGAGCGCGAGGGCCGCGAGATCCTGCGTCGCGGGAGAGCTGATGACGACGACGGGCGTTTCGGGAAGCTGCGCGTTGAGCCGGATGAACGCGTCGAGCCCCGGCTCGTCCGGCAGCGCGAGGTCGAGCAGGATCAGGTCGAACGTCTCTTCCGTCAGCCGCTCGCACGCGGCCGCGGTGCGATCGAGGTGGACCACGTCGATCGGCGGCTGCGATTCCGGGGAGAGGCGCGCCATCAGCCGCCGCGCATCCTCATCCTCCCGATGGACCAGGAGCATGTGAATCGATTCGGAAGGCATCTGCGGAGATTTTAACGCGTAGGGCCGCGCCTGCGGCACGGAACGTCATCCTGAGGAGCGCGAAGCGCCCTCCTTCCGTCACCCTGAGCCCTCACGTCGCGCTTCGCGCTCCTCAGGGCAGGCTCCGCGAAGGGTCTCAAAATGCGATACCTCGATCTCGAGATCCTTCGTCGCGCTTCGCGCTCCTCAGGATGACGGTCGAGCGGACCTCGCTACGGTTCGCTGTCCCCGCCAGCCGGCGTTCCCGCCCGGACGACCCCGCTGCGCCCCGTGCGCGCCGCCTCGTTCGCCACCCGCACGGTGGCGCTGTCCACCGACCCGCAGCCGTTCTCGATCCGGACCCAGAACTGGTTGAGCCCGTTGATCGCGGGCGTCGTGTACGAGCTCGTCGTCGCGCCCGCGATCGGGAACCACGTGCTCCCGCGCGGACCGCGGTACCACTGATAGCTGAACGGCCCGCTGCCCGTCGCGACGACATTCAGCGTCGCCGTCGCGCCGGCCGCGACCACCTGCGAGCGCGGCTGGTCTTCCGCCAGGATCATCGGCGGCTGGCACTCGACCGAGATCAGCGCCGCGCCGTGCGCCGTCGAGACCGCCGCGGAATCCGGCTGGCCCTGGATGTTGAGCGTGTACCTGCGCGGCATCGCGTTGAGCGCGATCCTGACCTTCACCGTCGACTCCTCCGCCTTCCCCTTCTCGAGGGTCGGCGGCGTGAACGTCACCGACGATCCTTCCGGGAGACCGGAGCCGGAGAGGTGGTACTTCACCCCGTCGGCAAAACCGTAGCCGTGCACCTTGAACGTCGTCTCCCCACCCCACTCGTTGAAGTTCTCGTACGGATTCGCGATGAGCGTCAGCAGGGGGGCCCCGGTGATGCCGCCCGCCGCGAGGATGACGACCGAGTCGAGGACCGAGTCGCTCGCATCGGCGATCGCGAGCTTGATGTGGTGCTGCACGCCGGGCGTGACCGTCGCCGCCGCCATCAGGATCGTCGTGAAGCCGTCGAGCTCGGTGTCGAACGTTCCCGTGCCCGTGGGGTTGTCGATGTAATAGGCGCTGTTCTCGATGTGGTTGATCGAGTTGACCGAGACCAGCTGCGTGGACGATCCCGCGACGAATGCGATGTTCTGCCCGTCCAGGAAGAAGCCGAACACGTCGTTGAAAGCGCTTCCGACGTACTCCTTGTACTCCTCGGAGCCGAAGACGTACTCAATCGCGAAGTTCGAGGACTCCGCGACGAAATCGAACTCGAGGATCGTCGCGTCGTTCGTGGTCTTCGGCGCGATGAGGGCGTCGAGGTCGGCGTCGCCCGGCTTGCCGAGGGAGGTCGTGGCTCCCGACTGAGTGTTCGGCCCCGCTGACGTTCGAGATCGATCCCGAGCTGAGGATGACGCCCCCCTCGATGCCGAGGCCGGCGGCCACGCCTCCGGTGAATCTCCCGGCGGCGCCGTCGGCGCCCGTGAACTTCACGTTCGAGATCTGGATGCCGGCGCCTGCCAGCACCGCTCCCAGCTCCTCGGCCTTCACGACGGAAAGATCCTTGGTGGCGATCGCTGCCTGCATCGAGACCGCGAACATCGCGAACGCACAGATGTACCCGAGCTTCCTCATGACACTCCCTCCGCCACTGTCCTGTTGTCCGTAGACCGAATGGCCTGCTGCGAGCTGAGCCATCGAAAACAATAGCCCAGCCGGTTCGGATCGTCCATTACTGCCGTTTCCCGCCCGCCCGGCCGTAGCGCCGCATTGCCTGCGCCGGTCCCCGGCCGGGGGATACGGAGATCATCGGGGCCGCGGGCGTCATCTTCTCCAGGGTCCGGAGAAGCGTCACCGCCAGCAGGAGAGGGTCAGGCTGCGGCTTGACCCAGGCTGAGGCGTACGCTCTGCGGGGGCCTCTCATCAACATGGGGATTCCACCCTTCTTCCGGGTCGTGGCCGCGGGCGAGTGCGATCATCAGGCGCGCGGACAGCGTGACCGGGCTCATTCCGACGCCGCCGGAAACAGGCGCCCGTGGATTGACGGGTCGGCAGCCCCAGGAGGCGCCGAGGGCCGTTCGATAATCTCCGTGGGGAGTCATAGCTTCGCATCGTGACGCGTCCTTCTGCAGCGGCTCGAAGAGCCCGTATTGCGGGTGATTCGTCGTCTGGACGCACGCCATTGCAAGGAGCAACCGGGGTGCCCCGATGCCGGGTTGACGACAGAAATGCAACTGATTGATGGGGAAGGGTTTCGAATCGTCGTGCCCTTTTCACGAACCCGCATGCTCCGGAACCGGGACGCCGAATCCAGATTCGGGACGGCCCCTCACCCCTGGCCCCTCTCCCCGGAACACGGCCCCGGTTTCTGTCGCAGCCCTCGCCGGGGAGAGGGGAAGGGGTCAGGGGGCGTGCCGGATCCACAGCACCAAGCGCGCTCCTGCTGTACACTCCCGCCGCGCGTTCGCGCGACTCCATTCCGCAGGGAAATCCGACGATGCCCGTTCCTCTTCTCGACCTCCGCGCCCAGTACAGCACCATCCGCGACGAAGTCCTCAAAGTCACCGAACAGGTTTACGAGGATCAGGCCTTCATCCTCGGCAAGCGCGTCGAGGCGTTCGAGGCCGACTTCGCCGCCTACTGCCACAGCCGCCACGGCGTCGGCGTCTCCTCCGGGACCGACGCGCTGCTGATCGCGCTCATGGTCCTCGACATCAAGCCGGGCGACGAGGTGATCGTCCCCGCCTACTCGTTCTTCGCGACCGCGGGCGTGGTCGAGCGGATCGGCGCGATCCCGGTCTTCGTCGACATCGATCGGACGAGCTACAACATCGACCCCGCGCTGATCGAGAAGGAGATCAACCCGCGCACGCGCGCCATCATGCCGGTCCACCTGTACGGGCAGTGCGCGGACATGGACGCCATCAACGCGATCGCGAAGGCGCGCGGGATCGCCGTCATCGAGGACGCCGCCCAGGCGGTCGGAGCGGAGTACGGCGGCAAGCGCGCGGGATCCCTCGGGACGATCGGCTGTTTCTCGTTCTTCCCCTCGAAAAACCTCGGCGCGTTCGGCGACGCCGGCGCGGTGACCACCGGCGACGACGCGATGTACGAGAAGCTCGTCGACTACCGCGTCCACGGGATGCGGCCGAAGTACTTCCATCACTCCGTCGGAGGGAACTTCAGGATCGACGCGCTCCAGGCGGCGATCCTCCACGTGAAGCTCCCGCATCTCGACCGCTGGACGGAAGGCCGCCAGCGGAACGCCGCGATCTACCGCGAGCGGTTCGCGGCGTCGAAAGCCGCAGACCGCGTCGTCCTTCCCGAAGAGCTCCCTCACCGCCGGCACGTGATGAATCAGTTCGTCGTCCGCTTCCCGGAAGGGCAGGAAGTCCGCGACCGCGTCATGACGACGCTGCGCGAGAGGGGGATCGGCTGCGAGATCTACTACCCGCTCACACTTCGGCGCAGAAATGCTTCGCGCAGCTCCCGAGCGCGAAACGGAGCTTCCCGGAGTCGGACCGCGCCGCCAACGAGACGCTCGCGATCCCGATCTTCCCCGAGCTCACCGCGGACCAGCTGGACGAGGTGGTGGCGGGGATCGAGGCGGGACTGGGGATCTTAGATAGAACGCCCGCACTAGCCGGCCGGCAAAATGTAAAATGCAAAATGCAAAATGTTGAAATCCGAGAGGCTTCCCTTCTTTCAACATTCAACATTCGGCATTCAACATTCAACATTCGGCTCCTTCATTAAGGCTGAGCTCAGCGGCTAAGTGATTCCCCTGATCGATGCCGGTTTAGGGGTCCAGGGGTCCAGGGGTCGCGCGGAATTGCCAGCAAGACTCCTGGACTCCGGGGCTCCCAGACCCCAGACTCCCCGCGTGATCCCCCTTCGCGTCGCGGTCCCGCGCGTCGTCACCCCCTGGGTGACGCGCACCATGACGGTCGTGCTGCTCGCCGTCTTCGCGGCGCAGCTCTCGAATCCGCGCGTCGGCGAGGCGCTCATCCGCGTCTTCGGCTTCGTTCCCGCGCGGCTGTTCCACCCTTCGCTCTTCGGCTACTCGATCCTCGAATCCTGCGTCACGCTCGTCTCCTCGATCTTCCTGCACGGCGGCTTCGTTCATCTCGCCGGAAACCTCGCCTACTTCTGGGTCTTCGGCGGCGCCGTCGAGGGGCGCCTCGGCCACGGCTCGTTCGCGTTCATCTACGTGGCGGGAGGCGTGGCGGGAAGCCTGCTCCATGCGGTCATCTTCCCGCAATCGACGATCCCTTCGATCGGCGCGTCCGGCTGCATCGCGGCGATGCTCGGCGCGTTCCTCGCGCTGTATCCGCGGCAGCCGATCGTGACGCTGATCCCCCTGATCGTCTCCTGGATCCTCGTCGAGGTCCCGGGCCTCGTCCTCTTCCGATCTGGTTCGCGCTGCAGTTCGGTAACGGCCTTCTCGCGCTCGAGAGCGCGCGTGGAACCGAGGAGGTGGCCGGCGTCGCCTGGTGGGCGCACATCGGCGGATTCGCGTACGGCCTTGTCGCGGGATTGGTGTTCAGGAGGCGTACGCCGTCCGAGGGTCCATGACGCCTCGCTTCGCTCGGCAAATGCAAAATGCAAAATGCAAAATGTAAAGTCCCAACGGGCCAAGCGTCACGGGGGTCTCTTTTGCGGATTGTTCATTTTTCATTTTGCATTCGCATTTACGGCGAGCCGCAGCGCGGCTCGCAGCGTTCCCCCTCCGTTCCCGGACAATCCCCCCCACATGAAGACCATCCTCGTCACCGGCGCCGCCGGGTTCATTGGATCGCACGCCGCGCTTCGGCTGCTCGACCGCGGCGACCGCGTCATCGGGTTCGACAACCTCAACGCCTACTACGACCCGAAGCTCAAGGAAGCGCGGCTCGCGCGGCTCGCGCACCCGAACTTCTCCTTCATCCGCGCCGATCTGGCCGATCGCGAAGCCGTCGAGAAGCTCTTCGCCGGGGAGAGGATCGAGCGCGTGATCCACCTCGCGGCGCAGGCGGGCGTGCGTTACTCGATCGACAACCCGCACGCCTACACCGAGAGCAACGTCACGGGCTTTCTCAACATCCTCGAGGGATGCCGCCACGCGAGCGTCGAGCATCTCGTCTATGCGTCGACGAGCTCCGTCTACGGGACGAACACGAGCCAGCCGTTCTCGGAGCACCAGAACGTCGACCACCCGATGGCGCTCTACGCGGCGACCAAGCGCGCGAACGAGCTGATGGCGCACAGCTACGCGCACCTCTTCCGCCTTCCGTGCACCGGGCTGCGCTTCTTCACGGTGTACGGGCCGTGGGGGCGCCCCGACATGGCGCTCTTCAAGTTCACGCGCGGCATCCTCGCGGGGGAGAAGATCCCCGTCTACAACCGCGGCGACATGGTCCGCGACTTCACGTACGTCGACGACATCGTCGAAGGCGTGATCCGCGCGTGCGATCGCCCCGCCGAGCCCGATCCCTCCTACGACACGAGCGCTCCCGACGCTGCCACCAGCGACGCCCCCTGGCGCATCTTCAACATCGGGAACAACCGCCCCGTCCAGCTCCTCCGCTACATCGAGGTGATCGAGGAGTGCGTCGGGAAGAAGGCGGAGATGGAGCTCCTCCCGATGCAGCCGGGCGACGTCCCCTCGACGATGGCCGACGTCTCCGCGCTCGAGCGCGAAGTCGGCTTCCGCCCCGAGACGCCGGTCGAAGTCGGCGTGCGGAGGTTCGTGGAGTGGTACCGGGAGTACTACGGCGTCTGAAAAGAGAACAAAAGAAAAGTGCCAGAATGCAAAATGCAAAATTCAAAAAGGGTAGCGACTCACGCTTGAACTGAGGTTCCGGCCCCCTTTTGGACTTTACATTTTGCATTTTGCCGAGCGGAGCGAGGTGTTTTCTTCCGCTGATCCGGCAGCGGTATGAAGCCGCGGCCGCGGCTTCGCGGCGGTAGGGGCGGCTAGGTCCAATGGCCTTAACTTAACGCGAGTTGCCCGCGAAGCTGTCATCCCGAGCGTAGCGAGGGATCTGGGCGGGGGCTGCGAAAGAACGCGGCGCCGGTGCAGGGCAGGCGGATCGGCATTCGCTTCGTGATCGGAGGCGAATCTCGATCCTGCCGCCGTGCTTCGGTGCCGCGTCACGCGTAACCCACCCGCCCAGATCCCTCGCTACGCTCGGGATGACATCGTCGTCGAAACCATCGCTTGAGTTAAGGCCATTGGGCGGCTGGGTCGATACGAAAAGCGAATGGCGAGGCGGATCTCGGTTCGCGACGGACGCGCCGCGAAGCGGCGCCAGACAATAGCCGGGGGTGAGCTCGAAGCGCGAACCCCCGGACCACGGGCGGCAACGAGAAATGAGCCCCGAAGGGGCGACAGAGTACGGGGCTTCTGTCGCCCCTTCGGGGCTCGGTTTTTTTTCGCCTCGCAATTCCGGGGGTTCGCTTCGCTCACCGGCGGCTATGTTCTTTGCGCGCCTTCGGCGCGCGGGCGCCGCTTCGCGGCGCTCTCCATCAACCCCGGGAATCGGCGCGCGCTGAGATCCGGAACGCTGCCGGGGATCCTCCTTCCGAGGTTCTCGCCCGGATGGACGCAATGGGCTCGTTCTCCGAGCTCCGGCCTCTCGCGAGCTCTCTCCGTGCGGACCTGCTCCGCCGAGGCGGCGACGCGAAAGCGGCTGCCGAGCTCGCGCGGCAGGCTCTCGAAGAAGCGACGATCCGCGGCGCCGAGGATCCCGTCCTCCATTCCTTCATTCCGCTGATCCGGCAGCGGTATGAAGCCGCGGCCGCGGCTTCGCGGCGGTAGGGGCGGCTAGCTGTCCAATGGCCTTAACTTAACGCGAGTTGCCCGCGAAGCTGTCATCCCGAGCGTAGGCAGGCGCGGGCTGCGCCCGACCGCCGATGACCGGGATCGGTGCGCAAGGGGCGCGGCCGTCCCGGCCGCCGTTGGCGCCGCGTCCCGCGGCGCCCGGTGGCGGCGGCGAGACGCCGCCGCAACGGCGGGCGAGACGCCCGCGCCCCAGCCGATCCCGAGAGCAGCGAGGGATCTGGGCCGGGGCTGCGAAAGAACGCGGCACCGGTGCAGGGCAGCAGGATCGGCATTCGCTTCGTGATCGCAGGCGAATCTCGATCCTGCCGCCGTCCTTCGGTGCCGCGTCACGCGTAACCCACCCGCCCAGATGCCTCGCTACGCTCGGAATGACATCGGCGTCGTCCCGAAAGTTAGCGCATACCGGCGTCTCGCCCACCTCGGGTGGGGGCGCAGGCGTGAGCAGCGAGCGGCCGCTTTCCAGGAATGCGCGCCCCTACATCGCGAGCGCGTCGCGCCCCTGGCTGAACCGCGTCAGTTCCGCGCGGCGGCTCACGCCGAGCTTGCGGTAGACCGCGTGCAGGTGGACCTTGACGGTCCCCGGCGTGATCCCGAGCGCGACGGCGATCTCCTTGTTCGCGAGACCGCGCGCCGCGAGGTTGAGGGTCTCGTGCTCCCGCGCGCTGAGCGCCTCGAGCCGTTCGCTTCCGCTGCCTGCGCGCTGCTCGTGGAGGCCGAGACGACCTCGAAACGGCGCGAGCAGGCAAAGGCCTGGGCCAGCCCGTCGAGCGTGATGGGATGCGGATCGGCGAGACTGACTCGGAAGCGTTGGACGGGCAGCAACTGGGCTCTCCGGAAACATCCCTTTGGCAAGAGCCGGGCCCGCCAGATTCGCTTGTTTTCTTGCCTTGGGACGAGTGAATGCGCATTAGCTTGGCGTCGCTTGTATAATCTCCCGACAGCCGATCCATGCAGCGCTCCAAGGAGGCCCCCGTGAACCGATTTTCTATCGGGAGAGGCTTGCTCTCTCTCCTGTTCGTTCCGCTGATCGCTTCCGCCGGGTCCTACCTCGCCGTGGACGACCGGACGATGATCGATCAGGCGGACGGGATCGCGGTCGTCGTCGTCCTGTCCGAGCACAGCTTCGTGTCGACGAGCGGGTTGATCCTCACGGATTACCTGGTCGGAGTCGAGGAGAGCCTGAAGGGCGCCGCAGGTGCCGGGGAGACCATCACGGTCCGGGAAGTCGGTGGAACGGTAGGGGATGTCTCACTTTCCTCGTCGACCGCGCCGCACTTCGCCGCGGGCGAGAAGGCGCTCGTTTTTCTGAGCCGTGTCGCCCCGGACGCGTGGAGCACCTGGTCGGGGGAGCTCGGAAAGTACAGCTTCGTCCGCGACCTCGACTCGACGGCTCTGGTCCGGGAAGCGACCGACGAGGAAATCTTCGGATGGGATCTGTCGCAAACGCGCCAGTCCGGGCGCGTGCGCGATGCCGAGGAGTTCCTCCGCTACATCAGAGAGGTCACCTCGAGCGAAGCGGCCTACCCGGACTCGACCGAAGCCGATCTGGAAGGCGCGATCCGGGCCGACACCGCAGCCATGGCTTCCACCGCCGCGGGCATCTGGAACTCCGATACGGGCTCGAGCATCAATATTTCGATCTCGGGCACTGCGAGCTCGAACACCTACGGCACGGTCAACAGCGCCAACACAGTCAACTTCAACGTCCCGGAATCGTTCTCGTACGTTTACGTTGACCCAGTTGACGGCCCTACAACAAAGACTCCGCTCGCGTTATCCGTTGTAGGACAAGCGCTGCTCCGTGCGTCGAGTGCCCAGCACCAGTCCACGCTCGGCGAAAGCTACTACACGTCGACCGAGTGCGACATCGTCATTCAAGCGGGTATCGGTTCGATCGAGACCGAAGTGACCGCGCATGAGATGGGGCACTGCCTCGGATTCCGCCACTCGAACACGGGCACGCCCTCCACCACCAACGCGCTGATGAATTCGATGGCCGGAAGCGGAGCATCGCTGAAGACCTGGGATCGGGATGCGGCCAACCAGGTGTACGGAGACGGGACGTTCGACACGACCTCCACCTCGGGCAACGCGTTTCTGATGCAGTTCGGCTTCACGCCGGCGGGCGGCGGACGTTGGCAGAGCGGCGGCTTCGGGATGGGCGTCTACGACGTCGTGTCCTGCACGGCGCCGTCGATCACCGCGCAGCCGCAGTCGGTCTCGATCGCCTCCGGGCAGACGGCGACGCTGAGCGTCACGGCGACGGGCGCGACTTCCTACCAGTGGTACCAGGGCGGCTCGCCGACTACGGGCTCCGCGATTTCGGGAGCGACGAGCTCGTCGTACACCACCCCGGCGCTGACCTCATCGCAGACGTACTCGGTCCGCGTCACCAATTCCTGCGGCTCGACCGACTCGTCCACGGCCACGGTCACGATCTCCTGCCCGAAGCCGGGGATCAGCGTCCAGCCACAGTCCGCGAGCATCTCTTCGGGCCAGTCGGTCACGCTCAGCGTCGTCGCGAGCGGCTCGCCCACCTATCAGTGGTACCGCGGCTCGGCCGGCGACACATCGCAGGCGATCTCCGGCGCGACGAACAGCACGTACACCACCGGCGCCCTCACGTCGACCTCGTCCTTCTGGGTGAAGCTGACCAACTCCTGCGGCTCGACCAACAGCGCGACGGCGACGCTCACCATCTGCGTCATCCCGACGATCACGACCCAGCCACAGAGCGCGACGATCACGAGCGGGCAGTCCGCGACCTTGTCGGTGGGCGCGAGCGGCGCCACGATGTATCAGTGGTACCGCGGAATCAAGGGAGACACGAACAACCCGATCTTCGGAGCGACGGCCTCGTCGTACAACACTGGATCGCTGACTGCCACGTCCCAGTACTGGGTGCGCGTGAGCAGCACGTGCAGCTCGCGCGACAGCGACACGGCGACGGTCACGGTCCAGAGCACATGCGTCGTGCCGCAGATCACGGCTCATCCTCAGTCCGGCGCCGTCCAGTCGGGCCAGACGGCGACGCTCGTCGTCTCGGCGACCGGGACGAGTCTGCTGTATCAGTGGTATGAGGGTCCGAAGGACGACCTCGGCCACCCCATCAGCGGGGCCACCGGATCGATCTACACGACGCCGGCTCTGAGCTCGACGACGCAATATTGGGTGCGCGTATCCAACTCGTGCGGGGAGGCGCGCTCCAACACGGTGACGGTGACGGTCCAGCCGGCATGCACGGCGCCCTCGATCTTCACGCAGCCGCAGTCGGCGACCCTCGCGCGGAACGGCTCGGCGTTGCTCGGCGTCGCGGTCGCCGGGACCACCCCGTTCACGTTCCAGTGGTACAAAGGAAGCTCGGGCGACAGCTCGCAGCCGATCTCCGGCGCCACGGGGGCGAGCTACAACACGGGACCGCTCACCAAGACCTCCTCCTACTGGGTGCGCGTGACGAACAGCTGCGACAGCGCGAACTCGCAGACCGCGACCCTCACCGTGCCGGGAGGGAGGCGGAGGACCGTGAGGAGGTAGGGCGATCCACACGAACTCGACGAACGGCCCGCATCCGGAAATTTTTCCGCGATGCGGGCCTTTCTCGTCGCTGCCTGACCATGCAGAGAAGACGGTTCGTCCTCAGATTCGCGGCGCTGCTGCTGATCGGCTTCCTCCTGATCGTTCCTCCGGTCGTCCAGATCCGCGTGCTGCAGCCGTTCACCGAGTCGCTCGCGGCCGCCTCGGCCGCGATGCTAGGCGCGATCGGTCACGAAGTGGCGATCACCGGGACGACCATCTTCTCCTCGACGTTCGCGGTCGACGTCCGCAACGGCTGCAACGGTGTGGAGGCGGCGCTGATCCTGATCGCGGCGATCCTCGCGACGCCCGCCCGCTGGAAGGCGAAGCTCGTCGGCGTGGCCGGCGGGTTCGTCCTCCTCCAGGCGATCAACCTCGTCCGCATCAGCTCTCTCTATCTTCTCGGCTACTACGACCGCGAGCTGTTCGACCTGTTTCACTCCGCGGTGTGGCAGGTGCTGATCATTCTCGTCGCCGTCGGCATCTTCGTTTTCTGGAGCGTGAAGATTGCGCCGAGGCGCGATACTCCGGCCGCTGCTTAGAGGGATCGCCGGATTCCTTCTCGGCTTCGCCCTCTGGGCGGGGCTGACTCTGCCGTACAACCGCCTCCTCGCGTTTTCGGCCGCGAGCGCGATCCGTCTCTTCGAAGATCCGAACCGCACCGAGCTGCGACTCGACGGAAAGCAGGTGATCGTCTATCGCTCCGACGTCCCGCCCGGCACCACGCGCCCGGGGATTCCCCTCTACGATCTGACGTTCAACGTCATCCTGCTGACGATTCTCTTCGCCGTCGATCGTCATCCCTTCTCGAACCGCAATGTCGGGCTCTATCTGCTCGCGCTCCTGATCCTCTTCCCGACGCACGTGCTCGCGCTGATCGCGTGGGTGCAGGACCTCTACGCGAGCCGCTTCGGCCCGATCAGCGAGCACTATTCGGCGCTCGAGCGCTCCCTCTGGGCGAACGCCGTTTACTTCTATCGGCTCGTCGGACAGTTCGCGATCCCGCTGATCCTCCGCTGGTCGCTCGCGCCGCAGCCGCAGATCGATCTTCTCGAAGCCGATCGCCGATGAAGCGCTTTCCGCGCGCCGGTCCGTTTCCGCGCCGTCGCGGCGCACGGCGTGTGCCGTCCTCCGGTGTGGTGCGGGCGCCCCGCCCATACGCGCTACCTTAGCCACTCGCGAGGTGTCATCCCGAGCGTTAGCGAGGGATCTGGGGGTCGGGAGGTGCGTAGAACTTCGATTTGCGCGCCGCACACCCGCCCAGAGACCTCGCTGCTCTCGGGATCGGCTGGGGCGCGGGCGTCTCGCCCGCCGTTGCGGCGGCGTCTCGCCGCCGCCACCGGGCGCCGCGGGACGCGGCGCCAACGGCGGCCGGGACGGCCGCGCCCCTTGCGCACCGATCCCGGTCATCGGCGGTCGGGCGCAGCCCGCGCCTGCCTACGCTCGGAATGACATCGGCGTCGTCCCGAAAGTCAGCGCATATGGGCGTCCCGCCCGCCCCGGGTGGGGGAACGTGGACACCGCCTTTCACGGCGGAGCCGTGGCATCGGATCGCGCTGATGGCCTACGCCCGGGTCTCCACGGCGGAGCCGTGGCATCGGATCGCGCTGATAGCTCACGCCCGGGTCTCCACGGCGGAGCCGTGGCACTGGATCGCGCTGATAGCTCATGCCCGGGTCTCCCCGGCGGAGCCGTGGCATCGGATCGCGCTGATAGCTCGCGCCCGGGTCTCCACGGCGGAGCCGTGGCACTGGATCGCGCTGATAGCTCACGCCCGGGTCTCCACGGCGGAGCCGTGGCAGAGGGTAGCCGGGGCGTCGCGCGCAGCGCGACCCCCGGAAACGTGGTGACCAAAGGAATGTGCACCCCGGCAGGGGTGCCAGAAAAGACTGCCAGCATGACAGCGTGGCGCAGCCAACATGGCGGGCGGCGTCTCGCCGCCCAGCCCAAACAAACGACACGCGCTCACCCGTGCCTCTCCGTTCCGGCGGACCTATCCTGAAGGAATCGTCATTCCAGGAGGCCGCCATGTACCGCAAGCCCTTCCGCCTCGCCCTCGTCGCGACCCTCCTCGGCTGCGTCGCGCTCTTCGCGCAGCTCCGCGTCGGCACGTCCGAGTTCCTCCCGAAGGACCTCGTCTTCTCGGTCGCCGACGAGGCCAGCCGCGCGGTGGGGGAGGGGAAGATCGCCGACGGCTGCCGCTGGGTCCTCCGCGCCGAGACGGCGATCGGCCAGCATCCCCAAGAGAAGTGCTCGGCCTTCTACTACCGCACCTCGGTCGTCCTGACGAAGATCTGCCCCGACCCGCTCGTCCCCTCGGCGCAGCGAACCGAGCGGATCGTCCTCGCCGGGATCGGCTGTCCCGACTCCCCCTTCACGCCGAAAACGGACGCGCGGATCCTCAGCATGGGAACGAACGCCGACGGGAAGAGGCAGGAGGTCCTCCTGCAGCCCGACGGCACGCGCATCACGCTCCTCAGCGGTCCGGACGGCGTCTTCGTGACCGTCGGTTTCCCCGACGGCACGGGCGACGGCTTCAAGACGCCGTGACGGGTTGCCAGCGGCGCACAGCGCGCGCCGTTCTTCGGTGTGGTGCGGGCGTCCTCGCCCGCCCCCGGGTGGGGGAACGTGGGCGCGGCGTCTCGCCGCGCAACCCACCGAACGATCCGCGCAAATCGACCTTCTGACCCCAATCGCGCCTGACCCGTAGCGGCCGCACAGCGCGCGCCGCCCCCCGGTGTGGTGCGGGCGTCCCCGCCCGCCTCCGGGGTGGGGGAACGTGGGCGCGACCCCCACGGCGGAGCCGTGGCAGAGGGTAGCCGGGGTGTCGCGCGCAGCGCGACCCCCGGGGGTGTCGCGCGCAGCGCGACCCCCGGAAAAGGAAAGGTGATGATTGACGGGATGTGCACCCCGGCAGGGGTGCCAGAAAACACCGCCGTCTCGATCTGTTGTGGAAAGGGGTTTCGCGAGGAAGCGGGCTGCCGATCTACTTCGGCGAATCCTCGACCTTCAGCCAGAATCCCACCACGACCGCACCGCTCAGAACGAGCGCGAGGAGTAGCCACACCGCCATCATCAAAGGGAATCTCCTGTTTACCGAAGTTGTGGCGGGCATCTTCTCAGAACCGCACGGCGCGCACCATAGATCGAAAGGTATAGAAGCGGACGGATCTATACCGAACGATAGATTGCCTGGACCGCGCCTCCGGTTGCAGACTAAGCCGCCCAGTTTCCCCGAAGAGAGAGGTTGCCCATGACCACGCATCGGAGCAGGTCCCCGGTGGCGAACGCATTTCTCGCCATCCTCGGCGGGCTCTTCGTCGCCGCAGGGGTGATTCTCGCCGTCTGGCTGCTGGTGCAGACCTGGGGCTACGCCTCGCGCCTCGAGTTCGCGCTCGCTCTCGTCCTCCTGGCGTGCACCGCCTTCGGCGGCTATCTCATCGCGATCGCCCGGGGTTTCGAGCTTCCGATCCCGCACCACAGGCGGCGTCCGCACCACCGTACCTCCTGACCGACCCGGCATCGTCCTGGGCGCGAACTCGCGCGCGCACCCCGTCGGTCGCTTCCGTGCCTCTCCGTTCCGGCGGACGAAGGGTTGACCGCGATCGCATTCTGACGAAAGTGACCGAGCTCGACGGCCATGTGCACGTGCTGGATTCGATCCGGTTTTCAATCGCCGCCGAAAGGCCGCGAGCTCCCGCCCTTCACGCCGTCGGTGGAAAGCTCCTGCCGAATCCTTTCTGCCAGAAACACCTTCAGAAGCGACTGATAGGGGACATCGCGTTTGTTGGCGAGCAGCTTCAACTCGGCGATCATCGCCTCGGGCAGCCGCAGAGAGATCGTGCGAACCGAGGGTCGTAGATTCGGAAGCGTGACACGCCGTCCCCTGGGCCAGTCGACGTACTCGGTGGAGTCGGCGGTCGACCAGAACTCACGCTCGGACGCTTCATCCTTGAATGTCGGTATCTTCTTTCGCGCTTTCATAGACTCTCCGCTCGCGAGCGTTCATTTCTCGAAACGAGATGGGCCGTATCAGCCGTGCCCGTATCGTGAACGCAACGAACAACGGACGCCCGCGGTCGGTCTGCCCGAGGGCGTAGCCCCTGGTTTCTTTCGCCGAGTGCTCGAGGTCCGGACCGACGACGAGCGGCCGGTTGAAGAAAACCTGCTCGCATTCCCAGTCGGTGATGCGATGCTTCGGCCAGGTGGGGGAACGTGGGCGCGGCGTCTCGCCGCGCAGCCCAACGAACGATCCGCGCAAAATCGATCTCCTGGCCCGAATCCCGAATGACTCATAGCGGCGTGCGCCGTCCCCCGGTGTGGTGCGGGCGTCCCCGCCCGCCCCCGGGTGGGGGAACGTGGGCGCGGCGTCTCGCCGCGCAACCCACCGAACGATCCGCGCAAATCGATCTCGTGACCCCAATCGCGCCTGACCCATCGCGGCGCACAGCGTGCGCCGACCCCCGGTGTGGTCCGCGCGTCGCCGCCCGCCCCCGGGGCGGAACGAAGGCGCCCTTCCCACGGCGGAGCCGTGGCAGAGGGTAGCCGGGGTGTCGCGCGCAGCGCGACCCCCGGGAACGCGTCGGATGGATTCAACAGGATCCGCACCCCGGCAGGGGTGCCAGAGCGACGAATTGGGCCCCGCGCCGCGCTTCCGCATCGAACCAGATTTTGGCTGGGAGCGCCGTGGCTTACTTACCGCGCGAGGCTGCTGCCGCCCTCTCCAGCGCGGTGATCGGCGTGTTCTGGACGTTGGTCGACGGCGCAACGACCTACGAGATCGACCGGAAGGCCCCAGGGGGCGCCTTCACGCACATCCTCACCGTCACGAGCAACGGAATCAACGATTACGTCGCGTCCGACACCGCGTATCTGTATCGAGTGCGCGCCGTCAACGGCGGCGGGATGTCGGCTTACAGCGCGCCCGATCTTGCGACGACCGTGATCTTCACCGACAGTCCCCTCGTCGCCGGAACCACCGTGCAGGCTCTCCATCTCTCCGAGCTGCGCACGGCGGTCGACGCGGTGCGCGCGCTCGCCGGGCTGGCGGCGGCGGGCTTCACCGAACCTGCAATTGCCGGAACGACGATCAAGGCGGTACATCTCACCGAGCTGCGATCGGCGATCGTCGAGGCTCGCGAGGCTCTGAGCCTCTCGAACGGCACCTTCACGGATTCGTCCCTTACCGGGATTCTCGTCCAGGCCATCCACTTCGAGCAGCTGCGCGACAGAGTGCACTAGGGAACCGTGTTCAGGATCTCGCCGCGTGGCCGGGCTCGGCGCGGTGAACTTCACCGAAGCCGCCTCTTTTGGCTCGGTAGTGAAAGCCGTCCACATTACCGAGCTGCGCAGCGCCCTCGATGCCGCCATGAGCGCATTGAGTCTCCCCACCGGCGGGTGGACCGCAGTCGCGCCGGGCTCGATCATCCGCGCCGCGGATTCCCAGCAGATCCAGGACCGGGTCAAGTAGGGAAGCCTGAGCCGCTTCGGCCTAGTAGGTGGCGGTTCGAAGATCGGCAATGTCCGCCCTCGAGATGAGAGATCCGATCGCCGGTGTGGTGGTGTAGGTTCCGCCGGAGAAGCCGAGCGCGGTCCGGGCGCCGCTGATGTAGGTCCGGAGCTCGGTGATGTGCGACGCTTTCGCGGTCGTCGTCCCGGCCACGATCACTCCGCGAACACGACGTCGCCCGTGTTGGTGATCGACGTGAGCCGCTGGGCATTGCTCATGTCGGTCCAGCGGAGAAAGACTTCGTTGTCGTACGTCATGTAGGCGAACGCATCGGGCTGGTTGCCTGGGAACCCGCCGTTGGGGAGGTCGACCAGCCCTACGAAACCAAGGCCGTGGCCGAACTCGTGAAGAAGGACGGTGAAAAGGTCGACCTTAGTTCCGTGGTTGTTGTCCAGGCCGAGGTACCAGGTCGTGGTGGTGAGGCAGCCCGCGGTGCCGATGTTGCTGTTGAACTGCGCCTCGATCGACGCGCCGTCCGGCAGACCTGCGGCCTGGTCTGCCCCCGAGAGCGCGCTCGCCAGCGCGACCGGGTACCAGGTGGCTGCCCGCGGAGCGCCGGTGAAATCCGAGAGGAAGTTCGTCGGGCCGGCGCTGCCGAGGACGCCGCTGGTCGAATTGCACGGCGTGAGTGGTCCGAAGGTGGCCGCGATCTTGATCGTGATCGAGCTGCTCAGCTTCGCGCCCCAGACGTTGGCTGCGGCGGTGAAGACGTTCAGGCGCTGCTGGCCCAGGGTTGTCCTGGCGTTCCCGCCGACCGGGGCGGCGGCGGTCGGATCGTTGAACCCGACTCCCGCGGGGTCCTTGTTGACGATGGTGATCGTCGCTGCGCTGGCACTCCCCGTCGAGGCGGCGAGCAGAAGAAGGGCGAGCAGGGCGAAGGAAAGCCGTCGCCGGTTCATTTACGGCTCCTTCCCGTCATCGATCTTCGTGAGCGGTGGAGGGGGCCCCAGAAGTCTCTCGGCTTCCTTCTCCGAAACGATGCACGACATGACCGGGTTGCCTTCGGCGTCCGCATGGATCACGAGGACGCTGCGAAATCCGCCCGCCAGGTCGAGCATCTTCGCGCCGCTGCGCATCTCGTCGATCTTCAGGAGAGTGACGTCGCGCTTCAGCATGCGCCCGAGGTCCGTCCCTTCGAACCGTGATGGGACTCCTTCGTCCGGTAGGACACCCCTTTGATCGCCGGCGGTATTGACGGCCTGCGCCTCATTGCTCGCCACGGAAGTGTTCGCAACAGTGGGTGCGCCGGCATCGCCAACCTGTTCGTTTGGCGGGGCGGCCCAAAGCGGCGCGGACACGAACGCTGCGACCAGAGTGAGCGCGGGCAGGCGAAGTAGACGACCTCGTACGGCGCTGGTGCGCACAGAAAGCTCAGACACGTGTTTTCGCTCCCTCTGGGTAGGGCAGTTCAGGCTGGCCGTGCCGGAAATGGGATGGATTCTTGAAAGCATACTCCAAAGGACCGCCAGGGATGAGTACTGGCGATAAGGCGATCTGGGAGAGAAAGCCGACCGCCAACGCCGTTGTGATCCGTGCCTTCCACATCCAGTCGCTCAGAGCCGGGGTCCGGTAAGCGCGCGGGATTTTCGCCTCTTTTCCGCTGTGCTACCCTACTGACGTCCAGCCACCCAATTGCGACCAGAGCCACTCACGCTCCGGAGGATTCATGGATCTCGCCGCCGCCCGTTCGCGTCGCACGGCCGTTGCTGCCGTCGTGCTTTTCGCCGCGCTGACGATCCCTGTCGTCGCTGCTCCCGCGCGGTTCCGAGGCGCCGAACTGACGGCATTGCTGGATTCCCGAGTTGGCGAACGCGTACATCTCGATGACGTCATGCTTCCATCGGGCGAAGCGGCGCTCGATCTCGAGGAATTCGATGTCTATGCGCCCGGCGCGGTGATCGAAGCGCTCGGCGAGGGGGGCGTTGCCGTCCGGCTGGAGCGGCCGGCCGTGCGGTATTTCCGCGGCCGCGTCGACGGGGATGTCGATTCGATGGTCTTCCTCGCCGTCGGAAGGCAGACGGGCGGTTTCATCGTGGCGAAGGACCGCAAGTACCGTGTGCTGTCCCGCCCTAGAGTCAAACCCGAGCTGGTGCGCGAAGCCGCCGATTTCGAGGTCGTGATCGAGGAGATTTCGCTCACCGAGGAGATGCCGTACGACGGCGACGTCTGGTCCTGCCAGGTTGACGATTTTCCGCTCAATCACACGACCGCTGCGGCGTCGCAGATCGCGGCGGCCATGGAACACATCGAGCCGGATACGCTCGGATCATCGACGGCTACGTACGTCCTCAACATTGCCGTCGAAGGTGACTACGAGCTCTACGTTCGGCAAGGCTCGAGCTCCAGCGCGACGACGACCTACCTGGCGAACCTCGTGGCGGCGTCCTCGGTCATTTACCAGCGCGATCTCCGGACCGAGCTTCGGATTGCGTATTCGGGCCACCATACGGTCGTCGGCGATCCGTTCACGATGGACCCGGCGACGAACGGCGCGCATTCGACCCTCGATGCTCTCGTCGAGTTCGGAAAGCGCTGGCACAATTCGCCTCCGTCGGCTGCGCTCCGTTCGGCGGCGGTTTTCGTCAGCGGAAAGGACTACGGGGCCGGAATCGCGTGGACGGACTGGATCTGCGAGGGCGATTTTTCTTATTCGACCGCCAATGTCCCGAGTGGATGGGGCGGCGCCTACGCGATCTTCATGGATGCGGGGCTCGCGACGAATTTCAGTCCCGGACGCGAACCCCAACTACCAGGCCGACACGGATCGCTTCGGCTTCGAATACTGGCCGGTACTCGCGTTCGCCCATGAGCTGGGTCACACGGTCCAGTCCAGCCACACGCACTGCGTTGGGCTGAGCGTTGCGGAAAAGGCTCTATACGGCGTCACGCGCAACTACGTGGACGAATGCTACAGCGGCGAGGGCGGGTGCTACAGCAACAGCACGGTGGGGGCGGTGAATGCCAATCTCCCGGCCGAGCTCGGAACGGTCATGAGCTACTGCCACCTCACGACGGGAACTCCGATCGGGTTCGGAGCCGCAACGCGGTACACCTTCGGTAAGGCCGGCGAGACGTCGATCAAGATCGTAAACAACATGGTCGCGGCCATTGACACGAAGACGCCTTCGATGGCCTCGGCGATCTCCCCGCCGGGCTCGGCCTCAGCCGGCGTCGCTGCAAACGCGTCCATCGCGTTGCCCGCGTCTCTGACCTATGCCTGGACGATCACCAATGGAGTCATCAACAGCGGTGCCAGCGGCTCGACGGGCGGCGGCGGAACGTTCGTCGTCAACTTCACCCCCTCGGCAAGTCCCGTTACGCTTCGGATCACAGCGACGACGGGAAGCGGCTGTTCCGCCTCGGACTACGTTTCGATTCCACTCAGCGCGCTCGCCGCTCCCACGGGAACCGTCGCGACGGCGAGCTCCGGACGACGGTGGCCGTGAGTTGGATCGCATCCGCAGGAGCGGCGAGCTATCAGATTCATCGGAGCAGCGACGGGACGACTTCGGGCAGGTCGGGACGACCGGATCGACCGCGTTCAGCGACACCACCGCCGTGGCGAATACCGCGTATCTGTACAAAGTGCGCGCCGTCGACGGCGTCCGCGAACACCTCGGCCTTCAGCAACGCCGACCTGGCGACGACGGTCATCTTCACGGATCCGTCGCTTGCTGCCGGGCACGACGATCAAGGCCGCGCATTTCACCGAGCTGCGGACCGGCGTGAATGCGATGCTCACGCTGGCGCCGAGCCTCTCGCCCGTCTCGTTCACCGATTCGACCTTGAACTCGACGGTCGCCGTGAAAGCCGTTCACCTCACGGAGCTCCGCACCAACCTCGCCGCCGCGCGATCCGATCTCGCCTTGTCGGCAATCGGTGTGACGGATGGCTCGCCGGCCGGAGTGGCGATCAAGGCGGTTCACATCCAGGAGTTGCGGAGCGGTGTGCAGTAAGGCAGGCCCGGCGCACGGTCCTCGAGCCAGGAGGAGTGCTTTCGGGTTCCTATCCCTGCGACGTTTCGCCTTCCGGATTTTCTTTTCTTCCTCGAGGCTCGACGACTAACTGGGAGCGGACGTCGTCCCAAATCGCCGGAATTCGCCCACCCCTCCAGTGACGAAGTCGTCCACGACCCATGGATCGCGGTCGCCCCGCGACCCTAAGAAAGCCGGTTTACTGCGAGCAGCACTTAGCCGCCGCCGGATGGTTTCTAGCAGCCCGGGTCACCCTTCTTCCCCAGTAGCTATCGACGCCTCGCGCATTCTTGCCACTCGCTTCCCCAGACTCGGTGATTCCTGCTAGGCGTATCTCTCTTGCATTTCTTCTTCCCTGATCCGGGCGGTCAATAGAACAAAGCCGATGATGGCAGGAATCGAAATCAGAATTACGAGCACGCCCCATAACGCGAAACGACTGACTGACACAGCCCGTTCGGTGCGACCTATCACCGGGCTGGTAACGCTGTAAAGCACGGTCGACGGGTTCAGATTCAACGACATCAGCTCGTAGACCGCGTTGACGTCTCGTATCGAGTCGCCTACGTCCGCGAGGATCCTATCCATCGCCTGACGTACCGAGGCGTTTTCCGGTATTGGCGACGATCCGATGTCCCGCATTTGTTCGAGGAGTTGTTGGTAGTACGCCATTTCCTGTTCGTAGGGAAGCACCGCAAGGGAAGCTTCTTTGATCTCGTCGACGAGAGCCTGCCGATACTCGAGATCGTTTCTTTCTTTCGTCAGGTCGATCAGCCGGTCGAGGAACGAATCGCCGAACTGTGGCATGACAGTCTCGCCGCCCTCCTCTCGAGCGGGTCGAGATCGCGTCCTCGGTTGATCCACTTTGAGAGTGTACGTTTCCAGCGTCCGTCGGAGGGCTTCCGCTCGCTGCCGCGAAGTTTCGGCCTGCCGCTGGTTGTAGGTGAGTTGGGATTCGAGGAAGTCCTTCGTGACCTGTGAATCGCCCCGCAGCACCTTGGAGTTGCAGGAGGAGGGGCTGGACACGAAAACGCATGATGTCGGCTAAGCCAAGGCGAATTTCGGCTAGAGAGACGTTCTTCGGACCTCCTCGCAGCACCGTGGCGCCCGGAACCGCCTCTAGTTCTCGAATGTTTCGCTCGATGGTGTCGACTCTGGTGCGTAACACGTCGAGTGCGACGATCGGCCTCTGAGTTCAGGAGGTCGCGACGCAAAACGTTCGCGGAGACGACTGGAAGCTGATACCGGAGAACACCCTTTTCCTTGCTGACGACATCAGCCCATGTGGTGAGGATGTCGTTGAGAACTTTCGCGACGACCGACTTCGGCAATTGAGCGCCATCCGATGTCCAGGTTAGAGCGTATTCATTACGGCTGAGACTCTCTCGTTTCTGCCGAAAGTCGCTTTCTATTCGTTCGCGATCGATCGAAGTGAGCTTCGGATCGGCGAGTCTGGCCTGGTATTCGCGATTGAGCTCTTCAAGCGCGCGATTCGATTCGACGACAAAAAGCGATTCGCTGAATTCCTTGAATGAGATAAATCGCTGAAGCCCATTGGCTGCATAAACCCTCATGAGAACGGGAGTAGCTACGATCTCGCCGGAAGAAAACTTCGTTGCGTTCGGATAAAGACCGCGATCAGCACCTTGAAACTCAAGGCGAAAAGGCAAGGTCGCGATTCGTGCCGAAGGATTGGCGAGGAGAGCGATCGCTGCAGCAATCGCATACAGCAGAGCCACGGCGAGCATAAACAGCAGGATCGCGTAGCGCGACCGATGCATGGCCCGCGCGATACGCCAGAGATGAAGTCTTTCCTCGGGGAATTCGTCATCATCGTCGGTCATCTCAGTGGTGGATCGGGTGTCCTTCATTCTTGTGGCTCCAAGCGCAGTCGAATGGCGGTAGTTCACATCATCTTAGAGGCTGTGCGACCATTCGCCAAACGATTGATTCATGGCGAGATCGCGCGGGGGCCGAGGTGGGTCTCTTGCATTTGGTTTCGAAATTCGTTTGAATGTGTTCAACTGTTGAACAATGGGCCTGCCCGTTTCCGACGAGGTTCGATACAAGCTGCTCGTTTATCTGCATGAGCGGCCGAACGCTTCCCAGCGCGAGATCGCAAAGGATCTTGGTGTCAGTCTGGGCAAGGTGAATTACTGCCTGAAAGCGCTCGTCGAGAAAGGGTGGATCAAGATCGGCCGCTTTAGCAGAAGTCGCCGAAAAATGTCCTACGCATACATCCTGACACGAAAGGGAATTCGCGAGAAGGCAGAGGTGACCTATCGGTTTCTCAGGAGAAAAATAGCTGAGTATGAAGCCCTGTCGGTAGAAATAGCGCGTCTCGAGAATGAACTGCCTCGACCTGGTGTGCCTCGGCACGATTGAAGTCTGGCAATAACCCCATCGAACGTCTCGTCTCCCGGTCGCGGCGGCGCCGAGGGGGACGGAGTCCACTTGCATGGCGCGCTTGGCGCAAGCGCTCGTGTTCTTCCCGTATATGAAATGTCAATCAGTGATACTCAGGCCGACCGAGCATTGCATCCCCCGAACGATCGATTCGAGGGGTTGATGCCGTCATATAGAAGAGCCACCGACGACATTCATCTTGCCACGGATTAGAATCCGCCCGCTTTCGTGATGGCTAAAGTCTCGACCACATCGATCGCAACCAAGGTCCGCGAGGTCGCGCTCCACTCCGTGATCTATGGCTTCGGAAGCTTGGTTCAGTCAGCGGTGCAGTTCCTGTTGATCCCGGTGCTTACAGCGACTCTCGCGACGACAGAGTTTGGCGTCTATTCCCTGATTCAAATGGCGGGTGTTTTCGCGGGAGCTGTTTTCTATCTGGGCATGACGTCGGCGCTTGGGCGATCCTATTTCGACTATTCAGACGAGTCAGCCCGGCGCTCGGTCTTCACTACAGCGTTCTTGCTCCTGCTCGCAGGCGCCGCCCTTCAGATTGCCCTCGGAGCCGTCGCAGGCGCATCCATTTCCCGGTTGCTTCTTCACAGCGAGCGGTACCAATCCGCTGTCTTCTGGTCTCTCTTTGGCAGCGCTCTCAGTTTCATCAATTACTTCTTTTTCTCCTATTTGCGGTTCCTTCGTCGCTCATTTGCGTCGATCGCGCTGAGCGTACTCGCGTTGATCGGAAGCATCGGCGGGACCGTCTACCTTCTGAACCTGAACTCCTCGGATTTGACGGCCCCTTTCAAGGGGGTAGCGTACGCCCAAGCCGCTGTGTCCGTTGTCTTCGTACTAATCTACGGCCGTCGAGCTTTTTCCAAGACGATCAACAAAACCGAAATCTCGATCTTGCTGAAGTTCGGCGTGCCGACGGTGATCACCAGCATTGCGGGCATAATCATCGACTGGGCTGATCGGCTCTTCATTGAAAGAATGCTGTCCGTCGCCGATGTGGGTGTCTATTCGGTAGGCTACCGGCTCGGTTCCGTCGTGAATGCCTTCATCGTCGTTCCGTTCGTCCAGATCTGGAATCCGATGATGATCGAGTACCGGTCGCACGAGAACATCGCGGGATTTTTCTCACGGATCGTCTCGTACTATTTCCTAGTGAGTTCATTCGTTTTGGTGACGGCGTGCCTCTTCGTAAGGGAGGCGCTCCCCATCGTGGCGCGATCGGCGGACTACTCAGCAGCGGCGCCCGTAATCCTGCTCGTCATGACCGGCTACCTGATCAACGGATCATCGAACATCCTTGGTGCAGGGGTAATCTATCAGCGTCAAATTCTGCGTTTTGCCGCGATCTATTACGCGATCGCCTTTTTGAAGCTTGCCCTTAACTTTTTCTTCATTCCTCGCTTCGGCATTGTCGGCGCGGGTGCAACCACGCTATTCATCTACATGCTGATGCCGGTTTTCGTATACTGGCAGGCCAAGAAGTTTTTTGCGATTCGCTTCGAGAGAGCGCGGTTGGCCAGGATATTTGGAATCATCGCCCTTTCGCTGTTTTTTGGCCTGGTTATCGACGGTCGCTACAACGTGCCGCTAACGGTGAAGGCCATCGTTTTCATTGCTTTGATATCAGCACTGGTCATCCTCGGCACAGATGCGGCGGAAAAGCAGCGGATCCGAACAGCGATGGCGCGGCTAATTTAGGAAAGGTGTCGAATAAGCAAGATGATGGTTCGTAGATTGATTAGAGCGATATTGGGCGATGAGCGGATCGGCCTCGTCGACATCGGGGCGAGCGGCGGCCTTGAACCTCGGTGGCGACGCCACGCCCTTCACATCGCACCGTTCTTCTTCGAGCCAGACAAGCGCGCAATGGATAAGCTGGCGAAAGAGAGCGGCTCCGTCGAACCGAAGATTTTTCCTTATGCGCTGACCGAGATCGACGGTTCCGTGACCCTGAATCTCTGTGAAAAGCAGACGGTGTCATCCGTGTTCAAGCCTAATATCGCTTACCTGAGCCGGTTTCAGGATGTCGAGCGATTCCACATCGTGAAGCAGGTCGAGGTACCGGCGCGTGCTCTCGACTCTTGCCTTTCTGCGGCCGAGTCGCTCAAAATCGATTTCTTCAAGATCGACACACAAGGATGCGAGCTGCGTATTTTGGAAGGAGCGCGGAAGACGCTCGCTACCCCTGTTATAGGTCTGGAGGTCGAAGTGGAGTTCCAGGAGCTTTATGAGAATCAGCCGCTGTTCGGCGAATTGTGCAGCGAGCTGAGAAGGCATGGATTCGAGTTTTTTGATTTCACGAGTATTTGTCGGTGGAACCGAAGCGGGGGCTCTCGATTCGGGCAGTTGGCTTTCGCGGACGCTCTCTTTCTTCGATCGCCTGAGACGTTTGCATCCGTGATCTCTGGCTACCCGCAGAATGTACGGCGGGAGAAATGCCTGAAGTACGTCGCGATTTGCGGTCTCTATGATCGCGTCGATCTGCTTCACGTGGCGCCCGACATTTTCCAAGACTCACTGACGCCGGATGAGCGGCGGGCCATTCGAAAATGGGCGAGGCTCTTCGCAATTAGACACACCGTCTTATCGAAGATATTTGGAGCGCTGTTCCGGCTGGTTTTTCGGCCGCTTGGCTTCAACTTCCTGCCGGTGAGCCACGAGGCGCGGAAAGCGTGACGGCCTTTTCGAGCATCGCGAATCGGGGGCGTTTTGCGCTGTACGGTTTGTATAGTCGGCTGTTTCGCTCACGAACCATCCGCACGAGAACGGGTCGCGTGGTCAAAATCGCCACGGGAACGGAACACGAAGCATTCCGGGCGTTCACATTTTTCGGGAAGGAACCGGAAACGCTCGCCTGGATTGACTCTTTTGCTGACGAGCCCGTGTTATACGACGTCGGCGCGAACATCGGGATCTACTCACTCTACACAGCCGACACATGCGGCTGGGCGTGTGTTCTCGTTCGAACCCGAGTCGCAGTCGTTCGCGTCGCTCTGTAGAAACATCGCGATCAATGGATTCGACAACATCACTCCCTACTCCTTCGCGCTGTCAGACAAACCGGGGATGGGAGATACTCCATATCAGCATAATGGCCGCGGGGGCCGGCGCAGCCGCGCTGGACCAGGACTATCAGCATCTCGATGTGCATGGCCGCAGGGTCATGAGGCAGGGCGTTTGGGTCGTCTCGCTCGATCACTTGGTTTTCGAGCTCGGCCTGCCGTTCCCGCATTACATCGAGATCGGAGGTCGATGGGATCGAAAAAGATCCTCGAAGGTGCTACCAGAGTATTGCGCGATGGACGTCTCAAAGGGCTTCTAGTGGAGCTGCAGTACGAGTCAGACGACGACATTGCCTTGCTTCGACATCTCCTCGAGCGTGGAGGAATGGAAATCACCGGGATGAGCGGGTGGGAGGCGACGTACCGCTCCGGACTGCGCAGCAGAAATTTCATCTTCGAGCGACGAAAAGTGAGCGCCCGTGAGCAATAACGTCGTTCCGCTGCCGACTGGACCAGTGGGCGTTCCCTCGCGACTGAAAGAGAAGTTAGTCGCGTCAGAGCTGACGATCGGATCTTGGATCTGCACTACAGCCCCATGGTGGCCGAGGTTCTGGCGGGTGCGGGCTTTGAATGGCTGGTCATTGATCAGGAGCACACTGCCATCGACATCGCCTGCGCAAAACAGCAGATACTCGCGGCGCAAAGCCGAGGTGTGGAAGTGCTCGTGCGCGTACCCGCACTCGAGGAGTCTGTGATCAACGAGCCTTGGATTGCGGGGCGCAGGGCGTGATCGTGCCAATGATCAACAGCGCGGCGGACGCGGAAAAGGCGGTTGCGTTTTCCTACTATCCGCCGCGCGGCCGGCGCGGCGTAGGTCTTCATCGCGCTCAGGGTTACGGTCCTGGATTCGCTTCGTATCTGAAACGACTCGATTCTGGACTCGTTGTTATCGCGCAGGTCGAGCATGTGGATGCCGTTACAAGAATCGACGAGATCCTAGGTGTCGATGGAATCGACGCCATCATCATTGGTCCTTACGATCTCTCGGCGTCAATGGGCCATCCGGGCGACTTCGGACGGCCGGAAATGACCGAGGCGCTGTCCGCAGTCAGCGAAGCGTGCCGACGCCGAAAGAAGCCCTACGGTTTTCACGCTGTCAGCTCGGACCCTGCGGAAGCGATGCGTCGGATAGGCGAGGGAGCCACATTCGTCGCATATGGAGTCGATTTTCTCTTCCTGTTGGAGTCGGCAAAACGAGGGTTGGAGAGCCTGATGGAACCTCGCGTATGAGCATCATCTCGATCATTCCCGCTCGCATGGCCTCCACGCGGTACCCCGGAAAACCGATGCAGGAGATCTGCGGTATTCCGATGATCGGACATGTCTATCATCGGGTCAGCCTGTCGAATCGCCTCGACGCGGTCTTTGTGGCTACGTGCGATCAGATCATCGCCGACTACATTGCTTCTCTGGGCGGCCAGGCTCTTCTCACCTCGAAGAAACACGAGCGAGCGTCGGACCGCTGTGCCGAGGCAATGCTAGAAGCAGAAGAAATCATCGGCAGGCGATGCGAGATCATGGTCATGGTCCAGGGCGATGAGCCGCTCACGCGGCCGGAGATGATCGAAGAAGCCTTAGATCCGCTCCAGGACTCTCGAGTTCAGATCACCAATCTCATCGGTCGGATAAAAACTCAGGATGAGGTGAATAGTCCGAACGAAGTCAAGGTCGTTAGGGATATCAACAACGACGCGCTGTACTACTCGCGAGAACCCATCCCCTCTTCCCGAAAGACCAGCGAAGCAGTTGCATATTTCAAACAAGTTCCGATCATCCCCTTCCGCCGCGATTTTCTTCTCGAGTACAACAACATGGCGCCGAGTCCCCTCGAGATCATCGAGTCCGTCGACATGCTCAGGATCGTAGAGCGGGGTCTCAAGATTCGGCTCGTGGAAACTAAGTTCGACGTCAAGGCTGTGGATGTCCCAGACGACGTGCCGCTGGTCGAACGAGCAATGGCGTCAGATCCGCTTTTTGCGACATACGCGGCCACATTGGGACGCCGTAAATGAAGGCCATCGACGAGGCGGCGGACAGTCGCTTGAGAGTCGGAATCGCCGGATTCGGCGTCGTAGGGAAGCGCCGCGGCGCCTGCATTGATAACAATCCCCATCTCAAGACCATCGCCGTTAGCGATGTGACGTTCGATCATGAGGGGACCACCGATGAGGGAGTGCGCTTCTATCCCGACTATCGGTTGCTGCTCCGGGAGCAGTTGGACGCGTTGGTCGTTTGTCTGCCGAATCACATCGCTGCTGAAGCGACTATCGGCGGACTCGAGCACGAGATGCACGTTTTCTGCGAAAAACCTCCGGGAAGAACCGTTGAAGACATCCTGAACGTCATCGAGGTCGAGCGGCGGCACCCTCAACTGAAGCTCAAGTACGGGTTTAATCACCGCTACCACAACTCCGTGATCGAGGCGAAGAGGATTATCGACTCCCTTCAATTCGGCCCGATCATCAACATCCGCGGCGTCTACGGGAAGAGCAGCATCATCTCGTATTCTTCCGGATGGCGAGCGGAGAGGCGCTACGCAGGCGGGGGCATCCTTCTCGATCAGGGAATTCACATGCTGGACATGATCCGGTTCTTTGCGGGTGATTTCGAGGAGGTGAAAAGCTTCGTAACAAACGACTATTGGCACCACGACGTCGAAGACAACGCGTACGCGATCATGCGCAGCCGTGGCGGTTGTGTGGCGATGGTCCACTCGACGGCTACGCAGTGGCAGCACCGGTTTCGTCTCGAAGTGACATTGCGAGATGCGCTCCTGGAGCTGACCGGGATCCTCTCCGGCTCGAAAAGCTACGGTGAGGAGCGCCTGCGCATTATTCCGAGAACAGAAGGGTCCTCCGTCGGCTCGATCTCCGAATCCTGGACCTCGTATCTCGAAGACCACTCATGGTGCTCGGAAATCGATGAATTCGCCGATCTCATCGTGAACGGCCTCCCGGTGCAGAACGGCACGAGTCAAGATGCGCTTAAAGTAATGCAGCTCGTCTATCAGATCTATCACGCGGACGAAAGGTGGCGATCTATGTTCAGCATCACTGATCCACATGCGATGGCCAGGACGTGAAGGAGAGACGTCAATGAACAACCTCGACAAGGCTCACCACGGCTGCACCAGTCTCGCCGAGTACTCGCGTCGCTATTTCGCCTACCTCACTTCCGTGATGGCCGCCGTGGACGTCTCCGAGATCGAGCATCTCGGCCGTGAGGTGGAAGACGCGCGTCGCGCCGGAAACACGATCTTTGTCGCTGGAAATGGAGGTTCTGCATCCACAGCGACAACCATCGCTAATGATCTTGGGTTTGGCGTCCTTTCGAAGACAAAAGCAAATCCGCCGTTTCGTTTCTTCGCCCTCACGGACAACACCTCGGTGATGACTGCGATCGCCAACGACACCGGTTATCGGAACCTTTTTACCGGTCAACTCGCCATCTACTTTCGACCTGGCGATCGACTTCTTGCAATTTCGTGCAGCGGCAATTCCCCGAATATCGTCGACGCTGCAGAATACGTGAAGAAGAATCGTGGCCGCATCATCGCATTTACAGCGTTTGACGGCGGCGAGCTCGGCCGCCTCGCAGATGTCCGTGTGCATGTTCCGACCGAGAAGGGGGAGTACGGACCAGCCGAGGACATGCATCTGATTGTGAATCACATTTTGGCGCACTGGTTCTTGGGGCGCCTCTCGCCGGAGCTCAGTAACGATGGCTAAGTTCGACCACATCGAAGCGCACGTCTCGGACGTTCAGCGGTACTGCGAATTCCTCGTCAAAGCGTTCGAAGGCGGGACTTACGCAGTCATTTCGAAGAGCGGGACCTCGATGTTCACGTCGCCGGACGGCATTCGGATCGAGGTCAAACTGCGGAAGATAAAGTCTGATCCGGCCATGAGCGGTTTCTGTAACCCGTGTCTTCGCCGCCAGAACCCATGGGAACTGGTCGCGACACTTGGGCTGACAGTCGACCACGAACTCACTACTGACACAGGAGCCGTGGTGTTCTTTTGCGACGAGGAGGGTGTGATGTGGCACGTGAAGGATCTGCCATAGGTGAGGACGATGACGGAGTGCATTCTCATCGGCCCTTCAAGTTTCGGCGAACACGACCCGGCTCCGCTCGAACGACTTGCGGAGTCGGGGTATGAAATCATCGATAACCCATTCAAACGAAGATTGACTCGTTCCGAGGTGATCGAGCTTCTCAAACCAAACGTCGTCGGACTGCTCGCAGGACTCGAGCCTCTGGATGCCGAGGTTCTGCGGGGATCGCACCTGAAAGTCTTGTCGCGGGTCGGATCGGGAATGACGAACGTCGATCTCGATGCCGCCCGCGAGCTTGGAATCTCGGTGCATTCGACGCCCTCGGGTCCGACTGAAGCGGTGGCGGAGCTAACTGTCGGTGCCCTGCTCTCGCTGATGCGGATGATTCCGCAGATGGATGCAGATCTTCATTGCGGGCGCTGGACCAAGCGAATCGGACGCCAGCTCGCCGGCAAGACCGTAGCCATCGTCGGTTACGGCCGGATTGGCCGACGTGTGGCTGACCTTCTCTCGCCGTTTCGTGTTCGGATAATTGTGATCGACCCCGCGGCTTCAACGGACGAGGGTCCGGCATTTGAACGAATGACGCTTGAGGAAGCCCTTCCGATTGCGGACGTGGTCACGCTGCATTGCAGCGGGGAGAAGTTGCTGCTGCGCAAGTCAGAACTGTCACGATTGAAGCACGGAGCCGTTCTCCTCAACGCGGCGCGCGGGGGCTTGGTAGACCAGACTGCGATCGTGAAAGCGCTGGAGAGCGGCCGCCTTTCGGGTGCGTGGCTGGATACGTTCGATCAGGAGCCGTACGCGGGCGCGCTTGCGTCCTGCCCGAATGCGCTGCTCACGCCCCATGTGGGGTCGTACACGGAGGAATGCCGGCTGCAGATGGAGACGGAGGCGGTGGAGAATCTGCTGCGGGCCTTGAAGGATGCGCGGAGATGAATGTCGAGTTCGAAGGTCAGGTGGTACTGATCACGGGAGGCACGCGTGGCATAGGAAGGGAAATCGCGGCCGCCTATGCCTCCCTCGGGGCGACGATTTTCGTGACAGGAAGGAATGAGGTCGCCCATTCGGAATTCGGCTTTCTTCGCGTTGATTTCGCTGATCCCGCGAGCGTCCAATCCTTTCTCGCCCGAATCGATTCGTTCGAACGAATCGATGTGCTGGTCAATAATGCCGGGATAAACCGCATCAACGCGATCGATGACACGAAGACAGAAGATTGGGAAGCAATCCGCTCGGTGAACCTCGACGGCCCTTTTCTTGTGACGCGCGCCGCAAGCCGAATCATGAAGCGCAACCGATACGGACGCATCGTCAACATTGGCTCAATTTTCGGCGTAATCAGCAAAGCGCGACGTGTTCTGTACTCAATGTCGAAATACGGTCTGCGCGGCCTCACGGTCGGCAGCGCTATCGATCTTGCAAAGCACGGAATCCTCGTCAATACGGTATCGCCTGGTTTTGTTCTCACAGAACTGACGCGTTCTATCCTATCGAAAGAGGAGATAGGGGAGCTCACCGACCAGGTTCCGCTCGGACGCTTTGCGGATCCCGCCGAAATTGCAAAGGTCGTGTTGTTTCTGACTAGTCGAGAGAACACCTACATTACCGGACAGAACATCATCGTGGACGGAGGATTTGTCAGTGTCTGACGATTTCACTGTCCGTTCATTGTTTCGCGAGTACGAAGTTCTCTTTGTTGAGGACGTAGTTCCCATTTTGGAGGCCGAGCTGGTATCCGAGGCGGTTGTCGTCATTGACCAGAGAGTCATTGATCTGCATGGCGACCGTCTGAGCCCGGTTCTCGATTTCGAAAAGGTGATCTCAATCGACGCGACGGAGGAGAGCAAGACTCTGGAGGGGTGCCAGCGCCTGATCGAGATGTGTGTGGAGCGTGGATTTCGGCGCGATGGTGTCATTGTCGCTATCGGAGGCGGAATTGTTCAGGACATCGCGGCTTTCGCGGCGTCGATTCTTTTTCGCGGCGTGCAGTGGCTCTTCGTTCCAACGACATTGCTGGCGCAGGCAGACAGTTGCCTCGGTAGCAAGACGTCAATCAATCTGGGCGATAAGAAAAACCTCATTGGAAACTACTATCCGCCGAACCGGATTTTCATCGATGCTGCCTTTCTGCAGACACTTAGCGTGGATGATGTGAAGTCCGGCATCGGTGAGATACTCCATTTCTTTTTCTACGCAGGCAGCTCATGCGTGGCCCAGATGATGTCAGAGTACGATCGCTTGCTGGTTGAACGTTCACGGCTGCGCCCATATATCCGAGAAAGCTTGCGGATAAAGAAAGTGGTTGCAGAACAGGACGAGTTCGATAAAGGCGAGCGCAAGAAGTTCAATTACGGGCATACGTTCGGACATGCGCTGGAATCGGCGACGGGATACGCGATCCGGCATGGGTTGGCGGTCACGGTGGGGATGGACCTGGCCAACTATGTCGCTCTCCGTCTCGGGCGGATGACGACCGGCCAGTTTAACGAGATGCATCTGGTTTTGCGTCGCAACTTTCCCGAGGCGGACTTTGCGGGGATCGATCTGGACCGCTATCTCGGTGCTCTGTCGAAAGACAAGAAGAACGTCGGTGACGATCTCGTTTGCATCCTGGCCTCTCGGCCAGGCGCGCTGGAAAAGGTCCGGCTCCGCATGGATGACGAGCTGCGGCGAATGATTGGTTACTACTTCGGAGCTCGTCTTTGGGCCCAAGAGACTCTACCCGCGGAGGCGATCGCTGAGCGGTTCGAATAGGCTGTCGTATCTGGATCTCTCGGGCTACGCCTTCACCGGAAAGCACGCGGTCATCGACTTGATGCGCGAGTTCAGCGGATTCTGCGTCGCGCCGTTCAACTATGAATTCAACGTCCTCCGAATGCAGGGCGGCATCCGTGACTTGGAGACGGCGCTGGTCGAAGATTGGTCGCCGATACGTTCGGATGCTGCGATTCGGCACTTTCGGCTTTTGGTGGATCGTCTGGCCAGCAAGAATCGCTGGTCGAAACCGTCATCGTGGTTTCATGCAACCGGATGGAATTATGACGATTTCTTCCACGGAAGATTTCGTTCACGATCGGAACGCTATATTGCCGATCTCGTCGAGGCGCAGTGGGAGAGCAACTGGCCCTATCCGATGGCCGAGATGACTGGTTTCGAGCTCTTTCGCCGAAAGGTGCTGCTCCGCCTGGGAATGAAGAAGGCCTTCGATGTGCAGGTCGTCCTCGCGAGCGCTGAACCCGACACGTTCTTGACCTTGACGCGCGCTTACCTTGCGGATCTCCTGGATGCATACGCGTTGGGGACGGGGGCGCATACGGTAGTGATGCACAACACGTTTGAGCCTTTCAACCCTGGCAGAGCAATAAGGTATTTTGATGATGCGAAATGTATCATTGTCGATCGCGATCCGCGCGACAACTTTGTTGCTCAGATTTCGGACCGAATCGATCGATCGTCGCGGGTATCGCCCCAGATCTTTGTAAATCGGTACCGCCTGTACCGCCGTAGAGCTCAGCGCCACTGCGATCCGCCGGGAAAGGTGCTCAGGCTTCAATTTGAGTCTCTGGTCACCGAGTATGAGGAGACTTTGCCACGAATCATGCGCTTCTTGGGATTGACCGCAGCGGATCATGTGTTCGCGCGCCAGTATCTGAACCCAGAAGTATCGGCGAGGAACGTCGGTATCTGGCAGGCGCACCCTCGGCCAGAAGAGATCGAATACATTCAGCGGGAGCTCCGGGAGTATTGCTACAGCCCCTGAAACCAGTTCCAGCCTCGATCTTGGGAACCCATCCAGTGTCTGTCGAAGTCGAGAAGCTATCGACCTTTCTGACGGACGATGGACAACAATAAGGGACTCATCTGTCTTTTCAAGAACTCGCTCCTTCGAGCAGTCTGTCAGCGATCACGTTCGTGTTCCCTTACCACGAGGTAAGTGGCGTTCCGATGGTCTTTTCTCGAATGGCGGCGTACCTGGCAAGCAAAGGAATGGACGTGACGATTGTCGATTACCCGGATGGCGCCATGGCTCGGCGGGTTCGAGGGATGTCGGGGATTCGGCTGCATTCGTTCGAAGACGGCGTTCCGACCCGAATCGGTGGCGACGGAGTCGTGGTGTTACAGTCGCTCCTGCCGGCAACCATCCGGCCGGAGCTTCGAATCGACCCGGCAGCGCGCTTGTTGTTCTGGACTCTCCATCCTGCGAACTTCATCCAGGTTGCGGCTCCCATCTCCTGGATTCGCGACCTCCAAATGCGCAGTCGAATATTCCATGACGTTTTGATGAAAACTGTGATGCACCGGTTCGCCGTCCGACTCCGGACGTTCGTGTTGTCGCTGGATCGCGGTAGCGCGCTCCTCTTTATGGACAGAGAGAATTACCGGGTAACGAGCGAGCGTGTCGGCGTAGTCCTTCGGAATCCCATCTTCGTTCCTGTGCCCAGCGACAGGGCTGTTGTGAATCGGGTGCAGGAGGTGGCACGAGCGCCGCGCTCGCCCTTATCCATCGCATGGCTCGGCAGACTTGCCCAGTTCAAAGTTCACATCCTTCTGCATATGCTCGACCGATTCTCTCGTCTCGCACGAGAACGCCGACTCCCTCTGCGATTCCAGATTATCGGCGATGGGCCCGACAGGTGGCGTATCCGGACGGACCGCTTCGAGCACGAATACTTCACAGTGGAATGGAAGGGCCGACTCACAGAAAAGGACCTTGACGACTATCTCGTGGAGAATATCGACATTCTCGCGGCGATGGGAACTTCAGCCTTGGAAGGTGCGCGCCTCGGGCTTCCCACGATTCTCCTGGATTTCAGCTACCGGCGCATTCGCGGCGATTATGTCTTTCGGTGGCTGCACCAGACGAAGGACTATGTTCTGGGCGAAGTGATCGGCGGCCGCCACATCGAGCCGGGCAATGACTCACTCGACCGCCTCGTGGATGACTTCCTGCGCGATCGCTCCGCATTATCGCACCAGGCGTTCGATTACTATACGGCGAATCACTCGATCGACGTCGTCGCGGTACGGTTTATCGAGGCTGCTCGAAGATCGTCGTTTCAGTACGGAGACATCGATCCGGAGCTGTTGAGAAAAGGTGCGATCCGTAAGGTGTACGAGTTCATTCGGGCGGGCGTTGACCGCATTCGGCGCGCTTCCGCAACTGAGGAAAGTTCATGATCAGGCTGTCGCGATCGATTGTCGGCCGAGAGGAGGCTGACGCGGTGGCGCGTTTTCTTCTCGAGGATGGTTATCTCGGGATGGGAAGGGAAGTGCAGAATTTCGAGCATGAGCTCGGAAGTTACCTCGGCGTCCTCCCGGACCACGTGACCTGCGTCAACTCCGGCACGGCTGCACTGCATTTGGCTCTTTCTGCAGTGTTGGAACCTGGCGATGAGGTTCTGGTTCAATCACTGACGTTCGTGGCGACCTTCCAGGCGATTACCGCCGCGCATGGAGTTCCCGTCGCATGCGAGGTCGATCCGACGACGGTGACTCTCGATCTTCAGGACGCTGAACGGCGAATGACGTCCCGTACGCGAGCCATAGTTCCCGTTCATTACGCGAGCAATCCCGGCAAACTCGAGGCGATTCTCGACTTCGCGCGGCGAAACGATCTACGTGTTGTGGAGGACGCCGCTCATGCATTCGGATGCACGTACGGGGGCAGGAGAATTGGCAGCTTCGGCGATATTACGTGCTTCAGCTTCGATGGCATCAAGAACATCACGAGCGGCGAAGGCGGAGCCATCGTCACGGCGGATCCGGCCGTGGGACAAATCGTTCGTGACGCCCGCCTTCTGGGAGTCGAAAAGGATACGGAAAAGCGCTATCGGAGCGAGAGAAGTTGGGAATTCGATGTTTCGCGTCAGGGATGGCGCTTCCACATGAGCAATCTCTTCGCCGCGCTCGGCCGGGCGCAACTGCGGCGTCTCGACTCGGAATTCGCGCCGGCCCGGATCTCGCTCGCGCAGCGCTACCGCGATCGGCTCGGCCGTGTTCCAGGAGTTCTCCTGCTCGAAACGAACCTAGGCCCGGTCGTCCCCCACATTCAGCCCGTCCGGATTCTGCGGAGTCGACGAGATGCTCTCTTCGAGTTACTTCGCACCGAGGGAATTCAGGCGGGTATCCACTACAAGCCGAATCATCTGCTTACGATCTACGGCGGTGGCAGCACAGAGCTGCCGGTCACCGAACAGCTCTACCGAGAGCTCCTCTCTCTCCCGCTCCATCCGGCGTTGACGATTGCTGACGTCGATCGGGTGTGCGACTGCGTCGAAACGTTTCTTGTGGAAGGGTAAAGATGAACGTCGTGATTCTGGCGGGAGGCCTGGGCACCCGACTTAGCGAGGAAACGGTTGTGAAGCCGAAGCCGATGGTCGAGATCGGAGGCATACCAATCCTCCTTCACATCATGCGTCTCTACGCTCGTCACGGCCATACGGACTTCACGATCGCCCTCGGATACAAGGGCGAGGTCATCAAACAGTACTTCCGCGATTATCGAATGATGCAGAGTCCAAACGTTACGGTACGTCTCGGGAGCGGTAACGTCGAAGTCGATTACGAAGGGACGGCCCTCGACGACTGGACCGTGAATCTCGTTGATACCGGAGGGGCAACGATGACAGGGGGGCGCATCCATCGGCTGGAATCGCGCTTGCGCGGAGGCGGAGCCTTCATGGCAACCTACGGGGACGGCGTCGCGGACGTCGATGTCACTTCGCTGCTCCAATTTCATCGCCGACACGGTCGGCTGGCCACGATGACGGCTGTTCGCCCTCCGGCGCGGTTCGGGACGATGCTGTTCGATGGCGATCGAGTCGTAAATTTCGAAGAGAAACCCCAGACCGGGGAAGGATGGATTAATGGTGGGTTTTTCGTCTTTGAGCCTGCAGTGTTCGACTATATTCACGGCGACTCGACGATTCTCGAACGCGAGCCCCTCGAACGGTTGGCGCAGGACGGCCAGCTGATGGCGTTCCGCCATTTCGGATTCTGGCAACCGATGGACACAATTCGCGACCGCGACTATCTCAATGAACGCTGGGCCGCAGGTGACGCTCCCTGGCAAGTCAGGAGCGACCGATAGATGTTTGCCGATTCCTATCGGGGGCGGCGGGTTCTCGTCACAGGCCACACCGGCTTCAAAGGTTCTTGGCTCGTGACATGGCTGCTCGAACTGGGAGCTGAGGTAGGTGGATACGCCCTGCCGCCGCCAAGCGAACCGTCGAATTTCGAGGTTCTCGATCTCGCTGCTCGGTCGCACCATCGCGTTGGGGACGTGCGCGATCGCGGGGCGCTCGTTGATTTCGTTAGGGAGTTTCAGCCTGAAGTCGTCTTTCATCTTGCCGCACAGGCGCTGGTGCGGACTTCGTACGAGGAGCCGGCGTGGACATTCGAAACGAACACGATGGGAACGCTCAATGTCCTGGAAGCGGTTCGGCAGGTCCCGTCGGTACGGGCGCTCGTGGTGGTGACGAGTGACAAGTGCTATCGGAACGTCGAATGGGACTGGGGGTATCGCGAGAACGACGTTCTCGGAGGTGAGGATCCCTACAGCGGGTCCAAAGCGTGCGCCGAGCTGGTAGCCTATTCGTACATCCATTCTTTCTTCAAGCCCAGGAACGACGCGACCGCTGTCGCGACGGCCCGGGCTGGGAACGTCATTGGCGGGGGCGATTGGGCGGTAGACCGGATCATCCCTGACTGTTATCGAGCGTGGAGTGAGGGCCGCGCGGTGCGGGTGAGGAATCCTGCGTCGACCCGGCCTTGGCAGCACGTCCTGGAGCCACTCAGCGGGTACCTACTTCTCGGAAGCCGTTTGATCCATCGCGATGCCGAAGCAATCTGGCAGTCATACAACTTTGGACCGGATGCGACCGTAAACACGACGGTTGCAGTGCTGATCAGCGAGCTCGCGGAAGGGTGGAGAGGAGCGCGATGGGAAATAGACCCCGGAGAAGTGGCGGGGCGGTCGGAGGCTCGTTTGCTCAAACTGTCCTGCGACAAGGCGCTCGCCGATCTCGGATGGCGCCCTGTGCTTGCATTGCCGGAAACCATCGCGCTCACGCGCGATTGGTATCGGCGATATGCGGCGGGAGGTTCGAAAGGAATGATCGACTTTACCAGGCAGCAAATCGAGACGTTTTACGGAAAAGCGGTTGAGAGGAAGCTGCCCTGGGTGAGATGAAGAGCCGTCGGCAGGAAGGATTAGTGGAGGGTGTTGTCGTGCGCCCGCTCCGGATCATCGCCGACAAACGTGGCGCGGTTCTGCACATGATCCGCTCGGATTCGCCGGACTTTGATCGTTTCGGCGAGATTTATTTCTCGGAGATTGTGCCTGGCGCGGTTAAAGCCTGGAAGCGGCATAAACGTATGACTCAGCGTTTAGCTGTTCCGGTGGGCAGGATTCGCCTCGTAATATACGATAACAGGACCGACAGTCGTACTCGGGGAACGGTTCAGATCCTCGAGCTCGGCCGAGCCGAAGCGTTCTCCCTTGTCCTCATTCCACCCTTGGTCTGGTATGGCTTCGCTGCGGTCGGTGAAGCGCCCGCACTCATAGCGAATTGCCCGGATCTCCCGCATGACCCGACGGAAGTGGAGAGGATGGATCCGGAAGATCCCGAAGCAAGGACGATCCCGTATGACTGGCGTTGACTCGAATAACGAGGCGCTCGTGTCCGTTGTTATGAATTGTTTCAACGGCGAAGAGTTTCTCAGAGAAGCGATTGACTCCGTGTACGCGCAGACCTGGAGCAACTGGGAGATCATTTTCTGGGACAACGCTTCGACTGATCGTACAGGCGAAATTGCACGCAGCTACGATCAGCGTCTTCGGTATTTTCGCGCTAACCACAACACCCCGCTTGGCGAAGCTCGAAACAAAGCTATGTCCGAAGCGCGCGGAGAGTTCATCGCGATGCTCGACAGTGACGACGTATGGTTTCCAGGTACCATTCGCCGCCTCGCGGACGCGATGTCCGATGAGCACCATGATTATGCTGTGTGTTACGGAGGGGTCGAGAAAATCGATGCTGCGGGCCGAAGCCTAGGAGAAGATCTTCCGAAGGATCGCGGGGGGGACCTCCTCGGAGATTTTCTTCTGCGGTTCGACATTCTTCCATCAGCTGCGATGATTCGCAGATCGACGCTTCTCGAAACCGGTCATGCATTCGATGTCTCGCTCACAACATCCGAGGACGTGTGCTTCTTTATGACTCTCGCTGCCGAACATCCATTTCGCAGTCTGACCGAGGCGATCGCGCGATATCGCGTCCATCAAAACGCCCTGACCAACCGCTCGATTTCAAAGTGGGCTGACGAATGGCAATATACGCTCAATGCCATCATCGCCGAACATCCTGAAGTTGAATCACTACATTCTCGCGGGATCAGGCACATGAGGGCCAGAATCGACTACTACCGCGCGAGGAATCTGATGCACCAGGGGAAAAGCCCTGACGCAAGGCGGTTGCTGCGGCGTAACGCCACGGTCGATCCGCGCTTTTTTCTGCTATTCCTGTTATCGGTTCTTCCTCGTGGCGCTTGGAACATGGTTCATGGCTGGTATCACAAGCGCAGTCAATTTTCCTGAGGAACAGGCGCCCTTCACCGGCATGCCAGGGCATGTCGGAGCCGAAGGGTGAAAGGGTCTGCACGATGTCGATGCCATACTTCGCGCACAAGAACGCGCTCGTTGAGACCGCGACCGTAGGCGAAAACACGCGCATTTGGGCATTCGCGCATATTCTTCCGGGGGCGCGGATCGGATCTGACTGCAACATTTGCGATCACGTGTTCATCGAAAACGATGTCGTGGTCGGCGACCGAGTGACCGTAAAGTGTGGCGTTCAACTGTGGGACGGGGTGACGCTGGAAGATGATGTCTTTGTCGGGCCCAACGTCACATTTACAAACGATCCCTTCCCCAGGAGCCGACACCGGCCGGATCGTTTCGAAAAAACCCTGGTGCAGACCGGAGCTTCGATTGGCGCGAACGCGACCATTCTTCCCGGGCTGGTGATCGGGCGCGATGCGATGGTGGGCGCGGGCGCCGTCGTGACGAAAAGGGTACCGGCGAATGCGATCGTCACGGGAAATCCGGCGCGTATCGTGGGCTACGTTTCGGAGGCACCGAAGGTCGGCGTCATTCGTCCGACGGCAAGCCGGACCGAGGACGTTCGTTCAGCGATCGGGGGCGTGGAATTGATACCTCTTCCCGTCATCCCCGATCTCCGGGGAGCACTCTCTTATGGAGAGGTCGGAAGACATCTTCCGTTCGTTCCGAAGCGGTACTTCATCGTTTTTGACGTCGGCGAAGAAGTTCGGGGTGAACATGCCCACAAGACGTTGCATCAACTGTTGATTTGCGTCGCAGGATCGTGCGTCGTCCTCGTTGACGATGGGCGACGCCGAGAGGAGTTCCTTCTTGACACGCCGGGGAAGGGTTTGCACATCCCGCCGATGGTGTGGGGAGTGCAGTACAAATACTCGTCTGATGCGGTCCTTCTCGTTCTCGCATCTGACGTTTACGACGCTGATGACTACATTCGCGACTACGAAGAGTTTCTCAAGCTAACAAGGCGATGATTCCTTTCTTGGACTTGCGCGCGCCTTATCTCGAGTTACAGGAAGGGCTGGACGAGGCCTACCAGCGCGTAATGAACTCGGGCTGGTTCATTCTTGGCGAAGAAGTCGCGGCGTTCGAACGCGAGTTCGCGGCGTATTGCGGAGCAAGGCACTGCGTCGGAGTCGGCAACGGTCTTGAGGCTCTTCATCTAATATTGAGAGCAATTGGCGTCTCTCAGGGAGACGAGGTCATCGTTCCCGCCAATACTTACATCGCGTCATGGTTGGCTGTCATGTATGCGGGCGCCGTTCCCGTACCTGTCGAGCCCGATGAAGACACGTATACGATCGATCCCGATCGTATTTCGCGCGCAGTGACGGCGAGAACCAAAGCAATCATGGCGGTTCACTTGTATGGGCTGCCCTCTGACATGGCTCGAATCAATTCCGTCGCGGAGTCCTACGGGCTCCGTGTCATTGAGGACGCTGCTCAATCGCACGGGAGTCGCTACCGCGGAACGAGACCCGGGCCCTTGTCCTCGGGAGCGGGGTACAGTTTTTATCCGGGCAAGAATCTCGGGGCTTTCGGCGACGCGGGCGCAGTAGTCACGGACGACGACGAGGTCGCCGAGCGAGTCAGAGTGCTACGAAATTATGGCTCTCGGGTGAAGTACCACAACGAAACCGTCGGGTTCAATTCGCGGCTCGACGAAATCCAAGCAGCATTCCTCCGTGTGAAGCTGCGCGTTCTGGACTCCTGGAACGAGCGTAGAAGCACGCTAGCGTCGGCCTACCTCGACGAGTTACGCGGAACGTCGTTTCGGCTTCCGGCAGTGCCTGAGTGGGCCGAGCACACTTGGCACCTCTTCGTAATTCGGAGCACAAACCGCGAGGAACTGCAGAGGTATCTCAGCGCCGAAGGGATCGCGACTATGATTCATTACCCGATCCCTCCCCATCTACAGCCAGCCTGCCACGCATTGGGATTCGGAGAAGGATCATTTCCGATCACTGAAGCGATTCACCGGGAAATCATCAGCCTCCCGATGGGTCCTCATCTGTCCCGTAGCGACGTGGAGAAAGTGGCCGCTGCTCTTCGAGCTTTTTAGATCGCCGCTGGTACCGCGGTTACTGAAGACTCAGCAATACGAGGACTTCGCCTTCGCCTTCAGGCAGATTCTCGAGAGCTTTGCCGATGATCGTTCCGGGTCGATGCAGATCGACGCCCGCAACCTTGATCGGTTCGGAGCGCATCGCGCGACCTTGTTTGTCGCTCGTGACGAGAAGATCGCCGATCCTGATTGGACCTCTGGTGGCGTCGACCCGCACTTTGACGCGGCCGGTCGTGGCGACTTTCGATTTCCCGTCGCCCGCTTCACCTAGAAGCAAACCCGGCGTCCGCGATACGACTCCCGCTACCTTGGTGTCATAGGGTCCGACGGACGGGGCCACGTGGTTCGGATGATCTGTATTCAGAACGACAACGGTTCCCGCGTCAAGCGAAGTATTCGACGGGACCCATTCCGCGATGTCTTGATACTTTGCTGCTATGTTCCCCGAAACGTTCACGTTTCCATTTACGTCGAGCGTTGTTGTTGGGCTGCTTGTGCCGATGCCGATTCTGCCAGAGGCATCGATGCGCAATCTTTCAACGTTGCTCGTCCCTAAGACGAGCGGCCGGGCCGTGAACGTCTCAATGATGAAACCGTTGCTTTCTGCTCCGGCGGTCAAGAACACGCTCCAGTTTGCCGCGGGGATGCCTGCGTACACGTCGCCGCGACCGGAACCCAATGTCAGCAGACTCCCTAACGCGGTGTTATTTCCCTGCACGGTCATCCCACCGAATCCGGCTGACGAGTTCGTGTAGATTCTCCCGCCTCTGATCCAGGCGACATCAAGTCCATAGTCGGTGCTGGGCGCAGACGTCCCAATTCCGATGCCACTCAGTGTGTAGTAGTACCCCGGCGTTGATGCTGGAGCCCATTGCGCGATGGCGGATAACGGCACCACTGTGAAGATCGAACAGAGCGCGATCGAAAGCGCGCCAGCGCGAGGTGAAAGGGTAGAGCGCATAATCTTCTCCTATGACTGCTTGGTTGGCGCTTTCCTCAGATGGAAAGCAAACGTGCATGATCAGCGATTGGAAGTCAAGACCGGCCGCAAACCGGAGAGGCGCGGCATCGGCGTCAATTTGCTGGCACCGGTGACGCCTACGCAAGAACCATCTAAAGGGATCCTGTCTGCCGATTTTACCGGAGGGGGAGGATTTTTGCAGGAAAAGGTCGCTCTAAGAACGGTTTCCGGGGCGAATGACAAGATCGCCCGTCCTGTCAGGCGCTTCGCCAGATGGTCGTTATTCACCTTTCTTGTTTTCGTTCTGGCGACGAACGTATCCTTCAGTACCCTACCGATTCCTTACCTGGTTCTTGTCTCGTATTCAGGCCCATTCGCTCTTTGGGTCCTTTTGCGCCGGCGCTCCGGATTTGAGAAGGTATGGACGCGATCTCTGCTCGCCTGGATTCCGCTGTCGATGCTGTTCGTCTGGACCTACGGTGTTGCTGTCGGGTTCTTCAGAGGAAACAGCGTAGTAGGAATCACTCGAAATTTTGCCGGGATGGTGTTCTACCTCGTCTTCTACTTCCTCTGCTACGCGGGAATGTCGAATCGAGAGCTAGCCAGAGTGACAATCGTGTCGGCGTTTGCGGTGATAGGGACGGCACTTCTCGTTACCTACCAATACTGGGCCGGAGGAGGATCACTTTTTGGCGCACGGACGTTCTATTCGGCGAATTTGTCCGTTCTGTGCGTCCCTCTCAGCGTAATCCTACTCGGCTGGAGTAGTGGAGGCCGACTCGGTTGGGTCGAGGGGCGAACCGCCCTAAACAGGCGCTGGTTCAGCCTCTTCTTCTTTGTAATTGGTTCGTACGTTTTGGTCCTTGCTACGTTGTCCAAAGGCTATATCCTCGCATATGTTGCACTCATCTTTTCGATACCAAGCCTAAGCTTCATTCGCGCCTTGGTTCGCGGAAGGGTCAATCTCCGAGCAGTGATATTGATCACCTTCTGTACTCTCCTGTCCTTGGGCGTCGTGGCGCGTTCGCAGGAATTTCGCGTCCAAATCCGTAATCTATTTACGGGCGAGCTGTCCGGGAACGAGGTGCGGCTCGAGCAAGCGAAGGAACTCATTGCAGACTCGACAATCACCGGACGGGGGCTGGGTGCCGCACTCGCCAGTGGATATAGCAGAGACGACCTCGGGTACGGGTTCGAGACGACCTACTTCAACCTTATCCACAAATTCGGCCTCTTCTCCGGCGTGATATTTTTCGGCTATCTGGCTACCGTCGGCGCGGCAATCCGGGGAATTGTCAGGAATGCCGACCCGTTCCCGAGCGCCGCGGCACTCGGTGCGATGGTTTTCTTGATACCGGCGGCAGGGAACCCAATCCTCTATGCGCCCGTGTCAACTGTTCTGCACTGCGCCGCTTTATACTGGTTAATACCCTCGGGCCGACGACTTGGTCTTCAATTGGGGAGAGTTCCGCGGCGCGTTCTTCACGTCACGGGACGGTCTTCGGGGAGGCCGTAAGAATAGAGGTTTCATTTCTGGTTCTAACCACTCGATCAGAGGATCGTCCGACTCACACAATTACACGGATATTATTCGAGGGAGGCTTCTTGAAGTGCCTTGTTACTGGAGGGGCAGGTTTCATCGGTTCGAACTTGGTGGAGGGCCTGTCAAGAAACGGGCACGAAGTGACCGTCCTCGACAACCTCTCCTCCGGCTTTATGTCGAACATTGAGTCGGTATCAGCGGCCAGGTTTGTTGAGGGAGACGTTCGCGATGCTCGAATAGTCGCCGAAGCGATTCGGGGAGTGGACGTGGTGTTCCATCTTGCCGCTTCGGTGGGGAATAAGCGTTCAATAGACAACCCGATCGAGGATGCCGAAGTAAACGTGCTCGGAACACTTCGCGTGTTGGAGGCGGGACGCGACATCGGAGTGAAGAAAATTGTGATTTCGTCATCAGCAGGGATCTTCGGTGAATTGAAATCACTGCCGATAAGCGAAGATCACCCGATCGACCCCGACACGCCGTACGGGTGCACGAAATTGTGCGAAGAAAAACTGGGCCTGGCGTACGCGAAACTCTATGGCATCGAAGTAGCCTGTCTTCGATATTTCAACGTCTTCGGGCGTAACCAGAGATTTGACGCGTATGGGAACGTAATACCGATTTTTGTTAATCAGATGCTGGCAGAAGAACCTCTGACCGTTCACGGAGACGGCGAGCAGACCAGAGACTTCGTCCATGTTCTTGATGTCGTTCGGGCGAATATTGGAGCCGCGAGTCCCGGCGTCACGGGTGTTTTCAATATTGGGAGCGGACGGCGCATAAGCATTAACAATCTCATATCGCTCCTTCGGGAAGTGTCTGGGGTCAATGTGGATGTTCGGTTTGGTTCGCGCCGTCCAGGAGACGTTCGTGATTCCCTGGCTGACATCAGCGCTGCGAAGCGAGCTTTTCACTTCGATCCAAACTCGGATCTGAGAGAACCACTGAGGGATTACTTCCTTTGGGCCAAGCAGCACCGGGCGAAGGATGAAGGTCACCGATCAGTGAACCGTTCCCACGCACTACGAAAGATTTCAGAGTAAGTCGTGCGAATCCTGCTGCTGACGCAATGGTTCGATCCCGAGCCGACTTTCAAGGGTCTCTCGTTCGCAAAAGCGCTTCACGATCGAGGTCATCAGGTCGAAGTTCTCACGGGGTTCCCGAACTACCCTGGTGGGAGGCTGTATTCCGGATATCGAATTCGATTACTATCGCGGGAGAATGTCGACGGCATTTCGGTCGTTCGCGTACCGCTAGTTCCGAGTCACAGCCGGTCCGTGATCGGCAGGATTGCTAACTACCTCAGCTTCGCCGTGGCGGCTAGCCTACTGGGCCCCTGGGTCACAGGACCCGCCGACGTGATTTACGTTTACCATCCGCCGGCCACCGTCGCATTCCCTGCGGTCGTTTTGGGGCTCCTTAAGAGGGCGCCATTCGCCTACGACGTCCAGGACATGTGGCCGGATAGCTTGGAAGCTACGGGGATGGTGCGACATAGTTCTCTTCTAGGCGCGGTCGATGTTTGGTGTCGCGCTGCTTACGCCGCGGCGGCAAAGGTAATTGTCGAGTCCCCCGGTTTTGTGTCGCTCCTTCTTCAGAGAGGTGTAAGAGCGGACAAAATTGCGTTCATCCCCAATTGGTGCGACGAAGAGAAGATCGGCTCATTCGACGGTGCCGATCAGGATTTTCGAAAGTATCGTGAACGTAGGCATCCGTTTACCGTGGTTTTCTCCGGAAACATGGGCAAGGCCCAGGCCCTGGATGCTGTTCTCGACGCTGCCGCAATTCTCGCGTCTCGTTCTCCGCAAGTTCAATTCGTTTTCGTAGGCGATGGGGTCGAAGCCGGTCGTTTGGCGAGCTCAGCCGCCGAACGCGCTTTGCCGAACGTGGTGTTCCTCCCGCGCCTACCGCTCTCGAAGATTGGAAGAGTACTTTCGCAAGCCACCGTGCTGCTTGTGCACTTGCGCGATCAACCGCTTTTCCGGCGCACGATTCCCTCAAAAATCCAAGCGTATCTTTTCATGGGTAAACCCATTCTGGCAGCCGTGAGAGGGGATGCTGCTGATGTTGTCGAACGAGCCGGAGCTGGAGTCACATGCATACCCGAATCGCCGGAATCGATTGCGGACGCTGTCGACTTCTTGTCACGGAGCTCCCACGAAGAACTTGCAGAAATGGGAAGGCGGGGTCGGGAGTACTACGATCGCGAACTCTCGGTTGCTTCAGGCGTGGCTCGCTTTGAACAAGTATTCAACGAAATTCGGCGATGACGGAAATCTCCTAACCCCATTTGAGCAACGATGTTCTTCTCGCAACTATCTCAAGCTATTCGATTGCTAACTGTCTTTCGGAGTCAAATCTAATGTTTTTGCGCACTCGCCGAAAAACTTTCCGACTAGCGAACCAAACTCTGAACCCCTTTGGAGTCGTTCTCTCGGTACCTGAAGTCATTCATGGAAGCCCAGCTTTCGCCGGAGCAACGCTCTGGGCACGGCGCTTCGTCCAGACGAAGTTCCTCTTCGACCTCATACGTTAGCTTCGCTGGCCATTCTGACAAAGGGCGAGGAGTGAAAATATCCGGCTCGCTTTGGTACATGCTGATTGCGATCTTTACGAACCGATCAAGGCCACGCACTCTCAGCTGATGGCGTAACAATTCTCGGGGCTCTCGGAAACCCGGAGCTTCTCGGAAAGACGAAAGCGGTAGAAGAGTTCGTCGCACAGCTCAGTCCAAAAGAGTACGGACTGCACGATCGACCGATAACCGACGCCGGCCAAATAACGCGTCGACTTAGTTACTTGCACAAACGCGCCGCGAGCTCTTAGCAGAAACTCTGCTCTCATTTGTCTCGGTCGAGTGTCAGATTGCATCCTCAGTGATCTCACGTCCACTGCCAACAAGGCGAAGGGGCGAGCCGGGATCGATCCCCGCGTCTGTCGTGAGGAAACGGTACTCGCCGACGAGATCATGCAGCAGCGACAAAGGCGATGCTGCGATATCACGCGTGGCCCTCTCAATCCAGTCCGCTACAACACCGCGGCTCGGTTGCGGGGCTCGGGTAACGACAATTTGTGGGTGAGCGGTCGGTTCAGCGAATTCACCATCCAACCGAATTTCCTCGAAGAGCTTCTCTCCGGGGCGAAGGCCAGTGAACGCGATTTCGACATCGTCCCGCCCTGAAAGCTCAATCAGATGCTTGGCAAGGTCCGCAATCCGAAGTGGTTCGCCCATATCCAGCATCATCACGCAACCGTGCTTTTCTTCTCCGAGAGCTGCGGCCTGGAGAACTAGCGAGACCGCCTCGGACGTTCGTAAGAAATATCTTGTGACTTCAGGGTGAGTGACGGTAATAGGGCCGCCGGCTGTGATTTGCTCCATAAATAGTGGGACGACGCTTCCTGAGGAGCCGAGTACGTTCCCAAAGCGAACGGCGGTTATCTTCATTTCAGAACCTGCGGCGAGGTCCATGAGAAGGATTTCCGCCGCTCGTTTTGATGCGCCCATGACACTTGTGGGGTTGATCGCTTTGTCGGTTGATATCGCAACAAACCTTCGAACGCCAGTCTCTTCGCAGAGTTCTGCAAGACGCCTCGTCGCAAGCGAATTGTTGCGAAGATACTCGTCAGGGTTTTCTTCGCCAAGCGGAACATGCTTGTGCGCAGCCGCATGAAGGACGATATCGGGACGGGACGCGTTCAGAAGGTTCGTGAGAGTTCGTTCGTCGCGAATATCGATGAGGTGACGATGCACATTGTCGTGAAGCCACTTTCTCTCGCAGGCGAGGCGCTTGTCGACCGCGTAAAGTGCGAACTCGGAACGTTCAACTAAATCGAGCCTGCTGGGCTCGAACTTCAGTACCTGACTGGCCAGCTCAGCGCCGATTGTCCCCCCAGCTCCCGTTACGAGGACTCTCTTTCCGCCAAAAATGTCGCGAACACGATCTCCCGGAAGATCGATTCGTTCTCTCCGAATGAGATCCTCAATATTCACGGGGCGCAGTTGGGCCAGTTGGGCTTTCCCAGTGACGAAATGGTCGATCCCCGGTATCGTTTTGAAAGAGAGGTTTGCCTCAGCAAGGTGATGAACAATTTCCCGCATCCTTTTTCCGGAAGCGCTAGGGATCGCTATGAATGCTTCATCGGCGAGAACATCGTCAACGATAGCCGCAATGTCGGCAATCGGACCGCGAATGGGAATACCACGAATCGAAGAACCGATCTTAGACCTGTAATCGTCAATAAACGCTACTACCTTGAGACCTAGCTGCGGTCGGTGCTCGATCTCGCGCGCAAGCGTTTCGCCCGCATCGCCCGCACCGACGATGACGACGCGCTTACGCTCGCCGTCAGGGTAATTAGCTCGGAACCGGTCGCGGCCGATACGAATTGCGACGCGTGCTCCGAATAGCGTCAGAAGCGCGAATGACCAGTCGATGAGAAGGACACCCCGAGGAGGCTTTGAGTAGCGTGATTCGAGGCCAAGATGAGCACCGATGTACCAGCCTCCTATTAGAACGACGAGGGCGGTCGAGAGTCCGAACACCAGGCGAACGACATCTGCGATGCCGACATAGCGCCACCAGCCGCGATAGAAACCGAACAGGACCCCAGTCGCCAGCTGAATAGCGAGCACCGTCGGGAAGCTCGATCGCATTAGCTGGAGATGATCCGCAGGGACGTCGAACTCGAACCGGACCAGGAATGCAAACACATAACTGACAGCGAAGACGACCGCGTGAAAGAGAAAAAGAATCGAGGTTCTGACCGCATTTGCCCTAAGTACAGGCCACCGGTCAACGGGAGATTCGAAGGGTTCGATATTCGGCATCATCGGTTTGGATCCGGCAAGCTTGTTATATTGGCGTTCGCAACGATACTACCCGATTTCGAACCGGGTCGAGGACCCGTCGTAATTCGCTGTGCGCTTCGACCGCTTATCGCGTGCGGTCCGGTGAGTTAGCCTTTAGCTGAACCAGAGGGCGCCGGAGGTGGTCGACCCAAATTGGGTTGTGCTCGTAAACCGCGCCATAAGCCTCTAGCGCTCCCGGCAAATCCGACTGAGCCAGTTCGACCTCCCCGAGGTTTACGAAGATTTCGGGCCTTCGCGAAACTTTCAGAGCATCGCGATAGGCCCGCTCTGCTCCTGGCAGGTCGCCCTTCAGCCGAAGATTTGCGCCCAGCTCTAGGTAAAGATCGACGTCGCCGGGAAACTTCCGGATAGCATCTTCCGTCGCACGAATGTTCTCCGCGATGATTCGAGGAGAGCGCACCCCATAAACGCCGTCGTTGGCCGCCAGCGTCCGGGCTTCAACGCCTTTCTTTTGAATTTCAACGAGGTAACGCTCCACTCCGAGTCGCCATGCGACTCGAAATGCGAGCGTCGCGACAGAAAGAGCGACCAAGGTGGCTACGGTTCGGACGACCACGCTATACATAACCCCGAGAGTACCACCAGGAAGAAGATCGTTGTGGCGAGTTGAAACGGAAATTGCGCTAAGGACAACGCGAACGTTGAGGCCGATAGGGGTGCTGCGCACAGGCGTGAAAAGTTCTTTCGAGTGTTCCACGGCTTCCGAGATCGCAATCCGCGCGTCGCAAGTAGGGCAAGCCCGGTCCAGAATAAGGCAAGGCCAGGGACTCCGGTTTCCGCAGCAATTTGTAGGTGATCGTTATGAGCCTCGGCAAACATCATTTGCCGAGATGAGAATATCGGGAAGGGTCCCCATACCTTATCCGCGATCGGCGCATAGTGAAAATAGTGCCATTCAAACATCCCCGGCCCTACTCCGACGATCGGGTGGTCGCGCACCATCTCGAAGGCCGCGGAAAACGCGATAAGTCGTCCGCTCAAGAGATTGTCAAGCTCTGGCCCGTTCAGCGAAGTCAAGAGAGACGGTAGTGAATAGACGAGAGCGGCCCCGAGTGCGGCGACCGCAAACAGGACAAACAAGAGAGCAGCGCGCTTCCGTTCCTGGAGAAGCTCAAAACGAATGGCCGCCATTACCACGAGCCCGACTATTCCTGAAAGAACTCCCGCAGCTGAGTCGGTCAACAGAAGACCTATCGCGACTGCAACGAAAGCAGAAAATCCGTAGACGCGAAGCCATCCTTCTGTCGAAAGGGCGAGAGCGAGCGTCGCGACAATGACGGGGACCAGAAACATGGCGAGATCATTAGGGCTGCCGAAAAGCGCAAACCGGCTTCCGGGAGGAGCTGGAATGGGGTTCCACAGTAAACTTGCTTGGAAGAAGACGAGAACCGCGCTGAGCACACCGCCTCCGGTGAGGAACACGACATCGCGAAGGGGCCGTTCTCCCGCGGAGACAAGCGTCACCAAAAAAAAGGCAACCGCGGAACTGACGGTGGCGAATGACTCCCAACTCGTGATCGGTGATTGGGAAAACGCTGAAGTAATTGCGCTCCACGCGGTAATCGCGAGCGTCAATGCGAGCGCGCCGCGATAACGGCTCAGACTACGAAAATCGACCCAACCGCACGGTATGGCGGCGACGAAGACTCCCCAAAGCGTAAAGCCTATCCCATGAAACAAGGCCAGCTTTGGAATTCGAAAGGATTCGCGCGCGGCTGGTGAGAAGACCAGCGGGAGCGTGACACTTGTGGCAATGACAGAAAACCACGCGATTCGAACTAAGTTGCCACCGCTTGTCTGTTTTTCAACCATAAGTACCTGTACGCTGGCACTCGAGATCCTCTCGGGCGCCCTTTATCGCCACGAATTACTCATTGGATGCGAACCACTTTGCGGCAAGAATACTGCGAAAACGCAGCTACGCTCCCGTTTTGCTACGGAATCAACAACGTCGTCGCGACGTTCTTTATGACGCACATCGAAGGAGTGATTAAGTGCCTTTTTGATCGTGCAGTGAGCGCGATAGTTCTTATCCTATTCTCTCCCGTTATCCTCATGATCGCGGTACTCGTGCGATTCACCATGGGCCCGCCCGTGCTTTTTCGCCAGCGCCGACCGGGCCTGCGGGGGAGACCCTTTGAGCTACTGAAATTCAGAACGATGAACGATCCCGTTGGTCCGGACGAGGAACCTCTTCCGGATGAGAAGCGGACAACTCCCCTTGGAAAGCTTTTCCGGACCACAAGCCTCGATGAGCTTCCACAGTTCTGGAATGTTTTGCGGGGAGAATTGAGCCTGGTGGGACCGAGACCGCTACTGGTTGAGTACCTTTCCCTCTACACACAACAGCAGGCCAGGCGTCACGAAGTAAAACCCGGGATCACAGGATGGGCCCAGGTCAACGGGCGCAACGATCTCACCTGGGAAGAGAAGTTTAAACATGACGTATGGTATGTCGACAACCAATCACTGTTCCTGGACTTGAAAATACTGATCTTGACCGCGGCTCGGGTGTTTTCACGACGAGGGGTGCACGGACATGGAAACATAAGGTTTCGCGGTACCGGGCAATCTTCCAAGGAGAGAGGCGGTCCTGGAGGCGTTACTACCTAGATAAGATTGGAGCCGTTTTCAGATGAAGAAAAGAGTCGTTGTGGTAGGTGCTGGCGGCTTCGCGCGAGAAGTGGCGTGGCTCATTTCCGACCTCGAGGCAGCAGGTGAAGCATTTCACTTCGAAGGATTTGTCGTCTCAGATCTGGACCATCTCGGCGAATTCGATAGCCACGACCAGATCCTCGGAGATTTTTCGTGGCTGGAAGCGAATCGAACACGTTTCGAGAGTCTCGCGATGGGAATAGGGAATCCCGCGACCAAGGCGAAACTGGTCGGCGAGCTCGATCGTCGTTATCCCGACGCTGATTGGCCTGTCTTGATCCACCCGAGCGCGAAAATGAATCGCACCACGTGCGGCTTCGAGAGAGGAGTCGTAATCTGCGCGGGCGTGATCGGAACCGTGAATCTCGTGTTCTCAGAATTTTCGATGCTTAACCTGTCTTGCACGGTCGGACACGAAGCTGAGATCGGGGCATACGCGGCGTTGAATCCTACCGTCAACCTATCTGGAGGTGTGGTATTGGGGCGAGAGGTGCTTGTAGGCACAGGCGCCCAGATTCTTCAGTATGTTCGTATCGGAGACGGCGCGTCGATAGGAGCCGGCGCCGTAGTCACCAAGAACGTTAGTCCAGGGATAACAGTGGTTGGTATCCCGGCGAGACCGCTCAATAAATGACTCGCTCGAAAAATGCGACGATGAATAAACCGCCACGAGTATTCCTTTCTCCTCCTCACGTATTCGGAGACGAACGCGATCTCGTTGCTGATGCGTTCGCGACGAATTGGATTGCTCCCCTGGGTCCCCACGTCGACGCTTTCGAAACAGAGTGTGAAGCGATTGCTGGGGTGAGCGGCGCGGTAGCGCTTTCCTCGGGGACCGCTGCGCTCCATCTTGCGGTTCTTCTCCTCGGGGTTCAGCCCGGTGACGAAGTCGTCTGTTCGTCGTTTACTTTCAGCGCCTCGGCGAACCCAATTGTGTATGAGCGCGCGACCCCTGTGTTCGTCGATTCTGATGCGACATGGACCCTCGACCCGAATCTCCTCGAGGACGCGCTCTGGGCCCGGGCACGAAGGGGACGAAAAGTGAAGGCAGTAATCGCGGTGGATCTCTATGGGCAATGCGCGAATTACGATCCAATTCTCGAGATCTGCGAGCGTTTCGGTGTCCCGCTGATCGAGGATGCAGCAGAAGCTGTGGGTTCTTCGTACCGCACGCGACCAGCCGGCTCGATGGGCCGTATCGGAGTATTTTCGTTCAATGGCAACAAAATCATAACAACCTCAGGCGGCGGGATGCTTCTCTCGAATGATCGGTCCCTCGTTGACAAGGCAAGGTTTCTCGCGTCGCAAGCGCGAGACGCCGCTCCGCACTACCAGCATTCGCAAATAGGCTTCAACTATCGCATGAGCAATGTTCTCGCCGCGATAGGAAGAGGTCAGTTACGAACGTTGCCGGAGCGGATCCTGGCACGCCGACGGATTTTTGAAAAGTATGTTGAAGGTCTCGGGGATGTGCCGGGCATCGAGTTCATGCCCGAAGCCGAGTACGGAAAAGCTAATCGGTGGCTGACTTGTATCACGATCGATCCGAAGCTTTTCGGCGCGGGTCGAGAAAATGTTCGGCTTGCTCTCGAAGGCGAGAATATCGAAGCGAGACCTGTTTGGAAGCCGATGCACCTCCAGCCGGTTTTCGAAGCCGTTCCGATGTATGGAGGCGCAATCTCCGAACGACTGTTCGAACGCGGGCTCTGTTTGCCAAGCGGTTCAAGTCTTTCAATCGAGGATCAGGATCGAGTCATCGGGACGATTCGTGACGCCGGAAATAGTCGCTAGCCCGTTCCCGGCGAGGGACCGTACGTTAGAGCGCCAGAAGAGGTCGGGGTGTCTGACGCGCGGCGTCAATTAGTGCGCTCCGATTCTCCCAAGGAATCAGAATGGAATCAGGATGAAAATCGTCGTCCTCGGCGGCCGCGGGATGCTCGGCCACAAGGTTTTCCATGCTCTTCTCGAGGAGTACCCGGAGACGGCGTGTACGGTGTCAGGAAAGCTCGATCGTGATCGGTACGGCGCGATCGGTCTGTTTAACAAAGGCGAGGTGATCGAGAACGTCGACGCGATGAACACCGAGCTGGTGGAAGACGTTCTTGACCAGACCCGACCCGATTTCATCGTCAATTGCATCGGCGTGATCAAGCAGCGGAGAGAGGCGCAAGCGCCGATCCCGTCCATCAAGATCAACTCGCTGCTGCCCCACCTTCTCGCGTCGTGGGCTGGCCGATGGGGCGGGCGGGTGGTTCATTTCAGCACGGATTGCGTATTCAGCGGGAGAGACGGCGGTTACACCGAAGAGAGCTACTCCGACGCCGAAGATCTGTATGGCAGGAGCAAGTTTCTGGGCGAAGTGGCGACCGAGAACGCGTTGACGATCCGCACGTCGATCATCGGGCGGGAGTTGGAGAATTTCGCATCGCTCCTCGAATGGTTCCTTCGAAATCCCGCGCCAACCGTTCGCGGATATACGAGATCGATCTATGCAGGAGTGACGACGAACGAGCTGGCTCACCTGGTAAAGCGGATCGTTTCCGCGACCCCGGAACTCAACGGCCTGTATCAGGTAGCCACCGATCCGATCGCAAAATACGACCTTCTGATGAAGGTCCGGGATGCCTTCGCCCGGGCCACCGAGATCGTTCCCGATGACCGGGAAGTCATGGACCGGTCGATGTCAGCCGCGAAGTTTGAAGCGAAAACGGGATACAAGGCGCCATCGTGGGACGATCTCGTCCGCGACCTCGCGCAGGACCCCATCGCATACGATGCCCTGCCGGCGCGTTAAATTGCGATAATCAGGCACCTTTTCACCCGGGACGAGGAATCCAATGTTCAAGAACAAGACGCTACTGATCACCGGCGGGACCGGCACTTTCGGGAACGCCGTGCTCCGCAGGTTTCTGAAGACCGACATCAGGGAGATCCGCGTCCTGAGCCGTGACGAGAAGAAGCAGGAGGACATGCGGCTCGCGTACAACGACCCGAAGCTGAAGTTCTACATCGGGGACGTGCGCGATTACGAGAGCGTGGCGGCAGCGATGCGCCGGCGTCGACTACGTGTTTCACGCAGCGGCGCTCAAGCAGGTCCCCTCGTGCGAGTTTTATCCGATGGAGGCGATCCGTACGAATGCCCTCGGCGCCGAGAACGTCCTGAAGGCGGCGATCGCGAACAGGGTCGGGCGGGTTATCGTCCTCTCGACTGACAAGGCGGTCTATCCGATCAACGCGATGGGGATCTCGAAGGCGATGATGGAGAAGCTGATGGTCGCCAAGTCGCGGCTCTCGCCTCCGGACGAGCACCATACTCTGCGGAACCCGCTACGGAAACGTGATGGCGTCGCGCGGATCGGTCATTCCGCTGTTCATCCAGCAGGTGAAGGAGGGCAGCCCTCTGACGATCACCGATCCGACCATGACCCGGTTCATGATGTCGATCGAGGACGCCGTGGACCTCGTGCTCTACGCGTATACGCACGGACGCTCGGGCGATATCTTCGTCCAGAAGGCGCCCGCGGCGACCATTGAAACGCTTGCGCTGGCGATCAGGAAACTCTTCGACGCACCCAACCCCGTTCGCGTGATCGGGACCCGCCATGGCGAGAAGCTCTACGAGACGCTTTTGACGCGCGAGGAAAAGGCGAAGGCCGACGATCTCGGCGAGTACTTCCGGATTCCGGCCGACAATCGCGATCTGAATTACGCGGCGTATTTCACGGAAGGCGAGAAGACGATCTCGCAGGAAGAAGACTACAACTCCCACAATACGCGACGGCTCGATGTCGACGGAATGGCCGAGCTGCTGCTGAAGCTGGATCTCGTCCGCGAAGAGCTTCGCGAGTGGAACAAGAAGGGGAAACCCGTGGCGGTCCAGTCATGAAGATCATGACGATCCTCGGGACGCGTCCCGAGATCATTCGTCTCAGCCGCGTCATCGACCTTCTGGATTCACTCTGTGACCATGTCCTTGTTCACTCGGGCCAGAATTACGATCCGAATCTGAGTGACCTCTTCTTCAAGGAATTGCGTGTCAGGAAACCGAACGAGTTTCTGGGAGTTCGCGCCGGCAGCGCCGGGGCTCAGATCGCTCAGGTGATCGAGCGAAGCGAACAGGTCCTACAGGCGCACAAGCCGGATCGCCTGCTAATCCTCGGGGATGTCAACACGGGGTTCTCGGCCGTGGTCGCGGCTCGGATGGGGATTCCCGTCTTCCACATGGAGGCGGGTAACCGGTGCTTTGACGATCGCGTCCCGGAAGAAATCAATCGCCGGATCATCGATCACAGTAGCACGATTCTGATGCCCTACACGGATCGCGCGATGGAGAACCTCGTGCGGGAAGGGATCGATCGCGAGCGGATCTTCATCACTGGAAATCCGATTTTCGAAGTCCTCGAGCACTACCGCGATGAGATCGACCGGAGTGACGTCCTTCGGCGCCTCGGCGTGGAGGCGGGCGGCTACTTTCTGGTCACCATGCACCGCTCCGAAAACGTCGATGATGAGTCGCGCGTCATGAAGCTCCTCGAGGCGCTCTCATCGGTCGCCGACGAGCACGGAAGGCCGATGATCGTCAGCGTTCACCCCCGCACGGCGAACAAGCTCGATCAATTCTCGCTCACGCCGGCATCCCAACGCGTGAAGCTCATGCCCGCCATGGGATTCTTCGACTTCGTCAACCTCGAGAAGAAAGCGCAGCTGGTTCTCTCGGACAGCGGAACCGTTCAGGAAGAATGCTCGATCTTTCGGGTCCCGAACGTGACGATTCGCGATGTGACGGAGCGGCCCGAGACGATCGAATGTGGCAGCAACATTCTGTCCGGCCCGCGAGTCGATGACGTCCTCCGCGCGGTTCGCGCGGCTCTCGCGCTTGGCGCGGACTGGACCCCGCCGCTCGAATACGTACAAAGGAATGTAGCCCGGACCGTTGCGAAAATTGTCCTCGGCTTTCACAGCATTCGGCGCCACCACACGGTCTTGTGAAGGATTAGCCACCGGTAACTAGGGTCGCATCCACGGTGCGGCGCTCGCTCGTGCTGAACACCGAGACGCCTCGAGGAGTACGCAGGCGTAGCGCAGCGCCTGCGAGAGTGAAGATGGTCGCGGTGCTGAGGCATCATCAGATTTTGGCGTACGGCATTCAGTGGATCGTCTCAGAGGGCTGTCTTCGCGGCGATGGGGCGGCTGCGTGACTGGCGAGAGAGAACGGCTGCACGCAATCGGCCCGATGGCGGAGAACGACCGCGCGCCGCCATGCCGTTTCGCGATGACGAGGAAGGGCCGCGCGCCGCGCGGCCTGACGCGGATCCGCGGTTCGCGCGAACAAACCGCGGGCGACGGCCGCGCCCGTGCGGCCCTACTGCGTTCCCGCGCGAACCTCCATCATGTGGACCGCCTTGACCTGCGTGGAGTTCGCGGTGATCACGGGATCGGTGTATGTGATCGGGGGCAGACCGGCCGCGGCGCGCGCGGCATCCAGGGCCGTTCGCAGCTCGGTCAGGTGCAGGCGCGCGATCGTGGTGGCGCCGGCAACGAGTGTCGGATTCGTGAAGCCGAAGGCTCCGAGACCGGCGGCCGCGCGCATCGCGTTCACCGCGGTGCGCAGCTCCGCGACGTGCACGGCGCGGATCGGCGCTCCGCTCAGCGCGGCGTCGGTGAAGTCGATGGTCGTCGCGGCATCCGTCGCGAAGGCCGACGCCGGCGTCGCGTCCGTCATCGCGCGGACTCGGTACAGGTAGGTCGTGTCGGCCGCGAGGCCGGGATCCGTCGCGGCGGTCCCGGTGGGGCTCGACAGGAGCGCATAAGCGCCGCCGAGCGAGCTCCTCCAGATCTCGTAGCCCGTCGCCCCGGATACGGCGCTCCAGCTCAACGACACCTGCGTTCCGGTCGCCGTCGCCGAGAACGCCGCGGGAGCGCTCAGCGGGAAGTACGTGTAACCGCCGGCCGCGGACACGGCGCCGCCGACCGTCTCGATGTTGACGTTGACGGGGCCGGGCGCATGCGGCGGCGTGGTGAACGTCACGGTCGTCGCGGTGACGATCTCCGTCACGCCGTTGCCGCCGATCGTCAGGGCCGCGGTGAGGAGGTACGTGCCCGTGATCGTGACGGTTTCCCCTCCCGCGGCGGCGCCGCCGTCCGGGACGATCGAGAGAATCGTCGGCGGCGGATAGGAAGCCTCGTACGCGCCGATGTCGGTCGTCGCGCTCCCGTCGGCGTCGCCGTCCTCCGGACGGTAGATGCCCCGCTGATCAGAGTCATCAGGGGGAGCGGCCGCGTTGATGCCGGCATCGACCGCCGGACTCCCGAACCCGAGGGCGTGCGTGGGGGTGGGGCCGCCGTTGTTCTGCAACGGGCCGAGCAGAGGGTTCTGGCCGGGCTTATCGCCTGTGCCGGTCAGACCGCACGTGTTGTCGGTGTCGAGATTGTGGCTGCTGCCGGCCTGCGAACGAAAGCGTTGAAGTAACAGTTGCTCGGCGTGTTGCTCGCGATGATCGTGTTCGTCAGCGTCTGCGATCCGCCGGAGACCATGATGCCGCCGCCCGAGGGGCGAGCTGTTGTTCGCGATCGTCACGTTGCGGAGAGTGTTCGTGAAGTAGAGGTCCATTCCGCCGCCCCAGAAGTCGGGGGCGCTGTTGCCGCTGACCGTGACGTTCAGGAGGCTGAACCCGCCCGTGCTGAAGATCCCGCCGGCGGCGGCCGCGCTATTGCCGCTGATCGTAGATGACTGGATGGTGGCCGGGCTCTCGAGCACGTTGGCGATGCCGCCTCCGTTGTCCGCGTGGTTCCCGCTGACGATCGCGTTCTGCACGGTCAGCGGCGCCGAGGCGAAGATTCCGCCGCCCTGGCTCGCGCCGGGCTATCCCCGTTGCGGATCGTGACGTGCGAGATCGCGAAGGCGCCCGCGTTGTGGAAGACGCGATCGATCCCGCCGCCGTCGACGATCGTCGTGGCGGCCGCCGCACCGGTGATCGTCAGCGGCTGCGAGGCCACGATGTCGAGATCGCCGGTCGCCGCGCCGTTCTCGTCGCGGCCGGCGATCGAGAGAGTGTAGGTGCCGGCCGGAAGAACGATCGTGTCGCTGCCGGCGGCCGCATTCGCCTCCATGACGGCTGCGCGAAGCGTGCAGACGCCGCCGGCCGCGCCGCAGACGTCGTCTCCCGGCGTCACGTCGACGAGATCGGCCGTGCTGTTCACGACGAAGGGCGATGCCAGCACGGTGGTGAGCAGGTTGACCCCGTTGTTCGTTCGCGTTCGGGTCGTCCGAGCCCGCAGTCATCACGAACTGCGTCACGATGTCGCCCCGCTTGCGGGCCGTCACCTGGATGGTCACTGTCGCAGTCCCGGCCAGAGGGATGGTCCCGAGGGCGCATGCAACGGTCGTCGTTCCCGAACAGCTCCCCTGCGAGGGCGTCGCCGCGCTCAGCGTGACGCTGGGTGAGAGATAGGCGGTGAGCGTCACGCCCGTCGCCGTTCCAGGTCCCACGTTGCCGAGGGTGATCGTGTAGGTGAGGGTGCCGCCCACGTTGACGGGGTCGGGCCCCTCGACACCGGATACGGAGACGTCGGCCGAGCTGATCGTCGTCTGGGCGGTCGCGGAAGTGACCGGGTTGATGTTCACGAAGCGGCCTCCCGTGATCGTCGCCGTATTGACGAGGGGAGAGCTGACGGCCGTCGTCGGAATGACGTCGACGGTCTTCGTGAGCGTTCGCTCCGGCCGCGATGTTGCCGAAGGTGCACGTCACCGTGCCGCCGGAGTGGACGCAACCCGTTGACGCGGAGCTGAACGTGACGCCGGAGGGAAGCGGATCGGTCACGACGACGCCGATGGCGGGGACGGAGCCGTTGTTCGTCACCGTGATCGTGTAGGTGAGCGAGGAAGAAATCGCGATCGGGTCCGGCGAGTCCGTCTTCGTGATCGAGAGGTTCACGGACGGGACGAGCTCGAACGCGCCGATGTCGCACCGCTCGACGCCGTTCCCGTCGCCGTCCATCGGCCGCGAGACGCCGCGCTGGTCCGTCGCAGGACAGGCGCCGGCGCTGCTCTCCGGCGCATCGGGGTTGCCGGCGTCGAGCGCCGGGCTGCCGGCGCCGAGAGCCATGTTGCCGCTCGTGCCTCCGTTGGTGGCGAGCGGTTGGAGGAGCGGGTCGACCCCGGTGATGTCGGTCGAGCCACCGGTCACGACGCAGGAGGTGGTGTCGCGGACCAGGTTGTAGCCCAGCGACGTCATGCCCGCGATGGAGTAGCAATCCGGAACCGGCGTACCCGAGGGGAAATCGGTGTTGTTCGCGATGAGGGTGTTCTGAAAGTCGAGGATGCCGCTGCCGAACATCGAAGGATCGTTGTAGACCCCTCCGCCGTCGCCGGAGCCGTCCCCCTCGGCGTCCGCCGCGTTGCCCGCGATCGTGACGCTCTCGAGCGAGGCGGAGGCCGCGGGTCCGTTGTAGACGCCCCCGCCGTGGCCGTAGGCCTGGTTGCTTGGGATCGTGGCGTTCTCGAGAGTGAGGGAGCCCGCATTGTAGATTCCGCCGCCGTTGCCGGGATTGCCTTGCGCCGCATTGAACCCGACGTTGCCTCCGGTCACCCCCATGATCGCGGTGTTGTAGATGCCGCCTCCGGCGGCTGCGCCGTTGCCGTTGATGGAGACGTCGACGATCGCCGCGGTCCCGTTGTTGCGGATGCCTCCTCCCTCCGCCGCCGTGCCGCCGGTGATCGACAGCCCGGAGATCGTCGCGTTGGCGAACGCGCGGATGTCGAGAACGCGGTCGATCCCGTTCGCGTCGATGTGGGTGCTGGAGGGTCCCGCTCCCGCGATCGTCACGCCGTTCGAGGCGAGCAGGTCGAGGTCGCCCGTGGCGGACGCGTCTTCGTCCGTGCCGGCGAGGGTTAGGGCGTAGGTGCCGGCCGGCAGGTGGATCGTCGTTCCGCCGGTGACGTTCGAGGCGTTCGCCTGCTGGATCGCCGCGCGAAGCGTGCATGCTCCGGTGGCCGTGGCGCAGAGCGAGTCGAACGCATTTGCGTCGACGGCGTCCGCGGTGCTGTTTACCGTGAACTCGGCGCCGAGGCCTGCGTGCGCGCCGGCGGCGAGGATCACGACGAGCGCCGAGCGGGCGAATGGGCCGCGCGCGCGGCGCGCAGGGCGAACGGGGAACGAGGGCGCGACGCGTCTCTCCAAAGGCATGGTGTCTCCCTGTCTGCTCGCGGGCGATAGCGCTCCGCCCCGATGACAGGAGACTACCGGGCGGTTTGGCGATGCCGGGCAGTATGCGCGATCGAACGCGATCGCGCTACTAGCGTTCGTGGAACACGTGCGCGTTCGACGAGCCCGGTCTGAAGCGCGACGATGCCCCGGGAGCGCGGGAGCCGCTGCCCTGCCGCGATACGATGTCGGCGATGGCTGACCTGCGCGAGCTGAATGCCGAGAAGCTCGAGCGCTTCGTCGCCGAGAGCGGGGGAGGGTTGCTCGAGGACGAGGCGCTGCTCGTTCTCGAGAACCGCTTCTGCACGGCGGCGATCGCGCAGCGGATCGCGCAGGATCCGCGGCTGACGTCGTACTACACGGTCCGGGCGGCGCTGGTGCGGCATCGGGCGACGCCGCAGGCGCATGCGCTCTAGTTCGTCCACCATCTCTACTGGCGCGATCTGCAGAAGTTCTCCGTCGAGATGACGATTCCCGCGGCGCCGGTGCGGCGGGCGATCGAGCAGCAGATGCTCGTCCGGCTGCCGAAGGTCACGCTCGGGGAGAAGATCACGGCGGCGCGGGTGTGCTCGCAGGGGCTGGTCCGGGCGCTGCTGGTCGATCCGAACGCGCGGGTGTTCGAGGCGCTGCTCGTGAACCCCCGGCTCGTCGAGCCGGACCTTATGAATCACATCGGGTCGGGGAGGGCGACGTCGCAACAGTTGTCGCTCATCGCCGCGAATCCGCGGTGGGGGTTCCGGATGACGGTGCGGCGCGCGCTGGTGTTGAATGCGGAGACGCCGAAGGGGGTCGCGGCGGCGCTGCTGCCGTATCTGCGGAAAGGGGAGCTGGCCGCGCTGCTGCGGCATCCGCAGATCTCGGCGTACGTGAAGAAGGGCATTCAGCGGATCGTGTGAGGGGGCGGTTGCGTCTTTGGTTTCTTTCGTCGTGAATTGAATCGCCCCTCTCCCCGGCCCTCTCCCCGCAGGCGGGGAGAGGGAGTGTGTCAATCCAGGGACATCGTTGACGTTAGTCCATTGACATCGTTGACAGTCTCGGGACGTCGTTGACGGCTCTGACGAGCTCGCCGGTCCGTCGATCGTACGAGGCAAGCCGCTGGGTCCCGAAGTAGATATCCCAGACGCCGTCGTTGACGAGCTCGAGCCCGATGTTCTCGTTGATGAGGGTTTCGGTCAGGAACAGCAGCTGACCGTGCCACTTGAACTGCCCATTGCTGCGAACCCGGCGCACCTCGAAGTGCTCCGGGTAATGAACCTCGACTCGACGCGGGTAGGGCCGCGCGCACGGCCGTACCAAAGCGCGCGGCATCTGGCCGTTCAGCCCTCGGTGCGGGCGCCTCTCGTTGTACTCGCTCCGAAACGCGTCGAAGAGTCGCTGCTGGCCGCGGAACGAGGCGGCCGGCTCCCGACACACGGCGTCCTTCAGCGTTCGGTGCATCCGCTCATGGATCGCATTCTGCTGCGGCTTGCCGGGCTGAATGCGCCGGACCTGGATCCCGAGCTTGAGCCAGTACTTGGTCAGGTCGGTCAAGCCACCCAGGCCTGCCGGCGCACAGAACGGAACGCCGTTATCCGTCACGATCTGCTCGGGCACACCCCACTCGCGGAAGACGCGCTCGAACACGCGCAAGGCGGGTGCAACAGCGGTCGAGCGCAACGCCTCGATCGCGTACACGAACCGGCTCGCCGGGTCGACGAGCGTCAGCGGGTGACACGGCTCGCCACCCCGTAACAGGATCCGTCCCTTATGGTCCCCGGTGATCGTGTGGCCCGAGCCGATCGGCTGGATCAAGGGCGCCGTTGGATCCACACCGCCTCGAGAACGCCGGCGTGTCTTCCTCACCAGACCATGCCTCGCCACGATCGCGGCAGCGGCACTCCTGCTGATCACATGACGACCGTACTTCTGGTTCAGTACGTCCGCCAGAGTGGTCGGCCCACACGCTTTGGTCTCTTTCTTCAACGCGAGCAGCTCCTCGACGATCTCGTCCGGGATCCTGCGCGAGTTGCCGTGAGGCGCCCGGCTCTGGTCCATCAGCCCGATAAGCCCGTCTCTCTCATATCGATCAATCCACTTGTACAGACACTGTCGCGAGATCCGCTTCAGTCGGGCAATCTCGGAGATCGCCCATCCCGCTTTCCACAGCTCGATCGCTTCCATTCTCTCGTCCACAGGCCCCTGGCTCCACGGCATCTGGCGGATCCTCCGCCTGCCATTCTCCAGCCCCTAACCTGTCAACGATGTCTTTGGACTTCTGTCTATGATGTCTCTGGACATACCGTGGTCTGCGCCAGGATTCTTGATGCTCGCCTTTGGCGGGAGGCCTCGGCCCCTTCGGGGCCTTTTCTTTCTTCTTCGCTTCGACCGTGCGCTCGCTTCGCTCGCGCACGGCTACGCGCCTCGGCGCCTTCGGCGCCCCTTTCTCTGGTTCGGTCGCGATTGGCGGGAGAGCTCGCGCACGGCTACGCGGCTCGGCGCCTTCGGCGCCCCTTTTTCCTATGTATGACATAATGTCATACCATGGCAAGAGCGAAGATCGCGATTACGCTCGACCAGGAAGCGCTCGGCGAGATCGAGCGGCTCGTCGAGGCGGGCGTGTTTCCCAACCGGAGCAAAGCCATCGAGGCCGCTGTCGAAGAGAAGCTCGCCCGGCTCCGCCGCTCGCGCCTCGCCACCGAAAGCGCGAAGCTCGACAGGATCGAGGAGCGCGCCATGGCCGACGAGGGCTATGCCGGAGAGAGCGAATGGCCCGAATACTGAGGGGAGACATCCTCTGGGCCGAGCTCAACCCGGCGGTCGGAAGCGAGCAGGCCGGAGTGCGGCCCGTGGTCGTCCTCAGCCACGACATCTTCAACGACCGTTCCGGGACGGTCATCGCCGTGGCTCTTACGAGCCGGCCGCCCAGAGCCGGATTTCCGCTCACGCTGGAGATCCGAAGCGTCTCCCTCCCCAAACCGTCCTGGGTGAAGATCAGCCAGATCCGGACGCTCTCCACCGAGAGACTGGGGAAGAAGCTCGGGCGGCTCTCAGGCGAGGAGCTGGGACGGATCGTCGAGGGGCTGGAGGAGATCATCGGCTGAAGGCTCGAGGTCGGGAGGGTCGTCAAACCGGAGAACGGCCCAGCCGAAAACGGACCGGCGCAGCAAATTCGTACGTCTGCCCCACCCGGAGAACGTCTCAGGATCAGGACGGGGGGCGACGTCGCGCTGCAACCTGGAGCAGCGCCGCTTCGAACGCCGGAACGATTGCGACCGCCTGCGCGCCGAACAAATACCAGCGCGTCCTGCGGCGTTTCATCACGGCGTGGAACGCGGTGAGGAGATCAGCAACGCCGGGTCGCGACACTGCGAAGGGCCTCCGACACGCGGCGATGAACCTCCAGGTCGGCAGCGCGATCTTCCTCACGGGGGAAGTCAGGCCGCACCGACTCGACATGCCTTCGCAATGCCTCGGAGATCGCGATCGCTTCGGTCGGGGTCATCGTCCGCTTCTGCGAGATCCAGTACTCGCGCTTCAACTCCTCCGCGATCGTCCAGCCGCGCGCGAGGTACGCTCGAATGTCCGAGTCCTTCATCGGGAGAATCCTGCCAGAGGGTGCGACTTGGATTTCTGAATCGTGACGGTCGAGCGGCCGGCCATCGATGGATCATACCTGCCGGGACCGGGAGAACGGCCGCACGCTGTGCGGCCCTACGGGCGCTTCTGGCGAGCCTCGGAGTCACTGTAGGTTTTCATGATTGCACCTCGAGAATCGTGATTCCGATCTTCCTGGCCGCCGCCACCATTCCGCGGTCGAGGCTGATGAGCGGCACAACTGGGGCGCGGCCGAGGCGATTCCTCGCCAGATCCAAGGACCGGCGCACCGAACGACAACCGCGTCTCCAATCGGCGGGCGGTAGGTGACCTTTGGGGAACGGCCGCGCGCCGCGCGGCCCTACGGCAACTTCTCGAGGGCGTCCGCGTCCACGAGGTCCTGCGGCCGCCCGGAGGCTCTCTTGTTCGTGATGAGATCCTCGCGGCTGAGGAAGGGAAGAGGAGACCCGCCGACCTCCAGCACGATGCGATGCTGCCATGCTTCCTCAAACCCCAGTCCGTCGATGGAGGTGAGCACGTCGATGCGAACCGGATCGACGCCGATCTGGAAGACGGTTCCCGTCGAGGTAAGGTCCTCCATCGTCAGCGCGTCGAGAGGTGCGCCGAAGGCTGCCAGAGCGCGCCAGACGCGCTCGGCATTTTCCGGCGATGGACGGATGAAGAGGTCGAGATCCTTCGTCGCGCGCACGTGACCGTGAGCGGCAAGCGCGTGCGCTCCCACGATCAGGAAGTCAGCGCCTGCGGCGGATAACTCGCGCAATATCTCGGCGAAGTCGCGGTTCATCCAAACCCCCGCTCGCGAATGCCCAGGCGGTTCGCGTCACTTCCCAGACGAGCTCCACGCGCTCGGCCGGCAAGCGATCGCTCTCGCCCCCGGCGGGCTCGGCGCCGAGCTTGAATTTCTGAATCGTGACGTTCGGGCGGGCGGCCATCCATGGATTATACCCGGGCGGCGATGAACCTCCAGGTCGGCAGCGGCCCTACGGCCCTCGATTTGTGTCGCGCGGTCCCCGGGGAACGGCCCGGCGCGGCCGGTCCCTACGCTACCATTCCCCAATGCCCGATCTGCGCGAGCGGAACACCGAGGAGCTCGAGCGATTCGTCGAGGAGCGCGGCGGGGCGCTGATCGAGGAGGAGGCGCTCCTCGTCCTCGAGAACCGCTTCTGCACGGCGGCGATCGCCGAGCGGATCGCGCAGGATCCCCGGCTCACGGCGTATTACGCCGTGCGGGCGGCGCTGGTGCGGAACCGGGCGACGCCGCATGCGCACGCGCTCAAGTTCGTCCATCATCTCTATTGGCGCGATCTGCTGAAGTTCTCCGTCGAGATGACGATTCCCGCCGTGACCCGGCGCGCGATCGATGTGCAGTTGCTCGCCCGGCTGCCGAAGGTCACGCTCGGGGAGAAGATCACCGCGGCGCGGATCTGCTCGCGCGAGCTGGTGCGGGCGCTCATGCTCGATCCGAGCCCGCGCGTGTTCGAGGCGGTGCTCGTCAATCCACAGCTGGTCGAGCCGGACCTGCTGAATCATATCGGTTCGGGGAGGGCGACCGGGCTGCAGTTGTCGCTCGTCGCCGCGAATCCGAAGTGGGGGTTCCGAATCACGGTGCGGCGCGCGCTCGTGCTGAACCCGGAAACGCCGAAGGGCGTCGCGGCCGCGCAGTTGCCGTATCTGCCGAAAGGGGAGTTGGTCTCGCTGCTGCGGCATCCTCAGATTTCGGCGTATGTGAAGAAGTGCATACAGAGGATCGTGTAGGGGGCCCCTCTCCCCAGCCCTCTCCCCGCACGGCGGGGAGAGGAGTTTGTGTCCGCGAGAAACGGCGCCGGCGCTCGTGGCGAAGGGAACGGCGCGCGTGCGGCCCTACGGGGGGGCGCGGGCGGCGTGGGTAGCAGGGGTGGTCGGTGAGCGCGCGTGCGGCGCGGCCGCGGCGGCTTGACGGCCATTCATACGGTCGTTAGTATTGGCATTATGACGACGCGACGAGTCACCGCGAATCTGCCGGAGGAGCTTCTCGAAACGGCCATGACCGTGACCGGGAAAGGGATCACCGAAACCCTGGTCGAGGGGCTCGAGCAGGTCCAGCGCCGACGCTTTTTTGAACGGGCCATGAGTCTCGGCGGGAAGCTCAAACTCGAAGTGGACGTGGAGAAGGCGCGTGGCCGGCGTCGTCATTGATACCTCCTGCTGGATCGATTTCTTCGGCGGCGTCGGCGCGGGCAGCGTCGAAGAGGCGCTCGCACACGGAGCCGCGATCCTGCCGCCGATCGTCGTCGCGGAGTTGATCAGCGGCGCGCGATCGGCCGGCGACCGAGCGGCGATCGGCGAGCTGCTCCAGGATGCGCCTCTGCACGAGACGCCGCTGGAGCATTGGATTCGTGTCGGCGATCTTCGTCGCCGGCTGGCGGCGAAGGGCGTTCAGATCACAATCCCCGACGCCCACGTGGCGCAGTGCGCGCTCGATCGCGACGCCGTGCTGCTCACGCGCGACGCGGTGTTCGCCAGGATCGCGGAGCACGTCCCGCTGCGGCTGCGCGCGTGATCCTGGGGCACCAGCCGACGGCGCCGCGGATCGGACCGGATCGAAAGCGGCAGCTGCCGCTGCCGCACTTCCAAACCCCCCGCCCCGGGGGCGGGCGGAACGCCCGCACAGGGCCTTGTGCACTCGCGCCTGGCCCCTAAATCCCGCCCTGCCTGTGCCTTGACTCACAAATTACGGCCGGAAGTGGCGTAAAATGTCGCTCCGATGGCGGGAAACGGGCCGGAGAGGGCGGCCGCCGGCGCCACCTTCGGCGACGAGTTGCGGCGGGAGAGGGAGATCCGCGGGATCTCGCTCAAAGAGATCGCGGAAGCGACCAAGGTGAGCCAGCGCCTGCTCGACGCGCTCGAGAAAGACGACTACCGTTACCTCCCGGCTCCCGTCTTCACGCGCGGCTTCGTCCGCGAGTACGCGCGCTACCTCGGGCTCGACTGCGACGAGATGGTCACGCGCTACATCCACTTCACGAATTCTCTCGACGTCCCCGCGGTCACCGGCCAGCCCGAGCCGCTCCGCTCCGACCGCATCACCGCCGAGATCCCCATCCCGCGCGCCTACGCGCGCGTCGACCGCAGGGTCTGGGTCTTCCTCGCCCTCCTCCTCATCTTCCTCGGCGCGATCTTCGGGTTCCGCGCATGGGTCGCCCGACGCGACGCAGCGCGCGCGGAGCCCCCCGAAGCGCGGCTCCCGCCGCGCAGCCCGTGCCGACCGGGAGCGAGCCCGTCCAGAGCCCCGTCTCCACCGAGCCCGACCCGCAGGACACGACCGCATTGCCGTCCGTCCTGGCCGTCGCTTCGGAGTACGATGGGCACCCGCCGGCGCCCCCGCCCGACTCCGGCACGCCATCCTGACCATGGACACACTGACCCCGGCAAACCTCGACGCTCGAGGGTTCATCGAGCGGTTCGGACGAGGCGAGTTCCAGCGCGATTTCGTCCTTCTCGCCGCGCGTGGGTTCCTCCCGCTCGCGCAGGACGATCTCGTCACGATCCTCATCTTCCTCACCGGCGCCGAGGACGAGGAGATCGCCGCGGCAGCGCAGGAAGCGCTCACCGACGTCCCCGTCCGCTCGCTCCTCGAGTTCGCGCGCAACCCCGAGCTGGGCCCCGACCAGCTCGCGCGCCTCGCGCTCTCCTGCGAGGACCCGCTCGTCGTCGAGTCGATCCTCCGCAACCGCTCGACGACCGACGAGACGATCCGCCAGCTCGCCGCGCACGTCACCGGCCACCTCCAGGACGTCATCGTCATCAACCACGAGCGCCTCCTTCGCGCTCCCGACATCCTCGAAGCCCTCGCCTCTAACCCGGAGCTCACCCCCGACGTCCGCCGCCGCCTCGCCGAGATCGAAGAAGAGTTCTTTCAGAAGAAGCGGATCGAGGACGTCAAGATCGAGGAAGGGTGGGGGGCGGTCCAGTACCAGCTGACCCCGGAGGAGGAGGAACAGTTCGCCGACCTTCTCGCCGCCGCGGAAGCCGCCACGGACGACCCGCAGGCCTCGCTCAAGGACGCGGGCCCGATCGAAGGGGATCCCGACTCGGAGCCGATCTGGAACCGCATCCAGAGAATGAACGTCTCCCAGCGGGTCCGCTGCGCGATCAAAGGGGGGCGCACCGAGCGCGGGATCCTGGTCAAGGACCGCAACAAACTCGTCTGCGCCGCCGCGATCCGCAGCCCCCGCATCACCGAGAGCGAGATCGAGGCCGTGGCCGGAATGCGCAACGTCGAGGAGGAGGTCCTCCGCATCGTCGGCTCCCGCCGCGACTGGATGCAGAAGTACCCCCTCATGATGCCCCTCGTCAAAAACCCGAAAGCGCCCATCGGAGTTGTCCTTCCGCTCATTATTCGTCTAACCTTGAAGGACCTTAAGTCCCTGTCATCCGACAAAAACGTCTCCGACGCGGTCCGGCAGACGGCACGAAAGCTGTACAACACGCGCAAAAAGACCTGATGCGAGTCAACTACTACGAAGTCCTGGGCCTCCCGCGCACCGCGGCGGAAGCGGAGATCCGCGACCGTTTCCGCCAGCTGGCGCGCGAGCACCACCCGGACCGGTTCCGGGGGGCCGACAAGGGAGGGGCCGAGCGGCACTTCCAGACGCTGACGGAAGCAGTCAATATCTTGACGAACCCCGAGCGACGCCGCCAGCACGACGCGGAGCTCCAGGGCGGCACGGGCGCCGCCGCGACCGACAACGTCCAGATCGCCAAGGCGTACCTCTCGAAAGGAGTCAAGGCGTTCCGCGACGGGGACTTCCCCGCCGCGTACGAGAACTTCGACATGGCCGTCAAGCACAATCCGGCGGACGCGAAGGCGCACCACTCGATGGCGCTCGCCGCGTCGCGGATGCCGTCGATGGTCCGCCAGGCGGTCCAGGCGGTGGAGAACGCCGTGCAGCGCGACGGCTTCAATGCCACGTATCTGAAGGATGCGGGGCTGCTGTGCCGCCGCGCCGGGCTCGAGGCGAAAGCGGAGCGCTACCTCCAGCAGGCGCTCGAGCTCGATCCCACGAGCGTCGAGGCGCACGCGGCGCTGGACGACATCCGGAAAACGAGGGACGCGAAAGAGGCGCCGAAGAAACGCGGCGTCCTCGATTCGCTGTTCAAGAAGGGTTGAGCGGGATGGAAGTCAAAGCGTTCGGCGTCACGGATGTAGGGCGCCAGCGTCAGCACAACGAGGACTTCTTCCTCGTTCAGCCCGAGTGGAATCTCTTCCTCGTGGCGGACGGGATGGGCGGCCACGCCGCCGGCGAGATCGCCTCGCGCATCGCGGGGGAGTCGATCTCCGAGTTCATCCACCACTCCAAGGACGAGGACGGCACCTGGCCGCACGCCTACAACGACAAGCTCAAGCCGGGAACCAACCGCCTCCTCGCCGCGCTCAAGGTCGCGAACAGCCGCGTCGTCGAAGCGATGCGGAAGGACGCGCGCCTCCGCGGCATGGGGACGACCCTCGTCGCCGCGCTCGTCGAAGGGAACACGATGTCGCTCGCGCACGTAGGCGACTCGCGCGCCTACCTGATCCGCAACGCGCAGATGTCTCGGATCACCAACGATCACTCCTGGGTCTTCGAGCAGGTTCAGGCCGGCATGCTCACCGAGGCCGAGGCCGAGAAGCATCCGCTGCGCAACGTCATCACGCGCGCCCTCGGCGGCGCCGTGACCGTCATCCCCGACGCCACCGAAATCGAATGCGAGCCGGGCGACACGTTCCTCCTCTGCTCGGACGGGCTGACCGGGATGGTCCCGGAAGACGAGATCCTCCGCCTCGTCGTCGAGCAGGAGAGCCTCGAGAAGGCGGGACGGACGCTGATCGAAGCGGCGAACAGCCGCGGCGGACACGACAACATCACGGCGGTGCTCGTGCGGGTCGGGGGATAGAGAAGAGAACAGAAGAAAAATGCAAAATGCAAAATGCAAAATGCAAAATGAAAAATACAAAAAGGGGCCCGACCGGAATGTCATCCCGAGCGTAGCGAGGGATCTGGGCGGGCGTGGCGCGCGTAACGGGGGATGGCAATCGGCGCGAGAGCCGAGCCACGCTTTTTGGACTTTACATTTTGCATTTTGCATTCTGCATTTGCCGAGCGAAGCGAGGCGTTCTCTGATGCACATCCAGATCGAATACTGCGTCGTCTGAAATTACCTTCCGAGAGCCGCCAGTCTGGCGGCTGCGATCAAGCGGGAGCTCGGCGTCGACCCGGAGATGATCCGCGGAAGCGGCGGCGTCTTCAACGTCACGGCCGGCGACGAGAGGATCTACTCGAAGCACGACACGGGACGGTTTCCCACCGAGGACGAGATCCTCGAGAAGCTGCGAACGCGGACCGCGTAACGCGTCCCTGTGCCCCTCACCCCTTCCCCTCTCCCCGGAACGCGTCTTCACTTTCTTGCACCGTTCCCGCCGGGGAGAGGGGTATAGCCATCGCTGCGACGAGAATTTCCCCCTCTCCCCGGCGGGAACGGTCCTGAAACGTCGCGAGGTGTTCCGGGGAGAGGGGTATGGCCATCGCTGCGACGAGATTTTTCCCCTCTCCCCGGCGGGAACGGTCCTGAAACGTCGCGAGGTGTTCCGGGGAGAGGGGCAGGGGTGAGGGGCCCGCGGTAGAATCGCGCCCGATGATCTCCGCCGAGGAAGTCCTCCGGATCGCCGCGCTGGCGAAGCTCGATCTCGCGCCGGACGAGCTGGAACGGATGCAGCGGGACCTGGGGCGCATCCTCGAGCTCGTCGACCAGATCGAGGCCGCCCCCGCGGCCGCGAACGACGCCACGGATTCAACGCCGCTGCGGGCCGACGAGCCGCGCCCCTCCCTGGACCACGACGAGGTCGCCGCGAACGCCCCGCAGTTCCTCCGCGGCCATTTCGTCGTCCCGCGCATCCTCGGGGGCGATTCGTGATCTCCCTCCCGTCGCTCCCCATCGAGGGGTTCCGCGCGCTCGTCGCCGCAGGGAAGTTGAAGGACTGCGCGTGGCTGGATCACGCGGTCGCGGAAGTGGCCGAGAAGGACGGCGACCTCCACGCGTTCCTCCACTTCGACACCGCGGAAGCGCGCGAGCGGTTCAGGAACGGCGGAGACGGCCCGCTCGCCGGGATCCCGGTCGCGGTGAAGGACAACATCGTCCATCGCGGCGGCCCTACGACCTGCGCATCGCGCATTCTCGAGGGCTTTCGCTCGCCGTACGACGCCACGGTCGTCGAGCGCCTTCACGCCGCGGGCGCCTTCATCCTCGGCAAGACCAACCTCGACGAGTTCGCGATGGGGTCCTCGACCGAGCACTCCGCCTTCGGCCCCACGCGCAACCCGCTCGACCTCGAGCGCGTCCCGGGCGGGTCGTCGGGCGGATCCGCAGCCGCAATCGCCGCCGGCATGGCGCCCGTCGCCCTCGGCTCGGACACGGGAGGGTCGGTCCGCCAGCCCGCGGCGTTCTGCGGGGTGATCGGCCTCAAGCCGACCTGGGGCCGCGTGAGCCGCTGGGGCCTCGTCGCCTTCGCCTCGTCGCTCGATCAGGTCGGGATCCTCGCGCGCCATGCCGCCGATGCCGCGGAGGTTCTCGGCGCGATCGCCGGGCGCGATTCGAACGACTCGACCTCCGCCGACGTCCCCGTCCCGGACTACCGCGCGCGCCTCGGCGAGGGAATCGGCGGGCGGCGCTTCGGCGTCGTCCGCGAGGCGCTCGAGCTGCTCGACGGAGACGCGCGCGCCGAGCTCGAGCGCTCGGTCGACGCGCTGCGGAAGGGAGGCGCGGTCGTCGAGAGCGTCTCGATCCCGCTCCTCCCACGCGGCGTCGCGATCTACTCGATCGTCGCGAACGCGGAAGCGAGCGCGAACCTCGCGCGCTACGACGGGGTCCGCTACGGGCGGCGCGCCGGGGAGGCCCCGAGCCTCGACGCGCTCTATCGCGCCTCGAGGAGCCAGGGGTTCGGCGCCGAGGTGAAGCGAAGGATCATGCTGGGGACGTTCGCGCTGTCGTCGGGGTACTACGACGCGTACTACGGCCGCGCGCAGCGCGCCCGGGCCGAGCTGGCGCGCGAGGTCGACGCGGCGTTCCGCAGCGTCGACCTCCTCCTTACGCCCACCACGCCCACCGCCGCATTCCGCCTCGGCGAGAAGCTCGAGGATCCCGTGGCGATGTATCTCTCCGACGTCTTCACCGTGCCTGCGAACCTCGCGGGGATCCCGGCGATCGCCGTGCCGTCGGGTCACGACAGAAGCGGCCTGCCGCTCTCGCTGCAGATCATGGGACGACCGTTCGCCGAAGGGGACCTGCTCGCCGCGGCGGCGTGGATGGAGGAGTATTCTCAGTCGCGGCCCTGATGAGAATGCGCGGCGAAATGAAATGTCCGTCGCGATCTTCTTCTGGCACCCCTCCGGGGTGCGTATGTTCTCCTCGCGTTCCGTTCCGGGGGTCTGCTGCGCAGACCCCCGGCTACCCTCTGGCACGGCTCCGCCGTGCCGCGAAACCGTGATCTTGAGACATGGCCGTGATCGTAGGCGAACTCCACGCCGGAGGCGTAGCAGAGGGTAAACGAGGCGTCGCGTGAGGTAGGGTCGGTGGCGTTTCGTGAAGGGTACGGATCGCCGCGAGTTGCGCGAACTCCACGCCGGAGGCGTAGCAGAGGGTAAACGAGGCGTCGCGTGAGGTAGGGTCGGTGGCGTTTCGTGAAGGGTACGGATCGCCGCGAGTTGCGCGAACTCCACGCCGGAGGCGTGGCAGAGGGTAAACGAGGCGTCGCGTGAGGTAGGGTCGGTGGCGTTTCGCGAAGGGTACGGATCGCCGCGAGTTGCGCGAACTCCACGCCGGAGGCGTAGCAGAGGGTAAACGAGGCGTCGCGTGAGGTAGGGTCGGTGGCGTTTCGTGAAGGGTACGGATCGCCGCGAGTTGCGCGAACTCCACGCCGGAGGCGTGGCAGAGGGTAGCCGGGGTGTCGCGCGAAGCGCGACCCCCGGTAAAGAGCGGCGATATGTTGCGCACCCCGGAGGGGTGCCAGAGGATGACCCGAGGATGATCCGCTCCAAAGAAAAATGCAAAAGGCAGAATGCAAAATGACGAACCCAAAAAGAAACACTCACGCTGCGCTCGGACTCGCCCTTCTCATTCTCGCAACCGCCTGCGCGCACATCACCCCGCCGGCGGCGACGGTCGACGCGCGACCTCGCGCGATGGGAATCGCAGGCGCAGCGCGTCACGATCGTGCGCGACGACTGGGGCATCGCGCACGTGCACGGCCGGAGCGACGCCGACGCGGTCTTCGGGATGATCTACGCGCAGGCCGAGGATGATTTCAATCGGGTGGAGGCGAACTATCTGAATTCGATCGGGCGGCTCGCGGAGGCGGAGGGGGAGTCGGCGGTGTATCAGGACCTCCGGATGAAGCTCTTCATCGACCCGGGCGAGATGAAGGCGATGTACGGGGCGAGCCCCGCGTGGCTGAAGGCGCTGATGGACGCGTGGGCGGACGGGCTGAACTACTACCTGCACACGCACCCCGGGGTGAAGCCGCGCGTCATCACGCACTTCGAGCCGTGGATGGCGCTGACGTTCAGCGAGGGAAGCATCGGCGGGGACATCGAGAGCATCTCGGTCAGGCAGCTCGAAGCGTTCTACGGGAACCGGGCGCCGGGTCCGGGACCCGTTGCCGCCTTCGTCGAGCCGGGCGGCTCGAACGGGTTCGCGATCGCGCCGTCGAACACGGCGAACGGAAAGGCGCTGCTGCTGATCAATCCGCACACGTCGTTCTTCTTCCGCTCCGAGCTCCAGGTGACGAGCGACGAGGGGCTGAACGCATACGGCGCGGCGACCTGGGGCCAGTTCTTCATCTACCAGGGATTCAACGACCGCCTCGGGTGGATGCATACCTCGAGCGGGGTCGATGTGATCGACGAGTTCCTCGAGACGATCGTCGAGAGGGACGGCCGCCTCTATTATCGGTACGGGAACGAGGAGCGGCCCGTCGTCACGTCGACGATCACCGTGCCGTTCCGGAGGCCGGACGCGATGGAGCAGCGGACGTTCACCGTCTACCGCACGCATCGCGGGCCGATCGTCCGGGAAGCGGACGGGAAGTGGGTGAGCGTCGCGCTCATGAACAAGCCGGTGGAGGCGCTCAGCCAGTCGTTTCTCCGGACGAAGGCGCGCGATCTGCGGTCGTTCCGCGAGGTGATGGAGCTGAAGGCGAACTCGTCGAACAACACGGTCTACGCGGACGCGGACGGGAACATCGCGTACTTTCACCCGCACTTCATTCCGCGCCGCGACGACCGCTTCGACTTCGCGCGTCCGGTGGACGGGAGCGATCCGGCGACGGACTGGAAGGGGCTGCACGCGGTCGACGAGGCGCCGAACGTGGTGAACCCGGCGACGGGGTGGATCCAGAACACGAACAACTGGCCCTACTCGGCGGCCGGCCCGTTCAGCCCGAAGCGGGAGGCGTATCCGCGCTACATGGACACGGTGGGGGAGACCCCGCGCGGGGTCCACGCGCAACGGGTGCTCGAGGCGCGGAAGGACTTCACGCTGCCGACGCTGATCGAGGCCGCGTACGACACGTGGCTGCCGGCGTTCGAGCAGATGATTCCGACGCTCGTGCGGGCGTGGGACGAGGCTCCGGCATCGGACCCGCTGAAAGGGAAGCTCGCGGAGCCGGTCGAGTTGCTGCGCGCGTGGGATCACCGGTGGAGCGTCGGCTCGGTGCCGACCTCGCTCGCGGTCTACTGGGCCGAGGAGTTGTGGGGGGCCGCGTCGCCGGAGGCGAAAGCGGCTTCGATGACGGTGTACGACTACATCGCGACGCGCGTCCCCGCCGCGCGGAAGCTCGAGGCGCTGGCGGCCGCCGTCGCGCGCCTCGAGGCCGACTTCGGAAGCTGGAAGACGCCGTGGGGTGAGATCAACCGCTTCCAGCGTCTCACGGCCGACCTGGTCCATCCGTTCAACGACGCCGCGCCGAGCATCCCCGTCGGCTTCACCTCGGGGCAGTGGGGGTCGCTCGCGTCCTTCGGCGCGCGCTCCTGGGGAGGGACGAAGAAGCGCTACGGCACGAGCGGCAACAGCTTCGTGGCGGTCGTCGAGTTCGGCGATCGGGTCCGAGCGCGCGCGGTCACGGCGGGAGGCGAGAGCGGCGACCCGCGCTCGCCGCACTTCAACGACCAGGCGGCGCGCTACAGCACGGGCGACCTGCGCGAGGTGTATTTCTACCCCGCGCAGCTGGAAGGGCACACGGAGAGGACGTACCGGCCGGGGGAATGACCGGGGGCGCCGGTCCGTCTCCCGTTAATGCGAACCGGTCGTCGGGGGCGTAGGGACCGGCTGCGCCGGTCCGTCTCCCGTCAATGCGAACCGGTCGTCGGGGGCGTAGGGACCGGTGCGCCGGTCCGTTCCCCGTTACATCGAAAGACCAAGAAACGGACCGCCGCAGGCGGTCCCTACGCCCGCCTTCTTCCGAGCGTGATTCCATCCCAAGTAGAACGTTCGCCACCTTCCTGACGCCGGAGGGAAAATCGGGCATATGGAAAACGCGGCCGGGCTTCCCGTCAGACAGCGATTGCGACTCCCCCGTTTTTCGTATGCAGGAAGCGCTTCGTACTCCGTCACCATCTGCAGCCACGACCGCGACTGCATCTTCGGGACGTGCGAGGAGGGCGTCTTCTTCGAGCCTGGATTTGGCGATCTTTGATTCGCGAGCACTGGTTGCTGACACCGAGGCTGCGCCCGGGGAGTGATCCTCGACGAGTTCCAGGTCATGCCGAATCATTTCCACGGCGCTTTCCACGTGATAGCCGACCGTCGCATCGATTTCGATCGATCATCGGGGTATTCAAGTCGGCGTTGACGAGCGATGTGCGCGCGAGATTGCGAAATCCGAATTTCGAGGTGTGGCAGCGCGGGTCATACGACGAGGTGATTCGCACCGAGAAGCGGTTAGAGGAGATCCGGCAATACATTCGCGAGAATCCGGCGCGATGGGAGGATGACCCGGAGAATCGGCGGGTCGAAACGGCGGAGGGACCGGCTGCGCCGGTCCGTTTCCCGTCAATGCGAACCGGCCGTCCGGGGCGTAGGGACCGGCTGCGCCGGTCCGTTTCCCGTACATCGAAAGACCAGAAACGGACCGCCGCAGGCGGTCCCTACGCCTCCGACCCCGAACGGACCGCCGCAGGCGGTCCGTACGCCTCCCGCCCTTGCCCTCCCGCCCCCCGATCCTTATGATGAATAAGTTGTCGCGCGCTTCCTGCGCGCGGCGCCCGAGGAGACGACGTGCGTAAGGGGTGGGTGGGAGTTCTCGGCGCTGTTTTTCTTTCCGGCCTCGCCATGGCCGGAGAGTCGCGCCAGGCGTCCCTCGGCCCCAACCTCACCGCCCGCCTCGAGCCCGACTCCGAGATCGTCCTCATCGCCCAGCCCTCCAACGGCGATTCCTGGTCCCGCCTCGCCCTCCGCATGACCGGCGACGCCGCGCACTGGCGCGAGCTCGCGCGCATCAACGGCCAGGGTGAGGCTCTTCAGAGAGGGCGGCGCGTCCGCATCCCGCTCGCGATGGCGCGCGAGCGGCTCCAGCTCGAGGCGCTCCGCGCCCTCTTCCCCGACGACGCGCAGACCTCGAAGGGATGGCGGCACAAGGTCGTCGCCGGCACGGCGCTGGAGGGGGAATCGCTCTGGTCCATCGCGGAGTGGTTCACGGGCGACGGCGCGAACTACGCCCGCATCCGCGAGGCGAACCAGGGGCAGACGCTCTCGACGCGGCGCGGCGACGTCGATCCTCATCCCGAACGCAGTGCTCGCGCCGGCGTTCCGCTCCACGAGTCCGGGAGACCGAGATCGCCGAGGATGATCCCGAGACGCAGCAGAGCGAGCCGACGGTCAAGGTGGCGGCGGAGATCGCGGCCTTCCCGGACCGCGAAATTCAGCTCGAGTACGCGCGCGACAGCGATCGCCCCTACGCGATCTACCGGCTGCGGCAGGGAGAGGCCCTCTACTCCTCGGTCGGCATCCGCTTCACGGGGCGCGTCTACGCGAAAGACGTCAACGAGGTCGTCGACCAGATCGTCGAGTTCAACGGAATCAGGAACGTCTCGAAGATGCCGGTGAGCTACCCGGTGCGCATCCCGATGGAGCTGCTCACGGCCGAGTGGCGCCCCGCGGACGACCCGAAGCGCCTCGCGAAAGAGCGCACGCAGCGCGAGAGCGCGAAGCTCGCGAGCCGCGTCAAGGGGAGCGCGAGCCTCGACGGGCGTGCACGTCATCATCGACGCGGGCCACGGCGGTCGCGACGTCGGCACGGATCACGATGGCGTCTGGGAGGCGACCTACGTCTACGACGTCGCCTGCCGCGTCAAGAAGACGATCGAGAGCAAAACCGAGGCGAAGGTCTCGATGCTGACGAGCTCGAAGAGCAACGGGTGCAAGGTCCCGGATCGCAACGTGCTCGAGAAGGTCCGCGATCACGAAGTCCTGACCACCCCGCGCTACAACCTCTCCGACCCGATCGTCGGCGTGAACCTCCGCTGGTATCTCGCGAACTCGCTCTACCGCCGCGCGATCGCCTCGGCGACGCCGAAGGAGAGGGTGGTCTTCCTGTCGATCCACGCCGACTCGCTCCATCCGTCGCTGCGCGGCGCGATGGCGTACATCCCGGGCGAGCAGTACGTGCGGGGGAGCTACACGAAGGACGGGAAGATCTACCTGGCGCGGGCGGAGGTGCGGGAGAGCCCGACCGTGACGCAGTCCGAGGAAGAGGCGCTGATGGCCGAGGGGCTCTCGACGCAGCTCGCGGCGTCGATCATCGACGCGTTCCGCGAGGAGGACCTCAAGGTCCATCCCGTACGATCCGGTGCGCGACAACGTCGTGCGGAACGGGCGGGAGTGGGTGCCGGCGGTGATCCGCTTCAACAAGGTCCCGACGCGCCTGCTCCTCGAGGTCTGCAACCTCGGCAACCCGGAAGACCGGAAGCTGATCCAGACGAAGAAGTACCGCCAGGACGTGGCGGAGGCGATCCATGAAGGGATCGTCGAGTTCTTCAAGGGTCAGACTGGGGCGGGCGGCGCGACGATCCGGACCGCGGCCGCCGACGCGCGGTAATCCGCGCGCCGCTTTGCGACACGCGCAACGGCGTGTTTCACTGCAGATCTATATCGGCTATTGACGTGACATGAAAGCGTCACAGCGGTAACGTTGCATCGTCTGGCGGCATCGGAGGCTGTTTGCCGATGCGCCGCCGGCGCGGCTCCCCCTCGCGCCGGTCCCGGCGTACGCGTCGACAGCGTCCTCCTCCGGCTCCCGCAGCTTGGAGGAGAAGTCATGCGCAGGTGTCTTCCGTTCCTCGTCGTCGCGCTGCTGGTCCTCACCACGGCAACGGCCTTCGCTCACGAGGAGCCGTGTCCGCCCGGAAAACGTTGGTGGGATCTCTGGGGCTGCCTGGGTTCGGGATACAGCGGGGAGCCGTCGACGGGCGTCGTCGGACTTCCGCCTCTCACGCAACCGGCGAATCAGCCGGTTCGCGGGATCGCCGACATCCATCAGCACCAGTTCGCGAACCTCGGCTTCGGAGGCGAGGTCTTCTGGGGGGCGTCGTTCGACCCGGTCCAGGGGATCAACGGCGCGCTCGCCTGGTGTGACTACACCTGGGACTTCCCGATCATCAACCTCGCGGGGGCTGAGGACCAGCGGCCTGGGACCCGGCGACGAGGCCCACGGACCGTACGTCCTGTTCGGCCAGGTGTTCACGCATCCGGTCAGCGCCGGGACTCGTGAAGGATTCCACGACGTCGGCGGCACGGGGCCGTTCGACGGGTGGCCGACCTTCCGGACGATGACGCACCAGCAGATGTACTACAGGTGGCTCGAGCGCGCCTACCAGGGGGGCTTGCGCCTGACGGTGGTGCTCGCGGTCAACAACGAGGCGATGTGCCGCGCGAGCAAGAAGCGGCAGGACTGGGGCGACACGGTCTGCGACGACATGCCCGCGGTCGATCGCCAGCTCCAGGCGGCGAAGGATCTCGAGGCGTTCGTCGACCTCGAGGACAACGGGGTTCGCGATTCGAGCGGCTGGTACCAGATCGCGTACACGCCGTCGCAGGCGCGCCAGATCATCCGCGACGGGAAGCTCGCCGTGATTCTCGGGATCGAAGTCGACAGCGTCTTCGGCTGCAAGTGGGGCACGGACGGGTGCGACGAGGCGCACGTCCGCAGCGAGACCGCGCGGTACTACGCGGCGGGCGTCCGGCACATCTATCCGATCCACCAGTTCGACAACCCGTTCGGCGGGGCGGCAATGTTCAAGAACCTGCTGAACACGGGCAACGCCGTCGTGACGGGCCACCACTTCGTCATCCGCAACTGCGCGGACCAGGGGTACTCGTACAACGTCGGCTCGGACTTCTTCGTGGAGCTCTTCGCGGCCGCGCTCGGAACGCCGTTCCCGTACATGCCGTACTACGACCAGTACCCGGCGGACTGCAACGTGCTCGGCCTGACGAGCCTCGGCGGCGCGGCGATCGACGCCTTCATGGACCAGCGCATGATCATCGACGTCGACCACATGTCGCGCCTGATGCTCGACGAGGTCCTCACGATCGCGGAGGCGCGAACGCCGAATCCCTATCCGCTGGTCTCGGGCCACACCGATTTCTACGACATGGCGAAGCCCGGGATGCGATCGGAGTTCATGCTGACGCCCGAGCAACTGCAGAGGATCCGAAACCTCGGCGGCATGATCACCGCCACCACGCTGCCGCACAACGAAAACGTCTGCTACTCCTCGGAGGACTACGCGCGCTACTACGCGCGCGCCGTCACGGCGATGCAGGGCGGGCCGTACGACCACGAAGCCGTCGCCTTCTCGACCGACTTCGGCGGATGGGGAATGCAGCCGGGGCCGCGCTTCGGCCGGCGCTGGTACGCGGGCGAGTGGTGCGAGGACGACGGAGCGCCGGGGCTGACCTATCCGTTCCAGGGCCTCTTCGGGGGATCTTTCTACCCTCAGGTGACGGGGCAGCGCGCGTTCGACTTCAACACGGAGGGGCTCGCGCACGTCGGCCTCGTCCCCGATCTCATCGCCGATCTCAAGGCCTCGGGGCGCGTGACCGACGCGCAACTCGAGCCGCTCTACAACTCCGCCGAGACGTACATCCGGATGTGGGAGCGGATCGTCCCGCCGCCCACGATCACGCCGCACGTGACGGGAACCGAGGGCGCCGACGGATGGTACCGGTCGAACGTGACCGTGACGTGGACCATCACGCCGAACGGTGGCAACGCCGTCCTTTCCACGAGCGGCTGCGGAACGACGACGATCTCCACGGACACCGATGACCGCGGATCGGTCGTGACGTGCACCGCCACGACCGCCGGCGGCCCGACGAGCGCCGGCATCAGGATCAAACGGGACACGGTCCCGCCTTCGATCGCGCTCGCGAGCCGCGTCCCCGGACCGAACGCCAACGGATGGAACAACGGGCCCGTGACGGTGACGTGGACCTGCGCGGACGCGCTCTCAGGCGTCGACGAAGACAGCGCGAGAGCGACGTTGGCGGATGAAGGCGCCGGCCAGGCGGCCTCGGGGACGTGTGCCGATCGCGCCGGCAATACCGCCGGCGCGGCCGTCGAGGGGATCGACATCGACCTGACCGCTCCCTCCATCACGTCGGCGATCTCGCCGGCCGCGAATGCGGCGGGGTGGCACAACGAGGACGTCACGGCGACGTTCACCGCGACGGACGCGCTCTCGGGGATCGACGGCGCAGCGAGCATCGACGTGACCTTCGCGACCGACGGCGAGGATCAGCAGGCGACGCGAACGTTCGCGGACAAGGCCGGAAACGAGGCCTCGCACACGAGCGCCGCCATCGACCTCGACAAGACCGCCCCCGGCATCGCGTTCGTCAGCCGCCTTCCGGAGCCGAACGTTCACGGCTGGAACAACGCGGCCGTGACCGTGACCTGGGCGTGCTCGGACGCGCTCTCGGGCGCCGTGGAGCCGGCGGTGTCGGACACGCGGGGCGGGGAAGGGGAGGCGCAGACCGCGACGGGGACATGCCGGGACGTCGCGGACAACGCGGCGTCGGCGACCCGGGACGGCATCAACATCGACATGACGAAGCCGGAGATCGCGTGGACGATCGAGCCGCCGGCGAACGCCGCGGGGTGGCACAACACGGACGTCACGCTCACGTTCACGGCCACGGACGCGCTCTCGGGGATCGACGGCACGCCGGCGTCCGTCTTCGTCTTCACGACCGACAGCGCGAACCACGGAGGCTCGGCAGCGTTCACCGACAAGGCGGGCAACTCGAGCTCCCTCGCGAAGGAAGGGATCAAGCTCGACAAGACGCCGCCGTCGATCGCGTGCCTCGCCGCGCCCGCGGTCCTCTGGCCCGTGAACCACAAGCTCGTGCCGGTCGAGGTCGCGTTCACCTTCAGCGACGCGTTGTCGCAGGTTGCCGCCTGGAGCCTGATCGCGGCGACGAGCAGCGAGCCGGACGTCGGTCTCGGCCAGGACGACGAGGCGGGCGACATCGTCGGCTTCACGGTCGGGAGCATGGCGGTCAAGGGTTCGCTGCGCGCGGAGCGCACGGGGCAGGTCGCGCAGCGCATGTACACGCTCGGTTATCGCGGATTCGACGTGGCGGGCAACGCGTCCGCGTGCAGCACGACCGTCATCGTCCCGCACGACAAGGACGTGAAGAAATAGGTTCGGCCTCTCTACTTCCTGTAGCGGACGTTTCCGTTCCGAGGAGTTTCGCTCGCAAAAACCTCCTCGGAATGTCGTCTTTCTCGATCCTCGAGAAATTCTCCTCGGCTTTTCTTCGGGACCGAGGTAGCCTCGGGGCATGACGGAAAAGGTCAAAGAGGGCGCTCTCTACGACGATCTCCTCGCTGCTCCCGAAGACAAGATCGCGGAGCTCGTCGAGGGGGATCTCTACCTCTCGCCGCAGCCCGCGATCCGGCACGTGAACGCGACCTCGGTTCTCGGCGGGTACCTCAATCCGGCCTTCCAGCGCGGACGCGGGGGGCCGGGAGGATGGTGGATCTTCCTCGAGCCGGAGCTGCATCTCGGCGGGAACGTGCTCGTGCCGGATCTGGCGGGGTGGAGGCGCGAGCGGATGCCGGAGCTTCCGGAGGGCGTCGGGATCCCCGTCGCGCCGGACTGGCTGTGCGAAGCGCTCTCTCCCTCGACGGAACGATTCGACCGGCTCCTGAAGATGCCTCACTACGCGGCCGCGGGCGTGGACCACGTCTGGCTGGTCGATCCCGCGGCGCGCCGTCTCGACGTCTACGGCCGCATGGGCAGCGCCTGGGTGCTCCTCGAGCAGCACTCGGGCGAGGCGCTGGTGAGCGCGCCGCCGTTCGAGGCGCTCGCGATCGAGCTCGGCGCGCTCTGGGCGTGAAGCGCCTCGTCCCCTGCGCGGCCTGTGGGATGACGTCATTGTCGGCGTGGTTCATTACCGTGGTACTATGGCCACCATGGCGCTGCCGCAATCGAGGGTGACCGCCCAGGGGCAGATCTCGGTTCCCGCTGAGATCCGGCGGAAGCTCGGCATCGGACCGGGCTCGGTTCTGGAGTGGGATCAGGATGGGGAGCAGGTCCTCGTTCGGAAGGCCGGGCGCTACTCGTCCGAGGACATTCACCGCGCGCTGTTCGGCAGGCGCCCCAAAGCTCGTACGCTCGAAGGTCTCAAGCAGGCGATCGAAAGGCACGTGAGAGACGAGCATGCGCGCCGTTGATCCGAACGTGCTCGTGCGCCTCATCACCCGTGACGACGACGCCCAGGTGAGCTCTGCGGAAACCTTCGTCGAGAAGGGTGCGTGGATTTCTCATCTCGTTCTTGCGGAGACGGCCTGGGTGCTGAGCGCCGCATACGGGCGCGAGCACGCCGATATCGCGACGGCCATCGAAATGCTGCTCAATCACAGAACCCTCACCGTGCACGATCCTGATGTGGTGGCCACCGCTCTGGGTCACTACCGCCGGAAGCCGTTGGTCGGATTTTCGGATTGTCTGGTCCTCGAGATTGCGCGGAAGGCCGGACATACTCCTTTGGGGACCTTCGACAGAGATCTCGCCAGGCTCGATGGTACCGAGCGCCTGTAGGACCTGAGTCAGCGCCCTCGGGAACGAAAGAAAGAACCTTTTCCGCAGCGATGCGAATCGGCTGCTGTTCCTTGCACGGCTCGCGGAAGCGGTGAAGCGCTTCCGCTGGATCGTTCACGTCCTCACGCTGATGTCGAAGGTTCTCCTCGAACAGCACTCGGCCGAGGCGCTCGTGAGCGCGCCGCCGTTCGAAGCGATCGCGATCGAGCTGGGCGCGCTCTGAGCGTGAGGCGCGCGATATATATCGAAACGGATGTGACGGCGCGCACGCGCGCGAGAGCCACGAAAAAAAGATGGAACGGGGGGTAGGAAAAACCCTCGACGCGTTACTCCTGTGGAAAGGCCGCGTTTTGCCCCGCGGCAGACTCGAAGAAGCACGAAGGTCCGATCAAGAACAAGAAGGGTGGGCGGGCGTGCGAAGAGAGGTCTCGCATGGTGCGAATGCCGTGGACAACGGTCGCCGTAGCTCTCTGTCTCGTCGTTGGCGGAGCGGATGCCGCTGAGCCGCTTTTCCCGCGGCCGCTCCACCTGACGCGCGAGATCGAAGACCCCGTCACCGGACGGACGACGACGGTCGAGGAGTATTTCGCCGGGAATCGCGCCGTCTCGGTCGCGGGCGCCCTCACGTCGATCGTCGACTACGGGAGGGGCGAATCGACCCGGATCGATCGCGCGGAGGGGATGTTCAGCGTAGCGACGCTCGATGCCCTGGCGCGTGCGGCGCGTGCGGGGCGCGCACGCCCTGCCGCCGCCGCACGTCAGGCGTGGAGCCTTCGTGAAACGGGATCTCACGTCCGCGGCTCACGCGCCGTGACCGTCTATCGCGCCTCGGACGACACGCGGGAGAGCGAAGGTCCTCGAGTCGACCTCGAGGTAGTGATCGACCGCGGCGTCGCGCTCACGCGCGGGGGCGCCGAGGTGATCGCGGGCGCGGCCTGGCCGAACGAGAGCTCGCCGGAGGCGGATGCGATCCTGCGCGCCGCGCGCGGCGAGGGTGCCGTCGCCGCCGGCACGGCCGGAAGCGCGAGCGCCGCGGACCGCTACGGCCTTCCGCTCGAAACGATCCTCACCTGGCGCGAGGGAGGGGAGGAGATCCGCCTCGTCAACCGGATCGTTCGCGTCGGAGCCGAGCTTCCGCCGGTCGCCTCCGTCGAGGTCCCCCGCGGAGCGCGCGCGATCGACGATCCTCGCGTCGCCGCGGCGGCATTGCTCGAGGCGCTCGACCGGACGGGAGCGCCGAAGGAGTGAGGCGTACGGGCATGAGAACGCGCGGCGCGACCCTCCTTTTCGCTCTGGCGCTCGCGCTGCGTGCGGCGGCCAGCGCGGCCGGCGACATCGCCGCGGCGGACCTGAGGATCGCCGGATCGAGCCTCGCGGTCGTGGATACGGACGTGGAGACCGCCATCGACATCCCGGCGACGGTCCAGACCGAGTTTGGGGGAAAGCGCAACGACGAGGCGCCTTTCGTTCAAGGCCTCCTCGCGGTGGGGGAGCTTTCCGGGCCCGGCCTGGACGCTCCGATCACGCTCGAAACGGCGCCGGGTCACGCGTTCCGCATCCCGGGGTTTCGCGCGAAAGGCGAATACGTTCTCCAGAACGTTCGTCTCGTGAAGGACGGGCGTTTCCTTCAGGCGGCCGCACCGTCGTTCGCGACGATCGTCGTCGCCGACGTCTTCCAGACCTCGCTCAAGGTGCGGCAGCTCACAGCGGAGGAACTGCGGAATCGCGGCATCAGCACCAACGGCGAGAATTTCGACTATTACGAATACACGTTCTCCGTCCAGCTCGAATCCGGAGACGTCGTGGAAGTTCCCTACGTCGTGGCGATCGACCCGCGGACGCACCAGGCGCGGCCGGTCGTCGAGGAGACGCCGTACTCGCTTCCTCCCGACCGCAAGAGCGCGCCGCCCCGGTGGGCCCCTCCGACGGTCGCCGCCTTCGAGCTCGTCTCCGAGTCGGAGATGCCGTTCATTCCGCAGTCGCCGCTCGACCCGGCTCCCGCCCGCGCGCGTCCCTCGATTCCGGCCGCGATCGTCATTCCGAACGACATCGCCGTCCTGCACCAGTTCTTCGGGGTCGGCCTCATGGTCCGCAACGGCGCCTCGGCAGGATCGTCGATCACGCTCGATTCGATCGCGGCGACGATCCATATCCCGTCGGAGCTGCGCGTGGCGAAGATCGATCCCGCCGTCAGCTTCGGCCAGGCGGTGCCGATCCTCGCCGACGGCGCCATGACGGTTCTCGCCGCGCAGGCGGAGGCGAGTGCGGACTGGGTCCTCGAAGCGCTGCGCGCCGGAAGCTTCACGATCGCATTCGACCTGCGCGCCACGTACCGCGCGCCCGGGCAGCCGGACGTCCCGCTCCGCGCGAGCCCGAAAGCGACCATTCACGTTCACGATCCCCGCTTCAACGTCACCTTCTCTCACCCGGACGTCGTGCGCCGGGGAATCGACTACTCGACGTTCTCCTTCGTGACCAACATGTCGCCCGCGGCGCAGAGCCTCCGGATCGCGAGCGGCATCCTTCCGTGCACCGGCAGCCTCGATCTGAACGTCTGCCGCGCGCCGGAGACACCGGAGTTTCACGACCTGACGCTCGCGCCCGGGGAGATGAAGGTCGTCGAGTACCGCCTTCGGCCGGGGATCACGGGACATGCCTACGCAACGGCCGGCTCGGTCGAAGGCGACGTGGTGACGGCGGAGGTGAAGTTCCACATGGGGGTGGATGAGAACGGGATTCCGCTCTCGCCGGCGACGCTGCTCCTGCCGCACTACACGCGTTACCTCGATCCCGCTCTCGTCGACGCGCAGCTCGAGCTCCTCGGCCTCGGCTACTCGGTCGCGACGGCTCCTCTCAATCAGTCGACGGCGAAGTTCCCGCGCGTGATCCGCTCCGACGTCTTCGAGCGGGCCACCGACCTCGCGCGCGCGGGGCAGCGCATCTTCATCGGGGAGGCGGAGGACCTCGCGCTCATCGGAATGAATCTCTCCCTGCTCGGGAACGAGAGCGAGCTCCGCGAATGGGACGACCTGCGGCGGCTGGTCGACTCAGGGAGGAGCGCTCAGGCCGCGATCGCCGAGCGCCTCGAGCGAGGCGCGATAGGAAACGCGGCGGACTACGGGTTCTTTCTCAGTCGAGCCGGCGCCGCCAATTCCCATCGCTCGCCGTTTCTCGCGGCGCTCGTGCATGCGCCGAGCGGCTCGGCCCGCCCGTTCGCGGTCAGTCTTCGCGGTGCGACGACCGGGCGCCTCACCGGATTCGATGGGGACCTTGGATGGTCCGCCGATCTCCCCTTCGCCGATTCCGCGGACCTCGACGCGCGCGACGGCGGGACGGTGGGCGCTCTCGCGCTCGTCGGACGCTGGACCGAGGACGTCGATGTGATCGTGACGCCCCTCGTGAGCGGTCCGCTGACGATCGAGCTCGTTCATCCGGGCGCCGCCGCGAGAAAACTACTCCGGACGACGCTGTCGCTGGCGGGATCGCCGGGAGAGCCGGTCATCATCGCGATCGTTCCGGGGCAGGCGCAGGTCGAGGCACGGAACGGAGCCGGCGCGATCCTCGCGCTCGCGACGCCCGCCGAGATCCTCCCGCCGCCGCTCGAGGTCGTCGCGGCGCGTCAGGATCTGCATCTCGATGAAGACGGCCACCGCGTTTCGGTTCTCTTCAACCGGCCGGTCGCAAGCGAAGGCAACCTTCTCGCGGCGTTCAGCGCGAGAGTCTCCTGGAGCGGCGGCGGCCTGTCGGTGGAGAAGCCCCGCCCGATCTCGGGCGCGGCGGCCCAGGCGGACGGCCGGATCGTCAACCTCAACTTCGACCACATCCTCTCGACCAACGCGAGGTACGAGATCACGGTCGGCTCGATCGGCGATCCGCTGGCAGGCGCTCCGGTCGCGCTCGCGGCGACGGTCCAGCCGACCGTCGACCTCGACCGGCTGGCGGGGCTCCTCTACGGAAGGGTGCTGCGCGCCGACAACGCTCCCGTCGATGACGCGCAGGTCGCCCTCCAGGTCTTTTCCAGGGAGAGCCTTCCGCTCCCCGACTCGGTGCAGTTCGACGTCACGGGGAGCGATGGCGTCTTCTTCTTCGAATACGTCCCGCGCGATCTCGAGCTCGGGTATGACGGCGCGTGGCGCCTCGATGCGGTCGATCCCGACGGCAAGGCGGCGAGCCTCAGCGCTGCCATTCGCGCTCCGGGAGAGGTCCAGTTCGTGAACCTCGTCTACCTCGGCCGCGGCAGCGCGGAAGGGTACGTGCGGTACGACGACGGCACGAAGGCGCCGGGCGTCGCAGTCGTCGTCGGCAGCACCATGTTCAATGAAGTCCGCCGCGCGGCCGCCGACGCGAACGGCTTCTATCGCATCGAGAACCTCCCGGTCGGCCCGCTCACGTTCAGCGCGACGGACTCGCGCGGGCGCATCGTCTACGCGGCGAACGAGGTTCGCATCGCGGGAGCGGTCGTCGTGCAGGACCTCGTCATCTCGCGCGGCGAGGCTCCGGGCACGGGCGCGGTCAGGGGCACCGTGGTCCGCTCGGACGGCGGTGCCCCGGTCGCCGGTGCCCGCGTCGGCATCTACAGCCGCGGTTACGCAGCCGGCGAGACGTACACCGGCGCGGACGGCCGCTTCGAGTTCGCGCGCGTGCCGGCGGGACTCGTCACCGTGCTTGCGGCCGAGTGGTCCGTCTCGCGGATCGCGGCCGCGCAGGACTTCGATCTCCGTGCCGACGCGACGCGCGAGCTGACGATGATCCTCGAGATCGCTTCCGCGCAGGCGCCGGTCCGCGTGGACGGTGTCGTCAAGCGTCAGGATCCGTTGAATCCGTCCGTCGAGACGCTCGTGCCGGGAGCCATCGTCAGAATCGAAGGCCTCGGCGTCGTGACCGCGGACGCGGAGGCGAAGTTCATCTTCGAACAGGTCCCGGCGTCGCTGGCCGGCAGGAAGATCACCGGATGGGATCCCGAAACAGGGCGCGCCGCGTCGAGGACGCTTCCGTCACCCCTCGCCACGTCCAACCCCGTTACCATCCTCATCTCCGCGCAGGAAGCGGGGAGGGGGACCATCCGCGTTCGGCTGGTCGACGCCGCCGGGTTCCCGCTCGACGGGTTCGACGTGTTCGTGCCCGACTACCCGAACAAGAAACAGCTCGGCGGCAGGGGCGACGGCATTTACGAGCTTCAGGACGTGCCGGTCGGCCGCACCGAGACGATCTGGGCGGTCGCACGCGGCGGCGGCTACGGCGCTCAGTCCGCGAGCGGCAGCGCGCGCGTCGCGTTCGACGGGCAGATCGCTCCGCTCAACCTTCGTCTCCCCGGGCAGGGGCGCGTTCGCGTCGCCGTTCGCTCCGACATCGACCTGATCACCGACGTCACGATCGGCTACATGGCGTGGGACGACGGCCTGCAGAGCCTGAAACGGACGTCGGTTGCGCACTCGACGCAGGATGCGAGCGGCGCCGCGGGCTTCGCGACCTTCGACGGCGTCCCCGCGCTCGGAGAGTTCACGGTTGCCTCATCGCATCCTGTGCACGGGAACGCGAGCGCCAGCGGGCGGCTCGCGTTCGACGGTGACCTCCAGACGATCACGCTGCAGCTCGACCGTCTCGCGTCGCTCGACGGGGTCGTCTACGCGATCGACGGACGGACGCCGATCGCCGGAGCGACCGTTCGTCTCGCCGACGGGCGGCAGGACCAGGGAGCGACGATCAGCGGCGGCGACGGGTCGTTCTCATTCCGCAACCTCGCGGCGGGCGTCACCGTCCATGCGGTCGCGAGCGTCACGCAGGACGGGATCTACAGGACCGGCTACGCGAACGCGAAGACGCCGGCGGGCGGCGGCGCCGTCGAGGACGTGGGCGTCGTCGTGCGCCGGCGCGGGACCGTGAAGGCGCGGGTCGTCTATGCCGGCTATGCCGTCTTCGACCCGAAGAATCCCTCGAACAACGTGCCCGACTCGACCCCGGAAGATCTTTCCGACAATGCTCCGGTGCCGCACGCGCGCCTCTGGCTGCGCGAGCTCGGCTTTCCGTCGCGCTCGTTCGGCTCGGCGCTCGAGCCGATGGCCGCCGACGACGCGGGGCGCATCGACTTCGGGAACGTTTTCGAAGGCTCGCTCCGCGCTTCGGCGTGGGATCCGGGCAACCAGGAGCTGCGCGGCACCTGGACGGGCGCACTTGTGAACGAGGGCGACGAGGTCGCCGCGCTGATCGGGATCGGTGGCGCCGGAGTCGGCTCGGTCGAGGCGACCGTGCTCGACCCGATGGAGGCGAACGCTCCCGTTCTCAATGCGGAAGTGATGCTCCTCCGGAAGTCGGGCGTGAGCTGGGCCGATTTCGACTTCGCGTCGACCGACGGCGCCGGGAAGGTGCTCTTCGAGCAACTCCCCGTCGGCGACTATCGCCTGCAGGCGTACTCGAAGGCGGGGGGGCGGTCCGGCGCGAGCGGCGTCGTCACGGTGGTCGCGAATGAGCAGGCGAGCGCGCAGGTCCTGCTCGAGCACAAGGGGATCGTCAACGGGAAGGTGATCGATCCGGAGAAGGCGGTCGTCGATCAGCCGGTCGCGGGCTCCCACGTCACGCTCGATGCGCTCAACTACGACACGCGAACGACGACGGACGTTTCCGGGGACTTTCTCTTCGAAGGCGTGCGCGAGGGACCATTCAAGCTCACGGCGCGCGATCCGGAGTCGAACCGCCGGGCGAACGCGACCCTCGGCCTCAGCGAGGCCAACGGCTACGAGCTGACCGGCGTCGTTCTCGCTCTGGAGTCGACCGCGACGCTTCACGCCTCGGTCTACCTTCCGGCGGACGACGGATCGAATTCGAACGTGCTCGCTCCCGCCGTCGACATCGACGTCAAGCAGCGGTGCACGACGAGGAACTGGGTCGAGTTCTGCGACGTCTATGCGTCGCGCCAGGGGAACCAGTTCGCGATCGAGGGGGTGCTCGCCGATGGCAAGTACTACCTCTCGGTTCGCGAGATCGGCGGCGAGCAGCGGGCGATCACGGCCTCGGGCGAGTTCCCGAAGGGGTCCGCGGCCGATCCGATTCGCCTCGTGTTTCCGGCCTTCGGCTCCGTTCGCGCGCAGGTCATCCAGGGCGGACAGCCCGCCGCCGGCGCGCGCGTTACGGCGTCGGGAGGAGGGCGGCAGGCGACGGCGTATACCGATGCCACGGGGAATGTCCTTCTCGCCGGACTGCCGATCGGCACCCCGGAGAAGCGCATTCCGATTTCCATCCAGGTCCGCTCCCTCGACGGCGCGTTCACCGGCTCCGCCTCCGCGACGATCCCTTCGCAGTCCGTCCCCGCGACGGCGAGCGTCGAGCTCGGGTCGTACGCGGCGCTCTCTGGGTTCGTCGAGGCGGAGGCGGGGGGCCCGTCCGCCGGGACGGGGGTCGCCGCTAAATTCTCCGGCCGCTCGGTCGACACGCTCACGAACGGCGAGGGGCGCTATCTCCTCCTCGGCATTCCGACCTCGTCCGGGGGGACGTCGGTCGAGCTCACGTACCTCGGTCCGGACGGACTCACGACCGGCGCGGAGCAGACGAAGACCGTGACGAACGCCGATGCCGGCGCGACGATCGAGCTGCCGCCCGTCCGCCTCGACGCGACCCCGCCTCAGCTGCTGTCGATCGCCCCCGCGGACGGCGGGGCCGAGGTTCCGCCGGACGTCTGGATTCGTTTCGTGTTCTCCGAGCCGATCCGCGAGTCGCACCTTTCGATCGGCAACTTCAAGCTGATTCCCGCGAGCTCCTCCTCGTCGGTCGGGGCGGCGTTCGAGCAGATGCCGCAGGCGGACGGGACGTCCGTCGTGACGCTCAGGCCGAGCGCGCAGCTGGCGAGCAACACGCTCTATCGAATCATCGTGGCCGCCGGCGTCGCCGACGCGAGCGGGCACCCGCTCGGAATCGCGCGCGGCGCGAGCTTCATCACGACCGATTACGCGGAGCCGCGAATCCTCCGCACCGAGCCGCCGGCGGGGCAGCCGCTCCGGGCGGCGACGACGTTCCGGTTCGTCTTCAACGAGCCGATCGACCCGGCGCCGTGGGCGCCCGGAGGCGCCGGCTCGATTCGGCTCTTTCGCATCACCGGTCCCGGCGGCGCAGTCCTCGCCGAGAAGAGCGGCCGCGCGTTCCTCGATCCCGCCGCGCCGGAGACTCTCGTGTTCGGCCCCGACGATCCGATCGAGAAGGAAGCGTTCTACCGCGTCACCGTCGCCGGGGCGCGCGACCCCCAGGGGAACGCCGCGCCGGAGCAGAGTTTCGAGTGGGCCTCATACGATGACACCGCGCCGTTCGTGACGCTCGTCCCGCCGGTGGCGGGCGGCGAGACGCTGGTGTCGGGCGCCGAGTACACGCTCGTTCCCGACATCCGCAACGCTTCGGCGGACGGCGCGCCGGCGGCCGACGTCGAGCAGGTCGAGTACTTCCGCGTCGACGGCGGAATCGAGACGTATCTCACGAAGAAGACGGCGGCTCCGTTCTCCTACCGGTTCGTCGCGCCCGAGGCGCCGCCGGAGGGGACGACGATCGTGTATCGCGCGGTCGCGCGCGACCGGTCGCTCAACAGCAGCGCGCCAGCGACGATCACGCTTCCGGTGCGCCGGAACGAGGCGCCGAAGAATCTTTCTGTGGTGCTCGATCCCTCGTCGTTCTACACGGCGGCGGCCCTCGCCACGAACGTGACCGTCACCGACGAAGGGACGCTCGTGACCGTCCAGGTGACGCTCGAGGGGACGAAGGCGGACGGCACCGCCTGGTCGCAGGTGAAGTCGAAGCAGGTGACGCGCGCCACTGTGAACGACCCGTGGCCAGCCTCGAGCTTCGTGTTCACGGTCCCGCTCTTCGCGCCCGGATCGACCGTGACGGCCGCCGCGCGCGCCACCGACGTGCGCGGGCTCTTCGCGACGGCGACCGGAACGGCGTCGGTTCTGGTCGACAGCGTGAAGCCGGCGGTGACGATCGTGACGCCCGCGCCCGATGCGCCTCCCTTCGACGAGGGGAGTGGCAACGTGATCCCGGTGCGCGTGACCGCCATCGATGCCGAGAGCGGTGTCAAGGGCGTGACCGCGTCGATCGAGGGAGGGGCGACCATCGCCCTCACGAAGGGAGCGGGAAGCGAGTGGAGCGGCAACCTGCCAGTCCCGTCCGTCGAGAGCGGCACCAGCGTGCCGCGCACGATCAGCGTGATCGCTTCGGATCTCGCCGCAAACGAGGCGACGGCGTCGGTCGTCGTCTCGATCAAGCCCCTCTACGACCCGAATCTCCCGGTCGTGCGATGGATGTGCCCCACCGCGGAGGCGCTCTTCGCGGCGAACCGGCCGATCCGCCTCCGCATCCACGCGCTCGGGAACGACGCTGGCGGAGTCCAGAACGCCGTCAGCGCGATCGAGCTTCGCGTGAACGGATCCCACGTCGACTCCACCTGGCTCCCGGTCTCGGGATCGCCGGATCATTACGAGACCGTCTGGACGATTTCCGCCGACGCCGTCCCCGAGCTCGCCCTAAAGGCCGTGGTCACGAACGTGGCCGGGTTATCCAACGACGCCTCGGTGCAGGTCACGATCGTCGACGGCATCGTCGTCGACACCAACCTCACGATCGACGATGCGAACGCGGCGACTTACGAGAATCGCACGCTGATCGTCGCGGCAGGAACCACGACGATCGTCGGCAAGCGTACGTTCGTGCAGCTGGTCGTACTCGACGGCGCGAAGGTGACGCATCCGGCGACGAGCGCGGCCTCCGTGGAGCGACTGGAATTGGTCGTCGATCGAATCTACGTCGCCTGCGGCGGAACGATCGATGCGAGCGGGCGTGGGTTCGTGGGAGCCGAGTCGGGATATGGCCGCACCTGGCCGAACTCCACAGCGGGAGGAAGTTTCAACGGTGCCGGAGGCAGTCACGGCGGACGCGGGGGACAACACGACACGCACGGTGATTCGGCTCCGTCCCACGGATCGGTGATGAATCCGAACACTCCCGGCGGAGCGGGGGGGCAGTACAACCGGGCAACCTGTGGCCCCTGCAACGCCGGAGGCGGGGTCATCCGGGTCAAGGCGGATGAGCTCTATCTGGACGGCCAGATCTCCGCGAACGGATCGGATTCGAATAGCGGAGCCGGAGCCGGAGGTAGCGTTCGCCTCGACGCCGGAAGAATCGCCGGCTCTGGATCGATCGAAGCGAGGGGAGGCGACGTAGGGATGGCCGCTGGGGGAGGTGGACGCGTCGCGATTTACTTTGAAACCCTCGACGTCGAGCGGAACCGGATCTCGGCTGCCGGAGGGCGTTACTCGACGGCGCAACACGTGAGAAATGGCACGGCGGGGACGGTCTACCTTCGTCGCGTCGATGCGACGGGGTTGAAACTCGATGACGAGCTGATCATCGACAACGACGAGAACAAAACGACGCGACCGACGGAAGTTGCGCAGGGTCGGAGCGGAACCGTTCTCTCGTCCGCTGGCGTCGATCTCACGGTCAGCGGCCCGCTGGACGAGTGGATCGACGGAGCCGAAATCGAGATTCTCGACGGAGCCGGAGCGGTAGTCTCGTCATTCGAGATCGCGGAGCGATTGTCGTCGACGCAGTTGCGGGTCATCCTTCCGCTTCCCGCAATCGAGGTGTCCGGGGCCTGGCCCGCTCCCTATCGCATCGCATGGAAGTTCGATGCCGTGACCCTCTCTCGCCGGGGAACGGTCGCATTCGACAGCCTTTCGACCCCTCTGCTGACCGGATCTGCCACGGAAGTCATTCGCACGGGCGAGCTGCGAGGCGCGACGGTGACCATCCGAGCTCACGTGGAGGCGGAGCGGGTCCTCGTCGAGACGCTGACCCTCGAGGGAGGTGTCTTGACGCATCCTTCGACGGTCGACGCCGTTCGCCGGCTCGAAATCAGCGCCGATACCATCGCGATCGATTCAGGCAGTCGAATCGACGCGGACGGAAAGGGATTCATGGGCGCGACTGCAGGGTATGGGCGTACATGGCCGGGCGCCACGGGAAGCCGAAACGGCGCTGGCGGCAGCCACGGAGGACGCGGGGGCAATCACGATTCCCTCGGCGATTCGGGCGAGGCCTACGGGTCGCTGTTCGATCCGAACACACCCGGTGCAGCCGGCGGTCAGTATCCGAACGCCTCGTGTACGAGCTGCAACGCTGGAGGCGGCATCCTCAGGATCGGCGCGCGATCCGTCACCGTGGACGGCGCGATCACAGCGGATGGCTCGAGCTCGACGAACGGCGCGGGCGCGGGAGGAAGCATTCGCATCGACGCGAGCCTCCTGGCAGGAGCGGGCACAATTCACGCGAACGGTGGTCCGAACAGCATGACGGCGGGGGGCGGGGGCCGCGTCGCCATCTACGTCGATACCATGGCGACCGCGCTTGCCGGCCGAGTCGCCGCATCGGGAGGGCCGAATTCTTCGAGCCTCGCACGGCGCGGCGCCGCCGGAACCGTCTACCTCGAGACGGCGGACTCTCAGACCGGGATCAAGGGGCGGCGCCTCATCATCGACAACGGCACCGTCATCTCGCCCCGGACCACGCCATTTTCCGCGGTCGGGTATCGGACCGTCGGCGCCATCGGTCCCGACGTCGTCACCGATTCAACCGCGGCAATGTTCGGTCCGGATCATCTCCGAGGCGTTCGCGCGGTCATCGGCCACCAGCGCACCAAGACGTGGCCGATTCTCGGGAACACGCCGACGACGCTCACCCTCGACGTGTCGGCCGATCCGCTCGTCGGCTCGCTCGGCGACTCGCTCCGTGGTCTCTATCGTTTCGACAGCCTGATACTCCGGAATGCGAAGCTCGAGACGATCGACCTGCTCGAGTACGGCACGCTGGATTCCGACGCGGCATCGACGATTACGGGGAACAATCAACAACCGCCGACGATCGATGCGGGCCGGGTCGCGCTTACGACAGGCACCGTCGGATCGTCGGTCGTCGGCTCGCCTGGAGCGGTCGCCGACGTCGACCTTCCGCTCGCCGCGATCGCGCGGAACGAGCGGACGCGCGCGGAGTTCACGGCCACCGTCGGAGCCGACGGCTCGTTCATGCTCGCCGTCGGCGGCGAGGCCGGCGATGCGATCACGATGCGCGCGCGCGACGGAAACCTCTTTCCGCTCGAGTCGAGCCCGATCCCGGTCGGCACTCTTCCGAGCGCGACGCCCGATGCGACGCGGCTCGAACAATCATCCTGGGGCGTCGATGCGGCGTTCCGCGCGCGGACGATCGCGCGGGACGGTTCGGTGCTCGCGATCGGTTCCTATCCCGCCGACGGAACAGGCAGCTCGAGCCGCCTCGTGCTGCTCGACGTCTCGAATCCTTCCGCTCCGACCGTCCGGGCGACCCTGACCGGTACCGGCGCCGTGCGCGACGTGGCGGTCGCCGGCGCGTGGGCGTTCGTCGCGGCCGGCAGGTTCTGGGCCGTCGATCTCACGGCGGTGACTCCCGTGCCGGTTCATGCCGCGGACGTCTGCGGAAACGAGTACGCCCTCGTGATTTCTGGCGGCTACGCGTTCGCGGCTGAGGGCGACTGCGATTCGAACAACTACATCAACGTCTATGACGTCTCGACGCCGTCCGCTCCCCGCTATGTCTACCGGAAGTCGGTCGCCAGCTACACCCCGTACGCGTTCAGTGACCTGTTCACCCTCGGGACGGACTGGCTCATCGGAATCAGCGACTCCCGCCCCGGCGGCGTCGGCCACGATCTGATCGTGATGGATCGCCGCGACCCGAACGACCTAAAGAAGGTCGCCGAGCTCGAGATCCCGAACTTCGACGCGTTCCGCGGCGCGCTCGATGGAAACGTTCTCTGGGCCGTGAGCCGGACCTCGTCCGAGGTCGCGACGTTCGACCTCTCGAACCCGGCGGCGCCTACGTCCATCGCGCGGGCCTACGCGGGCGCGCAGCCCAACGGAATCACGATCGCGGGCGGCTACGCGATCGTCGCCTCCGGCGGATCGGGCCTGTTCGCGTTCGACGTCAGCGATCCGACGCTCATGACGCCGGCCGGAACCGCGACCGTCGCGGGCGCCGCGTGGGACGTTGCCGCGCTCGGCGGACGCCTCTACGTCGCCGACGACACGGGCCAACAAGGACGCGTAACTGAACGAAGAAATGTTTACATAAACAT
>CAWCBB010000029.1:0-11129 GCA_963793695.1 uncultured Acidobacteriota bacterium | reverse complement strand
GCAAGAGCGTCGCGAGGAAATCGGCGCGCAGCACACGATCCCGGTAGGGGCGCCCGCGGTCGCCGATTCGGTTTCCCCGCGCAAGGGCGGGCCAGCGGCCGCCCGGACTTTCGGGCGCTCCAGAATCAGGTGCCGGACGCCCTCACGGCGTTTCTGCGAACGCTCGTGTGACGCCGTCTTGACCGTCGTCGGTCGCGCCGTTATGGTGAGCGCGACTACGTACGCCGCCGCCGAGCCGCCCCTCACGTCACGGACAGGAGGATCTCCATGCGCCATCGCTTTCCTGGTGTAGCCGTCCTTGCCCTCCTCGCAATCGCTTTGGTCCTGCCGGCATCCGCCCCGCGCGGAAGACCCGCCCGGAGGTGCGCGCCCTCTGGGTCGACTCGTTCAACCCGGGCCTGCGGAGCCCGGCCGAGATCGACGCCCTGATCGAGCGCGCGAAGCAGGGAAACCTGAACACCATCGTGGCCCAGGTGCGGCGCAACGCCCAGAGCCTGTACGCCGATCTCGCTCGAGGGGTGGATCGAGAACTACGTCCCGCCCCCCGGGTTCGACCCGCTGCAGGACCTGATCGAGAAGGCGCATGCGCAGGGCATCGAGGTGCACGCCTGGGCGAACATCGGGGCCGTCTTCTCCGGCCACCCGAACGTCCCCACCTCGTCGTTCCCGTGCAAGGTCCCGTGCGACCCGAACCACCTCTTCAACCAGCACGGCTGGGGCTCGCCGGAGGACCAGAACTGGTTGACGCGGGCCCATCCCTCGTTCCTCGCGGGGACGACCGGGGTCGGCTTCCTGGGCCAGCGCATGTCGAACGGCGTGTGGTTCCTCGACCTCGGCCATCCCGCGGCCGCCCAGCACACGCTCGACGTCCTCCTGCACCTGCTCCGCAGCTACGACGTCGACGGCATCCACCTCGACTACATCCGCTATCCCGGAGATGCCGATCGCGGCGCCGCGGCCGCCCGGCGTCGGCCTCCCGTTCGCGATCGGCTACAACCCGACGAGCGTCGCCCGCTTCAACGCCGCCTACGGCCGAGCCCGCCGGCTCGCTGCCGGACCCCTGGGACGCGAGCTTCAGCGAGTGGCGGCGGGAGCAGGTCCGCGCGTTCGTCCGGCGGCTGTATCTCGAGATGGCCTTCATCCGGCCGCGAGCCAAGCTCTCCGCCGCGCTCATCACGTTCTACCGCGGGCCGAACTCCGTCGAGCCGCGGACCTTCCAGCAGACCGAGGCCTACTACCGCGTCTTCCAGGACTGGGGCGGGTGGATGCAGGAAGGGATCCTCGACCTGAGCATCCCCATGGTCTACAAGAGCCAGCACGTCGCGTCGCACGTCACGCAGTTCCGCGAGTGGATCGAGTTCACGAAGAACGCGCAGTACGCTCGCCACGGCGTGATCGGCCTCGGCGCCTACATGAACTCGCTCGAGAACACGCTCGTGCAGATCGGCGAGGGCCGCGCCCCGTCGGCCACCGGCGCGCTGAGCCGCGGGTTCAACTTCTTCAGCTACAACGCGACGAACCAGGCGGTGACGGTGCCACCGGCCACGCCGCTGCGGCCGCGTGACGAGCTCTTCCGCGCCCTGACCGAGGATGGCGCGTACGCGCCGGAGGCGCCCTTCCCCTAGTCCGGTGGCGGTGCCGGCGATGGGGTGGAAGACGGACCCGCGGCAGGGTCACCTGCTGGCGCAGATCGTGGACGCGAGCGGTCGCCCGGCGGACGGAGCGCGCGTGGCGATCGAGAAGATGGGCGCCGGGCCGCGCGACGCGTCGATCGTCCATACGCGGACGGAAACGGCTACGTCGGCGGGGTCGACCTCTTCCCGGGCGCGTACCAGCTCCAGATCGAGATCCCGGGTGCGGGGGAGCGCGTGACCATCCCCGAGCCGGTCGTGCCCGGGCGCGTGACGCGCGTGTCGTCGACCTGAGCCGCCCGACGCGCGGGCCGAAGGTGCGGGCGCCGCACGTGTTCGGCGCACACGAGCGGACGGACCACCTCGAAGGCCTCGCCGCTCGAGGAGTGGCTCGGCCGCGAGCCCATCCCGGAGGACCTGGTGGTTCCGCCTCCTGTCGAGCAATGAGCAACGCGGTATGACGGCGAGCGCGCGGCGAGGAGCCGCGCGCTCGCGCAAGATCCGCAGGAAAGGACGAGTCCATGACCCGATTGTTCCCTGTCAATGAAGGCGTCGTCGACCGGGTGATCCGCGTCCTCATCGGAGCCGCGATCGTCTCGCTGGCGTTCGTCGGACCGAAAACTCCCTGGGCTTACCTCGGCGTGCTGCCGATTCTGACCGGCCTTCTCGGGAGCTGCCCGGCGTACACCCTGTTCGGAATCAGCACATGCCCGATGAAGCCGCCGTCGGACGCGGCCACGCCGCGCTGACGTGTTGACACGCCGTCGATCCGCCCCTACACTGCACGCCGCATGAAACGTTTCACCACCGCGGCCCTGCATCATCCCCACGTCCACTTCACGACGTAGGGGCTGGTGTGCGCTTCGGGCCCCTCCGGAAGGAAGGGCTCGACGGCGGCGGAACCGGCATCCGACTCCATTTCGAGGCCCTTCCCACCCGGGAAGGGCTTTTGTTTTCCGGCCGAAATGGAGACGGACTTTGAACGAATCGAAACTCGCACCCGACACACAGGACGCCTCGTTTCCTCTCGGCGTCCGCGTTCTTCTCATCGACGAGACAGCGAGGCGGAGAAAGATCGAGCGCGCCGCCGTCGCCGTCCTCGAGTCCGCCCGCTTCGATGAAGTCATCCTTCCGGTCGTCGACTTCGCCGACCCGTACGCGGGCGTCATCTCGCAAGCAAGCTTCCGCACGGCGTACCGGTTCACCGACGCGGAAGGAGAGCTGCTCGCGGTCCGGGCCGACTTCACGCCGATGCTTGCGCGCGCGGTCGCGCCGCTGGTTCGATCGAGCGGCGGCCCGCTCCGGCTCTTCTACCGCGGCGACGTGATCCGCCGCGAGCACGCGCGCCTCGGGAGAAGCCGCGAGTGCTTTCAGATCGGCGCGGAGTTGATCGGAGATCCCTCCGTCGATGCGGACGCCGAGATGATCCGTCTCGCCGTGGCGACGGCGCGCGCCTCGGGAGCCGATCCGGCGGTCGCCGTCTCGCACGTGCGGCTTCTGCCGTTGCTCGCGCGCGGCGCGGGTGCAGCGCAGCTGGATTCGATCGTCCGGTCGCGGCGGCGGGCGGACCTCGCGTCCATTCCGCTCGACGAGGCCGTGCGCCCCCTGGTCGAATCTCTGATCGACGGAACACTCACTGCCGAAGCGCTGGAGGAGTTTCCTCCCACCTCGGCGATCGGGTCGCGGCTGCGGTCTCTGCGAGAGCGGGTCGGCGTTCCCATCGAGCTTTCGCTCGACGACGACGCAGGCGCGTCGTACTACAGCGGGATGACCTTCCGCCTTCTCGACCAACGCCGCTTCGTCGAGATCGGCGCGGGCGGGCGATACGACTCCCTCTATGGCGCGTTCGGCGCGCCGGCACCCGCCGTCGGATTCACGATGACGACCGATCCGCTCGAGGAGGAAGCGCGATGACCCCGCTCCGGATCGCCATCCCGAAAGGGCGTCTCCAGGCGGCCACGCTCGCGCTCTTCGACGCGGCGGGTTTTCCGGTGCCGTCGCCTGCGGAGCTCTCGACGCGGTCTCTTCGTTTCGCCGCGCCCGGCTTCGAGTGGATCTTCGTCAAGGATGCCGACGTCCCCGTCTACGTCGAGCACGGCGCGGCGGACGCAGGCGTCGCGGGCCTCGATCAGATCGAGGAGCAGCGCGCCGCGGTCTACCAGCCGATCGAGCTGCCGTTCGGCAGGTGCCGGCTGATGCTGATTGGAAAAGAGAAGGGAACCGGACCGCAGGCGACGCGGCGGTCGACGATCGCCACGAAGTATCCAACTCTGACGCGGGCGCGCCTCGGGTCGCGCGCCGCGCTCTCGGAGATCGTCATTCTTCAGGGCTCCGTCGAGCTCGCGCTCGTCCTCGGCCTGTCCGACTTCATCGTCGACCTGGTCGAAACGGGAGAGACGATCCGCGCGCACGCGCTCGAGCCGCTCGAGCTCCTGCTCGACGTCTCGCCCCGGCTCGCCGTCAATCGTGAGAGCTTCCGGTTCAAGGCGGCCGCGGTGCGCGATCTCCTGCAGAGGACGGCGGACGCGATCGCTGCGCGGCAGTCGGCGCCGGAAGGGAGCCTTCGATGATCGCGACGTTCACGATCGGGACGCCCGCGGCTTCGGCATGGCTGAACGTGCTGCGCTCGCAGCGCGAGGAGGCCTTCGACTCGGCGCGCGAGGCGGCCGCGGAGGTCGCCCGCGAGGTCCGCGAGGGCGGCGACGCCGCCGTGGCTTCGATCGTCGCCCGCGTCGACGGTGTATCGCTTGCGCCCGATGAGCTCCTGACGGAGCCGCGGCGGCACGAGATCGACCCCGCGCTTTCGGCAGCGGCCGATCTCGCGATCGCGCGGATTCGGAGCTATCACGAACGGCAGATCGCGCAGGAGAGGCCACGCGTCGGCGACGAGATGGTCGAGCGCGTCCGCCCTCTTCGCCGCGTCGCCGTCTACGTGCCGGGCGGGCGAGCCGTCTATTTGTCGACGCTCATGATGGGGGCGATCCCGGCGCGCCTCGCGGGAGTCGACGAGATCGTCGTCGTCACGACTCCGGCGGCGGCGGCGACGAGCGAGCTCCACGAGATCGCGGCGCGCCTCGGGGTCGCTGCGATCTACCGCGGCGGGGGCGCAGGCATCGCGGCCGCCGCGCACGGAACGGCGACGCTCCGCCCGGTCGACAAGATCGTCGGCCCGGGCAGCCAGTTCGTGACGGCGCTCAAGCAGTTTCTGTTCGGGCGAGTCGGGATCGACATGACGGCGGGACCGAGCGAGATCGCGGTGATTGCGGACGAGACCGCCGATCCGGAGCTCGTCGCCGTCGACCTGCTCGCGCAGAGCGAGCATGGCCCCGACTCGGCCGCCGTCGCCGTCGTGACCGGGCAGGCCGCTCCGGCGGTCCGCGCGGCGATCGCGCGGCGGATCGCGCAGCTCCCCGCGGACGCGTGCGCCCGCCGTTCGCTCCAAGCGCATGGAGCGGTCGCGATCGCGCGCTCGGCGGGAGAAGCCGTCGCCTTCGTCAACGCGCTCGCTCCGGAGCACGTCTCGATCCAGACCAGGAATCCGGAAGCGATCGCCGCCGGGATCGAAAACTCGGGAGCGATCTTCGTGGGGCGCTGGTCTCCCGTGGCGATCGGCGACTACACGGCCGGGCCGAATCACATCCTTCCCACCGCGGGAGGCGGCCGCTTTTTCTCTCCGCTCGGCGTGACCGATTTTCTCAAGCGCGCCCAGGTGGTCTCGCTCTCTCGCGAGACCTTCACGAGCGTCGCGCCGGCGGCGCAGCTTCTCGCGATCCGGGAGGGGCTGCCGCTCCACGCCGCGTCGATCGCCGCGAGGGAGGAACGATGACCGCTCTTTTCATCCGCGATGCGGTTCGCGATCTGCGGACCTACACGCTCGAGCGGCTGGAGGCGCCGATCAAGCTCGACCAGAACGAGGAGCCCGTTCGACTTTCCGCCGGAGCTGAAGCGGGAGGTCGAAGCGCGCGTCGCGTCGCGCGCCTGGAATCGGTATCCCGACTTCGAGACGAGGAGGCTCCGCGCGGCGATCGCCCTCCGCCACGGTCTCGGCGAAGAGAACATCCTCGCGGGCAACGGGTCGAACGATCTGCTCCTCGCCGCGATCACGGCGTTCGTCTCGCCGGGCACCGAGGTCGTGATCCCCGTCCCGTCGTTCGCGTTGTACGAGAAGCTCGTGGCCGTGGCGGGAGGAATCGTCCGGCCCGTGCCGATCGATCCCGCCACGGGCATCATTCCGACCGAGGCGCTCCTCGAAAGCTGCCGCGGCTGCGCGTCCGCGCCCGTCGTCATCATCTGCTCGCCGAATAATCCGACCGGAGGCGTGATCTCCGGAGATGGAATCGATCGCCTCCTCGATGCGGGCGCGATGGTGATCCTCGACCGCGCGTACGGAGAGTTCGACGGCGCGGTTGCGCCCCCGCTCCACGAGCGGCTCGTCGTCCTCTCCACCTTCTCGAAGGCGTGGGGCATTGCGGCGCTTCGCGTCGGCTGGCTCGCCTCGACGGAGGAGACCTGCCGCGAGGTGCGGAAGGTCAAGCTGCCGTACAGCATGAACGTATTCAGCGAGGAGGCGGCGATCGTCGCGCTCGAGAACGCACCGCTCCTCGAAGCGCGCGTTGAGACGATCGTCGCCGAGCGCGGGCGACTCGCCGAGGAGCTCTCATCGATTCCCGGGGTCCGACCCTATCCCTCCCATGCGAACTTCATCGCATTCGAGACGTCGCTCGACGCCCGAACCGTCTTTGACGACCTTCTCGGCGCAGGGATTCTCGTCCGCGATGTCAGCGCATATCCGGGGATGCGGCGCGCCCTCCGCGTCGGTGTCGGCGCTCCCGAAGAAAACGATCGATTCATCGCAGCGCTGCGAGTTGCGCTGAAAGAGAGGCGCTCATGAATTCTCCGATCACCGATGCAGCACCGCGGACCGCCGCGGTAGCCCGCACAACGAAGGAGACCTCGGTCCGCGTCGAGCTGAACCTCGACGGCAGCGGCCGTTCGCGGATCGCGACGCCGGTTGGTTTCCTTTCACATATGCTCGACGCTCTCGCGCGGCACGCCTCGATCGATCTCGACCTCGAGGCGACGGGTGATACGCACATCGACTATCACCACACGGTCGAGGACGTCGGCCTCGTTCTCGGCGACGCGTTCGCTCGCGCTCTCGGGGACCGAAAGGGGATCCGGCGATTCGGGTTTGCGTACGTTCCCCTCGACGAGTCGCTGGCCCGCGTCGTAGTGGACTTCTCGGGACGGCCCTTTCTCGAGTTCGCAGTCCCGATCGACCGCGAGATGCTTCTGATCCACCGCGATTTCCCGTTCGCCCTCATCGAGGAGTTCTTCAAGTCGCTCGCGAACCGAGCCGGGTGGAACGTTCACGTCGACCTGCTTCGCGGGCGCAACGGACATCACGCCGCCGAGGCGATCTTCAAGGCGCTCGCGGTGGCGGTCCGCTCCGCGAAGGAGATCGCCGGCTCCGAGGTGCCGAGCACGAAGGGGGTCCTGAGTTGAAGGCGGTGCTGATCGAATCTCCCGTCGCGAACCTGGCGAGCATCCGGGGCGCGCTGCTCCAGGTGGGCGCCGATCTGGAGGTGACCGCGGCTCCCGAGCGCGTGGAGCGCGCGGAGAGGATCGTGCTCCCCGGCGTCGGCAGTTTCCCGGCGGCGATGCGGTGGCTCGGCGGGAGCGGCGTCGCCGATGCGCTCCGCAGCGCCGCAGCAAACGGCGCCGCCATCCTCGGCATCTGCCTCGGGCATCAGCTCCTGTTCGAGACATCCGAAGAGGAGACCGCGACCCGCGGGATCGCCCTTCTCGAGGGAGACGTCACGAAGCTGAACGGGAAGCTCCCGCTCCCGCTCGTCGGGTGGAACCGCGTCGCGTTCTCGCCCGATCCGCTCTTCGATGGAATCTGCTCGCCCGAGGAGTTCTATTTCGTTCATTCATTCCGCGCCGCGGCGGCGAATGCGAGCGACGTCGTCGCGACGGCGTCATACGGAGAGACGTATCCCGCCGCCGTCCGCCGCGGCCGCATCTGCGGCGTTCAGTTTCACCCGGAGAAATCGTCCGCGGCGGGTCTGCGGCTGCTGTCGAACTTCCTGGAGCGCATATGAACGTTTCGTCTCCGCCATTCGTCGGCCCATCCTTCCTGATCCCGTCGATCGATCTGCTCGGCGGCCGCGCGGTCCGCCTGCTGCGCGGTGACTATGCCGCGGTCACCGACTACGGCGACCCGATGCGCATTCTCGACACGTGGGGGCTCCCCTCGGGTTCGCTGATTCACGTGGTCGATCTCGACGGCTCGCGCGAAGGACGGCCGACGCAACTCGATGCGATCGGGCGGATCGCGAGGCGCGGGTTCGTGGTTCAGGTGGGCGGCGGAGTGCGCTCGGCCAACGACGCGGTGCGATGGCTCGAGGCTGGCGCGACCCGGATCGTCGTCGGTACGGGTGCGGCGCGCGACCGCGCAACGCTCGGCGCCATCTGTCGCGCCGTCGCAGCGGGCGTCGTCGTCGCCGTCGACATGCGCGACGGCATCGTCCGGACGAGCGGATGGACGGAGGCGGCCTCGCGGGGCGCCGGGGAGATCATCCGCGACGCGGAAGACCTCGGCGCGGCGGCCGTGATGGTGACCGACATCAGCCGGGACGGCACGTTGTCGGGCCCATCGCTCGACCTCTATCGCGATCTGGCCCGCTCGACCGCTCTTCCGATCGTCGCTTCGGGCGGGATCGGGACATTGGGCGATCTCGTCTCGGCGGCGCGGACCGGCGCCGCCGGCGTGATCGTCGGCCGCGCGCTGCTCGACGGCCGATTCACGATCCCGCAGGCGGAGGCGCGGCTCGAAGATCGGGAGCGGCCGGTGCGCGTGATTCCCTGCCTCGACGTCCGCGGCGGCCGCGTCGTGAAGGGAGTCGCGTTCCGCAACCTGCGCGACGCGGGCGATCCCGTCGAGTGCGCGCGCCGGTACGAGCGCGAGGGCGCCGACGAGCTCGTGCTGCTCGACGTCTCCGCGACGGGCGAGGAGCGGCTCGCGTCGCTCGAGACCGTGCGGGGCATCGCGCGTTCTCTGTTCATTCCGCTGACCGTAGGCGGCGGCGTACGCTCGATCGAGAGCTTTCGCGAGCTTCTCGCCGCGGGCGCCGACCGCGTCGCGATCAACACGGCGGCGGTGGAGGATTCTGGTCTGATCCGGCGGGCGGCGGCGGAGTTCGGCTGCGCAGGCCGTCGTCCTCGCATGCGATGCGCAGCGCGCCGGAGAAGGATGGCGCGTGGTGATCCGATCGGGAACCGCGCCGCGCGATCTCGACGCGGTCGCACTGGTGCCGCGAGGCGGCGGAGCTCGGGGCCGGCGAGATCCTCCTGACCGCGCTCGATCGCGACGGAACGCAGGAAGGATTCGATCTGGAGCTGCTGCGGCGGACGACCGCGGCCGCGGGCGTCGGCATCATCGCCTCCGGCGGCGCGGGCTCGCCCGCGCATTTCGTCGAGGCGGTCGAGCGGGGAGGCGCGTCCGCGGTGCTCGCCGCGTCGACCTTCCACGACCGGCTGCTCCGCATCGCCGATGTGAAGGCCGCGCTCGCGGAGCGCGGCATCCCGTCCGCGCGATGGCCACGGCTCGGAAGGGGGCGGCATGAGCGACCTCGTGCCGGTCTCTCTCCGACGTCGACTTCGGAACGCCCCCGGGCCTGGTGCCCGCGATCGTTCGCGACGCCGCTTCCAAAGCGGTCCTATGTTGGCGTGGATGAACGAGGAGTCGCTCGCGAAGACGCTCGAGAGCGGAGAAACGTGGCTCTGGAGCCGGAGCCGGCGCGAGCTGTGGCACAAGGGGGCGACGTCGGGGTCGACGCAGGGCGTCGTCGCGATCGCGACCGACTGCGATCGCGATGCGCTCCTCATCGACGTCGAGCCCCGGGGGCCAGCCTGTCATACGGGCCGCACGTCGTGTTTCGAGGATGCAGCTCCTCGGTTTCTGGACGGACTCATGGCGACGCTTTGGGAGCGGAACGCGACGAGGCCGGAAGGGTCGTACTCCGCTTCGCTCTTCGAGGGAGGGCGGCCGAGGATCCTCAAAAAGGTCGGGGAGGAGGCGGCGGAAGTCGTCGTCGCCGCCGCGGCGGAAGGCCCGATGCGGCTCGTCTCCGAGACGGCGGATCTGCTCTTCCACTTGTCGGTGCTTCTCGTTTCTGAGAATCTCGACTGGAGCGATGTTCTCCGGGAGCTCGAAACGAGAGCGCCGGGGAAAGGAGAGCGTGAGATTCGCCAGCGAGCTGCGCGTGGCGCGCGAGGCCGCGGAAGCCGGCGGAGCCCCAGCCCTCGAGCGGTTCCGGCGCTCGATCGCCGTCCGGAGAAAGGCGGACTTCTCCCCCGTCACGGAGGCGGACCTCGCGTCCGAGGCAGCGATTCTCCGGAGGATCTCCGAGGCGTTTCCGTCGGACGGATTCGTCTGTGAGGAGAGCGGAGAGCGGCCGGGGTCGAACGGGCGGCGCTGGATCGTCGATCCGCTGGACGGGACGCGGGCGTTCGTGCGGGGCTTGCCGCACTGGGGCGTCCTGGTCGCGCTCGAAGTCGAGGGGAGGGTGGAGGTCGGCGTGGCGCGCTTTCCTGCTCTCGGAGCCATGTACGCGGGCGCGACGGGCCAAGGCTGTGCGCTCAACGGCGAGAGCATCCGGTGCAGCGACGCCGCCTCGCTCGCGGAGGCGACGGTGCAGATCGGGGAGATCGGCGCGGTCGCGGCGCGCGATCCTTTGCTGTTCGAGGCGGTCATCTGGTCGTCGGCGGTCCTACGTTCATACGGCGACGCGTATGCGGGATGCCTCGTTCTCGAGGGGCGCTCCGACGCGTCGATCGAGGCGTCGGTCAAGCCGTGGGACCTCGCTCCCTCGCGGCTCTCGCGCGCGAGGCGGGAGCCGTGTTCAGCGACTGGCGAGGCGATGAAGCGATCAACGGCGGCGCGGCGCTCCTCGCGCCGCCGGCTCTCCATCGCGCATTCGAGGCCTGATGCGGTGAGGGGGATTCTGCCCAGAAACCGTGATTCATGAGGAGCGCCCGTGTCACTTGATGGTCCCGGCGCATCCGTGGAACGGGATGAACCGCGAGCCGGCTCTCTCCCGCGATGTCATTCCGAGCCTAGGCAGGCGCGGGCTGGGCCCGACCGCCGATGACCGGGATGGGTCCGCAAGGGGCGCCGCCGTCCCGGCCGCCGTTGGCGCCGCGTCCCGCGGCGCCCGGTGGCGGCGGCGAGACGCCGCCGCAACGGCGGCGAGACGCCCGCGCCCCAGCCGATCCCGAGAACGGCGAGGGATCTATGGGCGGGGGGGCAGCGCATAACGCGGCTAGCGTGAACATCGGCGCGGGAACTGATTTTCGCTCGGGAATTGCGATCGGGTGAGCTGAGATCCTCCCGCCGATTCACGCCCTCGCGTTCCCACGCCTCCCCCACCCAGATCCCTCGCTACGCTCGGGATGACATTGCGCCTGGCCGGGTTTTTGATGCGCGCGTAGCGG
>CAWCBB010000028.1:0-78622 GCA_963793695.1 uncultured Acidobacteriota bacterium | reverse complement strand
CCGCGCCACCCGCGTTGCGAAGAAGCGGTAGCCGACCCCCTGGACCTTCCCGTGAATTCGAAGCGCGCGCAATTCCTTCATCAGAGGTCCTTCTCCCGGCGCATCATATCGTCTGTCGTCGCGGCGTGTCGTGCGGCAAGGGGCTGAGGGACGCCGCGATCTCACTTCCGCCGCGTCGTCTTTTTCGCGGGGGCCACCTTCACGCGGCTCGCCTTCTCCACGGCGGCCATTTTCGTTTCGAGCGCGACGATCTTCGCCTCGAGCTCTGCGATCTTCTTTGTCCGCCTCGAGCTGGGGTCGCTCCCGTCGGCCGCCTTCCGCTCCTCCGCGGTCATCTTTTCCTGGGTCGACCGGCTCCGATCGAGGGCGTCGAGCTTCGCGCGCAACTCGGCCGCTTCCTGTTCCGACATCCGGAACAGGGCGTAGGAGGCGGCTGCCCCTGCGTCCGTGCGGGGATACGACTTGGCGATCTCCTGGAGGCTCTTCCGGGCGCCTTCGCGGTCGCCCTTCTGGAGTCTCGTCCGCGCGTCCTTGAGCAGGGCTTCGGCGCGGACGTCGCGCGGGACGGAGATGGCCACCCAGGAGGCTCCGGCCCGATCAGGAGCGCGACGATGGCGATGAGAATGGCGACGGCACGCCGAATCATGGCTCTTTCCAGCCGAAGCGCCCGACCAGTGGGACGAACTCGGCCGACCCGCAGTCTTCGATCTGCACTCCGTTGCCACCTTCGCGACGCGGGCGAGGCGCTGGCGGCCGGGAGGGCCGATCGGAAGGACCATGCGGCCGTTCCGGGCGAGCTGCTGGACGAGAGGCTCGGGGACTTCGGGCGCCGCCGCGGCGACGATGATCCGGTCGAAGGGGGCCTGGTCCGACCATCCGTAGGTGCCGTCGAAGACCTTGACGCTCACGTTGTTGATCTTGAGGCTCCGGATCATCTCCACCGCCCGGAGCGCCAGGTCGTTGTGGCGCTCGATGGAAAAGACTCGGGCGGCGAGGCGGGAGAGCACCACGGCCTGATAGCCCGTTCCCGTCCCGACCTCGAGCACCTTCTCGCTGCCGGTCAGCTCGAGGAGCTCGATCATCCGGCCGACGATGAAGGGCTGGGAGATCGTCTGCTGCTGACCGATCGGGAGGGCGCCGGCGCCGTAGGCTTTCGCCGCCATCGCGGGCGGAACGAAGAGATGGCGGGGGACCTCGTTCATCGCCTCGAGGACGGCCGGGTCCGACACGCCCTTCGCAGCGACGTGCCTCTCGACCATCTGCGCCCGGAGGTGCGCGAACTCGCGATCGGCGATCGCGGGGAGGTCACTCTTCCGTCTGCGCGGCGTCGAATCTCTGTTCAAGGTCCCTCAGTGCGTCGACGGCTTGGTGGTGCGTGAGGTCGAGGTGAAGGGGAGTGATCGAGACGAATCCGCTGTCGACCGCGTCGAAGTCGCTTCCCGGGTGGTGCGTCCAGACGGGCGGCTCGCCTCCGATCCAGAAGTACTTCCGCCCGCGCGGGTCGAGCCGCTCGATCACGCCTTCCGTGTAGGTGCGCTTGCCGAGGTTCGTGATGCGGACGCCGCGGATCTCCTCGACCGGGAAGTTCACGTTGAGAATGATCGAGGGGTCCCGCTTGCGCCCGAGCGTCTCGCGCACGAGCCACCCGGCGAACTTCGCGCAGCGATCGAAGGAGAAATGCTCGCCGACGAGGGCTGAAAAAGCGATCGACGGGATCCGCAGGAGCGATCCTTCGAACGCCGCCGAGATCGTCCCCGAGTACGTCACGTCGTCGCCGAGGTTGGGGCCGAAGTTGATGCCGGAGCAGATCAGGTCGGGGCGGCGATCCTTCAGGATGTAGAGGACCGCCAGGTTCACGCAGTCCGTCGGGGTGCCGTCGACGATCCACTCTCCCTCCTCGATCTGGAGGATGCGGAGGGGACGGTTGAGCGTGAGCGCGTGAGACGCGGCGCTCTGCTCGCGATCGGGGGCCACGATGAACACCTCGCCGATCTCGCGGAGGGACGCCGCGAGTTTCCGGAGCCCTTCACTGTAGATGCCGTCGTCGTTCGTGACGAGGATGCGGGGGGTCATCGGGGGATCATGGTACCCGATACAATTGCAGATTGCGCTTATTGCGACAATTGCAGATTGCAGATTGCAGATTGCAGATTACGGAGCCGGAAGGCGCCATCACCGAATGGGGGAAAAATGGACCGGAAGGAACTCGAAAATCGGACCAAACGATTTGCACTCGCGGTGATCGGGTTCACGTCACAACTTCCGCACTCGCTCGCCGCCGACACGATGGGACGGCAACTTCTCAGATCGGGGACCGCCATCTGACGAACTGCTGAGGATTCTTCTGGCGAGCGGCAAAACAGCACGAGCGCGGCTGTATTCGAAGATCCGGCCCGTCAGGCGGAGATAGCTCTCTTCGGCTCCGTAATCTGCAATCTGCAATCTGCAATCTGCAATTCGTGATCTGCAATCCGCAACTCGACCTTTGCGCGCTGCTCGCCCTGCATCCGCTGCAGCTTCGTGTACAGGTTCAACATCAGATACGCCAGCAGCAAGAAGACGAAGACGGCGATGATCCGGACGATCCAGATCGTGCGGTCATTCATGGGACGCCTCCGCGTGGTGGGCGGCCCACTCGATCGCGTACTTCATCGGCGCAGGGTCGGCGATTCCGCGGCCCGCGATGTCGAACGCGGTGCCGTGGTCGACGGAGCACCGAAGGTACGGCAGGCCGATCGTGACGTTCACCGAGCGCTCGAAGTCGAGGATCTTGACCGGAATGAGCCCCTGGTCGTGATGCGCGGCGAGGACGACGTCCCACGTCCCGCGCGAGGCGCGGAGATAGACGGTGTCGGGCGGGTGCGGTCCCGTGATCTCGAGGCCGGCGCCTTTCGCCATTTCCACGCCGGCGGCGATCTTCTCCTCCTCGGATCCGAAGTTGCCTCCTTCCCCGGCGTGGGGGTTGAGCCCCGCGACGGCGATGCGCGGGGCGCGTCCGAAGAGACGCCTGTTCTCGCGGTCGACGAGAAGGGCGAGATCGCGGACGCGCTCCGCCGTGACCATCTCGATCGCCGACGCGAGCGAGACGTGGACGGAGAGGAGCGCCACGCGGAGGCGGGGAGAGTCGAAGAGCATCGCGTGATCGCGCCCGTAGGAGATGAGGCCCGCGCGGGAGGCGAGGAGCTCGGTGTGGCCCGCGAACGGCGAACCGGCGGCGAGGACCGCCTGCTTGTGGATCGGAGCGGTGACGAGCGCGCGGCAATCCCCCCGGTCGATCGACGCGAGCGCCGCCTCGAGAGCCGCGAGCGCGGTCCTGCCGTAATGCGCGTGGATGACGCCGAAGTCCAGCGTTCGCCCGCCCGAGGTGGCGACGTCGACGAAGACGGCCCTCTCGTCAGCCCCAATCGGTTCTCCCGCCCGGACTCGGCGCATCGGCTCGGGCCACGGCCCGGGAGACCGCTGGGCGTACTCCCAGTCGCCGAAGAGCCGGACCGGAATGTCCGGATCGAGGTCCTCGATCGCGCGCAGGACCACTTCGGTTCCGATGCCCGCGGGGTCGCCGAGGGAGATTGCGATGGGCTTCATGGAGTAGGAAGTATGAAGTAGGAAGTAGGAAGTGGAAAGGCGGATCGTGCTCGCGATCGATGGAGTAGGAAGTCGGAAGGCGGATCCTGGGGGGAGTGCAGGCGGTCTCGGGCAGGGCTTTCTCGCGATTACGGAAAGCAACCCGGTGCGGCTTCCTACTTCCTACTTCCTACTTCCTCTCGAGCTCCGACTCCTTGAACAGATACTTGATCGAGCGCTTCGGGACGAGGAGATTGGGGGCGCGGTGGCGATTGATCTTGAGGCAGTCGCGGTCGTACCACTCGATCCATCCGCGGATCTCTTCGCCGTCGGTGAGGACCACGACCATCGGGGTCCTCGAGCTCATCTGCTTGAGGTAGTAGAAGCTCTCCGCGTTCGTCTGCTCCGAGGGGCCCCCGTTCCGGCGCGGCCTCCCTTCGCCGCGGAATTCAGCGATGGTTCCCCGGGTCGGGCCGCGTCGGCTCTCGAGCAGACGGGAACGATTGGCAATGGGCATGGGCCAGCCTCCACCTTGGTTTTCTTTTCGCGGAACGCCCGCGGGGATTTCGGAACTGCGCAGTGCCGTGCAGGAGCGTTGCCAATGACGGTCGCGCCGAAGGCGCCTTCCCTTGACCCTCTCCCCGCCGCCGGCGGGGAGAGGGTGGCCGAAGGCCGGGTGAGGGGCCTGCGTCCACGCCCCCGACCCGGAGAGGGTGGCCGAAGGCCGGGTGAGGGGCCTGCGTCCACGCCCCCGACCCGGAGAGGGTGGCCGAAGGCCGGGTGAGGGGCCTGCGTCCACGCCCCCGACCCGGAGAGGGTGGCCGAAGGCCGGGACGCCCGCGCTCCGCCCCGCTTTCCTTGCGGCCCATTTTCCTTTTCCCCTAGAATGCCGCCCGGCGCCCCTCCCGGGGCGCTCTCACCCTGATTACTGACGACTGATCCCTGACTACCCGGCGTTCCCGCTGCATCCACCCCGGAGGATATCCCCCTTGAATTCCATCGTCTGCATTGCCCAGGTCCCCGACACGGAGGCGAAGATCAAGGTCGCCGCCGGCGGGAAAACGATCGACGAAGCGGGAGTGAAGTTCATCGTCTCGCCGTATGACGAGTTCGCCCTCGAGGAAGCGATCAAGTTGAAAGAAGCGAAAGGAGGGGACGTCACGGTCCTCACCTGCGGCCCCGACCGCGCCGCGCAGGCGCTGCGCGAATGCCTCGCGCGTGGGGCGACGAAGGCGATCCACATCAAGAGTGACCTGGACGGAGTCGATCCGCTCGGCGTCGCGCGGATCCTCGCCGCGGCGATCAAGGCGCAGCCCTTCGACCTCGTCTTCCTCGGAAAGATGGGCGTTGGCACCGACAACGCTCTCGTCGGCCCGATGCTCGCCGAGTTGCTCGATCTCCCGCAGCTGAACGTCGTCACGAAGGTCGAGTTCGGAGACGGCACGGTCAAGGCGCATCGCGAGATCGAGGGGGGAGAGGAGGTCATCGAAGCTCCCCTCCCGGCTCTCATCACGGCGCAGAAAGGGCTGAACGAGCCGCGCTACGCCTCGCTCAAGGGGATCATGGCCGCAAAGAAGATCGCGATCGAGACGAAGACCGTCGCGGATCTCGGCCTGAGCGACGCCGAGGTGAAAGGGCGGATCGTGATCGAGTCCCTCGAGATGCCGCCGGAGAAGGCGGCCGGGCGCAAGGTCGACGGAAGCGATCCGGCGGCGGCGGCGAAAGAGATCGTGCAGTACATCCAGTCCGAGGCGAAGGCGTTCTGAGGATCGACATGGCAAACGTCCTAGTGTTCTGTGAGACCGCCGGCGGTAAGCTGAAGAAGACCTCGCGCGAAGCTCTGTCGATCGGACGGAAGCTCGCGTCGGCAAGCGGAGGAGAGCTTCACGCGGCGGCGTTCGGATCCGCTTCCTCCGGTGTCGCCGCCGACGCGGGCGGGTACGGCGCGAAGAAGCTCTGGAGCGTGGCCGACGCCGCGCTCGACTCCTACGGGACCGAGAGCTGGACGGCGGCCGCGAAGCAGGTCGCCGACGGGGCGAAGTGCGACGTCGTCCTCTTCCCCGGGACCGCCGCCGGGCGCGACCTCGCGCCGCGCCTTGCCGCGCGGCTCGGCGTCGGCGTCGCGTCCGACGTCGACCGCCTGGAGATCGTCGACGGGAAGCTGAAAGGGCGCCGGCCGCTGTACGCGGGGCGGCTCTTCGCGCGCGTCTCGGTCGAAGGAGCGCCGGCGATCGCCACGTGCCGGCCCAACGCCTTCCCGGTCGAGGAGGCCGGAGGCGGCGCCGCGGAGGTGGCGAACGTCGCGTTTACGGCCCCGCAGGCGAAGGCGAAGCTGCTGGAGACGAAGTCGACCACGGGCGGGGAGCTGACGATCGCCGAGGCGGACATCATCGTCTCGGGCGGCCGCGGGCTGAAAGAGGCGGACAACTTCGCGCTCGTCCGGGACCTCGCGCACGCTCTCGGCGGCGCCGTCGGCGCCTCGCGCGCGGTCGTCGACGCCGGGTGGATCGATCACCAGCATCAGGTCGGGCAGACCGGACGCGTCGTCTCGCCGAGCCTCTACATCGCGGTCGGGATCTCCGGGGCGATCCAGCACCTGGCCGGGATGTCGTCCTCGAAGCACATCATCGCGATCAACAAAGACGCCGAGGCGCCGATCTTCCGCATCGCGGACCTCGGCGTGGTGGGGGACCTCTTTCAGATCGTCCCGGCGCTGACGGAGGAGATCAAGAAGGCGAAGGCGTAGGGACCGGCTGCGCCGGTCCGTTTCTCGTGCGTTTCACGAGGCGGCGCCTCCTGGCGCCGCTTTCCATTTCATCAATCCACAATCGGTGACCTATATCTTTCGATATATCCGCCCATAGATCGCCCGATCAATGGTGATCATCGGCACAACAGCCTAACTTGAACTCATCCCACTGCTTCGACCGCGGCGCCTGCGCGATGGACAGAGGGAACGAGCTGATGAGAGCCCTCACCGCCTTCGTCACCGCCGGTCTGATCGCCATCTCGCTGCAGGCGGAGTCCGCCTCCGCGACGATCCAGGTGAGCGCGTACGTGATCGGCCGGACGCTCGTGAACGTGCAGAGCGAGCCGGCGGTGGTCGTGACCGCCGCGGACCTCGAGCGGGGATGGGTCGACGTCGTCGAGCCTTCGCTCCTCACGGTCAGATCCAACCAGCGCGCCGGCTACCGACTGGCGTTCGCGCCGAGCCAGCCGTGGGTCGCGCGGGCCGAGGTTTCGGGCCTGCCGGATCCGCTGTCCTTCGACGGCTCGGGCGGCTCGGCCGGATTCTCCTATCAGGGCACTGCCCCCCGGGAGCTCCAGCTCCGCTGGCGCCTCTACCTCTCTGCTGACGCAGCCGCCGGGACCTTCGCGCTCCCGATCTCGGTCGCGACGCTGAACTAGACTGCCCTTTCCGGCCGTCTCCGCATCTCCCCGCACGCCCTCCGTTTGCCCGTCCCGTTCGCTGCGCTCCCGCACGGGGCAATGCCCCCCTCCGCTCGAGCGGCGGACACCCGCCATCGACCCCGATTCGTCCGAAATCCAGATTCCCCGTCTGAAACGCAGAACACGCCGATCGGGCCGGCGCGCGGCGCCAGTGCTTCTTCTCTTTAGATTCAGTCGTTTAGCTGCTGGCACGCCCCGCTGGCACCTGTGGCCGTTCCGTTGCTCTAAGGACGGCCAGAACGAACAGAAAAAAACAAACAACGAAAACAGAAAAGAGAGAAGAAGGAGAAAGTCATGAAAAGCATGAAAAGCCTGGTGATCCTCGGAGTTCTGATGGTGGCGGCGGTCCCGATGTTTGCGCAGAGCGCCTCGGCCAACATCTCCCTGAACGCAGCGGTCGTGACGATGTGCGAGGTCGAAGCGGGTTCGGTCCTGTTCGCCGACTACGACACGTTCGCGGCCCTTGCAACGCCCGGAACGGGTACGTTCCGCGTCCGCTGCACGAAAGGCGCGCCCGGCGTGACGGTCGGCCTCGGTGACGGTCTGAGGGCGGACCGGACGATGACGAACGGAACCGATTTCCTGACGTACAGCCTCCTCGACGGCGCGGCCGCCTGGACGGATGCGGCGCCGAAGTCGGTCACGTTCTTGAATCGGAGCTGGCAGACGCTGACGATCACGGGCTCCCTCGCGGCGGCCCAGGATGTCAGCGAGGGCGCGTACACTGACACCGTGGTTGCTTCGATCAACTTCTGAAAACGACTATGAACCTCCGGTCCCTCCTCCGATCCCTGATTCTCCTCGGTCTGGCCTTTGGCCAGACCGAGCTGTCTGCGGGGAACTTTCGTGTCTCCCCGGTGCAGGTCTTTCTCAGCGAAGGCTCGGGCTCGGCGCTCATCACGGTCTTCAACGAGAGCCCGAACGCCGTTCGATTCCAGATGACGGCCAGCACCTGGGGGCAGGAAGCGAACGGAGAGATGCGGCTCCAGGCGACCGACGACGTCCTGTTTTTTCCCAAGCTCCTGGAGGTTCCTTCCGGCGGGCAGCGGAACGTTCGGGTCGCGGTCTCGGCCCGCCCCGAGGGTTCGGAATTGACCTACCGGCTTTTCTTCGACGAGCTTCCGCCTGCACCAGTCCCTGGAGAAGGCGCGAAAGTGAACGTGGTGACCAAGATGGGAGTTCCGATCTTCGTCACGCCCAGAGACGCGCGGCCGGAGGTGGTCGTCGAGGGGACGGTTACCGGGGGAAGGGTTCTCGTGAACGTCCAGAATCGAGGAACGAGTCACGTTTCGCTGCAGGAAGTCATCGTCCGTGGATTCGGCGCCGACGGGAGCGAGGTCTTTTCCGAGAGGCGCGATGGCTGGTACGTACTCGGCGGCTCGCGCCGCCTGTACGAGATCGAAATGGGCCAGGAAGAATGCGAGGCCGCTTCCGAGATCACCGTGCTGGCGGCCTTCACCCACCCCGCCCACCGGGAGCGGGCAGAGGTGACGACGAAAACCGCGCGAACCGGGGGTTCGTGCAAGTGACTCTCGATAGCCGGAGAGCTCGAGAGAGGCGACGATGCGAGAGGGCTGGAGAGGAATCGGAATCGGCGCGACGCTGCTCATCGCGGCGCTCGCGGCCCGGAACCTCGCGGCCGGGGATACCTCGGCGATCGTCGAAGTCTCCGCGACCGTCGCTCAGGCATGCCGCGTGTCTGCCTCGAATCTCGTGTTCGGTGCGTACGATCCGCTGGGCGCGCATCAGAGTCTTCCGCTCGACGCGGAATGCCGTCTGAAGGTCGAGTGCACCCGGCCGGTATCGGCCTCTCTTCATCTGCAGCCGCAGCGCGGAACTCCCGGTAGCGCGTCCATGGTCAACGGCGCGGATCGATTGGCCTACTCTCTTTACCACGACCCGGCGCGGCTCGAGACATGGACGGACCTTCCACTCGACGGCGGAGGGAGCCGCAGCGTCGAGGTCCCGATTTTCGGCCGCATTTCCGCGGGTCAGGAAGTCCTTTCCGGCGACTACTTTGACACGATCATGGTTCGCCTCGATTTCTAGTCGTGAGAGCATGGCCAGGTCCGATGAACGAACGACGATTGACCCGGAGGATATTCGGAAGTCTGTTCGTTGCGTTCCTATGGGCCGCAGGCGCCGCGGGCGCTGCTGAGGAAGCCGTCATCCTTCCTGTCACAGTCAATGGAGTTCCGCGCGGCGAAGCGTTCGCCCTGGTCGAGGGCGGCAATGTCTGGATCGATCTCGCGGCGCTCTCCGGGATGGGGATCAGCGCCGGCGAAGCGGGCGAGCGCCGGATGAGCGAAGCACGGCAGGTCGTGTCTCTTCAATCGCTCGCGCCGCTGCTTTCTTACGAGCTCGACCTCGCGGCGCTGGAACTCCGGATCCAGGCGGACCCGTCGATGCTCGGGCTGGTCCGCATCACGAAAGAGACCAACCGCCCGGCCGATCTGGAGGTTCTGAGCTCTCGAGGAGGATTCGTCAACTATCGCGCGACCCTTCAGTCGTTCGATGACGTGAGTGGGTTCGTCGATGGCGGATGGAGCGTCGGAGGCCATCTCCTCTACTCTTCCGCGTCTCTCGATGCCGACGGCAATTTTCGCCGCGGCATGACCAACCTGATCGTCGACCAGCCGAGCCGGCTCCGCCGCCTGACGTTCGGAGACACGTTTGCGCGGACGGACCAACTGGGAGGAAATGCGCAGATCGCGGGGGTGACGATTTCCCGCGAGTTCCTTCTCGATCCCTACTTCGTCAGGTACCCCTCTCTCGATCTCGCCGGCTCGATCATGACCCCGTCCACCGTGGAGGTGTATCTCAACGGAGCTCTCGTGGACCGCCGCGAGCTGCCGCCCGGGCGGTTCGCGATCGATCAACTCGCGCTGCCCGTGGGGCGAGGATCGGCCACCGTCGTCATCCGGGACGCGTTCGGAGGAGAGCGGGTCCTCGCGGAGCCGTACTACGCCTCGTCGCTCGTTCTGGATCAAGGGCTGAGCGAGTACTCCTACTCGGTCGGGGCACTGCGTGAAAAGGAGGGCACCGAAAGCTTCGCCTACGGAGACCCTGCGCTCATCGCGGCGCACCGTTGGGGGTTCACGGATCGAATCACCGCGGGCTATCGCGCCGAGGCGACCGAGGATCTCTGGAGCGCCGGGATGTCCGTGGCGGCGCGGTTTCTTCTGGGCGAGCTGGCTCTGCATGGCGGGGCCAGCGAAGCCGATGGCGTCCACGGGACAGCCGTCGCGGCACGGTATGCGTACCTCACGAGGTCGTACAGCGCAGCGGTTTCGTGGATGACGATGAGCGATTCGTACGCGACGATCTCGCTGGCGCCCGATCTCGATCGAACGACCGAGCGAATCGATCTGCTCACCTCGCTCAGGCTCGGACGGCTCGACATCGGCGTCAACGGATCGGTGGAATCGCGGCGCGATTTCGACGACGTCGATCGGATCGCTCTCGTCGCGACGTGGCCGATCGCCGCGCGCGGGACGGTGTTCTCGTCCGCAGGCCTATCGGAGACGAACGGCGAGCGGAGCCCGGAGCTCTCGGTCGGCGTCACGTGGAATCTCGGATTTCTGCGCAGCGCGAACCTGAGGTTCGACCATCGCGACGAGCGCTCCTCCGCTGCCGTCTCCGTGCAGCAGAGCCTCGCTCGGGAGCCGGGGTGGGGTTACCGCATCGACGGCGGCGTGACCGAGGACGACGACACGTCCTCGATGCTCCTCCAGCGGCAGACGCGGAATATGCTGCTCGAGGTCAACGCGAATCCGTCGGTAGCCAGCGACGCGGTCAACATCTCCGCCGCGGGCGGGCTCGCCTGGGGTGGGGACGGGGTTCATCTGATGCGGCCGGCGCAGCAGAGCTACGCGATCGTCCGCATCCCGGGAGTCGAGGGTGTCCGCGTTTACGTCAGCAACCTGGAGGCGGGTCGCACCGATGCGAACGGAGAGCTCGTGGTCGCCGATCTCGTCCCCTACTACGGCAACCGGATCCGCATCGAGGACGCGGACGTCCCGATGAACTATCGCATCGGCGATACCGAACGAATCATCGCGCCGCCGCTCCGCGGCGGAGTCCTCGTGGAGTTCGATGTCATGCCCGCCACGTCCATCGGCGGAATCATCCAAATTCAGCAGCGGGACGGCTCGGTGCGGAGTCCGGCGACCGGAGAGCTGCGGCTCCGTTCGGAGTCCGGCGCCCTCGCCGTGTCGCCTCTCGGCCGCGGCGCCGAGTTCTATTTCGAAGACATCGCTCCCGGCGCGTATCAGGCGGAGGTCCTCGACGAGCTCGGCATCTGCCGCACGACGCTCCGCATCATTCCCTCGGACCATCCCATGCAGGACCTCGGAACCGTGACCTGCGAGGAGGCAGCTCCATGAGATCGAACCGTCTCTACGTCGTAGCGATCGCAGTCGCGTCTCTTCTCGCCGCTACGACGGCTCAGGCCAACTGCAACTGGACCATTCCCCCGGCGAGCTTCGATTTCGGCACGTACTCCGTCTTCGGGTCGGCGACCGCGACCGCGTCGACGAGCATCGAGTTCAGGTGCACGCCGAACGCGACCGGCGTCGTGACGCTCACCCGCGGCACGCAGAGCTCGAGTTTCTCGCCGCGCACCATGTCCGACAGCGCGGGAGAGACCATCGACTACAACCTCTTTCTCGACGCGGCGGAAACGCGTATTTTCGGCGACGGCAACGGCGGCTCGCAGATCATCACGTTCACCGCTTCCGCCGGGAACAGAGACTACGCTGGAAACATCTATGGGCGGCTCTCCCCGCAGCAGGACGCCGCGGTCGGCGTCTACAACGACTACATCACCGCGACGCTCTCGTGGGACAGCCCGAAGGCGGGGTCGACGACGCTCACGCTCACCGTTCGCGCAGAGGTGATCCCGGAGTGCCAGACCACCGCGGCGACGCTGAGTTTCGGGACGTATCAGCCGATCGGCACTCACGCGACCGCGCCGCTCGACAACCAGACCGCGCTGAACGTCTACTGCACGCGCAAAGCGGTTGCGACGATCGCGATGTCGGCCGGCAACTACCCCCTCGGAGCGCAGCGGCGGATGCGATCGGCCAGCAACGACTTCCTCGGCTACGACCTCTTCTCGAACTCGGGGATGAGCGCCATCTGGGACGGCGCGAATACCGTCAGCGTAACGTCTGCCTCCAAGTTCACTCCTCTCGGCGGGGGGGTGCCCCTCTACGGGCGCATTCCGGCGGGGCAGGACGTTTCGGCCGGGTTTTATCAGGATACGGTGCAGGCGGTGGTCAATTATTGATCCACCAAATAGCCGTCAGGCGGACGTTCGGTCGCTTTTGAGCGCTTTGTCGATTCGAGCCAGGAGGACGCTCTTCTGGAGGGGTTTTCTCACGAAGTCCGTGGCCCCGAGGCTGAGGCCTTCGATTTCGAGCTCCGGGCCGGGCATTGCAGTCATCAGGATCGTCGGCACCTCGTAGCCGTTCTCGCGGATGACCTTGAGCAGCGTCATGCCGTCGACGTTCGGCAGCATGATGTCGAGCAGGACGAGGTCGAAGGGGCGGCTTCCGAGCTGCAGCAGCGCCTGTCCGCCATCCTCCGCGACCGCCACCTCGAACTTCTTTTCGTCGAGCATCGAGAGGACGAGTTGGCGGTTGAGCGTGTTGTCCTCGACCATGAGGACGCGGATGCGATCGTCCGACCGCGGGGCTCGGTTCGAGGAGTAGTCGAGGATCTCCTCGAAGAGTCGCCTGGTCTCATCATCCGGCTCGACGTCGAGCTGCTTCCGCAGGATCTCGCGGCACGTCTGGAACTGCTTGATCGCCGCCTCGCGCCGCCCTTGCAGGATGTAGAGGCGCATGAGCATCCGGTGCGTCGACTCGCGCAGGGGGTCGATCGAGAGGATCCGGAGCGAGGTCTGGACCGCGGCTTCCGACTTTCCCGAGAGCATCTGCTGATCGACCATCGACGCGAGCGCCGACAGAGCCGTTTCGCGCAGCTTCTCCCGTTCGATCGAGACCCAGTCCTCGAATCCGACTTCCGAGATGCTGAGTCCGTCGAGGAATTCCCCGCGGTAGAGGTCGACCGCCTCCGCGAGCGCCTCCGGCGCTGCGCGCGAAGTGAGCTCGAGAAACCTCTCGACGTCGACGCGCACGAGCGCGCGATCGAGGCCGATGCGGTCGCTCTCGCCCGAGAGGACGATCTCGTCGCGAACGTTGAGGGACTTGCGCAGCGTGAAGAGGGTCTGCCGGAGGCTCTGGCGCGCCTGCTCCTCGCCCGCGCCACCCCAGAGCAGGACGGCGAGCTTCTCGCGCGCGTGCATCTGCCCGGGAGGCATCGCGAGGAACGCGAGCAGAGCCTCACTCTTCCTCGTGGCGAATTGAAGTTCGGCGCCATCGAGCGTTGCACGGAAGGCGCCGAGGAGTGAGAGATCGAGCCGGGACATAGGGGTTACCTTTGGTTCCATCATAGTGCAAGGGCGCGTGGACCGGGCGGAAGACCGGGCGCGGGTCGGGCAGGCTGTCATCCCGAGCCCTCACGTCGCGCTTCGCGCTCCTCAGGGCAGGCTCCGCGAGGGATCTGGGCGGGTGTGATGCGCGTATCGCGACACCGAAGCAGGGAAGCAGGATCGAGGTTCGCGTTGAACCACGAAGCGAATGCCGATCCTCCCGCCCTGCACCGGCGCCGCGTTCTTTCGCAGCCCCCGCCCAGATCCCTCGCTACGCTCGGGATGACATATCGTCCGTCTGGGAACGCTGAACGCCCCCGCCCCCGCCCGCGCCCGTGCCCGGCTTTCCGCTAATCCGGATGAAACGAACCCACATGGCGGGGCCGTCAATCCGCACCGCTACCCCGTGTGGCAATCACAACCCCTCCCGATCCCCTGGCATACAATATCCCCCGCCTCGGGCTGCGCCATCCCGCGCCGGCCCGCAATCCATCAGGGGAGCATCTTGCATGGCTGAACTGCCTGACGTGGAACGCGAAATCCTCGACCTGGACGTCGTCATCGTCGGCGGCGGACCGGCGGGCCTCGCGGCCGCGTATCACCTCGCGCAGCTGATCAGGCGCCACGACGAAACGAGCGAGACGAAGCTCGAGGGCACGGCCATCGGCCTCCTCGAAAAAGGGGAGGAGATCGGCTCGCACGGCATCTCCGGCGCCGTGATGGACCCGCGCGGGATCGCCGAGCTGATGCCCGACTGGCTCGAGCGCGGCTGCCCCCTCGAAGCTCCCGCGGGGAAGGATCGGCTCCTCTTCCTCACCGAAAAGAAGAAGATCGACTCGCCGTGGGTCCCGCCGATGATGCGGCAGCACGGGAACTACGTCGTCTCGCTCAGCCAGCTCACCCGCTGGCTCGGCGGCATCGTCGCCGGGGAGGGCGTCGACATCTTTCCGGAGTTCCCCGCCTCGCGCGTCCTCTACGAAGACGGCCGCGTCGTGGGCGTCCGGACGGCGGACAAGGGGATCGACAAGAACGGCGCCGCGAAAGCGAACTACGAGCCCGGGGTCGACATCAAGGCGAAGATCACGATCCTCGCCGAAGGGCCGCGCGGAACGCTCACCAAGCAGCTCGCGGCCGAGCGCGATCTCTATCGCGGCAAGAACCCGCAGGTCTACTCGGTCGGCGTGAAGGAGCTCTGGCAGGTTCCCGCCGGCCGGATCGCCGCCGGGGACGTCATCCACACGATGGGTTGGCCCCTCGACATGCAGACGTTCGGGGGCGGCTTCATCTACGGAATGAAGGACGACATCGTCGACATCGGCCTCGTCGTCGGCCTCGATTACAAGGACCCGACGCTCGACCCGCATCACGAGTTCCAGCGCTTCAAGACGCACCCGGTCGTCCGTGGCCTGCTCGAGGGCGGCACCATGATCGAGGCGGGCGCGAAGGCGATTCCGGAGGGCGGCTACTTCTCGATGCCGCAGATGTACGGCGACGGATTCCTCATCGTCGGCGACTCGGGCGGCTATCTCAACGGGGCTCGCCTCAAGGGGATCCATCTCGCCATCAAGTCGGGGATGATGGCGGCCCAGGCGGCGTTCGACGCGCTCGTGAGCGGCGATCCGTCCGCGGCGACGCTCGCCTCCTACGACCGGAAGTTCGAGGAGTCCTGGGCCAGGGATGAGCTCTGGAAAGACCGCAACTTCCACCAGGCGTTCCACTGGGGAAATCTGGCTGGCATGCTCAATGCGGGGCTGGGAATGGTCACCGGCGGCCGCGGCTTCGGCATGGCCAATCGACTCGAGGGTCACGAAGGGTACGCTCAGATGGAGCGGATCCAGCGCTGGTTCGGGAGCGAGGACCCGCATCCGCCGGAAAAGACCAAGTTCGACAACCAGTATCTCTTTGACAAGGTGACGGACGTCTACTACGGGGGCGTGGTCCACGAGGAGAACCAGCCGGCGCACCTGCTGATCTCGGACACCGAGATCTGCATTACGCGGTGCACGGTCGAATACGGCAACCCGTGCTTCCACTTCTGCCCGGCGAACGTCTACGAGCCGCGGCCGACGGAAGACGGGCGGGGGCGCGTCCCGTTCCTGAACTTCACGAACTGCTTCCACTGCAAGACGTGCGACATCATGGACCCCTACCAGGTGATTACCTGGGTTCCTCCGGAGGGAGGAGGGGGGCCGCATTACAAGAAGGCCTGAGGCCGCGTAACCGAGCGCGGGACCGGGCCGTAGAAGGAGCGATGGCAGTCGAAAAGGCGCTCACCCCGGTTTCGCTCTCCCGCATCGCCGATCTCCAGGCGAGCGTGGAGCGCGTGATTCGCGGCAAGTCGGACATCATCCGGCTCGCGATCGCGGCGATGCTCGCGCGGGGGCACATCCTGCTCGAAGACGTTCCGGGCGTCGGCAAGACGACGCTCGCGCACGCGCTCGCGCGCTCGGTCTCCCTGGACTTCCAGCGCATTCAGTTCACGAGCGATCTGCTCCCCTCCGACATCGTCGGAGTCAGCATCTTCAATCAGGAGCGCCACGAGTTCGAGTTCATCCGCGGCCCGGTCTTCGCGAACGTCCTGCTCGCCGACGAGATCAACCGAGCCACGCCGAAGTCGCAGTCCGCGCTCCTCGAGGCGATGAGCGAAGGGACGGTGACGATCGAGAAGCACGCGCTCCCGCTCCCGACGCCGTTTCTCGTGATCGCGACGCAGAACCCGGTCGAGCACGTCGGCACGTACCCGCTCCCCGAGTCCCAGCTCGACCGCTTCCTCATGAAGCTCACCATCGGCTATCCGAGCTCGAACGACGAGAAGGAGCTTCTCCGCATGGGAGGGGCGCACGACGCGCTCGAGAATCTGCGGCCGGTCATGTCGGCGGAGGATCTGGAGGAGCTCCAGGAGCAGGTCGGGCTCGTCCACGTCAACGAGTCGCTCGTCGATTACCTGATGACGATCGTGCACGCGACCCGGAAACATCCGGAGGTGGAGCTCGGCGTCTCGACGCGCGGCGCGCTGACGTACTTTCGGGCCTGCCAGGCGCTCGCGATGGTGAGCGGGCGCGACTTCGTCATCCCCGACGACGTGAAGACGCTCGCGGTGCCGGTGCTCTCGCATCGAATCATGCTGCGCGAGAGGCGCGCGGCGCGCGGCGCGGCGTCTCCCGAAGCGCGCTTCATCCTGAGGCTGATCGGCGAGATCCCCGTGCCGAGGTGACACCCTTGGCTGCTGCGCCCACGCCCCCGTTCGCGTTCGATGGCGTCGTCCGGCTCACCCGCTTCGGGGCCGGCTACCTCCTCTTCACGCTGCTGATCGGATTCGCGGCGCTGAATACGGGCAACAACTCCCTCTACATCGGCCTTGCGTACATGCTCGCCGGGCTCCTCGTCTCGGGCATGGCCTCGAAGGGAGGGCTCCATCACCTCGAGGTCGAGATCGCGGGCGTCGACGAAGCGTGGGCCGGCCGCCCTGTCGAGGTGCTGCTCCGCGTCCATAACCGCTCGCGCATCTGGACCGTGCGCGACGTCCTGGTCTCCTCCGAGCACCTCGAGAAGCCGGTTCTGGTGCCGCTCGTCACTCGTCGCTCATCGATCGATCTGCCGGCTCGATTTCTCTTTCCGAAGCGCGGGCCCGTGAAGCTCCAGAGGCTCGATCTCTACACCCGCTATCCGTTCGGCCTGATTCTCAAGAAGCGACGCGCGCGCATCGAAGGGGAGGTCGTCGTCTATCCGCGCCTGCTCGAAGTCGACGAGGCGCGGCTCGCGGCCGACGCCACGACGCGCGATGCGATTCCGCGGCCGCGCGCGGGCTCGGGGCAGGACATCTTCGCCTTTCGCGACTATGTCCGCGGCGACTCGCTCCGCCACGTCCACTGGAAGAAGTCCGCGAGCCTCGGCCGCTGGATCATGAAGCAGCAGCAGGAGGAGGCGGGGATCTCGCTCGCGGTCGCGATCGACCCGGTGCGGCCCGCGTGGGTGAGCGAGGAGCGCTTCGAGCGGATGATCAGCGAGGCGGCGACGCTCCTCTGGGACGGCATCGAGCATGGAGCGGACGTCACGCTGATCCTTCCGGCGGAGCGGATCGAGGGGAAGGGGGACCGCGTGCGCGTCCCGATTTTCCGCGAGCTGGCGCTCCTCCAGGCGGAGGAGCGGGGCGACCTTCCCGTCGTCCCGCGGGGCGCGGTCCTCTTCTCGCTCAGGAGCGAACATGAACCGAAGAGCGCCTGAGATCGGGATGATCCTGCTCGCCGCGTTCGCGGCGACGCCGCTCTACCTCTCGCAGGCGGTCTCGCCCCTGATCGTCGGAGCGTTCCACTTCGGCCTCGCCGTTGCGGCGGCCGCGGCGGCGTCGCAACGGAGCATGCGGAGGATCAGCGCGGCCGCGCGGGTCGCCGCGATCGTCTACCTCCCGCTCTTCATCGTCGACGCGGCCGCATCGAGCCTCATCCGGGCGTCGGTCCATCTCCTCTTCTTCATCGCGTTCTACCAGGCGGTTGACGAGAAGGCGCGCGGCGCGCGAAACCAGCGCCTCCTCGTCATCTTCCTCCTCTTCGTGACGAGCCTCGCGACCTCGACGCATCAGGCGATCCTCCTCTACGTCATCGCGTTCACGGTGATGATGTTCGCGCGGCTGATCCGCGCGAGCCAGGAGGACTCCTCCGCCGAGATCGGCCAGGAGCCGCAACAGAGGCCGGCTCTCCGCGCCGCGCTCGGATTCGCGCTGCCGACCGCGCTGCTGGCCGCGCTCCTCTTTCCGGCGCTCCCGCGGGTTCAGAACCCGATGGTGCGCGGGATCAGGACGGGGCTCGAGTCGTCCGCAACCGGGATCAGCGACACGATCGACTTCGGCGAAGAGCGGCGGATCTCGTCCGACCCGATGGCCGTGGCGCGCATCTGGATGCCGCGCGACGCGGTGCCCTTCTTCACGCCGCTCCGCCTTCGCGCGACGGTGTACGACGGGTGGTCCGGGGGGGAGTGGACCCAGAAGCTCCGGAGCACGCGGGAGCTCGTCGAGGGGATCGACGGGCACGTGACGCTCGCGCGACCGTCGGCGTTCTCGCGCGGCGCGAGGATCGAGCAGAAGACGCTCCGAGGAAGGCTGCTGCTCCCCGAGGGGACGTTCGACGTCGCCGGGTTCGACCATCTGTTCGTCGTCGAGCCGTACGCGACGGCCTTTCATCCGAACTGGATCGACGGCGAGCGCGTCCGCGGAGAAGTGCGGTACGAAGTCGTGATGAGCCGGGAGACCCGGCCCCTGCTCGCCCGCCCGGCCGTCGTCGTCGACTATCCCGTGAGCCCGCAGATCCGCGCGCTCGCGGCGCAGATCGCGCGGAACGCCCAGACCGACCGGCAGAAGGCCGCCGTCGTCTCGAACTATCTCGAGAGGAACTTCACCTACATCGCCGACCCCTCCGAGCTGGGGCAACCCTACAGCGTCGACGACTTTCTCCTGAGGGTCCATCGGGACACTGCGAGTACTTCGCGGCGGGGATGGTCGTCCTCCTCACCGCGCTCGACGTGCCCGCGCGGATCGTCGGCGGCTATTACGGCGGGGAGCTCAATCCGCTCATCGGGTCGTTCATCGTCCGGGAGCGCGACGCCCACGCGTGGGTGGAGGTGTTCGACGGCGGGACGTGGCGGACGTACGACCCGACGCCTCCGTCGCTACGGCCGGGGAGCGCCACGCAGAACCTCGTTCGCGCGTACGCGACCGCCCTGGCCGATTCGGTCGCGTACTTCTGGGATCGGTACGTATTGACCTTCGGCAGCTCGGACCAGATCGCGCTGCTCGCGAAGGTCTTCTACGCGGCGCGCGACGCGTGGCAGCAGGTGCGCGGGAACATGACGCTCGCGGCCGTCGACGCGCGCGACAACGCCTGGCGCCTCGCCCTCGTCGTCCTCCTCGGCGCGGGCGCGGCGGTTGCGATCTTCCTTTTTGCGCGCCGCCGCGGCGACTACGGCCGCCTCCTCCGCATTCTCGCGGACCTCGGGATCGAGTCGGGTGAGGCGACCGCGCCGCGGGAAGTGCTCGACCTGGTGCGCGCGCGGCGTCCGGATCTGGTCCCACTCGTCGAGCCCGTCATCGAGACCTACCTGCGCGACCGCTTCGCGCCGCGGCCCGCGCCGGAGGATCTCCGCGCCGCGGCCGCGAGGGCGCTGCGGCAGCTTTCGGCGTCTTCGTGACGGGTGTGGTGCGGGCGTCTCGCCGCCCAGCCCGGCCGAGTGAGGTCCGCGGATGTGGATCGTGAGGGCGGATCGTTCGTCGGCCGCTTCGGGCGTCATCCGGGTCGCTGTTCGTTTGGGTTGCACGGCGAGACGCCGTGCCCACGTTCCCGACCGCCCGGGCCCATAGTGGCGGGCGGCGTCTCGCCGCCCAGCCCGGCCGAATGAGGTCCGCGGATGTGGATCGTGAGGGCGGATCGTGCGGTCGGTCGCTTCGGGCGTCATCCGGGTCGCTCGTTCGTTTGGGTTGCACGGCGAGACGCCGTGCCCACGTTCCCGAACGCCCGGGCCCATAGTGGCGGGCGGCGTCTCACCGCCCAGCCCGGCCGGACGAGATGCGCGGATGTGGATCGTGAGGGCGGAGGGCTCGGTCGGCGGCTTCGTGCGGCATTCGGGTATCTCGTTCGGTGGGTTGCACGGCGGGACGCCGTGCCCACGTTCCGCCACCGGAACCGCGACCACCCCGCTGCCGCCGCGCCGAGTGAGGACGCGAGAAGGAGGAGAGCGAGGAAGTACTTCATCGCTGCGCTCCTCCCACCGGACGGTGCAACGCGAATTTCTGCAGCAGCACCGCGACGAGCGCGAGCGAGATCGCCAGGCCGACGAACGAGCCGACGCGATAGAGGCCGCCGAGGCGCCCGAGGTCGTAAAGGAAGCATTTGAAGACGGTGAGCGAGAGAAGAGTGATCGCCGCGATGCGGGCGCTCGCGGCTCGCGCCGATGATCCCGGCGACGAGCATCGCGATCGCGAAGAGCGCCCACCCGAGCGTGTACGTCAGCTCCTGCGCGAGGCCCGCGCGGAAGAAGTCGAACGTGAGCGTCGCGCCGGTCGAGTAGAAGTCGGCGATCTCGATGTTGAGGAGCAGGAACAGGAGGACCGTGCCGCCCGACGCGAGCGCCTTCGGCAGCTTTCGCTCGACGCGCGCCTCGCCGACCAGCCTCCGCAGCAGTCGCGCCCCCGCGTAGAACGCCGCCGCCGCGACCGCATACCTGTAGAAGTACCAGTTGAGGATCGCGGTCGCGGACCGCGGGTGATACGAGAAGACGGCTGGGTTGAAGACCAGCCGGATGAAGACGACCGCGAAGAGCCCCGCCGACCACGCCAGCAATCCGCGATGGCGGATCCGTCCGAAGAGCCATGCGAGCGCCGCTGCCTCGAGCGCCCATCCGACCGTGATCCACTCCTTGTCCAGTTGCAGCGGGATCGCGGCCGTGAGGAACGCGAGCGCGGCGCCCGCGACGAGCGCGCGCCGTCCGAGAACTTCCTCCCCGGCCTCGCGCTCGAGAGTCACGTTCCTCCGCAACAGCGCCAGAAGGACGAGGCCCAGCGCAACGGGAAGCAGCCCGATCACGTTTTCGAGTTCCCAGTCCTTCATCGCGTCCCGCGCGAAGAAGAAGAACGGCACGGCAGCGGCGACGGCGACCAGCGCAGGAGCCAACTCGCGCCCGGAGCGCCGGCCGAGCGCCAACGGGTAGAGCGTGAAGAGCGCGTACTGTGCCGCCGCGACGGAGAAGGGGAGCCACGTCGGCGGCTCGGGCTGGAGAACCCCGCCGAAAAGGAGCGTCGAGATCGCGCTCGTGACGACCGCGACGAGCGCCACGGCATGCCACCGGGCGAGGAACGTGAGAGCGAGGAACGCGAGAGTTGCAGAGAACAGGATTGCGCCGATCGCCCGCGCGTCGATGTGCATCGCAGCCGCGGCGCCCCCGCTCGTGATTCCCTGCAGGAAGAGGATCGCGACGATCGCTGTCGCGGTCCAGGCGGCGAGGGGCGCTTCTCCGATCGCGGCCTCGTGCGGGCCGGCCACCTCCCGCCGCGCCGCGGCGATCCAGAGGATCGCGAAGGCCGTGACTCCGACCGCGGCCCAGGCCGGCGCGGCCAGCGATTCCTCCCCGCCGCGCGCGCTCTGCCAGACGATCAGCACCGCGAACGCGCCGAGGATCGAGAGAAGATGAAGGGACGGCCGCCGCAGATGGAGAGCGGCGACCGAGGAGGCGAGGAGCGTGATCGCGAGCGCCGTGAGCAGGAGGGGCCCGGGATTCGTGATCCGCGCCTCGCTCGCGGCGACGAGCAGGAAGAAGAACGCGCCGAGCGCGAGATAGGAGCCGATGGTCCACCGGTCGCCGTGCCGCCTCCGCCCGAGTGCGGCGATCGCGAGCGTCAGGAGGGCGAAGCCGCAGTAGAGGAGCATCGCCGCCCGGAACGTCTCGGGGGCGAGATAGCGGAACGTCCAGAACTCCTGCGCGACGACAATCGCGACCGCGCCGGTGATCCAGTCGCCGTGGCGCCCGGTGCGGAACGACGAAGCCGCGACCGCGCAGAGGAGTGCGGCGCCGGTGAGGAAGATCAGCGCCGGCGATTCGGTTGCGGGCTCGCGCGCGATGATCGGGGCGATCGCGAAGAGGAGCACGCCCGCGACGATCGTGCTCCGCTCGATCATCCCGTTCTCGCCGAGGCGGCGGAGCAGCAGCGGACCGAACGCGAAGAGGACGACGAACAGCGCGAGCCATCCGAGGATCGCGGGCCAGGCGGCGGGCGTCCAGCCGCGCGCGAGCCAGACGCCGAAGACGACGAGCGTCGCGACGGCGGGAAGACCGCCGGTGAGCGGGTCCTTCGCGACGCGCACGGCGACGAACGCGAAGCCGGCGACGGCGAGGAGAAGGAACGCGAAGAGGATGTGGAAGCGCGTGCCGATCGCCGGGATCGCCGCCGTGTAGATCGAGAACGCCGAGCGGGACGAGGCCCGCGAACGAAACGCTGCCGCGGAAGAGCGGCGAGAGGTCGTCCTTCGAGCCTCTCACGAGGTGGAAGACCGTGAAGAGGATCGGGAAGGCGAGGAAGATCGCAGTGGCGAGAGGGAGCTTGCGCGGCGTCGAGGAATCGTCCGACCCAGGCCAGCTGGTAGAACGCGGTGAAGGCGACGCTCGCGGCGAGTGAGGAACGGCCAGCGGCGGCGGTGCGCGGTCCACGCGAGGCCGGCGTTGAGGATCAGAAGGTAGCGAGAAGAGCGCGACCGGGCGGTTCTCGCCCGAGGAGAGGAGCGCCGGGGTGGCGAAGCCGCCGAGCATGCCGAGGAGCGCGATGAAGACGGAGTCGCGGCGGATGGAGAGGAGGACGGCGACGACGTGACGATCGCCATCATCACGAACGATGCGGTGAAGGGGATCAGCGTCCAGAGCGCGTGCGAGGCGAAGGTCGTCGCGTAGAGGATCGCGACGGCCGGCGCCGTCGAGCGCGTTCGCGGTCACCGGGTAGTTCCGCGCCGAAGCGGAAGCCGGAGAAGACGAGGAGCAGCCCGACGCCGTCGGGAAGCCGATCGCCATTCGGATGGGCGGGGTGAGCCAGCCGTGGTCGATCGAGTAGCGGAGGAAGAAGACGGCGGCGAGGACGAGCGCGATGCCGGCGATCCAGGAGAAGAGCTTGACGCCGACGAGGGACTCGAAGTCGAACTTCGGTCTAGAGGGCTGCGCCTCTCGTGCGGCCGCGGGATCGGCTCGGGTTCGCGAGTGGAGGGGGAAAGCCGGGCGCGGGCTCGGGCGCGGGCGTGCTCGTGGGTTCGGGTTCTGCGGGAGGAGTGGAGAAGACCGGTTCGGGTGCGAGGCTGGGACGCACTCCGGTTCGGGGGTCGGCTCCGGCGTCGGCGCCGGCTCGCCGCGCAGGTCGCGCATCTCCTTCTGAAGCCGGCTCATGTCCTCGTGGGCGCGCGAGCGGAAATAGTCGAGCTCGTACTCGAGCCGCCCGAGTTTCCGCCAGAAATTGACGATGGCGAAGAAGGCGATGACGGCGAGGATGATGACGAACACCAGCATGCCAGGGCTCCCTGCTGCGACGATTCCGACGTGGACGACTTTCGACGGTACCTCGGTCCATCTCCGGCGGCAAGCGACGCTCTCTGATGACGAAGAGGCGCGGTCCGTGACCCGCGCCCGCGCCCGTGCCCGCGCCCGGCTTTTGACTTCCGTGAGAGAATTATCTACGTTCGTAAGTGACAATAACTGTTGGTCCTGCGTATGCCCCTGCTGAAAAAAGAACCAGACTTCCATCCCGCCGACTTCTTCGAGCTTCCGCCGGCCGACTGCCCCTGGTGGGTCCTCCACGTCGCGAGCCGCCAGGAGAAGGTCCTCGCGCGCTTCCTCCTCGAACGCGACATCCCGTTTTATCTCCCGCAGGCGGAGAAGAAGACGAAGCGGAACGGGCGGAACTTCACCTCGTACATTCCGCTCTTCCCTGGCTACGTCTTCCTTCGCGGCAGCCGGGAGCAGCGCGCGATGGCGCTCCGGAGCAACGTGATCGCCTCGACGCTCGAGGTCGTCGACCAGGAGATGCTCGCCGGCGAGCTGCGCCAGATCCGTGACCTGCAGACGAGCGGCGCGATGCTGGTGCCGTACGAGGAGATCACGACGGGCGATCCGGTGAAGCTCACCGACGGCGTCTTCAAGGGTTACACGGGCGTGGTCGTGCGCGAGCGGGGCGAGATGCGGCTCGTCGTGTCGATCTCGCTGATCCGGCGATCGGTGCTCGTCGACGTCAGCCGGGACGGCGTTGCGCCGGTGAAGCAGAGCGCGTAAACCTCCGGGTTTCCTCACGAGCGCCGTAGGCGCGACATCGTGTAGCCCCGGGCGTAAGTGATCCGCACGTTTGTCATCCCGAGCGTAGGCAGGCGCGGGCTGCGCCCGACCGCCGATGACCGGGATCGGTGCGCAAGGGGCGCGGCCGTCCCGGCCGCCGTTGGCGCCGCGTCCCGCGGCGCCCGGTGGCGGCGGCGAGACGCCGCCGCAACGGCGGGCGAGACGCCCGCGCCCCAGCCGATCCCTCGCTACGCTCGGGATGACATCTTTGCGTCGCGTTAAGTTAAGGCCATTGGGGCGTAAGCCCGGGGTCTGCCGCAAGTTGGAAAGATCCGAGCCGCGTAGCGGCGACATCGTTCCCCCGAAATCGCGAGGGGAGACGATGTCGCGCCTACGGCGCTCGGGATTGCGCGTCTGCGCGAGACCCCGGGCTGACGCCCGGGGCTAGACGATTTCGCCCCTACGGCGCTCTGAAGGAAGACCCTAACTTTCAGGCCGCATCGACGCCGCGAACGACCACCCCAGCACGACGGCCAGCGTCACCGGAATCGCCGGAATCGAGAAATTGAACTCGACCAGCCCGTGGACCAGCAGCGATAGCAGGGCAAGGAACCCGGCGAGCGCGATCGCCGCTTCCTCCCGATGCTGCTGCTTCCACCATCCCCGCGCCAATACGAACAGCAGCGACAGAACGAGCAGAGATGTGATCACCAGACCCACCCACCCTCCCGTCACGAGCATCTGCAGCGGCTCGCTGTGCGCTTGCTCGACGAGCCCGTGCAGCTCGCGCGGCTGCACGCGGCGGAACGCCTCGCGGAACGTCCCGAGCCCCGAGCCGAACGTCGGGAACTGCCGCCACGCGTCGATCGAGAGCGACCACATCTGCGGCCGCATGTCCGCCATCGGATCGCGCGGGTCCGCGGCGAGGAACCGGAGCAGCGGCCGGAATCCCGTCGAGATCGCGATGAAAATGACGATCCCGATCACCGCGAGCACGGCGCCGAGCGCGTGACTTCGCGCCGCCGCAGCTCCGACGGATGAATGCGAGACATCACGATTCCGACGACCTCCACGAACGCCTTCGCCGCGATCCCGCCGCGCGACTGCGTCAGAATGAGACCAGCGGCGAGAACGACCATCGGTCTCCGGCGCGCGGTCTTTTTCCGGTGACCAGGAGACAGAATCTGATGCGCGCCCCTCATGATCGACTGCGTCCGCTCATGGTGCTTCTGCTGTCGACCGTTTCTCTCTTGGCGTCGCCGCTCTTTGGTCAGGACATGGGCGAATACCGCCTGGGGACGCGGGATCTGGTCGAGATCCGGGTTCTCGAAGTCCCGGAGTTGAACCTCGAGCGCCGCGTCTCCGAGTCGGGAACATTGACGCTACCGCTGATCGGCGACCTTCCGGTCGCCGGTCTCACCGCGAGTGAAGTCCAGAAGCGGCTGGAGACATTACTTCGCGAGAAGTACGTGAACCGCGCAAACGTCTCGATCGTCATCAAAGAGTTCGCGAACAAGCCGGTCTCCGATCGTAGGAGCCGTCGCGCGGCCCGGGTCACTCAACATCTCAGGGCGGTGGACGCTGCTTCAGGCGATTTCGGCTGCCGGGGGGCTTACCCAGCAGGCAGGCAGAAAGATCTATGTTCTGCGACGCGCCGAGAACGGTCTTTCGGACACGCTCGAGATCGATCGTGACGAGTTGCTTCAGCGCTCGTCGGCAAAATGGGACATCCCGATATTCCCCTCGGACGTCGTCAACATTCCGGCGCGGACGACGATTCGCATCTTCGTTCTGGGAGAAGTGAGGTCTCCGGGAGCGGTGGAGTTCGACAGCGACGATCGGATCTCGCTGCTATCGGTCATTTCGAAAGCGGGAGGATTGACGGACCGCGCCTCGAAGAGAATTCTTCTCAAACGGCGCGGGATGGATGGGAAGGACACCGAGCTCGAAATCAATTACCGGCGGATCATCTCTGGTGACGAGCCCGACCCGGAGTTGCGCGCCGATGACGTAGTCATCGTCAAGCAGTCGTTCTTCTGAGCGGAGAAGCCCATGATCGTGGACGCGGACAACGAGCCATTCGGAAATGACACCGAAGCGATCGACCTCCAGCAGTACTGGCGGATCGTCGTGAAACGCAGGCGCCTGATTGCCCTCGCCGTGGGCACGGCTCTGCTCCTGGCACTTGTCGCTTCCCTGCTCACGACGCCGACGTACAAAGCGACCGTTCTGTTGAATGTGGAAAGGGAAAAGGCGAGCGCGTTCGACATCGGCACGGCTGGACAATCGTACGGCTACGATCCGGAGTTCCTGCCGACGCAGACCCGGCTGATGCAGAGCCGCGAGGTCGCCGAGAGAGTAGTCAGGCTGTTGAACCTGACCGACTCGGCGCCACCGTCCACCGGCTTCCTGTCGTCTCTACTGCGAAGAGATCCGAAGGAAGTCAAACAGCCCGCAGCCGTCGACGTAGCGCGCGGCATTCAGTCGGGGATCGAGACACGTCCGATTCGCGGTACGAACCTGGTCGAGCTGTCGTACGTGGCGACGTCGGCGCAATTCGCCTCGGATGTGGCGAACGCGCTCGCGGACGCATACATCGATTGGAATCTGGAGGCGAAATTCGCCGTCGTCGGCCAGGCCTCGCGTTTCTCGGAACACAGATCGAGCAACTCAAGGCGGAGGTCGACGAGAAAGAGCGGGCGCTGCAGGTGTACGGCGCGCAGACGACATCGTGTCGGTCGATCCGCAGACGAACATCACGATGCAGAGACTCGAGTCGCTCAATCGCGACTACTCCGCTTCCGTGGCGGACAGGGTCTCAAAGGAAGCTCGTTACTTCGAGCTGCAGAATGCCCGGCCCGAGTCGATTGCCGACACGCTGTCGACCGGCCTCGTCTCGCAGCTTCGGACGGACCTTGCCAGACTCGAGCGGGACTACGCGGAAAAGCTGAACCTTTACAAGCCGGAATGGCCGGCGATGCAGCAGCTGAAAGCACAGATCGATAAGGGGCGGCAGAACCTCACCGAAGTGATCAACGAGACTGTCTCGAAGGCCCGCGATAATGCCCGTACCGAATACATGGCGGCTCGGCGGCGGGAGGAGAGTCTCGCGGGAGTTCTTCAGGGTGGAAAGCGGGAGGCGATGGCGCTCAATACGAACGCCGTCGAGTACAACAACCTGAAGACGGAGGTGGAGACGCGGCGCGCTCTTCTCGACAGTCTCGCCAAGCGGCAGGCGGAAACGGAAGTATCGTCCCGGCTTCGTGGTGAGCGCGTTTCGAACATTCGGGTGGTCGATCGCGCCCTGCCGCCCTCGTCACGCTTTCGCCCTTCGTACAGGCGAAACGCTCTGCTGGCCCTGTTCTTCGGGCTCGCGGCCGGGCTCGGGCTTGCCTTCCTCCTCGAATATCTCGATCGAAGCATCCGATCGACGGACCAGGTGGAAGATCTCCTCGGACTGCCGGCTCTCGGCATCATTCCGTCGGTGGGGACCGCGGCCCGCCTGACTTACGGTTACGGGTATTTACGGAAGAAAGCAGCCATGTCCGGCGCCGAAACGGCTGTGGAGCTCATCCCGCACACCCAACCCCACTCGACCGTCGCCGAAGCGTACAGGCGCTTCCGGGCCGCGCTCCTCCTGTCGCGCGCCGGAGGAGTCAAGTCGATCACCGTGACTTCCTCTCAGCCCCAGGAAGGGAAAACGTCCACAGCGGCGAATGCGGGGATCGTGCTCAGTCAGCTCGGAAAGAATGTGCTCGTGATCGACGCCGATCTCCACAATCCGAGGATGCACGAGGTCTTTCGCGTCTCGAATCGCCAGGGTCTGGTGACCGTTCTCGCGGAAGGAACCGATCCCGCGACGATCGTCAAGCCGACTCCGATCCCGAATCTCTTTGTGCTTCCAGCGGGCCCTCTATCGCCGAATCCTTCCGGACTTTTGTCCTCGCAGGCCATGGCGCGGCTCGTCGAGTGGGCGGCTGCGTCGTTCGACTACGTGATTTTCGATACCCCTCCCGTAGGGCCGATCGCCGATGCTCTCATTCTCGGGCGCCTGTCGGACGGAGTCGTTCTGACCGTTAAAGGAGCAGCGACACCCCGCGACCTCGTCGGCCAGGCCCGGAACAACCTCGTCCGCGCCGGTGTCCGCGTCCTGGGAGTGCTCATCAATAATCTACCGGAGGCTGAAAGCGTCTACGGAAAGTACTACGGCTACTATGGCGGGGGCTCCTATGGCGAAAGTTCCTCGGCGCCGGCGAAAACCGCGAATGGCTGACCTGCCTGCAGCGTGTTCTAGTGAGCCCCAGCGTCGGTTTCCTCGGCCTGATTCGAATTCATGACGGATGTGCATTTTCATTGTCTTCCCTTTCTGGATGACGGCCCTCGATCGTGGACCGAAGCGGTGGATCTCTGCCGAGCGGCCGCGGACGAAGGGACCGAAACCATCGTCGCGACGCCGCACGTCCTCCGAGATCCCTGGATCAACGCCGACTGCGCCGTCCGTGACGCTTCGATTCTCCGGCTGAACGATCTGCTCGGAGGGACCCCCGCGATCCTGCCTGGATGCGAGGTCTACTTCACTCCCGATCTCCCCGAGCTCCTCGAAGCAGGAGAGCATGGCCCGCTGACGACGCTGAACCGGGGAAGCCACATCCTGATCGAGTTTCCGGCACTTTCCGTTCCGCGCGAGGCCGAACTCGTGTTCCACGAGTTGGCCCTGATCGGGATCACTGTGGTGGTGGCACACCCCGAACGGAATCTCGAGCTCGCCGCCAACCCGCAGCGCCTCGCATCACTGGTCAGGATCGGTGCGAGAACGCAAGTGACGGCGGGAAGCCTGATCGGCGAGTTCGGACGCGGCGCCTTCGAGACTGCGCTGGCTTTCAATGAAATGGGTTTGATTCACGTCGTCGCGTCGGACGCTCATTCAGAGGACCAGCGACCGCCGCGCATGAAGAGGGCGAGGGAGTGGGTTCGGGCCAACTGGGGAGACGAGGCTGAGCGCGCTCTCTTCATCGATAATCCGCGACAGATCGTCGGTGACGAGCACGGCGGGTTCGAAGGACCGCCGGCATGAAATGCCAACCGACGTAGTCAACCCCGAGGAAGACAACCGCCGCATGAACGAGTCCCGACCGTTTCGCTCCCGCGCTCTCGCCGTCGCAACCGTTTCGATATCCCTGCTCGGCGCGGCAATCGCGGTCTGGACGTTCCAGCAGGATCGTGCTCAGCGGGAGAGAGCTCGTCAATTCTTCGTTGAGTATGCGCATGACACGAGGAGGCCTCTGGTAGTGGGCACCGTCGACCTCGCGCCTCGAGGCGATTGGCTCGGCGGAATCGCCGCCGACGCCGTTCTCGATGATGTCTACGGCGAGGTCGATCTCGGGGAAGCCTCTCCTGAAGCTCGTCAGGCGTGGATGGAGCTTCTTCCGAGAATCGATTCAGAGCTGGAAGCCAGCCGGGAAGTTCTGCTGGACTCGCTCCGATCCCGCCCCGGCTGGGCCATGCATCTCGCCTCGCTCGGTCAGGTCGAGTACTCGCTGCAGGCGAGGCAGCAGGGAGAATTGGAACCGGATCGGTGGAGACATCCCCTCTCCTTTGCCGCGGGAGGAGCCCCCGGTTCGGATGTCGTGTCGATTTTCCGCGCCGCGACGGAGATCGAGCTCGCCATCGCGGGCAGGGTTGGCCTCGGCGAGCCCGAAAAGAGAACGATCGAGCGCTCTTTTCGTGATCCCGCGTTCCTGCAAGCGGCTTTCCCTGCGACTGTCGCTCTGCTAGGCATCGATCAAGCGCTACGAATCGTTCCCGAGGAGCCGCGCCCTCTGCAGCGCGCATTCGACCACCTCGCTGCGGGCGACGACGTGCGGCGCGCCGCTGCTGTCTGGAAACGGTTCGAGAAAGCTGAGTGGAGCGCTCGCGGGAGTGAGCTGCGCGAGGCGGAGCGAGTTGCGACTCTCGGCGACCGCACCCGACTCGCGCGTCTCGTAAAGTCGTGGGCGTCGGCACATTCGCCTACCGATTTCGGCGAGAAGGGATCGGCCCAGCTCGTGCGGCTCCTGCAGATCTGGCCTCTAGGCGATCCGGGGATGTGGCGACGCGACCCGAGAACCAGCATGGTGGCGGCCCTGCTCACGAACGATCTCGAAATTGGGGGAGCAACCGGCAAGGCGATCTGGCGGGCCGCCATTCCGCTCGAAGGGATGCCCGAGCCGATTCGAGCAATCGCGATGTCCGCGAGCGGCATGATCGAAGAAGCTCAACGCTTCGCGCTTCGGTCAGGATCAGCCGGCACCCTGGAGTGGACACCCTTCTGGGGCGCCGTCGCGCGCGAGTGGCTGCGTCGCGGAGATCGTGAGCGCGCCGCGTTCGCATTGAAGCAGATTCCGCCGGCTGCTCGCGACGCTTGCGATGTGCTTCTCGTGCGCCGCGGGCTGGCCGCGGAAGCGGAGCTGCACGCCGTGGAAACGATGATCGATCGCGCTCGAGAGCAATCCGGGTCGCAATCGACGAGCCGCGGATCGCTTCCACTCTGCCTCCGGGAAAACGATCGGCTCCTCGTCGCGGATCTGCATGTGACGGAACCGGCTTTGCTCGAGCTCCTCTGGGATGGCATCCGATACGAGACGATTTTCGTCACGACCTCTGGCCAGCTTCGAATTCCAATTGGGAATCGTCGCGGTCGGTCGATCTTTGCGCTTCGCGCAATCGATGGGGAAACGCCCAGCTTCTCCGCGGTGGTGCGATAGAACGGATCAGGGCTTCGGCGACGCGCGGTTCGAAGCCGAGGATCTCGTGCCCAGCCGCAGGCGAAGACGGACCGGCGCAGCCGGTCCCTACGCGACGAGACGGCGCCCGCGGCCGCTATGGCTCGATCGCGAGCTCGCCTCGCGCGACGGCTTCGACCCGCGAGCGGAAAGAATCCGGGTCGAGTGCGGGATAGCGGTACAAGCCAGGTTCGATGAGCGCATACAGCTCGAGGAGCTTTTCCGGATTGACGAGTTTGCGAGCGATCATCTCCCGGACGTCGCCGAGATCGCGGGCGTGGCTGCGCTCGATCTTCGAGAGCGCCTGCGCATAGAAGTCGTAATGGAGGAAGTCGATTGTCCCCTCTCTGACAATGAAGACGCTTCGCTCGCGCCAGCCCGGGAGCTCCGGGATGAAATCGCCGGGGGAGGCGAGTTCGATGTTGATCTTCAGTCGCTCCTTCAACTCAGGAATTGCGCGCAGCACGCGGTCGTCGTCCGGCTCGAATTTCAGGTCTACATCGACGGTGGTTCCACGCCATCCGATCAGAACCGCGCTCGAGCCGCCGGTCAGGTACGCGCGTGTTTCGATTCGCGCCTCAGCTCCGAGCGCGCGCATGAGATGCCCCAGACGTTCGGCGTCCGTCAACTCGCGCATTCGGCCGCCCGCTCGAAGCTCACGAGGAGCCTGATGAGTGCGTTGTACCGGGAGTGCGCGGCGTCCGGATCCGAGCTGGCCAGAAGCTCGTAGAGCCTGATTTCGGCGTCGTCGCCGTCGACGTGTGGAACGTCGATGCCGATCCCGCGCAGCCGAGGCGCTCCGATCCGGACGAGCAGCGCCGGAACGGTCTCGGCTCCGCGGCCGAGGTCATCGAGGCCCTGCCGAATCATGTCCGCTCCAGGGAGAGCAGGGGAGATCATCGCCCGAGTATAGCGGGTACGGGGTAGCCTGAATTCGAAAGCGGCCGCTGCCGCTGCCGCAGTCCAAAGCCCCCACCCGACCGGGGAACGGCGCACGCTGTGCGCCGCTACGGCGCTGTATTGAGCCCCGCGATCCTTCGCGACCGCGTACGCCTCGTTCGTCGGCTCAAGCGGGCCGGTCACCGCGGCGGCGTGAGGTGTTCGCCGCGATCATCCGCGGTCAAGCGCCAGAGTCGGTTGAAGATCGCACCGCCTGCCTGGACGGATCATGGGTGACGGAGCGGCCAAACGCGCTCAATGTCGCGTAAGGGCCTGCGTCGCCGAATCGTGGTCACTGCAATCTTCTGCAACTCGACGACCTGCTGCACTTTTTCGGGCAGGCTCATACTGACGCGAGATTTGCGAAGCAGGCGTTTAGCCGCGCCCGCGCGCCCACGAATGGATTTCGTCAAGCGACACGAGAGCTCCGCTCGACTGCATCAGAAACGGCCGCACGCTGTGCGGCCCTACGGGGCCAATTTGGATCGTGCCGGCGGCGCCGGGGAACGGCCGCTGCCCGCAGTCCAGAGCCGCCACCCCGCCGGTCAGGGCGCCGACGATTCGGAGCGGGCGTAGGAGGCGTCGAGGCGCGGGATCGGTTCGGGCGCGGCCGAGGTGATCTCGAGGATCTCGGAAGTCTCGACCGCCTCGAGCCAGTGCGTGAGGCCCGGCGGGATGTGGTACGCCTCCGAGCGCGCCATGGTCGTGACCTGCATCTCTCTCGGGGTGCGGAGAGTGAGGAGCACGGTCCCGGAGAGGAGATAGAGCGTTTCCCTCCTCTCGGTGTGATAGTGCCGGCTGACCGACTCACCGCGCCTGAGATGGAGCAGCTTCCCGACGTAACTGTCGTTCTGCGCGAGAACGAGCTCCGTGCCCCACGGCTTCTCATTCGTGATGATTCGCGTCGGATGCAGAATGGCCATGGCCAGCCCCCGTCCAGGTCGATTCCCGGGTGGAACGAGGATCGCCCCTTTTCGTGCGAGGCGTCGATATATCGAACCGCATAAGTCAAAGGTCGAGGTGACGGAAAGCGTGTGAACGGGAGCCCGGCTGGGACGGGGCGCCGGCGAGGGCGCGATCTACAATGAATCGCATGAGGGTGCTGATCACCGGCGCGACCGGGTTTCTGGGGGCGCGCCTCGTTCGGGCGTATCTGGAGAGGGGAGACGAGGTCGTGGCGGCGGTTCGGCGGTTTCCGAAAGGCGGGAAACGGACCGCCGCAGGCGGTCCCGAACGCCGCCATCGAAGGATCGCTCGGGGATCCGGTGCTCGAGGGTGCCGTCCGCGAGGCGGGCGCCGACGTCGTGCACCATCTCGCGTATGACCTGGCGGCCTTGAATGCCGGCGAGGAGGAGGACCGGCGCGTCAACGTTCTCGGATCCGCGCGACTCGTCGAGGCGGCGATCGACGGCGGGGCTTCGCACGTCGTGCTGGCTTCCAGCGGCTTCGTGTATGGGGACGCGGAGATGCTGCCGATTTCGGAGACGCATGCGCTGCGGCCGAATACGGCGAACGGGCGGTCGAAGCTGGCGGTGGAGCGGGCGGTTTCTGCGGTGTGCACTTCGCGGGGTGTGGGGCTCACGATTCTTCGGTACGCCAATCTCTACGAGGGTCTCCTCCCGCCGCCCGACCCGAACTCGAGCTCGGATCGCGCGTACCCCTCACCCGGCCTCGCTTCGCTCGGCCACCCTCTCCCCGCCGTCAGCGGGGAGAGGGTACTGACGCGCGGCGATGTCGCTCCTCTTTTGAATGAGAGGTCGAGGGATCGCTCGGTGATTGCTCGCTTTGCGGATGCACTGCGTCGAGGGGAGGCGGCGAAGATTGCGGGGGATGGGGGGCAGACTCGCGACTTCATCTTCGTTGGCGACGTCGTACGGGCGAACCTGGCGGCCGCGGATCAGCGGCTCGCGGGGGCGTTCAACGTCGGTACCGGCGTGGAGACCTCGATCGCGGACGTGTGGGAGATCGTGCAGGAAGCGCTCGGGATGCGCGGCACGGTCGAGCGGAGTCCCGCGCGCGGTGACGATCGCGCGCGGAACGCGCTCGATGGATCGCTGCTGAGAAAAATGGCCGGGCTCCCGGACCCATTGTCGGTGAGGGAGGGGATCGGTTCCACGGTCGCCCGGACCGACGATTGCTGAAGGCGGGAGAACGCTCCGGTCAGATCGTTCCCCACGCGGGATCAGCAATCGCCGCTCAGGGCGCAGGGGGATTGTGGCAGGGGAGGGGGCGAGGCGGTATCTATCGATCGGTATATGCCGGATTGGGGATTGCGGATCGGGGATTGGGGATTGCTGATCGGGCGTGGGGTTGAGGATCCCGCCTGAGAACGAAGCCGCGTTACGCGCGTCCTCCGCCCAGATCCCTCGCTACGCTCGGGATGACATCCTATAATCCGCAGCCTGCGGTAGAGAGCTAATCTGCAATCTGCGATCTGCGATCTGCAATCTGCAATTCAAGATCGAGGGATACCTTGGAAAAACGCGTCCTCGTCACCGGCGGCGCCGGGTTCATCGCGTCGCACATCGCCGATGCCTACATCGATGGAGGATGGGAGGTTGCCGTTCTCGACAATCTCTCGACCGGCGTTCGCGAGAACGTCAATCCGAAGGCGGATCTCATCGAGGGCGATCTGAACGACCCGGGCGTTCTCCATCGCGTGAGGAGCGGGAAGTTCGACGTCGTCAACCACCACGCGGCGCAGATCGACGTCCGCGTCTCGGTCGCGGATCCGGCGCTCGACGCGGAGACGAACGTCGTGGGCGCGCTCCGCCTCGCGCAGGCGGCGCTCGAGTCGGGCGTGAAGACGTTCATTTTCGCCTCCTCCGGCGGCGCCGCGTACGGCGAGCCGCTCACGACGCCCCAGGACGAGTCGCACCCCGCCAACCCGATCTCCCCCTACGGCTGCGCCAAGCTCGCCTTCGACTCCTACCTCGGCTATTACCGGCAGGTTTACGGGCTCCAGACGGCGTCGCTCCGCTACGGCAACGTCTACGGCCCGCGCCAGCGGCGCGACGGCGAGGCGGGCGTGATCGCGATCTTCGGCGGGAAGCTGCTCGCCGGCGAACCGGTCGTCATCAACGGGAGCGGCGAACAGACGCGCGACTACGTCTTCGTCGGCGACGTCGTCCGCGCGAATATGGCCGTCTCCGAGCAGGAGCTGTCGGGCGTGTTCAACGTCGGGACGGGGATCGAGACGTCCGTCGTCCAGCTGTGGGAAGGGATCCAGAAAGCAGCCGGGATGAAGGGCGTCTCATCGCATGCACCCGCGAAGAAGGGGGAGCAGATGCGGTCGGTGCTGGATGGATCGAAGCTGCGGAAGGCGGCGGGGTTGCCGTTGCCTGTTCCGCTGTCCGAGGGGCTGCGGGTGACGATGGAGTGGCTGCGAACGCGGTGACAGAAGAAAAATGCAAAATGCAAAATGCAAAATGAAAAATCCAAAAAGAGAACCGTGCGTGGGGCAGGGACGCTGATTCAGGGAGAGAACCGAGCTCCCCCTTTGGATTTGTCATTTTGCATTTTGCATTTGCCGGCGGCGAAGCCGCCGGCGTCATCCGAGCAGCGCGATCATCTCCCTCACCGCCCGCTCCAGCCCGACGAGCGACGCCCGGGCGATGATCGAATGCCCGATGTTCAGCTCCTCGATCTCGGTGATGCGCGCGATCGGGTGGATGTTGCGGTAAGTCAGGCCGTGCCCGGCGAAGACGCGGAGGCCGAGCTTCCGGCCCGCCTTCGCGGCGTTCTCGATCTTCTCGAGTTGCTCGCGCGCCGCCTTCGCGTCACGCCACTGGTCGGCGAACTTGCCGGTGTTGATCTCGACCGCCGGCGCGCCCAGCCTGTGGCAGGCGCGGATCTGCTCGAGGTCGGGATCGGCGAAGATCGAGACTTCGATCCCCGCGGACGAGAGCTCCCGCACCGCGCCCTCGACGTTGCCGGCATGAAGTACGACGTCCAGCCCGCCCTCGGTCGTCAGCTCCTCCCGCCGCTCGGGGACGAGCGTCACCCGGTGCGGCTTCTGCTGCTGCGCGATCCGCGTCATCTCCCGCGTCGCCGCCATCTCCACGTTGAGATGGGTCGTCACCGTCCGCCGAAGCACCTCGATGTCGCGGTCCTGGATGTGCCTCCGGTCGCTCCGGAGATGGACGGTGATCCCGCGCGCCCCCGCGAGCTCGCAGATCACCGCCGCGGCGACCGGATCCGGCTCGTCCGCCCTCCGTGCCTGGCGGATGGTGGCGATATGATCGATGTTGACCGCGAGAAACATGGTGTCGATTGCAGATTGCAGATTGAGAATCGGTGCAATTGTACGCTAGCGCTCGTGGTTTGCAGTGCCGAGGGTCGTTCGGAGAGAGAAACGCTCCGTCCGGCTCCGTAATCTGCAATCTGCAATCTGCAATCCGCAATCGTCCTACGCCATGCTTTATCGATTCGAAAACATAAGGAAATCCTACGGCTTCAACGACGTCCTCCGCGACGCGACGTGGCAGCACAACCCGGGCGAGCGGGTCGGGCTCGTCGGCCGCAACGGCGCGGGGAAGACGACCCTCTTCCGGATCCTCCTCGGTACCGAGGAGCCGGACGGGGGAGAGGTGTTCCGCCTCAACGGGCTGCGCATCGGCCACCTCGGGCAGCACCTCGACGCGGATCGGTCCGTGTCGCTCTTCGATTTCGTCCTCTCGGCGTTCGCGGACGTGCTGGCGATCGAGCAGAAGATGCGCGACATCGAGCACCGGCTCGCCGACCCGGACGAGCCGGACCACGACGCGATCCTCCACAAGTACGCCGACCTGCAGCACGAGTACGAGCACTCGGACGGGTACACGATCCACTCCGAGGTGGAGAGGGTGCTGACGGGGGTGGGATTCGCGAAGGAGGATTGGGAGCGGCCGATCCAGGAGTTCAGCGGCGGGCAGCAGAACCGGGCGATGCTCGCGCGCATGCTTCTCTCGCGCGTCGACGTCCTCCTGCTCGACGAGCCGACGAACCACCTCGACCTCCGCGGGATCGAGTTCCTCGAGGAGTTCCTCAACTCGTACGCGGGGGCGTACCTGGTCATCTCGCACGACCGGACGTTCCTCAACCGGACCGTCCAGAGGATCGTCGAGCTCGCGCACGGCAACCTCATCGAGTACCACGGCAACTACGACCGCTTCGTCGCGCAGCGCGCCGAGCGGATGGAGCAGATGGCGACGCTCTTCGAGCGGCAGCAGGAGGAGATCGCGCGGACGCAGGAGTTCATCCGCCGCAACATCGCCGGCCAGAAGACGAAGCAGGCGCAATCGCGCCGGAAGATGCTCGACCGGCTCGAGCGCCTCGAGCGGCCGGAGCACGACGAGACGCTCGCGAAGTTCAAGCTCGACGCCGGGCCGCGCTCCGGCGCGATCGCGCTGACCGCCGAGAAGCTCACCGTTGGATGGGACGACACGGTGGTCGTGCGCGGCGTCGACCTCACCGTGCGCCGCGGCGAGCGCTACGCGATCATGGGGCCGAACGGCTCCGGCAAATCGACGCTCCTCAAGACGCTCGCAGGCCGGATCATGCCGCTCGGCGGCGACGTCCACTACGGCCACAACGTCCAGGTCGGCTACTACGACCAGACCCTCGGCGACCTGCGCCCCACGGCGACCGTCCTCGACGAGATCTGGGACCTCGATCACTCGCGCACCGAAGAGCAGGTGCGGTCGTACCTCGCGCGCTTCTCGTTCTTCGAGGACGACATCGAGAAGAAGACCGCGGCGCTCTCCGGCGGCGAGAAGGGGAGGCTCGCGCTCGCGAAGATCATGTACGTCGGCGGGAACCTGCTCCTGCTCGACGAGCCGACGAACCATCTCGACGTCTACACGCGCGAGGCCCTGGAAGAAGCGCTCGAAGGGTTCACCGGCGCGCTGATCGTCGTCTCGCACGACCGATATTTCATCGACCGCGTCGCGGAGCACATCATCGCGGTCGAGGACGGAGAAGCGGAGATCCACGCCGGGAACTACTCGCAGGTGGTTGCGCGGCTGGTCGAGGAGTCGTCGAGGGCGGAGTCGGAGGCGGTGCGGAAGCCGGCGCCGAAGACGGCCGCGCCGGCGCAGGCCGATCCCACTCTCGCCCGGGATCAACAGAAGCGGCGCGACAAGGCGACGCGAAAGGCGGCCGAGCGCGCGGCCGCGATTGAGGCGCGGATCGCCGCGGCGGAGAAGGAGATCGAGGCGCACGATCTGGAGCTCTGCTCGGAGAGCGTCTGGAGGGACGGGGAGCGGGTGCGGGTTCTGCAGGAACGGAAGGGCGAATTGAAGCAGGAGATCGAGGGGCTGTATGCGGAGTGGCAGGGGCTGGAGACGTGATTGCAGATTGCAGATTGGAAAAACCGGGCGCGGGCGCGGGCGCGTGCACGGGCGCGGAGGCAGCTACTCGCGCTCATGTCATCCCGAGCGTAGCGAGGGATCTGGGTGGGGGAGGCGCATGACGCGTAGTCTTGAAATGGCGGAGTGATGGGGCCGACGCCAATCTGCAATCCGAGATCTGCAATCTGCAATTCGCGCCACGGAGCAAAACGGGAGGCTGAATGAAGGCCGCAATTCTCGCGATTGGAACCGAGCTCCTGGGGCACACGCGCGTCGACACGAACTCTCTCGGGATCGCCGAAGCGCTCGAGAAGTACGGGGTGGAGCTGGCGCGGAAGTACGTCGTGCCGGACGATCCCGAGATCATCGAGCAGGAGCTGCGCGCGGCGCTCGATCGCCACGAGCTGGTCATCACCTCGGGCGGCATCGGCCCGACCGAGGATGATCTGACGAAGGACGTGATCGCGAAGGTGATCGGGGTGCCGCTCGAGGAGGATGCGGGGGTCCTCGCGCGGATCCGGAAGATGTTCGAGGAGCGCGGGCTGGAAATGCCCGAGGTGAACCGGAAGCAGGCTCTCGTCTTTCCCGGACACCGCATTCTCGAGAACAAGCGCGGCACCGCGCCGGGATTTCATCTGAACGTCCGCTGGAACGGCCGGCAGCGGCACATCTGGGTGTTCCCCGGAGTGCCGCGCGAGCTCGAAGGGATGGTGAAGGATGATCTCGAGCCGTGGCTGCGGAGTCTCTCGTCGCAGTCGATCCACCGGCGGATCGTCCGCGTGGTCGGGATGACGGAGTCGGCGGTGGAGGAGAAGCTCCGGCCGTTCTACCGAAACCATCGAGGCGAGGTGATCACGATCCTCGCGTCGCGCGGCGAGATCCAGATCCATCTGCGGGCGGACGGGACGGCGGACGAGTCGTATCCGCGGCTCGTGGCGATGGAGAAGGAGCTGCGGGAGATCTACGGCTCGCGCGTGTTCGGCCTGGACGACGAGACGCTCGAGTGCGCAGTGGGACGGCAGCTCGCCTCGCGCGGGGAGACGGTGTCGACGGCGGAGTCGTGCACCGGAGGTCTGCTCGCGTCGAGGCTGACGGACGTGTCGGGGAGCTCGGCGTACTTCATGGGAGGCGTCGTCACATACTCGCAGCAGGCGAAGCTCTTCATGATCGGGGTCGACCCGAAGCTCGTGCAGGAGGAGGGGGAGGTGTCGGAGCCGGTCGCGCGCGAGATGGCGAAGGGTGTGCGGCGGCGGTTCGACACGACGTACGGCATCGGGATCACCGGCATCGCGGGGCCGGCCGGCGGAACGCCGAAGAAGCCGGTCGGGACGGTGCACGTGGCCGTCGCGAGCCGCGAGCAGGTGCGCCACCGGTTGTATCAGTTCGTCGGGAACCGGGAGCTCGTGAAGCATTACGCGACGCAGATGGCGCTGAATGGATTGCGATTGATGATTCTGGGCGTGGACGAATAGCACGGCGCGTTGGTTCGCGATCGTGATGGGTCCCACAGGGGCGCGGCCGTCCCGGCCGCCGTTGGCGCCGCGTCCCCGCGGCGCCTTGTATCCGGATCTGGCGGCGGCGGGACGCCGCCGCAACGGCGGGCGAGGACGCCCGCGCCCCTGTCGCGGGCGAGGACGCCCGACACCAGCTGCAGCTGCTCCGTTATTCAATTCCCCGGAACTTTGCTCCGACGAAAGGCCAGTCCTGCATGCCCGCCGCGGCGGGGTTGTTGATCACGTATTGAATCGTCTGCTCGAGCTCGCGCTCGTCGCGGACAATCCGGTCGAAGTACTCGTCCTGCCACAGTTTTCCGCGCCGGTCGAGACGTTGGTTGATTCGATGTGCCGTGAACGACTTCCACGAATGGAGTACGCGATCCAGTTGGTCTCCTCTCTCAAGGAAGAACACGACGTGAACGTGGTTGGGCATTACCGCCCAGGCGAACAGGTCGTACCGCTGCTGGTCGAAAAAGAGGAGTGCTCCCTGGACGATGTGCGCCGCGTCGCGATTCGAAAGAATGCAGGAGCCGAACCCCTCGTCGAGAGCCCCCTCGTATGTCTTCGAATAGTGACTCAACAGAGCGCTCCGTGCGGCGGGCGTCATTTCGCGCGTCTGAAGCTGCTCACCCAGCCACTTCCATTCCTTCTGCAGATCCTCTGCGACATGCTGCGGCAGCGAATCGGCGAGTCGCCAGGTGACGAAATAGATCGCGTGATCCAGCTCGAAGTGTGGAAGGCGGGACCGGCCGCGGATCCTCAGATGCGCAGTTGTTGAATAGAGGATCGTTCGTGTGGTTCTCATTTGACGTCGCCGAAGCAGGCAGCGTCAGAGAGCGAAGGTGGGAGGGAAAGTGTACCTCGGAAAGCCTTCAGGGGCGCGGCCGTCTCGGCCGCCGTTGGCGCCGCGTCCCGCGGCGCCATTGCGGATCGGCGGCGGGACGCCGCCGCAACGGCGGGCGAGGACGCCCGCGCTCCCGTCGCCGAACGGTTATCCCCGCCTCATGATCCCAATGTTCTGGATGACGTCGTTGAAGAGCACGACGATCATCAAGGCCGCCAGAAACGCGAATCCGATCCGGAACAACCGCTCCTTCGCGGTCAACGACAGATCCCTGCCCGCGACCCCTTCAAACAGCAGGATGAAGATGTGCCCCCCGTCGAGGACCGGGATCGGAAGCAGGTTCAGCACGCCGAGCTGGAGCGAGATCGTCGCCATCAGGAAGATGACCGCCTGCGCGCCGGTGCGGAGCATCTCGCCCGAGATCCGGGCGATCGAGATCGGGCCGGAGAAGTCCTTCACGCTTCCCTGCGCCTTGAAGAGGCGACCGATGACCGTGAAGGTGTACTTCACCATCTTCCAGTTCTGCGAGACGCTCTCGGAGAGCGCCGGCCCGAGGGCCAGCTTGCGGACCTCCGTCGGCGGGACGAAGCCGGGCCAGGCCTCCTGCGCGCTCTTCATCGGAGCGAGAATCAGATCGACCTCCGCGCCGCCGCGTGCGACCGTCAGCCGAACGCTCTTCGCCTTGTTCTCGTCGAGCGCCTTCTCCAGCTCGACGAGCTGCCCGGTGCGCTTTCCGTCCGCGGCGACGATCACGTCTCCGGAACGGAGCCCCGCCCCCTCAGCCGCCGATCCAGGGAGAACCTTGCCGACTTCCGTCGAGATGAACGGGGTGATCCCCGCCACGCCCGTGACGCCGTAGTCCGTCACCACGCGCTCCGGCGTGAGGAGCGTCGTCCGCTCCTGGCCGTCGCGCTCGTACCCGACGCGGACCCGCGTCCCGGGATTCATGCTGATCGCGAGCTTGAGATCCTCCCACGTCCGGATCCGCTCGTCGCCCACGCTCACGATCCGGTCGCCGATCCGCAGCCCCGCCGTCTCCGCCGGCTTCCCGGCGACCAGGCTCCCGATCACCGGCTGCGACTCGCGCAGCATCTCCCGCCCCGCCATGAGCAGCCCGGCGAGAAACAGGATCGCGATGAGGATGTTCATCGCGGGCCCGGCGAGCAGGATCAGAAACCGTTGCCACTTCGGCTTCGAGAGAAACTCGTCCGGCGCCCCGGTCAGCTCCTCCTCGGCCGCATCCCCCGCCATCCGGACGTAGCCGCCGAGAGGAAGGAGAGAGACGCGGTAGTCGGTGTCACCCCGCCGGAACCCGAACAGCCGTTTTCCGAAGCCGAACGAGAAGACGAGCACGCGCACGCGGAAGAGCTTCGCCACGACGAAATGACCCGCCTCGTGGGCGAAGATCAGAAAGCCGAGGACGATGACGAAGGCGACGAGGTTGGTGGCGATGTTGGAGGCCATATTTTTGTAGTCAGGGAAATGGAGTCAGGGAGAAGGGTTCGCGTGACCGGGATCCGTTCCAATTCAGTACGACCCGATAGGGACCGCGGTTTCGCTCATCGAAGATCGTGCCACCCGGTCGGGGGGGGACCCTTCTCCCTGCCTACTTCTCCCCGACTACTTGAGCAACATGCACTCCGCGCGCTTCATTGCGCGCCCAGCGGTCCCACTCGAGGGCGTCGTCGATGGAGCCGAGGGGGGCGCGCGAGGGGAGGTGCTTGTCGAAGACCGTGCGGACGATCTCCACGATGCTCAGAAACGGAATCTCGCCGTGGAGGAACCGGCTGACGGCGATCTCGTTCGCGGCGTTGAGCACGGCCGGCGCGGAGCCGCCGGCGGAGAGGGCTTCGTACGCCAGCGCGACCGCCGGGAAACGTTCCGGTTCGACCTGGAGGAACTCGAGCTGCCGGATCTTGCCGAGGTCGAGGCGGGCGAAGGGAGCGGGGGTGCGCTCGGGATAGAGGAGGGCGTACTGGATCGGGAACTTCATGTCGGTCGGTCGACATCTGCGCGATGATCGATCCGTCGACGAACTCCACCATCGAGTGAACGATCGACTGCGGGTGGATGATGATGTCGATCCGGTCGGCCTCGAGCCCGAAGAGGTGATGCGCCTCGATGACCTCGAGCCCCTTGTTCATCATCGTCGCGGAGTCGATCGAGATCTTGCTCCCCATCTTCCAGGTCGGATGCGCGAGGGCGGCGTCGACGGTGATCTCGCCGAAGGTCGCGATGTCGCGCCGCAGGAACGGCCCGCCGGAGGCGGTGAGGATGATGCGCTGGATCTCGTCATGGCCGCCGCAGCGGATCGCCTGGTGCACGGCGTTGTGCTCGGAGTCGACCGGAAGGATCTCGCCTCCATGCTTCCGCGCGGCCTCGGTCATCAGGTCGCCCGCGGCGACGAGGACTTCCTTGTTCGCGATGCCGACGCGCTTGCCGCGGAGGAGGGCGTCGTAGACGGGAGGAATCCCGGCCGCGCCGACGATCGCCGCGATCACGGTGTCCGAGCCGGGGTGCGTCGCGACCGCGCGCGCCCCCTCGCTGCCGCAGACGATCTCGGGAGGGTCCTCGGGTCCGAGAAGCTCGCGAAGGCGCGGCTCGTCGGCCTCGTGGCCGAGGGAGACGAGCTGCGGGCGGTAGCGGCGGACCTGTTCGGCGAGGACCTCGACGTTGCGCCCCGCGGAGAGGGCGATGACCTCCAGCCGGTCGGGGAAGGCGTCGACGACCGCGAGAGTGCTGCGGCCGATGGAGCCGGTGGAGCCGAGGATCGAGATGCGGCGCATGCGCGCCGAGTCTAGGCGCGAGGGCGGTATCGAGTCCAGAAGTCAAAGGCCGGGCGCGGGTCCGGGCGCGGGCCCGGGCGCGGGACCCCTAGACCCCCAGACCGCCTTTACGGCCAGGGCTCGTTGAGGACGAACCAGTAGGCGTAGAGGATCGGGGCGGTGAAGAGGATCGAGTCGACGCGGTCGAGGAAGCCGCCGTGGCCGGGGATGAGGACGCCCGAGTCCTTGACCGCGGCCGAGCGCTTCCACATCGACTCGGCGAGGTCGCCGACGACGCCGGCGATCGAGAGGAGGAGCGCGGCGAGGAGCGCGTGCATGAGCGGGAACTCGGGGAAGAAGGTGAAGTGGACGATCGCGGCGGCGAGAAGCGAGGTCGCGAGACCGCCGATCCCCCCTTCGATGGTCTTCTTCGGGCTCACGCGAGGGGAGAGGCGGTGGCGTGCCGAAGCGCCTTCCGACGTAGTACGCCCCGGCATCGCTCGCCCACACCGCGATGAGCAGGAAGAAGACGAGCTCGGGGCCGACGCCGGGGAAATCCGTTCGAAGCCGGATCATCGCGCCGCCGAGCATGCCGACGTAGAGCGTCGCGAGGACGCAGACCGCGGTCGCCGGAAGCGCCTCCTCCAACGGGGAGCGCGCGAAGACGTACGACGCCGGAATGATGAGGAGGACTGCGAAGACGCCGATCTCGACGGACACTCCCGGTTCGAGGAAGGTCCAGACGAGAAGGAGCATGAGCAGGATCGAGATGACCTGCTGGACCGGGTATCCCTTGCGCGCGCCGAGAGCGATGAACTCCCAGAGCGCGATCGCGAGCGCGACGGTGACGAGGGCGACGTACGCCCAGACCGGAGCCCAGCCGATGATCCAGACGACGACGGGCGCGGCGACGATCGTCGTCAGCTCACGGGCGAAACGGCGGGGAACGGGGGTCGACGGCGCGTCCGTCATCGGAGAGCTCACCTCGAGCGAGGCTGCTGTTCTCTCCTTTCGAGAGCGTCCGGCTCCGCCTCGGCGAAGATCTCCGACTCCTCGTCGGGCACGCCGCCGTAGCGGCGATCGCGCGACTGGAAGTCGACGATCGCCTCGAAGAGATGGCGGCGGCGGAAGTCGGGCCAGAGGACCTTGGTGACGTGGATCTCGGAGTAGGCGATCTGCCAGAGGAGGAAGTTCGAGACCCGCAGCTCGCCGCTCGTCCGGATGAGGAGGTCGGGATCGGGGACGCGCGCCGTGTAGAGGTGGTTCGCGAAGAACTCTTCGTCGACTTCGAAATCGCGGAGGCCCTTCTCGCGAAGCACGCCGATGATGCGGTTGACCGTGTCGACGATCTCGGCGCGGCCGCCGTAGTTGAGGGCGATCTGGAAGAGGAGGCCCGTGTTTTCCGCGGTCTCCTTCTCCGCCCAGCGCAGCTCGCGCTGCACGGTCGGATCGAGTCCCTCGATGCGGCCGATCGGAACGAACCGGATGTTGTTCTCCCGGAGGGTGTCGATCTCCTTCCGGAGGTACTCCTTGAGAAGCATCATCAGCGTCGAGACTTCGTAGCGGGGACGCTTCCAGTTCTCGACCGAGAAAGCGTAGAGGGTGAGCGCCCCGAGCTCGAGGCGCGCCGCCGTCTCGACGGTCTCGCGGACGGAGGCGATCCCGGCGCGGTGCCCCTCGACGCGCGGAAGGCTGCGCTGTCGCGCCCAGCGCCCGTTGCCGTCCATGATCACGGCGACGTGACGGGGAAGGCGTTTCAGATCGATTCCGCGGATCAGGCTCTCTTCGATCGAGCCCGGCTCGGCGAGTTTGGTGAGGTCGATCATCGTCGGGAAATGAATGTTAGCACAGCGGTTAACGGCAGTCGGGAGTCCACGAGTCTTGGCGTCTGGGAGTCGGCGGTCAGCACCTGAATGCAGCAATCGGGACGCCCCGAAACGGTCCGATCCGCATCGCGGACGCTGAATTTCGGACGCCAAGACTCTTAGATTCCTGGACTCCTGGACTCATTCGTCCTCGTCCTCATAACGGACCCGCTCGAGGACCAGCCCCTCCGGCGGCGCGGTCCAGCGCGCTTCGGCGAAGGTCGGCTCGAGGGCGGCGGCGGCCGCGTCGACCGGCAGCTTGCCCCGGCCGATCTCGATGAGCTGGCCGGCGATGCGTCTGACCATGTAGCGGAGGAAGCCCGCGGCCGTCACGCGCATGGTGATGGCCGGGCCCTCCCCGCTCAGCTCGAGGCCGTCGATCGCCCGCTCGGTCGAGGCGACCTCCGGCTCCACGACGGTGAATGCGCGGAAGTCGTGCGGCCCGACCAGGGCGCGCGAGGCTTCGATCATCAGCCCCAGCTCGAGGGGCGCGCGGACGTGAGCCCAGGTCGCGGCGCGGAAGACGTCGGCGATCTCCCCGTTCCAGATCTGATAGCGGTAGGTCTTCGCGATCGCGCGATGCTGCGCGTGGAAGTCGGGCGCGACCTCGCGCGCCGCGATCGCGCGGACGTCTCTCGGCAGCAGGTCGTTGAGCCCGAGGAGGAGGCCCCGGAGACCGATGGGGATCGGCAGGTCGAAGTGCGCCTTCTGATCCTCGGCGTGAACGCCCGCGTCGGTGCGGCTGGCGCCGACGACGCGGACCGGCTCGCGGCAGAGCGTGCCGAGAGCGGCCTCGACGACCTGCTGGACCGCGAGCGCGTTCTCCTGCGACTGCCACCCGGCGTAGCGCGTGCCGAGGTATTGCAGCGTCAGGAGAACGCGCACGGTCGGCCTGCTAGCGGAGGTCCCGCGCGACCAGCTCGGTCGTCCGGAAGCCGGTCGCGTTCGTGACCTCGTCCGCGAGGCCGACCGAGATCTTCCCGCGCCCCGGGTTCATCACCAGGTCGAGGGCGAACGTGTAGTGCTGCCCCTTCAGCCCGCCCATCTTGGCGGCGGGGACGCGCACCTGGTGGCTCTGCCTCTGGACCTCGGACATGTCGCCGTTCTTGTCGGAGACGACGATGTAGATGGCGAAGCTGCCGACGTACTCGTCGCCGCGCGGGAGGAGGGTGAGGCGGTCGATCGGGATGAGGGTCTCGAGCGGGACGAGAAACGTTCCGTTGTCCTGCTGGCGCGGCGGGCCGGTCCGGATGACGATGCCGAGATCGTTCAGGGAGCTCTCGTAGAAGAGGTTCGCGATGACCTTGTCGCTCATCTCGCTGTTGACCGATTTCTCGACGAAGCTGCGGCGGGAGCGGACGAGGTACTGCGGGTTCCTCGTCTTCACCTCGAGCGAGCGCTGGCGGTCGACGCGCTCGGTCCCGGAGCGGTAGCCGAGCGAGTAGTACGAGGAGATGTCCTGCGCGATGCGATCGAACGCGGCGCCGAAGTTGTTCGTCCCGACGACGGCGAGGCCGCCCGTGAGGTCGGCCATCATCCGGAGCGAGTCGGTGCTGTTGGAGAGCGCGGCCTGCTGCACGCTCGCGGAGACGGGCTGCTGGTTTTCGGCCGACCCCTCGTTGAAGCCCATCAGGCCGCCCGCGTGCAGCGTGTAGAGCGTGATGTTGTTCGAGTTCGCGGAGCGGGCGATCGACTCGATCTGATTGGTCAGATTGAACGACATCGACTCGAGGAACGTGGAGCCGACGCCCATCCAGCTCTCCTTTTCGCGGCCGATGTCGTCGATGAAGTAGAAGAGCTCGCGCCCCGGCTGCATCTGGAAGCCTTCGCTCGTGACGAGCATGATCTTCTTTCCCTCGACGCCGCCGAGGGTGGCCATCAGGGCGTTGATCTCGCGGACGGTCTGCCGGAGGTCGTGCTCGAGGGCCTGCGAGTACCCGCGCGCCGCGGCCACGGCTTCCTCGAACCGCTTCGCGTCGCGAATCTGGCTCTGGATCTGGCGGCGGTCGCTGATCTGCTGGATGCCGAGAGCGCTCTCGCCGGCGATCGCGTCGAGCGTCTGCTCGATCTGCTTCGCGTCACCCGTGAAAGGGAGGCGCACCTTCATGCTGCGGTTCCAGGTCACGACCATCGCGAGGTCGCCCGGCCGCAGCGTCTCGTTGACGAACTTCTTCATCGCCGTGAAGACGCGGTTCCGGTTGAAGGGGGCGAGCGAGAGGTTGTCGATGAAGATGACGATCTTCCGCCGCAGCTGCTCCGGCTGCTCCGGAGCGCGCAGCTCGGAAGACTCCTCGGAGCGGATCTGCGGTTCCTCGGGGTGGTCGGTGCGCGTCACGACCTCGTAGAAGTTGCTGACCTTCTGCGGGCGGCCGTTCTCGTAAATGATGAAGTCGTCCCTGGTGAGGCCGGTGACCGCGTTCCCCTTACGGTCGGTGACGACGACGTCGACGTTGATGACGCGGACGTCGACCGTCTCGATGAGGCGGGGAACTTCGCTCTGCGCCTGTTCGGGCTGCTCCTGGGCGGCCAGGGAGAAGGGGAGGAGAAGCGAGAGGGCGAGAGGGAGCGAGATGACGAGTTTCAAGCGGCGGACCTCCATCGTGGACGAGCGGTGTTGCGCAACTCGGGAGCTTCGATCAGACTTCCGGCTGAAGGGCGCCCGACTCTTTCGACGCACGGGAGAGGCAAAAAGGTACGCTCCCCGCCCGGAACGCGCGCCCACCAGAATCGCCGGTTCCAAGCGTCCGCACGAGGTGAAAAATTTCACGATGGCCAGAACCGCAAATCGCGTCCCTTCATCGGGTTCCCTCCCGAAGCGCTTTCTGAAGATGGCGGGGGGAGGAAACGACTTCGCCGTCTTCGACGACCGGGCGGAGGCGCTCGGGGACCCGACCGGGCTGGCGCGCAGACTCACGACCCGGCGGCTCTCGGTCGGGGGGGACGGGATCATCCTGCTGCGGCCCTCCGAGCGGGCGAGCGTACGAATGGTCTACCACAACGCCGACGGCAGCCTCGCGGACTTCTGCGCGAACGGGACCCGCTGCGCCGCCCGGGCCGCCTTCCTCGAAGGGATGGCGCCGGCGGAGATGACGATCGAGACGGGATACGCGATCGTCCCGGCGAGGGTCGAGGGCGAGCGGGTGACGCTCACGCTCCCGCCGCCGACGGAGGTCGCGGAGGCGCGGCCGCTGCGCCTCGCGGACGGATCCACGGCCCTGGGCTCGTATCTGATGGTCGGGGTGCCGCATTACGTGATCTTCGTCGAGGGGGACCTCTGGTCGATGGACATCGACCCGATCGGGCGGGAGATCCGCCACCATGCCGATCTTCCGGCGGGGGCGAACGTGAATTTCGTGCGCGTGACGGGGAAGGGCGAGATCGCGGTCCGGACGTGGGAGCGGGGAGTCGAGGGGGAGACGCTCTCGTGCGGGTCCGGCGTGGTCGCCTCCTCTTCGATGAGCGCGCGCCTGGGGAAGGCGACCTCGCCGCTGCACGTGCTGACGCGGAGCGGGATCACGCTCGAGGTCGAGCTGCTGCCCGAGGCGATCCGCCTGAGCGGGGACGCGCGCGTGGTCTATCGCGGCGAGATGACCGAGGAGACCGTGGCGGGCTTCGATCCGGAGTGGGTGAGAAACCCGACGGAGGCGGGGCCTCGCACGTAAATAAGGTGGTGAGAAAGAAGAAATGCAAAATGCAGAATGCAAAATGACAAATGCAAAAAGGGTTTCGACGCCAGGATCCTCGACCCTTTCTTGGACTTTGCATTTTGCATTTTGCATTTTGCATTTGTCTTCTGACTCTCTCGAGTGCCGGACGTGACGGCGAATCGTGGACCCGGCGCCTTTCTCCTCGCTCTGGCCGGCTGCGCCCTCGCGTTCGCGGTGGCCCGGCTGGCCGGGTTCACGAGCGGCACCGACGCCGCTCTGCCGTACTGGGTGTTTCTCGCGTCGGTCGCGGGCGCGATCGCGGTCTCGGAGGGGGCGGCGCAATGGATCGCGCTGACGATCCCGCTGATCCTCGGCGCGGCGATCGCGATCCCGGCGGATCCCGCGCGGCACCTCGTCTACGGCGTTCTCCTTGCGACGGCATTCGCGATCGCGGTCGTCGACGTCGCGCGTGAGGGGACGGTGCCGCAGGGGCGCGCGATCGCGCTCGCGTTGCTCGTCGTGGCGACGCGGGCGTTTCCGTTCGACGGGAGCGTGGTTCCGCCGCTCCTTCTGCTGGCAGCGGGGACCGTGGCGCTGGTCGTAGGGACCGGTGGGGTGCGGGCGTCCTCGCCCGCCTCTGGCTGGGCGGTCGCGGAATCCCCCCGCCCGGGGGCGGGCGAGGACGCCCGCACCCCACCCGGGGTGTCGCTCGCGGCTTTCTTCCTCATCGTCGCGATCGCCCTCGCGACGCCGCTGGCGCCGTGGGACGCTGCGCTGATCCCGGTGGCGATCGCGCTGGCGTTCTTCGCGGTCCGCGATTCCGGGCGCCCGCGGAGCGCCCCTGCGATTGCATTCGGGGTCGCGTCGCTGGTTCTCGCGCTCGTCGTCGGCAGGTGGATGGCGGCAGGCGTCGCGGTCGTCCTCGCGGCACGGGCGGGGGCGACGTTTCTTCGAAGGAGAAACGGACCGGCGCAGCCGGTCCCTGCGGCGATGATCGCCATCCCGGCGCTGACGGCGAGCCGCGCGGCCGGGGCCATCGCCGGCGCCGGGTTCGCGCCGGGGGCTTTGTTCGCGCCCGCGGAATGGTGGCAGCGTGTCGCGGCGGCGCTCCTCTTCGCGCTCTCGCTGTTCGCGCGCCCGCATCCGGCGCTGCTGCTCGCGCTGATGGCGCTCCTCGTCTTGTCGCGGCGCGAGTCGCCGCGTGCGTCACGGGCCGCGGCCGTCACCGGCGCGCTCCTCTTCTGCGCGATCGCCCTCTCCGCGTGGAGCGGCGCCGCGGCGGCCGCGTTTCCGCTCTTTGCGGATCGCGAGCTCTGGGTGCCGTTCGCGATCGTCGCGGCGATCGCGGTGGCGTGGGCCTCCTCCCCCACCCGGGGGCGGGCGGGACGCCCGCACCCCACGATCGCAGCGTCCGCGATCGCTGCGGCCTCATTCGTCGTTTTCATCATCGTCCTCCCCGAGGAGCCGCGACACGTCGAGCCGGTCCTCACTTCGATCGCCGCCGGGGAGTCGTTCGTCCTCGAGCCGCCGCTCGAGAGCCGGGCGATCGACGTGATCATCTCGGGCGCCAACATCTCCGGCCTCGACGAGGGAACGCTCCTCGGGCGCCTCGACGTCGTCGACGCGGCGGGGGAGGCCTGGGCGCGGCCGATCCGCGCCGGCGAGATCGCCGACTGGGGCGCCTTTCGAAGCGGCGATCTCTTCCGCACGCGGAATCCTCTGCCGCGGAGTCCGGGATGGACGATCGGCGGTGAAGGTCGCGAGGCGTCGCTGCGCGGCGAGGGGCGGCTGCGGGTCCGCCTCGAACGGCCGATCGGCAGGATGATCGTCGCGGCCGACCGCGCGCTCCCGCCCGGAGCGCGCCTCCAGATCGAGAGGATGGAGGTCGCGCCGCGATGACGCGCGAGCAGATCCTCCTCATCCTTTTCGCGGCGCTGATCAGCGCCGCGCCGCACTGGTTTCTCCCTCTCCATCGCCGCCGCTTCGTGATCTCCGACGTGGCGACGTGGGTCGCCCTCGGCGGCTCCCTCGCTTCCGCCGGCGCGCTCGGGGTCCATCTAGCCCCCTCGCTTCTCCTCGCGATCGTCGTCGCGGCGAAGCTCGCGCACTTCCTTCTCTGGTGCGCGCTCGTTCCCGCAGGCGAAGTGCGGTGGTCGCCGCGCGCGGCCGCGGTCTTCGCCGCCGCGATCTTCCTGATCGTGGGAACCGAGACGCTCGCCTGGCCGATCGACGGCGACGAGCCGTACTACGTGCTGATCGCGGAGTCGATCCTTCACGACCGCGATCTCGATCTCGCGAACCAGTACGCGCACCTCGAGCGGTCCGCGACGCAGCGGTTGGATCTCCAGCCGCAGCCGTTCGATCCCGTCGGGCCGGCGGGGGAGATCTACGCGCGGCACGAGCCGTTCCTGCCGCTCCTGCTCGTCCCGGGGGTCGCCCTCGGCGGCCTATGGGGCGCCATGGCGACGATCGCGCTCCTCGGCGCGGCCGCCGTCGGATCGATTTTCGCGCTCACCGAGGAGCACGGCGTTTCCCGCAAGGCGGCGCTTCGCCTCTGGCCGCTCCTCGCGTTCGCCCCTCCCTTCCTTTTCTACGCGGTGCGCATCTGGCCGGAGGTTCCGGGAGCCCTCTGCCTGAGCGAAGCGATGCGGGCCGCGGGGAAGCGGAAGTACGGCCGGCTGGCGGCGTGGCTCGTCGCTCTCTCGCTCCTGCAACTCCGCTTCATGGCGATCGCGGCCGTGTTCGCGCTCGTCGTCGTGATCTCCGACCGAGGCGCGCGGAAACTCGCGCTCGCGCTCGCGGCGGTCGTCGCCCTTCCGCTCCTCGGCGGCTGGCTCCTGGTCGGCAACCCTCTCCAGGTGCATCGGTGGAGTGAGCTCGCGCCGGCGTCGCTCTGGAAATACGCGCGCGGCATGTTCGGGCTGCTCCTCGACGGGCAGGCGGGGATGCTGCTGCAAGCGCCTGTCTGGTTCGCGGCACTCGTTGCTGCTCTCACAAAGGCGTTCTCCGTTCTCCGTTCTCCGTTCTCCGGCGCAAACGCCGTTCCGTCGGCGCAAGACGAGCCCCTGCCGCGGAGAACGGAGAACGGAGAACGGAGAACGAGTCACTTCGCGATCCGTGCAGCTTCGATCGCCGCTGTCCCGTATCTGATCCTCCTCCTGCCGCGCGAAGAGTGGCATGGCGGCTGGTCGCCGCCGCTGCGCTATCTGGTCGTGTTCGCGCCGCTGGTCGCGGTCTCCGCGGGCGCGCTGCTCGAGCGGACGCGCGCATGGCTCGCGCCCGTCGCGGTCTGGACCGCGCTCCTCGCCGTCCACGGCGTCGCGTTCCCCTGGCGCCTCTTCCACATCGCGAGCGGCGAGTCGGTGCTCGGCGAATGGCTGTCGATCCGTTTCGGAAGCGATTTCTCGCGGCTGCTGCCGAGCTTCATCCGGCCGAACGGCGCGGCGTGGGCCGCGGCGATCCTGCTGCTCATCGCGATCGTGGCGTTCGGTGTGGTGCGGGCGTCTCGCCCGCCTCGGGTGGGGGATGCCGCCCTCCTGGGCGGGCGGACGCCCGCACCACAGGCCGCGCCGCCGCGATCGTCGCAGCTCTCGCGCTCACGCTCTTCCTCGCGGCGGGGCTGCGCCCCGGTTCCGTGGTTCAATTCGAAGACGTGCACGTCGATCACCGCCAGGGCCTGCTCGACCCGGAGATCTGGACCGTCGCGCGCTTCCGCTTCACGGGAGGGTGGCGGCTCGGCGAAGGCGAATCGATGCGCTTCCGCATGCAGCCGGGGCCCGCGACGATCCACGTGCGCGCGGAGAATGGAGGGTCTTTCGAGATCGACGGCCGGATCCACGAAGTACCGCCGACGGGCGACGGCTTCGTCAAACTTCCCACTGAACGTCAGCACCAACGGCCCGCGATTCGCGTGACTCGCGGCGCGATCACGTTCGATCGCATCGAACGGGATCGGTAATCTGCAATCTGCAATCTGCAATTCAACGACAAACGGCGATCAACAATGGATGCCATCGACGCCATCGTCCTCGACCTCGACGGAGGTCCGATGCTCGACGCGCTTCTGGCGTCGATGGCGGCGCAGACGATCCCGTTTCGGAATGTCATCGTCTGGGACAACGGATCGGCCGTCCCGACGGCTTCGCGAATCGCGCCGACGGCGCTTCCGATCCGCATCCACCGCTCCGAGAAGAACCTGGGGTTTTCCGGCGGGATCAACCAAGCGATGTACCTGACCGACGCGCCGTTCGTCGCCTGGATCAACAGCGACGTCCGCCTCGAGCCGGAGTGGTCGGAGCGGCTCCTGACGGCGATCGCCGATTCGGGCGTCGCCGCGGCGCAGGCGATCAACGTGGCGGACGAGGGCACGGTCGACGGCGCCGGGATCAACATCGACGATGGGACGTACCGGCAGGAAGGGCGCGGCTTCTCCGTGGGGGAGATCGCGCATCGCGTGAAGGAGCCGTGGGGGATCTCCGCGACGGCGGCGCTCTACCGGACGCGCGCGCTTCGCGACGTCGCGTACGGCCCCTTCGTCCTCCATCCCGACTTCGTCCTCTACTACGAGGACGTGGAGCTCTCGGCCAGGCTCCGGAACGGCGGGTGGCGGCTCGCGCTCGTCCGCGAGCCGCTCGCCCACCACGGCGGGTCGAGAAGCGCGCGCCTCGAGCCGCGCGCCGACCGGATGCGCGTGAGGAACCGCTACTGGATCCACCGCCTCCACCCCGAGGTCGGCCGCAGGTCCGCGCTCGTAGCGGAGGATCTGGGGCGGATCGCGCGGTCGGCTGTCCGGCTCGACCTGCGCGGCGCCGCCGCGATCGCGTCCGCGGTGCGGGAAGGGCTGCTCGCCCCGCTGTCGCCCGACGGTCGATTCGTGTAATGTCCGCGCCGATGACGCGCGTCGCCGTCGTGACCCCCGATGTGGTCGGCTCCCGCATGGCCGGCCCGGGAATCCGTGCGTTTCACTTCGCGACCGAGCTCGCGCGCCACTTCGACGTGGTGCTCGTCGCGCAGCTGCGGGAGCTGGAGCCGCAGGGGTTCGAGACCGCCGAGTGGGGGTCCCCCGGCGCGCGCGCCGCGATGCGATCCGCGGACGTGCTGATCGGGCAGCCGCGGCGCGAGGTGCTCTCGGTGCGGCACCGGCGCGCCATCTACGACCTGTTCGATCCGACGGTGCTCGAGCTCGAGGAGCTCGTGCGCCGGGATCCCACGCTGCGGATGCGCGTGCACCGGCAGCTCGAGTGGGGGCGCCTCGCCGTCGCGCTCCGCACCGGCTGGCGCTGCATCGCCGCCACCTCCCGCCAGCGCGACTTCTACCTCGGCGTCCACGCCTCGCGCACCGGAGACATCGTCCGCTGGCCCGACCGCTGGCTCGAGATCCCCTTCGGCGCGGAGGTCGATCCCGGAAGGGGAGAGCCGGCCATTCCTCCCGGACCGCCCGTGGCGGCCTGGGGAGGAGGAACGTGGGAGTGGCTCGATCCGAAGCTCGCGGTCACCGCCGTCGAGCAGCTCAACGCCGACGGAGTCGCCGTGCGGCTCCTCTTCCTCGGAACGGGGCATCCGAACCGGAACATCGACGGGAAGGTGGGGCTGCCGATCAGCGGGGATGAATCGTTCATTTTGCGGAACGACGAGTGGGTCCCGTATCGCGAGCGGGGGCGATGGCTCGCGGGGTGCCGCCTCTCGATCATGCTGCACGGAGTGACGGCGGAGTCCGAGCTCTCGATCCGGACGCGCCTCTTCGACGCGATCGCCTTCGGGATCCCGGTCGTCGCGACGCGCGGCGGATGGGCCGCGGATCTCGTCGAGTCGGAAGGGCTCGGGGTCGTCGTCGAGCCGGAGTCGCTGCCGACGGTCGCGGCGGGGATCCGCCGGCTCGTCGAAGACGACGCATTTCACGCGGCGTGCGTATTGAACCTCGAGCGGCTGCGCCCGCGGTTTGCGTGGAGCGAAGTGGTCCGGCCGCTGGTCGAGGCGATCGATCATCGATGATTGCAGATTGCAGATTGCAGATTGCCCCTCACCCCCGGCCCCTCTCCCCGTTCGCTTCGCTCACGGGGCGAGGGGGGCGCGCCCGTGAACGCGCCCGCGCCCGGTTTTTGACTTTCAATCTGCAATCTGCGATCAGCAATCTGCAATGACTCCCGACGTCTCGATCCTCGTCGTTTCCTGGAACAGCGCTCCCTGGATCGAGCGCTGCCTGCGGGCGATCCCCGCGGCCGCGGGCGCGCGATCGTTCGAGACGATCGTCTGGGACAACGCGTCCGGCGATGAGAGCGCGGCGATCGCGGCGAGGGTCGATCTCGAGGGAACCGAGCTCGTCGAGTCGCGGACGAACCGGGGGTTCGCGGGGGCGATCAACGACGTGCTGCCGCGGGTGCGGGGAAGGTATCTCTTCCTTCTGAATCCCGATTGCGAGCCGCAGCCGGGGTCGATCGAGACGCTCGTCGCGTTTCTCGACGGGAACGCGGCGGCGGGAGCGGCCCCGCTGCTCATCGGCGAGGACGGGGAGCCGCAGAGCGAGTTTCAGCTGCGCCGCTTTCCGACGCTCCGGAGCATCCTCGCGGACGTGCTCCTCTTCGAGAAGATCCACCCGGCGAACCGCGCGTCGAGGCATTACCGCTACGGCGGGCTCGACCTGACGCGCACGCAGGCGATCGAGCAGCCGGCGGCGGCCGCGCTCATGCTGCGGAAAGAGACGCTCGACTCGATCGGCTCGTTCGACGAGAGGTTCCTCCCCGCCTGGTTCGAGGACGTCGACTACTCGCGGCGCATCCACGATTCCGGCGCGCGGCTCTACCTGGTCCCTTCGGCGCGCGTCGTTCATGCGGGCGGCTCCTCGCTCGCGGTCCTCGGGCTCGGCGGGTTCCTCGAGCTCTGGTATCGCAATCTCTATCGCTACGCGGGAAAATGGCTCGGGAAGAAGGATGCGGAACGAGTGCGGATGGCGGTCGTCGGCGGGATGATCCTCCGGATCGGAGCGGCGGCCGTGGGGATCGGAACCGGCGCGGCGCCGAAGGGCGAGGCGATCGCGGCGTACCGGCGGGTGCTCTCTCAGGCGTGGCGGCGATGGGACGAGACGTCACAGCGGTCCTGATCGCCTGGAACAGCGCGCGCTGGCTGCCGCGCTGTCTCGACGCGCTCTCGCGGCAGAAGCTCGAGGGGGGCGCGATCCATCTCGTCGCCATCGACAATGCCTCGAGCGACGACTCCGCGCGGATCCTCGAGCGCGCGGCTCCGGCGGCGCTGATCCGGAATCGCGAGAATCGAGGCTTCGCCGCGGCGGCGAACCAGGGGATCGCCGCGAGCGGCGGTCCCTGGGTCCTCCTGCTCAATCCCGACGTGCGGCTCGAGACGGGCTACATCGAGGAGTGCGTCGCGGCGCTCGAGCGCTCCGGCGAGCCGTTCGGGTCGGCGACGGGAACGCTCTACCGGGCGGCCGGGGAGGAGATGCGCCCGCTCGCGGCGATCGACACGACCGGAATCCGGATGACGCGGAGCGGCCGGCACCTCGACATCACGGATCCTCCTCCTCCCCGCGGCTCCGCGCCGCGGGAGGTGTTCGGGGTCTCCGGCGCCGCCGGAATGTACCGGCGCGCCTGTCTCGAAGCGGTCGCCGTCGACGGCGAGATCTTCGACGAGGACTTTTTCGCGTACCGCGAGGACGCGGATCTCGCATGGCGCGCGCGCCTCTTCGGGTGGCGGAGCATCCACGTGCCGGAGGCGATCGCGTACCACGTGCGGCGCGTGACGCCGGAGGTGCGGAGGGAGCTTCCGGAAGAGATCAACATGCACTCGGTGAAGAACCGGTTCCTGCTGCGGCTCAAGAACGAGGGACGCTCGCTCGCGCTCCGGAACGCGCCGTGGGAGATCGGCCGCGACCTGGCCGTCGCGCTGGCGACGCTCACGGTCGAGCGAAGCTCGCTTCCCGCATGGGCGTGGCTGTGGCAACATCGGGCGCGGATCCTTCGCCATCGCCGGGAGATCCAGCGCCGGCGCGTGGTCTCGGATCGCGAGATCCTCCCCTGGTTCGTCTGATGCCGACGCCTCTCTCGATCGCCATCCTCGGCACGCGCGGGGTCCCGCCGCGCTACGGCGGATTCGAGACGTTCGCGGCGGAGCTCGGGACCAGGCTCGTCGCGCGCGGCCACCGCGTCACGGTCTACTGCCGCTCGTATCTCTATCCCGAGCGACCCGCTTCGTGGGAAGGGATCGAGCTCGTCCACCTTCCCGCGATCGAGCAGAAGTACCTCGAGACGGTCTCGCATGCGTTTCTCTCGGCGCTGCACGCGATCTTCGTGGGTGCAATTCGCGAAAACGGCGCGATCGAGGGCTCGTGTGGTGCGGGCGTCCTCGCCCGCCTCCCTTCGAACGAAGCCGCCCAACCAGGGGCGGGCGAGACGCCCGCACCACACCGGGCGGCGCACACGTTCGACGCGATCCTTTTGTGCAACGCGGCGAACGCATTCGTGCTCCCGATCCTCCGCGCCGCGCGGTTTCCCGTCGCGACCAACGTCGACGGCATCGAACGGAAGAGGAAGAAGTGGAACGCCCTCGGGAAGGTCGTCTATCTGACGGGGGAGGCGCTCGCGGCGCACTTCTCGACGCGCGTCGTCGCCGACGCGTCGACGATCGCGCGGTACTACCGCGACGCGTTCGCCGTGGAAGCCGAGACGATCGCGTACGGATCGGACTTCCCCGAGGAGCCGGATAGCGATGTGCTCGACCGGCTGGGGCTCGAGGCCGAGAGGTACGTCCTCTACGTCAGCCGCTTCGAACCGGAGAATCATCCGCTCGAGGTCGCGGAGGCGTTCCGTCGCGTGGCGACCGATCTGCCGCTCGTCATGGTGGGGAGCGCGCCGTATTCGAGTGAGCTGATCAGGCGGCTCGAGGAAGTCGCAGCCGGGAAACGGACCGCCGCAGGCAGTCCCTGCGGGCGCGTCATCCTCCCCGGCGCAATTTACGGAGCCGATTACCGGACGCTGCAGCGGAGCGCGCGCATCTACATCCAGGCGACCGAGGTCGGCGGGACGCATCCGGCGCTGATCGAAGCGATGGGATCGAACGGCGCCGTGCTCGCGCTCGATACGCCGGAGAACCGGGAGGTCGGGGGAGAGTCGGTCCGGTACTTCCGATTCGAGGGGGAGGCTTCGTTCCCGCGTGTTCTCGCGGACGCGCTCGCTTCGGACGACACGGAGATCCGGGCACGGGCACGGGCACGGGCACGGGCGAACTACGCGTGGGAGGGCGTCGTCGACGCCTACGAGGCGTTGTTCCGGGAGATTGCGGCCCGCTGAACTTGTTATTTGTCATTATGGCGGCAATACTGGGGCACCCCGGGAGGTTATCCGGCACGGCGCCTAGACGCTCTCGGGGCGGGAATCCGTATCAGCGAGCGGATCGTGCCGTTGACGACGGGGTAACTGCGGCCATCGATGCGGCCGCAGGCCGCCCCTACACAAGGGGTTGCGCCGGACGGCGGCAGGGCGGAACCGGAAGCGAATGCTCAAGCAGCACGCAAGACTCGTCAGAAGGCTGGTTTACCTCAGCGATGTCGTGCTGACCGCCGGCGCATTCTTTCTGGCCTTCTGGGTCCGCGACGTCCTGTTTCCGCTGATCGCCCCCCACGCGTTCCCCACCGGCCTCTACCCGTTCCTCGAGTACGCGAAGCTCCTTCCGGTCGCGCTGATCCTGTGGACGCTCCTCTTCTTCTCGCACCAGAGCTACCACAGCCACCGCACGATCCCGATCCGCCACGAGATCCGCGACGTGCTCCACATCGTCGGGATCGGCACGCTCCTGCTCGCCGCGATCGCCTATCTTCTCCGGCTCGAGCTCCTCTCGCGCACCTGGTTCATCCTCTTCCCGATCTTCGCGGGCGTCCTGCTCACCCTCAACCGTTCCGCGATCCGCATCCTCGCGCGGTACGTCCGGTCTCGCGGGATGAATTACCGGACGATCGTCGTCGTCGGCACCGGCCGTCGCGGCCGCGAGATCGTCGAGACGATCGAGCAGCATCCCTACTGGGGTTACAAGATCCTCGGGTTCGTCTCGGACGGGCACCGGCTGCCGAACGGCTGGAACACCCGCTACAAGATCCTCGGGAGCCTCGAGGACCTCCGCCAGCTCGTCGAGAAGGGGATCCAGGGGCACAAGGACGCGATCGACGAGGTCGCCTTCGCGGTCACGCGGCGGAAGCTCGACGCGCTCCGATCGACGTTTCTCCTGTGCGAAGAGCTCGGCGTCAAGACCCGGATCGCGATGAACTTCTTCCCCAACCGCCTCGCGCGCGTGGAGCTCGAGGACCTGGAAGGGATCCCGTTCCTCACGTTCACGACCACGCCGAGCAACGTGAGCCAGCTCGCCCTCAAAAGGTCGATCGACGTCTGCGCGTCGGCGTTCCTTCTCCTGATGACGCTCCCGATGCTCGCCGTCGCGGCGCTGGCGATCCGCTTCACCTCGCCCGGCTCCGTCCTCTTCAAGCAGGAGCGCCTCGGGCTCAACGGCCGGATCTTCACGCTCTACAAGTTCCGGACGATGATCGAGGACGCGCATCGGATGCGGGAGGAGATCGCGCATCTCAACGAGATGAACGGCCCGGTGTTCAAGTCGAGCCAGGATCCGCGGGTCACGAAGGTCGGAAGGGTCCTCCGGAAGTTCTCGCTCGACGAGATCCCGCAGCTCTGGAACGTGCTGCGCGGCGACATGAGCCTGGTCGGCCCGCGGCCGCCGCTGCCGGAGGAAGTCTGGTCCTACGAGCGGTGGCAGCGCCGGCGCCTGTCGATGAAGCCGGGGCTGACGTGCCTCTGGCAGGTGAGCGGCCGCAACAGCGTCGACTTCGACCGCTGGATGGAGCTCGACCTCCAGTACATCGACACCTGGTCGCCCGCGCTCGACTTCAAGATCCTCCTCCGCACGATCCCGGCGGTTCTCTCCGGCACGCGGCGCGTCGTAGCATTGCAGATTGCAGATTGCAGATTACGAAGCCGGAACGAGCCATCTCCGCATGAGGCCACCTCCCTTGCATGATGCCGGGATGGTCCTGTTCGGCTCCGTAATCTGCAATCTGCAATCTGCAATCGGTAATCTGCAATCCGCAATCCGTGCGATATCCTCACTCCGAGGTGTCCTCCATGGATCAACCAACCGTTCTCGACCCTTCCACAGACGAATTCCGGGAGATGGGGCATCGGCTGATCGACTGGATCGCCGATCACTTCGAGCGATCGACGGCGTGCCGGTGATGGCGCGCGTGGAGCCGGGGGAGATCGCGGCGCAGTTCCGACCCTTCCGCGCCGGAGACGGGACGGCGCTACGCGGACCTGCTGCGGGAGTTCGAGACGAAGATCCTCCCGGGGGTGACGCACTGGAATCATCCCGGCTTCTTCGCGTACTTCGCGGTGACGGGCTCGCAGGCGGGGATTCTCGGCGAGCTCCTCTCCGCGGCGCTGAACGTCAACGGGATGCTCTGGAAGAGCTGTCCGGCGGCGACGGAGCTCGAGCGGGTGGTCCTCGAGTGGCTCCGGCGGGCGGTCGCGCTGCCGGAGGGGTGGTTCGGGATCATCAACGACACGGCGTCGATGAACTCGTTTCTCGCGCTCGCCGCTGCGCGGGAGGCCCTCGGGCTCGACGTGCGCGGCGAAGGGCTCGCCGGGCGTGACCTTCCTCCTCTCCGCGTCTACTGTTCCGACCAGGCGCACTCCTCGATCGAGAAGGGAGCCCTGGCCCTCGGATTCGGCGCGCGCGGGGTCATCAAGATCCCGAGCGACGGGACGTACGCGATGCGCGCCGACGCGCTCGAAGAGGCGATCGCGCGCGATCGGAAGGAAGGGGCGCTCCCCTGCGCCGTCGTGGCCACGGTGGGAACCACGGCCACCACCGCCGCCGACCCGATCGACGCGATCGCGGCGATCGCCGAAAAAGAGAAGATCTGGCTTCACGTCGACGGCGCGTACGGCGGGTCGGCGATGATCTGCCCCGAGCTGCGCCACCTCTGGAGCGGGATCGAGAGGGCCGACTCGGTGGTGATCAATCCGCACAAGTGGCTCTTCACGCCCGTCGACTGCAGCGTCCTCTACACGCGCCGGCCCGACGAGCTGAAGAAGACGTTCTCGCTGATTCCGGAGTACCTGAAGACGACCGACGCGGCGGACGTCAATTACATGGATTACGGGCTCCAGCTCGGGCGGCGCTTCCGCGCCCTCAAGCTCTGGATGATCTTCGAGCACTACGGCCTCGAGCGGCTGCGCGCCACCCAGCGGGGGCACATCGAGTGCGCGCGGCGCCTCGCCGCGGCGCTCGCCGAGAGGGACGACGTGGAGCTCGTGGCGCCGCGGACGCTCAGCGTCGTCGTTTTCCGCCGCATCGTCCGCGACGCCTCCGGAGCGATCGACGAGCAGGCGTCGGAGCGAGCCTCGCTGGAGCTGGTCGAGAGGATCAACGACTCCGGGCGGGCGTTCCTCGCGACGACGAGGCTCCGCGGCGCCTTCGCCATCCGCGTGGCGATCGGAAACGGGATGACCGAGTGGCGCCACGTGGAGCAGATCCTCCACTTTCTCGACGGGACCGAGTGATGGGAACCTTCGAGAGGCCGGTCCCCGCCGGCGAACCGGCGATGCCGGGGCGCGCGGGGCGGTTTGTCGCCGATTCGCGCGAGTGGGCCGCCGGGAAATCGTGGGCGATCCGCGCGCCGCTCGTTCTCTACCTCGCGTACGCCCTCGTGCGCTACGTCGTCGACGACGACTACTCGAGCATCTTCGCCGCGCTCAGCCTCGGCCTCCACGAGCTGGGGCACGTGGTCTTCGGATTCCTGCCGCAGTTCCTCGTCGCGCTCGCGGGGTCCGGCGTCGAAGTCGTCGTCCCTCTCGTCGGCATGGCGATGTTCCTCCGGCAGCCCGACTATTTCGGCATCGGGGTCCTCGGCGGCTGGCTCTCGTTCAACCTCTTCGGGATCGGGCGCTACATCGCCGACTCGCGCGACCAGTTCGGCGTCTACGTGAGCATCGGCGGCGGCGAGGCGCAGCACGACTGGGAGTACATTCTCTCTTCGCTCGGGCTGCTCGAGCAGGACAAGGCGATCGGCGGGATGGTTGCGGTGCTCGCCGCGGGGGTCGGATTCGCCTCGCTCGCGTACTGCACGTGGCTCCTCGTGCAGATGGCGAGGAAGCGGTGAGACGAGTCGGGAGGTCTGGGGTCGGGAGCGGGGCGTCGTCCCCATCAACCCCTGACTCCCGACTCCCGACTCTGATACCGTTGGCCCGCCCGCTGCAGCGCCATCGGCGCTGTTCGATATGGACCGCGAGCTCACCCTGACAGGAGATCCGACCCGGATCGCCGCCACGCAAGCCCTCGCCGCGCTGTTCGGCGCGCTGAGGATGGACTATGCGTTCGTCGGCGAGATCGCCCTTCACGTCTGGCTGGACCGGCAGATCGACCCCGCGGGGCCGATCGACGTGCTGGCGCTCGTTCAGACGGATCGGTCGCGGCAGATCTCGAAGATGGCGCCGGATCAGGGATTCCGCATCGACGCCGCGGAAGCGGAGCGGGCCGAGGAGCTCGATCTGCTGCCGATGACGTGGCTCGGGGCCGAAACGCCGGTGCGGGCGCACGTGCTGTTCGCCTCGAACGCACTGTACGGCCGGATGGTGCGGGACGGAGCGCCGGTCTCCACGCCGGGCGCGCCGGCGAAAGTCGTCGCGGCCGAGGATCTCGCGCTCCTTCTGCTGGTGAGCGACGTCCCGCACGCGCCCGAGATGGTGACGCGGTTGCGGCTCGCTCTGGGAGAGGAGTTCGACCTGGAAGGGCTGAATCGGAAGCTCGTTTCGATCGGCCTGCAGGGGAAAGTGCTCGCATGAAGTGGATCGCGGATCAGGAGTCGCTCAACGCCGCCCTCGCCCGGATCGAGGCGACGACGGAATTCGCCATCGACACCGAGGCGGACTCGCTGCACAGCTATTTCGACAAAGTGTGCCTGATTCAGATCACGGCGGACGGCGAGGATTTCGTCATCGATCCTCTCGCGAAGATCGACCTCGCGCCCCTCGGGCCGCTCTTCGCCGACCGCTCCATCCGGAAGGTGCTGCATGGAGCGGATTACGACCTCCGGATCCTGAACCGCGACTTCGGGTTCGAGCTCCACAACCTGACCGACACGATGATCTGCGCGCAGCTTCTCGGCTACGAGGCGATCGGCCTGGCGGCGCTCCTCCAGCGCCATTTCGGCCTGGCGGTCGACAAGTCGCATCAGCGCGCGGACTGGGCGCAGAGGCCGCTCGGCCCCGAGCTGCTCGCGTACGCGGCGAACGACACGCATCACCTCATCGAGCTCGCCGCGATCCTCCGCCGCGAGCTCGAGGCGCTCGGCCGGTGGGAGTGGGCCCTCGAAGAGTTCGAGCGGCTCGAGTCGATCCGATTCGCTCCGTCCTCCGACGAGGAAGCGTGGCGCAAGGTCAAAGGAAGCGCCAAGCTCGAGCGACGCCCGCTCGCGGCGGTCAAGCGCCTTCACAAGTGGCGCGACGGCATCGCGCAAGAGCTCGACCGCCCGCCGTTCAAGGTCCTCAACAACGAGGCGATCGTCGAGGTCGCCACGCAGCTGCCCCTTACCTCCGACGCGCTCGCGCGGATCAAGGGGCTCGCCTCGTGGCACGTCAGGAAATGGGGGCGGGAACTGCTCGCGATCACCGAGGAGGTCGCGGGGCTGCCGGAGGAGGAGCTTCCCGAGAAGGTGGCGGCGAAGCCGTGGCTGCGGGACCGGGAACAGGAGCGGATCATCGACTCGCTCAAGCGGACGCGCGACCGGATCGCCGCCGAGCTCCGGATCGACGCGGCGATCCTCGCGCCGAAGCACATCCTCGCGGCCGTCGCCGAGCTCGATCCCTCCGAGGCGAGCGAGCTCGATTCCGTCTCGGCCATGCGGCAATGGCAGAAGGGGATCCTGGGGGAGGCGCTCCTCGAGGCGGTGGCGGACCTGCGGAGGAGGCGCACCGCGCGGAGCTGAAAGGAGAATTCCGTGATCCTTGCGGGCCGCCGCCCCCGGTGATAGCTTTCCGACCGGCGCCGGGTCCCGGCTTTTCGAGCCACTCCGGTCGAGCCAACCCCGCCCGCCTCCGGCCCATCCCGGGCCGCACACTCACGCGAGGAGTCGACGATGGACGTAGTGAAGAATCACCGTGTGATCGTGATCGGCTCAGGCCCCGCCGGGTGCACGGCGGCGCTCTATCTCTCCCGCGCGAACCTCAAGCCGCTCGATCCTCGAGGGGCTTCAGCCGGGCGGGCAGCTGACGATCACGACCGAGGTGGAGAACTTCCCCGGCTTTCCGGAAGGAATCCTCGGCCCGAAGCTGATGGAGCTGATGCGGAAGCAGGCGGAGCGGTTCGGCTCGAAGTTCGTCTTCGAGGCCGTCGAAAAGGTCGACTTGCGGGCGCATCCCTTCATGGTCACGACCGACCAGAAGACGTACGAATGCGACGCGCTGATCATCGGCTCGGGCGCCTCGGCGATGCAGCTGGGCCTCGAGTCGGAAAAGAGCCTGCAGGGCTTCGGGGTTTCCTACTGCGCGACGTGCGACGGCTTCTTCTTCAAGGGGAAAGAGATCGTGGTCGTGGGCGGCGGCGACTCCGCGATGGAGGAGGCGACGTTCCTCACGAAGTTCGCCTCGAAGGTGACGATCATCCACCGGCGCGACGAGTTCCGCGCGTCGAAGATCATGCTCGACCGGGCGCGCGAGAACCCGAAGATCGACTTCCTGCTCGACACGACGGTCGAGGAAGTGGTCGGCACGAAGGAGAAGGGGATCGAGAAGCTCCGTCTCCGCGACAAGAAGACGAACGAGGTGCGCGACTTCCCGACTCAGGGGCTGTTCGTCGCCATCGGCCACACGCCGAACACCGCCGCGTTCAAGGGGCAGCTCGACATGGACGAGGTGGGGTATCTCGTCGTCAAGCCGAACAGTACGCAGACGAACATCAATGGAGTGTTCGCCTGCGGCGACGCGGTCGACCACATTTACCGGCAGGCGATCACCGCCGCCGGGAGCGGGTGCATGGCGGCGCTCGACTGTGAGCGGTGGCTCACGCACGAGCGGATCACGGAGCGCTGGGATCTCGAAGTCGGCGAGGAGGAACGGCGGTGACACAGGGCGAGCGGATTCTGATCCTGGGCGGGGGGGGGATGGTCGGCATCCAGGTCGCCCGCGAGGCCGCCCGCGAGCTGCGCCCCTCGCAGATCATCATCTCGGCGCTCACCGCGCCGGAAGTCGACGAGGCGGTCGCGCTCCTTCGCGACGAGGCGAAGAAGGAGACGTGGGACGTCGAGATCGTCGCTGCGCCGGGGGACATCTTCCTGGCGAGCGACCTTCAGGGGAAGCCGCGGGGAGAGCTCGTCCGCGATTCGAAGCTCTTCGACGAGCTGTTCCGCGACATCTTCGCGCCCGACGCCGACGCGTACGAGGGCTCGTTCCTCCGGAACATGCTGATCGAGTACCGGCCGGACGTCGTCGTCGACTGCATCAACACGGCGACCGCGATCAGCTATCAGGACGTCTTCACGACCTCGCGGAAGGTCAAGGTCATGCTCGACCGGCTCGCCGCGGACGGATCGCTCCCGAAAGAGGAGCTCGACACGTTCGTGCAGTCGGTGCGCGAGGTCCTCATCGCGCAGGGCGTTCCACAGATCACCCGGCACATCGTCGTCCTCCATCGCGCGCTGCAGGAGACGGCGGTCAAGGTGTACGTGAAGGTCGGGACGACCGGCACGGGCGGCATGGGGATCAACATCCCCTACACGCATAGCGAAGACCGGCCGTCCGCGACTCTCCTCTCGAAGTCGGCGATCGGCTTCGCGCACACGGGGCTTCTTTTTCTTCTCGCGCGGACTCCGGGAATCACCGGCCGCGACGGAGAGAAGGGTGCCTCCCGCGCGACCATGATCAAAGAGGTCAAGCCCGGCGCCATGATCGGGTTCCGCCGCCTCGGCGCCGCTCACGTGAAGCTTCCCGGCCCGACGGGGCGCAAGGAGCCGGCGTACCTGCTCGCGCCCCGTAACGAAACTCTGGGCGCTTCGGTGGAGCCTCGCCATCCGTACGCGGAGTATCCCCGAATCGGTGGGGGCGACGGAGTTCCGTTGAAGATCATCGGCGCCGATACGGGAGAGAACGGATTCTTCTCGATCGGCGAGTTCCAGGCGATCACCTATCCCCGCCAGATGGAGTACGTCACGCCCGAGGAAGTCGCGCGCACGGTCATCCTCGAGATCCTCGGCTCGTCGACCGGGAGGGACGTGATCTCCGCGATCGACGGAGCGATCACCGAGCCGAGCTATCGCGCGGGAGCGCTGCGCGAGCGCGCGATCGCCGAGATGAATGCCCTCGAGGAAGTGCTGCGCAAGAGCGAGAAGGACGCGCTCCCGTCGATCGCGATCGGCCAGCTCGGGCCGCCGCGCCTCTCGAAGCTCCTCATCGAAGCGTGGCTCATCTGCGCCGCGCTCGGGACGTGCCAGTTCGAGGAGATGATCGCCACCGGCGCGGCGAAGATGCGCGAGAAGGTCGAAGCGTGGCTGGCCGCTCATCCGAACGTGGTGAGCCTCATCGCCACGATCGGCATCGGCGTGCTGCGCGACGAAAAGGGGAAGGCCATCCTCACGCGAGGCCCGAAGCTCAACATCCCCGTGCCGACCGCGGACGGCTCGCCCGTCCCGCTCGAGAGCGGCGCGATCGACCGGTACGCGGAGATCGGATGGGTCGATCTGCGGCTCGCGAACTTCGAGCACTGGCGCGAGAGGCTGGCGCGGCTCGCCGAGTCCCGCCCCGACATCGTCTCCAACGGCTCCGCCGCGTTCGACGCGTCGCGCTACCTCCCGCGCGACTTCGTCCCCGGCGAGGTCGTCGGCTGGGTCCTCACGAACGAGGCCGACGAGATCGGCCTCCCGGGGCACAGGATCCTGTAGGGGCGGCCTGCGGCCGCCCGGAGGGTCGTGTGGTGCAGGCGCCCCGCCCGCCGCTCAATCCGTCGCGAGAACGTGCCGGGCGCCGCGAGACGCGGCGCCAACGGCGGCCGAGACGGCCGCGCCCCCGAGCCCCATCAACGCCCCCGCCTGGTGCGCGAGCGGGACGACGAAGTAGCCGTCATGCGGGAAGAGCGAGAGCGACGACGCTTCGAGAACCGCCTTCGCGGCGACCAGCCCGAGAAGCACGGTCCGGATGTCGATGTCCTTCCGCTCGCCGCTGACGACCTGCGACTTGAACTGCTCGACCTCCACGTCGAGGTTCTTGCTCAGGTCCTCCATCGCGAGCTTCAGCCCCGTGCCCGAGCGCGCCTCGAGGTCGCGGTCGACGTCGACCGCCGCGGCGCGCCCTTTCACCGTGCTGAGACCCGGCGCGCGAAGCAGGAACGTCTCGCTCGGCACGTGAAAGACCGCGGCATCGATCAGGGTCTGCGTGTCGTGATGGTCGAGCGGGAGCAGGTACGCGCCGACGACGCTGAGGTAGAGGAACGAGATCTTCTCGGGATGGCTCGACTGGAGCTGGTCGACGGAGACGAGGGCCACCACGTCGACCCCGTGCATCCGCGCGGCCTGCCGGAGGTTCTCGAACCCGCCGCCCGGCCGCAGATACACCGACGGGATCATGACGATCTGGCTGACCCAGTCGCGCCCCTGAAACGCGCTCTTCACGATGTCGAGGAGCTTTTTCTCGCTGGCCGCCGGAACAGGACGGCGGTCGGGGCAACGCCCGCACCGCGTCTCCGTCGCGACTCCCGGAACGAACGCGATGCCGAGCTTGAGCGGAAGCTGGAGGGTGACGCCGGATGGGTTGGTCGCCGGGGCAGCATCGGCGCCGGGATAGAGATAGCCCATGAGATCGCTGCGGCGCTGAATCCTTCGCGAGTACGTGCATCCCGCGAGGAGCGCGGCGACGAGCAGCAGACTGACGAGTCGTGGCAGTTTCATGATGACCTCCGTCGTGCCAGTTACGTGATCGAGCCAGCGTGTTACGTCAATCGTCGAGCGCGGGACGGCGAAGAATCGAACGGTGCGCGAGGGCGGCGCGGAATGCCCAGACGGCGAGGAGCGCGATGGCTCCCGCGACGACGAGGAACTGCGGCGCCCACCACGCCCCGGCCGTGGAGGTCCAGGGAACGAACGGAAGAAGGAGGCTCACGTACAGCGCCGCCGTGAACGAGAGAAGGCCGCTTCGCGTGAGAACCAGAAGGAGGATCCCGATCCGGATCACCGAGAGCGGAACGTCGACGGACGGGATGTCCATCGGCGTCCAGATCAGCGTCACGAGGGCGAGCCAGGCGATCCCCGCCGCCCACGCGCGCCGGAGCGCGAGCCGGAGGAGGAGCAGGAGGAAGAGGCCGAAGAAGGCGAAGAAGACCGCCCGGGTTTGGACGTTGAAGACCGCGCCGAGCGCGTCGCCGAACGACGAGAGGGGCCCGAGCGCGCGGCTCTCGAGCGGCGGCTCGGCCGCGCCGAGGAGCGGCGGGATCCAGTAGCGGAGCTGCTCCACGACGTGCGCGACGGCGCCCGCGGCGGCGCCGACGAGCAGATCGCGCCCGACCAGCGGATCGACGGGCCGCCCGGAGACGAGCCGGTTCCACCCGATGATGAGCCCCGGCAGCCTGCGCCGGACATAGGGTTCGAGAGCCATGTAGCCGAGCCAGACGCGCGCCGCGAAGAAGAGCGCCTTCCCCAGCGCGTCGGTCGCCATCCTCGACTCGATCGCGAGAGCCGAGGCGTGGTCGGCCGTGAAAAGCCAGTAGGCGATCCAGCAGACGAAGACGGAGAGGGCGGTCCTCTGCGCGCCGCGATGATCGGCGCGGCGGAGGCGGACGTTCCGCCGAGCGAGGATCACCCCCGCGACGAGGCTCGCCGTCAGCACGATCAGGTACGTGGCGGTCGGGAGGGAGGACGGGATCTCGTCCCGCTCGCCCGCGGTGTCGGCCGCGGGAGCGATCGAGAACCACGTCGGCACGCCCGACCGCGCGGCGGCGCGGACGCGGTCCCCCGACGCCGGGTCGCGCCATTCCTTCTTCACGTCGTACGGATCGGGGGGCGACCACGCGCTCGCGCTCTCCTCGAAGCCGGCGCGATTCAGCTCCGCGGCGTCGAAGAGCCGCTGCCACGTCACCTCGGGATCCCCTCGCACGCCGGGCGTCGACGCGACGCGCGCGCGAAGGAGGCGAAGGCGCCCCTGCCCGTCGAGGGCGAGGTTCACCATCCCGTTCTGATCCACCGGAGGATCGCTCCACCGAACGTACGGTTCGGTTGCCGGAACGAGCGGTGCGGGGCTCCGCCGATGGAAGAAGAGGAGCGAGCCTCCCGCGGCGCGCGGGATCGACGGCGCCGCCGGAAGCAGGTCTTCCCTCCGCCCGAACCACGACGCCGCGTCGCCCCGCGGGTTCAGGCCGAGGCGGGTCGCGTGGATTCCGGCGCGGTCCGCGAGGACGGCCGGCGGTTTCGGCGGCTCGCCCCTGAGGTGGAGCGCCGAGCGGACGGCGGTGATCGCGAGCAAGGCCATCAAGACGATGATCGAGACGAGGATGGCGGCCGCCGCGCGGGGCGTGAGCATCTCTTTCCGCTCGGCGGCGGCGACCAGTTCCGGCGACGGGGTCTCCCCCGCGGCGACCACCTCATCGAGCGGGTCGCGTCCCGGGAAGCGCGAGAGAACGTGAGTGGCCGTCGCCGGCCGCCTCTCCGGGTCGGGGTCGAGACAGCTGAGGATGATCGCCTCGACCGACGGATCGATGGTCACTCCGGTGGCGGAGGGAGGGACGACGTTCTTCGAGGCGGACTCGCGGATCTCCGTCAGCGATCGACCCTCGCGCACCCGCGCACCGGTGAAGATCTCGTAGCCGATGAGCCCGAGCGAGTAGACGTCCGCCGCGAACGAGGGAGGCGCCCCGGCGAGTTGCTCCGGGGCCATGTACGCGGGCGTGCCGGCGACGGTCGCGCCGGCCGAGTCGCTCGCGAGGCGTGAGAGCCCGAAGTCCATGATCCGCGCGCGGCCGCGCCCGTCGATCATGATGTTGGACGGCTTGAGATCGCCGTGGACGATGCCCGCCTGATGCGACGCCGCGAGTCCTTCGCAGAGATCGCGCGAGATCGCCGCGGCCTTCCGCTGCGTCAGCCGCCCGACGCGTTTGAGGAGCGAGGCGAGGTCCTCGCCGTCGACATACTCCATGACGATGCAGCGGTGGTGGCCGAACTCGACGATGTCGTAAAGGCGGCAGACGTTCGGGTGGGCGACCTGGCGGCCGAGGCGGACCTCCGCGTAGAGGCGCGAGAGGCTCGCGGGGGTCGCTGCGAACTCGGGATTGAGGAACTTCAGCGCGACGGGCTGGCCGAGCTTGAGGTCGTCCGCGCGATAGACCTCACCCATGCCGCCGGCGCCGATCATGCCCGTCACGCGGAAGCGGCCCGCCAGCGTCGTTCCCGGGGTGACGCGGTTCATCTCCCCCGAGAAGGAGTCGCTCGACGGGTCCGACGGATCGCCGTCGCGGACGATCGTCGTCTCGTGCACTTCGTTCGACGGCGCGAGGCCTGCGGCGAGAAGGCAGAGGGGACAGAGGCCGCCCAGCTCGGCGCTGCTCGGATGGTGATGCGCGCACGTGGCGGTCATCTCAGAGCCTCATGACGAGATTGCCTGCATCAGGTGACGGATCTCGTCGTCGACCGCACCATCGTCGTCGACCGTCGATGCGACGACGGTCCGGAGGACGGCCTGAAAGCGGCGGCGGAACCGGTGGAGGGTGACGCGGAGAGCGCCGTCGGAAAGCCCAAGCTCCGCGGCGAGCTCCGCGCGCGGAACCCCTTCGAGATCCCCGACGAGAGCGGGGCAGAGGATGTCGAACTCGCGCCGCTTTCCGCGGCTCTCGTACTCGGCACGGAGCGCCGTCAGGGCGGCGTCGAGGATCGTCAGGGCCCACCGGCGGTCGAAGAGCTGCTCGGGCGTCTCGCCGCCCGGGAGCTCCGCCGTGTAGCGCGCTTCATCGGCGGGAGGATCGATGGGGACATGCTGAATCCCGCCGCCGCGCTTCGCGGCGCGCTCGCGCTCGCGCTCGTGCGAGAGGTAGTGCGCGACCGCGGAGCGGAGGAAGCTGCGGAACCGCCCCCGCGCGCGATCGGCGGCGCCGAGGTAGTTCTTCTCGAGGAGGATGGAAAAGAAGCCCTGCGCCAGGTCCTCGGCCTGCTCGTGCGGGTAGCCGCGGCGCCGGATGAACGCATAGACGGGGTACCAGTACATCCGGCAGAAGTCGGCGCGCGCCTCGGCGCCGGAGCTCGCGTCGCCGGCCGCGGCGAAGATCAGGCTCCACCGGGTCGTCTGAAAGAGACCGCTTCCGCGCGCCTCCGCCGATGCCATCGGGCCGGGTCCTCCGATCGGGCCGCTCGCGGGCCCGGATGTTGCCAGAGTGGATGGGTCGATCGTACGCCAGTCTTGGGGTCTTGGAGTCCAGGAGTCTGGGAGTCGGTCCAGGCGTCCAGAGTCACGAGTCCACCCCCCCAAGACGCCCAGACGCCGAGACCGACGCCGAGACGCCCGACTCCCAGACCGACGCCAAGACTCCCAGACCCCAAGACACCCAGACGCCGAGACCGACGCCAAGACTCCCAGACCCCAAGACACCCAGACACAAAGAAAGGAGGCCTTGCGGCCTCCTTTCTCGTTCTGGCTCCCGGTGGTGGCAGGATCAGAACGCGTTCAGGATGTACTCGAGCGGGTTGACCGGGTTGTTGTTGAGGCGCACCTCGTAGTGGAGGTGGGGGCCGGTGCTGCGGCCCGTCGAGCCGACGTACCCGATGATCTGGTCGCGCTTGACCTTGTCGCCCGGCTTGACGCCGAACTTCGAAAGGTGGGCGTAGCGCGTCGAGAAGCCGTAGCCGTGTGAGATGAAGATGACGTTGCCGTAGCCGTTCGCCCACTCGGCCTTGTAGACGACGCCGTCCGCCGGTGCGCGGACCGGCTGGCCGAAGTCGGAGGAGATGTCGACGGCCGCGTGGCTCCCTGCCTCTCCCGTGAACGGGTCGCGGCGTCCGCCGAAGCCGTCCGTGAGAATGCCGTGCGCCGGCGCGATCGAGGGAGTCGCCGAGAGCATGCGCGAGCGCTCGGAAAGCCGCCGCTCGAGCAGGTTCAGCTCGTCCGCGATCCTCCGCGAGTCGTAGTTCATCTTGTCGACTTCGTCGCGGTCCGGCGTCGCGGTGACGGGATCCGTCAGACGCGCGCCGCCCACCCCGCCCGCGGCTCCCGAATCGAGAGTCTCGACTCCGGCGATGATCGCGAGCTTCTTCGTCTTCTCTTCGACGGAATCGAGCTGTCCGCGGAGCGTCTCGACCGAGCGGCTGAACTGCTCGTTCGCTTTCTCGAGCTCCTGGTTCTCGTGGCGGAGCTTCGCCAGCTCGTGCGTCTGGGAAAGAGTCGTGAAGTACTGGTAGGAAAAGAAGCTCGAGAGGCAGAGCGAGGAGGTGATCACTGAGAGGAGGGAGAACATCGTCCGATGCGATACGCGCAGCTTGCGAAATCTCGCTCGCGCGTGCGGGACGAAGATGATCGTTGAATAACGCTTACCCATTCCAGCATCCACCTGATTCTTGCGATTCGATTGTCCGGGTTGTCCCGAAAAGACGGGGGCCATTCTATGACTTGATCCTCAGGTGTCAACGTGGCGTTCGTCACATCTGACAACTTCTTTTTGGAAACTCCATTTTTAAACTCTTCTCTTGAAGCGCCTTACCCGTAACCCACGGCGAATCAATGAATTCTGCGATTTATTTATGCTGCTTTCGCATATCTGGGAGGGGGGTTCTATATCTGCTCGTTTTCCGCGGCGCGCCGCCCCTCTGCGAGGGCTCCCCTCGCCTCTCGAAACCTCTCGGTCCGGGCTCCGTTCAACCCTCGTCCGGGTTCTGCTATCCTCCCCCGGACGAACGGCCCTGGGGCCGACTCCCGCCGCTGCGGCTCCGCAGCCGAGGAATCCCGGAATGAAGACGAAGAAAAAGCTGATGGACGGCGCGCGCATGCGCCGCGCGATTCACCGCATGGCGATCGAGATCGTCGAGAAGAACCGCGGGACCGAAGATCTCCTGATCATCGGCATCCGCAGCCGCGGGGTGCCGCTCGCCGAGCGGATCGCCCGCCACATCGAAGAGATCGAAGGAACGCCGGTCTCGGTCGGGATCCTCGACATCACCCTCTATCGCGACGACCTGACCACGATCGCCCCTCAGCCGGTCGTGAAGCCGACCAAGCTCCCCGAGCCGATCGACGACAAGGTCGTCGTGCTCGTCGACGACGTTCTCTACACCGGCCGCACGGTGCGCGCCGCGCTCGATGCCCTCATCGATTTCGGCCGCCCGCGCGCCGTCCAGCTGGCGGTCCTCGTCGACCGCGGCCATCGCGAGCTGCCGATCCACGCCGACGTGGTCGGAAAGACGATCCCGACCGACCGCGACGAAGTGATCAAAGTCAAGCTCGAGGAGATGGACGGGGAGGACGAGGTCCTCATCCAGGAGAAGGCGTAAAGGAACGCAAAAGCCGGGCGCGGGCACGGGCGCGGGCGCGTGCACGGGAGCCGAGCGGTACGATTGCTGATTGAGATCATGTTCGTTGATCGTTGACCTTGTCCTGCGAGTCGATCACGGTTCGAATCCCGCGCCCGTGAACGCGCCCGCGCCCGTGCCCGGCCTTTGACTTCCGAACGCGATCGATAGACTGACAGGAAATGCGCGCTCAAACCTCCTCCCTCCGTTCGAAGGACCTTCTCGGCATCGAGCCGTTGACCCCCGAGGAGATTCAGCTGATCCTCGATACGGCGGAAGGGTTCAAGGAAGTCAGCGAGAGGCCGGTCAAGAAGGTTCCGGCGCTGCGCGGCCAGCTCGTCATCAACCTCTTCATGGAGGCGTCCACCCGGACGCGGGTCTCGTTCGAGATCGCCGAGAAACGGCTCTCGGCCGACACGCTCGGTTTCAGCGCCTCCGGCTCGTCGGTCGAGAAGGGGGAGACGCTCATCGACACGGCGAAGAACCTGATGGCGATGCGACCGGACATGATCGTGATCCGGCACCGTCACGCGGGCTCGCCGAAGATGCTCGCGGACGTCCTTTCGGCCTCGATCATCAACGCCGGCGACGGCGCGCACGAGCACCCCACGCAGGCGCTGCTCGACGCCTTCACCATCCGCGAGCGGCTCGGCCGCCTCTCCGGGGTCAACGTCTCGATCGTGGGCGACATCACCTTCTCCCGCGTCGTTCGCTCGAACATTCACCTGCTCACGAAGATGGGGGCGAACGTCACGCTCGCCGGCCCTCCCACGCTCATTCCGGCGGAGATCGAGAAGCTCGGCGTGCGGGTCGTCCACTCGCTCGACGAGGCGCTCGAGGGGGCGGACGTGGTGATGATGCTGCGCATCCAGCTCGAGCGTCAGGGGAAGCTCTCGTTCCCCTCGGTCCGCGAGTACTTCAACACGTTCGGGCTGACGTCCGAGAGGCTGCGGCGGGCCAAGGAGGGAGTGCTCGTCATGCACCCCGGTCCGATGAACCGCGGCGTGGAGATCTCCTCGGACGTCGCCGACGGCCGCTTCTCGGTCATCCTCGACCAGGTGACCAACGGCGTCGCCGTGCGAATGGCCGTTCTTTACCTCCTCGCCGGGGGGCATCTCACGGAGAATCAGGGATAGGGACCGCGATGAACCTGCTCATTCAGAACGGCCGGGTCGTCGACCCGGGCCGGGGCGTCGACGCGAAGCTCGACGTGCTCATCGAAGACGGATCGATCTCCCGGGTCGGCGCCGGCGTACGGGCTCCGAAAGGGGTGGAGATCTTCGACGCCGCGGGGCTGGTCGTCGCGCCGGGGCTGATCGATCTGCACACGCACCTTCGCGAGCCGGGGCAGGAGCACAAGGAGACGATCGCGACGGGGACGCGCGCGGCGGTCGCGGGCGGCTACACGGCGGTCTGCTCGATGGCGAACACGGTGCCGCCGAACGACGAGCGCGCCGTGACGGAGATGATCGTGGCGGAAGCGGCGCGCAACGGCGCGTGCCGCGTCTATCCGATCGGGGCGGTCAGCCGCGGGCTCGCGGGAGAGGCGCTCGCCGAGATGGCCGACCTGAGGCTGGGAGGGTGCGTCGCGTTCAGCGACGACGGCAGGCCGGTGAAGAACGCGCTCCTGATGCGGCGGGCGCTCGAGTACGCGACGATGCTCTCGGCGCCGATCGTCGTCCACGAGCAGGACCTCGATCTGAGCGACGGCGGCGTCATGAGCGAGGGCATGATCTCGACCCTCCTCGGCATGCGCGGGATCCCGGCCGCCTCGGAGGACGTCCTCACGACGCGCGACATGATCCTCGCGGAGCTGACCGGGGGGCACGTGCACGTCGGTCACATCTCGACGCGCGGGGCGCTCGACGCGGTGCGCCGGGCGAAGAAGAACGGGCTCCGCGTGACGTGCGAGGCCACCCCGCACCACCTCGCCCTGACGGACGAAGAGATCCGGTCGTTCTCCACGAACTTCAAGATGAACCCGCCGCTCCGTTCGGAAGAGCACCGGCGGGCTCTCGTCGACGCGGTCGCCGATGGGACGGTCGACGTCATCGCGACGGACCATGCTCCGCATCACCCCGACGAGAAGAACGTCGAGTTCGACCTGGCGCCCTTCGGCGTCATCGGCCTCGAGACGGCGTTCGCCGTCTGCTACGACCTGCTCGTGGCGAAGACGAAGAAGATCGACCTGATGAAGCTGATCGATCTGATGTCGACCTCTCCGGCACGGATCTTCCGGCTCCCGGGAGGGACGCTGCGGGAGGGGGCGATCGGCGACGTCACGATCCTCGACCCGGCCGGGAAGACCGAGGTCGGGAGCTCGTTCGTGTCCCGCTCGTCGAACTCTCCGTTCATCGGAAACAGCTATCGCGGCCGCGTCGCGGCCACGATCGTCGGCGGGCGGATCCGCTTCCGCGCGGAGCCCGGTGTGGCGCGGGCGTCCCGCCCGCCGCTCGTGGTGGAGAAGTCGAAAGGCGGGCGAGACGCCCGCACCCCACCGGCGCCGGCCCGGCGCTCGAAGGAGAAACGGAAACGTTGAGCGGCAAGCGGATCGTCGTCGTCGACGACTCGGTCGCGTTCTGCCATCTTCTCGAGAACATCCTCGAGGAGCGATATCAGGGGGCGGCGCAGGTGGAGACGTATCGCCATCCGTACGACGCGCTGCCGAAAATCGACGAGTCGATCCACCTTCTGATCGTCGATCTCGAGATGCCGGGGATGGACGGCCAGAAGTTCGTCGAGTACGCTCGTCAGCGCGGGGTCCCCTCGAAGAGGATCCTGGTGACCTCCTCGCACTCCGCCGAAGAGCTGCACCGCAGGTTCCAGATCGGAGATGCGATCGCGGTCATCAACAAGACCGAGGCGAAGCAGCAGGAGGCGTTTCTGATGATCCTCGACTCGGTGATGCGAAGGAAATGACGGAGTCCCACGAGAGATGCAGCGCGAAGGAAACCACCGCCGGGGCGGCCAGGCCGATGGAGCTGAACGACCTGCTGGCGTTCGTCTCGGAGCAGCAGGCGTCGGATCTTCACCTCAAGCCGATGCGCCCACCGCTTCTCCGGGTTCAGGGCAAGCTCGTGCCGATCAAGGCCGAGCCGCTGCGTCCGGCGGACCTCGAGCGGATGCTCCTGCCCATTCTCAGCGCGGCGCAGAAGGTCCGTTACGAGGAGACCCAGTCGGTGGACTTCGGCTACGGAGTGCCGGGCGTCGCGCGGTTCCGGGCGAACCTCTACACCCAGCGCGGCACGGTCGCCGCCGTCTTCCGCCGCGTTCCCTTTCAGATCCTCGGCATCGACGAGCTCGAGCTGCCGGAGGCCTGCGCGACCTGACGGCCTGCCCGACGGGCTCGTCCTGGTGACCGGCCCCACGGGCTCGGGAAAGTCGACCACGCTCGCCGCGATGATCTCGGAGGTCTCGCACCGCGACCCGCTTCACATCGTCACGGTCGAGGATCCGATCGAGTTCCTCTTCGCCGACCACACCGCGGTCGTCTCGCAGCGGGAGGTCGGCACGGACACCCCGAGCTTCCGCGAGGCGCTCAAGAACTCGATGCGGCAGGACCCGGACGTGATCATGGTCGGGGAGATGCGCGACATGGAGACGATCGCGACCGTGATGACCGCGGCGGAGACGGGCCATCTCGTCCTCTCGACGCTCCACACGAACAACGCGGCGCAGACGATCGACCGGATCATCGACGCGTTTCCGGTCGAGCAGCACAAGCAGATCCGGGCGCAGCTCTCGCTCGTGCTGCGCGGCATCATCTCACTCAAGCTCGTCCGGACGGCCGACGGCGGACTCACGGCCGCGGTCGAGATCCTCAAGAACTCGCCGAAGATCGCGAAGCTCATCGAGGACGGACTCACCAAGGACATCCTCGAGGAGATGGAAGGGTCGGTCGGCTACTACCGGATGCAGTCGATGAACCAGAGCCTGATCGCGCTGCTCGTCCAGTCGAGGATCAACTACGAGGACGCGATGGAGCTCTCGAGCGACCCGGAAGACCTCTCCCTGAAGATCCGAAAGATGTTCCCCCAAATCGAAGAGCGCGCCCGAACCGGGAGGATCCGCAATGCCGAGCCGTGCCGATTTTTCGCAGATCGTCGAGCTCATGGAGATCAAGAAGCTCTACGACGAGCAGCAGGAGAATTTCCGCAACCAGCTCCTCCGGAAGGACGAGGAGATCGAGCAGGTGCGGCACGATCTGGAGTTCCGGGCCCGGCAGCTCGAGGAGAAAGTGCCGGCCGGGAACGGCAAGGAGGAAGAGATCGCGCGCCTCAAGGGCGAGCTCGAGCGCCTCCGCGCCGACGCCCAGGCGAAGATCCTCCAACTCCAGGAGCGGATCAAGGAGCTGAACCAGAAGCTGATGGCGGCGGGGAAACGGTAGGGGGCGATTGCAGATTGAGATTCGTGGGATCGGTGGCCGCGCCATTCTTCGCCATCGCGTAAGTGCTGCCCCACCCAGATCCTCGCTCCGCTCTGGGGGATGACCTTGGCCGATTAACGAAAATCAAAACCGGCGGCCGTCAATCGCGAATCTGCAATCTGCAATCAACGATTGTTCACCGGCTTCATGCGCTCGACCTGCACGACCGGCGGATGCCGCCGCGGACGAAGAACTGCTTCAACTGCTCATCGTCATGGCCGGGCACGTCCCGGCCATCCACGTCTTGTTTATCGGCGGGCGCGTTGAAGAGCGCGGATGCCCGGGACAAGCCCGGGCATGACGGCGGAGTGATTAACGAGCACTTCGGCGGCCCTCGCGGGACACATGTCTGCGCCCTGCTCCATCGAGGATGCTCGCCGCGCTGGCCTGCTATTTGATGCCCAGCGCCACCAGCGCCCGCGCCGCGACTCCTTGGCCGATGGGCCACGGCGACGATATTGCCGTCGACGAGATCGTACCAGTCGCGCATCCGGGACGGATGGCCTCGTAGGTCTTCGCCGCCCTCCGGCGCCATCGTCCACTTCGCCGTCAGGCGCCTCGCGTAAAGCTCCGGATCGGCCACCTGCATCTCGGCCAGCGTCGAGCCTCCGATGTCACCGTCAACCGATCTCGCGGAGACGGTCGTCGAGCGCAGATTCGTCCGGCGGGAATTCTTCAGTGCGCCGCGCAACGAATTCCATCGTCATCCGCGCGCGGCCAAAGCCGTTGCCAGAATGGAGCGAGGATTTTTCGCGGCCGTCGCGCGCGAAGAGCCCGGCG
>CAWCBB010000027.1:0-105902 GCA_963793695.1 uncultured Acidobacteriota bacterium | reverse complement strand
CCGCGCCTTGGATTCGCGTACGACCTGAACGGCGATTCGGTGCACGGCTCGATCAGCCGCTACTACTATCTCGCCACCAACTACATTGGCGACTACTTCAACGAAACGACCGACCATATGCAGCGATGGAACTGGAACTACACGTGCGCTGCCGGCGGGGCCGCCTACTATCAGCATCCCGATGCCTGCTGGACGCTGGCGTATGACGTCCCGCTGAAGGCCGGCGGCACCACGCTCGATCCGGGCCTGGATCCCGCGTATCTCGACGAGGCCTCTCTCGGCTATCAGAAGCTCCTGAGGAGCGATTTCGCGGTGAGCGCGGACTTCGTCTGGCGGGCAGGACACGCAGATCGACTGGTACGATCCGACCGCCTCCGGCAGGAACGTAATCACGAACGTCCCGAAGACCGCGGACGTCGGCGACAAGAAGTGGAGCGAGTACCAGGCCCTGAGTCTCTCCCTCGAGAAACGCCTCGGTCCCGACCGGCTCCAGTTCCTCGCGAGCTACACCTACGCGCTGAAGAACGACGCCTGGGGCGTGACGTGGCGCGACATCGGCCAGTTCACGTTCTCCAACCCGGAACTCGTCGATCCGTTACGGTATGGCCGGACACACGGGCCGCACCGCGTGAAGATGTTCGGCTCCTATACGATGCCGTGGCGAACGGTCGTCGGCATGAACGCCTCCTGGTACTCGGGAAACGTCTACACAGCGACCAAGGCGGGCGTCTACGGAGCGGTATTCATCGAAGAGCGGGGGGCGTCCGAGGTCGGTGCGAACTGGGAGGCCGACCTTTATCTCGAGCAGCCGTTCACCGTGGGTCCGCTCGGCATGGCCGTTTACGCAAACGTCTTCAACGCGTTCGACAATCAGCAGGTAACGAGCCGCGCGTCCAACTCGGCACTCGCGACGTTCCGTGACCCGACGTCGTGGCAGTCGCCGCGGCGGTTCGAGGTCGGGTTCAAGCTCGACTTCTGAGCTCCTCGAGTCAAGGACAAGGTGGGGCGGGTATCCCGATGACCGAGATCGTTCGCATCCTTAAGGACCTGGTTGCCTTCAATACCGTCAGCGACCAGCGGACGGGCGACGCGATCGCGTATCTGAAAGGATATCTCGCCCCGCTGGGCTTCTCGTTTCTCGTGGAAGGAGCCGACGGGTTTCAGAACCTGATCGCGCGGAACGAACCGGCGCGGGCGTGGCGAGGCGACGGCAGATACCTGGCGCTCTGCGCGCACATCGACACGGTGCCGGTGGACGAGAGCCTCTGGATCACCGATCCGTTCGCGCTGGAAGAGCGCGACGGAAAGTGCTACGGCGTAGGCGCATCCGACATGAAAGGGCCGCTCGCGTGCATGCTCGCCAGTCTGAGCGAAGCGAGCCGCGCCCGCCCGGATCTCCCCCTGGCACTCGTGGTGACGCATCATGAGGAAGCTGCGCTCGACGGCGCGCGCGGAACTCGTTCGCTCGGAGTTCGCGCGCGCCGCGCTCCGGCCTATGCAGCTAGTCATCGGCGAGCCGACCGGCCTCTCGATCGGCCATGCCCACAAAGGCGTGCTCGATTTCACCGTGACCATCGAGGGGCGTTCGTCGCATTCGGGAACGCCACATCGGGGTCTCAACGCTCTGTACGGAGCGGCAGCGATTCTCGACGCGGTCGCGCGGCTCGACGCGCAATGGAGATCGACGCGGCATCCCGCCTTCGACTCCGGCAACACGGTCAACGTGGGAACGCTGCGGGGAGGTGACGTCAGGAACCGCGTCCCCGGCCGCGCCATACTCTCGGGCGACATGCGGATCGTTCCCGGCTCGACGGCGGCGCTCCTCCTCGACGAGATGGAGCGCCAGTTCGTGCTCCTCGAGGCGCGCGGCTACGCGTGCCGACTCGACCGCGATTTCGAGGCGCGCCCATTCGCGATGCCAGCCGACTCCGGCCTCGTCGCGGACCTTCGAAAGAGCACCGGCGCGAACCTGATCACGCTGAACTACGCGACGGACGCCGCCGTGTTCCAGGGAGAGGCGGGACTCGATTGCGCGATATTCGGCCCGGGCGACATTCGCGTCTGCCACATGCCGGACGAATACATCGAAACGCGCGAGCTCGCGACGGGAGCCACGATGTACACGAGAATGCTCCTTACGCAGAGATGCGCCGGAGCGGAAAAGGATCTGGTCGACGTCGTCGGTGCGGAAGCGTCGCCTCTGGAGGAGATCTGATGAAACGAGCACTTGCTGTCGTCTTGTTGTCGATCGTCGCTGGCGCCCTCTCCGCTCAGGAGACCGCGAAACCCGCAGCGGCTCCTGCGCTTCCGCCAGGAGCCAGCGAGCATCTGACGATTCTCCCGCTCCGCGGCTTTCAGCAAACGACCTCGTACACCTGCGGCCCCTCTGCGCTCATCACGCTCCTGCGCCACTACGGCCGCGACGGCGAGGAGCTCAAGATCGCCGACGAAGCGGGATGCACCAAAGGACAAGGGACCACGCCTCAGGGGATGGTCGGTTGGCTCGAATCGCACGGGTTCGACGTCACGTGGGGTGAGCAGGGGTCGCTCGATCTGATCCGAAAGAATCTCGAGCGCAACATCCCGACTCTCGTCGAATGGATCGACTGCGGTGGCCATTGGGTCCTCGCCGTCGGCTACGACGACAAAGGCACCGAGAGCGACCGCGACGACGTCATCTATTTCGCGGATCCGGCCGACGGGCACGACGGAACGCGCGACGGGCTGACGTCGTTTAACGCGCGGCGATTCAATGCGATGTGGTTCGACGCGTTCCTCTTCGAAAAGCCGATGTTCAAGGTTTACATCACAGCGGTACCGAAAGCGGAAACGAAGTAGCGCTCAGTCGAGCGGTCCGCCGAGACGCGCCAGCTCGCGGCGGACCGCTTCGTTCCCGGGATCGAGCCGGCTGGCTCTCGTCATCGCCCGCCGCGCCTGCCGCGCCTCGCCCGCCGCGGCGAACGCAACCGCGAGATTCGACCAGGCCATCGCGTTCCCCGGCTCGATCCGGGTCGCGCGCTCCAACGCCTTCCGCGCACCCTCGTAGTCACGCTGCTCGCCGAGGAACACTCCGGAGTTGAGCCAGATCGCCGCGCTCTCCGGGAATCGACGACGTCCTTCGGCGAACGTGGCGGCCGCGCGGCGAGCGTCGCCGCGTTCACTGTAGTCGAGAGCGAGCCGGACGACGGTCATCTCCGGATCGGCGATCCCCCGCTCGACGGCCTTCCAGAACTCCCTGTCCGCATCATCGAAAAACCCACGCTCGCGGTGCACGAGGGAGAGATTGTAATGAGCCGCCGCATAGGAAGCGTCGGCCGCGATCGCGCGCCGGAAGCCACGTTCCGCTTCATCGAGCTGCCCGGACGCAAAGCTCGCCATCGCCTCGTTATTGAACCGCCGCGCCTCGATGCGGTTGCCCGCAATCGGCACAGACTTCGTCTCGCCGTCGCCGCCGCCGACGTAGCCGAGGGCGCGCAGCTTCGCGAGCTCCTCTTCCTTCGCCGAAGGCGGGAGCTCCGGCGCCTCGCCCGTCCGGCGCGGAAGTAGCGCGCGATAGTCGACCGGTTCCTTCGATGCCGCTGCGGCCTCCGCGCCGATCCACGACGGCACTGTACCTTTCATGCTCCGGTCGGGCGGGAGGCCGGCGAGCGCGAGAAGCGACGGCGCAACGTCGAGTATGCCGATGTGCGCGCGCAGGGTCGTCGGGCGCACCGCCGGCCCGGCGACGATGAACACTCCTTCGCCGCGGTGCCACCATACCGCGGTCGGCGTGCGCGTCCCCGACGCGACAGGAGGACGATCCTCGCCCCACGTGAAACCGTGATCCGAGACGATGACGAGCGTGTCCTCCGCCCCCAGGGCGTCAGCGATCCGGCCGAGCCATGCGTCGACGTGCGCGTAGTATGCGTCGACGGTTCCGCCGAAGCGTGCCGCGGATTCGCGCGGTACGCCGCGCATCGGGGGCGGCCGGTACGCGCCGAACAGGTGGCCCACCGTGTCGGTCCCTTCGAGATAAGTGAGGATTACATCCGTGCCGCGCCGTATCTCGTGCTCCGTGAACCGCTCGACCGTCGCCGTGGCGGCGATGAGGCGCACGAGCCCCCCGATCGGATCGTCCCATCCGGACTTCCCGGCGCGAACGGCCTCGATCTCCACCGCGTCGACGGAAGCATAGGGAGCGAGCATCGCCGGCGTGATCTGGTCGAGGCTCACCTGCAACGCCCTCGCGCTCTCGGCCGCCTCCGCGGGCGACGCCGCACCCGGGGTGTTCGCGGTGAGACCGAGGAGCTGCTCGGTCAGGCGGTCCGAATAGATCGCGCAGCGAGCGGTCGTTTCGGCCGGATACGTCGCCCACCAGCCGATGACGGCCGTCGACCGTCCCGCTGCCGAGGTCATCTCCCATAGCGCAGGGACCTTGCGCGAACGTGAGCCGACCGGCCGAGGAGCGCGGTCGCGCGGATCCTCCTCCAGAAAGTCGAGGACGCCGTGCTCCTGAGGCGTCGCGCCAGTGGCAATCGTCGTCCAGACGACGGGAGAGAGGAGCGGCGGCGGAACCTCGAGAACCGCGCCGGTGCCGTGCGCGAGGATGCGTTTCAGATTCGGCATCGATCCGTTGCCCGTCTGCTCATCCACGAGGCGCCAGTCAAGCGCATCGAGTCCCACGACGACGAGTCGTCCCCGCGGTTTGGTTCGAGAGGCGAGATCGCTCTCGAGTGGGGTCTCGCGGCGGCAGGCCGCGAGCAGAATCGCCGCGCCGATGTAGAGAGTTGTCGAGATAAGGCTTGGCCGGTTTCTGAACAGAGGGGACGATGTCACCGTGTGTTGGATGGTAGCCGGAGCGGGGATGTCCTACAACCCCGCGCAGCGGCAAAATTGCTCCGACATGTTCCCCCACCTCTAGGGATGATTCATCGTCAACTCCCACACCGCCGACAGGAGTGTTAATCGAAGCGAACTCCGGGCTTCGCAGCCGGCGAGAGCAGCTCCGTCGCGGGTTCGATCACCTCCGCTCCGCGGCGCATCGGATCCCGGTGCGGCGCGTCCTCGAGCTCCTCTACCCTCGCTATTTCGAGGAGATGATCCGGCGCGATTCTGCGCGCTACGGCGCCGATCCGCGACTCGTTCTCTCGATCCTGCGCGAGGAATCGCGCTTCAACCCGCGGGCGAAATCGCTCACCGCGGCGCGCGGCCTCCTCCAGTTCATCATCACGACCGCGCGCGACATCAGCCAGAGCGTCGGGATCGCCGAGCTCGAATCGGAGGACCTTTACGATCCGCGCGTGATCGTCCAGCTCGGCGCGAAATACGTCGCCGACCTCCTCGAGAAGTTCGCAGGCAGCCGCTATCGCGCGGTGGCCGCGTACAACGCGGGGCCGTTTCAGGCGGAGCTCTGGTCGCGCATCGCGCCCGCCCCCGAGGACGACTACTTCCTCGAGCTCGGTCAACTTCGCGGAGACGAAACACTACGTGCCTAAGGTTCTCAACAGCTAGGCGCGCTACGGGGAGATTTACGAAGGGGAAGAGCCGCCGGGAGGAGTGCGGGCGGAGCCCTGATTCTTTGCGCAGGTCGGACGGTTGAAAAAACCGGGCACGGGCACGGGATCCTCTGAGGACGGCGAACGGCGAACGGCTTCGTACGTCAGTTTCCGTCCGAGGATCGCCTGCACGATTCTTCCGTCGACGCGGCCCTTGTGCGCGGCCATGATCTCCTTCATGACCTTTCCCATGTCCTTCTTCGACGCGGCGCCGGTGCTCGCGATCGTCTCGTCGACGATTCCCTCGGTCTCCGCTTCGGACAGCATCTGAGGCAGGTGCTCCTGCAGGACGACGATCTCCGCTTCTTCCTTCGCGGCCAGGTCTTCGCGCAAGCCGTTGCGGTACTGCTCAACCAGGTCCTGCCGCTGCTTGAGCGCGCGGCGGAGGACCGCCTACCGCTTCCTTCGTCTCTGAGAGCTCGTGGCCCTTCTCGATCTGCTCGTTCTTGAGGGGCCAGCCTGCACGAGCCGCAGCGTCGAGAGGCGCGCGGCGTCGGCGGGCTTTCATCGCGGCGGTAGGTGCAGAGCGGCGCGAATCTGATTCAGGTGAGGCTCATGCGCGCGAGTATAGGCCGGTCGGCGATCGCAGGGCGCCCCTGCGCACGCGGCATCGGTCTGGTATTCTGCCGCGCGATGGCCTCGCGTCGACTCCTTCTCCGCGAAACGGGGAGCGCTCCTCGAGGGCCACTTCCGTCTTTCCTCCGGGCTGCACAGCACCGCTACGTGCAATGCGCGAAGCTGCTGGAGCACCCCCGCACACGCCAGGCGATGGGCGAGCGACCTCGCCGACGCCATCCGTGCGCTCGGCGCTCGGGATCGTCGCGCCGGCGCTGGGAGGCCTGATCATCGGCTACACCGTCGCGCAGGCTCTCGGGTCCCGATGATCTTCACCGAGCGGAAAGACGGAACGATGTCGCTGAGGCGTGGTTTCCTGCATTCCGCAAGGCGAGACCCGTGCCGTGATCGTCGAGGACGTCGTCACGACCGGTAAATCGACGCGCGAGACGGCGGACGTCGTCGCGAGCATCGGCGGCGGGTCATCGGCTTCGCGTCGATCCTGAACCGGAGCGGCAAGCGCAATCCGTTCGATGCGCCGTCGCGTCGCTGATGAACATGGCGCTGGAGACGTGGACGGCGAGGAGTCGTCCCCTCTGCGCGCACGGCGGCCGCTCAACACGCCGGGCAGCGGTTCACCCGAGATGAACGAGAGAAAATCGTCACGATGGGGTCGTCCGAAGTGCGGTGCTTGTCGCTCGAGAAGGATGGCGCGGGCTGGATCGCCTCCTTCCAGGCGGGGATCGCTTGCCGTCTCGAGCTCGTCGCGACGCACGCCGGATGGGCGGAGGTCGCGCTCGGCGAGCGGCTCGTCACGTGTGCCGTTCGCGGTGAGACGGCGAGCGCGTGGACTTTCTCCTCGACGGCGAGATCTGGCCGCGGCGGTGAGGCGGACGGGGCCTGCGCGCGCGCGGCATCCGATCACTCGACCGACGCCCCCATGCCGGGACAGGTCGCTGCGGATCTTCGTGGAAGTCGGCGATCGGGTTGCGAAGGGAGATCCTCTCGTGATCTCGAAGCGATGAAGATGGAGCATCAGATCGTGGCGCCCCACGACGGGCTGTCAGGCGATCGGCTGCCGGGCGGGCGAGCTGGTGCAGCCGGGCGTGACCTGATCGCGCTCGACGCGCCCGGAGCGCCGTGAAATTCGACGTCGAGCGCGTGCGCATCGTCGAGGTCGGCCCGCGCGACGGCCTGCAGAACGAGTAGGCGCGTCCCGACGGAGGACAAGTCGCGCTTCATCGACGCGCTCGCCGAGGCCGGGCTGCGCGTCGATCGAGATGACCGCTTCGTCAACCCGAAGTGGATCCCGCAGCTGGCCGACGCCGCCGAGGTGCTCGCGCGGATCCCGCGCGACCGGGCGTCGACTACTCGGCGCTGGTGCCGAACCTGCCAGGGCTCGAGCGCGCGATCGCCGCGGGCATGAAGCGAGTCGCGATCTTCATCGCGGCGTCCGAGACGTTCAACAAGAGGAACATCAACAAGACGATCGCCGAGTCGCTCGCGGCGTTCGCGCCCGTGCCGCCGCGCGCGCGCGGCGAGGGCATCCGCGTGCGCGGCTACGTGTCGACGGCGTTCGGCTGCCCGTACGAGGGCGACGTGCCGCCGGAGAAGGTCGCTCGAGGTCGCGCGCGCGCTGCGCGACCTCGGCTGCTACGAGATCTCGCTCGGCGACACGATCGGCGTCGGCACGCCGCTGCAGGTGCAGGACGTGCTCGGGCGCTGCTGCAGGTCATCCCCGCGTCGACGGCTCGGCGTGCACTTCCACGACACGCGCGGCACCGCGCTCGCCAACTGCTGGCGGCGCTGGAGCTGGGCATCACCGACGTTCGACGCGTCCGCCGGCGGGCTCGGCGGCTGTCCCGTACGCGCCCGGCGCGTCGGGCAACCTCGCGACCGAGGATCTCGTCTACATGCTCGACGGCATGGGCATCGACACCGGCGTCGACTCGAGATGTCTCGTCGCCTCGACGATCATCGCGCCCTCCTCGATCACCCGCTGCCCGGAAAGTACCTGCAGTCGTGCACGGGAAGGCCGTCAGAAGTTCGGCCTCGGGTCGGCCGCGCAGTCGAGGGTTCCGAACGAGGCGCCCTCACGCGAGCCGCTGGGAAGGAGCGGATAGGCGCATCGTCCCCTGGCAGGTCACCTGGCGCGATCTCGACGCGGCCGGTCACGTCAACAACGCGGTCTTCCTGACGCTTTTCGAATGGGGCCGGACCCGGTACTGGATGGAGATGCACGGGAGGAGCGATCCGGGCTCGATCGGGTTCATCGTCGCGCGCGCGGAGGTCGATTTTCTCCGCCAGCTCGGTCTGGGAGACGAGATCGAGATCGCGACGCGCGTCGGCGGGATGCGGAACAGCTCCTTCGATTTTGTCGGCGAGATCCGCGACGCCGTCGGCAACGTTGCCGCGCGGGGGAAGGTCGTCGTCGTCCACTATTCCTGGAGCGAGACCGGAAGACGCGCATCCCGGACGCGCTGCGCCGGCAGATCGAGGCGTGGCAGGGGCGGGTCTAGGGCGTCCGGGGCCGCCGGCGGCCCTTCTGCTAAGATTCGTAAACTTTGCGCAGCAAGGTTTTCGAGGCCCGGGCGTGATCACCGGATTCAACACCGACATCAAACACAACAGTCGGGTTTTCCACATTCAGACCGAAGACAAGGGTCTTTCAAACCCCTTCATCGAGTCGCTGGTCTATGTGGGCGGAGAGATCCTCGCCTCGAAGAAGACCTCGTACGCGGAGCACCTTCAGGGGGGCATCGACGAGAAGTCGATCAGCCACCTGATGGAGCAGCAGCACAAGACGATCATCGCGGCGATCAAGAGGGGGCGGTTCGACAACGTGTCGGACACGCAGACTCGCGCGCAGGTGATCGAGTCGCTGGAAACGCGCTCCGAGCCGGCCCCGCTGCTCCCGTCTCCCTCTCCGGCGGACGAAGATCGGACGCTCGATCAGGTGATCATCGACTACCTGAACGCGGAAGCGGAGAGCGAGCATCTCGAGCTCTCCATCCTCAACAGCGCGGAGTTCGTGGCGGGGCAGCCGGTCGAGCTCCGGGTCGCCACGAGGACGAGCATCTCGCAGACCCCCCTGGCGGCCGCGACTCTCGAGGTGAAAGTGATCTCGACCGTCGAAGCGCCTCGCGTCATCTTCCGCGGAAAGACGGCGGCGGACGGGTCGGCGACGATCCGCTGCTCGATCCCGTCGTTCCCGGAAGGGACCGCCGCGATCATCATCTCGGCGCAGAGCGACATAGGGAACGATGAAGTGAAGCAGCTGGTGAAGCGGAAGCATTGAAGGAGGGGTCGGAGGGCGGAAGTCTTCGCCGACCCGTCCCTCCTCGGAGATCGGAGCCGGTTCGGAATCTCCCCGCTGCCTTCTTCCTTCTCTCTACTTGCGAGTTACCTCATGGCCACGAACATTCATGTGACGCTCAACGGCGAGCAGCGCGAGCTGCCGGGCGGAATGTCGGTCGACGATCTGCTCGAAAACGTCGGGATGAAGGCCGGAGCTGGTCGCGGTCGAGATCAATCGCGAGCTCGTCCGGAAGCGCGATTTCGGGGCGCGGCGCTCGGTGAGGGCGACCAGGTCGAAATCGTCGAGTTCGTCGGCGGGGGGTAGTCGAATGGGGAAGAGGGCTCTCGCCGGAACCGAGGTGTCCCCGTTTCCCTGACTACGTTTCCCCTGACCTCTCGCTCTGGCCGGGTTGCTGCATAGCCGCTGAGTCCGATGCGTCGTAATCGCCTCCTCACCACGTTCCTGATCCTCGCGGGATTCGCCGCGCTCTTCTACATCCTCGTCAGCCTTTTCGTCCCTTCGCCGCGCCGCCTGATTTTCGGCGTCGACAAGAGGAGCGGAAAAATCCGGATGGCGGAGCAGCGGATCGCGTTCCTCCCGCCGCATCAGTACTACCGGCTGAACTTCGAGATGAGGGACGGCTCGGCGGCGCACGAGGGCGTGGTGGTGGTCCGCTCCTCCGAGGGGCTGCCGGTCAAGCTGACGTATCACCTCCGGTTCGGCATTTCGGATCGCCGCATGCCCGACGCGAAGCGGCTGGTTCGCGAAGGGTGGAGCGCGTGGATCCGCGCGCGAGTCTCGGAAGCGGTGTCCGCGCTTTCGACGAAGATCCCGGTCGAAGAGCTGGTCTCACCCTCGTCGCAGTTCGCCGCGCAGCGGGACGTGGTGAGGCGGACCGTCGCGCGTCACCTCGCGCAGAGCGGCCTCGCGGTGCGCTCGTTCGAGATCGAACGGATCGAGGTCGCGCCCGAGGAGATGCTTCGCTACAAGCGGATGCAGCTGAGGCGGAACGCCCGCGGCCCGGTCGGCCGCGTCGCCGTGATCGGGCTCGACGGAGCGGACTGGGAGCTGCTGCGGGAGCTGATCCTGGACGGGCGGATGCCGAACCTCGGGGCGGTGATCGACGCCGGCACGACCGGCATCGTCGCGCCGACGCAGCCTCCGCTCGCACCGCTCGCCTGGACCTCGCTGGCGACCGGGCTCCAGCCGGATCGCCACGGCGTTCTCGATTTCATCCAGCGCCCCTCCGAAAGCGACGTCGTCACCTCCGCGTCGCGGAAAGCTCCCGCCCTGTGGGACATCTCCGCCGCGTTCGGCAGGCCCGCGACCGTCGTGAACTGGTGGGCGGCGTGGCCGCCTACCCACCGGAACGTCGCGGTGTTCGATACGCCGGTCGACCTGGCGCCGGCGGCGATCCACCCGGCCGAGCTCTCCGGGGTGGTCGACCCGGTGCTCATCCCCGAGAGCACCGTCGACTACAAGCAGGTCGCGCGCTTCGTCAACGTCACGGAGAAGGAGTTCCGGAGCGCGGTCGCCTCGGGGAACCCGAAGGATCCGGTCGTGGCGATGCGGTCGATCCTCGCCAAGACGTGGAGCGACCATCGCGCCGCGATCGCGCTCTTCAACCGACAGAAGCCGATGCTCACGATGGTGCTCTACGACGGAACCGACGAGGTGAATCACCTCTTCGGCCCCTACCATCCGCCGCGCCGCGGCTCGGTCCCGTTCGAGGACTATCGGAAGTACTGGGCCACCGTGGCGAATTACTACTCGGAGATCGACCGCCTCATCGGAGAATGGATCAAGGTCCTTCCGACCGATACGACTCTGATGATCGTCTCCCCCTATGGGATGACGTGGGGAACGAGCCGCCCCCTCCAGCCTCCCGCCGGCAGATCGGCCCTGGAGGAGCACCGCCGGAACGGGATCTTCGTCGCGTTCGGGAATCGGGTCGCCCCCTCGAAGCTCCGCCGTCCGCTCACCGTGTACGACGTCACGCCGACGATCCTCTCGATCCTCGGTCTTCCCGAATCGTCGGAGATGAACGGCGAGTCGCTGGAGTGGGCCCTGCAGGGCGTCGAGCCGATCCGGACGGTGCCGATGATCAGCTACAGCGAAGTGGTCGTGCCTCGGCCCGTCATGCCGGGCGATCGCCCCGACCGGAGCGCGTACCTCGCGCGGCTGCAGGCGATGGGGCACGTCGTGGACCGGCGCCACGCCACCGCTCCCGCATTCACGCCCGACGAGGGGGCGCCCGAGCAGATCGCGGTCGGCTCCGAGCCGTGGGGGCAGTACGCCTGGTTCAACAACTACGGAGTGCAGCTCCAGCGTCAGGGGAAGACGAACGAGGCGATCGAGACCTTTCAGAAAGCGATCGACACGAATCCGGGGCGCTCCACTCCGTTCCTGAACCTCGCGATCGCGCTCGCCCAGGCCGGCAAGTTCACCGCCGCCGAGAACGTCTTTTTCGCAGGGATCGAGCGGGGCGTCACCAATCCCGTCGAGATGATCCTCGACTTCGCCGCGTGGCACCGGGAGAAGGGAAACGGCGCCCGCGCGATCAACATCCTCATGCGCGGACGCCAGCTCTTCCCCGATTCGGCGGAGATCGCGGCGAATCTCGGCTCGGCGCTCGCCTCGCAGATGCGCTACTCGGAAGGGACGGCGGAGCTCGAGCGAGCTCTCTCGATCCAGCCTTCGTCGACGCTCGTCCTCAACAACCTCGGCCTCGTCCACGTCCGCCGAAAAGACTACGCGCGGGCGCTCGACTACTGGAACCGCTCGCTCGCGATCGACCCGAGCCAGCCGAAGATCCGGGCGGGGGTGGAAGCGGTGAGGACGCGGTTGTGAGAGGCATTGCGAATTGCAGATTGCAGATTGCAGATTGCAGATTGCAGAATAGCCTCTCGTTGATCGTTGATCGTTGATTGTTGATCGGTAGGTGGGGCGCGGACGCTGATCCGGCGGCGGACACCAATCTGCAATCTGCGATCTGCAATTCGCCCAGGCACGGAAGGCCGTGCGAGAATCCGTGGATGCCCTCCTCCCTCCCCCTCGAGGAATGGTCCCGCTACAGCCGCCACCTCGCTCTGCCTGAAGTGGGGCGGGAGGGGCAGGAGAAGCTCAAGCGCGGCTCGGCGATCGTGATCGGCGCCGGAGGGCTCGGCAGCCCGGCCGCGCTCTATCTCGCCGCGGCGGGGGTCGGGCGGATCGGCCTCGTCGATTTCGATCGCGTCGAAGAGAGCAATCTGCAGCGCCAGATCATTCACGGCACGGCGGCTGTCGGGCGCCCCAAGCTCGCCTCCGCCGCGGAGAGGATTCGCGATCTGAACCCGTACGTGGAGATCGAGCTTCACGACGCGCGGCTCGACGCGTCGAACGCGCTCGGGATCCTGGCGCCGTACGGCGTGATCGTCGACGGCACCGACAACTTTCCGACGCGCTATCTGGTGAATGACGCGGCGGTCCTGCTGGGCAAGCCGAACGTGTACGGCTCGATCTTCCGCTTCGAAGGGCAGGCTTCCGTCTTTTCCGTCGAGGGCGGACCCTGCTACCGCTGCCTCTATCCCGAGCCCCCTCCTCCCGCCCTGGTCCCGAACTGCGAGGAAGGGGGCGTTCTGGGTGTCGTTCCGGGGATCATCGGGTCGATCCAGGCCGCCGAGGCGCTCAAGCTGCTGCTCGGAGTGGGGCGGACGCTTTCGGGGCGGCTTCTGCTCTTCGATGCCGCGCGGATGTCGTTCCGCGAGATCGCGGTCCGCAGGAATCCGGCGTGCCGGGTCTGCGGAGACGCGCCGACCGTCCGAGAGCTGATCGACTACGAGCGGTTCTGCGGGTACAGCCCGCGAGCGGAGGGCGCGGACATCACCCCGCGCGAGCTGCGCGATCGCCTCGAGCGGGGAGAGCCGCTCCTCGTCATCGACGTGAGGGAAGAGTACGAGTGGAGCGTCGCGCACCTTGCCGGGGCCGAGCACATTCCGATGGGGCGCCTGCGCGAGGAGGTGGGGCGGCTTCCGCGCGATCGGGAGATCGTCGTCTACTGCAGGAGCGGGGGGCGGAGCGCGAACGCGGCGGCGATGCTCAGGAACGGAGGGCTCGCGCGCGTGAGAAATCTCACCGGCGGCCTTGCGGCGTGGTCGCGCGAGATCGATCCGTCGATGCGGGTGGTCTGATCGGATCGGCGACGATCTCTCGCCCGAAGATCACGACGACCGACCGGCCGGCCGACCTCCGCGTCGTGCCTCCGTCGATCACCGCGATGCCGACGTCCGAAAAGCCCGGGTCGATCAGGTTCTCGCGGTGGCCCTTCGATTCCATCCAGGAAACCACGAGGAGCTCGGTCGTCTCGAACCCGCTGGCGAGGTTCTCGCCGAGCCGGCTGTGCCTGTAGCCGCGGAGCGGAACGAAGACGAAGGGGGATTGTCCGTCCGGCGACTCGTGGCTCCAATACGCCAGCTCGAGCATGTCGCCCATCCTGTCCTCCGCCGCGAGGCGGAGACGGAAGTCGTCGCGAAACGGGGGGAGCCCGCGCGCCGTCCGCACGCGGTTCATCTCGACGAGGACGCTCTCGACGGTGATCGGCGTCCTGGGCGCCGCCGACGGCGCGGCGGCCAGCGAGGCTGCCGCGAGCGCGAGAGCGGCGGCGATCCAGCGGTGGTGCGCGAACATTGATGAGAGCTTCCTGTGGGGAAAACATGCGACGCATCGCCCCTCTTCCGCGGTTGCAGGATCGTCGTTTCACGTCAGGAGTCCGGAGTCGGAAACGATGGGGCTCCCTCGAACGAAGAGGCCGGGCGCGGGCGCGCTCACGGGCGTGGAACGGGCCGCCCATGACTCCTGGACTCCCAGACTCCTAGACTCCCAGACTCTTGATAGACTCCGCCTCCGACCGGAGAGAGGAGAGGTTCATGCGAACAATCGGAGTGATCGGCGGCGGGACGATGGGCAACGGGATCGCGCACACCGCCGCGCAGACCGGGCACGACGTCGTCCTCGTCGAGGTCAGCCAGCCGCTGCTCGACCGGGCGATGGGATCGATCTCGAAGAACCTCCAGCGTGGCGTGGACAAAGGGAAGATGACCGCCGAGGAGAAGGAAGCGGTCCTCGGAAGGATCCGGACCTCGACCGACCTCGGAGCGGTCTCGAAGGCCGAGCTCGTCGTCGAAGCGATCGTGGAAAACCTGGGCGCGAAGGCCGAGGTCTTCCGGAAGCTCGACGAGGTGACCGGACCGGAAGCGATCCTCGCGTCGAACACGTCCTCGATCTCGATCACGAAGCTCGGCGCGGTCACCAGGCGGCCCGGGCAGGTCATCGGGATGCACTTCATGAACCCGGTGCCGGTGATGACGCTCGTGGAGGTCATCCGCGGGATCGCGACGTCGAACGAGACGTACGCGAGAGTCGACGAGCTCGCGCGAGCGATGGGAAAGACGCCGATCGAGGTGAACGATTCGCCCGGGTTCGTGTCCAATCGCGTGCTGATGCCGATGATCAACGAGGCGATCTTCGCGCTGTACGAGGACGTCGCGACCGCGGAATCGATCGACGGCGTGATGAAGCTCGGGATGAACCACCCGATGGGCCCGCTCACTCTGGCCGACTTCATCGGCCTCGACGTGTGCCTCGCGATCCTCCGGGTTCTGGAGGAAGGCTTCGGCGATCCGAAGTACCGGCCGTGCCCGCTTCTGGTCAAGATGGTCGATGCGGGCTGGCTGGGGCGGAAGAGCGGCCGCGGGTTCTACGATTACCGCTCCGGGACATAGGCGGGAATGCTTCGTTGTTGACGATCCAGGAAACTCACTGAAAATGCTCTGTCAGACCTGCGGTGCCTTCAACGACGACGAGCGCGAGTTCTGCTTCCGCTGCCAGGCGAAGCTCCTCGTGCTCTCGGGCGTGTCGTCGTACGACGACGAGGAGATCGACGACTACGAGGACGAGCAGGACGTCTCGCTGGACGAGCATCTGCTCGAGCGCGTCTCGGCGCTCGAGGAGATCGTCAAGCGGTCCGCCGAGATGCTGCGCGTCGCGATCGACGGGATCCACCGGCAGGAGCGCGCGATCTTCGTCAACCAGACGGGCCTTCTCTCGCTGAAGGAGATTCTCGAGAAGAGCACGGTCGTGAGCAGCGACGAGCTGACCGAGCTGTGGGAGTCGAAGATGGGCGAGCAGCTGCTCGCTCTCGAGATCAAGGAGCGCTTCACGGAGCGGCGCGACCGGATCCTGTCGCTCTTCCACGGCGAGAAGAAGGACCGGTTCCTCCAGCAGATCGCCGAGGCGCAGACGCTGATCGAGACGTTCGACCAGGCGCGGGGGATGAAAGTCCTCGAGGACGCGTTCAAGCTCGATCGCGACAACTACGAGCTGAGCTTCTTTCTCGGAGAGATGTTCTTCAACGACGGCGATCTGGAGAGGGCGAAGATCTATCTCGAGCGGACGCTCGAGGTCCAGCCGGACCATTTCGACGCGGCCGTCTTCTACGGCGTTCTGCTGCACGAGCAGCAGGACCTGAAGGGGGCGGAGCGGTGGCTCCGCCGCGCGATCCAGATCTCGCAGGAGTCGTTCCTGCCGTACTTCTCTCTCGGCGCGATCTACTCGCTGCAGGGAAAACTGCTGCGCGCCCAGAAGTTCCTGCAGAAGGCGATCGAGATCGAGCCGATCCCGCAGGCGCACTACCTGCTCGGGACGATCTTCTACGAGCGGGGCCAGCTCGAGCGCGCGATCAAGGCCTTCCAGTCGGCGATCAAGCTCGATCCCGACTACGAAGAAGCCATCTATCACCTGGGGCTCTGCTATCTCGACCGCAACTGGAACCGGAAAGCGATGCACTGCTTCCAGGACGCGCTCGAGCTCAACCCGAACAAGATGGAGTACCAGCAGGCCTTCCGCATCTATCAGGAAGACAAGGAAGGGCGGCACACCCCGGTCAAGGGGGAGGCCGCGGGCGACTTCAAGCGCGCCGGCGAGCTCGCGAGCCAGGGGAACTACCAGGGGGCGCTCGACCACTACCGGCGCGCCGCGCAGCTCGACTCGCAGAACGTCAACATCCAGATCGCGTACGCGCTCCTCTGTTCGCATCTCGATCTGAACCGCGAGGCGATGGCCGCCGCGCGCAAGGTCCTCAAGCTCCATCCTCCGGAGATGGTCGCCGCGGCGGCGTACACGACCCTCGTCGAGGCGCTCCGCGCGGAGGGGAACCTCAAGGAAGCGAACCGCGTGCTCGAGCAGATGCTGCAGCGAGTCCCGCTCGAACTACGCGAAGTCGATCGCCTACTACGAGAAGGCGTACAACCTCGCCGAGATGAACGAGAACCTCGACGAGGCTCTCGAGAGCGCGAAGCTCGCGCTCAAGTACTCGCCGAAGGAGCTGCGGCAGTTCCCTCTCGCGGCGCTCGGCTGGGTCTACTTCAAGCGCCGCGATCTGTCGAACGCGATCGACTTCCTCACCAAGTCCGCCGACCTCGGTCCCACCGCGACGAGCCTCATGCACCTCGGCATGGCGCTGCTCGAGGCGGGGGAGAAGGACCGCGCGCGCGTCACCTTCCGCCGCGCCAAGCAGTTCAAGGCCCAGGGGGCAGGGCTCGAGGAGAAGATCCTCGAACAGGTGCGCTCGACCGCGAAGCTCATCGACCGCGTCCACGCGAAGCGGCGGAAGACCCCGGGAGTAGGCAGAGAGAAGTAGGCAGGGAGAAGGGCCGGCGTTCGTCGGACTTCGCGATGTCATCCCGAGCGTAGCAGGCCCGGGCTGTGCGCGACCGCATGGGATCGGCGGAAGAGACCGGCCTCCCGGTTCCGTCGGCGAAGCGTCTGGACGCCGGTGGAGCAGCGCCACGCGCATCCGCCTTCAGACGCCCGCGCTCGCCGATCGAGAGCGCAGGATCCGCGGCGGCAGCGCGCGTCTCGCCGCCTCCACCGGCGGGAACCGGGGCTGGAACTATCGACGAGTCGGTTGGCCGCGCGCCGAGACGTCCCGGGCAACGGCGGTCGCAGCCGGGCCCGCCTCGCTCGGGATGACAAGTGCAGAACGCGCCGCTTCCCTCTGCCTACTCCGTCACACCCGCCTCAGCTTCGCGAACTTCGCGACGAACTTCTTCGTTCCCGCGCGCTCGAAGTAGACGGTGAGCTTCGCGTTGTCGCCGGTCCCCTCCATGCGGAGGATCACGCCCTCGCCGAAGTCGTCGTGGCGGACGCGCGAGCCGCGGCGGAACTCTCCCGCGGGGCCGCCCGCCGCGCGGGCCGGCGCGCCGCCGGGTGAGGAGCGCGAGATCGCCGGGCGGATCGCGCCGGGATCGAACTTCACCGGGTTTCCGCCGGCCGAGCTCCCGCCGAAGAACGAAAAGACGTTCTTCGCGGCGTCCGGGCGGGGAGAGGAAGGACGATACGCGCGCTGCTGCTGCGGCCCCTCGTCCCAGTCGCGCCGAGGCGCGTACCGCGAATGAAGCCGGACCTCCTCGGTCACGCCCTCGGGGATGTCGCTCAGGAACGGCGAAGGCCCCTGCTCGCGGAACTGCCCGTGCATCCGGCGCTGAAGGCACCAGATGCAGTAGAGCTGCTCGCGGGCGCGCGTCATGCCGACGTAGCAGAGGCGGCGCTCCTCTTCGACCTCGTCGCGCGAGTTCGAGTGGGGCAGGATCCCTTCCTCGAGTCCCGCGAGGAACACGACCCGGAACTCGAGCCCCTTCGCCGCGTGAAGCGTCATGAGCGTGATGCCGCGCTCCTGCTGGTACTGGTCGACGTCGGAGATCAGCGACACGGAGTCGAGATACTCCGGCGACGCCGGCCGCGGGGTTCGCCTCCCAGAACTCGCGCGCGGAGTTCACGAGCTCCTCGAGGTTCTGCAGGCGCGTCTCGTCCTGCGGGTCGCGCGAGGCGAGAAGCATCTTCCGGTAGCCGCTGCGGAGGAGGACGTAGTCGAGCACCGCCGGGAGCGGCTGGTCCGGGACCGCCGCGCGAATGTCCGTGATCGTCTCCCGGAACTCGCGCAGGGCCTTGCGCGCGCGCTCGGGGAGGAACGTCAGCTCACCCTCGATGATCTGCCACAGCGGCACGCCGGCGGCCGCGGCGTGACTCTCGAGAGCCTTCACCGTGGTGTCGCCGATGCCGCGCGCGGGCGTGTTGATCACGCGGTCGATGGACGGGGTGTCGTCCCGGACCGAAAGGCGGAGGTACGCGATGATGTCCTTGATCTCGGCCCGCTCGTAGAACTTGACGCCTCCGACGACCGAGTAGGGGAGGTTGGCCGCGAGGAGCTCTTCTTCGAAGGGCCGCGACTGCGCGTTCGTCCGGAACAGAACGGCCATCTCGCTGAGAGGCATCGTCATCCGGAGCTCGAGGATCCGGTTGATCGTGAATTTCGCCTCTTCGCGCTCGCTCTCGCAGGCGACGATCCGCACGGGCTCGCCCGCGCCCGCCTTGGTGAAGAGAGTCTTTCCCTTCCGCTTCACGTTCTTCGAGACGACGCCGGTCGCGGCGTCGAGGATGTTTCCCGTCGAGCGGTAGTTCTGCTCGAGCTTGATGATCCGCGCGCCCGGGAAGTCGCGCTCGAAATTGAGGATGTTCTCGATGTCCGCGCCGCGGAAGCCGTAGATCGACTGGTCCTCGTCTCCGACCGCGACGAGGTTCGTGTCGGCGCCGGCGATCTTCTTCACGAGGACGTACTGCGCGTGGTTCGTGTCCTGGTACTCGTCGATCAGGATGTGCCGGAACCGGCGGTGGAGCTCCTCGCGGACGTCCTCGTGCTCGTCGATGAGGCGCACGAGATTTCCGATGAGGTCGTCGAAATCCATCGCATCGAACTCGCGGAGCTTCTTCTGATAGATCCGGAAGACGTTCGACACGCGCGCGCCGAAGAAGTCGACGTTCTCCTTCTCGTAGCGCTCGGGGGTCATGAGCTGGTTCTTCGCACGGGAGATCGTCGACATGACCGGGCGCGGCTGGAACGCGGTCTCGTCGAGGCCCGACTCGCGGATGGATCGCTTGACCAGCGTCATCTGGTCGGCCGCGTCGTAGACCGTGAACGACTTGGTGTACCCCAGCCGGTCGGCCCAGCGGCGCAGGAGGCGAAGGGCGATCGAGTGGAACGTGCCGATCCAGGGGCGGGAATGCCGCGCCGGGACCAGCCGCTCGACGCGCGAGAGCATCTCTCCCGCCGCCTTGTTCGTGAACGTCACCGCGAGAATGCTGGACGGGTCGACGCCGCGGTCGGAGACGAGCCACGCGATCCGGTAGGTGATGACCCGGGTCTTGCCCGAGCCCGCCCCCGCGAGAACGAGGAGAGGTCCGGATTCGTGCGTGACGGCCTGGCGCTGCTGGGGGTTGAGGGTCTCGAGATCGATCATCGGTGGAACGGGGATCTTAACGTGACTGGAGAGAGAGAACCATTGAGTCGTCAGGGAAAAGGAGTCAGGGGGGAAGGGCCCGGAGGTCGAGCGACCTTTTGCCCTGACTGCTTTCCCCGGACTCCCCTGACGCGAATTGTCGTTCCAGCCTGACGGGATCTGTCGCGGCCGCGCTCACGGGGAACGGGAAACCGCTTCTTTTTGTTCTCTCCGGCCGGGTGCAGCTGGTACTAAACTGACCCAGGTTCGGAGGAGCCCACATGTTGGACTTGAGTGCAGGGGCCGTCATCGGCTTCATCGGCGGGTTGGGGATGCCCGAGCTGCTCGTCATCCTCGTCATCGTACTCGTCATTTTCGGGGCATCGAAATTGCCTCAGCTCGGTCGAGGTCTGGGAGAAGGGATCTCGAATTTCAAAGAAGGCATGAAGGGAAAAGACGAGCCGCGGCGTCCTCTCGACGAGAAGAAGCCCAACGGCTGATCCCTCCGGCCTCCCGAGCTGGAGATGTCGGATATTTCGGCACCACGATCGCAGTACCGAAGCAATCTCGGAGGGACCCCCCTGCCCGAGGTGCTGCTGACCGTGCACAAATATCGGGTCCCCGGCGTCATCGAATGCCGCCGGGACGAAATTCGCAAGAGCATCTATCTCGACCAGGGCAACATCATTTTCGCCAGCTCGAACCAGACCTCCGACTCGCTCGGCGATCGCCTCCTCGCCACGGAGAAGATCACGCGGGGGCAGTACGACGAGAGCGTCCGCACGCTGACCGCCGCCGGGAACACCAAACGGCAGGGAACGATCCTCGTCGAGATGGGCGTGCTTCAGCCGAAGGACCTCTTCCTCAACGTGCGGGATCAGGTCCAGTCGATCGTCTGGTCCGTTTTCGACTGGGACAGGGGCGAGGTCACGTTCACTCCGGGACGCGACAAGCAGACCGAGTTCATCAAGCTCTCCATCCCGATCCGCGAGGCGGTGCTGGAGGGGATTCGGAAGATGGCCGAGGCCAAAGCGCTCATCGCGCGCGTGGGATCGAAGGGCACGATCCTCGAGCGCGTCCCGGGGAGCGACGGATCGGATCTGAAGCTCGAGCCGGAGGAGACCGCCTTTCTCGAGAGCGTCGACGGAAAGCGGACCCTCTTCGAGCTCGTCTCGTCAGGGCCGCTGCCTCCCGCCCGGGGCGCGAGGATTCTGTACGCGTTCCGGCTGCTCGGGCTGATCCAGCCGCGCGAGAACAAGCCGATGAAGGTCCAGTTCCGGACCTCCGGCGAGAAGTTCTGAAGATCTTCCGGCTGTTTTGTCCGCCCCTACACGCGCGACGACCCGTTGCCACCCAGATACTCGTCCAGCCCTTTCCTCCACGACGCCGGACTGTGGCCCGTGATCTTCTCGTAGCGCGCCGTGGACAAGACTGAATACGCGGGCCGCTGCGCGGGGCGCGGAAACTCCGCCGTGGTCACCGGCCGCACCGTGACGCTTCCATCGGGGCGGAGGCGGCGGACGATCTCGAGGGCGAAGTCGAACCACGTGCACTCGGGCGCGTCGGCGTAATGGACGACGCCGCGCGCGGAGCGGTGGTCGAGCGCGGCTCCGACGAGATCGGCGATCGCGGAGGCGAGGTGGGGCGTGTAGGTGGGGCGACCGCGCTGATCGTCGACCACGCGCAGCTCCCGCTTCCCCGAGTCGACCTGCCGCCGGATCGCCTCGACGAAATTCGGGCCGCGGGCACCGAAGAGCCAGGAAGCCCGGATGATGAGATGGCGTTTCGCGAGCTCCGCTTCCTTCTCGCCGAGGCGCTTCGACGCACCGTAGGCCGAGAGCGGGGACGTCGCGTCGTCGGGCTCGTACGGCCGCTTCGAGCGACCGTCGAACACGAAGTCCGTCGAAACCTGGACCAGAAGGGCGTCCGCTTCGTTCGCCGCCTCCGCGAGATGGCCGACGGCGGACCCGTTGACGAGGTTCGCGAGCTCGAAATTCGCCTCGCAATCGTCGACCTTCGTGTACGCGGCGCAATTCACGATCGCATCCGGCCGCGCCCGGCGAACCGTCTCGAGGACCCTCTCGCGATCGGTGATGTCCAGGTCTCCCTTTGCGAGCGCGACGACGACGTCCCCCTGTGCGCCGAGCCGTTCGGAGACGTCGCTCCCGAGCATCCCTCCCGCGCCCGTCACCAGCCATCGCTTCGAGTGCTTCTCAGTCATAGTTTCGATCTCCACGGGCGGGCGCCTCGCCTGGCCACCGCGCGTAGAGAAGCGCCTCGAGGTTTCCCTCCGCTCCTCGGATGGGGCTGTCGATCACGCCGACGAGCTCGAATCCCAGGCTCCTGCGCGAAGCGGGCCACGCCGTCGATCGAGCCGCGGCGAAGCTCCTCGTCGCGCACGATGCCCCCCTTGCCCACTTCCCCTTTGCCGACTTCGAACTGCGGCTTGACGAGCGCGACGAGCTCTCCGCCCGGCGCGAGGATGCGCGCGGCGGCGGGAAGGATCAGTCTGAGCGAGATGAACGAGACGTCGATCGTCGCGAGCGAGGGAGGGGGGTCGAAGTCGGCGGGCTCGAGGTGACGCGCGTTGGTCTTCTCGCGATTCACCACGCGCGGATCCTCGCGGAGCTTCTGGTCGAGCTGCCCGTGGCCGACGTCGATGGCGTAGACGAGGCGCGCGCCGCTCTGGAGGAGGACGTCGGTGAACCCGCCGGTCGACGCCCCGAGATCGGCGCAGACCTTTCCTTCGGACGTCGATGCCGAAGTGCTCGATGGCGCCGGCGAGCTTCATCCCGCCGCGCCCGACCCAGGGGTGCTCCGGCTCGTCGACCGAGATCCCGGCATCGCGAGCGACGGAAGCGCCGGGCTTATCGACCCAGGCGCCCTTGACGCGGACGCGTCGCGCCATGATGAGCGACTGCGCGCGCGCGCGGGTCGGCGCGAGCCCCCGTTCCACGAGGGCGAGATCGAGGCGGACCTTCTTCGGCGCGGGCACGCCGGCTTCGAGCGCGTTGAATCCGTTGATCACCGGACGCAGCGCGCGGCGCGAGCGCGTCGACCCCGAGAATCTTCCGGACGCGCGAGGCGATCCCCTCGGGGTGCAGGTCGTACTGCGCGCGCAGGATCTCCTGCTCGCCGTGCGAGACGTACTCGTCGGGGATCCCGATCCGGTGGATCTCGAACCCGCCGAGACCGAGTTGCTCGCAACGCTCCTGATCGCGGAGCCGAAGCCGCCCGGCGAGAGAGCCTTCCTCCACCGTCATGATCTTCGCCCCGGGCCGGCAGAAGCGGCGGATGAGCTCGTCATCGAGAGGCTTGATGAACCGCCCGTTGATGACGGCGACGTGGATTCCCTCCTTCCCGAGGATCTCCGCGGCGCGCACGGCGGGCCAGACCTCGTTGCCGATCGCGAAGATCGCCGCGTCCGCGCCCTCGCGCATGACCTCTCCCCTGCCGACCGGCAGCGCGCGAAGCTCCGCGTCCATCTGCGACGCCCTCGCCGGCGCCGCGCGGGTAGCGGAGCGACGTCGGGTGGCCGGTCCCGAACGCGGTCTTCAGCATGTGCCGCAGCTCGTTCTCGTCCTTCGGCGCCATGCAGATCATGTTCGGGAAGACGCGCAGGTACGCCATGTCGTAGATGCCGTGATGCGTCGGCCCGTCCGCGCCGGCGATGCCGCCGCGATCGAGGGCGAACACCACGGGCAGATCCATGATCGCGACGTCGTGGAACACCTGGTCGAAGGCGCGCTGCAGGAACGTCGAGTAGATCGCGGCGATCGGCTTCATCCCCTGCGTCGCCATGCCGCCCGAGAACGTGACGGCGTGCTCCTCGGCGATCCCGACGTCGAACATCCGCTCCGGGAACATCTTCCCGAACTTGTCGAGGCCCGTCCCTTCCGGCATCGCCGCGGTGATCGCGACGATCTTCTCGTCCTCGCGCGCGAGCTCGATGAGCGTTTCCGCGAAGACCGCCGTGTAGCTCGGCGGCGCGATCTTCTCCGACTTCTTCACCTCGCCCGACGCGATGTCGAACGGCGTCACGCCGTGCGACCAGATCGGCTTCGCTTCCGCCGGGTCGTATCCCTTCCCCTTCTTCGTGATGACGTGGAGGAGGATCGGGCCGTCGTAGTCCTTGTACTTCTCGAACGTCTCGATCAGCAGGTCGAGATCGTGCCCGTCGAACGGGCCGAGGTACTTGAAGCCGAGCTCCTCGAAGAGGAGTCCCGGGACGATCATGTGCTTGACGATCTCCTCCATGTCGGACGCGATCCCGTGGATCTTCGGCCGCCGACGAGCGGGATGCGATCCATCATCCGCTTGGCGAGTCCTTGAGCGCGCTCGTACCGCTGGCCCTTGATGATCTGATTGAGGTATCCCGAGATCGCGCCGACGTTCGTCGAGATCGACATGTCGTTGTCGTTGAGGATGAGGAAGAGCTTTCGCTTCAGGTGGCCGGCCTGGTTGAGCCCTTCGAGCGCGAGGCCGCCGGAGAGCGCCCCGTCGCCGATGACGGCGACGACGCCGTAGTCCTCCTTCCGGAAGTCGCGGGCGACGGCGATGCCGAGCGCCGCGGAGATCGAGGTCGACGCGTGTCCGGCGTTGAAGACGTCGTAGACCGATTCCTCGCGCTTGCAGAAGCCGGAGATGCCGTCGTGCTGGCGGATCGTGTGGAAGCGGTCGCGCCGGCCGGTGATCAGCTTGTGGGGGTAGCTCTGGTGGCCGGTGTCGAAGACGATCTGGTCGCGCGGCGTGTCGAAGACGTAATGGAGGGCGAGCGTCAGCTCCACCACGCCGAGGTTTCCGCCGAAGTGGCCCCCGATCTGCGAGACGACGTCGATGATCTGCGCGCGGATCTCCTGGCCACCTGCGGGAGCTGGCGCGCGGTCGAGCTTGCGGAGATCTGCGGGGGTGTCGATCGAGTCGAGAAGTCTGGGCATCAATCGCTTTCGCCTCTTCGGATTCGCGGCCGGCCGCGCGAAGCCGGCCGTCAGGTCCGGCGCGCGCCTATGTAACGTGCCAGCGGCGCGAGATAGTTCAGTCGGGCCGCCGATGATATCAGCACTCCGGAGGGCTTCCTCGAGCAGCTCCGCGACGCGCTCGGCGAGCCGCCTCCGCCCCGATCAGCCCCGGGTACGTCAGCTTCCCCTGGGCAAGGTCCTTCCCGGCGGTCTTGCCGAGGGTTTCCGCCGTTTCCTCCACGTCGAGCAGGTCGTCGACGATCTGAAAGGCGAGCCCGACCGCCTCGCCGTACCGGGAGAGCTCCGCGAGCTGCCCCTCGGTCGCTCCGGCGAGGAGCCCGCCCAGCACGACCGAGACCGTGAGCAGCTTTCCGGTCTTGTTCCGGTGGATGAACTGGAGGGTGTCGAGGAGGAGCTCCCGGTCGTCGGTGCGCTGCTGGATCCGCTCGGCCTCGAGGTCCGCAACCTGCCCGCCGACCATTCCCTTCGAGTCGACGGCGACGGCGACGCTGCGGATCGCGCGGAGAAGGCGCTCGGCCGGAACGCCCTCGATCGGCTCGGCGAGCCACGCGAAGGCCTCCGTCAGGAGAGCGTCGCCGACCAGGATCGCCGATCGCCTCGCCGAAGACGACGTGCGTCGTCTTCCGGCCGCGGCGGAGCTCATCGTCGTCGAGGGCCGGCAGGTCGTCGTGGACGAGCGAGTAGGTGTGAATGAGCTCGAGCGCGGCGGCGTGCCCCAGAAGCGGCTCGATCGGGGCCCCGCATGCCGATGCGGCGGCGAGGGCGAGGATCGGGCGGAGGCGTTTTCCTCCCGCCAGAACCGCGTAGCGCATCCCTTCGTGAACGACGGGAGGGGGGGTCGCGGGGGACGGGAGGCGCTCATCCAGCGTCCGGTCGATGAGCGCTCTCCACGCGGCGAGCTGCTGCTTCAGAGAGGCGTCATCGGCCATCGTCGGGCGGATTGTAGTGCAGAGGGTGGCGTTCGAAGGAGGGCGTACGTCACGGTGGAAGCGCGCGGCCGCCCGCCCGGATCCTACGGCTCGGCGGGCTCCTCGCCCGGCTCCGACTCGTCCTCGGGGAGGAACGGCTCGGTGACGGGCTGGCCCTGGGCGTCCGAGAGGATCAACTCGATCTTCTTTTCGACCTGCTCGAGCTTCTGATGGCAGAACCGCGAGAGGCGGATTCCCTCCTCGAAGAGGCGGAGCGATTCATCGAGCGAGAGCTCTTCCCCCTCGAGGCGCTTCACGATCTTTTCGAGCTGCTGGAAGGCTTTTTCGAAGTCGTTCGGTTTGGCCATTTCGTGTCCGCCGATGATCTCACGAATCGGATTCGCTCTCCGCGAGGGGCTCGGGCCAGAGGGACTCGACGCCGAGCGTGCGGCCGTCGACGGTGCAGCGGAGGCGTCCGCGCTTGACCTGAACTTCGATCGGCTCGCCGATGGAAACGGACGTGGCGTCGAGGATCGGCTTTCTCTTGCGCCCGAGGGAGAAGGCGATCGCGTAGCCGCGCGAGAGGACCGAGAGAGGAGAGACGGCCTGGAGCGTCGTGGCGCGGGACTCCAGATCCGTTCGGGCGCGCGCGAGGCTCGCGCGCATCGCGCCGGAAAGCCGCTGAAGGACGAGCTCGAGATAGCGCCTCCGGTCGGGGATGGCGAGGCGCGTGGGGTAGCGGACGAGCGGCGCGCTGCAGGCGTCGAGGCGCCGGCGGATCGTGCGCGCATGCCCGTCGAGCAGCCGGAAGAGGGAGACGCGATCGTGCTGGAGCTCGTCGCGCATCATCGCGACCCGCCCCGGGAAGAGCCCGATCCCGTCCGACGAGGCGAGGTGCCGCAGCTCGGAGCGGTAGTGACGGACGCGGGTCTCGACCACGTGCCGGATGCGGCGGGCGGCGCCGTCGATCCGGCTGCAGATCTCCGCTTTCGCCTGCACGACGATCTCCGCAGCCGCGGAAGGAGTCGGCGCGCGCAGGTCGGCGACGAAATCGCAGATCGTGAAGTCGACCTCGTGGCCCACGCCCGAGATCGTGGGGATCGGGCACTCCGCGATCGCGCGCGCGACGAGCTCCTCGTTGAACGGCCAGAGATCCTCGAGCGATCCTCCGCCGCGACAGATGAGGACGACGTCGTGAGCGCGCCAGCGGGAGAGGTTCCGGACGGCGGCGGCGATCTCTCGCGCCGCCGTCGCCCCCTGGACGCGGACGGGGTAGATCTGGATCGAGAGCCCTTCGAAGCGCCGCCCGAGGACGTTGAGGATGTCGCGGATCGCGGCGCCCGTGGGAGAGGTGACGATCGCGATCCTCTGGGGAAGCATCGGGATCGGCTTTTTCCGGGCGGCCTCGAAAAGGCCCTCGGCGGCGAGGCGCGCCTTGAGCTGCTCGAACGCGAGCTGCAGCGCGCCGACGCCGGCGGGCTCGGCCGCGTCCGCCATCAGCTGGAACGTCCCGCGCGGCTCGTACACGTTCAGCCTGCCGCGGAGGATCAGCTTCATCCCGTGCTCGATCCGGAAGGCGAGATTGCGCGCCCACATTCCGAACATCACGACCTGCAGCTGGGCGCGCGCGTCCTTGATCGAAAAATAGAGGTGGCCCGCGCCCGAGCGCGTGAGGTTCGTGACTTCGCCTTCGACCCAGACTTCGCGGAAACGGGACGAGAGCTCGGTGTTGACGGCGCCGAGCAGCTCGGTCACGCCGAAGACGCGGCGCTGATTCACTTCCCTGCCCACGAGGCGAGGAGCTTGCGCGCCTCGTCCTGCACGGCGGCATCCTCGACCGCGAACAGGGGATCGATCGGCGCCGGCCCGAGCGAGCGGAGGATCTCCGCGGCGCGCCCGCGGCTCTTGGAATCCGCGAGGGCTTCCGCGAGGAAGAGCTGCGTGAGCTTGTCTACCGGATCGAGCGCGAGGGACTGCTCGAGATATTGGACGGCCTCGGCGTTCGAAGCCCATCCCGTGAGAAAGGGGACGCGGGGCGTCTGGTGGTGGAGCCGCCCGAGGATGCGCGCTCCTCCTCCGTCCTCGATTCGAGGGTTCATGTTGAGAACGATCGTCGCCTCGCGGCGGATCCGATCCGCAGCGCCCTGCCGGACCGCGGCGAGCTTTCCGTAGACGATCGCCCACTCGCCCCAGTTCGCCGCATCCCAGTAGAGGAATTCTCCCGCGTTCGGAATCGGGCGGAGGGCGGCGACGACATCCGCGATTTCTCCATCGTCGATCGTGCCGGCGCGACGCGATGAGAGGTGCTGGTCGAGTTGGTCGATGCCGACCGCGCCGACCTTCTTCGCGTCGTCCAGGATCGCTCGTTTCGTCTGGGAAGCCTGCGCTACGTAGACGCCCTTGAAGCGAAGCGCGCGCAGGAGCTTCCATCGCGCTTCGAGGTCCCAGGGGTTCTTATCGAGAGCCGCGAGATAGGAGACGATCGCGGCGTCGATTTGCGCGGGGGCGGCGATCGCTCCCCGCGCGCCTTCCGCGCGTCGCGCCCAGTGCGCGTCGCCGTCGGCGACCTGCGCGAGTGCGGGAAGAGCTACGAGAGCGCAAAGCAGAACCGCGGTTGGTCGCAGACCCATGGATTCCTCCGTCAGTGCGAGTCTAAGCGTCTCGGCGCCGAGCGTCGAGAGCCGGGCAGGGGAGCGTCTCAGATGACGCCACCCTCTCGGATGGAGCCGCCATGGTACTCGTGATTCGGTGACCTCAGCTCAGCACTCAGCGGATCCCCCCCGCGCGTCGAGTCCCGCTCGACGCCCCCTCTGCGCTTAGACTCGCGCCCGTGAGAGTCGCCTTCTTCGGAACGCCCGCGTTCGCCGTCGCGTCGCTCGAGGCGCTGATCGAATCGCGCCACGAGGTCGCCCTCGTGGTCGCGCAGCCGGACAAGCCGGCCGGACGCGGGATGAATCTCCGCCGTCCGCCGGTCGCGGAGCTCGCCCTCGAGAAGGGGATCCCGCTTCTGCAGCCCGCGCGCGTCGCGACGAGGCGTTTCTCCGTTCGATCGCGAGCGCGGGAGTCGACGCCGCCGTCGTCGTCGCCTACGGAAAAATTCTCCCCGCGGCGCTGCTCGCGCTTCCGCCGCATGGATTCGTCAACGTGCACGCCTCGATTCTTCCGAAGTATCGCGGCGCGGCCCCGATCCAGAGGGCGATCGAGAACGGGGAGGCGACGACCGGCGTGTCGATCATGAAGCTCGACGAGGAGATGGACCACGGTCCGGTCTTCGCGATCGAACGGGTGGCGATCGATCCGCACGAGCACACGCCCGCTCTCGCGCGGCGGCTGGCCGGGCTGGGAGGAAGGATTCTCGTCGAGGTCCTGGATGCCATCGAGCGGCGGAACGGCCGTCGCGAGGGAGCAGGATCACGCGGCGGCGACGTACGCGCCGAAGCTCGAGAGGGAGGAGGGTGCGGTCCGGTGGGAGGAGCCGGCGGGGCGCCTCTACGACCGGTATCGCGCGTTCGACCCCTGGCCCGGACTGACGGCCGGGGTCCGCGGCGAGGCGGTGAAGCTCCTCGAGCTCGAGCCGGCGCCGTCGAGCTCGCTCCGCGCGGGCGAGCTCGTCGCGATCGAAGGGGAGAGCGCGATCGTCGCGTGCGGCGCCGGATCGCTGCGGATCCGCCGTTTGCAGCGGCCGGGGAAGACGGCCGTCGCGGCGGCGGAGCTCCTGCGCGGGTGGGGCATCGCCCCCGGAACGAGGATCGCGTGAACGAGAGGGAGCGGGCGTTTCTCGCGCTGCGCCGCGTGGAGCGGCAGGCGTCGCGGATCGACTCCGCGATCGACGCGAACGGCGAGGAAACCGATCGCGGCTTTCTGCTCACGGTCGTTCGCGGCGTGGTGCGGTGGCGGCCGCGCCTCGATTTCGCGCTCGAGCGGCTCGCCGGGCGGAGCCTCGAGTCGATCGATCCCGACGTCGCGACGCTCCTCCGTTCCGCTCTCTACCAGCTTCTCGAGATGGAGCGCCCCTTCATACGCCGTGGTGAACGAGCACGTGGCGATCGCCGCGAACCGTTTCCCGCGGGCGAAAGGGTTCGTCAACGCCGTGCTCCGGAAGGCGACGCGCGTGCAGCCCGACTCGCTCATTCCGGAGGAGGGAAACTCGCGATCGATGGAAGTCGCGACCGGCCATCCGGAGTGGCTTCTGCGCCGATGGATCGACGAGTTCGGAGAGGAGCGGGCGCTGCGGATCGCCGCGGCCGACCAGGAGCCTTCCTACCCCGATCTCCTGGTCAATACCGCGCGCATCTCGATGGAGCGAGGCCGGGCGTCTGCTGCGCGACCGCGGAGCCGCCGCCGAGCCCTCGCCCTTCGGCATTCCGGTCTTCCGGCTGCGCGAGTCCGTCGGCGTCGTGCGCGAGGAGATCGAGGGCGGGCTCTTTCACCCGATGGACGAGGGAAGCGCGATCGTCGCGGGGCTGGTCGTGGGAGGGAGCTCCGTCCTCGACCTCGCGGCGGCTCCGGGAGGGAAGTCGCTCGCGATGGCGCTGCAGGGCGCTCGGCGTCGTCAGCCACGACCTCTCGCTCGCGCGCCTCGGGACCGCTTCGCGTCTCGCATCGCCGGTTTTTCGGGCGCGACGCGACGATGGTCGTCGGCGACGGGAAGCGCGCTCCGTTCCGGCCACCGGTTCGACGCGGTCCTTCTCGACGCTCCCTGCAGCGCGACCGGCACGCTGCGAAAAAATCCGGAGGTCAAGCTCCGGCTGGAGGAGAAGGATTTCTCGTCGTACGGCTCGCTCCAGCTCGAGCTCCTTCGCGCGGCGGCGACGCTCACCTCTGGCGAGATCATCTATTCGACCTGCTCGCTCGAGCGCGAGGAGAACCGCGACGTGATCGCGTCGTTTCTCGCGAGCGATCCCGATTTCGAGCTCTTCGACCTCGCTCCGCGCGTCCCGCCGTCGCTCGCGGCCGCGGTTCGCGACGGCGTCCTCGTTCTGACTCCGGAGTTCGGAACCGACGGATTTCTCGCCGCCGGTCTCCGCCGGCGGGTCTCGGATCGTCGCGTGCGCTCGCGCGCATCGGTCGTAAAACGATGAGGCACTATGTCTTGTCGGATTCGAGCGGCGGAGCCGAAGGCGCGGATGGTTCGCGCGTCGCCGAAACAAGCGCGCGCGACGCCTGCGGGCCGCGAGAGCCGAAGCGAAGAAAACCGCGTACAGACGCGGGATTTCTCGTTGACAATCCCTGGGGCTTCTCTTAGATTGGCGACCAGTCCGCACGACATTAGAGAGCTTCATCAGGAGGATGTTTTATGGCAGGAAAGGCTGACGTCATCAGCGAGATCGCCGAACAGGCCGGAATCTCGAAAAAAGAAGCGACGGCCGCATACGATGCGTTCGTGAATTACATCGCGGACACGTGCCAGCGCGGAGAGCGTTGCTCGGTTCCCGGGCTCGGTTCCTTCGCCGTCAGCGATCGGAAAGCGCGTACGGGACGGAATCCGCGCACCAACGAGGCGATCCAGATTCCTGCGAGCCGCAACGTTCGGTTCAAGGCGGGCAAGGACCTCAAGACGTCCCTGAACGCCAAGAAGCGCGGTCGCAAGTAATCGGCTCATCGTTCGACCAGAAAAGGACGCTCTCGCGAGCGTCCTTTTCCATTTGGAATCTCCTTCGTCATCCTGAGGAGCGCGAAGCGCGACGAAGGATCTCGAAATGCGGGGACTGCATTTACGCATTTTGAGAACGCTTCGCTCAGGATGACGGACGCGGGATCTCGAGTGCGGTCTGAATCGTCTTTCCTACCGCGTCCGTCACATCACGAACCACGGCCGCGGCATGAAGATCTCCTCGTAGAGGCTCAGCGCGTAGCGATCCGTCATCCCGGCGATGAAATCGAGCGTGAGGCGGTCGACCGGCTCGCCGGAAGAGAGATCGAGGTACTTCTCGGGATGCGCCGAGACGTGCTCGAAAAGCGCCGTGAGGATCGCCTGCGCCTTGCCGAACTCGTCGCGGATCTTCGGCAGAAGGTAGAGATTCTCGAACATGAACGCGCGGAGACCCTCGAGAGCGTCGAGGACCTCGGGGGTCATTCCGATGGACGCGTAATCGCGGGCGAGCGTGGTCTCGATGACGTCCTTCACCATCGTCGTGATGCGCGCGCTCGCATCGCGGCCGAGCACGTCGCGGATCGGCTTCGGGATGTCGCGCTCCTTGAGGAGGCCCGCGCGGATCCCGTCGTCGATGTCGTGATTCACGTACGCGATGATGTCGGAGATCCGGACGATGTCTCCCTCGAGCGTGAGGGCGCGCGAGCGCGGGCGGCTTCGGAGCAGCTCTCCCTTCTCTCCCTTCGAGTGCTTGAGGATCCCGTCGCGGACCTCGATGGTGAGATTGAGGCCGCGGCCGTCGTTCTCGAGAGTCTCCACGACACGGACCGACTGCCGGTAGTGATTGAAGCCACCCTTGACGAGCTTGTTGAGGGCGGCTTCCCCCGCGTGTCCGAACGGGCTGTGCCCCAGGTCGTGCCCCAGGCCGATCGCCTCGGTGAGGACCTCGTTGAGGCGCAGTGATTTCGCGATCGTCCGCGCGATCTGCGTCACCTCCAGAACGTGCGTGAGGCGCGTGCGGTAATGGTCGCCTTCGGGAGAGAGGAACACCTGCGTCTTGTGCTTGAGGCGGCGGAACGCCTTCGAATGGACGATGCGGTCGCGGTCGCGCTGGTACGCCGGGCGGAGCTCGTCCTCCCGCTCCCTCCGGTCGCGGCCGCGCGTCTCGGCGCTTCGCGCCGCCTGCGGCACGAGCGTGTCGAGCTCCTGACGCTCGAGCATTTCTCTGATGTTCATGGCCGGTATTCTACGTTGCGTTCGCGCGGATCGCGCCGGCTCGCGTCGCCTACGTCCCCACGTCGACGCGTTCGGCTTTCTCCAGAAGGAGCCACGCCGCGACGAACCCGGCGGCGAGCAGCATCAGCAGGTACCAGTCGCGGAGGGGGAGGCCCGCCACGAGCGTCTGCGCCCCGACGATCGAGGGGTAGTGGTTCGCGATCATCAGAAAGACGAGCGGAACGGACATGAGGGCGTTCTGGCGCGCGCGCGCCGCGATGCCGCGGACGTCCTTCTCTTCCGGGGCCGCGCCGCGACCGATCGCCGCGATGATCCGCCTCTGCGCGGGCCAGATCGCGAGCCAGACGTTCATCGCCATGGTTGTCCCCATCGCCATCCCGGCGTGGATGTAGAGCGCGGCGCCGGTGAAGCGGCCGGCGCGCTCGAGCAGGGCGTAGATGCCGAACAAGAGCAGGAGGGCGAGCGCGTTCGCCGCCCAGGCCCCGCGGATCCGGCGCATGACCGCCTCATACAGAACGAGCGCGAGAGCGAGGGCGCCCAGGAAGATGCCGAGCCACGGCCAGCCGTTGCGCATCGGGTCCTCGAGCAGGCCCCCCCGCACGTAGTAGAGGAGCACCGCGAGGAGGAGTCCGCTCACCCAGGTCCAGACGGCCGCCCAGCGGAACCAGAAGAGAGCGCGCGGCATGAGGCGGGGGATCGTGCCGCGGCGGGTGGCCTCGTCGAGCTGGCGCATCGCCTGCGCCTGGATCAGCACGAAGAAATAGAGGAGCCCGAGCCAGAGGATGCTCGCGACGACGTGCGTCCACCGGAAGAGCAGTTGGAGCCAGTCGTGCAGCTCCCCGTTCATGAGATCCATCGCTTCCTCCATTCCGCGCGGCCCCTCCGGTAGGATGAGAGCGCCGGCAGGGCCGCAGTAGAATCGCCCCGATGAGAGAGTTCGAGACCCGCGTCGCTGTCGTCATCGGCTCCTCGAGCGGCATCGGTCTCCGCACGGCCGAGCGCCTGCTGGGGAGCGGCGCGCGCGTTGGCCTCATCGCACGGCGGGAGCATGCGCTGCGCCAGCTCGCGGCGCGGTGGCCGGATACGGCGCTTCCCCTCCCCTGCGACGCGACCCTGCCGGACGCCGTCGATCGAGCATTCTCCCATGTGGAGAGCGCGTGGCGCCCTCCAGACCTGCTCGTCTGCTGCGGAGGGCTCGTCGATCCGCGCCCCCTGGCGGAGACATCGCTCGAGCAGTGGGATCGCTCCGTCACCGCGAATCTCACCTCCGTCTTTCTCCCGGTCCGCCGAGCGCTTCCGGCGATGCTCGCGGCGGGACGCGGCTCGATCGTCTGCGTCGCGTCGATCTCGGGAGTGCACGGCTCCTCGAAGTTTCCGGGTCTCGTCGCCTATTGTGCGTCGAAGGCGGCCGTGATCGGCTTCGTCGAGGCGCTCGCGGCGGAGACGGCGCCCCGCGGGGTCCGCGTGAACGCCGTCAGCCCCGGCTCGGTCGACACGGAGATGCTTCGCGAGGCCGCCCCGGATGCCGCGCCTTCGATGACGACCGACGAGGTGGCCGACTCGATCCTCTTCCTTCTCTCCGACCGCTCGCGACCGATGAATGGGCAGAACCTCCATGTCTACGGCGTCTGAACGATTTCCATCACTTCGCCCCACGTTCGCCGAGATCGATCTCGAAGCGTTCGACCGGAACCTCGACGCGATCGCGGCGCCGCTCCCCGCCGAGTCGCGGATCCTCGCCGTGCTCAAGGCGGATGCGTACGGTCACGGCGCCGTGGAGCTCGCGCGCCGCTGCGAGGGGAAAGCCGCCGGGATCGCGGTCGCGCTCCTCGAGGAGGCGATCGAGCTCCGGGAGGGGGGCATCGAGCTCCCGATCCTGATCCTCGGGCCGCTGACGGCGCCGCAGTTCGACGTCCTCTTCGAAAAAGGATTCACGCCCGGCCTCGTCGGCCCCGAGGAGCTCGCCGCGCTCCACGCCCGGGCGCGGGCGACCTCATGGAAAGGAGACGTTCACATAAAGCTCGACAGCGGGATGGGGAGGATGGGATTTCTTCCCGAGGAGCTGGAGACGCTCGCTCGCATGCTGCGAGAGCTCGACGGAGTGCGCGTGGCGGGAATCTACACGCACTTCGCGAGCGCCACCGATCCGAACGACCCGTTCACGCTCGAGCAGACGGAGCGTTTCGAGGCGATGGCGGAACGGCTCCGCGAGCTCGGAATCGACGCGCCGCTCCACCATCTGGCGAACAGCGCGGCGATCGTCCGCGGCCTCGTCCGTGCGGGCGAGTGGGTCCGCGCCGGGATCGTCCTCTATGGAGCGGAGCCTCTCGATGGAGAGTCGAGGCGCCTCGAGCCGGTGATGCGGTGGACCACGCGCATCGCGCGCCTCAAGACGATCCCGCCGGGGAGCTCGGTCGGTTACGGCCGTACCTTCGTCGCCGGGCGCCCCACGCGCGTCGCGACGCTCCCCGTGGGGTATGCCGACGGCTACAGCCGGCGGCTGTCGGGCTCCGCCCACGTCCTGATCGGCGGGAGGCGCGCGCCCATCGTCGGGAGGATCTCGATGGATCTGATCACGGTAGACGTGACCGATCTTCCCTCGGTCGCCCCCGGCGAGGAGGTGACGCTGCTCGGCCGGGACGGCGCGGAGGAGATCAGCGCCGAGGAGCTCGCGGCGAAGCTCGGGACGATCTCGTACGAGGTCCTCTGCGACGTCGGAGCGCGCGTCCCCCGCGTATACCGGGACGGCCAACGGATGTGGATGGGCGCTGGGCAAAGTTAAAACGACCTAGACGCCCGAGTCGTGGTCTACAATCGGCGCGGCCATGAGGCTCATCAACGCACTGTTCGGGCGCATCGGGAACATTTTTCTCAGCCTTGTCGAAGAGACGGGGCGGTGGTTTCAGATGCTCTGGGCAGACGGCCGTCTGGACCTTCCGACCGCCGTTCGGCGTCGGGGAGTGGTTCCGGCAGATGGTGCGCGTCGGCGTCGACTCGATTCCCGTGGTCTTTCTGACGACGATGTTCACCGGGATGGTGATGGCGCTGCAGACCTACAGCGGATTCCAGCGCGTCCACGCGGAGAACTTCGTCGCGAGCGTGGTGTCGCTCGCGATGGTGCGCGAGCTCTCGCCCGTGCTGGTGGGGCTGATGGTCGCCGGCCGCGTCGGCTCCTCGATGGCGGCCGAGATCGGCACGATGCGCGTGACCGAGCAGATCGACGCGCTGGAGTCTCTCGCCACGAACCCGGTTCACTACCTGTTCGTGCCGCGCGTGCTCGCCGGGATCATCATGCTCCCGTTCCTCGTCATCCTCGGCGACGGCATCGGCATCTTCGGCGGGTACCTCATCGGCGTGAAGCTGATGGGGGCGAATCCGGTGGTGTACGACCAGAACACATGGATCATTCCTCGAGTGGACGGACATCTGGAGCGGGCTGGTCAAAGCGGCCGTCTTCGGGCTGATGCTCACGTTGACGGGATGCGTGAAGGGCTACTTCACCACGGGCGGCGCCGAGGGCGTCGGGCGCGCGACGACGAACGCCGTGGTCGTCGCCTCTCTGATCATCCTGCTGAGCGATTTCTTCCTGACGAAGATCCTCTTCTGATGAGACGCACCGCCGCGCGCTACACCGATGAAGTCCTGATCTCGATCAGGGACCTCCACAAGTCGTTCCGATCGAAAGAGGTCCTCAAAGGCCTCTCGCTCGACGTCCACCGGGGCGAGTCGGTCGTGATCGTCGGAGGGTCGGGCACCGGAAAGAGCGTGACGCTCCGGCACATCATCGGGCTGATCCGGCCCGACAGCGGCGACGTCTTGATCGAGGGCCGGCCGCTGGGAGACATGGGCCCGCGCGAGCTGAATGACATCCGCCGGAAGTTCGGGATGAGCTTCCAGGAGGGGGCGCTCTTCGATTCGATGAACGTCTTCGAGAACATCGCGTTTCCGTTGCGGCGCCACACGAAGATGACGGAAAAGGAGATTCGCGCGCGGGTCCTCGAGTGCCTCGAGGAGGTCCATCTCTACGGGGTGGAATCGAGGCGTCCTTCCGAGCTCTCCGGCGGCATGAGGCGCCGCGTGGGATTCGCGAGAGCGATCTCGCTCAAGCCCGAGATCCTCCTCTTCGACGAGCCGACGACGGGGCTCGACCCGGTCATCAGCGACGTCGTGGCGGATCTCATCGTCGAGATGGACGAGAAGCTCGGCGTGACCGCCGTGACGATCACGCACGACATGAAGATCGCGTTCAAGATCGCGGACAAGATCGCGATGATCTGCGGCGGGCGGATCATCGAGGAGGGGACTCCGGAAGCCTTCGAGGCAGTCCAGGAATCCCTTCGTGCGCCAGTTCCTCGAGGGGCGCGCCGAGGGCCCGCTCACGAGTGAGAATCAGGGGTGCGCGCCCGACGAGGCGGCGGCCCCCGCCGGCTGAGGCGCCAGGGCGCGGGCCATCTCCGCCAGCGCCAGGACGAACCCGTCCGCGAGCCTCGCCGTCTCGATCGTTCCCTCGCTGGCTCCGTCTCGATAGTCGAAACGGAGCCCGTCCGGCGTCGTCCCGACGAGCGCGATCCGCACGCCGCGATACCATCCTTTCCTCGCGTGGATCTTGTAGCCCGCCTCTTTCGCGCACCAGAAGTGAATCAGGGCGTCGTCCAGGTCGAGGGACCTCCACGCCGCCACTTCATCGTCGTTGAGAAAGAACTTGGTGGCGCGCTCGGCGAGCGGTCGGACCTTCTGCAGATCGAGGCCGATCCTCCGCGCGGAGATGGCGGCTCCACCCGCGCCATCCGAGTGGGTGATCGTGATCTCGTGCGAGTGGGGCGCCCCTCCGATGGACAGCGACGGGCGGCGGTAGGCCGAATCGACCGAGCACGCGCGGCAGTCGCCGACGAGTCCGTTTTCCACGGCGAGGAGCTTCACGGCGAGGCGGCTCGCCGCCCATTCTTCTCTCCGCTTCGCGCGAGGAAAGGACGCGAGGCGCTCGCGTTCCGCGGTCGTGAAGCAGGAATCGAGCTCGGCGGGAGTGACCTCGCGCACGACGCAGGCCGTCGTGCTCCAGCGGGCGGGCATCGGGATTCGGATCATCGGACCGCCGAAGGGAATGCCGGAACCAGCTCGTGAATTCCGGTCGCTCCGTCGACGACGGAGGCGTAGGCGACCGCGCGGCCCCGCAGCATGGTGACGTGGATGACGACGCTGCCGTCGAGCGCGATCCCGAGCCGCCCTTCGATGTCGCCGAGCAGCCAGGATTCCTCTTCCGCGATCTCCCATTCGAGCGCGTCCCCGACCGGGGCGCCGTCGGCCGCGGTCGCATGAATCCGGACGCGCGCGGGCGTGATGCCCACGTTGACGACGCCGACGTTCGCGCGCCGCGCTCCGCCGGAGCGGGCGCCGAGGATCCGCAGACCGGGCGTCGTCCCGTCCGCGTCGGCCGCGTCTCGCTCGGAGAGCGGTTCGGACCGGGAGGCCGCGCTCCCCCGCGCACGGTCGCGCGTGAGGGCGAAGAGGATCGGCTTCCGGTCGGACGGGTATTCGGCCCAGACCGCGCCGACGCTCTCGCCCAGCGCGAAAAGCCGGCGCGGGAAATCTTCCTCGATTCGAAGCTCTCGCGGGACGAGCGTGATCACCCTGTCGCGCGTGCCTCGATTGCTCGCGTACCTGAGGCGGATCTCGAGAGGAGCGTCGCCCGGGTTCTGCACGACGAGATCGGAGACCCATTCCGCGCCGGCGGCGCCGCGCGCGCTCGCGACCGCCGGGATCACGACGCGCTCGGAGGAGGCGAGGCTCGCGGGCGAAGGCATCGAGATCGCCCCGCGGAAGTGCGCGAGATCGCCCGCGGCGGCTCCCTCTCTTTCGCGTCCAGATCTCGACCCCCCGCACGCTCACGCGATGCTCGTAGAGCGCATCGAGGTACGCGGCGATCGCCTGCGCGCGGACGTCGTTCGGAATGGCGTCGAACCTGTCGAATCCCTGGGGAGACCTTCTCAGCACGAGAGGCGGCCGGGCCCGCTCCAGGTCCCCGAGGATCTCCATCTGAAATCGCGACCGGCGAGGCGATGGGGATCTGAAAGAAGCGCGTGGGATTACGGCGATCCGCGAAGAAGTAGAAGGCGGGCTGATTCGAGAAGTCGAAGATCGGATCGGACGGCGCCGTGAGGCGGGCGATCGCCGCCGTGACGGCGGCGATGCGGTCCTTCACGGTATCGACCGCGGGATCGGTCCAGAGCGGCGAGCGCTGCGCCCGGTAGTAGACGATCGAATCGAGGCGGGCCGCCACGAGGTCGGGAATCCAGAGCAGCGTTCCCAGGATCGGCAGCGCGGCCAGGCCGAGCGCGGCGATCAGAAGGCGTCCGCCCGGGCTCTCGCCGCTCCAGAGACGCGCGCACGCTCGCGCCAGCAGGACCAGCAGCGCGACGAGGATCGGCGCGATGAGAAACGCGGAGAAGTACTGGTGGGGGAAGTCGGCCCGTCCGACGGCGCTGCGCTGCGTGACCACGCCGAACGACGCGAGCAGGAGGAGCGCGAGATCGATCTTCTCGGGAGGCCGTCGTCGCGAGAACCGCGCGACGAGCGCGAGGAGCGCCACGCCGAGGACGAGAGGATTCAGCAGAAAACGGGACTGCTCGCCGAGAAGGAAATCGGCGATGGAGCGGATCTGGAGCCCCGACCGGAAGAATGAAGCGATGTCGGGAAAGGGGAGCGACCAGACCGGATCGATGAATCGAGGGACTTCCACGAACGAGACGCGGAAGAAGGCGCCGAGCGCGCCGGCTGAAGCGAGCCAGAGGAGGAACGGCGCGGCTCCGGTCGCGAGCCCGGCGAGGTACCAGGCCGCGGCGCGAAGGGAACTGCCTCGCGATTCCGCGCCCGCTTCGTCTGATTCGCCCCGTGCGCGCCAGAGCGCCCATCCGAGCAGCCCGGCGATGGAGCCGGCGATCGAGTAGAGGCCGATGTCGAGACTGTAGAAGAGCGTCAGCGCGGAGAGCGCGCCCGCGGCGAGGGTCGCGATCCGGCTGCGCCTCCAGAGCCCCGCGAAGAGGAGGGCGAGGACCGACAGCTCGAGAAGCGCACGGGCGTTCTCGACGAAGGTCATGGCGCCGAGAGCGACGACGAGAAGCGCGAGCGGAAGAGAGTCGAACAGCAGGAGGGCGAGGCTCCAGAGCGCGACCATCGCGAGCGCGCTCATCGCGAGGAGCCGCACGTTGGAAACGGCGATGTCGCTTCCCGCCCATCGCATGAGCCACGCGTCGAGCATCCCGTCGTCGAGAAGACCGTGCAGGACGAACACGTCGCGGTAGGGAGCCTCGCCCGCGAGGTACTCCGCCGCGGGCCCGAGGGACTCTCCCCGGTGGAAGAGGTCGATCCAGCGGAGGGAGTTCGCGATCGAGGTCCAGCCGACGACGAAGAGGAGCAGCGGGATCGCGAGCCACGCCACGGCGAAGCGGATCCGCTCCGGCCGGACCGCGCCCATGCGCCGCGAGGCCAGCAGCAGGATCGTCGTGGCCGCGACGACCAGCCAGACGATCGTGACGCTCCGTCGCAGATCCGCCGTCCCGAGCGGAAGCAGAGGGAGGACCAGCAGCGGGCTCGCGGCGATGCCGATGAGCGAGGCGTTTCCGCGCGCCGTTCCGAACGAAGAGAGCGCCCACGCGCGCGCGATCAGGAGCGCGACACCCCAGAAGGAGAAAAGAAAAAAGAGAGCGAACGGGATCTCGAGAAAGAGCGTCGGGATGTGCGCGATCCGCGTTCCCGCCGCGAGGTAGCGAAAAAGGACCCACGCCGCGGCCTCGGCCAGCAGGAGCGCGTGCACGGGAGCCGCCGCGGCCTCGAAGAGCTCCCTCACCCATCGCCGCCGCCGAAAGATCGAGAGCGACAGAGGGCCGACCGCCGACAGCAGGATCGGAAGGAGGATTCCCCAGAGCTCTTTTCCGGTCGTCAGGAAGAGGAACGGGGCGAGGACGAACGGGAGCGCAAACAGCGCCGAGGAGAAGACGAGCAGGTCCCCTTCGAGCTTCGGGGCGATCCGTTCGTGGTAGCGAGCCAGAAGAGGACGGACGAGAAGGGCGAGGAGGGGGACGAGCGCGTAGTAGAGGGCGGCCGCGATGTAATCGCGGAGCTTCGAGACGCCGTCGATCGTGACGCGGCCGATCGCGACCGCCTCGGTCGGTGGCAGGTTCCGCAGGAGCTTGGCCGCCGCGAGGAAGAGAGAAACGGAAAACGAGAAGGCGGCGATCCAGAAGAGGGCGGCGGCGGCGTTGCGAACGAGTCGATCCCGCGAGCGCTCCTCCATCGCGGCGAGTCTAGAGGAGGGAGAGGGAATCAGGAAGGGTCGAGGCGGATCGGGCGCCGCGCGTCACGGAAGTAGTCGACCAGCGCCTGCGTGAGCGATTGGATCGTCGCCTCGCGCGCTTCGATCGCCGGCTCGGCGCCGTGGGCGCGGAGCGTTGCGCTGGTGACGGGACCGATCGAGGCGAGACGCACGGTCCCGATCACCTTCTTCCGTCTTCTTCCCTCAGTTGACCGAAGAAGTTGTCGACCGTCGACGAGCTGGTGAACGTGATTGCGTCGAGGCGGCCCGATCCCAGGAGCGACCCGAGCTGGTCGCTGAGGCCGCGGGTCGGCCTCGTCTCGTACGCGATCGCGAGATGGACGGCGGCGCCCCGCGCGCGCAGCTCGCTCACGAGCTCTTCCCGCCCCGCCGCCGCGCGCACGATCCCGATCCGGATCCCGTCGAGCCGCTCCTCGAAGAGAGGAAGCAGGGCGGAGGCCTGGAACTTGTCGGGAACGAGGTCGGGGATGATGCCGCGCGTGTGGAGCGCGGCGGCCGTGGTCTCACCGACGGCCGCGATCTTCGTCCCCGCCAGCGCGCGAAAGTCGCGCCCGTGATGCTGCAGGCGCTCGAAGAAATGATCGACGCCGTTCGTCGAGGTGAAGATCAGCCAGGAGTAGGAGGGGAGCTCCGCGATCAGCTCGTCGAGCGACTCCCAGGACTCCGGCGGAGCGATCTCGATCATGGGGAAATGAGCGACCGTCGCGCCCTCTCCCTCGAGAATGCGAACGAAGGGGCTCGCCTGGCCCCGGGCGCGCGTGACGACGACCGTCCTGCCGAACAGGGGTTTCGACTCGAACCACCCGATCGTTCCCTTGAGCGCGACGACCCGCCCGACGACCACGAGCGCGGGAGTCTCGAGCCGTTCGCCCGCCGCCATCGACGCGATCGATCGGAGAGGTCCGTCGACGGTCTTCTGCGTTCGGGTGGTTCCCTGCGAGATGACGGCCGCGGGGAGCTCCGGATCCGCACCGTGCTCGATCAGGCTCGCGGCGATTCCCGCGAGGTTCTCGAGGGTCGCGCCGAGAAAGACGAGCGTCCCCTCGAGCGCCGCGAGCGCCTGCCAGGGGAGCGGCGCGGCCTCCGTCTCGTGGCCGGCGATGAACGTGACCGACGAGGTGTGGGAGCGGTGCATCACGGGAATTCCGGCGTACGCGGGAGCGGCGATCGCCGGCGGAATCCCGGGGACCACCTCGAAGGGGATTCCCGCCGCGCGCAGGGCCTCCGCTTCCTCGGCGCCGCGGCCGAAGACGAAAGGGTCGCCGCCCTTGAGGCGAACGACCACGAGGCCCTTTTTCCCTTCCTCGACGAGCGTCCGGTTGATCTGATCCTGAGTGAGCGTTTTCCTGCCCGCGCGCTGTTTCGCTTCGATGATTCGCGCGTGGGAGCCGATGCGCGAGACGATCTCGGGCGAGACGAACGGATCGAGGATGACGACGTCCGCGGTGCGAAGCAGCTCTGCGGCTCTGAGGGTCAGAAGCGAGGGATCGCCCGGCCCTGCGCCGACGAGATAGACGCGCGGAGGAGTCAGAGGGATCTCCTCTCCTTTTCTCGAATGGCTGCGGCGGTCGTCGTGATCCATTCCGGGTTGCGCGAAAAGGGCGCGCCCGATCATTCTATCGGGTGAGGGGTCGGGAGGCCGAGGAGTCAGCCGGCCGCGGTCCGCGCCAGGATCTCCAGGGCGCCGCGCTCGCTGAGGATCCCGAAGACGCGGCCCGCCAGCTCCTCGCGATCGGAGCCTGCCTCGTGGACGCGGATCGCGTCGGAGCCCTGGAGGTCGGAGACGAACGCGCGCGCTTCGATCCCGCGCTCGGACGCCGCCGCGTGGACGGCGATCGGCGAGTAGCAGTCGAGGCGGGTTCCGAATTTCTGGAGGACGCCGCGTTCGAGGAGCGCCGCGGTCTCGCTGGGAGCGTGGTTGATCGCGCGGAGCCGGTCCCGGAGATGCTCGCGCTCGCGCAGGATCTCGATCGCGACGATTCCCTGGCCGGCGGCCGGCACCATCTGATCGACGTCGAACAGGGACGTGGCGTCGGCGATGCGGCCGAGGCGCGTGAGCCCCGCGCGGCGAGGACGACGCCGTCATACTCCCCGCCGCGCGATGCTTTCCGATCCGCGTCTCGACGTTGCCGCGGATCTCCGGACGCGGAGATGCGGCGCCATCGCGAGGATCTGCGCCTGGCGCCGCGGAGAGCTCGTTCCGACGACGGCCCCGTCCGGCAGTGAGGCGAGCGGCTTGCCGTCGAGGCGGACCCAGGCGTCGCGCGGGTCCGCGCGCTCGAGAAACGCGACGAGCTCGAACTGCTCGGGAATGATCGACGGAACGTCCTTGAGGCTGTGGACGGCGAGGTCGACCTCGCCCCGCTCGAGCGCCTCTTCGAGCTCCTTGACGAAGAGCCCCTTTGCCGCCGATGGACGCGAGCGAGACGTTCTGCCGCCGGTCGCCGGTGGTCTTGATGATGACGATCTCGCTCACGACGCCGACGGCGGCGAGCCGGCGCGCGAGCTCGTTCGCCTGCCAGAGCGCGAGCTGGCTCCCGCGGGTTCCGATTCGGATGGATGTCATCGAAGGCCGAAGATCTTCCGGATGGTCTCGCGGATCGCCTCGCCCGATTCCGGCTTCGGCTCCGCGGCGGATTCCTTCAGGCGGAGGATCGGGTAGTGAAGGACTTTGTTGATGATCCCGCTCGAGAGCATCTCGATCGCGGCGCGCTGCTCGGGAGTCACCGGGCCGACCTTGCGGAGGCATTTCTCCAGCTCGGCGGCGCGGATCGTCTCGAGCCGCTCCTGCAGCTCGAGGATCGTCGGGATCGCGTCCTGGCTCGCGATCCGGTTCAGGAAGCTCTCGACCTCGCGGCCGACGATCTTCTCGGCCTCCTCGGCCTTCTTGAGCCGGACGCCCTTGTTCGAGTCGGCGATCTCGCGCAGGTCGTCGATGTTGTAGAGGTACGCGCCGTCCACCTGCGCCGACGGCCGGGTCGATGTTCCGCGGCACCGAGAGATCGATGAAGAAGAGGTCGCGCCGTCTTCCGCTTCGCGACGGCGGCCGCGACGTCCTCGGGACGGATCACGAAGTGCGGGGCCGCGGTCGAGGCGATGACGATGTCGCGAGTCCGCGAGGTGCGCCGGGAACTGATCGAACGGGATCGCGGTCCCGCCGAATCGCGCCGCGAGCTCCACGCCCTTCTCGTGCGCGCGGTTCGCGACGAACACCTTGCTCAGGCCATTCCCTTTGAGGTGTTTCGCGGTCAGCTCGCCGATCTTTCCGGCGCCCACGAGCAGAACGCTGCAGCCCGTCGAGGTCGCCGAAGATCTTCTTCGCGAGCTCGACGGCGGCGAACGGGACCGAGACCGCGTGCTCGCCGATCCCGGTCTCGGTGCGGACCTTCTTCGCGACGCGCAGCGTCTGCTCGTAGAGCTTGTGGAGCACCGGGTCGAGCGTGCCGCACTCCACCGCGACGTGAATACGCCTGCCGGACCTGGCCGGCGATCTGCGGCTCGCCGACGATCATCGAGTCGAGCCCGGAGGCGACGCGGAACAGATGGCGGACGACGTCGCCGTGCCGCGAGGATGTAGAGGTGCTTCTCGACTCCTTCGCGCGCCATCCCGGAGCGGGCGGCGGCGTGCTCGACGATTCCCGCGGCGTCTTCGTCGTCGCGGAGCGAGATGACGATCTCCACGCGGTTGCAGGTCGACACGATCGCGACTCCGTCGACGCCCTCCATCCCGCGGATCGCCGCCAGCTCCGCGGGAAGCTCCCCCTCCTGAACGCTGAGCCGCTCCCGAACGTCCACGGGCGCGGTCTTGTGGTTCAGTCCGATGAGAACCAGCGACATCAGCCCGCGCTCCCGTTCAGGTCGACCTCAGACATGCGCGATCCCGAGAAGTGAGATGAGGATGGAGAGGAATGCCGCCGCCGCGATGACGAGCGTCCGCCGCGCTCGGTAGCTGCCGGCGATGTACGACTGGAGAAGCGCCGCGAACATCACCCATGCCGCCAGCGCTCCGTACTCCTTCACGCCCGGCGAATACGTCGTGGCGGAGGTCCGGTAGGAGAAGAGGATTCCGGCGACGATTCCGACCGTGTAGATCGCGAAACCGATCGAGAGCGCGCGGTAGCTGACCAGATCGCAGACCCGAAGGCTCGGGATCCACTCCCAGAGAGCGCCGCGCTTCTTCTCACGCAGCGACCGCTCCTGGACCTGATAGAGCACCGTGAACCCCACCCCGACGAGCAGGGCCGCGATCCCGACGGTCGTCAGCAGAAGGTGCGCGATGAAGATGTTCGAGCGGAGATCCGCCGCCAGCGGCTGGAACGCTCATGGACCACGGCGGAGATCCGAGGAGCAGGAAGACGAGGGGGTAGATGAGAAACGAGGCGGCGTCGACGCGATAGCGGAGCCAGAGGATCAGCTTCACGCCGAGGAGCGTCCACGCGATGAAGCTGGTGGTCTCGGGTAGGTTCGTGATCGGGGGATGCCCGGACTTGCTGCAGATCACCCCGATCCAGATGGTGTGCGCGAGGAACCCGAGCCCCATCAGAATCGTGGCCGCCCGCTGCCCGCCGTGCGCCCGCAAGACGAGCGAGCCGAGCACGATCAGCGTGCCGAGCCCATAGAGCGAAAGAGCCAGGTAGAGAGGGAAACTGGGGGACATCGGTGCCTTCGATTCGGGATCGCCCGTCCGCGCGGTCCGGCGGCCCACTCCGGCCACCGCTCCGGATCATCGCAGATCCGGGGACCTCCGCCACGGGGGGGGATCACAACCTATTGTGATGAATGTCTCAATCTCACGCCGTTTCCGCCGGGGCCTCCGGCGAGGCGACCCGATACGGCTCGAACTGGTGCCGCTGCTCGTGCGGGATCCAGGCGGTGATCTCGACGACCCCGTCCCGCTCCACGCGCTCCTGGACGATCCCGATCTCGTGCGCCCAGGCGGCCAGCTTTCCTTCGCTCGCGGGGATCTCGAGCTGCAGGACCTCCCCGCCGCCGAGCTCCCGCTGCCGGATCCGCTCGATGAGGTTGCCGATCCCCTGCGCGGTCAGCGCCGAAACGGTGACCGCCTCGCGGCCGCTCCGCTCGAGGAATGACGGCTGCGGGACGGCATCCACCTTGTTGAAGACCTCGAGGACCTTTTCCTCGGAGACGCCGAGCCCGCGGAGGACCTCCCGCCCGACGTCGCGCTGCTCCTCGACGTGCCTGTGCGCGAGATTGACGACGTGGAGCACCAGATCGGCGCTCGACGCTTCTTCCATCGTGGAGCGGAACGACGCGACCAGGTGGTGAGGGAGTTTCCGGATGAAGCCGACCGTGTCGATGTAGACCGTCTCGCGCGGCATCGGCGCGTGCGCCCGCTGCAGCTTCGAGTCGAGAGTCGCGAAGAGTTGATCCATCGCGAACGCGTCGCCCTGCGTGAGGCGGTTGAAGAGCGTCGACTTGCCCGCGTTGGTGTAGCCGACCAACGCGACCGTGTACGTGCGGTCGCGACCCTGCCTCTGGGTCTCCCTCGTCCGCTCGATTTTCGTCAGCTCCTCCTGGAGACGGCTGATCCGATCGCGGATGATCCGGCGGTCGAGCTCCAGCTGCGTTTCGCCCACCCCGCGGGTCCCGATGCCGCCCGCCTGCCGCTCGAGGTGCGTCCACTGCCGCGTGAGTCGCGGGAGCAGGTATTTGAGCTGGGCGAGCTCGACCTGGGTCCGCGCTTCACGCGAGCGGGCCCGGCGCGCGAAGATGTCGAGGATCAGGCCGCTGCGGTCGATCACTTTGACCCCGACGGTCTTTTCGAGATTTCGCGCCTGGGCGGGGCTCAGGTCGTCATCGAAGATCACGAGCTGCGCGCGCCGCTCGCGCGCCAGCTCCGCGAGCTCGGCGACTTTCCCTTTGCCGATGAACGTCGCGGGATCGGGAGAGCGGCGGTCCTGAACGATCCGCCCGACGACTTCGCCACCGGCGGCTTCGGACAGTTTTTCCAGCTCGTCGAGATGCTCGTCGACGCTCGAGGGGGAGTTTCAGGGAGGCTGAGTCCGACGGTGATCGCGCGCTCTCGCGCAGGTTTGTCGCTGCTGGCGGTCAAACGGTTTCTCCGGCAAGAGAATACAGGAGAGGCGGCCGGGAGATTCCTGAACGACCTCGGGTCTCAGACCTCAGGCCTCGGATGTGAGAACGGTGAAAACCGGAGGTCCGAGGTTTGAGTCGAGCTCAAGTCCGAGGCGGAAGTCTGCGGTCCGAGGTCTACGGCCTACGGCCTGCGGTCTGAGGCCTGAGGCCTGAGGTCTGAGGTCTGAGGCCTGAGGTCCCGACTCCGTTATGATCCCCCGTCATGTTCGCGCTCTATGAAGCGCTCCTCTGGGGAGGCTTTCTGCTGCTGCTCCCCTGGTTCGCGATCGTCGGATTCCTCAAAGGAAAGTACTGGGCGAGTTTCCCCGCCCGCCTCGGCTCGTACCGGGGAAGAGGGGGGGAGCACGATCTCTGGGTGCAGGCGGTCTCGGTCGGCGAGGTGGCGGCGGCGAAGAGCCTCGTGGAGCGCCTTCGCCAGTCGAAAGCGGGTCTGCGCGTGGTGGTGACGACGACGACGGCGACCGGGCAGGCGATGGCGCGGCGCCTCTTTCCGAACGACACCGTCACGTACTTTCCATTCGATTTCTCCTTCTCGGTCCGCCGGTTTCTCGACCACCACACCCCGCGGCTGTACGTGGCCGTCGAGACGGAGATCTGGCCGAACGCGGCGCGGATCTCGAGGGGGCGCGGGATGCGCGTGGCGATCGTGAACGGCCGCCTCTCCGACCGCTCCTATCGCCGGTATCGCCGTTTCCGCCGGCTGCTGGCGCGGGTCTTCGAGTTCTACGACGAGCTGATGGTGCGATCCGAAGCCGATCGGGAACGGTATGCGGCGATCGGCGCGGACCCGGCCAGGATCTTCGTCACGGGCAATCTGAAGTTCGACCTCGACGCGGTATCGGCGGAGGCGCCGGAGATCGCGCCCGAGCTCCGGCGCCTCGCCCGGGGGCGTCCGATCTTCGTGGCGGGATCGACGATGGAGGGAGAGGACGAGGCCCTGCTGCCGCACCTTCCGCGCCTGGTCGCGAAAGGCTGTTTCGTCGTGCTGGCCCCCCGAAAGCCCGACCGGTTCGAGATCGTCGCCGGGCTCCTCGCGGCCTCCGGGATCCGGTGGGCGCGGCGGAGCGAGATCGCGCGCGAACCCGTCGACTCCGCCGATCTTCTCCTGCTCGATTCGATCGGGGAGCTCGCGCGCATCTACCAGTACGCGGCCGCGTCGTTCGTGGGCGGCAGCATCGTCCCGACCGGGGGCCACAACCCGATCGAGCCCGCCTCCGCGGGAACGCCGGTCGCGTTCGGGCCGCACATGTCGAACTTCCGCGAGATCGCGGAGACGTTCCTCGACGCGCGGGGGCGCGGTCCAGGTCGCGAACGCCGCCCAGGTGATCGCGTTCGTCGAGACGATGGTCGCGGACCCCGGTGCGCGAGAGGACCTCGCGGCGAAGGGACGGAGCGTGGTCGAAACGAACCGCGGCGCCGCGCAGCTCACGGCGGATCGCCTCGCTGAGGCTCCTGGCGTGACCGACGCGCTCCGGCCCGCCGAGCTCGCGTACCGCGGCGTCAACCGCCTCCGGCGGGATCTGTATCGCCGCGGGATCCTGAAAGCGCGAGCGCCTTCCGCGGCCGGTCATTTCCGTCGGCAATCGGGCCCTCGGGGGGAGCGGCAAGACGCCGGCCGTCATCGCGATCGCGCGCGGGCTGGCCGCGGCGGGAAAGAGAGTCGCGATCCTCACGCGCGGCTATGGGCGAGCGGAGACCGCCGAGCCCCTTCTCGTGGACAGGCCGGACGCCGATCGGTTCGGCGACGAGCCGGCCCTGATCCACGAGGCGCTGCCGGGGGTGCCGGTCCTCGTCGGTGCCCGCCGCGCCGGCGCGGCGGATGGTTCCTCGAAACGCGCGACTGCGACGTCTTTCTCCTCGACGACGGCTTTCAGCACCTGCAGCTCGCGCGGGAGATCGACGTCGTCATCGAGAACGCGGCGGCGAAGCGATTCCGCGAAGGCGAGAGCGCGCTCGCCGACGCGGGAATCCTGCTGTTGCGAAACGGCGCGCCTGCTTCCACGGCGGTTCCGTCGTTTCGCGCGGAGCTGCGGCCCGTCGACTGGATCGCGGGCGGCACGCCCCGTCCGCTCGAGGATCTCCGCGGGAAGAGCGCGGTCGCATTCGCCGGACTCGCGGACAACGTTCAGTTCTTCCGGATGCTCGCGGAGCTCGGGGTCGAGGTGCGCGAGTCGATCTCGTTCCGGGATCACCAGCGCTACGGAGCGGAGCAGCTCAGGCGGATCGAAGAGGCGCGACAGAGGTCGGGAGCGGATCTGGTCGTCACCACGGCGAAGGATCGCGTGAAGACGCCGACGGGGGGAGTCTGGGCCCTCCGCGTCGAGATGACGATCGAGCCGGCCGCGCGGTTTTTCGAGCTGCTCGTCTCGCGGTTGCCGCGATCGTGAGAATATCGACTCGGTGAGGGACGCGTGAACGGTCAGGAGAAACGAGCCGGCTCGCCGGCGCAGCCGATGCGAAAACGCCGCAAGCGCCGGAAGTCGCGCCCTCTCGTCTGGCTCGAGTACGCGTTCTTTCGCGCGATCGCCGCCGCCGTCCGCGGTCTCTCCGACGAGCGGCTCGAGACCTGGAGCGGCCGGATCGGCAGGCTCGCCTCGCGCCTGCTCGCCTCGCGGACGCGGGTCGCGATGCGGAACCTCCGCGCCGTTTTCCCGACGCGGCCCGAGGGGGAGCTCCGGCGGATCGCGGACGACTGCTGGCGGCATTACGCCCGGAGCATCCTCGATTACTTCCGGGGAGCCGAGGACGATCCGGAGGCGATCACCGCGCGCATGCGCTACACGGGGCCGACCGAGGAGTTCTTCGCCTCGCTGGAGAACGGCCCCGCGCTCATCCTCTTCGCTCACTTCGGCAACTGGGAGATGGCGACGTATCTCGGCACGGTGATCGAGCGGCACATCACCGCCGTCGCGCGGAGGCTCGACAACCCGCTGATCGACCGCGCCCTTCTTCGGCACCGCGAACGGGGAGGGATCTCGTTTCTCGATCGCCGGAGGGCGGCGCGCGAGCTTCTGCGTGCGCTCGAGCGGGGCGACGCGGTCGCGATGGTCGTCGACCAGGCCGTAAAGCCGCGCGAAGGCGTCCTCGCTCCGTTCCTCGGCCGCCCCGCCTGGACCACGACGGCGCCCGCGCGCCTCGCCATCCGCTACGGCGTTCCGATCTGGTGCCTTCACGTCGTCGCCGGCACGCACGACATCGAGGTCGCGATCGATCCTCCGATTCTCCCCGATGGGGCCGCCGAGCCGGAGCAGGCGGTCGTCGCGATCACCACGCGCATCAACGGGCAGTTCTCGCGGCGCATCCTGGAGCGGCCGGAGCTGTGGCTCTGGATGCACGACCGGTGGAAGGGAGCGCCGGAGTAGGGGCCCGCCGCGCGCGCCCGGGCCCTCGCCGGCTCCAAAATCCAGACGAGGGACTCCGGACTTCAGACTCCATCACCCTGGAACCTTCGCACTCTCCGGACGTACTAGATGGCATCCCCCCTGCAGCAACAGGGACACGGCGGAGGCGCCGCAGGAAGGAGCGACTATGGAATTGATCGCAATCATCGCAGCCGTCATCGCTGCGGCGGGAGCCGCGGCCGCGTACTCGGCAGGCCGGGAGCGGAAGACCGCACCGGTGAGAGTCGCCCCGGATCGGGACCGCCGCCCGCGCCGATAATCCCCTCTTTTCTCAACGATCCGACGAAGGGCGCCCGGTTTCCGGGCGCCTTTCGTGCCTCCTGCGCTATCATCCGCCCCCCGATGGACAAGAGTGCCCTCTACCGCGAAGCCGAACGGGAGATCGTCGCGATCCTCGACGACGAGGGCGGATTCGCCCTCGACGAGATCGCCCGGATGGCGACGGTCACCTCGGTGCTCGCTTCGAAATTCGACTCCTTCTTCTGGACGGGTTTCTATCGCGCCCTCGGCGAACGGCTCGTGGTCGGGCCGTACATGGGGACCGTCGGCTGCCTGCAGATCCCCTTCGGCAAAGGGGTCTGCGGAACCGCGGCGGCGAAGCGGGAGACGCTGATCGTTCCCGACGTCCAGGCGTTCCCCGGCCATATCGCCTGCGATTCCCGGTCGCGATCGGAGATCGTCGTTCCCGTCTTCGACGGGGGAGATCGCCTCATCGCGGTGCTGGATGTCGATTCGGATCGCCTCGCGGCATTCGACGAGGACGACCGGCGCGGCCTCGAGTCGATCTGCGCGCGCGTGTTCACCGCTGTTTGAGCGGGCGAATCAGCGCGAGAGGATCTTCAGGATCGACCGGAGCTCGCGCTCGACGTTGCGGAGCAGGTCCTGTCTTCGCGGCGACCGATTGGCGGGAGCGCGTCCCCCGGGCTCTTCCGGCGCCGGCGGGGCGATCGAGCCGGAGGCGTCGAGCTCTCCCTCGAGCTTCTTCTTCGCCCCCGCGATCGTGAAGCCTTCGTCGTAGAGAAGCGTCTTGATGCGCAGGATGATGTCGATCTCACGCTGCGTGTAGAGCCGCTGCCCGCCCCCCGTCTTTCCGGGAGCGAGCGGGGGGAATTCGGTCTCCCAGTAGCGGAGGACGTACGGCTGCACGCCCGCGAGTCGGCAGACTTCACCGATCTTGAACCGCTTCTCCTCGGTTGTGCTCATCGGAATGGATTATAGGTGTCGGCGGTCGGCAGGAGGGAGTCCGGAGTCTCGAGCCGCCCCGGGTCCCGGCGGGTCTCACCGCCCGGCGCGCGCCTCTTCGAGGAGGCCGCGGTAGAGCCGGTCGTACTCGGCCGCGGACGCGTTCCACGAGAAATCGCGCGCCATCCCGTTGCGCTGGAGCGCGAGCCAGAGAGGGCGATCGCGGAAGGCCATGCGCGCGAGGAGAAGCGTCTGCGCGAGAGAGGCGGAGTCGGCAATGTGAAACGAGAAGCCCGTCGCCGACCGGGTGTTCGTCCCGTGCCACGATTCGACCGTGTCCACCAGGCCGCCCGTGGCGCGAACGATCGGAATCGTTCCGTAGCGGAGGCCGTACATCTGATTCAGTCCGCACGGCTCGTACCGCGACGGGATCACGATCGCGTCGCCCGCCGCGATCATCCGGTGCGCGAGCGCGGTATCGAAGCGCGTCCAGGCGACGACGGAGCCGGGATGGCGCCTCGCGGCCTCCTGCAGCGCCGCCTCGAGCTCGTGCTCGCCCGTGCCGAGGACCGCGACCTGCCATCCGGCCTCGACGAGGTGAGGGATGAGAGGAATGAAGAGGTCGAACCCCTTCTGCTCCGCCAGCCGCGAGATCCCGACGAGGAGCGGAGTTCGCGCGGTCGGCCGGAGCCCCGCCTCCTTCCGGAAGGCCCGCCTGCACGCCGCTTTTCCCCGGAGGTCCTTCGCCGTGAACGGCGCGGGGATGAGCGGATCCGACGCAGGATCCCACTCCTGGTCGTCGATCCCGTTGAGGATCCCGTGGAGATCCGAGGCGCGCGCGCGCAGAAGGCCGTCGAAGCCGGCGCCGAACGGCGCGGTCTGGATCTCCCTCGCGTAGGTAGGGGAGACGGTCGTCACCCGATTTGCGAAGAGGATCCCGCCCTTCATGAGCACCAGGTCTCCGTAGTACTCGAGGGCGTCCGGGCGCCAGTAGCGCGGAGCGAGGCCGAGCGCGGGGAAGCGGCCGGCGCTGTAGCGTCCCTGGTAATTCAGATTGTGGATCGTGAAAACCGACTTGGCTCCGTAGAAATGATGGGTCCATCGAAGACCCGAGTGGAGATAGATCGGAAGGAGCGCCGCCTGCCAGTCGTGCGCGTGCACGATGTCGAACTTCAGGTCGAGCCTCTCCGCGGCGGAGATGATCGCGCGGCAGAAGAACGTGAAGCGCTCGAGGTTGTCGTCGACGCCGTCTTCGCGCCCCCAGTAGAGTCCCGCGCGATCGAACAGCCTCGGGTTCTCGATGAAGAGGATCGGAACGTCGCTTCCCGGCAGGGTCGTTTCGAGGACGCGATAGCTCTCGGTCCAGTTGCCCCAGGTGATCGTCGTCCCGCCGCGGTCGACGAGCGCGATCCCGCGGCCCTCGCAGTACCGCCGCGCCTCGGCGTAGAAGGGACAGAAGACGACGATCTCGTGGCCGAGGCGCCGGAGCGCCTTCGGCAGCGCGCCGACGACGTCTCCGAGACCTCCCGTCTTCGCGAAGGGAGAGACTTCGGAGGAGGCGAAGAGGATTCTCATGGATCAGGCGACGGCGATCGCAGCGTACCCGACGACGGCGGCGTAGTCCCCGTTGATGTCGCCGGAGGTGGCGTGGCGGACGAGGGAGGCGCTCGAGGCGCCCAGCTCCTTCGCGGCGACGAGCATCGCCGTGGCCGGGATGTAGCCGCACATGGAGATGTCCCTCTCGTGAACCGTCCGCCAGAGGCCCTCGGCATCGAGCGCGAGCATCCGCTCGATCACCTCGCGATCCTTCTCGAGAGTGATCTCCTGGCTCTCGTAATGATTGAGATCGGAGCTCGCGATGATGCCGACGGGCTCTCCGGCGGCGCGGACGGCCGCGGCGAGCGCGCGACCGAGCGCCTCGGTCCGTTCCCAGGTCGGTAGCGCGAGGCAGAGCGGGACGAATGTGATGTCGCCCGCGAGCAGCTGCAGGAACGGCAGCTGAACTTCGAGCGAATGTTCGCGCGCATGCGCGAGGCGATCGTCGCGGACGGAGGGGGCTGCGTCCGCGATCGCGCGCGCGAGCGGCGCGTCGATCGGCACCTCGCCCAGCGGCGTCCGCCAGGCTCCTTCGAGATTGATCGCCGCGTCGGCGCCGCGTCCGGTGTGATTCGGGCAGAGGATGACGTAGCGCCGCGGGAGCTCGAGGCCGGCATAGAGCGCGCCCGCGACGTGGCCGCTGTACATGAGGCCGGCGTGCGGCGTCACCGCGCCGATGAAACGCTTCTTTTCGCCCGCTTCGCTCGGAAGGCATTCCTCCACCTGGCGGCGGAGTCGCGGGGCCGTCGCTTCGTAGAACATGCCGGCGACCGCCGGCGGACGACCCACATGCGGCGAATCTTATCGAAAAACGGAGCCGTCGGATCGAATAGGAGCCCGTGGTGTCCTGTTCTGGTATCGTGAGCCGCGCGCCAACGCGCACAGGCATCGATCTTTGGATTCGCGGGCGGAAATGTGAGGCGAGTCTCCCTCCCGCCGGAGGCAGAGACAGACCCTCATTGATTACGACCTCTTCGAGGTTGATTCTCAACCGAACGCAAGAAAGCGACAAGCATCCGCCCGCGAACACGCGCCGCGATCCTTCGGGGTCGCGGCGCTTTTTTTGGGCGCGATTGGGCTTCGTGGCTCGAGGTAGGAAGTCGGAAGTAGGAAGGGTCGCTTCGCGTCCTCCCGAGGAGCGCGAAGCGCGACGAAGAGAATGGGTACGGGATGAGGACTCTTTACTTCCTACGTCCCGTCAGAACGACGGCGAGTACAACGCCGCGTTCAGCAGCAGCGGCAGGGTGCCGTGCCAGAAGGAGCGGAAGAACGGGTCGCCCGCGAACGTGATCACGCGACCGCGCCCGACCGGCTCGACGACGAGCCACGCGGATCCCTCCAGGCGCTCGATCGATTGGGGCCAGGCGAACCCCGCGAGCAGAGCGTTCCCGCGCGGGATCGTGACGACGTTGTCGATCGTGTGCGCGACCGGAAGGAGCACGTCGCTCCCTTCGACGAGAACGGAGGGCGGCGTGGCGAGGCCGAACGTGAGGAAGCTCCGCCGGTTGATCTCGGTGCGGAAGGCCGCGCCCGGAACGCTGTAGTCGGTGTAGCGCTTGGGCCCCGGGTCTTCCTTTCCTTCCTCCTTGGGCGGCTCCCAGAGCCGCGTTTTCGAAATTCCGGCATCCTCGCTGCGGAGGGCACGGGCGGCGCGGCGGATCGCGATCAGCGTGTTGCCGTTCTCGACCCAGGCCTTCAGCCGTTCGGCGGGCTTTTTCCCGAGCGCGGCGCCGTAACCTCCACCGTCGGGAAGGATCAGGACGCGATATTTCGAGAGGTCTGCCGACGCGAGGCGATCGAGCGGGAGGATGGTATGGGGAATCCGCGCGGTCTGATCGAGCGCGTGCCAGACGTCTCCGTGAGACGTCGACGAGGTGCCGGGTCCGCCGACGAGCGCGATCCGGGGATCGCGCACGTTGACCACGCGCCCCGAGCCGAGCGCGAGGCCGCCGCTCCAGCCGCTGTCGAGAGCCACGAGCCGCGCGGGCGCGTGCGGCGAGGGCGGCCGAAAGCTGATCCAGAACATCCGCGTCGTTGTTGTGCCTCTGGATCAGGACGCTCCCGCGATTGAACGTCCTGTGATCGTGCGGAAGGTCCTCCGAGACGACGCTGAAGCGGACCTCTCTCCGGAGCATCTCTCCGACGAGCCGGTAGATCTCCGGATCGCGCGCGTCGACGATCCAGCCGAAGCGCGCCTGCTGCGGCGCCGCATGGGCCGCGGGCGCGGAGCCCGCCGCGAGCGCGTCGCCGGGCAGTCTGCCTTCGAAGGCGAATGCGTCGACCCCGAAGGCGACGGGGAGGGACCACGCCGTGATGTCGTAGAACTCGTCCGGCTCGTCGGCCTGCACCTTCTGTCTCTGCGCGTCGATGAACTCGCGCGCGATCGTCGGGCTCTTCTCGAAGAGCGTTCGCACGATCGCGCCTGAGGGCTGCCGCGTCGAGACGGCGAGCGTGCCGGCGGGGAACTCCTGTTCCTTCCGTCCGCCGCCGAGAACGGGCGACGCGCCGAGCGAGCGAGGCCGCGCGAAGAACGAAAAGTCGATCGACTGGCGGCGGAGCAGCTCTTCGGTCTCACCCATGACCGCGGGAGTCGGGAGTGACGAGGTAGGTCACTTCGGGCGCCTCGAGCTGGCGATCGACGACGTCTCGCGTGTGGAGGAGGAGCGGGCGCCGGTTCGCCGCCGCGGTCGCGAGCGTCCCCATCGCAGCGGTGAAGTGGCGCTCGATGCGGTCGAGCAGAGTCAGGATCGTCCCGTCCTCGCGCTCGACCGCCCGGCCCGCGAAGCCGTGGCCGGCCATCTCGTACGTCATCCCGATGGCGCCGTGCAGCGAGGGCCACGAATCGCCGTAGCCGGGATAGAAGAGGTCGAAGTGCTCGCCGACGAAGAACGGCCAGCCCCGCGAGGAGAACGCCTCCGCGTTCGCGGCGCCGAACGTCTCGAGCCACTCGCTTCGTCTGCGGGTCGATGTTCGTGTTCACCGGATCCGCGTCGGGCGGAAAGAAATAGCTCGACGCGTATCCCATCTCGTGGAAGTCGACGAAGACCTGCGGCCGCCACGCGAGGTAGGCCGCCACGCGCGCCTTCGACTCTTTCTGCGTCGCCCAGATCCAGTCCCGGTTCATGTCGACGAGATAGTGGTTGTAGCGCCCTCCCGGCCACGGCTGGTAATGCTCGAACGCCTCCGGGTCCGGATTCGCCTCGCTCCCCACGCGCCCCTCGAACCATGTGACGTAGCGCTCTCGCCCGTCGGGGTTCTGAAGCGGGTCGATGATGACGACGAGGTTCTCGAGAAGGGTCCGCGACTCCTCCCCGCCGCGCATCAGCCGGTCGGCGACCATCATCGCCGCCTCGGCAGACGAGGACTCGTCCCCGTGAACGCCGAACGCCAGCCAGGCGATCGGCGGGCATCGATTCGGCGATCCGCTCCGCCTCGGCGCGCGAGGCGAGCCGCGGATCGGAAAGCGAGGCCGTCGCGGCCTGAATCTCCGCGAGGCGCGCGTGGTTCTCGGGCGAGGTGATCACCGCGTACAGGAGCGGCCTTCGCTCCCACGTTTCGCCGAATCGGACCAGCGAGACCCGGTCGGGATGCGCGGCCGCCAGCGCCTCGAACCAGTCGACGATCATGTGGTGAGGGGTGAACCGCTCCCCGAGCGCCCACGGCAGGGGAGGGGAAAGGGCCGGGGGCTCCTGCGCCGGCGCGGCGGCGGCTGTGCCGAGAACGAAGAGAACGACGGCGACGATCGGATCTGAGCGACACGAGGCGACCTCCGGATGCGGCGGATTCGAGGGCGAAGCGGGTTGATTCTACCTGCTGGCTCCGAGAAACGGCGGTCGCCGAATGACATGTCGCGTCAGGTGGGCGAGCGCCGAGAGCGATGCTGGCGCCGCGCGAATCTTGTGCCGATCTCGAGGACAGAGCACTAGGACGGCGGTCGGCCCCCCGACGGCTGCAGGCGTCGGAGGCGCCTCGGCGCCTGCCGACTGCGAGGAGTTTCTCCACTGGATCCCGAGGCGCTTCATCATCTCGTTGAGCGTCGAGGGCTTGACCTGCAGCAGCTCGGCGGCGCTCTTCTGCACGCCGTTCGCGAGCTCGAGCGACTGCAGGATCAGGCTCCGCTCGTAGTCGCGACACCGCGTCCTTGAGCGAGACGCCGTCGGGCGGGACGATCACGAGCGGCTGGTCGGTCTGCTTCGGGAAGCGGAGGTACTCGGGAAGCAGGTCGAGGCCGACGCTTCTCGGTCGTGCCGAGCACGACCGCGCGCTCGATCGTGTTCTCGAGCTCGCGGACGTTGCCCGGCCAGGAGTGCTCCATGAGGATCTCGCATCGCCTCGGGCGTCACCTCGCGGAGCTTCTTGCGGTTCTCGTCCGAGTACTTCTGCGAGGAAGTGCGCGACGAGCAGCGGGATGTCCTCGCGCCGGCGGCGCAGCGGCGGCAGCGCGATCGTGATCACGTTGAGCCGGTAGAAGAGGTCCTCGCGGAACTGCGCCGTCCGCGATGAGCTGCGTGCAGCTCGATGTTGCTCGCGGCGATGATGCGGACGTCGACGCGGATCGTCTCGACGGCGCCGAGCCGCATGAACTCCTTCTCCTGGATGACGCGGAGCAGCTTCGCCTGCGTCTCGAGATTGATGTTCCCGATCTCGTCGAGGAAGATCGATCCGCCGTCGGCGACTTCGAAGAGGCCGCGCTTGCGTCGCGATCGCGCCGGTGAACGCGCCCTTCGACGTGGCCGAAGAGGTTCGACTCGAGGAGCTCCGGAGGAAGCGAGCCGGAGTTGACCGTCACGAACGGCATTGCGCGCGCGCGGGACTGCGTGATGAATCGCCTTCGCGACGAGCTCTTTGCCCGTGCCCGACTCGCCCGCGATGCAGGATGTTCGAGCGCGACGGAGCGGCCAGGCGGATCAGCTCGAAGATCTTCCGCATCGGCTCGCTCTTGCCGATGATGTTCGAGAAGGAGTACTTCTCGGAGAGCTCTGCCTTGAGGCGCTCGTTCTCCGTCGAGAGGCGGCGCTGCTCGAGCGCCTTGTTCACCGTGAGGACGACTTCCTCGTTCTTGAACGGCTTCGGGATGTAGTGGAACGCGCCCCGCTTCATCGCCTCGATCGCGCCGTCGATCGACGAGTACGCGGTGATGATGATGACCGGGCATGCTCCGGATTCGTCTCCTTGATCGACGCGCAGCGTCTCGATGCCGCTGATCCCGGGCAGCATCATGTCGAGGATGACCAGATCGATGTCCTCGCGTGTCGAGGAGCGTGAGCCCTTCCTCGCCGCTCGCGGCCAGTCAGCGACGTCGAATCCTTCGCGGCGGAGAACGGCGTCCAGCACGTCGCGGAGCACTTCTTCGTCGTCGATGATGAGAATTCTCATTCGCGTTCGAGCCGGCGCTCGGGCCGCCCGGCCGGGGATGAGGCGTCATCCCTGCCAGCTCTGCCACAACGGCAGAACGACCAGAAATGTTGCACCCTCGCCCGGGACGGCTCTCGACGGTGATCTCGCCCTCCAGCGGCGCGACGATCCTGTCGCTGATCGCGAGGCCGAGACCCGTCCCGCCCTGCCCCCGCTTGCTCGTGACGAGCGGCTCGAAGATCCGGTCGCGGATGTCGTGCGGAATGCCTCTGCCGTCGTCGCGCACGCTGCAGCAGCGCCTGATCTCCGCGCCGCTCGAGCCGCGATCCAGATGTTGCCGCCCCGCTCGACCGCATCGCGCGCGTTGAGCAGCAGATTCGTGAGCACCTGCTGCAGCTCGTGATGGTTGCCGAGAACCTCGACTCGCGTCGGCGAGCTCCGACGTGAATCCGTGATCTCCTTTCCGCGGAAGAGGATCTCGTGGAGCTGCGAGCGTCGCCCGGACCGTCTCCGCCAGATTGACGGGCTCGAGCCCCTTCTGGCGGCTCGCCGCGAAGTCGAGCAGGTTGTTGACGAGGTGCGAAGCGCGGAACGTCTGCTGCTCCATCTTCTTGAGGATCGCGTGATGCGGGTCGTCGGGGCGCATGTCGGCGAGGAGCAGCTGCGCGTAGGACGAGATGCCGGTGAGCGGCGTGTTCACCTCGTGGGCGACGCCCGCCGCGAGAAGGCCGAGCGACGCGAGGCGCTCCTTCTCCTGAAGCTCGCGCTCGAGGCGGACGCGGTCCGTGATGTCCGCGATCACGAGGACCGTGGTCCCTCGCCGGCGCGTCCGGCGCCGTGAAAGGGCTCGGTCGTGAATCGAGAGCTCCTTCTCGCTCGCCGAGGCGGTTGAGGAAGGAGATCTGCCCGCGCCGAGGGCTCCGCCGTCCGCGAACGCTCTCGTACGGCGGGAAGAGCGTGCGCGAGTCGGCTCGTCCGCTCCGGCGGCGACGCCGATGAGCTCCCAGAACGCGCGGTTCGCCGTCAGGATGTCCCGTCGGCCGTCACGACGACGATCGCGGAGGACGAGGACTCGATGATGTTCTCGTTGAACTCCTTCAGGAGCTGGATCTGCTCGAGCTGTCTGCGCAGCCGCCCGTAGAGGCGGGCGTTCTCGATCGCGAGCGCGAGCGGGCGCCGTGATCGAGCAGATGAGCTGGATGTCGTCGCGCGAGAGCGGCTCCTCGCCCCGCTTGTTCCCGCAGAGCAGCAGGCCCTGAAGCTCGCCGCGATGCCGCAGCGGAAAGGCGTAACGGTAGCCGGTGCGCGAGGAGCTGGAGCGGAACCGCGGAGCTTTCGGGAAGGCGCGGCGCATCGAGGAGCAGCGGGCGGCTCGGCGGAATCGGGCCGAGGTCGCTCTCCCGGATCACGCTCGGGACCGGCGCCTGCGAATGGTAGAGGACGAGGGCCTCGCCGTCGCGAATGTAGAGGTTCATCTGCTCGAGGCGGACCGCCGCTCCGAGCCGCTCGCGGATCGAGTCGATCAGCTCGTGCAGGTCGTGAAACGTCGAGAGCTCCCGCGCGAAGTCGGTCATCGCGCGGCGATGGCGGTAGGTGTCCCGGTAGAGCAGCATCTCGAAGAACGTTCTCGATGCGCCCCTTGACCGGCACGAGGACGCCAGCGATGAGAAGGCCCGACGCGAACGCGAGGAAGTTCCGCTCGAGCGCGAGCCGCTCCTCCAAAAGGTGCGAGAGGAGGACGTTCACGGTCGAGAAGGCGATCATTCCGAACACGAACGTGACCGTGTAGGCGAGGACCTCCTTGATCACCACCTCGACGTCCCACAGCTTGTACCTGAGGATCGAGACCGCGAACGCGAGCGGAATGAACGCGAGCGGGAGGATCGCCACCGTGGTGTACGCCGACCCGCGCCCGCTGCTGATGAACGGAATCAGATAGAGGACGAGGAACGGGATGAATCCGACCGCGACGCCGAGGTAGATCCACTTGATCTGCTTCCGCTGCCCGGCCGCGGGCGCCGTGCGGAACGTGTACGTGAGCGCGATGAACGCCAGCGTGAAGTAGACCGCGAAGTGCAGCATCTCCCATCGATCGAGAATCCGGATGGACGTCTCCGTCGAGGCGATCGGCACCGCGTTGCCGAACACGTACAGGTTCGCCGACCAGAGCGCCACGATCGCCGGCACCGCGTAGATCGCCGCGAGATAGCGACCCTTCGCAAAAAGGGGCCGCGGGAAGCGGAGGAAGAAGTGGAGCGTGAGCGGCGGAAGGAAGATGCGCGCGAGCTCCTCGATCCCGAAAAGAACCTCGTACGCCGTGTCGTATTCGCCGGCGGGAGAGTAGACGCCCACCACGAACGTCAGGAGCGTCACCAGATAGAAGAGCGAGCTCTCGCCGCGGCCGCCCCGGAACAGGGTGAAGAGCCCGATCGCGAGATAGAGAAATCCGATCAGCGTGAAGAACAGATAGTGGTACTCGATCTTCAGCGGCGGCGGCGTGTAGCGCGTCGCGAGCGTCTCGCCGTTCCGCCCGATGACCAGGGGAACCGGCCCGCTCTCCCGCAGCGTTTTCTTGAGCCCGTCGAGCTCGTTCGAGGGAACCCCGCCGACCACCCAGATCTGGTCCCCCACGCGGAGGCCCGCCGCGTCGGCGCCGCTCCCCGGATCGACCCGGTCCACGAGGATCACGCCGTCTTTCCAGATCCAGTGGAAATCGAGCCGCTCGAACGACGAGCGCTTCCGTTGAAAGGAGGTGAACCCCCCGGCGACCACGATGAGGGTCAGCAGGGCGATCGCCAGCTTTGTCGGGAGAGACCGTCGGCTCATCGGATTCGCCACGACGAGGCGAGCAATGGCGGTGCCGCGCGTGACCCGGCCCTAAGTCGAACCGATGCAGCGGCTAAGATCGGAACCAGCACCCGCCTGGCACCGGGAACTCCAAAAGAATGGATCGCGGTGTTCGTATTATTGGAGGAAATGCGGGACGGGGGCGGGCGTGGGTGCCGCTAGCGCTCGCCGTTCCCCCGGCTGCCGTAGAGCTCTTCGTACGTGGAGCGGATGAGCGTGATCCGTTTGACGTATCCCCGCGACTCGGCGAGAGGAATCCCCTCGAGGAACTCGTCGAGAGGTTTCGAGCGCGCCTTCTGGCGCCACTTGAGGATCCGGTAGGGTCCCCCGTTGTAGCCGGCGAGCGCGAGCTCGACGTTGCCGTCGAACAGGCGGATCACGCGCTTCAGGTAGTGGGTTCCCAGCTCGACGTTGACCTCCGGATCGAGCAGGCGCGCCTGGGTGAATCGCCCGTAGATGCGGTTGCCCAGCTCGTTTCCCGTCGCCGGCATGATCTGCATCAGCCCGGCGGCGCCGACGCGCGACTTCGCGTTCGGGTTGAATGCGCTTTCCTGGCGGATCAGCGCCATCACGAGATAAGGATCGAGCGCATTGTTCCGAGCCGCTTCGCGGATCTCGTCCTCGAAACGCAGCGGGTAGTACATCTGCGACGAACCGCCAGGGGACCGCGTTCTGCTCCGGCGTCGCGAGCTCCGGCCAGGCGCGGCGGAGAAAGCGGTAGGAAAGATCGTAGGAGCCGTCGAAGTAATAGAGCTCGCCCAGGATCGTGTCGGCCCATTTGCGGTTCTCGAAGCTCGCGTTGCGCTGGACCTCGAGCCGCGCCTGCGGCCGGATCCCGAGCGCGTTGAGCTCGTAGGCGAGCCGCAGTTCCTCGGGAATGTCCCGCTCCGCGATCTCGTCCCACGAGACCCGCGGCGGCGGCGCCGGCTCCTCGTCGGGAGCCTCCTCGCCGAGGCGGGCGGCGGCGAAGAGCGCGTAGAGGTCGCGATAGGGCGCGTCCGCGAGATCCGCGTAAATTGCCTTCGCCTCCTTTTCGAGGCCGCGACGCCCGAGCGAGCGCCCGTGCCAGTAGATCGCCTGCCGGCGGATGTTCGGATTGCGATAGGTCGACGCGATGAACTGGAACAGCGCCGACGCGCGCTCGAAGTTCCCCTTCTCCCAGGCCGACCATCCCGCGTCCCAGAACCGCTGAAGGCCGACGTCGTCGGCGGGGTCGAGCTCGATCAGGCGGGGAAGATGGCGGCGGAGCCCCTCGTCGTCCTCCTCCGCGAGCGCCGCGCGGACGAGCCTCGAGAGGACTTCCCGCTCGAGCTCCGGGTCGACCGGGAGGCTCAGCAGGTCCCGGAGGCGCTCGAGGTACTTCGCTTCGTATTTCTTCTTCTCGGCTTCCTTCGCGAGGTTCCTGAGCTGGACCGTCTTGGTGACCGTCTTGTAGTTCGGCACGCGAACGCTCTTTCCCTTCCGCTTGACGAGGCGGGTTCCCGAGCGGACGCGCTGCTTCACCTTCTTCGTCTCCGTGACCTGGATCGAGTCCGCGAGGCTGCGCTGGTTGAGGACCGAGATCCGCAGCGCGGGGATCGCGTGGCTGAACTGGCTCGAGAAGAGAGGCGCGACGAGCTTGCTCGGAGGCCTTGAGCTGGCCCGTTCGCTGGAGGGCCTCCCCGTGCACGAGGATCCGGTGGCTCGCGCGCGAGAGCGGAAGGCTTCCCGGATCGAGGCTCGCGAGCTCCTCGAGCGCTGCCTTCGGCCGGTCCGCCGAGAGCAGAGCCTCCGCGCGCCGCAGGCGCTGGACGGGCGTGAGAGGGAGCGGAGCGGAGGGAGCGAGTCCACGGAGCGAGCGGAGGATCGACTCCGCCGTCTCCGCCTGGGGAGTCGCGGGGTTGTCGATGGCGATGTTCGTCGCGGCAAGGAAGATCGCGCCGACGTCGCCGGTGCGGAAGCGCGCGGCCAGGTAGCGCTCCCGCGCGGCGGCGGCGACGGTGGGCTCCTTCGAGCGCGTCGCGAGCGCACCGAACGTCGCGGCGGCCGAGCGGTGCGCGCCCGCGCCGTCATAGAGCCCGCCGAGGTGGAACGCGACGTCGGTCGCAACGACCATGGCCGGCTCCCTCTGCCAGAGAGTCGCGAGCGTGCGGCGCGCTTCGTCGGCCGCCCCCTCGAGCTGGTGAGCGTTCGCGAGAAAGTAGAGTCGATACTGCTCGACCGGGCGCGACCCGAACGAGAACGAGGAGAGCAGCTCGACGGCGCGGGGTCCGAACCCCTGCTCGACGGCCTCCACTCCCTGCTGGAACGCCGCGGCGTGCTCCTCGAGATCCGGCGGCGCGTCCGGCGCCGGCGCCGGAGCCCCCTCCGCCGCGGTCGCATGCGGCCGCACGCGCTCCTGCCACTCCATCAGCGCGAGGACTCCGCCGAGCAGCAGGATGAGCGTTGCGATCAGGAGAGATCGCATGGCCGCTGGATGGCGTTGTCCCCCGTCAGTCATGGGAGGGGGCGAAACTGCGAAACTTGCGCCGGGCGAAGCGGGCACTTTCTTCCGCGTGCCCGTTACAGCCCCAGCAGCTCCGAATCGCCGTCCGCCAGAATCCGGACGAGCTCTTCATAGAAGTAGTTGGACTGGCGCCGCACCTCTTCGGGGATCCTCTCCTCGTACATCTGGCGGCTGCGATCGATGTCTTCCTTCATCCGCTCGTAGAGGTCGCGCCGCTTTCGGCCCTCGTCGACTTTCGACTCGTTGTACAGCTTGATCTCGGAGACGAGGAGCCGTGCGAAGCGCCGCGCTTCATCGTGTTTCTTCACGTCCGGCGTCTGCGGCTGCTGGGCGCCGAACCGTCCTCCTCCGACGACTCCCGGAGGCGGCACGTACTGGGTCGAGGGGCGCTCTCCTTCGGCCGCCGGCGTGGCGTGGGGCGCGGGCGGAGGGAGTGGGGGCGCGGCCACGGGATGCGGCGGGGGGGGAGGGGGCGCGGTGGCGGGACGCGGCGGGGACGGTGGAGGCGCGGCCTGGCGGGGAGGCGCGGGAGGAGGCGCCTGCGGCGGTTGCGGTGCGGGCGTGGGCCGCAGGCCCGGCTGCGAGGCGAACCGCGACCGCGTCGGCTCGGACTCGAGCTCGAACGTCGGCACGGGCCGCGGGCCGTCCGGCTTGGGGCTCGGCGGAACGGTCGGAATCACCGTCGGCTGCGCATGAGCCGCCTGCGGGGGCGCCGGATGCGCCGCGGGCCGTCCCGGGGCGACGGCGGGCGTCGCGAAAATCGTGGCATCCCCCTCCGTCTCCTCGCCGCTCAGGCTCGGAGACGGGACCTTCTTGCGGATCGCGAGCGTGTCGATCAGCAGGCCGGTCGTGAAGACGAGAAGCTCGAGGGCGGGGCGGTCGAATGCGGTCTCCCCCTCGACGGCATCCGCGTAGAGCGCGGCGGCGATCTTGTCCTTGATCACCATCGGGATGAGGAGCGCGCGCTCGGGCGGGCGAGCCCCGAGCTTGCCGCAGATCCCGTGGCCGTCGGTGGCCACCACGTGCTCCTCGCGAAGCATTCGCCCGGCATCGGGGATCTCGGCGGCCGTCGCGGCGAATCGCTTCACGCTCTCGTCGACGCCGCCATGGGCGCCGAAGCCGACTCCCTTCCACCCCGCGAACGAATCGGCTTTCAGGATGAAGATGGCGAGGCGGGAGGCGAAGGCGGCGCCCTGATCGAGCAGCGCGTTGAGAACTTCGACCTGACTCTTGCCGCCCTCGATCGCGCGGAGCGCCCGCCGGAGCTTCCCGCTGTCCATCGCGGCAGGCGCTGGCGGCGGAGGGGGCGAAGCGAGCGAGGACTCGACCTCCTCGAGGATCGTCGAGAGCTGGCTGCGGACCGCGAGTGACTTCGCGTCGGCCTGGACGCTCTGCGCGGCGGCGTCGAGCTGCTGGACGACGGCGGCGCGGACATCCTCGATCGACGACTGCATGTCGGCAACCATCCGATCTACCGATTCCCGGATCGTCTGCTCGATTCGTCGCGCGATCTCGTCTCCACGCTCTGTCATCAGGTCCTCCCGCTCGGGGCGCGACGCCCGGAGGTCGCGCTCTTTCGCCCTTCCAACGATATGTTACTTTTGATCCGTGCGAAAAATCACGTTTCTCCTGCTGCTTTCTGCGCTTCTGGCGGGCGCGGGATGCTCCCCCGGAGCGCTCGACGACCCGGTGGCCTCCGAATGGAGGAGGGTGCTCACGGCGAAAAAGGAGTGGCGCGAGGCTCCCCGGGAGGAGCGCGTGAGGGCGCACCAGGCGTACATCGATCAGCTCACCACGTTCGTGCGGCGGCACCCGGATCACGGCCGGGCGCGACAAGTCTACGAAGAGGTGGAGCTCGAGTTCGCGCGGCAGCTCGCGCAGCGGGGGGAGTACGACCGGGCCACCGAGTACTACCGGAGCGCTCTCCGGACGAACCCCCGGCTCGGGGAGGCGCGGAGCGAGCTCGCGCTCGCCGAGCAGAGACGTTTCGTGACGCCGGAAGCTCTCGCCACGCTTCGGGCGGGAATGTCGCCCGAGGAGGTCCGGGAGCGGCTCGGCCACCCGCTCCCGGGATGGAGCCGCTCCATGAGGCGGGGCGATTCGGTGATCGATTCCTGGTACTACCGCCGGAGGGACGGGGGTGTGGCCGCCGTCTTCTTTCAGAACCACCGGCTCTTCGCCGCCGAATTCGACGGTCCGATCCGCCTCCCTTCCTAGCTCCGCGGGCGCGGCGGCAGGAATCCCGCGGGGGCGCGGGGCGTTTTCGGGGAGGCACGAGAGGAAGATTCGATGCCGCTTTACGAGTACCAGTGCCAGGAGTGTGGTGAAACGCACGAGGTCATTCAGAAGTTCTCCGACCCTGCATTCACGATCTGCTCCGCGTGCGGCGGAACGCTCAAGAAGCTGATCTCTTCCTCCTCGATCCAGTTCAAGGGATCGGGCTTCTACATCACGGATTACGGCAAAGGGAACAGCGGCGCGAAGAGCGCTGCGCCCGCGAAACCGTCGGAGACGGCGAAGGCCGACACCAAGCCGGCGACGGGAACGAAAGAGTGACGCGCCGCTTCTCCCGCTCGAAAACTCCGACGCTTCGCTCGCGCGACTCGTAGAATGAACCGAGCGTCGCCGCATGTCCGGTAAGAAAACCTTCAAGAGCCGAGCGGACCGCGTCCTGATCGAGGTGTTCCGATCCCTCTTCGAAGAGATCGACATTCCGAGGCTGCGGCGCGAGATCGCATCGATTCGGAGGAGCAATCCCGAATGGGAGCCGCGCGATCACGCGCGCCTTCTCTCGCGCCGCACGGCGCTGCGCTGCGCGGCGACCGGAGCGATGACGGGCCTGCCCTCCGGGATGCTCGCGATCGCGACGCTCGGCGCCGATCTCGCCTATCTCGTCTATCAGCAATTCCGCCTGATCCTCGGCATCGCGACGATCTACGGTGAAGAGCCGACCGCGAAAGAGCGCTTCACGGAAGCTCTCGCCTGTGTCGCGTACGGCTCGGGAGTCGGAATCGGGAAGCAGGGGATGTCGGTGCTGCTCGAATCGGCGCGCGGCCAGGGAGCCCTGCTCGCCGATCGCATCGGGTCGCGCTTCTTCGCCGAGCGCATCGGGCGCATCGTCCCGGTCGTCGGCGCGGTCTCGGGCGGCGCCGTGAATTTCTTCGTCGTCCGCGCCATCGCCCGCGCCACGATCCGCTATTACGAGTCGCGCATGGATCCGCTGCTCGCCGACGAGATCTGGAGCGAAGGCGATCGCGAGCACGCGTAGTCGTCGCGTCGCCGGAAGCGAAGCGTTCTCGGCACTCCGTTCGGGGAGCGTTCTCGTCGGGACCCGGCGCTCGATTCATTCCGCCCGGAACGGCGAAACGGGAACGGATACCTCATCGGGAATCACGATCGGGCCCGCCGTTCGATCCACCCCGCAATTGTTGCGCCGTCCGGAATGTGCCCCGAAGAGGCGCGGTTTCCACGGGCGAATGCGTCAGTCTTTCTGGTGTGAGAGCGCCTCGGTTTCCTTCTTCGAGCGCCGGCGACGAGTGCGCCGGGTGCGGATGATCGTCGACCTGACCGCGAACGTTCTGCGCAACGACGAGTCGGTCACGTTTCGCGAGGCGATGAGCCTCGTCGCGTGCGCTCGCAAGTCGATCCTCGATCTGGTTCCGAACTACGACGAGGAATTCGAGCGCACGATCCGGCCGAAGCTCGAGCGACTGATCCGGAGGCGCTGGCCGATGGAGCTCGTCGAGTCCCGCGCGCTCGCCGTCGAGATCGTCAACTGACGCCCCTCCCCCCCAGCCGCTCCGCGATCCTCCGGAGCCTCCACCCATCCGCTCCGCTCCGGCTCGCGCGCTCCATCTCGACCCGGGCGCGGCTCGCCGTCCCGCCCTCCCCGATCGTTCCCCGCTCGGGATCCAGCGAGCGGTACTCGAGCCGCTCGATCGTCTCGGCGGGGAAGGCATCGCGGCGCGCGAAGACCATCGCCACGTCGTCGAACGCGATCAGCGCCCAGCGCTCGCGGGGAAAGTAGACCCGCGAGGGCGACCGCGCTTCGATGCGCCCCGTCGCCGCGTCGGTGACGCGAATCGAGCCGCGCCGATATTCCTCCACCGCCAGGACGAGGCCGTAGGTCTCGATGAGCCGGTTCCACCGGCGGCTGTCGGACCGCGCGAGCGGAAGCTCGCGCAGGAACTCGAGGTACAACTCGTTTCTGCCGTCCGTCAGGACGCGGCGTTGCGGGTAGCTCTGCCAGATGAGATAGCCGCCGAACTGGTCGGGGTTGTAGATGTTGCCTTCGAGACCGCTCGCGCGAAGCTGCCGGACCGCGGCGACGGGAAATCGTCCCGCGTCCGTTCCGGCGCCGATCCCCCGACCGAGAGGAAGCGCGATCGCCACGAGCGCGGCGACCGCGGCCGAGGCGATCGAAGCGGCGCGCGAGGCGAGCTTCGGCATCGCGGGAGCGAGAAGGATCGGAATCGTCGCGAAGAAGAACCCGTGGTTGCGGACGTAGCGGACCGCCAGCAGCGAGAAGAGCGCGAACAGAAGCGCGCGCGGGACGAGCGCCGCGTCGCGGCGCCACGCGACGAGAGCGGCGCCCGCGACGATCGTCAGATAGAGGACCGGGAAGGCCGACGGATCGCTCGGCAGCCATTCCGTATTCACGAACGCGCGAGCCGAGACGATCCGCGCGAGCTCGATCGGCCCGGCGACGCCGCGCCATCCCCACGGATTGACGAAGAGCGCGGCGAGCGCGGCGGCGCACGCCGATGCGAGCCGCACGACCTGTGCGCGGTTTCGTTCGCCCGCGCCGATCCTTCCCCCCGCGGCGATCCCCACGATCAGCGGCGCCAGGAGCGCCGACGGATGGAGGTTGATCCAGAGAACGGTCGCGAGCGCGAGCGCGCCGATCCTCCGGGGCGGCAGCGCGCCCAGCGAAAGCGACGTGACGATCCCGGCCAGGATGACGCCCGCGATCTCGGGCCGCACCGCGAGGCGGGCGTCCGCGCCGAAGAGCGCGACGCTCACCAGGATCAGCGCCGACGCGGCCGAGCTCTCGCGCCGCGCGCGATGAAACAGCCATCCCGCCAGCCCCGCTACCGCCGCCGCGCGGAGGAGCGAGAGCGCGACCTCTCCGCCGAGTGAGTGCGCGCCGTACAGGAGCAGCTGAAAGAGCCACTCGCCGTCGCGCCACGGCACGTTCCCGCTCGCGAGCCCGAACGGATCGCGAGCCGGAAGCGCGCGATGCTCCGCGATCCAGCGACCGGCCGCGAGATGCCAGAACGCGTCGTAGCTGCGGACCGGAAGGATCGAGACGAGGAACGCTGCGAGCGAAACCAGGAGGGGGGCCAGAGGGGAGTCGCCGCGGCTCTGCGCCATCGGCTTCGAGTATAGCGGTGCCGGCCGTCAGCCGCGCGTCGCGTCGAGCGGCGCGTCCGCCTGGCGCAGCCGCACGCTTCCGTTCACCGTGTTGATCTCCAGCGGGTACTCGCCTCCGTGCAGCGACCCGTGGGAGCCGCGCCCCCCGGTCGATTCGACGACGACCGGCAGGTCCGTCCGGAACGACCCGTTCACCTGATGGATGTCGAGATCGAGCGATGCGTCGCGCGGGACTTCGACGCCGATCGACCCGTTGACGCTGCTCAGATTCGCGCCGACGAACCGCTGCCGGAACTCCGCGCGAATCGAGCCGTTCACCGTGCTGGCCGTCACCGGCGCGCCGGGCGTCGAAAACTCGATCCTCCCGTTGACCGAGCCGAGCGTCATCGGCGCGGCAACCCCGTCGACCGAGACGCGTCCGTTGACCGTCTTCGCAGTCAGCTCCATCCGCGGCGGGACGAGGATCGTGAAATCCACCTGCCGGTCCCCGCCTCCGAACAGCCGGAACGAGCGGCGGCCGCCCTTCTCGCGAATCGTGAGCGTCCCCCCGTCGAGCTTCGCGGAGATGAGGTCCCCCACGCCCTTCGCATCATCCCGTTTGCGGCTCCGGATCTTCACGACCATGCGGATGGTGTCGGTCGGAGCGCCCTCGACCTCGATCCGGCCGTTGGTTCCGTGTACCTCGAGCCGCTGGATCTGCGAGGCGGGCCACTCCTGCCGGTATTCGACGTGCCGCGTCTCGGGGGCATAGCACCCCGCCATCAGCGCCGCGGCGGAGATGACCAGGACCGTGCTGAGCGAGCGCCGCATTGTCGAGTACCCCATCCTTCTTAACGGATTTTGCCGAAAAAGGTTATCGTTTCGACCCTCGGGGAGGGAAGCCGCCCGACGGCTCCCTTCCGCTGGAGTCGGCCATTTCCCGCGAATCCTCCCCCCTGCTCCTGCGCGTCGCGGCGTTTCTGATCGACGCGATCTCCGCGGCCGTGCTCCTGATCCCGCCCGCCTCGCTGGCGAGCTACTCGATCCTCTGGTTCGGCGGTTCGATGCGGCCCGTCAGCTGGATCTGGTGGGGCGCCCTTCTGCTCTTCCTCCTCTTCCTGCTGTTCCGCGACGCCGTCGGCGGCCGCTCGATGGGCAAGCGGTTCATGGCCGTCGAGATCCGGACGCGCTCCGGCGCGCCGGTCGGGTGGCTCCGCTCCGCCGCGCGGAACCTTCCGCTGGTCGTTCCCGGCTGGAACCTGGTCGAGGTCTTCATGACCTTCTTCGCGCGGGAGGGCCGCAGGAGCGGCGATCGGATCGCGAAGACGACGGTGGTCGAAGAATAATAGGGCGCCTGCGCGCGACTCTCGGAGAACGGAGAGCTCATCCCCGCCGGACCGCGATCCGGTGCCCTTCCAGCTCCGCCGCGACCGCGCCCGCGAGCGAGCGGCGGACGTCGAGCTCGAAGTGAGCCTCCGCCCCGAACTCGGACGACGCGAGAACAATGTCGGGGGGGCGGACCATCCGGAAGAGGAGATTGGCGTCGCGATGCGGGGCGGTCACGGAAAGCCGCTCGTAAAGCCACCGCTCCGCGACGGCGGCGCCCTCGAGGGCGGCGTGCGCGGCGTCGCGGTACGCGCGCCCGAGGCCTCCGGTGCCGAGCTTCACGCCGCCGAACCAGCGCACGACGATCACGCCCGCATCGTGCAGCGCGGCGGACTGGATGGCCTGCAGGATGGGCCGCCCGGCGGATCCGCTCGGCTCTCCCGCGTCGGAGCTGCGCGAGCGCTCCCCCTCGAAGAGCCGCCAGGCCCAGCAATGGTGCGTCGCGTCGAACATTTCGGCGCGGGTCGCCTCGAGCCGCCCTGTGAATGCCTCTTCGGACGAAACCGGGAACGCGATGGCAAGGAATCGGGACCTCTGGACGCGCGACTCGGCGCGCGACTCCGCCGCGAGAGTCGTGAAATGGTCGAGGGGTAGGGCGGGCATGCGGGCCCAAAATATCGGATCGGGGGGGCTTGTTGCACGGGACGACCCATGAGGCGGCTCCTTTTCATGCTCGCGCTGCTCGCGGTGCCCGCCGGCGCCGCGGACGCATCGCGCGCCGCGCTCCTCGTCCGCCGGCTCGGCATCGACCCCGGCTCGAGGGTCGAGTGGCGCGGCGACGGCCGGATCCGCGAGCTGGAAGTGACGGGCGCCCTCCACGGGCCCGCCGACGCGGCGAGCCTCGTGTCGCTTCTCGGCGATCTGCTTCGCGATCCGCTCGACGGAACCGAGCTGCGGCTCGTCGAAGATCGCGCCTCGCTCGCCGGGCGCTCGGTCCGCTACAGGCAGTACGCGGGCGGAAAGCCCCTCGAGGGAGGAGAGGTCGTCCTCCGGTTCGACCGCGGCGGTCAGCTCGTTGCGATCTCGAATCGGCTCGCGGTGATCGAGCGCTCTCTCTCCTCGGTCGCTCCGCGTCAGGCTATCCCGGAAATTCTGCGGGACGCGGAGGTGGTGGGCCGGGAGCTCGTCGCGATCGCGGACGAGGGGGTGGTGCGGCGTGCCGAGCGTTTCCTCGTCGCCGAACCGCCGTACGGGCGGATCGCGTACGACGTCGACGCCGGGACGGGCGAGGTCATTGCGATCACCCCCGATTTCGCGTTCGCGAAAGAGGGCCGCGTCTTCGCCGCGAACCCGGTGACGGCGCTGAACGATCCGTTGCTTCGCGATACGGACGACTCGTCGCTCGCCGTGCCGGAGAGGGCGTATTCGATCGTCGAGCTCCGCGGGGTGGTGGAGGGCGCGGGATTGATCGGGCCGCGCGTCGAGGTCATCGATCTGGAGAGCCCGAAGACCGCGCGCGCGGACGCCTCGGGATCTCTGCAATTCGACCGCGCCGACGACCGGTTCGAAGAGGTCGCCGCGTACTACCACCTCGAGCGCTCGAGGGATTACGTCGAGCAGTTGGGCTTCACGGGCTCCCGCCGCGTGTTCGATCTTCCGACGCGGGTGGACGCGCATGCGGGAACGGCGGACCAGTCGTTCTACCGGTGGGGGGCCGTGGGGACGAGCGCGCTCTTTTTCGGCGACGGCGGGGTCGACGACGCGGAGGATCCCGACGTCCTGGTGCACGAATTCGGTCACGCGATCCAGGACGCGATCGCGCCGTTCACGTTCGCGACCTCGTTCGCGAGCCAGGCGCGCGCGGTCGGCGAGGGGTTCGGGGACTACTGGGCCTTCTCGTACGGCTATGCCGCGAGCCTCGGCGCGCAGCGCGACCCGTACTGCATCGGCGACTGGGACGCGCGCTGCTGGGGAGGCGCCTCGTCGAGCTGCTCGTACGCCGAAGGGAGCGACTGCCTGAGGCGCGTCGACTCGACCAAGACGATGGCCGATTACCAGCAGCGGGAGCAGAGCGGGATCGAGCATCGCAACGGCGAGCTCTGGTCCTCCGCTCTCCGCTCCGTCTTCGAAGCCGCCGTCGCCCGCGACGGCGTCGATGCCGGAAAGCGGATGGCGGACACGCTCATCGTCGAGAGCCACTTCGGCGTCCCGCCTTCGCCGGGCTTCCGGACGATGGGGAGGCGGATGCTGGAAGTCGACCGCCTTCTCTTCGCGGGAGCGAACCGTTCGGCGATCTGCTCCGCGATGGTCGGCCGCGGCATCTTCTCCGTCAGCGACTGCGAGCTCGTCCCGCGGGGAGACTGGACCCTCTTCCAGGCGGGCCAGATTGCGACGCCGATCCCCGATGACCGGCGCGAGATCAGGTCGGCGCGGTTCGTTTCCTCGTCCGGACGGATCGCCGAGCTGCGCGTGCGGGTCCGCATCAGCCATCCGCATCGCGGCGATCTGCGCATTCAGCTGACCGCGCCCGACGGAACGGCGATCGCGCTTCAGGCGCCCTCGAGCGACAGCGCCTCGGACATCGACGCGATTTACGGCCTCGACGTCGCGCCGCTCGAAAGCTTCGCGCCGCTCGTCGGGACCGTCGCCCGGGGCGCATGGACGCTCGGCGTGACCGACATGGCGCCCCTCGACGAGGGGACGCTCTTTTCGTGGGATCTCGAAATCCGCTTCGAAGGCGCGAGGCCCCTGGGCTCGCGCCCGCCACGCGCGCAGGGAAGCCGTTTCATTCCGGCCGTCGCGCACGCGCAGGGCGCCGCCGGCACCTTTTTCATCTCCGACGCGCGGATCCTGAACGCGGGCCCGGAGGACGCCGCGCTCGAGGTCGTCTTCACCCCGAGCGGGGTCGGCGGAGCCGCCTCGTTCGGCGCGGTCGACCTCGTCGTCGCGCCGGGTCAGCAGGTCGCCCTCGACGATCTCGTGGAGCGGAACTTCCGCTCCACCGGACTCGGCACGATCGAGGTCCGCGGCGATCTGGCGGCGGTCTCGGTGACCAGCCGGACGTGGAACGAGCGCGGCGAGAGCGGAACGTACGGCCAGTTCACCTCCGGGATGGTCGCGTCCGACGCGATCGGCGCGGGCGAGTCCCCGCTCCATGTTCCGCAGCTGAGGAACGACCTCGCGTTCCGGTCGAATCTCGGCTTTGCCGAGATCTCCGGCGCGCCGGGCGTTCTCGCCTGGACCCTTTTCGACGAGAGAGGCCTGCCGATCGAAGAGGGATCGTCGCAGATCACCGCGTGGGGACACCTTCAGGTCCCCCTGCTCGGCGGCTCGGCGGGCCCGCACCACCGCTCCGTCCGCGCGCTCGTCCGCGTGAGCTCGGGGAGCGCTCGAATCCTAGCGTATGGGTCCGCCGTCGACAACGTGACGGGGGACTCCGTCTTCATCCCGGGCAGACGCGCATGGAGCGACGCCGCGCGGCACGTGCCGGCGGTGATCCGCGGCGACGGAGCGGCGGGGACGCGGTGGCGGAGCGATCTCTGGATCTCCAATCTCTCCTCGCGCGAGGGGTCTTTCCGCGTGACCTGGATCCCACGCGGCGAGGCGCAGCGCTCGAGCGACGTGGTGCTCGCCCCGGGCGCTTCGGCGAGCTTCGAGGACCTGCTCGAGAGGCTCTTCGGCGCCGAGGCGGGAACGGGGCAGGCGAGGATCGAGACCGATCTCCCCGCCTGGATCGCGTCGAGCCGCGCATGGAGCGCGGGAGGGGGAGGGACGTACGGGCAGTGGGTCCCGGCGCTCGCAGCCTCCGACGCGACCTCGGCGGCGGAAGGGAAGCTCGCGATTCCCCATCTCACGAACGACCGAAGATTCAGGACGAACATCGGCGTGACGGAAGTCGGCGGACGCCCCGCCGCCGCGGTGATCCGGCTCGCCGACGCGGCCGGGACGGAGATCTGGTCGACGTCGATTGCGCTCGAGGCCGGCGAGCAGAGACAGATCGCGCTCGCCGCGGCGGGTGCGCCGGAGTTTTCGAACGGGTATGCTTGGGTCGAGCCGGAAGGTGAGGGGCGGATCGTGGCGTACGGGTCGGTCGTCGACAACGTCAGCGGCGATCCGATCTACGTCCCCGCCGTCCGGCTGATCTCAGACCACTGACCTGACCGTGATCAAAGTTTCCGTCAAGAACCGCTGCAGCGACCTCGACATCCCGGAACGGGCCTCCGAGCATGCGGCAGGATTCGATCTCCGGGCCGCGGTGGACCAGCCCCTGGTCCTCGCTCCCGGCGAGCGCGCTCTGGTTCCGACCGGGATCTCGGTCGCGATCCCGCCGGGATACGAAGGGCAGATCCGTCCGCGGAGCGGCCTCGCGGTCCGTCACGGGATCTCGCTCGTGAACGCCCCCGGAACGATCGACGCCGACTATCGGGGCGAAGTGCAGGTGATCGCCATCAACCTCGGCAGCGAGCCGTTCACGATCGCGCGGGGAGACCGGATCGCGCAGCTCGTGATCGCTCCCGTGCTCGCGGTCGTGCTCGAAGCGGTCGAGGAGCTCGGGGAGACGGCGCGCGGGAGCGGTGGGTTCGGAAGCACGGGGGTCATCTGATGGATTCGACAGGGGAACTGGAGAGCGCGGGCGAAGTCGCGCCGCCTTCCGCAATGACATTTTCGGTCCTGCCTCCGCGGATCCTCGACGAGGTGCTGCGGCAGTTCCGCGCCGCGAGAAACGACATACTCCGCTACGGAGTCTGGAACGTTCGAAACCTCACGGACGAGGACTTCAATCGGGTCGACGACCGGAAGCTGTTCGATTACTTCCGGCAGGACCTTCTCGAGACGCGCTTCCTCTCGAAGGGAAGGCGCGTCGACCTCCTTCAGGTGTGGGGGTGGTTCGACGACCAGATGAGCGGGGCCGTCCCTCTCCTCGTCGGCGGGCAGGAAGAGGTGATCCTCCGCGTCGAGGACAAGGATCTCGACAAGGTCCGCAGGCGCATCGCCGAGGTCGCGTCGTTCATGCCGGTGCTGCGCGCCGGCGACTTCGAGTCCTTCAAGAAGATCAAGTACAAGCTGCGGCGGACCGTCATGCGGCTCACCTACGAGCTGCACCACCTGTCGAAGCGGCTCGAGAAGTACCGCAAAGGTCCGCTCCCTCCGCACGCGAGGATCGAGTCGGCGGACCCCGCGCCCCCGGCGCTCCCGGGGGCCGAGGCGATGGCGGAACACGACTGAGCTCGCCGCGCCCAGGTTTCCTCCGCCCGTGCCCCGCGACGAAATCAAATTCGGATCGTCGTCGTCTGCCCTTCCACGATCGTGAACGCCTGCCGCGCCGCGACTCCTCCCGCCGCGTCGAGCACTTCGAGCGCGTAGCCACCGGGCTCGATGCCCGTCACCGTGGCGCCGGCGGCGTCGATCGTCATCTCGGAGGGACTCGTGATCCGTCCGCGAGCGATCGGCCTCCCCGACGAATCGACGATCCTCGCGCGCCGCCGCTCCGACGAAGACGATTCGATCCGGAGCGATCCTCCGGGGGTGAGGGCGACCGTGTACGGGCCGCCGGGAGAGCGGACCTCGATCACGGTCGGAGCGTAGCCGCTCACGGAGATCGCGACGCGGTACGCGCCCGGCGCGAGCGAGAGCTTCGGTTTCGTCCCGCTGAGCATCTCTTCGAGGGCGAGGCGTCCCGTCACGTCCGCGGCCGAGATGAACGCCCGGAGGGCGCGGCCGTCGCGCCTGTCGACGACGCGGATCTCGACGCCATCCGACTTCGACATGGGCACTTCGACGTCCTGATCGGCGTCACCGGCGATCGAGACGTCGACGACTTCCTGCCCGTATCCGCTCCGCGTCGCGCGGAGACGGTACGACCCGGGGCTCACCCCCTCCATCCGGAATCCGCCGGAGGCGTCGGTCTGGATCGGAGCCAGCCGGATGCTCTCCTGAGTCGAGTCGAGCGCTACCGAAGCGCCGGAGATTCCCTCCTGGGTGGCGCGGTCGATCACGCGCCCGCGCAGAGCCGCGGCCGACATCTGGATGTCGAACGTCCCTCCGCCCGAGACGGTGGACTCGGTGCGGTGAGAGCTCATGGTTCGGCTGTCCATGACGAAGACCGAGTACGTCCCGTCCTCCAGCCCTTCGACCGTGTATTCGCCGCGCGAGTTGGTCAGCGCGAGGTTGGCCCCCGGAAGAGAAACGCTCCCTCCCTTCGGCTGGAACGAGACCCGCGCTCCGTCGACCGGAGTCCCTCCGCGCGTCACGCGTCCGCTCACCCGGTTGCCCGAGGAGAAATCGAGGTCGACGTACGTCTCGCCCCCCGCGGTGACCTCGACGCTCTTCGGCGCGGTCTGTCGCCGCGAGCCCATTCCCGAACCGGTGGACGCGGTCACGCGGACGGTTCCCGCGGGCGCTCCCTCGACGCGGAACGTCCCGTCGCTCCGGACCGGAGCGCTCGAATACCCGCCCGACGAGCTGGCGTTCACGTTCGCCGTGGAGATCTCGGACGGCCGGAGCCCGGTGACGCGCCCCGTGATCGTTCCCCCGGCCTTGATCACGATGCGGATCGGGCCGGAGGTCGCGATGTCGACGTCGCGAAGGCTCTCCGAAATCCCCTCGGCGCGGACGAAGAAGTTGTATCGCCCCGGCGTGAGCCCTTCGATCCGGAAGTTGCCGTTCGCGTCGGTCGTCGCCGCCTTGCTCGTGCCCTCCTGCAGCGCCGTCGACGCGGAGACCATCGCGCCCGCTACGGGCGCGCCTCCCTCGCGGACCACGCTGCCCGTGACGTCGGTGCCGCGCGGGAACTGGAGGTCGAGCCGCAGCTCCCGTCCCGAAACGTTCGCCTCCTTGACGAGGAGCGGCCATGACTCGTGCGCCGCGCGGAACGACCGCTCGCCCGGCTCGATGCCCGCGAGCGTGTACTCGCCGTTCGCATCGGTCGTCGCTGTCGACGAGCGTCGCGCGATCATCGGAACGGTCTCGTCGGCGTCCACGACCAGCGAGACCGACGCGCCGCTGAGCGGCGTCCCTTCCGGCGAGGTCACGCGCCCGAAGACGCGCGTTCCCGCCTCGAGCAGGATCGTCACCTCCTCGGAGACTTTTCCCTCCTCGACCGACACCCGGGCCGTGGCCGTGACGTACCCCGCGGCCTCCGCGACGATCTCCGTCTGCCCGACGGGGACGTTCATCAGCTCGAAGCTGCCGTCCTCGGATCGGAACGGCTGAAGGATCGACGGCATGATCATCCGCATCCCCGCCCCGCGCCGTTCGCCGGAGGGGCCGGCGCGGAAATCGGTGACCGGCTTCTTCGTTCCCTTCTCCAGGACGCGACCCCGGATCGTTCCTCCCGCGGGAATCCGGATCTCGACATCGGATGCGGGCGCTTCGACCGTGGCGGTCTCGCGGATGTAGTCGCTCGTCTTGAGGGCCATCAGCGTGAGCGAGCCTGGGGGCAGCTCGTCCAGCGTGAAACTTCCGTCCGGTCCGGTGATCGCCTGGGTGGAGGCGCCGCTCATCGCGCTGACCGAAACGTCGGGAACCCCCGACCCGTCGGCGCGCACGACGCGGCCGCTGACGGAGGCGGACTCGCCGAGCTCGAATGCGATCGGGTCGACCGCGCCCTTGACGTCGACCGCCCGGACGCTCTCCGGCGCGTACCCATCGGCATCCGCGGTGAGATCGTACGTTCCGCTCGCGAGCTGCATCGTGAAAGCGCCGTCGGCTCCCGTCGTGACGCCGTCGCTCACCTTCGCCGGTCCCCCGACGCGACGGACGATCGTGACGACGCCGCTCTGCTGCGGCCCCGCGTCGCGCCTGCCGGCCTGGACGGTGGCATTCGCCAGAGGCGCGCCGCCCCGGCTCGATACCGTTCCGGAGACCGTGATCCCGCGAGGGATGACGAGGACGACGCGCTCTTTTCTTTCACCCGCCGTGAGGCGCATCGCGTCGCTCTCGGCGTGCGGAAGCCCCGGGCGGACCGCCTCGAGCTTCGTGTCGCGATCGACCGGTGCTTCCCGCACGACCCACTCGCCCTCGGCGGAGGACCACGAGGGGCGCACCATCGCTCCGAACATCCTCGGCGGCGGAGGGGGAGCGCCCCCGCCGAACGTGATCTGGCGGCTCGTCTCCTCGCCCCGCGGCGTCACCGCGGCGGCGCCGACCGGCTTCCGTTCCTCGTCGACGACGGTGCCTGCGATGCGCGCGAGCGGCTGGCCCGTGATGGTCTTGTCCGCGCGATCGCCCCCCTTGAGCTCGACCGTCACCGAAGTGAAGTCGTATCCGAGACGCGAGGCCGAGACCCCGTACGTCCCGGGAATCACGGGAGAGATCCGGAAGCGTCCCTTCGCGTCGGTGAGAGCTTGCGGCGGCATCGTGAATCCATCGCGGGCGACGAACATGCCGGGGCGATCCTCGGTGAGGCTCACCGGCGCGCCGGCGACGGGCATCTGCGTCTTTGTGTCGAGGACCGTTCCGCTGAGCGCCGCTCCCTTCGTGAGCCGGAGGCGGTAGCCGGCGGCCGACGAGCGCGAGACGATGGCGATGTCATCGCCGCGCGTGGCCAGGAGCTGTTTCCAATCCGATGGCGCATGCGAAAGGAGGAACATGCCGTCCTCGCCGCTGAGCGCCGCGCGAAAGCCATCGACGGAGATCGCGGCCCCCGCCACCGGCTCTCCCGCCGTCGTCTCGACCGTCCCTCGCACCGCGACGCCCCGGCTCAGCGCGATCGTCTTCGGCAGCTGACTCGCGCGCATGGAATTCCTCGTCAGCGGCGCCCAGTCGCGGTGGACGATTCGGATCGTTCCGCCCCCTCCCTTCTGAAACGAGAGGACCGCCTTTCCCGCATCGTCCGTCCGGACCTCCTGCCCCGTCGCGCGAACGATCGCACCGGCGACGGGCTTTCCCTCGCCGTCGAGCGTGACGGTCACGAGCTCTCCCGGCTCGAGAAGAAGCGCCCCGATCGATTCGTTCCGCTCCGCGCGATCGACGAGCGGAACGTAACCGGCGGCCTCGATGAAGATCCGAAAGTAGGGGAGGTCGACCTCGAACGAGAAGCGCCCCTTGGAATCGCTCGTCGCGCTCGCGAGCGGCTCCGGCTCGGGCGCCGCCGTCGCGAGCCGGGAAGCCACGGCCTCCTCCGTCTCGAACGGAAGCGCGCGGACCTTCGCTCCGGCGATGGCGCGTCCCTGCCGGTCGACGAGAGCCCCCGTCGTCGCGGCGGACGCGAGCGTGGCGGAGGCGCATAGAAGAAGGAGCAGGGAGAGAGCCGACTTCGTTCGGATCATGGCGAATACCTCGCAGGAATGATGGAAAGCCTACTCCATTCGACGGACGGGGCCGGATGCCGTTCCGCGGTCGCGGTCCGGGATCATCGAAAAGAATGCTCGAGCGGGGTTTTGGTTCCCGCCGTGGGTGGAAGATCGATCGCCGCGGCAGGGTTTTCGCTCCCGAACCCGCCATGTCGATTCCGAGGATTCTCGTCGCGCTCGCCTTCGTCGCCGCCTGCCGGACGGTATCCGTGGATTCGACCGCGCCGGCCGAGGAGGGATCCATGGGCTACCGAATCCTCGAGGCCGCGGCGTACGGTGCCGCCGCGAACGCCGAGCCCGGGACGGCGCGCGAGTCGCGCATCTTCGTCGCGAGCTCTCCCGCCGAGTACCGCGCGCTCTGGCGCTTGCACATCGGCGAGTCGACGCCTCCGGCGGTGGACTTCGCGCGCGAGAGCGCGGTCTTCCTTCTTCTGGGGCAGCGCTCGACCGGCGGGTGGAGCGTCGCGCCGGAACGCGCGAACGTCCGGGGGAGCGCGGTCGATGTCACGGCCGCAATCGGCAGGCCGGCGGCGGGCGGGGTGACGACGATGGCGTTCTCCGCCCCCTTCGCCGTGATCGCCGTGGCGCAACCGGGCCTTACGGCCGCGACGTGGAAGGAGCCGGACGGCCGGGTCGTCGTGACCGCGGCGGAGCCGCCCCGTTGAGGCCTCGCGTCCGGCCCGTCGCGAGCGAGGATCTCCTGAAGGCGAAGCTCGACGCGCTCGTCGCGACCTTCGACGCCACGACCATCACGCCGGATCCGCTCGAGCTCGTGCTCGCGCAGGGCGACCGCCTCGATCGCGAGATCGCCGGCCTGCTCGCCGCGGCGTTCGCCTACGGGCGGGCCGACATCGTCGTGTCCAACGTCGGAGGCGTGCTCGCGAAGATGGAGCCGGCGCCGGCGGCGTGGCTCGGCGCGATGCTCGAGCGAGGAAGGTTCGATCGCCGCCGCGCGGCGCGGACGTTCGCCGGGTTCAGCCACCGCTTCCACAAGACTCCGGACCTGGTCGCGCTCCTCGAGCGCCTCGCCCTCGCGATCGATCGACACGGAAGCCTGGGCGCGCTCTTCCGCAGCGTCTATCGCGACTCGGACGAAGACATCGCTCCTTCGCTGTCGCGCTTCGTCGACGCGCTGATCTCGATCGAAGGGGCCGCTCGCGCTCCCCGCTCGCTTCGCTACCTTCTCGCCTCGCCCGCGGACGGCAGCGCGTGCAAGCGGATGAATCTCTTCCTCCGATGGATGGTCCGGCGCGAGCCGCCCGACCTCGGCCTCTGGGATTTCGTCGATCCCTCGAAGCTCATCATGCCGCTCGACACGCACGTGCACCGGATCGCGACGTTTCTCGGGCTGAGCGAGCGGAAGTCGGCCGACTGGAAGACGGCGAAAGCGCTCACCGAGCGGATGGCTCGCTTCGATCGCGGCGATCCGGTCCGCTACGACTTCGCGATCTGCCGGCTCGGCATCCTCGATCGCTGCTGCCGCAAGAGGAAGAAGGAGCAGTGCGACGTCTGCCTCCTGCGGGACGTGTGCAGGTTCCCGGTGGGGTAGGGGCCGCGAACCCGAGCACCTTGTCATCCCGAGCTGACCAACGGCGCGGACGCCGACGAAGCGAGGATTGACACGCGTTGGTCATCCATGCGCAAGGAGGGCGGGCGGTCCGAAGCGAAGGATCTCAAAATGCGGGCGTCCGCGTACCTCGCGGCGCCAGTGGTGTCGTTAGCGGCGTAGCGAGATCGCCGCCGCGCGTGCGGTGCACAAAATGAAGTTCAGCGCGCCGCCCCTCCTACCGAGATCCCTCGCTACGCTCGGGATGACACCCCCTCAGGGATGCCGCCCCGCGCCTGTCGATTCTTGATTGGCACCGCCGCTGCCATAATGCCCCGCCATGGATGAACTGATCATGGCGATCGACGAGGCGGGATTCCGCAAGGCGATGAGCCGTTTCGCCAGCGGGGTGACCGTCGTGACGACCGAGCATGAGGGCGTGAGCTTCGGCATGACCGTCAGCGCCTTCTCGTCGCTCTCTCTCGTTCCGCCCGCTCGTCCTCGTCTGCGTGGAGAAGTCGGCGCGCATCCACGAAGTGATCCCGCGGGCCGAGCGCTTCGCCGTGAACATCCTCCGCGAGGGGCAGGAGGCGGTCTCGAACGGTTCGCGAGCCGCGGCAGAGGACCGGTTCGAGGGGATCCGCACGCGGGAAGGGAAGCTGAAGGTCCCGCTCCTCGAAGAGTCGCTCGCGATCGTCGAGTGCCGCCTCCACGCATCCCTTCCCGGGGGGGACCACACGATCTTCGTCGGCGAAGTCGTGGCCGCCGAGATCGGCGAGGGGAAGCCTCTCCTCTATTACGGAAGCACATACGGTACGATCGCGTAGTCCGCCGCTCGATCGAGGTCGGCGGGCATCTTCAGGCCAGGCCAGGACGGTACGGATGAAAAAGCTCCTCGCGTTCTCGCTCCTCGCCATCGGCGTCGCGGTGATCGCCGTCCGCGTCGCGTCGGCGCAGACGCCCCCCGCCCCCGCCCCGGCGGAGCCGCAGGCGCAGCTCGACGTTCCCGACGACCCGAACGCGCCCGTCCCCGTTCCGGAGCCGACCGAAAAGGCGCTCCGCTTCTACCGCACCGGGAACCTCTGGTGGGCGGCCGGCATCCTGTGGGGCGTCGCCGTCCCGCTCTTCTTTCTGTTCTCGGGGCTCTCGGCGAAGCTACGCGACTGGGCCCGCGCGACGGGTAAGAAGTGGTTCTTCGTGATCGCGATCTACGCGATCCTCTTCACCGTGATCAGCTGGGTCATCGACCTGCCGCTCGCCTGGTATCTCGGCTACGTGCGGCAGCACGCGTACGACCTCTCCAACCAGACCCCCGCGAAATGGTGGAGCGATGCGCTCAAGGGATTGATGGTGAGCGCGATCATCACGCCGCTCGTCCTCTGGGTGCCCTACCTTCTGCTTCGGAAGAGCCCGAGGCGGTGGTGGCTCTGGTCGGGAATCGCCGCGATCCCGTTCGTCGTGCTCATGCTCCTGGTCTCGCCGATCTGGATCGACCCGCTGTTCAACAAGTTCGGCCCGATGGAGGACAAGGCTCTGGAGCAGTCGATCCTCGATCTCGCGTCGAAGGCCGGAATCGAGGGGGGACGCGTTTACCAGGTCGACAAGAGCGTCGACACGAAGGCCGTGAACGCCTACGTCACCGGCTTCCTCGGCACGAAGCGGATCGTCCTGTGGGACACGATCATCGCGAAGCTCGACCGCGACGAGCTCCTCTTCGTGATGGGCCACGAGATGGGGCACTACGTGCTCAAGCACGTCGCGCAGCTGATCGGCCTGGCGTGCGTCATGATCATCGCCGGCCTCTTCGCCGTCCACTTCACCGCCGGAAAACTGATCGGGAAATACGGCGCGAGGTGGGGCTTCACGGAGCTCTCCGACGTTGCCTCCCTGCCGCTCATCGCGCTCCTCTTCTCCCTCGCGACGCTCGTGATCTCGCCCGCGATCCTGGCCGCGACCCGATACAACGAGCACGAGTCGGATCGCTTCGGGCTCGAGATCACGCGGAACAACCGCGCGGCGGCCACCGCCTTCATCAAGCTCCAGCAGGAGAACCTCGGCGTCCCGCGCCCGGGCCTCCTCTACAAGATCTGGCGCTCCAGCCACCCGCCGATCGGCGAGCGCATCGACTTCATCAACTCGTACAAGCCGTGGGAGACGCGCGGGGAGCTGAAGTACGAGGACCGATTCAAGTAGCGTCCCGCGTCGCCGCAATGGCCTCAACTGAACGCGAGTTGCCCGCGAAGCTGTCATCCCGAGCGTGGCGAGGGATCTGGGCGGGGGCTGCGAAAGAACGCGGCGCCGGTGCAGGGCAGGAGGATCGGCATTCGCTTCGTGATCGCAGGCGGATCTCGATCCTGCCGCCGTGCTTCGGTGCCGCGTCACGCGTAACCCACCCGCCCAGAGACGTCGCTACGCTCGGGATCGGCTGGGGCGCGGGCGTCTCGCCCGCCGTTGCGGCGGCGTCTCGCCGCCGCCACCGGGCGCCGCGGGACGCGGCGCCAACGGCGGCCGGGACGGCCGCGCCCCTTGCGCACCGATCCCGGTCATCGGCGGTCGGGCGCAGCCCGCGCCTGCCTAAGCTCGGGATGACATCGTCGTCGAAACCATCGCTTAAGTTAAGGCCATTGCCGCGTCGCCTCATGGTCTCCGTCGCAGGGCCGGCCCTCGCGGGTTCGATCATGGAATGGGGACCCGGAAGGGATCGCAGGGAGCGAGGCGGAGGGGCGCGGTGTCCTCATGGGGGAAGTTGAGGTAGCATCGGCCGCCTATGCGGATGACCCGGCGCTGGCTCCTCGCCGGAACCCTCACCCTCGTCGCCCTCCGCGCCCCGGCCGCCTCCGAGCCGTTTCCCGCGGTCGGATTCGACGAGCGCCTCTCGGGCGACGCCGTTCTGGCCGCCGCTCTGTCCCGGTCCTCCCTCGATCAACTCCCTCCGCTCGCGGTGCGTCTGATCGTCCATCGGGACGAGATCGAGCGCAGCCCCGGCGCGTACGACTTCGCGGCGCTCGACGCTCGAATGGCCGCGTACGACCGCTTCCCGGGCGTCCAGGTCTATCTCGATCTTCGCGAGACGCCGCCTTCGCTGGAGGCGATCGAGGCGTCGGGCCGTTTCGTGCGCGCCGTCGCCACGCGCTACCGGACTTCGGTCGAGGGGTTCATCTTCGGCGTCCCCTCGTCCGGATCGTCCCCGTTCCCTGCTCCCGAGTCCGCGTTCTACATCAAGACCACGTCCGTCCAGATCCGTGCCGGCGACGAAGACGCCCTCGTGATCCTGGGAAGGATCGCGGCGGGCGATGCTCCGTCACTCGCTTCGCTCTACGAACAGGAGGTGGCGCCGTACGTCGATGCGATCGGCCTCGTTGCCGGAGAAGCGAGAGCGGCGATCGTCGACGTCGTCGAGAAGCATGATCCCGGCGCCGCGATCCTCGTTCTCGGAGAGCCGCTCGAGGGAGATCCGTCCGCCGCCCGGCAGCGGTTCCTCGAAACCGAGCTCGAAGTCCTCGGCACGCGCGTATCCGCCGTGACCTGGGCCGCCTCGCCGGAGGCCGTCCGCGAGGTTCTTTTCGCCGTCGGCGCTCTGCGTGGTCTGTTCGGCCCGCAGATCGTCGCCCTGGACGATGAGGCGGTGGGCGTGAAGATCCGCCGAGGGGGCCGCGAGGTGACGGACGCGGTCCCGCACCGGATGCTGTTCGACGCCGCGAGCGCGACGCGCTATCTCATGGTTCTGGAGCGGGACGCACCTCTCGAGCTCGAGCTCTCGGAGCCCACGGGGGTCCGCCCGGTCATCGTCGATCCTTCGAGCGATGAACGCCGGCCCGTCTCGTCCTTTTCCTACGACGCGATCGCCCGCGTCGCGACCTTCGGACTGCCCCGGCATCCGGGGGCGGTGATCGTCGACTGGAGCCACGGCGAGCGGAGCGACTTCTCCGCTGGGGAGGAGGTCACGACCCGCGTGCTTCCCGGCGTCGCCGAGATCCTCGCGCGGCACCAGCAGGCGCGGGCGCGCCAGGATGCGGCGTTGCGCTCCTGGGTCGCGAACGCGACGATGGAGATCCACTTCCGGCCGACCGCCGCCGACACGGGATTCGACATCGAGACGGACAACCTCTTCTTCGTCGAAGGGGATCAAACCGAATGGGTGGAGCAGGCCTTCCGGCTGAACGGGACGGACTGGTCCTCGAACCGCCCGCCCTTTCCGCTGATCCAGGCCGAGAAAGTGCTGTCGCTCCCTCTGGATCTCCGCCTGGACACGGACTATCGCTACCGGCTCGAGGGGACCGAGAGCGTGAACGGGCGGGAGTGCTTCGTGCTTCGATTCGATCCGGTGGACGAGGCGCGCTCGCTGCTCCGCGGCACGGTCTGGATCGATCGCGAGACGTGGATGAAGGCGAAGGTGCAGTCGGTGCAGACGGAGCTCTCGCCGCCGGTCCTGTCGAGCGAGGAGATCCAGTTCTTCGCGCCGGCGGGGGAGCTGGAGGGGCGGCCGATCCATCTCCTCTCGCGCCTGGTCACGCGGCAGATCCTGCTCATCGCCGGACGGAGCATTCTGGTCGAGCGCGAGGTCCGCTTCGAGGGATTCGAGCTCGACCCCGCCGACTTCGCGGCGCGGCGCGCGGCGGCGTGGGCGAGCGACCGGATCATGTTCCGCGACACGGACGAGGGGCTGCGCTATCTCGTCAAGCGCGGAGGGGAGAGAGTCGTCGAGGACGGGACGACGCTCACCGCGAAAGCGGCGCTCGTGGGGGTCACGGTCGATCCCGCGTACGATTACCCGCTGCCGATCGGCGGCATCAACTACCTCGACTTCAATTTTCTCGGGAAGGACAACCAGCTCGCGCTCGTGTTCGGCGGCGTGCTCGCCCTCGTCAACGTGCAGCGTCCGCGCCTGCTGGGAGATCGCGTGGACGGGAGCCTCGACCTGTTCGCGATCGCGCTGGAAGGAAGCGACCGCGTCTACGACGCCGACGGCGAGCGCGAAGGCGAGCGCGTGCTCACGCGTCCGTTCTCCACCGCGATCAACATCGGCTTGCGGGCGGGCGAGTTCCACCGGCTCGTCGCGAGCTATCAGTTCCGATACGACCACTACGCGGCCGACGACGCGACCGCCCCCGGATTCGAGCCGCCGGTCTCCACCTCCACCCACGGCCTCGGCCTCTCGTGGGAGTGGAAGCGCGCGGGATACTCCTTCGCCGCGGGAGCAAGCAACCACCGGCGCGCCGACTGGGAGCCGTGGGGGCATCCGGGAGACTTCCGACCCGGCGACCGCGAGTACCTGAAATACTCGGCCAGCCTTTCGAAGGACGTCTACGCCGGCCTGCAGAAACTCCACTTGAATGCCGCGTACTTCGGCGGCGAAGATCTGGATCGGTTCAGCGAGTATCAGTTCGGACTATTCGACGAGACCCGCATCCACGGCGTTCCTTCTTCGGGGATCCGGTTCGGCGAGCTCGGGATGTTTCGCGGCTCCTGGTCGTTGAATCTGTTCGACCAGTATCGTCTCGACCTGTTTCTGGAGCAGGCATTCGGGAGGGACCCGCGCGCGGCATCGGCATGGCAGGGAATCACCGGAATCGGAGTGGGCTTCAACATGCGTGGACCGTGGAACACCCTGCTGCGCGGCGACGTCGGCAAGAGCTTTCTTCCCCCCGAGTACCGCGAGCCGGGATCGATCGTCGTTCAGTTTCAGATCCTGAAGCCGCTATGAGCCTCGCGACCGGGTGATCCTGGCGGCGCTCCGCGAGAGCGGATTCCCCGATGCCCACGTACGCGTCCGGGCCGGAACGCTTGGTGGACCTCAGTTCGCGCGGATGAATTGAGCGACATCGTCCATCAGTTCTTCAGCGGCGCTCTCGAGGTCGTCACCTTCTCTACCTGAGTGCCGAATCTTGCACACCACTTCACCAGCGGCATTCGTAAAGATGAGCTCTATCCCAATCCCTGCCTGGGCGAGATGGGCGCCAGCATAGGGGATCCACCATTTGGACCGATTCGCCCTCTCCGCCCAGAAGATTGCTCCTTCCAGTTTCAGCGCGGGGGCGGCCGGATCTTTCGGACCTAGACGTTTCAGTGTCTTAGGCAGCTTGGTTGCGAAGACATCTTCCATCTCGTCATCGACGTATGCCGTGAGATTCTCGAACGGTTGCACGTCGAATCTAAACTCAGCCAATCGAATACCTGGCGTTAGCCATATCCACTCGATGTCTTCCGCTGCCTTCATGTCGGAATAGTCTTTGATAATGCCACGTCCGTATTTCTCTAGGTTGTCCTTATCGACACCGGCGGCCAGCACTGAACCGGCAATGAGCAACAACACGACGCTCGCAAGGCGACTCGTACAAGGCATTTCAGGTACTCCTGCCAAGGCAGATGAAAAGCGAACCCGCAAAGGTGCGGCCATTGGAGGAGCGCAACGTTCCCTTGGCACCGTGGACGTCACGACACTCCAGACTGGATCGCCCGAAAGGCCGTTCATGACGCAGTTCCATCGGGTAGTCAACCCGCAATTTAGGTAGCGAGTCCACCGGCACGGTTCGGTACCGACGCTGCCCCGGTCGTCCAACGGACTGGGTGCTCGGCCGCGCCAACTCGCTTGGTAAGAGTAGCGCCTTGGACTCACGTGGTGCGGGTTGGCGTCGGCTGCAGCGCCGGTGTTTCGTCCGTGAAGTCAGCGCGCCCCTGAATCACCGATCGACGATCGCGTGCAGCGCCTCCGACCGGAGTCCCCTTCGCGCCATCTGATCGAGGACTCTCGGCAGCGCTTCGAGGACGACGGGGCGGCCGCCGCGGGTGCGGGCCGAATTGCCGTCGTGCAGCAGAGCGATGTCTCCGGCGCGGAGATCGCGCCCCACGCGCGCGGCGACGCGCGCGCCGTCGCGGCTCACCGTATCGAAGCCGCGGCGGCTCCAGGAGACGAGCCGGAGCCCGTTCTTCGCGAGCACCCAGCCGAGCCAGGGATTCTGCATGCCGGCCGGCGAGCGGAAAAAGCGGGGAGGCCGCGCCTGCGAGTCCTCGAGGGCCCGCTGACCGCGAAGAACCTCCCGTTCGAGGGCGCGCGGCCCGAACAGCGCGAACGCGTTCGGGTGACGGTAGGTGTGGTTCTCGACTCCGTGCCCTCTCGAGCGGATCGAGGCGATGAGATCCGGGTGGGCCTCGGCCCGCGCCCCGATGCAGAAGAACGTCGCCGTCGCCCCGGCCCCCTCGAGCATGTCGAGCACGGCCGGCGTGACCTCCGGATCGGGTCCGTCATCGAAGGTCAGCGCGACGATCCCTCCTCCTTCGGCTCCCGCGTGCAGCCGCGCGATGTTGGGGCCGAGGAGTGCGGAGCGGGGAAGGATCGAGGCGACCCCGATCGCCAGGTGATTGGCGATCACGGCCCCGAGGGCGACTCCCCACGAGCCCGGCCATGCCAGGACCGCGGAGAGGGCGAGGCCGTGAACGCCCGCGCTGGCGATCAGGAGCGGAGGAGGCGTCCACCCGCCGCGCCCGCGATCAGTCATGAGTGTCGTCCGGCCCTTCGCCGGAACCGCCGAGCCGGAGCAGAGTCGAGCGGTCGACCTTGCCGCGCGAGGTTCGCGGAATCGCATCGACGATGACCACGCTGCGGGGCACCTTGTGATCGGCGAGGTGCGACCGGCACCACCTCACGACATCCTGGTAGTCGAGTCTTCCGGACGGACAGGCGACCACCGCGCGGACCATGTCTCCCCGTCCCTCCGGTGAAGCCATGCCCATGACGATCGCCTCCTCGACGCCGTCGAGCATCAGAAGAACCCTCTCGACCTCCGACGGGTCCACCTTCCGGCCGCGGACGTTGATCACGAGGTCGACGCGGCCCCGAAGCTCCAGTTCCTCACCGCGCCACGATCCGAGATCGCTGGTTTCGAAGCGCCCTGCGGCGAGGCGCCCGTCGGGGATGGGCAGGTATGTGCCGCCCACCGATGCCGAATCGACCACCACGATGCCCTCTCCCTCTTCTTCCGAGGCGAGAGGCTTGAGCGAGACGCGGACGCCTTCGACCGGGCTGCCCACCGTCCCGCGCTCGGCGGCGCCTCCTTCACGGTCGTAACAGATCCCGCCGCACTCGCTCGATCCATAGAAGGCGTGGACTGGCTGCGCGTACGTCTCCCGGAACTGCGCCGCCGTGGCTGCGGGAAGGAGCGCGCCCGCGGAGATGACGAGGCGGATCCGTTGCGGCCAGGCGGGAGGGTCCGACATCCGGACCACGGCCCGAAGGTAGGCAGGCACGGTCGGAAAGACGGTCGCATCGAGCTCTCTCGCCGCATCGAGCGGTGCGAGCGGGCCCTGATCGTCTGGAATGATGAGGCGCAGGCCGCGGAGGATCGCAGAGAGCACCAGGGTCGTGAAGCCGTAGGAGTGCGACATCGGGATGGCCGCGACGAGGCGATCCTCGGCGCGAAATCCCATGGTGAGCGCGAGCGCGGCCTCGTCGGCCATCAGATTTTCGGCCCGCATCGTCACACCCCGGGCGACGCCGGTGGAGCCGGAAGTGAGCATCACGGTGGCGACGCCGGGCAACTCCGGTGGCGCGATCGAGTGCTCCGCGCGCGCGATCCGGAAATCTGTGGCGGAACCGGGCCAGGCGGACACGCACTCCAGGACGGCACTCGCGCCGAGCGCAGTGACGATCCGGCGCCGATCTTCGGCGGGCGCGAGCGGATCGAGGAAGAACGCGGTCTGACCCGCGCGGCGGAGCGCGAGAAAGCCAGCCAGGAACGCGGGTCCGTTCGGGGCCGCGAGGCCGGTCAGGCCGCCGTGGGGGAGGTTCGAAGCCGCGATCCGATCCGCGAGTGCACGGGAGAGCGCATCGACCTCGCCGATCGTCGATCGCCTGGAAGGGGAGGCGAGCAGGACCTCGTCGGCGCGATTCGCGACCAGCCGCGAGAACGCTCCGACGAGGGCGTCGATCGATCGCTCCGTCGTGCTGCGCATCGAGCCGGTATAGTATTCGAAATCCGTTGCATCACTTTCCTGCGCGCCCATTTATGAATCCATCGTGGAATTTCGAGATCGCCGTCGTCGGCGGGGGACCCGGCGGCGCTGCGGCGGCGAGCGCCCTCGCGCGCCGGGGCCACCGGGTGCTCGTTCTGGAGCGGGAGAGCTTTCCCCGGTTTCACATCGGAGAGTCCCAGCTCCCATGGATCCACGAGGTCCTCGCGGCCATCGGCGCGGAGCAGCTCGTCGCCGACGCGGGATTCGTCGAGAAATGGGGGGCGGCCTTCGTCACGAGCGACGGAGAAGCCGATCAGTACGCGGACTTCGCGCAGGCATACCAAGTCCCGCTCCCGCAGGCCTGGCAGGTCCCCCGGGCGAAGTTCGATCAGCTCCTGCTCGAGCATGCGGCGCGTTGCGGAGCCACGGTGCTCCAGGGCCGTGTCGCGACGGAGGCCGCGTTCGATCGGGACGGGGTGACGCTCCGGCACTCCGGTGCCGGGGGCGACGCGGTGTCCGTGCGTGTCGGGGCCGTGATCGACGCCTCCGGGCGCGCGGGGTTCCTGAGCCGGCGCTTCGGCGAGCGACGCAAGGACCCATTGCTCCAGAACATCGCCGTTCATCGTCAGTACGAAGGGATTCCGCGAAGCGACGGACGGCGCGCGGGAGACATCCGGATGGTGACCCGTCCCGACCGGGGGTGGTTCTGGTTCATCCCGATCAGCGACACGATCATCAGCGTGGGAGCCGTCGTTCCGCAGACGGTCTACAAGACCGCCGTGAAGGCGACGCCGGAGGAGACGCTCGCGCATTTCGTCGCGGAGACTCCCGCGGCCGCCCGGCTCATGGCGAACGCGCGCGCGGTGACTCCAGCCCGGTTCGATGCGGACTACTCCTACCTGCACAGCCGCCACGCGGGCGACCGGTTCGCGCTCGTCGGGGACGCGGGCGCGTTCCTCGATCCGATCTTCTCGACGGGCGTGCTGCTGGCCATGCAGTCGGGAATCGAGGCCGCGGAGGTCATGAGCGAAGGCCTCGGCAGGGGCGACCTCACCGCGCGGCAGTTCGCGCGATATGAGCGCCGCCTCGTCCGCCGCTACGACTACTTCCGGCGATTCGCCGCGGGCTTCTACGATCCGGCGTTTCGCACGCTCTTCTTCAGCCGCTCGTCGCGCTTCGGCATCTACGAATCCGTGCTCTCGGTCCTGGCGGGGAACTGGCGTCCCTCTCTGAACGTGCGCCTCCGTCTCGAAGTCTTCTTCCTGCTCGTCGCGCTGCAGCGCCTCATCTCGCGGGTCCGGCCACCGCGAAAGAGCGTTTCCGTTGCGGAGCCCTTGGCGAAGACACGCTGATTGGGGCAGAATCCGACCATGTCCGATGAATCCAACGTCCGCCTGAACCTAAAACGACTGATTGTGGACAGCCTCCGTCTCGAAGGCCTCACCCCCGAGCAGATCGGCGACGATGCGCCGCTGTTCGGTCAGGGTCTGGGGCTCGACTCGGTCGACGCCCTCGAGCTCGTCGTTGCGATCGAGAAGAAATACCGAATCCGCATCAAGAGCCACGAAGTGGACAAGACGATCTTCGCTTCGGTTGCGAGCCTCGCCGATTTCGTGGTCCGGAACGTCGAAGCAGTCAAGGGTGAGCTCTCCCTGGATGCTCGATAGTGCTCCATAGTCCCCCGCCGCAGAGGCGGCGTGTCGTCGTCACGGGTCTGGGCGCCGTTTCCGCGGCCGGGTGGGGAGTGACTCCATTCCAGGAAGCGCTCCGGTCCGGCGTGACCGCCATCGGGCCTTTCGACCGCTTCGACCACATGACCGATCGCACTCACGTAGCCGGCCAGGTTCCGACGGAGCCGTGCCCCGCCGATTCCGTGCACGCCCGCTGGAACCGGCTCTCCAATGCGGAGCGCTTCGGTCTCTTCTCCGCCGTCGAAGCCGTCGACCAGGCGGGTCTCGCGATTCCGATCGCCTCACGCGCGGGAGTGTTCTTCGGAAGCAGCACGGGGGGGATGTTCGAGACCGAGCGTTACTACGAGGAGCTCGTCCGGAGTCCTCGGAGCCGCCCACGGCGGACGCTTCTGGCGTCGCACTCGCTCAACGGGCCCGCCGAGACGGTCGCGCGGCATTTCGGGATCGAGGGACCCGTCGAGACCGTGTCGTCGGCCTGTGCATCCGGCGGACTGGCGATCGAGCAGGCCCTCCGTGCGCTCCGTGCGGGCGAGGTCGACCTTGCGCTCGCCGGAGGCGCGGACTGCCTCTGCCGGACCACCTACTCGGGATTCAACTCTCTGCGCGCGGTCGATGAACGCCCTTGCCGCCCCTTCCGCGCCGACCGGGCGGGCATGTCCCTCGGCGAAGGGGGTGCGACGCTCGTGCTCGAGACGCTCGAGCACGCCCGCGCCCGAGGCGGCCGGGTGCTCGCCGAGCTTCTGGGTGCCGGTTCGTCCTGCGACGCGAATCACATGACGGCGCCCCACGCGGAGGGAGTGTGGGCGGCGCTCGCCATGGAGCGCGCGCTCGAGGACTCCGGCGTCGAGCCCGCGGCCGTCGATCTGATCAATGCCCACGGCACGGGCACTCTGCTCAATGACGAAGCCGAATGCGCCGCCCTGTTCCGCGTCTTCGGCGACCGCACGCGGAGGATTCCGGTCGAGGTGACCAAAGCCGTGGTCGGTCATCTGCTCGGCGCGGCGGGAGCGATCGAAGCCGTGGCGACCGTGCTCTCTCTGAAGTGGGAGGAGGCCCACGCGGCCCCGGGTGGCGGCGAGGTCTCGTTCGCCGAGCTCGGCGGCATCGGCCTCGCGGGAACGCGGCGAGTGCCGGAGATGCGCACCGCGGTCTCGGCCAGCTTCGGGTTCGGAGGCGCCAATGTGGCCGTCGTTCTCGGGCGATGGGAAGATTCGTGAGCCCCATGGACGCCCGGGTGGTCGTCAGCGGTCTCGGGGTCGTCGCCGGCTCGTCCTGCGGGTGGAATCAGCTCGCGGACGCGCTGCAGACATCGACGATGCAGTGCTCGGAAATCGACCGCTCCGCGGGCTATCACGAGGCCGGCTCGGCGCGGCTCGCCGTGCTGACGCGCGGTCTGGACCTCTCTCCCTGGATCTCGCCCGCAATGGGGCGGCGGATGAGTCCACCGTCCCGGCTGGCCGTGGCCGCTGCGCGGATGGCTCTCGAGGATGCGGGACTCGTTGGAGCCGTGGCCGGGCCGCGAACGACGGTCGTGATGGCGAGCGCCTTCAGCGCCGTCGCCTTCACTGAGCGACTGCTTCGCGCCGTGTTTCTCGAAGGGCCAGAAGCGGTCTCACCGTTCATGTTCACCGAGAGCGTCGCGAACGCCGCGGCGGCCCAGATCGCGATCGCGAATCAAGCGCAGGGACCCAATCTCACGATCGTTCAGAGAGAGGCGGGGATCCTGACCGCGGTCGGACGGGGTGCCGCGGAGGTGGCCGCGGGACGGGCCGACTACGCGCTCGTGGGAGGGGTCGATGAGATGCCCCCGATTCTGCATGCGCTCCTGGACCGGTTCGAATCGCTCGCGCGGCCGGGGGATGCGGGGGGCGAAGTGGCGCGTCCGTTCGACAGGAAGCGCAGCGGGCCGGTGGCCGCCGAGGGAGCGGTCGTTCTGGTGCTGGAGAACGAGGATCGGGCGGGGCGACGGGCAGCGAAGGTCCGTGCAAGGCTGCGCGGTTTCAAGAGCGCATTCGATCCGAGCGCGTCGCGGATCGGCTGGGGAACGGGCCACGTCGGGCTGGCGCGCGCGCTTCGCGGGATGCTCGACCGCGCCGGGCTCACGCACGCCGACGTCGATCGGATCGTCTCCGGCGCTTCGGGCTCGATCGCGGGGGATCGCCTCGAGGCCCAGACGCTTCGCGAGACGTGGGAGGGAGACCCGCTTCCTCCGATCCTCGCTCCGAAGGGAGTGACCGGCGAGTACGGCGGCGGACTTCTCGCCGCGGCGATCCTGGCGGCGTCGAACCAGGAATTCGGACCGGCGGCCGGGTTCTCGGACCCGGACCCCGAGCTCGGAGTGACTCCGCACGGGGGCGGCCCGCTTCCTCCGAGCGCGCACACCCTGGTGACCACGATCGCGTCGGGCGGAACCGCGGCGTGGCTCCTTCTGGAGGGCGTTTGAGCCGAGTCGCGATTGCGATCCCGGCCTATGAGGCAGCCGCGTCGGTGGGAGGCGTGGTGGTCCGCGTGCTCGCGATCGTTCCGAACGTGCTGGTGGTAGACGATGGATCGCGCGACGGGACCGCCGAGGCAGCCCGCGCGGCGGGGGCCGAGGTCCACGTGTTGCCGGTGAACCGGGGGAAGGGAGCGGCGTTGGCCGCCGCGTTCGAGATCCTGTTTTCGCGCGGATTCACCGGAGTGGTGACGGTCGACGCGGACGGACAGCACCTGCCCGAGGAGATTCCGCGCCTGCTCGCCGCCGCCGCCGAAGCCGACCTCGTCCTGGGTACCCGCGATCATCTGTTCACCGAGATGGGGCGCGTCCGTCGCCTGAGCAACCGCCTTTCCTCGGGCGCGATCTCGTGGGCCGCGGGCCAGGTGATCGGCGACGTACAGACCGGCTTCCGTTACTACGCGCGCGAGCTGATCGAGCGGACCGGCTTCCCCGAGTCTCGCTTCGAGGCGGAAAGCGCGGTCGTCGTGCGCGCCAGCCGCCTCGGGATGCGCGTGATCACGACCCCGGTCCGACTCGGATTTGCGGACGGAAGAACCACGAGCCACTACCGCCCGATCGTGGACAGTCTTCGAATTGCGAGCGCCGTCGTCCGCGCGCGCTTTGGGAGTCGCCGGTGAGCGACGGTGTCGCGATGGTGACCGGCGGGTGCCGCGGGATTGGGCGCGCGACGGTGGAAAGGCTGCTGGGCGAGGGTTGGACCGTCGCGTTCACGTATCGTACGGACGAGCGCGTGGCGCGGGAGCTCGAGACGGCCACCGAGGGCCGCGCGCGCGGATTCGTTCTCGACCTGCGCGACCGCGAGGCGCCGGACCTCGTGATCCGGGAGATCGAATCCTCCCTCGGGCCCGTGCACGCGCTGGTCAACAACTCGGGGCTGAGGAAGGACTCGCTCCTCGCGATGACGTCCGACGCTGTATGGGATGAGGTCATCGAGGTGAATCTGGGCGGCGCGTTCCGCTGTTGCCGCGCGGTTCTGCCGGGGATGATGCATCGGCGGCGCGGTGCGATCGTGAACGTCTCATCGCTCGCCGCGGTCTCGGGAGTGCCCGGACAGACGGCGTATGCCGCTTCGAAGTCGGGGCTTCTCGGTCTCACGCGCTCGCTGGCGCGCGAGGTCGGGAAGCGAGGCGTTCGCGTCAACGCCGTTCTGCCGGGGTTGGTCTCGACCGACATGACCGCCTCACTTCCCGATGAGACCGTGCGTGCGCTTCGCTCTCATGAGTGCCTGCCGCAGGGAACGTCCGCGACCGACGTGGCGAATCTCATCGCGTTCCTCATCTCGGACCGTGCCGCCGCGATGACCGGTCAGGCCTTTCGGGTCGACGCCGGGAGCTCCGCCTGACGATGGCCGCGGCGCGCGTCCGACCTCACCCCAGCATGCTCCGTCGCTGGGGCTCACTCACCGCCTGCTGGGTCGGTTTCACGTCACCGGCGTGTTCTGGTATCACTTCCCTTACTGGGCATTCACCCGGCTTCCCTTGTGGATCGAGTCCGCATCGGTCGTGGTCTTCACCACGTTCTTTTTTCTCACGTTGGGCCGGATCCGCAAGGCCATCGCATCGAACCTGGAACCCGTTCTCGGGGCACGCCAGTCTGCCGGCTCCGCTGGTGCCGTTCGTTCCGGACGATGTATGCGTTCGCACTGGGTCTGACCGAAAAATATCGGCCGCTCGTTTCGCGCCAGTCCTTTTTCGATGCGTGAGCGAGGGCGACGAGCACTGGCGCGAGGCGATGGCGTCGCACCGCGGCGTGATCCTGGGTGACAGCGCACATCGGACCGTGGGAGTCCGCCTCGCAGTACTGCGCTTCGGAAGCGCGGCGGCGCATTCACGTGGTGCGCGAAAAGGAAATCGATCCGCGCGCTCAGAAATTCATGGAAGAGATTCTCGCGCGCGCCGGCGCCGACTACGTGACCCATTTCGCGGGGGACGATCTCAAGCTGTCATTCGAGCTCGCTCAAGCACTGAGGCAGGGGGAGATCGTCGCACTGCAGGGAGATCGACCCCGCCAAGGGGACGCTCCTGCGAACGCAATGGAAAATCGGCCGGCCGATGCCTCTCCCCCGTCGGCCCGGCCGCGCTGGCGCGAGCGACAGGCGTTCGAATCGTGCCTGTGTTCAATTTCCGCGAAGCGCGTTTCATCACGCGCACCGTCATCCGACCCGCGATTCGCTGAGACGCACGCGGGAGGCTTGACCCGGCCACTAACGCACTCAGCTTGAGGGGGTTGATGCCTTTTATGGCGACAGCCACTGTCCTGACGTGTCGTTCGAGCTCGGTGAAGCGCGCACGCTCGGCCTGCTCGGCCAACGCGCGGCAAAATGACCAAAACGTCACAATGGGCCTTTTGCCGCCTCGCCGGCGCGGTGGCTGTCTTCGGCGAAGTCGTCACGGGCTTCCGCCGGAAGCCATCGCCGCGCGGTGTCGCGCTGGTGCCATAGGCCGCCGCACTTCTTCAAGAGTTCTCACTGGTGCGTGAAAAATCCGGCGGTCGCCGCCCGGAGCCCGATGCCGGCAGCAAGCACGCGCCGTGGACCACCGACACGCATTTTTCGGATGTTTCCCGCGTCTTGCCGAACGCCGCAATTAGATTGCCGCGCACCTGTCGGGTGGCGAGACAGCAAATGCTCGCAATCGACGTGCACTCATGGGCAATCCGCGTATTCTGCTCATGGACGAGCCGTCGGAGGGACTGGCGCCCCAGATCGCGCGAAGTCATGGCTACCATTCGCAAGCTGAAGGAAAGTGGGCTTTCGATTGTGTTGGTTGAACAAAACCCAAAGCTGGTGTTCGATGTCGCCGACGACATCGTTATCCTCAACACCGGCCGGGTTGCGGTTGTCTCGACCCCGGCGAAACTGGAAAAAGATGGTGCTCCACCTGCGCCAGCAGGCTCGGGGTGTTCTCAAACTTCTCTGCGTTGAAAATCGCAAACGCACGGGTTACTGGATCATCCGTTCTCGCGGATGACAAACGAGAGGCTGGAAATGGCAGACATCTTGGAATAAATACGCCGACAGCGCTGCGCGCAAGCATGGCAAGCCGGGCGCGATGTCCGCCCAAAGAGCATGACGTATCTGATGCTCATACGCACATCGCGGTGCCCGGCGCGCCGCCGAGTTCATCAAGCCACATCTCGATGTCAGCACCATTCCGCTCGCGCATTTCTTCATCGGCCAGGAGACCAAGGCGATCAACGCCAAGCAGGAAGCCGATATCCTTGCGGCTGTCATGACCGGATTTGACCGAACGCTTTGCGGTCATGGACAAGATGGGCGTCGACGCCCAACTCGCGTGATGCCGCCGCCGCCGCAGTGTTATCACACCGTCGCACTCGAATATGCGGTGCCGGCCGCACAAATGATCAATGATGGTGTTGCCGAATTCGTTTCGAAACATCCCGACCGCTTCATCCCGACCGGCACCGTGCCGATGCAAGACGGAAACGTGTCCCGCCAAGGAACTCGAGCGGTGCATGACAAAACTCGAAATTCAAAGGTGTCGAGATTCTCACCAATGTCGCCGGGAGGAAGTTGTCAGATCTCGCACTTCGCGCCGTTCTGGAAAAAGGCCGAGGAACTCGGAGCGCTCTGGTGATTATCCACCCGAATGGTTTCACCGAGGGCCGGCGCCTGTCACGTTTCTACTTCAATAACATCATCGGCAACCCGTTCGAGACGACCCTTGCTCTGCACTATCTGATCTTTGACGGTGTGCTCGAGCGCCATCCCAATCTGAAGATCTTCGCCATGCACGGCGGCGGATATCTCGGCGCCTATTCTGGCCGTATCGATCACGCCTGGGGCGCCCGTTCCGATTGGCATGGCAATCGGAACGTGCGCCCCAGGCGTGGTCGATACGGCCAGAATAGGCGCCGAGATAGCCGCCGCCGTGCATGGCAAAAATTTTCAGATTGGGATGGCGCTCAAGCACGCCGTCAAAGATCAGATAGTGCAGTGCAAGCGTTGTTTCGAACGGGTTGCCGATGACGTTGTTGAAGTAGAAACGCGAGAGGCGCCGGCCTTCGGTGAAACCATTCGGATGGATGATCACCAGCGCGCCGAGTTCCTCGGCCTTTTTCCAGAACGGCGCAAAGGCGGGATCGGATAATTCCTTCCCGGCGACATTGGTGAGGATTTCGACACCTTTGAATTTCGAGCGTCTTCATGCAGTGCTCGAGTTCTTTTGCGGCCTCGTTGCCGTCTTGCATCGGCACGGTGCCGCGCGGGATGAAACGGTCCTTGTGGCGCGAAACGAATTCGGCAACGCCATCGTTGATCATGCGCGCGGCCGGCACCGCATATTCGAGTGCGACCGTGTGATAGCATTGCGGTGGCGGCGGCATCACCAGTTGCATGTCGACGCCCATCTTGTCCATGACGGCAAAGCGTTCGTCATAGCCGGTCATGCAGCCACGGATGTCGGCTTCCTGCTTGGCGTTGATCGCCTTGGTTTCGGCCGAAGCGAAATGCGCGAGCGGAATGGTGCTGACATCGAGATGTGGCTTGATGAATTCGGCGGCGCGCGGGACGGCAATGTGCGTATGAGCATCGATCGTCATGCTCTTCGGTCGTACGTCGCGCCCTGGCTTGCCATGCTTGCGCGCAGCGGTGTCGGCGTATTTGTTCCGAGATGTCAGCCATTTCCAGCCTCTCGTTTGTCGTCATCCGCGAGAGCGGAGGATCCAGTAACCTGGGCGTTTGCGATTTTCAACGCAGAGAATCTCAGAACACCCCAAGGTGCTGGCGCAGATCGACGCCGTCTTTTTCCAGTTTTGCCGGGGTCGAGACGACCGCAACGCGGCCGGTGTTGAGGATGACGATGTCGTCGGCGACATCGAACACCAGCTTCGGGTTCTGTTCGACCAACACGATCGACAAGCCGCTTTCCTTCAGCTTGCGGATGGTAGCCATCACTTCGGCGACGATCTGCGGCGCCAGCCCTTCCGACGGTTCGTCCATCAGCAGCACACGCGGATTGCCCATCAGTGCGCGTCCGATTGCCAGCATTTGCTGCTCGCCACCCGACAAATGCGCAGCAATCTGATTGCTGCGTTCGGAAAGACGCGGAAACATTTCGAATACCGTGTCGGTGGTCCACGGCGCGTGCTTGCTGCCGGGATCGGGCTTGCGTGCGGCAACCAGCCAGATTTTCACGTACGGTCAAACTTTTGAAGATGCGGCGGCCCTGCGGCACCAGCGCGACACCGCGTGCGGCGATGCTTCTCTGCGGGAATTGCCCGTGACCACTTCGCCGAAAACAGTCACTTCGCCCCGGCGTGGCGGCAAAAAGCCCATCGTCACATTCATGCAGGTCGATTTGCCAGCGCCGTTGCGGCCCAGGAGGCCGAGCATGCGGGCTTCGCCGAGCTCAAACGACACATCGTCCAGGACGTGGCTGTCGCCATAAAAAGCGTCAATCCCCTTCAAGCTGAGTGCGTTAGTGGCCAAGATAGACCTCCCGCGTGCGTCGGGCGACGTGAATCGCGGGTCGGATGACGGTGCGCGTGACGAAACGCGCTTCGCGGAAATTGAACACAGGCACGATTCGAACGCCTGTCGCTCGCGCCAGCGCGGCCGGGCCGACGGGGAGCGGCATCGGCCGGCCGAACAGGCTTGCGTTCACGGAGCGTCCTCCTTGGCGGGGTCGATCTCCCTGCAGTGCGACGATCTCCCCCTGCCTCAGTGCTTCAGCGAGCTCGAATGACAGCTTGAGATCGTCCCCCGCGAAATGGGTCACGTAGTCGGCGCCGGCGCGCGCGAGAATCTCTTCCATGAATTTCTGAGCGCGCGGATCGATTTCCTTTTCGCGCACCACGTGAATGCGCCGCCGCGCTTCCGAAACGCCGTACTGCGAGGCGGACTCCCACGGTCCGATGTGCGCGGTCACCAGGATCACGCCGCGGTCCGACGCCATCGCCTCGCGCCAGTGCTCGTCGCCCTCGCTCACGCATCGAAAAAGGACTGGCGAAGCGAGCCGCCGATATTTTTCGGTCAGGCCCCATGCGAACGCATACATCGTCCGGAACGAACGGCGCCAGCGGACCGGCAGACTGGCGTGCCCGAGAACGGGTTCCAGGTTCGATGCGATGGCCTTGCGGATCCGGCCCAACGTGAGAAAAAGAGCGTGGTGAAGACCACGACCGATGCGGACTCGATCCACAAGGGAAGCCGGGTGAATGCCCAGTAAGGGAAGCGATACCAGAACACGCCGGTGACGTGAAACCGACCCAGCAAGCGGTGCGTGAGCCCCAGCGACGGAGCATGCTGGGGTGAGGTCGGACGCGCGCCGTCGGCCATCGTCAGGCGGAGCTCCCGGCGTCGACCAGAAAGGCCTGACCGGTCATCGCGGCGGCACGGTCCGAGATGAGGAACGCGATGAGATTCGCCACGTCGGTCGCGGACGTTCCCTGCGGCAGGCACTCGTGAGAGCGAAGCGCACGCACGGTCTCATCGGGAAGTGAGGCGGTCATGTCGGTCGAGACCAACCCCGGCAGAACGGCGTTGACGCGAACGCCTCGCTTCCCGACCTCGCGCGCCAGCGAGCGCGTGAGACCGAGAAGTCCCGACTTCGAAGCGGCATACGCCGTCTGTCCGGGCACTCCCGAGACCGCGGCGAGCGATGAGACGTTCACGATCGCACCGCGCCGCCGATGCATCATCCCCGGCAGAACCGCGCGGCAACAGCGGAACGCGCCGCCCAGATTCACCTCGATGACCTCATCCCATACAGCGTCGGACGTCATCGCGAGGAGCGAGTCCTTCCTCAGCCCCGAGTTGTTGACCAGCGCGTGCACGGGCCCGAGGGAGGATTCGATCTCCCGGATCACGAGGTCCGGCGCCTCGCGGTCGCGCAGGTCGAGAACGAATCCGCGCGCGCGGCCCTCGGCGGCCGTCTCGAGCTCCCGCGCCACGCGCTCGTCCGTACGATACGTGAACGCGACGGTCCAACCCTCGCCCAGCAGCCTTTCCACCGTCGCGCGCCCGATCCCGCGGCACCCGCCGGTCACCATCGCGACGGCGTCGCTCACCGGCGACTCCCAAAGCGCGCGCGGACGACGGCGCTCGCAATTCGAAGACTGTCCACGATCGGGCGGTAGTGGCTCGTGGTTCTTCCGTCCGCAAATCCGAGTCGGACCGGGGTCGTGATCACGCGCATCCCGAGGCGGCTGGCGCGCACGACGACCGCGCTTTCCGCCTCGAAGCGAGACTCGGGGAAGCCGGTCCGCTCGATCAGCTCGCGCGCGTAGTAACGGAACCCGGTCTGCACGTCGCCGATCACCTGGCCCGCGGCCCACGAGATCGCGCCCGAGGAAAGGCGGTTGCTCAGGCGACGGACGCGCCCCATCTCGGTGAACAGATGATCGCGGGTGCCCAGGACGAGGTCGGCTTCGGCGGCGGCGGCGAGCAGGCGCGGAATCTCCTCGGGCAGGTGCTGTCCGTCCGCGTCGACCGTCACCACTCCGGTGAATCCGCGCGAAAACAGGATCTCGAACGCGGCGGCCAACGCCGCTCCCTTCCCCCGGTTCACCGGCAACACGTGGACCTCGGCCCCCGCCGCGCGGGCTGCCTCGGCGGTCCCGTCGCTCGAGCCATCGTCTACCACCAGCACGTTCGGAACGATCGCGAGCACGCGGACCACCACGCCTCCCACCGACGCGGCTGCCTCATAGGCCGGGATCGCAATCGCGACTCGGCTCAAACGCCCTCCAGAAGGAGCCACGCCGCGGTTCCGCCCGACGCGATCGTGGTCACCAGGGTGTGCGCGCTCGGAGGAAGCGGGCCGCCCCCGTGCGGAGTCACTCCGAGCTCGGGGTCCGGGTCCGAGAACCCGGCCGCCGGTCCGAATTCCTGGTTCGACGCCGCCAGGATCGCCGCGGCGAGAAGTCCGCCGCCGTACTCGCCGGTCACTCCCTTCGGAGCGAGGATCGGAGGGAGCGGGTCTCCCTCCCACGTCTCGCGAAGCGTGTGGGCCTCGAGGCGATCCCCCGCGATCGAGCCCGAAGCGCCGGAGACGATCCGATCGACGTCGGCGTGCGTGAGCCCGGCGCGGTCGAGCATCCCGCGAAGCGCGCGCGCCAGCCCGACGTGACCCGTTCCCCAGCCGATCCGCGACGCGCTCGGATCGAATGCGCTCTTGAACCCGCGCAGCCTCGCACGGACCTTCGCTGCCCGTCGCCCCGCCCGATCCTCGTTCTCCAGCACCAGAACGACCGCTCCCTCGGCGGCCACCGGCCCGCTGCGCTTCCTGTCGAACGGACGCGCCACTTCGCCCCCCGCATCCCCCGGCCGCGCGAGCGATTCGAACCGGTCCAGGAGCGCATGCAGAATCGGGGGCATCTCATCGACCCCTCCCACGAGCGCGTAGTCGGCCCGTCCCGCGGCCACCTCCGCGGCACCCCGTCCGACCGCGGTCAGGATCCCCGCCTCTCTCTGAACGATCGTGAGATTGGGTCCCTGCGCTTGATTCGCGATCGCGATCTGGGCCGCCGCGGCGTTCGCGACGCTCTCGGTGAACATGAACGGTGAGACCGCTTCTGGCCCTTCGAGAAACACGGCGCGAAGCAGTCGCTCAGTGAAGGCGACGGCGCTGAAGGCGCTCGCCATCACGACCGTCGTTCGCGGCCCGGCCACGGCTCCAACGAGTCCCGCATCCTCGAGAGCCATCCGCGCAGCGGCCACGGCCAGCCGGGACGGTGGACTCATCCGCCGCCCCATTGCGGGCGAGATCCAGGGAGAGAGGTCCAGACCGCGCGTCAGCGCGGCGAGCCGCGCCGAGCCGGCCTCGTGATAGCCCGCGGAGCGGTCGATTTCCGAGCACTGCATCGTCGATGTCTGCAGCGCGTCCGCGAGCTGATTCCACCCGCAGGACGAGCCGGCGACGACCCCGAGACCGCTGACGACCACCCGGGCGTCCATGGGGCTCACGAATCTTCCCATCGCCCGAGAACGACGGCCACATTGGCGCCTCCGAACCCGAAGCTGGCCGAGACCGCGGTGCGCATCTCCGGCACTCGCCGCGTTCCCGCGAGGCCGATGCCGCCGAGCTCGGCGAACGAGACCTCGCCGCCGCCCGGGGCCGCGTGGACCTCCTCCCGACTTCAGAGAGAGCACGGTCGCCACGGCTTCGATCACTCCCGCCGCGCCGAGAAGATGACCGACCACGGCTTTGGTCACCTCGACCGGAATCCTCCGCGTGCGGTCGCCGAAGACGCGGAACAGGGCGGCGCATTCGGCTTCGTCATTGAGCAGAGTGCCCGTGCCGTGGGCATTGATCAGATCGACCGCCGCGGGCTCGACGCCGGCGTCCTCGAGCGCGCGCTCGATCGCGAGCGCCGCCCAGACTCCCGTCCGCGTGGGGCGCCGTCATGTGATTCGCGTCGCAGGACGAACCGGCACCCAGAATTCGGCGAGCGCCCGGCCGCCTCGGGCGCGGGCATGCTCGAGCGTCTCGAGCACGAGCATCGCCCCGCCCTTCGCCGAGGGACATGCCCGCCCGGTCGGCGCGGAAGGGGCGGCACGGGCGTTCATCGACCGCGCGCAGAGAGTTGAATCCCGAGTAGGTGGTCCGGCAGAGGCAGTCCGCGCCTCCGGCGAACGCAAGGTCGACCTCGCCCGCACGGAGCGCGCGGAGGGCCTGCTCGATCGCCAGTCCGCCGGATGCACAGGCCGACGACACGGTCTCGACGGGTCCCTCGATCCCGAAATGCCGCGCGACCGTCTCGGCGGGCCCGTTGAGGGATGCGACGCCAGAAGCGTCCGCCGTGGGCGGCTCCGAGGACTCCGGACGAGCCCCTCGTAGTAACGCTCGGTCTCGAACATCCCCCCCGTGCTGCTTCCGAAGAACACTCCCGGCTGAGGCGATCGGGATCGCGAGACCCGCCTGGTCGACGGCTTCGAGGGCGGAGAAGAGAGCGAAACGCTCCGCATTGGAGAGCCGGTTCCAGCGGGCGCGCCCGGAATCGGCGGGGCCCGGCTCCGTCGGAACCTGGCCGGCTACGTGGGTGCGATCGGTCGTGTGTCGAAGCGGTCGAAAGGCCCGATGGAGGTCCGCCGGACCGGAGCGCTTCCTGGAATGGAGGCACCCCCCACCCGGCCGCGGAAACGGCGCCCAGACCCGTGACGACGACACGCCGCCTCCGGCGGGCGTATGGAGCACTATCGACATCCAGGGAGGCCACCCTTGACCGCTCGACGTTCGGACCACGAAATCGGCGAGGCTCGCGACCGAAGCGAAGACGTCTTGTCCACTTCGTGGCTCTTGATGCGGATCCGGTATTTCTTCTCGATCGCAACGACGAGCTCGAGGGCATCCACCGAGTCGAGCCCCAGCCCCTGACCGAACAGCGGCGCATCGTCGCCGATCTGCTCGGGGGTGAGGCCTTCGAGACGGAGGCTTCCACAATGAGTCGCTTTAGGTTCGGCGACGTTGGATTCGTCGGCATGGTGGGATTCTGCCCCTATCAGCGTTCTTCGCCAAGGGCTCCGCAACGGAAACGCCTTGCGATGACGGGACCGCGAGATGAAGCGCTGCAGCCCGACCAGCACGAAGAAGACTCCGAGACGGAGGCGCGTGTTGAGGGTGGGCGCCAGTTGCCCCCCAGCACCGAGAGCACCGCTTCGTAGATGCCGAAGCGTGAGGAGCGGCGGAAGAAGAGGTGCGAAACGACGGATCGTAGAAACCCGCGGCGAACCTCCGGAAGTACGGGTAGCGGCGGACGAGGCGGCGCTCGTATCCCGCGAACCGCCGCGCGGAGAGGTCGCCCCTCGAGGCCCGCTCATGCCTCCGCGGCTTCGACTCCCGACTGCATGGCCAGCAACACCCCCGTCGAGAAGATCGGATCGAGGAACGCTCCCGCGTCCCCGACGAGCGCGAACCGGTCGCCGGCGTGGCGGCTGTGAAGGTAGGAGTAGTCCGCTTCAAATCGGGCGGAGTCACCGCGCGCGCGTTCGCCATGAGCCGGGCCGCGGCGGGCGTCTCCTCGAGAAAGCGCGCAGCGTCTCCTCCGGCGTTTGACGGCGGTCTTGTAGACCGTCTGGGGAACGACGGCTCCCACGCTGATCACCGTCTGGCTGATCGGAATGAACCAGAACCACCCCTGTCGGGACGGGTCACCATCCGGATGTCTCCCGCGCGACGCCCCTCGATACGAGGAATCCCTTCGAACTGTCGATGCACGGAGATGTTCTGGAGTAATGGGTCCTTCCGCCGCTCGCCGAAGCGCCTGCCAGGAACCCCGCGCGACCGGATGCATCGATGACGGCCCCGACACGCACGGACACCGCGTCGCCCCCGGCACCCGAGTGCCGGAGCGTCACCCCGTCCCGATCGAACGCGGCCTCCGGCGCGACACGGCCCTGGAGCACCGTGGCTCCGCAACGCGCCGCATGCTCGAGCAGGAGCTGATCGAACTTCGCCCGGGGGACCTGCCAGGCCTGCGGGAGCGGGACTTGGTATGCCTGCGCGAAGTCCGCGTACTGATCGGCTTCTCCGTCGCTCGTGACGAAGGCCGCGCCCCATTTCT
>CAWCBB010000026.1:0-23241 GCA_963793695.1 uncultured Acidobacteriota bacterium | reverse complement strand
GTTGGGCATCGCCCGAATCAACGGAGCGCCGGGGAAGAGGATTCCGGGGTAGGGACCGGCTGCGCCGGTCCGTACCCTAGTTCTGCCGTGACGTGGAGACGGACCGCCGCAGGCGGTCCCTACGGCACACCTCTTCGATCTGATACATCCCGGAACAGCGTGCTGGACTTAGATCATTGTCATTGCGGTGTGTAAAGAGTGATCCGCTGGGTCACATTGTCCGTCGCGTTCGCATACGCCCAGAACAGCTTCCCCTCTGGTGCCGAAATGCGAATATTGACGACGCCCACGAAGTCGTTCAGAAGCTCAGGGCGAATGTCCGCAACTGCTGCGACACCCGGGACGTTCTGAATACCAGGTTGTGGGTCAAACGAGGGCGACCAGAAGGTACGGATCGATCTTGTCGCGAGAATCTCACCAGACGAAGCATCGGAAACCTCGATGTGAGCGGTGAGGTCGCCGGTGGGCAGCGGATCATAAACCCTCACGTCCAGCCGCTCGCCGGCGTTGACTGCAACTTGCGGCAGAACGATCTCGCCTGAAATCAACTCAGATTCTCTGATTATCGGGAACTCCGTTTTAGTCTTTGTAGACTCCTCACGAACCTCGAGCCGAAACCAGAGGTCGCCCGAAGCGCTCTTCGGTATGAATATCGTGCGCCCGAGTTGCGGCGCTCCTTGGGCAACGTTCAGCGTCGTGAATGCTCGGGGTGGTACCTCGAGAGGATCGTCGAGGCACTCCGGAATTCGGCAACCGTAAGTGTGCCCTTCCAGGATTGTTACCGGCGAAGACCCTCCGTTCATTACGAAGAGCCGCGTTTCCCAAATCGCGCCGAATGCGCCAAGGCGACCGCCCGTAGGCAACAGCACCGGAATCAGAATTGCCTCCACCTCAGCGACCTGAGCGCAAACTTGTCCAGGAAAGAACGTGCAACCAGCAATTGTCAGAGCAATGAGTATTGCTGAATGTCGCATCACGGCACCAGTCTGCATCGGCTAATACCCTGAACCAGCTTATCAGTCGTTGCTGAAGGAACGCCGGAGATGCGGCCCCCGATTGCGAGCGTGCGAACCCAGTACATCACCTGATCGGACGTGTAATCCGGGCTACCCCCTGCCAGCCTGGCTGCTACACCAGCAACGACGGCTGAAGCGAAAGAGGTTCCACTCTTGCCCGTCTGGCGATAATCATCTCCGTCACCGAGATGTGCTGAATCGATATCGTCGCCGGGCGCTAGGACATCAAGGACTGAACCGTAGCAAGTGCCCGTCATGAATCCGTCGTTGGCATTCGTTCCGCCGACGGTAAGAAGCCCGGGGATCCGAGCCGGAATGTAATCGGACGCGTCCGCTGGGAAGTTGTTCGCTGACGTGACGAACACGAGATCTGTGTTCGACGCCATGAGTTGTTCGATTTTCTCCTCGAGCATGGTGGCCCCGGCCTCCCAAGGCAGATACCACCAACTCATGTTCACGACCGACGGCGTTTCCGGTTGTGACGCCTGCTCCTGCGCATCAATCCAGTCCAATGCAGTCCGCGCGTCCGCCGCAGTCCCATCGGCAGCGCAATTCAGAAAACGCACCGGCACGATACGTACAGCCTTTGCGACTCCGACGGTCAGCCCCCCGATCACAGATGCCACGGCAGTGCCGTGGCTAGCGTTGTTTGTTGCTGAACATGGAGGGTCGGATGCGTCGTTGCAGTCCGGCTCGGTACAGATCAGATCTGTGCCTTGCGAAACTCGAGACGTGTGATCCACAGATGACGTCCAGAACTCTTGATGGGCAGCGAGCGTTCCTGTATCCATCACATACACGGTTACACCGCTGCCTGAGTTGCAGTACACATAATCACCGCTCAAAGGAAGATCGGACTGGTCGATTCGGTCAAGGTGCCAAGGCGCGCTTGGCTGAACGGCAGAAGCATGAATCACTGCGTTCTCTTCGACCCGTCGTACGTTCGGGTTTCTCGCGATGGCAGTTGCCGCGGTCTCGGAACCCTCGAACAGGAATCCTACGGGGGGTCGCGTCCAGATCTTCTTGGCTCGTCCCCCGTGAGCCTGAGTAATCTCGGCTGCGATGTCGAGCGGCGACCCTGAGCTCGTTCGCAGCGTGACCAGATACTCACCGTTCACTGGCTCACGTACTCGCTTTATATCTCCTGCTTGCGTAATGGAAGTTGATGCGACGAGGACTAGTAGCAGGATACTTTTCATAGCTCGTTCTCCTTTTCAGTCAATGCCGCGAGGCATTCGAATAAGGAGTGCGAAAGACGACCAAACACCCACCCGTGGTGATTTCTCACAAGGATGTTGTGCTGGCCGTCACCAGGAGGTGTTTGTCAGCGCGCGTGGTCCATGCGGCCAGGACGGCCATGCGTGGATGAAAAGCACCGCGCAGGGAGGCCAGAGAATCAAGTTTCCGTTCGATCTCTCTCGCATCCTCCGGGGTGCAAGAAATTCTTACCGCGTCGGAATCACAGGGGTCGCGTTGCACGCCAGGACCCGGCTGCCCTCGGGCTACCCTACGGCACGCCTGCCGGCATGCCGATCGCCCTACCCGACGACCTCGATCAGCGCCGCGGCGTCCTCGATCGCCTCCGCGGTCTCGCCCACCCAGAGGCCATCCTTCAGATACTGGTCGATCGCGCGGGCGGCTTTGCGGCCCGCGCCCATGGCCTGGATGACGGTCGCCGCGCCGGTGACGATGTCGCCGCCGGCGAAGACGCCGCGGCGCGAGGTGCGGAGCGTGTCCGGGTCCGCCTCGATGTAGTTCTTCCGGTTCGTCTTCAGGTTCGGCGTCGTCGCCTGCACGAGCGGGTTCGCCGAGGTGCCGACCGCGATGATCGCGAGGTCGACTTCCATCTCGAACTCCGACCCGGGGATCGGCTTCGGGCTGCGGCGCCCCGAGGCGTCCGGCTCGCCGAGCTCCATCCGGATGCAGCGCGCCTTGCGCAGCCATCCCTTCTCGTCGCCGAGAAACGCGAGCGGGTTCGTCAGCGTCGAGAGCTGGATCCCCTCGTCCTTCGCGTGGTGGATCTCTTCCTTCCGCGCCGGCATCTCCGCCTCGCTGCGGCGGTAGACGAGGAACGCGTTTTTCGCGCCGAGACGGAGCGCGGTGCGGACCGCGTCCATCGCGGTGTTTCCGCCGCCGACGACCATCACGTTTCTGCCGCGGCAGTCGTACACGGGCTCGTCGTACTCGGGAAAGCGGTACGCGCGCATGAGGTTGATCCGTGTGAGGAACTCGTTCGCCGAATAGACGCCGTTGAGATGCTCCCCGGGGACGCCGAGGAACTGCGGGAGGCCCGCGCCGGTCGCGACGAAGACGGCCTCGTACCCTTCCTCGGCGAACAGCTCGTCGACGGTCAGGGTCTTTCCGATGACGACGTTCGTCTCGAACTCCACGCCCATCTTGTGCAGCGTCTCGATCTCCTGCCGCACGATCTCCTTCGGCAGCCGGAACTCGGGGATCCCATACACGAGAACGCCGCCGAGCTCGTGGAGCGCTTCGAAGACGCGCACGGAGTGGCCCATCCTGGAGAGGTCACCCGCGGCGGTGAGGCCCGCCGGTCCGCTGCCGACGACCGCGACCTTTTTGCCGCTCAGCGGCGCGCGCTCCGGCAGGCCGACCTGGCCGTTCTTCCGCTCCCAGTCGGCGACGAAGCGCTCGAGGTGGCCGATCGCGAGGGGGTCGACTTTCTTTCCGATCAGGCACGTTCCCTCGCACTGCTCTTCCTGCGGGCAGACGCGGCCGGTGATCGCGGGGAGGACGTTGTCGCGGCGGATGCAGGCGGCGGCGCCGAGGTAGTCGCCCTTCACGATGAGGGCGACGAACTCCTTGATGTTGACCTCGACCGGGCAGCCGGCGATGCAGACGGGTTTGGCGCATGAGAGGCAGCGGAGGACCTCCGCGGCGGCCCGCTGCGGGTCGTATCCGACGTTGACCTCGTCGAAGTCGAGCGCGCGCAGGGGCGCCGGCCGCTCCGGCATCGCCTGCCGGGGGAGCTTCATTCGATCCTTGTTGCTGAGCTTCGTTTCAGACATGAACGGGTTCCTCGGCCGCACGAGTGAGGCGGCGGATCTCGGCGAGCTCGCCGGCGGCATTCTGCTCGAATCGCTCGTTCGCGACCCGCTCGTTCTCGCGGTACATCGCGTTGCGCTGCGCGAGCACGGTGAAGTCGACCTGGTGTGCGTCGAACTCCGGCCCGTCGACGCAGGCGAACTTGCTGTGCTCGCCGATCAGGACGCGGCACCCGCCGCACATCCCGGTCCCGTCGACCATGATCGAGTTGAGGCTGACCACCGTCCGGATCTTCTCGGGCCGCGTCACCTCGGCGACCGCGCGCATCATCGGGATCGGCCCGATCGCGAGGACCAGGTCGATCCCCCGGCCGTTCGCGCTCACGAGCTTCTTCAGGGGATCGGTGACGAGCCCCTTCTCGCCGTAGCTCCCGTCGTCCGTGACGACGTAGATCGCATCGCTCACGGCGCGGACCTCCTCCTCGAGGATGATGAGGTCGCGCGAGCGCGCGCCGACGATCGAGATGACCGTGTTGCCCGCTTCCTTGAGCGCACGCGCGACGGGGAAGGCGATCGCCGTCCCCACCCCGCCGCCGATGACGACGGCCGTCCCGTAGTAGCGGACTTCGGAGGGGGTGCCGAGGGGGCCGGCGACGTCGAGGAGGGCGTCGCCTTCCTCGAGCATGTTCATCAGGTTCGTCGTCTTTCCGACGCCCTGGATCACGAGCGTGATCGTGCCGCGAACGGGGTCCGCATCCTTGATTGTGAGTGGGATGCGCTCGCCCCACGGAGAAACGCGGACGAGGACGAACTGCCCCGCCTTCTGCTTGCGGGCGATGCGGGGCGCTTCGATTTCCATCTCCCGGACCGCGGGAGCAAGGGTGCGCGCTCGAACAATGGGGAACAAGGGGACCTCCGGTGCGAAACTCGATTCGATTGTCGAGGCGGGGGGAGGGGCGGGGCCGTATCTGGGGTCACAGGGGGGTGTGACGACGCGTCTAGGGCGTCTAGGGCGTGTAGGGCGTGTAGGGCGTCGGAAGCTTGTGCGAGCTGCGCACTCGATGCAGAACGTTGACCGACGCGTAACGCTCCAGACGCGTCCAGACGCCCCAGACGCGTCCAGACGCCCCAGACGCGTCCAGACGCCCCAGACGCCCCAGACGCCCCAGACGCCCTAGACGCGTCCCGCGTGCTACGCTTCTCCCCCGGGCAGCCATGGTTTACTTCATCGGAGTCGACGGAGGCGGATCCAAGACCGCCGCGGTCATCATGGATGAGTCCGGCGAGGTGGCGGGCGAGGGGCGAAGCGGTCCCTCCAACCACCTCCGCGTCGGGGTCGAAGAGGCGGGCAAGAACATCCGCGGCGCGATCAAGCAGGCGGTCGAGGAGGCGGGGACCACGCTCGCGTCCGTCGCGTTCGCCTACTGCGGCATCGCCGGCTCGGATCATCCGGCGCGCCGTGGCGGCATGGTCGAGTCGCTCCTTCCTCTCTTTCCCCAGTCCAATTTCTCGATCGACAGCGACACGCGGATCGCGCTGACCGGCGCGATCGGGTTCGGCACCGGCATCGTCGTGATCTCGGGGACGGGCTCGGTCGCCTTCGGAAGGAACGCGCAGGGGGTCGAAGCGCGCGCCGGCGGCTGGGGACCGACGCTCGGCGACGAGGGGAGCGGCTACTCGATCGGCCGCCGCGGCCTCGCTTCGATCGTCCGCGCCTACGATGGTCGCGGGCCGAAGACGATCATGACGGACCTCCTCTGCAACGCCTACGCGAAGTGCGATCCGGAGGACCTTCCGTATTTCGTCTACGCGCCGGGGACGCGCGCCGACGACATCGCGCTCTACAACCGGATGGTGATCGAAGCCGCGGTCCAGGGGGATGCCGTCGCGAACTCGATCTTCGAGAGCGAAGGGTACGAGCTCGGGAAGACGATCGTCGCCGTGGCGCGCAAGCTCGATCTCATCGACGAGTCCTTCCCGATCTCCTACATCGGCGGCGCGTTCTCCGCGGGCGAGCTTCTCCTCCGGCCGATGAGCGAAGTGATCCGGGCGGCGGTGCCGCTCGCGACGGTCGTGCCGCCCAAGGAGCTGCCGGTGATCGGGGCTGCGCGCATGGCCATGCGAAGCGCCGTCCGGCAAGTCCGTGCCCGCTGATCCTTCCTGCTCTCCGAACGGCCGGCCTGCGGCCGGCCAAATGCAAAATGCAAAATGCAAAATGAAAAATCAAAAAAGGGATGTGCGATGACTCAATGCCGCAAAGCGGGTCGGGCGGGGGCTTTTTGGACTTTACATTTTGCATTCTGCATTTTGCATTTGTCTTTTGTTCTTTCTCTGGCCGGATGCGCGACCGCGCCCTCGACGAGGCCGGCATTGGAGCCGGAATCGCTCACGCTGGATCAGAAAGTCGGGCAGCTCTTCGTCTACGGCGCGAACGGCAGGTTCATGAACTCCGGATCCCCCGAGTGGCTGAAGATGCGCAGGCTCGTCGAGGAGGATGCGGTCGGCGGCGTCGTCTGGTTCGGCGCGGACATTCTCGAGACCGCGTGGATGAATGCCGAGCTGCAGAAGATCGCTCCCTTTCCCCTCCTGATCGGCGCCGACCTGGAAGCCGGCGTCGGAATGCGCTTCGGCGACGCGACCTACTGGCCGACCGCGATGGCGCTCGGCGCCACCGGCGAGCCGGAGCTGGCCGAGCGCGCCGGCCGGATCACGGCGGAGGAAGCGCTCTCGGTCGGGATCAACCATATCTACGCGCCGGTCGCCGACGTGAACAGCAACCCCGACAATCCCGTGATCAACGTGAGGAGCTTCGGCGAAGATCCGGTGGAAGTCGGCCGGTTCGTCTCCGCCTTCGTCCGCGGCGTCCAGTCCACGGGAGCGCTCGCGACGGTCAAGCACTTTCCGGGGCACGGCGACACGGCGACCGACTCGCACCGCTCGCTGCCGACGCTCGACGCCTCGCGCGAGCGACTCGATCGGGTGGAGCTGATCCCGTTCCGCGCCGCGATCGACGCGGGTGTGGCTTCGGTCATGACGGGGCACATCGCTCTGCCGCAGATCGATCCGGAAACCGTTCCGGTGCGCGATCTCGGTGCGAGGGACGCAAATCCCTACGCGGTCGATGCCGCGGAAGTCGCGGCGCGCGGGACGGTTCCGGCTTCGCTCTCGCACGCCGTCACGACCGACCTGCTCCGGGATGCGCTCGGCTTCAAAGGCCTGATCCTCACCGACGCGATCGACATGGGAGGGATCAGCCAGCACTTCGATCAGGGAGAAGCGTCGGTTCGCGCGGTTGCGGCGGGCGCCGACCAGGTGCTCAAGTCGGCCGACATCGATGCGGCGATGGAGGGGGTGCGCGAAGCGCTTCGAAGCGGCCGCCTGACGGAGATGCGCATCGACGAGTCGCTCGCGCGGATCTTCGCGTACAAGGAGACGATCCCGGTTCGTTCCTTCGACCCGGCCGCGATCTCGACGGTGTTCGATGCGCCCTCGCATCGCGCGGTCGCCGCGGAGATCGCGGGAAAGGCGGTCACGCTGCTGCGCGAGGCTCCGGGCACGCTTCCCCTGCGGCGGGAGCTGAAGGTCGTCGAGCTGGTGATCTCCGACTTTCCGGAGGCAGCGCCGCCCGTCCCGCTCTTCTACGCGGAGCTGCGCGCGCGCCTTTCGTCCCCGCCGCGCCGGTTCTTTCTCGATCAGCGCTCCGCCCCCGGAGAGGCGCGGCCGTTCCTCGATGCGGTCGACGGCGCCGACGCGATCGTTCTTTCGCTCACGGTTCGGACGCGCTCGGGGGCCGGGCAGACCGGAGTGCCCGCGGCGGCGCGCGCTGCGATCGATGAGATGCTCGCCCGCGCCGCAGGCAGGCCGGTCGTCGCGATCTCGTTCGGCAATCCCTACGTGATCCGGGATCTTCCGTCGCTTCCGACGTACCTCGTCACGTACGGCCCGCAGCCGGTGATGCAGCAGGCCGTCGTGCGCGCTCTCTTCGGCGAGGCGCCGATCGGAGGGAAACTGCCGGTGACGATCCCGGGGCTGTTCGAGCGGGGGGCGGGGATCAGGAGGTAACGGCCGGCTCCCTTCGGTCGCCGGCCGAAATGCAAAATGCAAAATGAACAATCCAAAAAGGGGTACCCGATGAAAACTTCGAAGGAACAATCGAGTCGGGGCCGGGCGGGGGCTTTTTGGATTTTTCATTTTTCATTTTTCATTTTGCATTGCATTCTTCTTTTGACTTTCGGTCCCACTCGTCACTACCCCCCTCCCGCTGACCTCGCCTACACTTCCCCTTCATGAAAGTCTCGGCGCTCGACCTCACCATCCTCGCCGTCTACTTCGCTCTCATCATCGGCATCGGCCTCGTCTTCGCAAAGAAGGCGAAGAACTCGATGCTCGACTACTTCATCTCGGGCCGCTCGATGCCCTGGTGGCTCGCCGGCCTGGCGATGGTCGCGACCACGTTCTCGGCGGACACCCCGCTCGCGGTCACCGAGATGGTCGTCAAGAGCGGCGTCTCGGGGAACTGGCTCTGGTGGTCGATGCTCCCCTCGGGCGTGCTGACCGTCTTCTTCTTCTCGAAGCTCTGGCGGCGCGCCGAGATCGTGACGGACGTCGAGGTCACCGAGATGCGCTACTCCGGCAAGCCGGCCGCGTTCCTCCGCGGCTTCCGCGCCGCGTATCTCGGCCTCCTCATCAACATCATCATCATGGGATGGGTGAACCTCGGGATGGCGAAGGTCCTCGAGGGTCTGTTCGGCTTCAACAAGTGGACGACGCTCTTCATCTGCCTGGGGATCGCGTTCATCTACGCGATCGCCGCCGGCTACTGGGGCGTCGCGAGCACGGGCGGCCTGCAGTACATGGTCGCGATGGGCGGCGCGATCCTGCTCGCGGTCGTCTCCGTGCGCGCCGTCGGCGGCATCGACGCGATGAAGGACAAGATCGCGATGGCGCATCCGGGCGGCCACCCCGACATCGTCTTCGGCAACACGGGCGACGTCCTCGCGTTCCTGCCGACGGGCGACGGGCTGTGGGTCATGCCGGTCATCACCCTGGCGGCGCTCCTGGGCCTCAACTGGTGGGCGTCGTGGTATCCCGGCGCCGAGCCGGGCGGCGGCGGGTACGTCGTCCAGAACATGCTCGCCTGCAAGACCGAGCGCGACGCGCGCCTCTCGGTCCTTCTCTTCAACGTCGCGCACTACGCGGTCCGGACGTGGCCGTGGGTCATCACGGCGCTCTGCGCCATCGCGATCTACGGCGGGCCGGTGCACAACGCCGCGGGCGTCGAGGATCCGGGCGGGAACTACGTGCAGCTCATGGCCGACTACCTCCCGACCGGCGTCCTCGGCCTGATGCTCGCCTCGTTCGCGGCCGCGTACATGTCGACCGTCGCGACGCAGATGAACTGGGGATCGAGCTATCTCACGAACGATCTCTATCGCCGCTTCATCAAGCGCGACGCGCCGGAGAAGCACTACGTCCTCGCCTCGCGCCTCGCGACCGTGCTGACGCTCATCCTGTCGGTGATCGCGACGTATTACATGAACCAGATCAGCAAGGTGTGGGAGTTCCTGCTGACGATCGGCGCCGGGACGGGCCTCGTCTACATCCTCCGCTGGTACTGGTGGCGGATCAACGCGTGGTCCGAGGTGTCGGCGATGGCGTCGGCGCTCATCGTGTCGACGTCGCTCCATTTCTTCTCGAAGGGGCATCCGCTCCTGGACACGTCACAGCCGCGGGGATTCGCGATGACGCTGATCCTGACGACGGTCATCACGACCATCGTCTGGGTTGCCGTGACGTTCCTGACGAAGCCGGAGCCGGACGAGAAGCTGCACGCCTTCTACAGGAAGGTGCGGCCGGCGGGGCCGGGATGGGCCCCGATCGCCGCGGCGACGGGCGTGCCGCCGGAGAAGGGTCAGTTCGGCCGCAACGCCTGGTTCTGGCTCCTCGGCGTGACGCTGATCTACTCGTCGATGTTCGCGGTCGGCGCGTGGCTGCTGAAGATGCCCGAGAAGGCGATCTGGCTGACGCTCCTCGCGGTCGTGTCGGGCGCGCTGCTCTTCGGCGGGATGATCCGCGAGCCGCAGGAGAGCGAGCGGGACGCGCACGGGATGCCGGTCGCGCCGGCGGCGTAGGGGTTGGCGCGGCCGTACGGCTTGTCATCCCGAGCGTAGCGAGGGATCCGGGCGGGGGTGCGGTGCACAAACTGAAGTTCGTGCACCACCCGACCACCCAGATCCCTCGCTCACGCTCGGGATGACATCAGCGCGAGTTCTACGGTTTTTTCACCGTCGGCGTGATCTTCTGCAGCGTCGTCACGCCCGATCCGTCCTCCGGCGCCCTCACGATCGACCCGTACGCGAAGAGCACGAACCCGTCGACGCCCATCCGGCGCGAGAGCTCGATCTTCTCGATCGTCGCCTCGGCGGACTGGCGGTAGGCGCCGATGCCGGCCCACACCTGACGGCCGAACGCGAAGCCGCGGGCGACCGCGATCTGCCGCTTCCAGACGTCGGTGTCGACCGCGTACGCCATCGGGCAGAGGACGTCGAGCGCGCCGCGCTCGAGCCAGAGCTTCCAGTCCTGGAAGCGGCGCGCGAACGCGTCTTCGTCATTGCCGAACACCGCCGCCGAAACGAGGACGTTCGGCTTGCGCGCCTTCACGCCGGTGTAGATCCGCTCGACGATTCCCGTGACCTGTTCGCGCCGGAAGCGGTTCCACTCGTCCGGATACGTGTCGACGTAGATGAGGGGGCGGTTGACGGCGAGGCCGGAGAAGAGGCTCTTCTCCTCATCGCTCAGCGTCGCTTCGATCTCGCTCCGGAAGCGCTCGAGAGCGGTCCGGCTGTAGTCGAAGTCCGGGCTCGGGAGGCGGACGTAGTCGAAGTGGACGCCGTCGACGTCGTAGTTCTCGACCACGTCGATGAAGACGTTGTAGATGTGCTCCTTGACCTGCGGGTGGCTCGGCGCGAGGTAGAGCCCTTCGACCTCGCTCATGTCGAGCTTGGAGACCTCGATGATGCGCTGGCGGTACTTCGGATCGGCGGGGTCGACGCCGTAGAGCTCAGCCGCGGCGCGCCGCGGAACGGCGATCCACTCGGGATGCTGGTTGTAGGGATGCGTCGCCTGCGGCGGGAGATCGTCGATGTTCGCGACGAAGACGGTGTTGAGCCACGCGTGGACCGTCAAGCCGGCCGCGTGCGCTTTCTCGAGCGTCGTCGCGAGCGGGTCGAACGACTCCGGCTGGTCCTTGAGAGCCATCGTGCGCGGCTCCCAGCGCGACTTGTAGTACGCGTCGCCCCGGCCGCGGACCTGGACGATGAGCGTGTTGAACCCCGCTCCCTTCGAGTCGGCGACGAGCTTGTCGATCGCCTCGGGGCTCGTGATCGAGCTCCGCACGACCCAGAGCGCGCGGGCCTCGTCCGGCGCCTTGGCGACGGCCTTGGCCGGAGCGGCGTTCGATGTGGCGCATGCGACGGAAGCGAGGAGGAGTGCAGCGAGGAATGCAGGTTTCATCAAAGTTCCCTCCCGATGAGCTCGGCGGATCATACGGGAGGGGGCGGGCGACGGCGTGTGATTTCGGATGCCCCGGGGGGTGCGAAGGGGGCACGACTCTCTGGCGCCCCTTCAGGGCGCGATTCAAATTTACGTGCGGCGGTCCGGGGGTTCGCGCTGCGCGCTCACCCCCGGCTATGCTCTGGCCGCCCTTCGGGCGGCTTTGTCCCGACCGGTTCGACGTCTTGCCGAGAAGGCGGTCGACGTAGCCGCGAGCGGCAGCGGCGCGCGCCGAAGGCGCGCAAAGAACATAGCCGGGGGTGAGCGAAGCGAACCCCCGGAGCGGGAGCCCGAAGACGATACGCGCGCCGGCGCGCGCCGAAGGCGCGCAAAGAACATAGCCGGGGGTGAGCGAAGCGAACCCCCGGAATCGAACGCCCAAAGCAAACGTGAGCCCCGAAGGGGCGACTGAGAATCGTGATCGAGAGCGCTAACCCCGCTCGAAGGGCTTCATCCCGTGCTCCGCGAGCAACTCCCGCAGCTCCTCGTCGAACGTCCGCCGCCGGTGATGCTCCGCCTGATTGCGGATGTACCGCCGCACCCTCTCGATCTGCGACGGGCTTACGCTGAACGCGGCATACCCGTCCTGCCACCCGAACAGCCGCTCGCCGATTTCGCCGTGCACCCACGCGCAGGATCCGGTCTTGATCTCGCGCATGAGATCCGAAAGGCGCAGCGCGGGCTTGAGGCCGAGGAAGAGATGCGCGTGATCCTCGACCCCTCCGATCTCGATCGGGACCGCGCCGAGCGTCCGCGCGCACCCGCCGAGGTACGCGCGGAGGCGCGGTATCCATTCCGCCGCAATGAGGGGGCGTCGCTCTTTCGTTGAGAAGACGATGTGGGTGTTGAGGCTGTAGTAGGTCGATCCCATTGCTGCCCTCCGGCGGAGGGCGGAGTGCGGGATGGCGGCCATGGGGGCAGACGAACGGAGATGATTCAGATTGCGGGAGTTGCGTCGATTCGAGAGCGGAGCGCGGTGTCAAGAGATTTTGCCTTATCCGAGGAGGGTACAAAATATCTTGCCCTCCCCGCGCCCCTTCAGGGCTCGTGAAATTTCCGGGCCCGCCAGCCGGGGGTTCGCTTCGCTCACCCCCGGCTATGCTCTGGCCGCCCTTCGGGCGGCGTCGATTCGCAGGATCGAGTGAATCATCATCCGAGGCGCGCCGAAGGCGCGCAAAGAACATAGCCGGGGGTGAGCGAAGCGAACCCCCGGAGAGCGCGCATCCAAGACAATCGCGCGCGCCGAAGGCGCGCAAAGAACACAGCCGGGGGTGAGCGAAGCGAACCCCGGAGAGCGCGCATCCAAGACAATCGCGCGCGCCGAAGGCGCGTAAAGAACATAGCCGGGGGTGAGCGAAGCGAACCCCCGGAGAGCGCGCGAAATAGGAAACGAGCCCCGAAGGGGCGACAGACGTGCGTGCATCGTCGTTGACGATGCCGACCCAGGAGTAAAGAATCAATCTACAATCAACGATCAACGATCAACGCCCATGCCCGTCACCCGCCGCACCGCCGTCGCCACGATCGGCACCGCTGCCGCGGGGATCGCGCTAAGCGGGGGATCGCTCTTCGCCGCGGCCCGCCCCATCCCGCGCGACGCGCCGAACATCCTCGTCATCATGACGGACGACCAGCGGTGGGATGCGCTCAGCGTCGCGGGCAATTCGATCCTCAAGACGCCCCACATCGACCGCATCGCGAACGAGGGCGTCCGCTTCACGCAGGCCTTCGTCACGAACTCCCTCTGCGCGCCCTCCCGCGCCTCCCTCCTCACGGGCCTCTACTCGCACGTCCACGGCGTCGTCACGCACGGCACGGTTCCCGAGAACCGCAACCAGCCCGGCCTCCGCGACGAGCAGGAGACGTTCGTCACGATCCTCCAGCGCGCCGGGTGGCACACGGGCCTCGTCGGGAAGTGGCACATCCGCTCCGAGCCGAAGGGGTTCGACCGCTGGGTGATCCTTCCGGGCGGTGGCGGGCCGTACTTGGATCCGACCATGACCGCGAACTCGGTCCCGCTCAAGTTCCGCGGCCACGCGGACGACATCACGGGCGATCAGGCGCTCGCGTTCCTCGAGGAGTGGTCCCGCGAGCGCCCCTTCTGCCTCCTCTTCAACTTCAAGGCGCCGCACCGGAACTGGATCCCTCCGGCGCGCTTCGCGGATGCCTTCGCCGACATCGAAGTCCCGGTCCCCCGGACATTCGAGGACAAGCTGGAAGGGCGCCCCGAGGCGCTGCGGCGCGCGCAGATGGCGATCGCGGATATGCGGGACTTCCGCAATCGCGGCGTACCGGCGGATCTTTCACCGGACGAAAGAAAGAAGCGCAACCTCCAGGAGCTCGTCAAGAACTACTACCGCACCCTCCTGGGGGTCGACGAGAACGTCGGCCGCGTCCTCGACTGGCTCGACGCGAAGGAGCTCGCCCGCGACACCGTCGTCGTCTTCACCTCCGACAACGGCTTCTTCCTCGGCGAGCACGGCCTCTTCGACAAGCGCCTCATGTACGAGCCGTCGATCCGCGTGCCGCTCCTGGTCCGCCACCCCGCCGGGTTCGGCCCGCGCGTGGACGGCGAGCACATGGTCCTCAACATCGACGTCGCCCCGACGCTCCTCGCTCTCGCGGGCATCCCCGCGCCGGGATGGATGCAGGGGAAGAGCTTCGCGCCACTTCTGAAAGGGACGGACGTTCCGTGGCGCGAGGAGTTCCTCTACGAGTTCTTCGAGTATCCGGACGCGGACCACTGCGTGATGAAGCACCACGGAGTCCGGACGAAAAAGTGGAAGCTGATCCACTTCTACGAGCAGCCGGAAGGGTGGGAGCTCTACGACCTCGAGGCGGATCCGGACGAGATCCGGAACCTCGCCGGCGCGCCGAAATATCGCGTCGTCGAGCGGCACCTGCGCGAGAAGCTGGCGTCGATCCGGCGCGAGCTGGGTGACGCCGATCCGACGGGGCCGGCCCCTGTTCCGCCACCCTGCACGGGTGGCGGCGTCCGCCCGTGACGGACGGGACATGTGACGTGTGCGCCCGCGACGGACGCGGGCGTGATGCCGACCTTGACTTGGGGATTCGACAGGCATAGCGTCTTCCATAATCGTCCGAGTAATCGGTTACCCCCGTTACGATACAAGCAAAAGAAGGAGCCGAATGATGCAGCGCTCTCGCTCATGGTCCGCAGTGAGACGTGGGGTCCTCCTATGTCTCGCTCTCGCTTTGTTCTCTCTACCCCTCATAGGCCAGACGGTGTCCGGAACGATCCAGGGGACCGTCACTGATTCAACGGGCGCTGCGCTCCCCGGCGTGACCGTCACGATCCGGGACCAGGACACCGGGTTCCAGCGCGTGGTGATCACGAACGAGCGGGGCGGCTACAATGCGCCGTTCGTCCCGATCGGCAAGTACCGCATCCGGGCGGAGCTGGCCGGCATGAACCCGGCCGAGAAATCGAACGTCGACGTGGGTCTCAACTTCACGCGCGTCGCCGACTTCACGCTGCAGGTCTCCGGCGTGGCCGAGACGATCACCGTCACGGCCGAAGAGCCGCGGATCAACACGGTCAACGCCGAGATCAAGGCGACGATGACCGAGGTCGAGATCATCGACAAGCCCTCGGCCCCCGCGAACTCGAATGCGGGGTTCCTCTCCCTCGCCGAGACCTTCGCCGGGTTCATGGAGAACCCGACATCGGGTCAGAACAACCCGACCGCGTCGTCCGGGTCGTCAATCAACTTCGGCGTCGGCACGCGCGGCACGTCGTTCCAGATCAACGGCGTCAACAACGACGACTCCTCCGAGAACCAGCACCGGCAGGGCGTGACGCTCTCCGCGATCAAGGAGTTCCAGGTCCTCACCTCGAACTACGGCGCGGAGTTCGGGCGCGGCTACGGGGCGGTCGTCCTCGTGCAGACCAAGCAGGGGACGAACGAGTTCTCGGGCGACTTCTTCAGCTACTACAACGACAGCACGTGGAACGAGAAGAGCTGGTTCAACCGGAACCAGCCGAAGCCCGAGAACACGCGCGAGATCTACGGTCTCACGACCGGCTTTCCGATTCTACGCGACAGACTCTTCGGCTTCCTGACGTACGAGGAGAACACGTGGTCGGGTCAGTCGCTCCGGAATGTCGAGATCTTCACGCCGGAGGAGCTCGCGCGGCCGCGCCTCACGCGCGGCAACGACACGCCGGAGAACCGGAAGTGGATCGAGGACTTCCTCGCGCGCTTCCCGCAATCGGCACCGAACAACCCGGCCTACACTCCCCGTACGTACACGGGTGCCTTCGATCTCAACCAGCCGGACGACGACTACAGCGCGCGCTTCGACTGGGACGCGGGGCTGAAGAACCACGTCACCGCCCGCTACCAGGAGAGCACACAGCTCCGCGAGGCCGACGAGGTCATCAAGGGTGAGAACACGCGCCAGGACAACGAGCAGTCGACCCTCGGCGTCACCTGGACGCAGGTCTACAACGACTGGCTCGTCGGCGAGCTCCGCTACGGTCTCGCGTATCGCGACACCAACGTCACGCTCGGCACCGACCCGAACGCGCCGATCGTCCGCTTCACGGGATCCAGTCCCGGCTCGATCGTCGGGAACGCGGGGTTCTATCCGATCCTCCGCGAGCAGACGGATCACCAGCTCGTCTACAACCTCAATGCGATGCTCTTCGAGAACCACTCGCTGAAGGCCGGATTCGACCTGCGCCGCGGGCAGCTCGATGACCGGGTCGACAACTACGATCGCGGCTACTGGATCTTCAACCGCGTCTGCGGCGGCGTGACGTATAACAGTCCGTTCGAAGCAATGCTCGATGGCTGCGTGCAGCAGTTCATCAAGGGCTACGGTCCGAACTCTCTCGAGAACGAGCTCGACGAGGACAACGCGTACATCGAGGACAGCTGGCAGGCGCTCTCGAACCTAACGCTCGTGCTCGGCGCCCGCTTTGAGAACGTGATGGAGCCGGTCGAGGCCGAGGGCCGTCTCGACTACGGCTACGCCGACGATAAGTATGTCGATCCGCGGGCAGCGTTCGCGTACACGATCGACAAGGATCTCCCCGGCTACCTCAACTGGCTCACCGGCGGCGCGAACCGCTCGGTCATCCGCGGCGGCTGGGGTATGTTCCACGGGCGCATCTTCCAGTCCGCGTTCTCGCAGGGCGGCGCGAGCGTCCGGAGCATGCCGCCCAACGCGCTGATCCGCTGGCCGGCGGTGACCCACTCGCTCGACATCGCCGATCCCGACGGCGACTTCACCTTCACGCCGGGAACGTGGCCGAGCACACGCATCGGCACCTACTGGTACGCCGATCCGAATCTCGAGATGCCGGAGACCGAGCAGTGGAACATCACGTTCGAGCGCGAGATGCCGTGGAACTCCTCCATGCGCCTCACGTACACGAACAAGACGGGCGACAACCTGATCCGGTACGTGAACGGGAACCTGCCGCTCAGCCCTGTCAATGGACCCGTGACCGTCGTCGATCACCCGAACAACAAGCCGGCGACCGGGATGCCGGACCTGCGAGGGAAGACCATCACGAAGATCAACCCCAATCCCTGCGCGGGGACCGGACTTCCGGGTTACGCAGTGAACGCGACCTGCCCGGAGCCGGTGCCGCTGGCTGACGACGAGATCAGCGCCCGGGTGCCGCGCATCAACGAGCGCCGTCCCGACCCGCGCTTCGGCTCGACGACGCTGATCACGAACGGCGCCCAGAACGAGTACCAGTCGTACCAGATGGAGTGGATCAAGCGCTTCAGTGACGACCTCCACTTCCAGGCGTCGTACACCTGGTCCGAGGAGTTCGACAACACGTCGGAAGCGACGTACGTCGGCGCGGGGGACACGAACGCCAACGGCCCGAACCAGCAGTACGCGTGGGGCCGCTCGCGCTTCGATACCCCGCACCGCTTCACCATCTACGGCAGCTACCGCCTTCCGTGGTTCCAGGGTCGCAAGGACATCCTCGGCTACGTGCTCGGTGGCTGGCAGATCGCGCCGGTGTATCGCTTCGCAACCGGAACTCCGTTCACCGTCTCCGGCCCGGCGGTCGACCTCGACCTCGACGCGTTCTCGGAATCGCGCCCCGTGCTCCTACAGGACATCGAAGGCCGCAAGATCGACAATCCGTCGACCTCGCAGCAGGAGCTTCCGGCCAGCGCGTTCCGCCGCCAGACGTTCGGCGACACGATCGACATGCTGACGCACCGCAACGCGTTCCGCATCGACGACACCGAGCGGCTCGACGTCGCGGTCTCGAAGAACTTCGAGCTTCCGTACGGGATGACGTTCGTCCTCCGCGGTGACGTATTCAACGTGACGAACTTCGAGCAGTGGGGCTTCCCGACCACCGACTTCACCAGCGCGAACTTCGGCAAGATCTCTTCGATGGCGACCGGCTACACGCCGCGCACGTATCAGCTGAACTTGCGGCTGATCTACTAATCCGCACACTCACGTAGCTCGACCGAAGGGCGGCGCTCACGCGCCGCCCTTCTTGTTGTTTGTTGGCTGTTGTTTGTTGGTTGTGTGTTTCGTTGATCGTTAATGGACGTACCCGTTTGCCAGCGAGAGCATGCGCCCGAAGGGCGCGCCGGAGCATAGCCGGGGGCGAGCGCGCAGCGCGAGCCCCCGGAAACGGGTGGGAAATGAATGGCGAGCCCCGAAGGGGCGACAGAGAACGTGGAGCAACGTCGCAGGTATCCTTCCCGCACCAGCGGATTCTCTGGCGCCCCTTCAGGGCGCATTTCTATTCGCCGATCGATTCCGGGGGTTCGCGCTTCGCGCTCACCCCCGGCTATTCTCTCGCGCCCCTTCGGGGCGCTTCCTCCCGTGCCCGCGCCCGCGCCCGCGCCCGGTTTTCCCGCGAGGGTTACGGGGAACGGACCGGCGCAGCCGGTCCCTACGCCGTGCGCGACCGAACGGACCGGCGCAGCCGGTCCCTCCCACTCCTGACTCCTGTTAAGATTCCCCGTCCTCAAACCGATCGATCCGCCTGAAGGAGATCGCATTTGGCCAAAGAGCGTTGGGGTACCCGGGTCGGCCTCGTCCTCGCGATGGCCGGCAACGCCGTCGGGCTCGGGAACTTCCTCCGCTTTCCCGGCCCAGGCCGCGCAGAACGGCGGCGGCGCCTTCCTCATCCCGTACCTGATCTCGTTCGTCGCTGATGGGCATCCCGCTCCTCTGGGTGGAGTGGGCGATCGGCCGCCACGGCGGCCAGTACGGCCACCACTCCGCCCCCGGCATGTTCGACCAGATCGGCAAGCCGCGCTGGCTCAAGTACGTCGGCGTCTTCGGCCTCTTCACGAACCTGACCGTGGCGGCGTACTACTGCTACATCGAGTCGTGGACGCTGGCGTACGTGTGGCACTCGATCATCGGGACCTTCCGCGACGGCCGACCCGACCAAGTTCTTCCCCGCTTACCTCGGCATTCACGAGGCGTCGCTCTTCGCGCGTCCCGATGCGAGGCGCTTCTTCTGGTTCGTGCTCACCCTCGTGCTCAACGTCTGGATCCTCTCGCGCGGTCTCGCGAAGGGGATCGAGATCGCCGCGAAGATCGGCATGCCGCTGCTGTTCCTCTTCGGCGTCGTCCTCGTCATCCGCGGGCTCACGCTCGAGCCGGGCGATGGCAGGCGTGGTCCAGAGCCCGCTCGAGGGCCTCAACTTCGTCTGGAACCCGGACCTCTCCGGGCTCTCACGAATCCGAGCGTCTGGCTCGCGGCGGCCGGGCAGATCTTCTTCACGCTCTCGGTCGGCATGGGGTCGATCCACTGCTACGCGTCCTACGTGAGGCGCAAGCAGGACATCGCTCTGAACGCCGCGTCGGCCGGGTGGATGAACGAGTTCGTCGAGGTCATCCTCGGCGGATCGCTCCTCATCCCGATCGCGACGGCCTACCTCGGGCTGAACGCGGTGCAGGCGGCCACCGCCGGGGGGAGCGGTTTCGGCATCGGCTTCCTCACGCTCCCGACGCTGTTCAACAACTGGGGATGGTTCGCGCCGATCGCCGGCGCGATGTGGTTCGGCCTCCTCTTCTTCGCGGGGATCACCTCCTCGCTCGCGATGGGGCAGCCGATCATGGCGTTCCTCGAGGACGAGTTCAAAGTCCCGCGCAAGAAGGCAGCGCTCGATCTTCGGCGCCGCGACGTTCGCGCTCGGGCTTCTGGTGCGTCTGGCTCTACCCCGGCGGCTCGTTCGACGAGTTCGACTTCTGGACAGGGACGTTCTCGCTCGTCGTCTTCGCCCTGCTCGAGGCGATCATCTTCGCCTGGATCTTCGGCATGGATAAGGGGTGGGACGAGATCACGCGGGGCTCGGACATCAAGGTCCCGATCTTCTTCCGCTTCGTCATCAAGTACGTCACGCCGCTGTTCATCCTGGTGGTCTTCCTCGGCGCGATGTTCAAGCCGACGGGGGACTGGGCTGCGGCGTTCGGTTCGCTCGCCTCGGGCTACGGATGGCCCTTCGCTCCCGACAGCGTGATCGGGAAGGTCCTTCACACCGGCGACCCAATACGTCTGGTTCGATGAGCGGGGATTCGCGACGAAGGCTCTGGTCGAGGATCTCACCCGCGGGCTCCTCGTGATCGTGTTCATCACCTGCTCCTTCCTCGTCTGGAAGGCGTGGCGGAACAAAGAGAGGGGGCAGGCATGACCGGCGCAGCCTGGGCGATGTTGGTCGTCACGTGGGGCGTGATCATCTTCTTCACGCTCAAGTTCTTTCTGATGGTCCTCAAGACGCCGCCGCCGACCGAGGACGGCCAGGTGGCGGGCGCCGAGGAAGTGGACGATATTTCGGAGCACGATTAAGAGCGCGGCGGTACGGGGCGGCAGAATGTCATCCCGAGCGTAGCGAGGGATCTGGGTGGGTGTGATGCGTATGACGCGAGAGCGTGACCAGGGCAGGAGGATTGGAATTCGCGTTCGATTGACACGCGAACGTCGATCCTCCTGCCCTGCACCGGCGCCGCGTTCTTTCGCCATCCCCCGCCCAGATCCCTCGCTACGCTCGGGATGACATCCCGCCACGAGGTCTTCTTCTCATGCCGTCCGTCCGATCCGCAGCAAAAGTCGTCCGCAGCGCGGAGGGAGCCGAGGGGGAAGGGTTCCTGGTCCACAGGCCGTTCCCCTCGCGGGAGCTCATTCAGGTCGACCCCTTCCTCCTGCTCGACGAGATGGGGCCGGCGCATCTCGAGCCGCATGACGCGCGGGGAGCGCCCGATCATCCTCACCGCGGCTTCGAAACGGTCACCTACATCCTCGAAGGCAGCATGGAGCACCTCGACTCGACGGGCCGGGGGGGAAGGTTCGGTCCGGGCGACGTGCAATGGATGACCGCGGGCCGCGGCGTGATCCATTCGGAGATGCCGGGGCAGGAGATCGTCGCCAGCGGCGGGACGATGCACGGGGTCCAGCTGTGGGTCAACCTTCCGGCGGCCGAGAAATGGATCGACCCGAAGTATCAGGCGATCGCCTCCTCCTCGATTCCCGAGTGGCGCTCCGACGATGGGTCGGTGACCGCCAGAATCATCGCGGGGAAGCTGTTCGGCGAAGAGGCCGACGTGGCGACGCGGACGCCGATCCTCTACCTCCATCTGAAACTGAGCGAAGGAGCGTCGATCGACGTGCCGGTCGAGCCGAGCTTCAATGCGATCCTGTACGCGCTCTCCGGATCGCTCACGACGGGGGAGCCGCCGACCGCGTTCGGCGAGAGATCCATGGCGCTGCTGCGGCGCGACGCGCCGGCGATCCGCCTCGCCGCCCAGGATGGCGCGGCCGAGGCGCTCCTGATCGCGGGCAAGCCCATCGGAGAGCCGATCGCACGCTTCGGACCGTTCGTCATGAACACGCGCGAGGAGCTGCTCGAGGCGATCCGGGATTACCAGGACGGAACGTTTACTTAATGCGTTCTCTGTTCTCGCTTCTCCATATCGAGTGCCGCGAAGCGGCGTCACATTGGTAGCACCGGCCGTCAGGCCGGTGAACGAAACGCGCTGACCAAATTTCGTGAGCCGCGCCCGCGGCGCCATATTGTGCCGCCGCTAGCGCGGCTCCAGAAAGATTTCGAGGTCGTCGCGACACCCGACTCACGCCGCAATGGCGTTAACTTAAGCAATGGTTCGGGCGACGATGTCATCCCGAGCGTAGCGAGGGATCTGGGCGTGTGTGGTGCGCGTGACGCCGCACCGAAGCAGGGCACAGGCTCGAAATTCGCTGAGCGACCACGAAGCGAATGCCGATCCTGCTGCCCTGCTCGGGCGCCGCGTTCTTGCGCAGCCCCCGCCCAGATCCCTCGCTACGCTCGGGATGACAGCTCCGGGGCATCTCACCTTAAGTTACTAATCAGTCGCTAACATAGGCTACAGTTCAGCGTATGAAGAAAGAGCGGACAAGGGCGGGCCGCGACGAATGGTGGCGAGGTCGGTTGGACGCGGCGGTGGAGCGATTCGTTGGCCTTGAGCGGTTCTTTGCTGACGCCGGCCTTGAGGAGGTTCCAGACGAACTCGTCGGGGTTCAACTCGGGCGCATAGCCGGGGAGGAAATGCAGCTCGAGTCGTCCGGCCTGACTCTGCACGAATGCGGCAATGAGCTTTGCCCGATGCGCTGGATGGCCGTCCACCACCAGGAAGACCGGACGCGGCGCCGCTGATGAAATGCGGCGAGGAACACGGCAAACCGCGTGGCGTTGAGCCTCCCGGTGTAGATCTCGTACCAGAACGCCCCGGGCAGTCACCGCCGAGATCGCGCTGACCTCTGGCGTTGTCCGCTCGTCGGACCTCCGGCGTCTTCCCGCGCAGTCCCCATGTTCGGCCAGCGACCAATCCGAGCGGATGCCCGCCTCATCGAGAAAGAAGATTTCGCGCCCGCCGCGCGTGGCCCTGGCTTGAGCCGCGGAAACTCTTCCGTTGTCCAGCGCTCGATCGCCTCGCGATCCCGCTCGTAGGCCCGGCGGAATGGTTTTTGCGGTGTGATGTCCACTCGGCTGAGCAGCTGCCCGACCGCGGTCACGCCGAGCCGGACACCGAGCCGCTGCTCGATCAAGTCCGCAACAATCTGCCGGGTCCACAGACCAAAGTCGAACCCGTACTGTCGCGGATCCTTCCCACGATCCAACGCCGCACCTGCAGCTTCTGACGCGGGGTCAGCTGCGCGGGCCGGCCCGGATGGCCTTGGTCGAGCGCAGTGCCCGCTCGCCACGCCGCACGTGCTTTACGCAGCCACTTGTAGATCGTCGTGCGACACAACCCGTAGCCTTGATCACTTCGCTGGGCTTCTCGCCGCTCCCGCACCCGGCGAACCGCCATCCGGCGAATCGTTTCGCTGGTCTCGTGCGAGAGGGTCCGGCCGTCGATTCGCATGACGCCTTCTACCGCACTCGGATGACAATGTGTAGACTAAATTACGGACTGGTTAGTAACGCCATTGCGGCTCACGCCGGGTGCTACAAATGTGGCGGCGCTCCGCGCCTGGGCGCATTTTGCATTCTGCATTTGTCTTCTCGTCTGGTCGATGCCTGACTAATGGCGGTAGACTTCCCTTCCCATGAGACTCCGCCGCCTCATCCCGCTTCTTTTCCTCCTCGCGTTGACGACGACCATGGCCTATGCACAGCGAACCCAGAAACCGGTCCTTCACGGCAAGACATGGATGGCGATCACGGGCA
>CAWCBB010000025.1:0-81110 GCA_963793695.1 uncultured Acidobacteriota bacterium | reverse complement strand
TGCCCGCTCTCGGAGTGCGGGGGGCGGTCGTCGCCGCGGCCGGCGCGAACCTCGTCGTCGGGCTCGGGGCCCTGGGCCTCTTCAGCCTGCGGAAGGAAGTCCCTGGGCGGCCCCCGTGGCGCCGGCCGAGGTCCCCGGTCCCGCCGCCCGGGGCCCGAGCGGCCGGGGAGCCGGCCGCTCCGCGCTCTGGCTGTCGCTCTACGCCCTCTCCGGCTTCGTCGCCCTGTCGCTCGAGATCGTTTGGTTCCGGCTAGTCGACGTCGCCGTCAAGTCCTCGGCGTTCACGTTCGGGACGGTGCTCGCGCTCTACCTGCTGGGCTCCGCGCCCGGGTGCGCTCTCGGGGCCCCGCTCGTGGCCCCGGGTCGAGGGCCCGCTCGCGCCTTCCTGCTCGCTCAGTGCGCGCTCCTGCGCTCGCCGGCGTCCGTGCTCGCTCGTGGTGGCGCTTCCGCGGAGTGCTCGGGCTTCTCCTGGTACGTCGAGTACTGGGCGGGTACGCCTTCTTCCCGCTCGGCCACGACGGGGACCGGGCCGCATCGTGCGGCTCTACGTGCAGCTGCCACCGCGCTCCTCTTCCTTCCCACGCTTGCTCATGGGTCTTTCGTTCCCGGTCCTGCAGCGGGCCGTTCACGACGATCTGGCGCGAGCGGCCCCCGGGTCGGGCATGCTGCAAGCCGCCAACATCGCCGGGTGCACCGCGGGCAGCCTGCTGGTCGGTCTGGTTCCTGAGCACCTCGGGACGCCGGGACGCTGCGGGCTGCTGGTCTCCTCGGGCTCCTGTTCGCCCTGGTCGGCTGCGGTCTACGGGCGCGCTTCGCGTTCCCGGCGATCGCTCTCCCGCGGGCGGCGGCCGTGCCGGGGCCGGACGTCTGTGGCGACGGCTACACGGGGTCTCCCCGGACGTCCGCCCGCTCTTCGACGAGGATGCGACGAGCGTCGTCGCCTTGACGCCGGACGAGGGGGGCTGGCGGCTGTCGGTCAACGGCAAGGGCAACAGCTGGCTTCCGTACGGCAGCGGCCACACGCTGCTCGGCGCGGTGCCGGCACGTCCACCCGCGCCCGCGGACGTCGCCGTCGTCGGCCTCGGTCTCGGGCGACACCGCGTGGGCTGCGGCCTGCCGCGCGGAGACGCGTTCCTCACCGTCTTCGAGATCTCCGCCCCGCAGCCCCGGATCCTGCGGCGGTTCGTCGGGAGGTGGACTCTTCGACACGCGCCGGCTGCTCGAGGACCCGAGGCTGCGCATCCGTATCGAGGACGGGCGCAAGGCGCTCGAGGCGGGGGAGAGCCTACGACCTCTCGAGACGGACGCCACGTGGCCCGAGACCGCCTGCAGCGGCAACCTCTACTCGCCGAGTTCTTCCCGGCTGTGTCGCGCAAGCTCAAGCCGGGCGGGATGATGTGTACCTGGGCCCCCACCCCTCGGGTCGCGGCGCCTCCCGCCCCGTGTTCCCCCACGCCCTCGAGGCGGAAGGCGAGGACGTCCTGATCGGCAGCCTCGACCCGATCCCCTTCGCGCCGGAGGAGTGGAAAGCGCGGGCCGGTTGTTCTGGCTACCTCGGTCCCGAGCGGACGAAGGACGTGGTCGATGCGGTGGGAAAGCTGCGGCTCGCCGGGCCAAGACGGGCGCGCGCGCGCCGAACCACGATCTCTTCCCCCGCGACGAGTACGCGGTGAGTCCCCTCGCCGGCGCCAGCGGGCCGCCGCAGGGTTCATCCCCGTCTCACTTCGCGTCCGCGGGTCTGCTTGAGCTTGTTCGCCTCGACCGAGATCTCGACCTTCACCTCGTCGCCGACGAGGACGCCGCCCTGGTCGAGGGCCTTGTTCCAGTTGATCCCGTAGTCCTTCCGGTTGAGGTGGTGGCGATCGCGAAGCCCATCTTCTCGTTGCCCCACGGGTCCTTGCCCTCGCCGAGGAACGTGACGGGCAGGGTGACCTGCTTCGTGACGCCTCGCATGGTCAGGTTCCCGGTGACCTCGTAGGTGTCCTTGCCCGCGGCCTTGACCGAGGTGCTCTTGAACGTGATGGTGGGGTGGTTCGCCACGTCGAAGAAGTCGGGGTTGCGGAGATGCTCGTCCCGCTTGGCGTCGTTCGTGAAGATGGTGGCGGCCTGGATCGTGAACTCGACCGAGGAGCTCTCCGGCTTGGCGCGGTCCACCTTGATGGTGCCCGAGAAGTCCTGGAACTTGCCGCCCAGCATCGTGAAGATGTGGCGGACCTGGAATCCGACCGTGGTGTGCGACTTGTCGAACTGGTAGGTGTCCGCGGCCAGGGCCGGGGAGGCCAGGGCCAGGGCGGCGGCGAGGACGGCGAAGCGCTTGTTCATCGGTTTGTTCTTCCTTCTTTTCTTCCTGTTCCTCCTTTGTTGGTGCGGGTCGGGCGCCGCGGGCGCGCCCGTGGATGCGCCGACCGCGTCGAGCAGGCGGACGAGCTCGGCGGTCTGAGCGGGGGTCGAGCGAGGCGATCGTGCGCCGGCCCGCCTCGGCCATCGGGCGTCTCGAGCGCGGTGAGGAGCCGGAGGGCCCCGGGGGTCGCGCTGGGAGAGGATCTGCCGGCGGTCTTCCGGGCAGCGCACCCGCCGCACCAGCCGCTGGGCCTCGAGCCGGTCGAGGAGGCGCGTGATCCCGGGCGTGCTCGATCATGCGGTCCGCGATGTCCAGGTGGGGAGCCCGTCCGGCGCCCGCCCCGCGGAGGATGCGCAGCACGTTGTACTGCTGCAGCGTGATTCCCTGCGCCTCGACGACGCCCGCGAGCGCCGTGCGCACCCGGTCCGCGGTGCCGAGCAGCGTGACCACGGCCTCGTCGGCCGCGGACCCGAAGGGCTTCGTCTGCCGTATCTCGCTTCCAATCCTTCCATGACTCCCCAGAATAGGCCCGATACTTGACTAGTCAAGTAAAACACCGTGAACCACAGCCACCTGTGACCCCGCGGGGGATCTGGGGGGGCAGGAGCCCCCCGAGATCAAAGGAAGCCCAGCAACAGCTAGCCGTTACGGGTGGCTACTCCCATGGCGCTCCTCGACCACGACGCCTGGCTCGGGCGACCCCCAAGGCGCCCGACTACGAAGCCGGCGCTACCGCACGCGCCCCCGCGCCGCCACGGCCAGCACCGCCTCGACCTGGTTCCCGCTCACCCCGACCAGCCGGTCGTGCAGGTTCGCCACCACGCAGGCGTGGTTGGGGAGGAGGCGGACGCGCTCGCCGACGCGGAAGCTCTCGCCTTCAACCACCGAGATCACCCCGTGCTCTTCGGAGAGCTTGTCGATCCGGCTCGCGCGGCGAGTACCTGGCCGTAGCCCCCGGGGCGGGGCTGCAGTGGGTCGCTCGACAGCGTCTTGCTCCCGGCATCCACGACCGCCCGGTCGGGGGCGGGCACGCTCACGACCGTGGCCACGATCGTGAGGGCGCAGTCCTCGGGGCGGCAGGTGCCGAGCGCGACCTGAGAGGCGTCGTGGAAGACGTAGTTCCCGGGGCGGCACTCGGTCACCCCGGCGACCTGCATGGCTTCCGCCGCGGTGGAGTCGAGCCCACGGACACCTCCTCGATGGCGAGGCCCGCCGCCCGCAGCTCGGACGCGGCCTCTGCCAGGCGCAGGCCCTCGAGCCGCGCGATCTCGTCCACCGAGGCCTTCGTGTCCGCGGCATACCCGTGGCCGGCGTGGGTGAAGACCCCGCGCAGGCGCAGGCCGGCGAGGCCCGAGACGGCGCGGCCGACCTCGACCGCGCGCTCCGGCGTCACGCCGACGCGGCCGTAACCGACGTCCACCTTGAGGAGCACGTCGAGAGCCTGTCCGCCGCGCGGAACGGGCGCGCGAGGGTCGAGGCGCCCTCGAGGCTGTCGACGCCCGCGGCGATGCGGACCCGATCCGCCAAGGCGAGCAGGCGCCGTCCCTTGTCCTCCCCGACGACCGGAAAGGCCACGAACAGGCTGTCGAAGCCGGCGTCCGCGAACACCTCCGCCTCCCCGACCTTCGCCACGGAGAGGCCCCAGGCCCCTGCGGCCCGCTGGAGCCGGGCGATGTGGGGGCACTTGTGGGTCTTCGCGTGGGGCCGGAGGCGGACCCCGGCCTCGCGAGCCCGGGCGGCCATCCGCCCGATGTTGCGCTCGAGCACGTCGAGGTCGACGAGCACCGCAGGGGTGGAGAGGTCTTCGAGGCTCTTGCCGATCACGGGCGCAAGGCTATCACCGGCCCCGGGGTCGCGTGCGCGGGAGATCTCCCCGACAGCAATGGCCCGGCGAAGTCGCTGTCCCCGGGGCGCTTGCGCCGGTCGGAACGGGTCGTCCATCGGTTTCGCCGAATCGGTAGCCACGTTCGAAATGGTGCATCCTGACCACCTCGTGTGATTCATCGGTTGCATTTACCTGGCTCATCGGATCCCGCAATCTTCGCGTTCATCATGGGCCGCGGAAGGGCCCGATCACCTCGACACAGCCGTGACGTCCCGGCGCGGCCGGACCTGAGCAGGGAGGCAACGAGATGAACGACCTGCGGTCTTTCGAGAGCCCCGTGGTGGAGTCGTCCAGCCTCGACCGGCGGACCTTCGTCAAGGCCGTCACGATGGCTGCGGCCGCGGTGGGCCTCAACGCCACCGCCGCCGCGAAGATGGTGGAGGCGGCGTCGCGGGCATGAAGCCCTCGGTGATCTGGCTCACTTCCAGGAGTGCACCGGCTGCACGGAGTCGCTGCTGCGCACCTCCCACCCGGACCTCGGAAGCTCATCCTCGACCTCGTCTCGCTCGACTACCACGAGACGCTGATGGCCGCGGCCGGCCACCAGGCCGAGGAGGCCCTGCAGGCGGCGATGAAGGAAAACGAGGGCAAGTACGTCTGCGTGGTCGAGGGCGCCATCCCGACGAAGGACGACGGGATCTACTGCATGATCGGCGGCCGGACCGCCTCGAGATCGTGAAGGAGGTCGCGGAGAAGGCCGGCGCCATCATCGCGATCGGCTCCTGCGCCTCCTGGGGCGGCATACCGTCCGCCGACCCCAACCCGACGGGCGCCACCGGCGCGCCCATGGTGCTCACGGGCAAGACGGTGGTCACCCTGCCGGGCTGCCCGGCGAACCCCTACATCTTCCTCGGCACCGTGCTGCAGTACGCGACCCTCGGCACGCTGCCCGCGCTCGACGACAAGGCCCGGCCCACGTTCGCCTACGGCCGCACCATCCACGAGCACTGCCCGCGCCGGGCGCACTTCGACGCCGGCCGCTTCGTCCAGCAGTTCGGCGACGAGGGCCACCGCCAGGGCTACTGCCTCTACAAGATCGGCTGCAAGGGCCCGGCCACCCACGCCAGCTGCTCGACCCTGCACTTCGGCGAGGTGGTGGACGCCTGGCCGATCGGCCTCGGCCACCCCTGCTTCGGCTGCACCGAGCAGTCGCTGGCGTTCCGCATGCCGCTCCACGACACCGTCATGATCGAGCGGCCCACGCCGCCCGACACCTACCCCGCCGATCCAGGCCGAGCAGGGGCGGGTCGGCGCGATCGCGACCGGCCTCGCCGGCCTCGCGGCGGGCGCCGCCCTCGGCGCCGGCTACCGGTTCGCGAAGAAGCTCGGCGAAGAGCCCTCCGCCCCGCCTCCGCCCGGACGGAGGGGTGAAGCCGTGAACCCCGGCCGTCGGCGAGCCCTGCGCGTGCTCGCCGGGACGGGAGCGGCCGCGGCGGGTCGCGGCGGCCCCGGCGCACGCCGCCGCGCGCCGAAGGCGGTCCCTCCCGAAGCGATGGGCATGCTCTACGACACCACGATGTGCATCGGGTGCAAGGCCTGCGTCGTGGCCTGCCGCGAGGCGAACGACCTCGCGCCCGACCTCCCCGGAAGGCCTCCACCAGGCCCCGCTCGACCTGAACGGCCGGACCAAGAACGTGATCAAGCTCTACAGGGAGGGCGACAGTCTCCTTCGTGAAGGCGCAGTGCATGCACTGCGTCGATCCCGCCTGCGCGACCGCCTGCATGCTGGGCTCGCTCAGAAGGACGAGAAGACCGGGATCGTCGGCTACGACCCGACCTACTGCGTGGGCTGCCGCTACTGCCAGATGGCCTGCCCGTTCGACGTCGCGAAGTTCGAGTTCGAGAAGGCGGTGCCGAAGATCGTGAAGTGCGAGCTGTGCCGCCACCGCGTGGGCGACGCGGCGCTCGCCGACGACGGCGGCTTCAGCCGCTACCCCCGGGGCCACGGGCCCGCCTGCTGCGAGGTCTGCCCGCGGGGGGCGGTCATCTACGGCAAGCGGACGGAGCTCCTGGCCGAGGCGAAGCGGCGGCTCGCGCGAACCCCGGCGCCTACGTGCCCAAGGTCTACGGCGAGACGGAGGCTCGGCGGCACCCAGGTGCTCTACCTGTCCCACGTGCCCTTCGAGAAGCTCGGCCTGCCCGACCACGGCGCGCAGGGCGTGCCCCACACCGCGTACACGATCCAGGAGGGCCTCTACCGGGGCTTCGCCGCCCCGGTGGCCCTCTACGTGGCGCTCGGGCGCGGTCCTGCGGCGGAACCGCAAAGCCGGCGCGGGGAGGAGGTGAAGCCGTGAGCAACCACGCCCCCGTTCACGCGCGAGGTGGGCGGGCCGCTCCTGACCCGCTCCTACGGATCCTCCGCGGTCGCCGCCCTCGGCGGCGTCATGACGCTCTGGCGCTTCATGGCCGGCCTCGGCAGCGGTGAGCAACCTGAACGACGGCTATCCATGGGGCATCTGGATCGCGTTCGACGTGGTCACGGGCACGGCCCTCGGCTGCGGCGGCTTCGCGATAGCCCTCCTCGTCTACATCCTGAACAAGGGCGAGTACCACCCCCTGGTCCGCCCGGCGATCCTGACCGGCCTCCTCGGCTACGGCCTCGCCGTCCTGGCGGTCACCGTGGACCTCGGCCGCTTCTGGGAGCTCTGGAAGATCCCGCTCTTCGTCTGGCGCTGGAGGGGCTCCCCCAGCTCGAGGTCGCCCTCTGCGTCTCCCTCTACGTGCTCGCTGCTCCCGATCGAGCTCACCCCGGCGTTCTTCGAGAAATGGCGGACGAGCCCCGACTCGGGCCTCCGGTCCTTCTCCGAGAAGGCCCTCGGGCTCCGTCGACGCGGGTTCCTCGTCTAGATCCTCGCCCTCGGGCATCCTGCTCCCCACCATGCACCAGTCCTCGCTCCTGACCACTTTCATCTGGTGATCGAGACGCCGGAGAAGACGCTTTCCCGTGGAATGCAGTGGCTGAACGGGCGGTATGCGCGGAGGTTCAATCGACGGCATAAACGCAAGGGCCATCTGTTCCAGGGACGCTTTCACAGTGTGCTCGTGGAGAAGGAAACGCATCTTCTGGAGCTGACGCGGTACGTGGTGCTCAATCCGGTGCGTGCCGGGATGGTCGAGCGGCCGGAGGAGTACCGGTGGAGCAGCTACCGGGCGACGGCAGGGCTGGAGGCGGCGCCGGAGTGGCTGGCGACCGAATGGATTCTTCGGCAGTTCGGGTCCGATCCGGGGCGTGCGCGCGCGGAGTACGCGGGGTTCGTGGATGCGGGGGTGGGGATCGAGCGCTCGCCCTGGGACGACCTGGTCGGGCAGATCTATCTGGGCACGGCCGGCTGGATCGAGCGGATGCAGGCGCTCGTGGACGAAGAGCCGCGGAGCGAGGAGCATCCGCGGGCGCAGCGGGACATCGCGAGGCCGACGATGCAGAGGGTCGTCGAGGCGGTCGCGAAGACGTTCGAGAGCACGGCCGACGCCGTGTGCTCGCGAGCCCAACCCTCCGCGCGGATGCTCGCGGCGTGGCTGGGATGGAACGAAGGACTGCTGCGCCTCAGAGAGATCCGCGCCGCGTTCCGCCTCCGGAGCTGCGGAACGATCTCGGATCTGATTCGCCGGTGCGCGCGCGAGGTCGAGCGCGATCCGAGGCTCCGCATGGCGGCGAGGGCCGTCGCGCGCTCCTCTCCGGCGCTCCGCCCCCGCTGGAAGCCGTGCCTTCCTAGGCCTCAGACCGGAACCTGTGTCCCCGTCCGCCCTGTCGGGAGTGGCGGGAGCCTGTCTCGGTCGCGTGGGCGAATCGATTCGAAGCCGGGGTCGCGCCCCTTCCTGGTCCTTCCGCGTCCGAAAATCGACCTGATCCGGTCCCTAGTCGCTCCGCAGGCGTCGGGCATCGGCCCAGGGAGCGTGCCGGAGTCTCATATCGACCGGGTCACATCTTCGATTTTCGGTTCTCAGTCGAAATTCGAAGATGTGACCCCTTCGGAAGGGCGCGAAGGGGCCCGATGAGGTCTCCGCCGATCGGCGTCGAAGCCGCGGATCCGGCGGATTCCTCCGACGCTCGAGCTCAATAGGTCGAAAGATAGGGACAGCGGGGCGCCGGGCGCGCCGCTACGGTATTCTCTCCGGGGAGGACGCCATGAATTCGCGATCCGTCGTACTCGGGACCCTTCTGCTGATGCTCGCGCCGCTCGCGGCCGCAGGCGAGTTCAACGCGGTCGTCGACATCGGCGCGCGGATGCCGGCCTTCTCGAACCTGCTCTCGACGGACGGGGAAGCTCTCGTCCGGCGACCTGAAGGAGGATGTCGTCGTGCTGGTGTTCCTCGCCAACCACTGCCCCTGGGTGCAGGGGATGGACGGGGATCTCGTCCGCCTCGCGAGCGAGCTCGATGCGAAGCGCGTCCGCGTCGTCGGCGTCTCGGTGAACCATCGGGACGACGACCGGCTCCCGGCGATGAAGGAGCACGCGAAGGCGAAGGGCTACAACTTCACCTACGTCTACGACGAGTCGCAGGCGCTCGGCCGCGCGCTCGGCGCGACGAGGACGCCGGAGTACTTCGTCTTCGACAAGAGCCGCAAGCTCGTCTACATGGGAGCGATCCACAACTCTCCAGCGCGCCGCGGAGGCGACGGAGAGATCCACTACACGCGCGGCACGCCGACCGAGCTCCACGTCAGGGACGCGGTGCTCGCGACGCTCGCCGGCAAGCCCGTGGCGGTCGCCGAGACGCGCGCCCACGGATGCTCGGTCGAGTACGAAAAGCAGTAGCGCCATGCGAACGGCCGCTCTCCTGCTCGCCGGCGCCGCGATGCTGGGCTGCGCGAAGGAGCCCGCGACGCCTCCCGCCGCGCCCTCGACTCCGGCCGCGACGGCGGCGCCGCGCACCTATCAGCCGGTCGGCCTGACCACCGACTGGAACGAGAAGGCGAAGCTCGTGTCGGTCACGCACGATCAGTGGCTCCGGGAGCTGGAGGCGTTCCGCGGACGCGTCGTCGTCGTCGACAACTGGGCGACATGGTGCGCGCCCTGTATCGAGCGCTTCCCGGCGATGCTGGAGATGGCGCGCAGGTGGTCTCCATCGGGCGTCACGTTCGTCACCCTCTCCCTCGATGACCGGGACGACCCCGAGTCGGTGGAGAAGGTCCGCGAGTTCCTCGCCCGGCAGGACGCCCGCATCCCGAACTACCTGATGAACGAGATCATCCCCGACGCGTTCGAGGATCTCGGCCTTCTCGGCATCCCCGCGGTCTTCATCTACGACGCGAGCGGGAAGCTGACGCACCGGCTCACGGGCGACGACCCGAACCATCAGTACACGGAGGCGGACGTGGAAGAGGCGATCCGGAGTCTGGTCGCGGCGAAGTAGGGGTCTCGCGCCATTCGCTCTCGGGTATGATCGGGCCGACTGGAGACGCCATGCGACAACGCGCGATCCTCACGTTCCTGGCGAGCCTCTTCGCGTTCGCCGTGGTTCCGGCCGCAGCGCAGCAGGCCGCGGCGCCACGGCCGCGGACCCTTCTCGCGATCGGCGCGCACGCCGGGGACATGGAGCTGACGGCGGGCCCTCTGCTCGTCGCGCAGAAGAAGAAGGGCGACCGCATCGTCCTCCTCCATCTCACGCTCGGGGAGAAAGGGAACCGGAAGCTCTCGGCCGGCGCGTACGGAAAGCAGAAGAAGGCGGAGGCGGAGGCGGTCGCCGCGTCGATCGGCGCGGAGGTGGTCTTCGGGGCGTGGAAGGACGCGGAGCTGCCGGATGACGAGGCGACGAAGCAGTGGGTCGCCGGGGTCATCCGCCGGGTGCAGCCCGACCTGGTGATCACGCACTGGCGCGAGAGCATGCATCGCGATCATTCGGCGGCGCATCGAATCGCGAACGACGCGATCCTCCTCGCGGCGCTCGACGTCGAGGGGGTCGAAGGGGAGCCCTGGCGCGGCGTCCGATCGGTCTGGTACGCGGAGAACTGGGAGGACAAGCCGGGGTTCGAGCCGTACGTCTTCGTCGACGTGACCTCCGCGATGGACGGCTGGCGCGAGGCGGTGTCCCAATACGAGTTCGCCCGCGGGATCCTCTCCGGGTTTCCCTACATCGACTACTACACCGCGCTGGCGACCGTGCGCGGCGCGGAGGCGTGGAAAGGGAAGGCGGTGGCATTCGCCGTCGAGGAGCACGCGCGGCGGCGGGTATTCGAGGGCGTGCCGTAGTCGTCAGGTTTCGGTCCCATCGGTCCCATTCACGTCCCCCTGACCAACGACCGCCGTCTTTGAGATACGCTCCTCCGAAGAAGGAGGTTCTCCGATGGAGATTCACGAGTTTTTCATCAAGCGTTGGGAAGCGGAGCAGCCGGCGTTCGCGAAGGTGATCCGCGCGATGCCGGAGGGACAGCTCGCCTATCGGCCGCATGAGCGCTCCACGAGCGCCGGGGATCTCGCCTGGCAGCTCGTCATCGAACAGCGCCAGCTCGTCGAAATGATGGAGAAGGGAGAAACGCGGTGGGCGCCGACCCCGCACCCGGCGACGGCGCATGAGATCGCCGAGGGGTGGGAAAGCGCGACGGAGGACCTCCGGAAGGCGCTGGGGAAACTCGATGCGGCGAAGGCGGCGGCCCCGGCGAAGCTGATCATGGGAGAGGGGGAGGGGCAGGCCTGGAGCGATGCTCTTGGAAACATGCTCTGGGGATACCTCTTCGACATGATCCACCACCGCGGGCAGCTGAGCACGTACCTCCGCCCGATGGGGGGCAAGGTCCCCTCCATTTACGGCCCCTCGGCGGACACGTCGACGTAGAGCTTCTCGGCGGGCATCGCAATTGAAGGATGATCTTCCGGCCTGAGGCCGCTGGAGGATTCGATGAAACGCTACGCGCTCGCAGTTCTTGTCGCCGCTTCCCTCGTTTCGGCCGGTTGTTCAACGAACGTGGCGACGGGGCAGCGCCAGCTTTCCCTGATCAGCGCATCGCAGGAAGTCCAGATGGGGCGGGAGGCGGCGAAGGGCGTCGCCCAGCAGATGGGCCTCTACGACAACGCAGGGATCCAGTCGTACGTCAACACCGTCGGCAAGGCAGATCGCCGCCAAGAGCGAGCGTCCCGAACTCCCGTGGGAGTTCCGCGTCGTCGACGATTCGACGGTGAACGCCTTCGCTCTGCCCGGAGGCTACATTTTCCTCACGCGCGGGATCCTCGCGCATTTCAACAACGAGGCGGAGATGGCGTCGGTCATCGGCCATGAGATCGGCCATGTCACGGCGCGCCATTCGGTCGAGCAGATGAGCAAGGCGCAGCTCGCGAATCTGGGGCTCGGCCTCGCGATGATCCTCAGCCCGCAGGCGGCTCAGTACGGCGACATCGCGCAGATGGGCATGCAGCTGATGTTCCTCAAGTTCGGTCGCGACGACGAGAGCCAGGCCGACGACCTCGGCCTCCGCTACATGGTCCGCGGCGGATGGGACCCCAAGCAGATGCCGCCGGTGTTCGGCACCATCGCCCAGATCTCGAAGCTGGAAGGCGCCGGCCGGGTTCCGGAGTGGGCCTCGACGCACCCCGACCCGGCGAATCGCGCGGCTCGGCTCGAAAAGCAGATCGCCCAGCTCGAGCCGCAGACCGGGAAGGTGGGCGAGAAGGAGTTCCTGCGACGGCTCGACGGGCTCGTGTTCGGCACGAACCCGCGCGAGGGGTACACGATCGGGTCGACGTTCATCCATCCCGATCTCGCGTTCCGCATGACGTTCCCGCGCGGATGGAAGATCAACAACATGACGCAGGCGGTCGTGGCCGTGAGCCCGAACAACGACGCCGCGGTGCAGCTGAGCTCCGCGCAGGGGGCCAACCGCGAGCAGGCGGCGAAAGCGTTCTTCTCGCAGCAGGGAATCCAGGCGCAGTCGGAGTGGCGCCCGGGCATCTACACGTTCGCGACCGCGGCGACGCAGCAGGGGCAGAGCTTCCGCGGCCTCGCCGGGTTCGTCGAGCATCGAGGCGCGGTGATGCAGATCGTCGGCTACACGCCCACCGGAAACTGGGATCGAGCCGCGGACACGCTCGCGAGCGCAGTCGGCAGCTTCCGGACGGAGACGAACTCGCGGTATCTGAACGTCTCGCCCAAGCGCGTGGAGATCGTCGAGATCCCGCGGCGGATGACGCTGCAGGAATTCGCGCGCGCGTACCCGTCGTCGGTCGACCTCCAGGCGCTGGCGGTCGCGAACGGCGCGTTCCGCGACGATTTCGCCTTCGAGCGCGGCGACCTCGCGAAGCGGATCGTCGGCGGCGACGTGCCGCAGAACTGACGCCCCAGACGCCTAGACTCCCCGACGCCTAGACTCTTACACTCGTCCTCATGCGACGTCTGCTCGCGCTTCCGCTCTTCCTTCTGGTTGGATGCGTCACGGCGGCACCGGTGAAAACAGAGATCGAAAGGGGCTTTCTCCTCCGTTCGCTCGCGGCGGGCGGCGCGACGTATCCGTACACCGTGTACGTCCCCCGGGACTACGACGGGACGAAGGCGTGGCCGGCGATCCTGTTTCTGCACGGCGCCGGGGAGCGGGGAGACGACGGGCTGCTGCAGACGGCGGTCGGCCTGCCGGACGCGATCCGTCGCAGCCCGGAGCGCTGGCCGGCGATTGGGATCTTCCCGCAGGCGCCCCTGGGGCGGCAGTGGGCGGGAGACGCGGAAGGGATCGCGCTCGCCGCTCTCGAAGCGGCCGGGAGGGAGTTTCGAATCGACTCCGGCCGGGTCTACCTCACGGGGATGTCGATGGGAGGGGCGGGGACGTGGTCGCTCGCCTCGCAGGATCCGAAGCGCTTCGCCGCGATCGTGCCGGTCTGCGCGTGGGTGGACCCGAAGGACGGCACCGAATGGGATCGAGACCTCCGCGCGAGCGGCTGGAATCCGGAGAACCCGTACGCTTTCCTCGCGAGCCGTCTCGCGCGCGTGCCGGTCTGGATCTGGCACGGGTCGGACGATAAGGCGGTGGCGGTCGAGGAGTCGCGCCGGATGAGCGCCGCGCTCGAGCATGCGAGCGGAAACGCGCGCTATACCGAGTTGCCCGGCGTCGGACACAACGCGTGGGATCCGGCCTATCGAAGCGAAGAGCTGCCGCTCTGGCTCTTCGCCCAGCGACGGTAGGGACACCGGGCGCGCCGGCCCGTTTCCGTGGCGTTGGTGGAGGCGAGGGCCGCAGGCGCTCCCTACACCGCGACTGCGACGTTGCTCAGCGCGCCGTGGAGGCGCTCGAGCAACTCTCTCCGGAACTTGAGATCGTCGCGGAAAGAACGGCTGTCGGTCGAGGCGATCTCCCGCGCAAGCTCCCCGATCGTCCGGTGAAGGACCTCCGACAGGATCTCGCGCTCTTGGGTCGTCAGGGTGAGTTCGATCATGCCGTTCTCTCCTCCATCGTGAAGTGTGAGGCGCGCGCGGGTCTGTGGCAGGTGCAGGTGGTCACGGGTGAGGCGTGACGACGTGAGCGCCGAGCGCCGCGCGAACTACGCGGAAATCGCGGGTCGGAAAGCGGAATCGGAACACGCGGTCGCAGAACGTCTCGCCGTTGTTGCGAAGCGGTGACGGCGACGGGGTCAGCCCCGGGTTCCGGCGTCGGCGGGCCGGCGAGTGCGCTCGCTCGCGATGCGGGCGACGGCGGCGATGAGCCGCTGGGGCTCCACGGGTTTCTTGAGAAGGTCGTCGAATCCCGCTTCGAGGATCCTCGCGCGATCCTCGGGACGTCCGTACGCCGTGATGGCGAGCGCGGGGATCGGCGCGCGAGAGCGGTCGGAGAGCGCGCGGATCCGCCGCAGCATCGAGCAGCCGTCCTCCCCCGGCATCGCGATGTCGCTGACGATGAAATCGACGGGCTGCGACGCGGCAGCATCGAGTGCGCCCTCCGCGCTCGAGACCGCGATCACCTCCGCTTTCCACTGCCGCAGGACGGCCGCGAAGAAATCGCGCACCGTCTGGTCGTCCTCGACCAGGAGGATCCTCATCCCCTCGAGCGACTGGGGGACCGGGGATGAGGCGGGAGGCCACGCGGCGCTTTCCCCGTCCGGCTCGAGAAGGGGGAGGCGGATCTCGAACGTCGATCCCTTTCCCGGGCCTTCGCTCCTGGCGACGGCCCGCCCCCCGTGAAGCTCCGTCAGATGCTGGACGATCGAGAGCCCGATCCCCAACCCGCCATACGAGCGCGTCGAGGTCGGGTCGGCCTGCTGGAACCGCTGGAAGACCCGCGGGAGAAAATCGGACTCGATCCCGATGCCGGTATCGCCAACCTCGGTGACGACCTCCCGTCCCACGATCGCGGCGCGGACGTCGATCCTCCCTCCCTCCGGCGTGAACTTGATCGCGTTCGAGAGCAGGTTCATGACGACCTGCTGGAGGCGCTTGGAGTCGCCCCAGACGAGGGCACCCCCGGGGGCGGGGTGAACGGTGAGGCTGAGCTCGTTCTCGGACGCCGTTTGCCGCACCGCGTCGGCGGCCGCGGCGATCACCTCGTTCATGTCCGTCGCTCCGGGAGAGATCTGAAGCTTCCCGGAGGAGATCCGCGACAGGTCGAGCAGGTCGTCGATGAGCTCGGCCTGCACGCGGCTGCTGCGGTGGATGGCGCGCACGGCGGTGTTGCTGTCCTCCGGAGAGAGCGCCCCCTCGGTGAGCAGGCTCGACCAGCCGAGGATCGAGGTCATCGGCGTGCGCAGCTCGTGGGAGATCGTCGCGAGGAACTCGTCCTTGCCGCGGTTCGCGGCTTCCGCTTTCGCGCGCTCGCGGTGCGCCTCCTGATAGAGAAGCTCGGCGCGCTCGTGCGCGAGCGCCTGCTTTCGAGTCATCCAGAAGAGCGCCGCCGTGAAGAAAAGGCCGCCGAACAGGAAAAGGAAGACCTGATTGCGCGAGGAGGAGCGGTCGAACTCGGGCCGCGTCTGAAAGCGCATGGTCCAGACGCGACCCGCCCCCTCGAGCGTGCGGCGGGTCGTGAAGCGGGGCCTGTAGCGGTCGGGTCGCGGGCGCCTGGAACGGTGGATCAGCGCCTCCTCCCGAACGTCTCTGTCGTCGTAGATCTCGAAGTCGACGCGCGGCTCGCGCACGTCCCGGAAGATTCCCTCGAAGAGATCGTCGGCGCGGAAGGGAGCGTAGACGAAGCCGATCAGCTCGCGGCGCCGTTCGGCGATCGTGGCGGGGACGAACCCTCCGCGGTAGATCGGTACGTAGATGAGGAACCCGGCCTGTTTCCGCTCGTCGATCTCCTGGACCAGCGTGACGCGGCCGGACATCGTTGCCGCGCCACCGTCGCGCGCGAGGTTCATCGCGGCGCGGCGGGCAGGATCGCTGTGCATGTTGTAGCCGATGGCCGCGCGGTTCCGGCGATCCAGCGGCTCGAGGTAGAGGATCGCGTGGAGGTCTTCCCCTTCGACGATCGGCCAGGGACGGAATCCCTCGATCCCTTCGCGTCGGGCCCTCCGGGTCAGGTCCTCGAGCTCGGATTGCGGATAGTGGGACGAGAAGCCGATTCCCTGGATGCCCGGGTAGCGCGTCTGCAGCTGCAGACGCGCGACGAAGAGCGCGAACTCGCCGCGCGTCACGTCACGGTCCGCCGCGAAGAGGGCGGCGCCCGCGCGCAGGATGTTGACGTACGTCTCGAGGCGGCCGCCAATCGTCTCCTGCGCCGATTCCACCGCGTTCAGGAACCGGGATTCGTCCTTTCCCTGGGTCGCCTCCATCGCGTAAAACGTCGACGTGAGCGTCAGGGCGAGGGAGGTGACCAGGACGGCCCAGGGGACCAGGAGGCTCCGTTTTCTCATCGGACCCCCTCGGCGGCCGGGAGCCCGTACGAGGCCGAGAGGAGGCTTGGCCGGCATATTGCTGCGGTTGCCGGACGGAGAGTTTTCCGCCCCGCCCAGGGGCGGGCCCTGATGAGCTCGCGAAACATTCTCGTCATTGACGATAACTTCTGGATCCGGCGGCTCGTGGTGACCGTCCTTCGGCGGCATGGCTTCATCTGCGACGAGGCGAACGACGGACTCGAGGCGATGGAGAAGATCCGCGCCGACGAGTACGACGGCGTGATTCTCGACCTCATGATGCCACGGGCCGATGGATTCGAGGTGATCGCGTTTCTCGTGGCCGAAAAACCGGGCCTGCTGGCCACGACGATCGTCCTGACGGCCGACTCGAGCCGCTGGAACGACCCGGCGCTCGCGCCGGTCGCGCGGGTGGTGCAGAAACCGTTCGACGTGAGCGAGTTCGTCCAGCTCGTGGACGAGATCACCAGCGGGACCGCGGGCGCCGGCTCCGCGTGAGCGGGCCCTGACTGGTCGCGCGGCGTCGTTGCCCTCTCCCTCGCTCGGCTCGGTCTGGCCTCGCGCTGGCCGCACGAGCGTGCCGTGAATCAGTCGTCGGCGCGGCTCTCCGAGCGGCTTTCGGCCGCGGAGTCCTCCGGGGCCGGCTCGCTCCAGATGGGGAGGAGGACGCGGAACTCCGCCCCCCGCCCTTCCCCTTCGCTCGTCGCCTCGATCGCCCCGCCGTGCAGCTCGACGATGTGGCTCGCGATCGCGAGACCGAGTCCCAGGCCTCCTTTGCCTTTCCCTCCGTCGCTCTGCACGAGCCGGTCGAAGACGTGAGGAAGCGTCTCAGGATCGATCCCGCTCCCGGTATCGACGATCGAGACGCGCGCGGTCCGTCCCTCGGCGGTCAGGCGCACGGCGATCTTCCCGCCCGGCTCGGTGAACTTCAAGGCGTTCGTCAGCAGGTTCCAGAACACCTGGCGGAGACGCGTGGGGTCGGAGAGGACCTGAATGGGCGTCGCATCGAGGTCGGCCTCGAGCCCGACCTGTTTCTCTTCCGCCTGATGGCGGATCGTTTCGAGCGCGAGCTGGACCACCTCGCGAAGGGACTTCGGTTTGAGGTCGATCGAGAATTTCCCCATGATGATGCGGGAGACGTCGAGCATGTCGTCGATGAGCTGCTTCTGGGCGTTGGCACTGCTTCGGATCGCCTCGACCGCCTCTTTTCGTGTCTCGGCGTCGATGTCGTCGAGGGAGAGGACCTCGTTCCACCCGAGGATCGCGGTCATCGGAGTGCGCAGCTCGTGGGAGAGCGTGGCGAGGAAGTCATCCTTCGCCTTGCTCGCGGCCTCGGCCTCCTGGTAGCGGCGCTCGTTCTCCTTCGCCATCGCCGCGGCGCGGCGTTCGGTCACATCGCGGAACGTGAGGACCGTCCCGACGTGCTCTCCCTCGTCGTCGAGCATCGGCGTGGCGCTGTACTCCGCGGGGAACGAGGTCAGGTCGAACCGGAAGAAGACGTCGTCCCGGAGCTCCCGGGTCGGTTCCCCGCTCAGGGCCGTATGGAGCCGGCAATGATCGCGCGCGCCGAGGTTTTCGGTCCCGGCGGGGTGGAGCATCGCGTGCAGGTCGACGCCCACGAGCCTCCCCGCGGTCCGGCCGATCATGCGCGAGGCCGACGGGTTGACGAAGGTCACCGTGCCGTCGAGCGCGACGCCGATGACGCCATCGGCCGCGGAGTTGAGGATCAGCTCGTTCTGCCGGCTCAGGCGCGAGAGCTCGGAGGTCTGCCGCTCGAGCTTCTGGTTCTTCCGGAAGAGATCGACGAAGACCTGGACCTTCGACTTGAGGATCTCCGGAACGATCGGTTTGAAAAGGTAGTCGACCGCGCCGACCGAATAGCCCTTGAAGAGGCTCGTCTCGTTGCGCGACATCGCGGTCACGAAGATGATCGGAGTGTGGCGGGACTTCTCCCGCTGCCGGATGAGGTTCGCCGTCTCGAATCCGTCGATGTCGGGCATCTGGACGTCGAGCAGGATCACGGCGAAATCGTGATCGAGCAGCCGTTTGAGCGCCTGCGTTCCCGATTCCGCGCGCACGCACTGCACGGCCACGTCCTCGAGCATCGCTTCGAGCGCGACGAGATTGTTCGGCTGGTCGTCGACCAGCAGGACTTTCACTGGCTCATTCACGTTCGTGGCCTTTGCGGGCTGCAGTGCGCGGCGAGGTAGCGGGCGATCTCGCCGACGGACAGGATGCGGTCGGCGCCTCCGGCCTCCACGGCGGCCTTCGGCATTGCGGCAGCCTCGGCCGTGGACGGGTCCTGCACGAGCACCCGTCCTTTCTTCTGCCGGATTCGGACGGATCCCGCTGCTCCGTCGCTGTTCGCGCCCGTGAGAACGATCCCGAGGAGCCCCGGCCCGAACGAGTCGGCCGCGGACTCGAAGAGGACGTCGATCGACGGGCGGGAGTAGTTCACCAGCGCGTCGGTCGAGAGACGGAAACAGGTCCGCTCGACCAGCAGATGGTAATTCGGAGGAGCGAGATAGATCCTGCCGCTGCGGATCGGCTCGGAGTCCTCGGCGTCGGCGATCGGGACGGTGGTGCTCTGCTGGAGGACCTCGGCGAGCCCGGGGCCGGAGTCGCGGTGGCGATGCTGCGCGATGGCGATCGGGATCGAGGTCCGTTTCGGAAGCGCGCGGAGGATCTCCTGGATCGCGACGAGCCCTCCGAGCGAGGCGCCCACCACGACGAGGCCGGCGAGGGGAGCGGCGGAGGCGTCACGCGATCCTCCGGTAGAGGCGCTCCTCGGCATCGAGCGTCTCGTAGCAGCCGGCGACGCTCGTGTACCGGAGCGACTCCTTCTGCCCGAGAGCGAGGACCCCGAATCGCTGCGAGGGAATCGCAGAAGAGCTTGTGGACGCGCTCCTGAAGCTCGGTGTTGAAGTAGATCATCACGTTCCGGCAGAGGATCATGTTGAACTCGTTGAACGACCGCGTCGGTGACGAGGTTGTGCTGCGCGAAGACGATGTTCTCCCTGAGCGGCGGGCGAGAAGATGGCGTCGTCGTAGTTCGCGCGTGTAGTACTCGGAGAAGGTCGCTCGTCCCGCCGGCGCGCTGGTAGTTGCTCGTGTACTCCTGCATCGTCTCGAGCGGGAAGATGCCCTGCGCGGCCTTGTCCAGCACGACCTCGTTGATGTCCGTCGCGTAGATCCGGCATCGGTCGTACAGTCCCTCCTCCTGAAGCAGGATCGCCATCGAGTAGACCTCTTCGCCCGTCGAACAGCCCGCGTGCCAGATCCGGATGAACGGATAGGTGCGCAGCAGCGGCACGACGTTCGCGCGGAACGCCAGGTAGAAGGTCGGGTCGCGGAACATCGCGGTGACGTTGACCGAGAGGTCGAGCAGCAGCCGCTCCATCGCACGCCGAGTCGTGCAGCACCTTGTCCTGCAGCGCCGAGATCGACTCGCACCGCTCGCCGGCCATCCGCTTCCGGATGCGCCGCCGGAGCGAGGGGTAGGCGTAGTCGCGGAAATCGTAGCCGTACTGCCGGAAGATGCCCTCGAGCAGCAGGTCGATCTCGAGCGACTCGAGGTCTTCGCTGCGGGACTGCGTCGGATCGCTCTGGGTCATTCGCGTTCGTACAGCCACACGCGCAGCAGCGAGACGAGCTGCTGGTCGTCGACCGGCTTGGTGATGTAGTCGGAGGCGCCCGCCTGCGATGCACTTCTCGCGGTCGCCCTTCATCGCCTTGGCGGTGAGCGCGATGATCGGCAGGTCGCGAACTTCTCGTTCGTCGCGGATCTGCCGCATCGCCTCGTAGCCGTCCATCTCCGGCATCATGACGTCCATCAGCACGACGTCGATGTCCGTGTTCTTCTCGAGCGCGCTCGATGCCCTCGCGCCCGTTCTCGGCGTACGCGCACCTTCATCTTGTGCCGCTCGAGCAGGCTCGTCAGCGCGAAGATGTTGCGCATGTCGTCGTCGACGATCAGCACCTTCTTGCCCGGCGAGCACCGGATCGGCCTGGTGCAGCTGCTCGAGCATCTGGCGCTTCTCCTCGGGCAGCTTCGCCTCGACGCGGTGCAGGAACAGCGCGGTCTCGTCGAGCAGCCGCTCGGGCGAGCGCACGTCCTTGACGATGATCGCCTCGGCGAGCTGCTTGAGCTCGCGTCTCCTCTTCGCGCGTCAGCTCCTGCCGGTGTAGATGATGATCGGCAGCTGCTGGTTCGAGCTCGTCCTTCATCTTCTCGATGAGCTCGAAGCCCCGTCATGTCGGGCAGGCCGAGGTCGAGCACCACGCAGTCGAAGTGGACGGCTCGCGCAGCGCCGCGAGCGCCTCGCTCGCCGAGCCGACCGCGATGATCTCGACGTCGCCGTCGCCGATCAGCTCGACGATGCCTGCCGCTGGGTCTCGTCGTCCTCGACGACAGCAGGTTCCGCGTGGGACTGCTCGATGAACTCCTCGATCTTCGCCGAACGCGTCGTCGAGCGCCTCCTTGGTGACCGGCTTCTGCAGGTGGGCGAACGCGCCGAGCCGCAGGCCCGCGACCCGTCGGGTCGTGCGCCGAGATGATGTGGACCGGGATGTGGCGGGTCGCCGGGTCGTGCTTGAGGCGGTCGAGCACGGTCCAGCCGTCCGTGTCGGGCAGGGAGATGTCGAGCGTGATCGCGTCGGGGCTGGTACTCGGCGCGCCATCGCGAGCGCCGGCCTCGCCGCGCGGACGCGACGATGCCCTTGAAGCCCTTCTCGCGCGCCATGTCGAGCAGGATCCGCGCGAAGTCGCGTCGTCCTCGACGATGAGCAGGATCGCGGTCGCCGGTGACGATCGCATCGCGGTCGTCGGCGAGCTCGTTCGGAACGCGCTCCGGATCGATCGTGTCCGCGCTCTCCTCGGTCACGCGCGCCATCGTGTACGGGTCCTCGGCTTCCGCGGAGCGGTCCGGCCACGGCGCGTTCGCCTCCGGGCGCTCCTCGGTCTCGTCGGTGACGGGCGCCACGTACGTCTGGGGAAGGTAGAGCGTGAAGGTGCTGCCCTTGCCCGGCCTCGCTCGTGCACCGTGATCTCGCCGCCGAGCAGCGCGGCGATCTCGCGGCTGATCGAGAGGCCGAGGCCCGTGCCGCCGTACCGGCGCGTGGTCCGCGTCGGCCTGCTGGAACGCCTCGAAGATGATCGCGCTGCTTGTCCGGCGGGATGCCGATGCCCGGTGTCGACGACGGAGAACGCGATGACGCTCGAGGCGCGTGATCGAGCACGCGGATGGCCGGCGTGTCCAGCCGCTCACGCCTTGTCGATCCGCAGCGGACCGCTGCCTCTTCGGTGAACTTGAACGCGTTCGAGAGCAGGTTCTTGAGCACCTGCTGCAGCCGCTTCTCGTCGGTGTCGATCGCCGGCGGCGAGCTCGGGGTCGCGCTCGATCGTCGAAGTCGAGCCGCTTCTCGTCGGCCAGCTGACGGAACGTGCGTCGCACGAAATCGGCGACGTCGGTCGATCCGCACCTCGTCGACGTGGACCGCCATCATGCCGGACTCGATCTTCGAGAGGTCGAGGATGTCGTTGATCAGCGTCGAGCAGGTCGTGGCCGGACGAGTGGATCGTGTTCGCGAACTCGACCTGCTTCTCGGTGAGGTTCCCGTCGGTGTTCTCGCGTCAGCAGCTTGCGCGAGGATCAGCAGGCTGTTGAGCGGCGTGCGCAGCTCGTGCGACATGTTCGCCAGGAACTCGGACTTGTACTTCGACGTGAGCGCGAGCTGCCGCGCCTTCTCCTCGAGCGCGGCTTCGCTTCCTCGACCTCGCGGTTCTTCTGCTCGACCTCGGTGTTCTGCTCCATGAGCAGCTGCGCCTTCTCCTCGAGCTCCTCGTTCGACTGCTGCAGCTCTTCCTGCTGGGTCTTGAGGAGCTCCTCGGACGCCTGGAGCGATTTCGCCTGCTGCTTCGAGGCGGCGTGTTCGTCTCGGTCAGCTCCTCCTGCTGCGCCTGGAGCTCCTCGGCCATCGCCTGCGACTGCGCGAGCAGCTCCTCGGTCCGCATGTTCGCGGCGATCGTGTTCAGCACGACGCCGATCGACTCGGCGAGCTGGTCGAGGAAGAGCGAGGAGCGTGTCGCTGAACGGGTTGAAGGAGGCGAGCTCGAGGACCGCCTTGACCTCGTCCTCGAACAGGACCGGCAGCACGACGATGTTGCAGCGGCTTCGCTTCGCCGAGGCCGGTGTTGATCGTGATGTAGTCGTCGGGGACGTTCGTGAGCAGGATGCGCTTCTTCTCGAGCGCCGCCTGGCCGACGAGCCCCTCGCCGAGCTTGAAGCCGTTCGAGAGGTTCTTCCGCTCCTTGTAGGCGTAGCTGGACGCCAGCCGCAGGGTGGGCTCGGGGCCGGTCTCGTCCATCAGGTAGAACACGCCGTGGCGCACGCCGGCGACCGGCGCGAGGTTCGAGAGGATGAGCCGGGCGACTTCGAGCAGGTTCTTCTGCCCCTGCATCATGCGGGTGAACTTGGCAGGTTCGTCTTCAGCCAGTCCTGCTCCGCGTTCTTCTCGGTCGTCTCGCGGAGATTGCGGATCATCTCGTTGATGTTGTCCTTGAGCGCGGCGACCTCGCCGCTGGCCTCGACCGCGATGCTCTGCGTGAGGTCGCCCTTGGTGACGGCGGTCGCGACGTCGGCGATCGCGCGGACCTGGGTGGTGAGGTTCGCGGCGAGCTGGTTGACGTTGTCGGTCAGGTCCCGCCACGTGCCGGCGGCGCCGGGGACGCGGCCTGGCCGCCGAGGCGGCCCTCGACGCCGACCTCGCGGGCGACCGTGGTGACCTGATCGGCGAAGGTCGCGAGCGTGTCGATCATGTCGTTGATCGTCTCGACGAGCTGCGCGATCTCCCCCTGCGCTTCGAGGGTGAGCTTCCTGCGGAGGTCGCCGTTCGCGACCGCCGTGACGACGGTCGCGATTCCGCGCACCTGGTCGGTGAGGTTGCGCGCCATGAGGTTGACGTTGTCGGTGAGGTCCTTCCACGTGCCGGCGACGCCCTGCACCTCGGCCTGGCCGCCGAGCTTCCCTTCGGTGCCGACCTCGCGCGCGACGCGCGTGACCTCGGCCGCGAACGAGGAGAGCTGGTCGACCATCGTGTTGATCGTGTTCTTGAGCTCGAGGATCTCGCCGCGCGCCTCGACCGTGATCTTCCTCGAGAGGTCGCCGTTCGCGACCGCCGTCGTGACGTCCGCGATCGTGCGCACCTGGGCCGTCAGGTTCGAGGCCATCGAATTGACGGTCTCGGTGAGGTCGCGCCACGTGCCGGCGACGCCTTTGACCTCGGCCTGGCCGCCGAGCTTCCCTTCGGTGCCGACCTCGCGCGCGACGCGCGTGACCTCGGAGGCGAACGAGGAGAGCTGATCGACCATCGTGTTGATCGTGTTCTTGAGCTCGAGGATCTCGCCGCGCGACCTCGACCGTGATCTTCCTCGAGAGGTCGCCGGTCGCGACCGCCGTCGTGACGTCCGCGATGTTGCGCACCTGGCCCGTCAGGTTCGAGGCCATCGAGTTGACCGAGTCGGTCAGGTCCTTCCACGTGCCGGCGACGCCCTTGACCTCCGCCTGGCCGCCGAGCTTCCCTTCGGTGCCGACCTCGCGCGCGACGCGCGTGACCTCGGAGGCGAACGAGGAGAGCTGGTCGACCATCGTGTTGATCGTGTCCTTGAGCTCGAGGATCTCGCCGCGCACCTCGACCGTGATCTTCTTCGAGAGGTCGCCGGTCGCGACCGCCGTGGTGACGTCCGCGATGTTGCGCACCTGGCCCGTCAGGTTCGAGGCCATCGAGTTGACGCGTCGGTCAGGTCCTTCCACGTGCCGCCGACGCCCTTGCACGTCCGCCTGGCCGCCGAGCTTCCCTTCGGTGCCGACCTCGCGCGCGACGCGCGTGACCTCCGACGCGAACGAGCGAGAGCTGGTCGACCATCGTGTTGATCGTGTTCTTGAGCTCGAGGATCTCGCCGCGGACGTCGACCGTGATCTTCTTCGAGAGGTCGCCCTTCGCGACGGCGGTCGTGACGTCCGCGATGTTGCGGACCTGCCGGTCAGGTTCGACGCCATGTTGTTGACGCTGTCGGTGAGGTCCTTCCACGTGCCGCCGACGCCCTCGACGTTGGCCTGGCCGCCGAGCTTCCCCTCGGTGCCGACTTCGCGGGCGACGCGCGTGACTTCCGCCGCGAACGCGCGCAGCTGATCGACCATCGTGTTGATCGTGATCTTGAGCTCGAGGATCTCCCCCTCGACCTCGACGGTGATCTTCTTCGAGAGATCGCCGTTCGCGACGGCCGTCGTGACGTCCGCGATGTTGCGGACCTGGCCGGTGAGGTTCGAGGCCATGAAGTTGACCGAGTCGGTCAGGTCCTTCCACGTGCCGCCGACGCCCTTGACCTCGGCCTGGCCGCCGAGCTTCCCTTCGCTGCCGACCTCGCGCGCGACGCGCGTGACTTCGGACGCGAACGAGTTGAGCTGGTCGACCATCGTGTTGATGGTCTCCTTCAGCTCCGCGATCTCGCCTTCGGCTTCGACCGTGATCGTCTTCGAGAGATCGCCCCCCGCGACGGCCTTCGTCACCGCCGCGATGTTCCGCACCTGACCCGTCAGGTTCGCGGCCATGAAGTTGACGCTCTCGGTGAGGTCTCGCCACGTTCCGTCGACGCCGGCCACGTCGGCCTGGCCGCCGAGCTTTCCTTCGGTGCCGACCTCGCGCGCGACGCGGGTGACCTCCGAGGCGAACGAGCGGAGCTGGTCGACCATCGTGTTGATCGTGTTCTTGAGCTCGAGGATCTCCCCCTTGACGTCGACCGTCACCTTCCTCGAGAGGTCTCCCTTCGCGACCGCGGTCGTGACCTGCGCGATGTTGCGGACCTGATTCGTCAGATTGGAGGCCATGGAGTTGACCGACTCGGTCAGGTCCTTCCACGTGCCGGCGACGCCCTTGACCTGAGCCTGGCCGCCGAGCTTTCCTTCGGTGCCGACCTCGCGCGCGACGCGCGTGACCTCCGAGGAGAAGGAGCGGAGCTGGTCGACCATCGTGTTGACGGTCGTCGCCGTCCGGAGGAACTCTCCCTTGAGCGCGCGCCCTTCGAGCTCGAGCGACATCGCGGCCGACAGATCGCCGCGTGCGACGGCCGTGATGACGCGGGAGACCTCGACGGTGGGCTGGACGAGGTCGCCGATCAGCGAGTTGACCGCTTCCATCGAGCCGCGCCATGCGCCCGTGGCTCCCGAGAGGGAGGCGCGCTGGGTGAGGCGCCCTTCCTTGCCGACGGCGTCGCTGATCCGCTCGAGCTCGGCGCTCAGGCGCTCGTTCTGCTCGATGATCTCGTTCATCGTGTCCGCGATCTTGCCGGCGAGGCCGATCTGGTCTCCCCGCATCCGCGCGGAGAAATCGCCCTTCCGGACCGCGACGAGGACCCGCAGCAACTCGCGCGGATCGATACGGTCCGATCCGGCCGCGTCGTCGACGGGTTGTTTCGATCGTGCCTTGGTTTCAGGGGAGTTCTTTTCGCGTGGTCGTTCGACGCTCATCGAGTCGCCCTCCTGAGTCGTGGAGTTCTCCGCAGCCCCGCGGAGACCGGCATTTGGGGCGCTATATGCATGGTCCGGACCGCTTTGTCCGGGGCCCCGCCGGGCGGGCGGCGAGAGGGCGATTCGACGATGGAAGACGACGATCCGGGACCGATGGCCCAGTTCCTCGCGTTCAGCCGCGAGTACGCCGAGGCCCTCGAGGCCCTCGAGGCAATCGAGAAGAAGGGCGCGACGATCGCGGGCCTCGGAGCCGGGGAGGATCTGCGCTCCTTCGTGGAGCAGTTTCTCCTCATGGCGCGCGGCGCGGAGGAGCGAGCCGGGCGCGCCGGCCTCACCGAGATCGCTTCCTGGTTTCGCGAGCTGATCGAGCGGGCGGGAGGGGCCAGGGACGGTCCCCGAGACCCCTAGACCCCTGGACTCCCAGACCCCTAGCCCCCCCGAGTCCCGCTGCTGTTATGATCCGGCCGTCATGAACGTGGACCTCCGTAAAGAAAATGATGTCGTGATCGTCGATTTCGACGGCAGCCTCGTGGTCGGGGTGGCCGACGAGATCGTGAGCAATGTGGTGACCGAGCTCCTGGCCGACGGGTACCTCAAGATCCTCCTGAACCTCTCCAAGGTCGACTATGTCGACAGCAGCGGCCTCGGCGACGTGGTGGCGAGCTACAAGATGGTCGAGCGCGCCGGTGGTGCGATCAAGCTCCTCCGGCCCCAGGATCGCGTGCGCCGGACCCTTCACCTCTCCAACCTTCTCCCGCTCTTCGAGGTATTCGAGAACGAGGACGAGGCCCTCCAGAGCTTCCGGCAGACCGAGGACGCGTCGGAAAACGCGAGCTAGGCTGGCGCCCGGCGTGGTGCCGGCCCGCCCGCCCCCGGCGGGGCGTTTCGATCCCGCATCAGGATGACACGAGGCGCCCGCACCGCACCGGCCCCTACGCCACCGCACTCTCCTCGATGGTCACCGTTCCCGCGTCGGCGTCGATCGTCGCGGGGAGGCCGATCGGCAGCGTGAGCTTCTGCTCGATGTGGCCGAACGCGAGGCCGGCGAAGACCGGGACGCCGAGCCGGGTGAAGTGGTCACGGAGGACCTCCTCGAGGCTGAAGCTCGCGTGGTCGGCCGGGCAGTCACTGCAGTAGCCGAAGACGACGCCGGCGACGCGGGCGAGTTTTCCGCCGAGAGAGAGCTGCGTGATCATCCGGTCGACTCGGTAGATGGCTTCGCGCACTTCCTCGAGGAAGAGGATCGCGCCGTCGGTTTCCACCTCGTAGGGCGTCCCCATGAGCGCGGCCAGGAGCGTGAGGTTTCCGCCGACGATCCGTCCGGTCGCGCGGCCTCCGCGGATCGCGTACGTGCGGTAGCGGCGCTGGATCAGCGCCGATTCGGGCTTGGGAGGGTTCTCGATCGTGCCGATCGGCTCCGCGCTCATGATGGCGCGCTTCATGTTCTCGATCGTCCAGGCGTCGAAATTCGAAAACGCGCTCGGGCCGTGGAACGTGACGAGCCCGGTCCGCTGGTGGATCGCGTTGAGGAGCGCCGTGACATCGCTGAAGCCGATGAGGACTTTCGGATTCCGGCGGATCATCTCGTAGTCGAGGAGGGGGAGGACGCGCGGCGAGCCCCATCCGCCGCTGGCGAACATCCCCTTGACCGAAGGGTCGGCGAACATCGCGTTGATGTCGGCGGCGCGCTTCTCGTCGGTACCCGCGAAGTAGCCGTGCTTTTCGGCGGCGTGCGCTCCGAGCTTCGGCTCGAACCCGAGCGCGCGGACCTGTTCGGTGCCGATGTCCAGCTCGTGCGACTCGAACTCGGCCGAGGCGGGCAGGACCACGCCGACCGCGTCCCCCGGCTGGAGCCGCGGCGGCTTGATGAGTTTCGGCGCGGCGGGCTTCTGCGTTTTCGGCGTCCCGTTGGCGATCGAAAGGGGGCCGCGAGCGCGGCGCCGGCAGCGGCGGTGGTGCGGACGAAGTCACGGCGGTTCATGGGCGGGATTGTACGTCAGTCGGAAGTCTGGAGTCGCGAGGCCGGAGTCGCGAGTTCGGTGGAACGTGGAATGGCGTCATCCCGAGCCGAAGGCGAGGATCTTGGGTGACACTCGCGTGGTTTCGTTCCTCGCGGTGTCACCCAAGATCCTTCGTCGCGCTCGCGCGCTCCTCAGGATGACGCGAAACAACCCGTCGCGCCGCTGCCGACTCCTGACTCCTACTCCAGACCCTTAAAATCCCCGCCATGAAGGCGAGATCGTCGGTTCTCTCTCTCCTCTCCCTCTTCGTCCTCTCCTGCGCGACCGCGCCGCCCGCCCCCAGGCCCGAGCTCGATCTGAAGATCGCGAACGGGCGGATCGTCGACGGCACGGGCGCCCCCTGGTTCCGGGGCGACGTCGGCGTCCGGGGCGACACGATCGTGGGCATCGGGGATCTCTCGGCGGTCTCGGCGGCGAAGACCATCGACGCCGCCGGTCGCATCGTCTCCCCCGGATTCATCGACCTCCTCGGTCAGTCGGAAGGGAGCGTCCTGACCGACCCCCGTGTCGAAGGGAAGGTGCGGCAGGGGGTGACGACGGAGGTCACGGGCGAAGGGTGGTCGCCCGGACCCGTCGCCGAAGCCTCCGCGGACGAGCGGCGCGCCGCCGGGCGCCCCGCCTGGTCCACTCTCGGCGAGTACTTCGACGTTCTCGAGGGCCGCGGGAGCGCGATCAACTTCGCGATCTTCATGGGGGCGACGAACGCCCGTTCGATCGTCATCGGCAACATCGACCGCGCTCCGACGGCCGACGAGATGACGCGGATGGAGGCGCTGGTCGAGGAGGGAATGCGCGACGGCGCGATCGGCCTGTCGACCTCGCTCATCTACGTTCCCGCCACGTTCGCGGAAACGGAGGAGCTGGTCCGGCTCGCGCGCGTCGCGTCGAGGTACGGCGGCGTCTACTTCAGCCACATCAGGACCGAGGATGAGGGAATCCTCTCCGCGATCGACGAAGCGGTCCGGGTCGGGAGAGAAGCGTCCATCCCGGTCAACGTCTGGCACCTGAAGACGAGCGGCGTCGCGAACCACGGGCGGATGGGGGAGGTGCTCGCGCGGATCGAGAGCGCGCGGCGCGAGGGCGTCGACATCGCGGCGAACATGTATCCGTACACCGCGTCCTCCACCGGACTGACGACGCTCGTGCCGACCTGGGCTCTCGAAGGGGGCTACGCCGCATTTCTCGAGCGCCTGAAGGATCCCGCGACCCGCGCCCGGATCGCCGATCACGCCCGCGCGCGATCGATCCCGGCTCACACCGGAGGGGCCGCAGGGATCCTCGTGGCGAGGATCCCCGGGACGGGTCTCGATGAGTTCGAGCGGAAGACCCTCCAGCAGATTGCGGACGCGCTCGGCGTCGATCCCGTCGAAGCGCTCTTCCGCCTCTACGAGGGAAGCTCCGGCACTCCCTCGGGCGTTTTCTTCAAGATGAACGAGGAGGACGTCCTGACCGCGCTTCGCCACCCGTTCGTGTCGTTCGGCTCCGATTCCGGCGCCGTGCCCGAGAGCCGCCGCTCCGCCGGCGCCCACCCGCGCGCCTACGGCACCTTTCCCCGGATCCTCGGTCACTACGCCCGCGAGCTCGGCGCGATCCCGCTGGAAGAGGCTGTCCGGAAGATGACCTCCCTCGCGGCCGCCCGGGCGCAACTCGCCGACCGCGGCTTGATCCGGCCCGGGATGAAGGCCGATATTGTGGTTTTCGATCCCGACGTCGTCGCCGACCGCGCCACGTTCGAGAATCCCCATCAGTACTCTGTCGGCATCGAGCACGTGATCGTCAACGGATCCCCGGTGCTCGAGTCGGCGGTGATGACGGGCAACCTGCCCGGGCGCGCCCTGCGCGGCCCCGGCCTGATGAAGCAGAGGTGATTCGAATGACGACCCGCATGCTCCTCGCTCTCGCTCTCGCCGTTCCGCTCCGATGCGCCGCCGAGCCTCCCGGGCCCGGCGAGAAACCGGCCGCCCGGCCGGGCGGCGGCGGCCCCGCCTCCGCGCCCGCGAAGCTCGCGGTCACCAGTCCCGCGTTCGCCCACATGGGCGTGATCCCCCGCGAGCACACCTGCGACGGGGGCGACCGGCTCGTTCCTCTCGAGATCGGAGGGATCCCGCCGGAAGCCAAGTCGCTCGCGATCGTGGTCGACGATCCCGACGTTCCGAAGTCGCTCCGCCCGGACGGGAACTGGGACCACTGGGTGATCTGGAATCTGCCTCCGTCGACGACGTCGATCTCGCACGGGAGCGTCCCTTCCTCCGCGGTGCAGGGAAAAAACAGCTGGGGAAGAAACGACTGGGGCGGCCCCTGTCCTCCGGACCGCGAGCATCGCTATTTCTTCAAGGCGTACGCTCTCGATGCGATGCTCGAGCTGGATCCGTCGAGCGGGAAAGCGGCGTTCGAGCAGGCGATCGACGGTCACGTGATCGCGAAGGGAGAGCTGGTCGGGCGGTACGATCGGAAGCGGTGAATTCGTTCGCCGTTCTCCGTTCTCCGTTCTCCGCGCTCCGTTCTCCGGTGCTCCGTTCGCCGTGCATCGCGCTGAGCGATGTCGAGCCCGAATACCCCTCTCCCCGGCGGGACCAAGCTGAAACGAGAGAATCATGTTCCGGGGAGAGGGGTATTTGCATCGCGATCGGCATCGCTCAGCACGGAGAACGGAGCACGGAGAACGGCGAACGGAGAACGGAGAACGGCGAACGGATTCATCCCACCGTCGCCACCAACGGCCACTGATGGTGGCGGAGGTTCTGCTCCTGGAGCAGGCGGAGGAAATCGTCCGGGGCGACGGGAGCGTGGAAGAGGAAGCCCTGCATGAGGTCGCAGGCGTTCTCGGCGAGGAAGGCGCGCTGGCGCTCCTCGCTCGACTCCTTCGGCGACGACTCTCAGCCCGAGCTTGTGGCCGATCGCGATGATCGCGGTGACGATGGCGGCGGTATCGCGGTCGGTGCCGAGGTCGCGCACGAACGACTGGTCGATCTTGATCGTGTCGATGGGGAAGCGCTTGAGGTAGCTGAGCGAGGAGTGCCCGGTGCCGAAGTCGTCGAGGGACATGCGGACGCCGGTGCGGCGAAGCTCCTCGAGGAGCAGCATGCTCTTCTCGGGCTGGCGCATCGCGCCGCTCTCGGTGATCTCGAGCTCGAGCTGATCGGGGGCGAGGCCGCTGTCGTCGAGGGCGAGGCGCACCTTTTCGATGAGGTCGTGCTGGAGCTGGCTGACCGAGAGGTTCACCGACAGGGTCAGGTTGCGGTAGCCGAGGCGGTGCCACTCCTGCGGCCTGGCGGCAGGCGGCGTGGAGGGCCCACGATCCGATCGGAAGCATCAGGCCGGTCTGTTCGGCGACCGCGAGGAACTCGCCCGGCAGGGTGACGCCCAGGTCGGGATGCTGCCAGCGGAGGAGGGCTTCCATCCCGCTGATCCGGCCGCTCTTCAAATCGAGGATCGGCTGGTAGTAGAGGATGAACTCGCCGTGCGCGAGGGCCTTCCTGAGGCCCTGCTCGAGCGCGAGGCGCTCCATCGCGCGGTGGGAGGCGGCGGCGCTGAAGATCTGGACCTTGTCGCGCCCGTCCTCCTTCGCCATGTACATCGCCGTGTCGGCGTTCTTGATGAGCGTCTCCGCGTCGGCGCCGTCGTCGGGAAACGTGCTGATGCCGATGCGAGGTCGTGATCTGAAAGTCGTGTCCCTCGATGTGCACCGGCTGCCGGATCGTCTCGAGGAGCTTCTGTGCGACGGCGGCCGCGTCGTCGGGATCGTGGACCTGGGGGAGGAGGATGGTGAACTCGTCGCCGCCGAGGCGCGCGACCGTGTCGCTGTCGCGGAGGGCGGCGCGGATGCGCTTGGCGAGCTCCTGGAGGAGCAGGTCGCCGATGTTGTGGCCGAGGGAGTCGTTGATGACCTTGAAGTGGTCGAGGTCGAGGAAGAGGACGGCGAGGCGGAACCGGTCGCGATATGCGTGGGAGATGGCGACGGTGAGCCGGTCCTTGAAGAGAAGGCGGTTGGGAAGGGATGTGAGCGCGTCGTGATACGCGAGGTGCTTGATCTGCTCCTCGGCGTGTGTCCGCTCGGTGATGTCGCGGACGATCGCGATGATCCCGCCGTTCTCGATCGCGGTGAGGGAGATCTCCTGCGGGAACGCGATGCCGCTTCGCGTGAGGCCGACCGTTTCGCCGCGCCACTCGCCGCTCGTCGCGAGGGCGGGGAAGACTTCCTCGCTGAACCGCTCGAGCTCCGCCGTGTCGTAGACGCGCGAGAGAGGCTGGAACATCAGATCGCCGGGTGAGCGGTAGCGGAAGAGCTTGAGGAACGCGCGATTCACGTATGTGAGCCTGTGGTCCGCGTCGAGGATCGCGATTCCGTCCATCGACGCTTCCATCGCGACCGCCTGCGTCCGCAGCGTGGCCTCGGCGTTCTTGCGGAGGTGAACGTCGGTGACGAAGCCTTCGAGATAGACGATCTCTCCCTGGTCGTCGTTGATCGCGTGCGCGTTGAGCTGCACCCAGAGGGGCGAGCCGTCCTTCCGCTTCCAGATCGCCTCGAGCTCGGTCCCGTGGCCGATCGGCGAGTGGTGATCCATCAGCAGGTCGCGCTCGAGCGGATCGAAATAGACGTCGTGCACGAGGTTCATCTGGAGGAGCTCGGCCACCGAGTGGTATCCGAGCATCCGCGCGAGGGCCGCGTTCGCGGTCAGAAGCGTGCCGTCGGGCGTCGCCTGGTAGATGCCGACCGAAGCGAAGTCGAAGATGCTCCGGAATTTCGCTTCCGACTGCTGGAGCGCTTTCTCGGCCAGCTTCCGCTCGGTCACGTCGCGGCAGTTGGTGAGGATGCGCACCTCCGACTCGCCCGCTTCGCGCAGGGGGCGGCCGATCGCCTCGAGCGTCCGCCACGTCCCGTCGAGGTGACGGAGCCGGATCTCGATCGACTCCGCGCCGACCGTGCCCGCCGCGACCTGCCGCATCAGATAGCGGACCAGGCCCACGTCGTCCGGATGGATGAAGGGAAAGATGTCCTGACCCGACGTCTGCGACGCCTTGTACCCCAGAAGGCGCGACACCGAAGGGCTGTTGTAGATCACCTTTCCCCGCGCATCGAGGATCGAGATCAGGTCCGATGCATTCTCGATGACCGTCCGGAAGTACTCCTCGCTGCGCCGGAGGCCCTCCTCGGCACGTACCCGCTCGGTCACGTCGTGGAGGATCGAGAAAAGGACGTTGCGGCCCTCGATCTCGATCGGCCCGGAGTGGATCTCGACATCGCGCAGCTCGCCGCTGGCGAGGCGGTGCTTCATGACGAAGGTGTTGCGCTCCCGGGCCGCGGCTTCCCGCAGCTTCTCGCGGACGAATGCCTCTCCCGCCGTGTTGATGTCCCAGATGTGCATCGAGCGTATCTCGGACAGCGAATAGCCGTAGTACTCGACGGCGGCAGGGTTCGCGTCGAGGATCTCTCCCGTGTCGCCGTCGAGAACGAGCTTGATCGCGCCGTTGTTCTCGAAGAGCTGCCGGTAGCGGTTCTCGCTCTCGCGGATCGCATCCTCGCGCCGCTTCGCCATGATCGCGGCCGCGACGTGCTGGGAGACGAACATCAGAATGTCGCGCTCGCGCTCTCCGAAGCGGATCCTCTCGTCGTAGCTCTGCGTCCCGAGCATGCCGAACGTCCGGGCGCCGTGCCTGAGCGGCACCCCGAGCCAGTCCACCGACGGCGTCCCGACCGATTCCGCTTCCCCGCTGGCGACCAGCTCGGCGAAACGCTCCGGGGTCGCGAGCAGCGGCTCGCCGGTCCGAAGGACCCACGCGGTCAGCGTCTTGCCCGGCTTGACGAGGCCCGGCTGGGAATCGAAGGTGTCGACGAAGTAGGGAAAGCTCAGCGAGTCGCTCGCCTCGTCGTAGAACGCGATGTAGAAGTTCCTCGCGTCCATCAGCTCGCCCACGATCTGGTGGATGGACGTGTAGAGAGTGCCGAGATCCTCGCCCGCCAGGGTCAGGTCGGCGATCCGGAAGAGCCCGCGCTGGAGCGCTTCGCTTCGCCGCCGCCCGGTCGCGTCGGGCGAGGGGGAATGCCTCCGCTCACGGAGCCGCATGTACCGCCGGAGCAGCTCGCTCCGGATGGAGTCCAGCTCCTTCCCCTGCCTGGCCAGCCGTTCAGCGAACCGCCGCCGGCGGCTGATCTCTCGAATGTCTGACATGAGTCCACGGAACGCAGCAGGCCGCCCCCCGGCCGTGAAGGTCTCCGTCGGTTTCCCTCGATCCTCGCATTATAGCGGAGCGACGGTTTCGGAAGCTCCGGGCAGGCCTGCCTACTCCTCCGGTTTCTTCCAGCCGCGCCAGAGTTGCCACCGCTGATAGTTCTGCATCAGCAGCATCGCGGCGAGGATCGCGAGGAAGAACCAGCGGGCGAAGAGGGCCAGGGCGAGGACGACGATCCCGATCGCGATCGAGGAAAAGATCGAGACGGCGACCGCGCGCCGGACGTCCGTGAAGAACCGCGCGAGATTCTGAAGCGCCTGCCCGCCGTCGAGCGGGTAGATCGGCACGAGGTTGAAGATCGCCCAGATCTGGTTCGCCTGGATCATCAGCGGGATGAGAGCCGCGAGCATCGGATCGCGCCGCAGCAGGGGAATGCCGGCGAACGCCAAAGCGAGCAGGACCGACAGCAGCAGGCTGAACCCCGGCCCGGCCAGGCTGATCACGATCTCTTTCCAGGGGACGGCGCGACGCTGGTTGACCGTGACGCCGCCGAATCCCCCCAGGACGATGGCGCTGCGGCCGAACCCGAAGAGCCCGATCAGCGCCGCGTGGCCGATCTCATGGAAGAGAACCGAGACGAGCAGGACCGGGATCCACAGGAGCGCCCGCTCGATCGGGACGTTCCGGTCGATGTCGAGAACGACGAAGAGGCCGATGAGGATGAGGAAGCTGACCTCGACGTGAATCGAGGTTCCGCCGATCGAGCCGAGGCGGATGCCGGAGGGGGGTTGGTCGCCGTTCACGGGCGGATTGTATCGTTGGCCAGGTCTGGGGCCCGGGTCGCCTCACATCCCGATCCGGCGCCTCATGACGACGGTTCCGTCCGGCGCGGTCCAGGCGGGCATTCTTTTCATGGCGGCCGTCAGCTCCGGGGTCGGCTGTGCGGATCGGATCTCGAGCTCCGCAGCCGCGGGCGGGCCGCTCCGGATGGTCGCGGAGATCGTCGCCGGCAGGTTGACGAGCCGCAGGCGCGCCTCCTTCCCTTCGAACGAGCCGCGCGCGGTCCAGACGGTCCATCCTTCCACGCGGCCCGGCGGGAGCTGGAGCACGGCCTCGTGCCACGCGCCGGGACCGATGTCGACCAGCAGTTTCTTGTGCGCACCCTCGTCGACGACGGCCGACTGGATCGCGACCGGGATCTCGCGCGGCGCCGCCGGCAGGGCGAACGTGGAACGCCCGATCCGCTCGGCTCTGCCCCCTCCGAACAGAGCTGGACTGGGAGAGCGCGCGCCCGGAAGATCCACGAGCTCGAATTCCATCGACGCGCGTCCGACGGCCGTGGCGTGGCGGACCTCGACCCGCTGCGGCCGTGACGGGGTGTACGGGAACTGGAAGAGGGAGATCGCGAGCGCGGCGGCGGCGAAGCCGATGGCGAGGAAAGCGGCGAACGTCCGTCCCCCGACGCTCTGGAGCCAGACCGCGGCCTGCGGGGCGGCCATCACGACCGGCAGTGCCGCGAGCGCGGCGAGGATCGGATCGAAGGGGATCGCGGTCAGCATGCGCCCCGAGATCGGAAGGAACGCATCGAGGAACATGCGGCAGACCTCGAGCGTGAGGACGAGGGGAGGGAGGAGCGCGAGGAACGCGACCGCCGTCGTGATCCGTGGCAGGAAGACGGCGGCCAGCGCGGTGACGCATGCGGCGGCGAGCCACCACGCCGCGAGATACGTCGAGCCGGCCCCGGCGGCGGTCCCGAGAGCGACGACGATCGACCAGAGGACGGCCGTGCCCGCGGCGATCGCTCCCTGCCGCCGGCGCAGCTCGGATCGGCGGAGCAGCAGCGCGCCCGCGGACGCGGCGAGGAGTGCGCCCGCGAAGGCGGCGGCGGTCCACGCGCCGATCGCGGGGCCCGGCACCGCATACCACCGATGCAGCCGCCCGAGAGCGGGGCCGATCGAACCCGCTCCCACGGCCGCCCCGAGCGGAAGCGCGAGGGCGATGAGCGCGACGAGCGCGCCGCCCAGAGTCGCCACGAACCCCGTCTTTCTCCGGACGATCGCCGCGATCGACGCCACGACGGCGAGGGCGATCAGCGCGATCGCGATCCGCCGTGCCGCCGGCTCGGAGTACGCGAGCATTCCGAGCCCGGCGAGGTCGTAATAGACGGCGCGCTCCGGCGTCGGGAGCGGAAGCGCTCCCCGCGCGGCGATCGAGCCGACCATCGCGAGGAGGTTCGCCCCCATCTCCTGGATCGATCCGTCGCTGACCGCGGCCGGCCGATCCAGGCGGGTGTGGTACGCCCACCCGTTGCGGAAGAGCGCGTAGTCGAGGCCGGGCCAGTGGCCCTCGTCGCGATAGACGCGGAAGTCCGTATCCGAGGGGATCGCGCCCGATTGAAAGACGTCCTGGGCGACGACCGTGCCGTAGGGATGAGGGACGGACCTCGCCCACGCGCTCGCGAGCCAGGCGTTGCCGGGCCCTGTTTGAAAGAGAAGCGGCCGGCCCGCCGGTCCGGCGGATTCCAGATTGATGAACGCGCGCACGTCCTCGGCCCAGCGATGCTGCAGAAATCCGGAAGCGCCGAGAAGCCCGAGCTCCTCGCCGTCGTTGAGGAGAAAGAGGATCGAATGGCGCGGTCGCGGCGAGGCCGCGAGCGCGCGGGCCGTCTCGAGAACGACGGCCGCGGGCGTCGCCGCGTCTCCGGCGCCAGGGCCGTCGGTCTTCGTGTCGTAGTGCGTGGAGACGAGGATCGCGCCCGGCCCGGTCCCCTCGATGCGGGCGACGAGATTCCGCACGGAAAAGACCGTCGCGCGATCGCGCGAGCGGCGAACCCCCTCGACATCCTGCACCTCGACCGCGATTCCGGGGATCGCCCGCATCCTCGAGAGCAGGTACTCCGCCGCGGCGCGGTTCGCGTCGCTTCCGGTGAGCCGCACGCCGATCCGTCCCGCGAGCTCGTCCACGTGCGCGCGCGCCCTCGTCGCCGAGAACGCGGTCGCGGGAGCGGAGGAGGGGAGGGGTCGGGGAAGGGCCTCGCTCCGGCGGACGAGGAAAAGGACGCCGAGAAGCCCGAGCGCCAGGGCGGTCCACGGGAGGACGAAGCGGAGGACGACGGCGCGAAACATCCAGCCGGAGTCTAGGCGTCTCGGCGCCGCGCGTCGAGAGGAGGCGCCCTCGTGCAACCCTACGAACCCTGCAGACGGACCAGGCGCCGGCTCTGCTCTTCGACCATTCGTCCCAGGGTGAGGCGCTCGGCGTTCCCGCACCGCTCCGAATCACGGAGCAGTGCGCGAGCCGCTCCCATGATCCCGTTGGCTACCGTGGTGATCTTCGTCTGCGCATCCCCGGCTCTCGTGTCGGCGAGGTACGACTCGAGGACGAGCGAGAGATCGCGCAAGGTCGCCAATTCGGACTCGGTCCACTCTTTGGGAACCGTGTCGATCGCGCAGAAGGAGCCGAGCGTTTCGCCCGGCTTCGCACGGAACGGAATCCCCGCGTACGCCGAGACTCCGAGGTCGCGAACTGCCAGATTGCTCCGCAGAACAGGGTCCTGGCTGACATCGCAGATGACGACCTCCTCGTTCCCCCCGACGACCCATTGGCAGAACGAGTGCGACAGCGGCGTCTGACGCGCCGACCGCCACGGCTCCGGCAGGCCCGTCTGGCTCTTGAAGAACTGGCGCGTCGAATCGACGACGGAAACCAGCGCCACCGGAACGCCGAGGAGCGTCGCGGCGAGCCGCGTCAGCTCATCGAGCCGTTCATCCTCGGCGCTATCGAGCAGGCCGCTCTCCTCGAGCGCAGCCGTCCGCGACCGGCTGCCGAGCACCGCCGGCGGCACCGCATACGTCATTTCGGCACGTCCGAGGCACTTCGAGAGCGCCGCGTTGATCGCGTCCGGATCTCCCGGCGGGTCGATCATTTCCTGGGCTCCGGCGGCGGCGAGCTCTGCCCGATCCCGCCCGTTCGGCGCCGCGATGCAGATCGCCGGGATCGCCGTGGTGTAGACCGAGGAACGGAGTCTCTTCAAGGCGACGATCCCACCACCGCCGGCGAGCAGCGCGTTGATCACGACGGCGTCCGGTTTCTGTTGACGCGCGACCTGCATCGCCTGCGCGGCATCCTGCGCGGCGATCACGGCCCATCCATTGCGGCGGAGCGCGGCGCCGAGAGGAAACGCCGCCGCGGCATCGCTTTCGAGAACGAGAACTTTCCGGCCTTCGAGCATCCTTTGATTTTGCGCCCGCGGCGGGCTCGCGCTCCGGGTGACGTTGGGCCGCGTGCTTCCGCCATGGACCCAAGCCGGTCCCGAGTGGCGATCCGCGGCCGAGCACGGCCCTCGCCTCGCCGGCGCCAAATGCGCCGGATTCCTTCCGGCGCGGAAGCGTGTATCCTCGTCCGCACCGAATCCCCACAAAAACTGATATTCACCCCACGCTGTTCAGGAGGTCTTCGCGTGAAATTCGTCCGTTTTTTCGTTCTGATCCTCGGCTGGAGCGTAGTGTTCGGCCAGCAGATGCCGCCCGCGAAAGCGCCCGATCGACCGATTCCGGCGCGCCCGTCGATGGCTCGCGAGATCCTCACCGCGCCGGTCAGCGCGTCCGCGCGGATGTCGGCGGCGAGCGCAGGAGCCGGCGATTCGCTCGCCGCCCTCCGCGCATGGAACGAATCGGGCCGGCTCCCGTACCGCGACGGCTTCACGCGGCCGCTGCAGTCTCCTCTCGTTCTGAAGCGCGAGTCGAGGATCGCGGCCGGCGCCGGCAGCGCCGGGGCGCGGATCAGGATCGACGTCGAGAATGCGGCCGGCCTCCGCCTCCATGTCGCGAAGTTCTCGCTCCCGCCCGGGACGAACATGTGGGTCTGGAGCGATGGATCGGACCCGATCTGGTTCGACGCATCGCTGGCCGGAGGGGCCGGAGATTTCTGGACGCCGTCCGTCTGGGCGGACCACATCAACTTCGCGGTCTCCGCGCCGGCGGGCGGGTACGAGATCGAGCTCGATTCGGTCCTCGAATACGTCGTGCGCGACTCCGGCGAGGTGAAGGCCCAGTCTACGGAGTGCCTGATCGACGGGCCGTGCCCCGGGACGGACATCCTCGACGTCATCGCCGAGTACCGGAAGGCCGTGGCGCATCTCCGCTACGTGAACGGCAACGCGAGCTACATCTGCAGCGGCGCCCTCGTGATCGACAGCGGCTCCACGTACACTCCCTACCTGTTGACGGCCAATCACTGCCTGTCCACACAGGCGGAGGCATCGTCGCTCGAAGCGTACTGGGATTACATCTCTGCCTCGTGCAATGCGCCCGACCCGGACCCGAGCACGGTGCCGCGCACGAACGCGTCGTCGCTCCTCGCGACCTCGCCCACGACGGACGTGACCCTGCTGCGCCTGAGCTCGATTCCGAACGGCCGCGTCTTCCTCGGCTGGACGGCGGAGGCGAGCGCAGTGCCCAACGGCGCCGTTCTTCACCGGCTCTCCCATCCCGACGGCGTCGCGCAGAGATACTCCGTCACGAGGGTGGACACGAGCGTAGGGACCTGCGATACGAAGGCTCGCCCCTCGTACATCTATTCGACCTCGATCAACGGGGGCGGGGGCGTGGCGGGCGGCTCGTCGGGCGCGCCGGTCATCCTCGCCGGGGGGTACATCGTCGGCCAGCTTTTCGGCCACTGCGGTCCCGAGCCGGGCAACGCGTGCAACGCGGGAAACAATACGGTGGACGGCGCGCTCTCGCAGTCCTATCCGCTCCTCGCTCCGTACCTCTCGCCGTCGAGCACGTGCTCGGCGTGCGTCCCCGACGCGAACACCGCCTGCCTACTCGGAAACCGGTTCAAGGTGACGATCCCGACGTGGAACGACTCGTTCTCGAAGCTCTCGGGACGCGGATCCGTGGTGCGGTATGCCGAGAACGTCGAGGAGGTCCACCCTCAATACGGGCCGCTGAGCGCCAGCGCGTTCTTTTCCATGTACTCGTTCGCGCCGAAGAGCCTCGAGGCGCTCGTGCGGATGATCAAGGGGCAGGGGATCAACAACAAGTACTGGGTGTTCCTCACGGGCTTCGCGGGAGCGGAGTACACGGTCAGGATCGAAGACACGCAGACGTGCGCCGTGTGGCAGCGCAGCGTGCCCGCCAACGCGACGAACGTGGTCAAGGACTTCGAAGCGTTCGCATTCCCCTGACGGTGGGCGGTCGGGCGGGGATCCGTTTCCCCTCGCCCCGCGAGCGTCGCGAGCGGGGAGAGGGTGGCTCGCGCAGCGAGCCGGGTGAGGGGATGGTGGGCGGTCGGGCGGGGATCCGTCGAGTCGAGGTCGAGCGGGTTCTTCATCGGCTTGTCCGATTTGTCCGCCCGCTGGAGCGCTTCCTTGAACTTCTCTTCGAGGATGCGCTTCCGGTCCTTCTGCGCCTCGAGGTTCTTGTCGAACTTCTTCTCCATCTCGTCCTTCTGGCCCCGGAGGTCCGACACCATCGCCTCGAGGTTGTGCTTCTGCGCCGTCTCGCGCGGCTTGTGCCAGAGGATCTCTCCCGTCTCGCGCTCGATCACGATCGCCGTCCCGCAGTCGGGGCACTCGATCTCGATGTTCTTCTTCGTCATGGGAGTACCTCCGGTTCCGGGGTCATTGTATCAACCCGACTCCTAGACTCCGGACCCCCCAGACACCTAGACTCTCTTCCCATGCCGTTCGATCCCGCCACGTTCGACCCCGATGCCGCCGCGCCGGCCGAGTCGGGCATCTACGGTCTCCCGTTCTCGTCCGGAGGAATCGAAGGTGATCGTCATCCCGGTCCCCTTCGAGGCGACGACCTCGTACGGCGGCGGCGACCTCGGAGGGCCCGCGGCGGTGCTCGAGGCATCGAAGCAGGTCGACCTCTTCGATCACGAAACCGGGCGTCCTACGAGCCGGCATCGCGATGCTCCCGATCCCGGCGCACGTGCGCCGACTGGAGCCGAGATCGGCATGCGGCTCGCCGGGCCGGTGATCGAGGCGGGAGGAGCGGGCGACGACGCGGCCATGCGGCGCGCGGTGGCCGAGGTCGACGAGCTGGGCGAGCAGATCAACGACTGGGTGTACGGCGCAGACGCGCCGCTGCTCGGCGCCGGGCAAGATGCGCCGTCATCCTCGGCGGCGATCACTCGGTCCCGTTCGGCGCGATCGCGGCGTACGCCGAGCGCTACCCCGGGCTCGGGATCCTGCACCTCGACGCGCACGCCGATCTGCGCGACGCGTACGAGGGCTTCACCTGGTCGCACGCCTCGATCTTCCACAACGTGATGACGCGCATCCCGGAGGTCGGAAAGCTCGTGCAGGTCGGCATCCGCGACCTCGGCGACGCGGAGCGGGCGATGATCGACGGCTCGGGAGGGCGGATCGTCACGTTCTACGATCCCGATCTCGCGGCGCCAGAAGGAGCAGGGGACGGCGTGGGCGGCGATCGCGGACGAGATCGTCGCGCAACTGCCCGGGACGGTCTATCTCTCGTGGGACATCGACGGGCTCGACCCGACGCTGTGCCCGAGCACGGGAACGCCGGTGCCGGGCGGGCCTGTCGTGGAACGAGGCGATCGGCGCTGCTCGCGGGCGCTCGTCCGTGGCGGCAGGAGAATCGTCGGGCTCGATCTGTGCGAGGTCTCGCCGGGAGCGACCGAGTGGGACGCGAACGTCGGCGCGCGGCTGCTCTACAAGATGATCGGGTTCGCGCTGATGAGCCAGAGGTAGCGATCACGGATTCTCTTTCGCGACCTCGAGCTTCGCCTCGATCATGACGTGGTGCTCGAGGCCGAGGAGGTCGGCGAGCTTGCGCACGAGGTAGTTCTCGTACTGGTGGAGGTTGCCGTCGCGGTAGACGAGGCGCCACATCTCCTTGACGATCTCGATCCGCTCGGCGAGCGGCGCGTTCTTCCGCAGGAAGTTCGTCATCGCGAAGTGGTCGATGGTGTTCGAGCGCTGCTCTTCGGCCGACTCGAGGAGCTCGTGCGCGTCGTTCTCGTCGAGGGCGAAGCGCCCGCGAAGGTACTCGACGATGTCCTTCTTTTCGGCGATCGAGAACGAATCGTCCGCGTACGCCGTCTCGAGGAGGACGGACGCCGTCGCGAGCCGGAGCCGGTGCTGGGTCGCGCGCCTCTCATCCTCGGGTGATGACTGCTGGAAGAGCTTCGCGAGCGCGCGGAATCCCATCTCAGGAGACCTTTCGAAGCGGAAACGCCTCCGCGTGCCACGAATCCGATGCGCGGCGCTCCCACGCGCCGGTGCGGATCGCGCCGAGGGTCTCCGCGGTCGTGTCGAAGATCACGGTCTCGGCGTCCACCGCGCCGGTCTCGGCGAGCCTGCGGAACTCCGAGCGCGTGGCGCCGCGGATCGCGTCGCCCTCGCGCCAGAAGACGAGCGTCGACTCGAGAAGGTCCGCGCCGACCGAGTCGCGCAGCGCCCGGACCTGACGGTACATCCGGTCGACCGAGCATCCGCCCGAGACCGCGCGGCGGTCCGCGGCCACGACGAGGAATCGATCGCCGACGACGTCGACGGCGGCGGGGACGTCCTCGCCGTGCGAGCTCCAGTCGGCGAGATACGTGGAGAGCGTCGCGCGCGCGACGCGCTTCTGCTCCTCGGTCAGCGGCGCGGACGAGCCGAAGAGCCAGACTCTGGCGTCGTCGTCGAGGCTTTGAATCGGGATGCTGGACATGGAGCTCCTTGATCTTCCGGCGCCCCTCTCGGGGCGCGTGACTTTTTTTCCCGGCGTTCCGGGGGTTCGCGCTTCGCGCTCACCCCCGGCTATTTCCGTCGCCCTTCGGGCGAGGGAGGGTGGGCCCTTTCTACTTTCTACTTCCTGCTTCCTACTTCCTACTTCCTACTTCCTACTTCCTACTTCCTACTTCCTACTTCCTACTTCCTACTTCCTACTTCCTACTTCCTGCTGCCCCAACACCGCCTCCACGATCGCGTGCTGCTGCGACTCGTGGCGCAGGTGGGAGCCGCTTGCCGGGGACGCGCTGACCGGCCGTCCGATGTAGCGGACGGGAAGGTTCGTGAGCGCGAGGAGGCGATGCGAGAGGAAGGTCCAGCCGCCCATGTTGCGCGGCTCCTCCTGCGCCCAGACGACCTCGGTGAGGTTCGGATACCGCGCGATCACCTCGGCGATCCTCGGGCCAGGCCAGGGATAGAACTGCTCGAGGCGGGCGACCGCGACCGCGCCGCCCGCGCTCGCGAGCGACTGCCGCGCCGCGGCGACGTCGTAGTAGAGCTTTCCCGAGAGAAACACGAGCCGCCGGACGCTCTCGCGGGCTCCCTCCGCGAACGAGGGATCGTCGAGCACCGGCTCGAACCGCCCGCGCGTCAACTCTTCGACCGGCGAGACGGCCTGGGGGTGCCGCAGCAGCGACTTCGGCGTGGTGACGACGAGCGGCTTTCGCGGGTCGTTCCGCATCTGGCGCCGCAGCAGGTGGAAGTACTGCGCCGGCGTCGTCACGTTCGCGACCTGCATGTTTCCCTCGGCGCAGAGGATGAGGAAGCGCTCGAGACGTGCGCTCGAATGCTCCGGCCCCTGTCCCTCGAACCCGTGCGGGAGAAGGAGGACGAGCCCGCTGTGCTGCCCCCACTTCTCCTCGGCGCTCGAGAGGAACTGGTCGATGATGATCTGCGCGCCGTTCATGAAATCGCCGAACTGCGCCTCCCACAGAACGAGCGTCGAGGGGTCCGTGACCGAGTAGCCGTACTCGAACCCCATGACGCCGTACTCGGAGAGAAGCGAGTCGTAGACCGAGAATCCGATGTGCTGGTCTTCCGCCAGGCTCTGGTGCGCCGGCTTCGCGTCGGCCGGCGCGGCGACCTCGCGAAGCGCGTCGAGGGGGAGGTACTCCCGCCCGCTCGCGTAATCGACGAAGATCGCATGTCGCTGCGAGAACGTTCCGCGGCCGCTGTCCTGGCCGCTCAGGCGCACGCGGTGGCCGTCGAGCATGATCGCGCCGAACGCGAGCTGCTCCGCCGTCGCCCAGTCCATCGGCGCTCGCCCTTCGATCATCGCGCGCCGCCGCTCGAGCAGCGGCTTGAGCTTCGGATGCGGAGTGAATTCTCCGGGCAGCGTCGTCAGGACGCGGCCGACGCGCTCGATCGTCCCGGCCGGCACTCCGGTGTCCGGCGACGGGGCTTCCTGGATTCCGGTGATCTCCTCGTCGGTCCAGAGCGGGTCCCCGTCGGTCGGCGGGGGAGTGGAGTCCTCGCGCGTCCGGTCGAACGCCTCCTGCAGCGAATTCTGAAACTTCTCGAGCCAGCTCTCCGCTTCCTTCGGGTCCAGATCCCCCTTCCGGAGCAGCGCCTCGGTGTAGAGCTTGCGCGTGGAGCGGTGGTCCTTGATCAGCTTGTACATCCGCGGCTGCGTGAACGAGGGGTCGTCTCCCTCGTTGTGGCCGTGCCGGCGGTAGCAGAACATGTCGATGACGACGTCCTTCTTGAACTTCTGCCGGAACTCGTACGCGATCTCGATCGCCCGGACGCACGCCTCCGGCGAGTCGCCGTTCACGTGGAAGATCGGGGCCTGGACCATCTTCGCGACGTCGGTCGCGTAGACCGACGAGCGCGCTTCCTCGGGACCGGTCGTGAACCCGATCTGATTGTTGATGACGATGTGGACCGTCCCTCCGGTCGTGTAGCCGGGGAGCTGCGAGAGGTTGAGCGTCTCCGCCACGACGCCCTGCCCGGCGAACGCCGCGTCGCCGTGGAGCAGCAGCGGGATCACCTTCGAGCGGTCTCGGTCGTCGAGCAGCTTCTGGTGCGCGCGCGCCATCCCTTCGACGATCGGGTCGACCGCCTCGAGATGGCTGGGGTTCGACGCGAGCCGGAGCTCGATCTTCCCTCCGTCCGGCGCCTCGTGCTCTCCGTCGGCGCCGAGGTGGTACTTCACGTCGCCGGAGCCCTGGATCGTCGCCGGGTCGATGTCGCCTTCGAACTCGTGGAAGATCTTCTCGTAGGACTTTCCGAGGATGTTCGCGAGCAGGTTGAGGCGCCCGCGGTGCGCCATGCCGATGATGAACGTCTTCACCCCGTCGGCGGCCGCGCGGTTGAGCAGATGGTCGACCATCGGAACGACCGTCTCCGCTCCCTCGAGCGAGAAGCGCTTGTGCCCGATGTACTTCGTGTGCAGGAACTTCTCGAACACCTCGGCGTCGGTGAGCTTCATCAGGATCCGGCGCTTGACCTCGCCGCTCAGCGGCTCGCTGTTGCGCGTCGGGCTCCATCCGATCCCGGAGCCACTTCTTCTCGGCCGGACTCTGGATGTGCATGTACTCCGGGGCGAGCTTGCGGCAGTAGGTGTCGCGGAGGATCTCGAGGATCTCGCGCAGGCGCGCGGTCGGCTTGCCCGACAGGCCGCCGGTGATGAACTCGCGATCGAGGTCCCAGATCGTCAGCCCGTAGTAGGCCAGGTTCAGCTCGGGGTGCGCTCCGACGCGGTAGTCGAGGGGATCGAGATCGGCGATGAGGTGGCCGCGGACGCGATATGCGTTGATGAGCTGAAGAACGCTCGCTTCGCGCTGCAGCGCGGCGTCGCTCTGCGCGGCGCCGAAGAGCGAGCCGCGCTTGTCGGGCGACCACCGGAGCGGCTCGTAGGGGATCCGCAGATCGCGGAAGATGTCGTCGTAGAAGTTGTCCGCGCCGAGGAGGAGCTCGTGGATGCGGGCGAGGAACGCGCCCGACTCGGCTCCCTGGATGATGCGATGGTCGTACGTCGACGTCATCGTCATCACCTTCGAGACGCCGAGCTCCGCGAGGACTTCCGGGTCGGTCGCGGAGTACTCCGCCGGATAGTCGATCTGGCCCGTGGCGATGATCGTCCCCTGCGTCTGCATGAGGCGCGGGATCGAGGAGATCGTCCCGATCGTCCCGGGATTCGTGAGCGAGATCGTGGTCCCTTCGAAATCGGGGATCTCGAGCGAGCCGCTGCGCGCCTTCCGGACGAGATCGTTGTACTGCTTCATGAACTGGCCGAAGTCGAGGGTGTCCGCCTTCTTGATGTTCGGGACCAGGAGCGAGCGCGAGCCGTCCTTCTTCTCGACGTCGATCGCGATCCCGAAGTTCACGCGCGGCGGGTCGAGCCGCACGGGCTGGCCCTCCGCCATCGCGAACGAGGAGTTCATGCGCGGGTACTCGCGCAGCGCCTTCACGATCGCCCACGCGATCATGTGCGTGAACGACGCCTTGTTCTGGCCGCTCTGGGTGAGGTGGTGGTTGATGACCTGGCGATTTTCCTCGAGGACCTTGACCGGGATCGTCCGGACGGACGTCGCGGTGGGGACCTCGAGCGACGCCTCCATGTTCTTGACGATCTTCGAAGCGGCGCCGCGGAGCGGGACCGTGGCCTTCTCTTCCGGGGGAGGGGCCGGGGGCTTCGCCGCCGGGGGGGCGGGAGCGGGGACGGGCGCGGGAGCAGGGACGGCCTGCGGCCGCCCGGATTCTCGGTTCGCGGGTGGGGCCTCGGTCGCGGGCGCGGACCCCGCGGGCTCCGGCATCCACTGCGCGAGCTGCGCTTCCTGCGCGCTCCAGTCGGGGGAGGGGTCGCCGTCTTCCTCGCCGGACTCCGGCTCGTAATCCTGGAAGAACTCTCTCCAGCTCGCGCTCACCGAGAGCGGGTTCTCTCTGTACTTGTCGTACAGCTCTTCGATGAAGGCGATGTTGGTTCCGTAGGGGGACGACGCTGACATGGAAATCCCTTTGCCGAAAACACGGATACGGACCGGCGCAGCCGGTCCCTACGTTCGAACGATAACGGGAAATCGCCGGCGGTCATTTCGACGCGGGGCGGAGCGGCGGATCATACCCCGCGCGGCTCCCCTCGGTCCTCGGCATCCAGCTCGAGCGCGACGGCGCGGAGGCGCTTCCGTTCGCGCGTGGTGATCTCGCGGTCCATGAGGGAGTGGGAGAGGGACGTGAGGCCGAGCCAGCCGAGCCCAGCGGCGAAGCCCGCGAGAACGTCGGAAGGGAAGTGGACGGCGAAGTAGACGCGGGAATAGCCGACCGAGACGATGACGACGGCCGTGGCGGCCATCGCCGCCGCCTGCACGCGCCGCGGGAGGCGCTCGACCAGGTGGTGCACGACGATCGGATACGTCGCGGCCGACATGAGCGAGTGGCCGCTCGGGAAGCTGTGAGACTTCGGGAGCTTGATCAGGCGGTGGAGCTCCTGCGGCCGCTGGCGCTGGAAGATCGCCTTCAGCGCCGTGCCGAGGAGCATCGCGCCGCCCGTGCTGATTGCGACGGTCCACGCGTCGTGCGGACGCTTGCGGCGAATCATCATGATCGCGACGAGGCCGGCGGCGATGCCGGTTCCGGGATGCGATCCGAGCGCCGTCGCCGCGCGCATCGCCACGTCCATGCGCGGCCCTTTGGCCTGACTCGCAAGCTCGAGGAGGGCCGAGTCGTAGCGGTCCGCGTTCCCTTCGACGACTTCCTCCGCCTGATGCTTGAAGAACCAGAATGCGGCGGTGGCGAGGGCGATCCCGCCGGAGATGCCGATCGCGAGCGGAAGGAAGGTCGTCCGCTTCTTCGCGCGGACCGAGCGGCCGCCGGCCTCGACCTCGGCCGGACCGGTGCTCTTCCTGCGCTTCGCCTTCGCCGATCTCTTCATCCCGTTTCGTCCGGCCTTTCCCTGACCCCGCCGTCCTCCTCGTACGACTTTCGAGAACCGTACCATACGGAGCGAGGGGCGCGCGCCGCACGCGCGCTCGTAGAACGGGGCGTTCGCCGCCCAGGAGATGACGGCCTCACGGAAGCCGCGGGCGCGGAGGTCGGCGAGGGATGCGAGGAGAAGCGTCCGCCCGGTTCCCTGCCCGCGCGTCGCTTCGTCCGTCCCCATCGGGCCGAAGAACCCCAGGCCGCGGTTATTGGCTTCGTGCGCGGAGAACCCGGTGATGTGCCCGGAGGTGTCCCGCGCGAGGAACGCGGTCGGCGGATCGTTGCGGAACGCGCGCGCGGTCTCCCAGCTCCAGATGCGCCCGAACTGGTTGGCGATGAACTCGAGCAGCTCGTCGCGCGAAGTTTCCCCGGCGCGTTCGATGCTTTGTCGTGAGCTCGTCGTGTCGTGAGCCGCGTGTGGTGCGGGCGTCCCGCCCGCCCCCGGGTGGGGGAGCATCGGGTTGTTCGCGAGATCCACGGCGAGATTCACCGCTCGCTCTTCTTCCGCGACATACCCATGCTGCTCGAAGAATCCGCAGGTCGCGAGATCCTCTTCCGGAACTCCGGGGAGGTAGTAGTTTCCCGCCTCGCCGTAGATCACGATCTTCCCCGCATTCGAGCCGAGGCGCTTTTCGAACATCCGGATGAGACTCGAGCCGATCCTTTCGCGATCGTCGCTCGCGCCGCACCGCGATCACGCGCACGCCGCGCGAGGTGAACGTAATGACGCCGTCCAGCCTCCCGCCCGCGTCGGCGACGATCGTCTCCGGCATCCCGTGCGGCCCCTCCCCGAAGCACTTCTCTTCGGCGACGCGCGCCAGGTCGTACGGCGTGTCGTTCGCGTCCGCGATGAGCTTCCGAATCGCCTCGAGGTCTTCGATCGTCGCGTCGCGAAACCGCATCGCGGGGAGTGTAGCGTCTGGGGCGTCTCGGGAGTCGTGGGGCGGGGTCTCGCCCGCGTCTGGGCGGGGGCGCACGGGTTCCTCTGGCACCCCTGCCGGGGTGCCTGGATTCGTTCGGCACCCCTCTCCGGGGGTCGCGCTGCGCGTGACGCCCCGGCTACGCCCCTGACGCCTCCGGGTGCCGCGTCGACGCGTGAGGGCGGGCGGTGGGCGCGGTCTTCGCAACCGGACCCGACCTGAGGAGATCGCACCATGGAAGGCACGGTCGTCCGCTGCCCCTCGTGTGGGCAGGCGAATCGGATCCCCGCGGGATTCGGGCGGGAAGGGTGTTCGTTGTGGGAGATGCAAGACTGAATTGAACGCGGCGGCGGGCGCCGGCGCGCCGGTCGTTCTCACGGACGCGACGTTCACGACGCGGGCGCAGGCGGAGCGCGCGATGGTGGTCGATTTCTGGGCGCCGTGGTGCGGCCCCTGCCGGACCATCGCTCCCGTCATCGAGTCGCTCGCCGCCTCGCGCACCGACATCGCCTTCGCCAAGGTCAACGTCGACGAGAATCCACGAACCGCCGCGTCGTTCGCCGTCCAGGGGATCCCCACGCTCGTCTTCCTGTCGAGCGGCCGGGAGAAGGGGAGGCTCGTCGGCGCCGTCGGCGAGGGGCAGATCCGGCAGGCGATCGCTCAGTACCTGGCGTGAAGGGAGACAGGGTGAGAGAGGACGAGAGCGAGCTTCACCTCTTCACGCGGAAGGTCCTCATCGCCGCGGCCGTCGCGATCGGCATCGTGTTTCTCTGGAACATCCAGAGGATCCTCATCCTCATCCTGATCGCCGGCATCCTCGCCTCGGGCGTCTCTCCGGCCGTCCACCGCGTGCGTGTCCTGACGCGCCACTATCTCCACCGGAGGATCCGCCGCGGCACGGCGGTGGTGCTCGTCTACGTCCCCTTTCTCGTCGCCGCGGCCCTCTTCGCGATCTTCGGACTCCCGCACCTGCTCGTCGAGGGGAGAGACATGGCGGTGCGGCTGCCAGTCCTCGTCGAGGAGAACATCATCCTTCCCCTCGCGCCCTATCTGCCGGTGGACGAGCTCCGCAAGCTCCTCGCAACGGGCCCGGCCGACGTCGACCTGTTTCCCTACATCAAAGGTGCGGTGAGCCTGGTCGCGTCGATCGTGATCGTCCTCGTCCTGATCGTTTACATGATGGTCGACGCGGAACGGCTGCGGAACCTCTTCCTCCTCTTCTATCCCGCCCGCGAACGGGGAAGGAGACGGAAGACGATCCTCCGCCTCTCCCGCCGGATGAGCTCCTGGCTGGCCGCGCAGCTCCTGCTGGCGCTGATCGTGGGGAGCGCGACGTTCGTTCTCCTGCTCGCGCTGCGGATCCCCTACGCGCTCCCGCTGGCGCTCGTCGCGGGAATCGGGGAGATGATCCCGGTCCTCGGCCCGATCCTGAGCGCGATTCCGGCGGTCATCATCGCCCTTTTCCTCTCGCCCTGGCAGTTCTGGGGAGTCCTGATCGGGGCCATCGTGATCCAGCAGGTCGAGAACTACCTGCTCGTGCCGCGGATCATGGGGGAGAAGATGTCCATCTCTCCGCTCGCGATCTTCGTCGCCTTCCTCATCGGCGGATCGCTTCTGGGCATCATCGGAGCGATCCTCGCGATCCCCGTCTCGGCGATCATTCAGGTCACCTTCGAGGAAGCCTTCGTCGCGCGAAGGGAGAGACGGCAGGATCCGGGGAGGGCGGGGCGGCTGGTGCGGGACGAGTAGACGGGCGCGGCCGCGGGACCAACGCCGCCTGCGGCGGCCAATGCAAAATTCACCATGCAACATTAACAATACAAAAAGTGGCTCGCGGGTGGCCCTTTGCCGGACTTTCAATGCTGCATTTTGCATGGTGCATTCTTCTTCTGCTCGTGACCCCGGCGAGATCCGAGCGCGCCAAATTACGGAATTTAGGCCCCCCCGTGACCGTTGGCCACCCTCGAACGTCTCAATCGCAGTCGTTTCTGCAGTTTAGATCGTGTCTCCAAAGGGCCCGCAGCCGATGAATTTGAACTCGCTCTCTCTCCGGCGCTTCCTCGCCGCGATGGCTTTCCTTCTCCTCGCTCCCCTCTCTCTTCTGGCGCAGCCGTCCCCGCGGACGACCGCCGCGATGGTCTTCGACGAAGTCGCCAAGCGCCCGATCGTCTTCGGCGGCGCGACCCCGGCGTTCATCCGCGGCGAGGAGCAGTTCGCCCGCGATTACATCGACGAGACGTGGGCCTGGAACGGGCGCCGCTGGATCCAGCTCTTCCCTTCCGCGAGTCCGAGCCCGCGCGGCGGTTTCGCGTTCGTCTGGGACTCGTTTGCCCAGCGCGCGATCCTGTTCGGCGGCATCGGCTCGGGAGCCGTCCATCTGGACGACACCTGGGAGTTCCGCAGCAGCGAGTGGCAGAAGCTGGACGTCCCCGACCATCCGAGCGCGAGGAAGTACGCCGCAGCGGCGTTCGACCGCGTCCGAAACCGCGTCATCCTCTTCGGCGGCGCGACGGCGGACGCGAACCTGCGCGACACATGGGAGTTCGACGGGACGACCTGGACGAAAACGGGCGATGACGGTCCGGACGTGAACTCCGCGGTCATGGTCTACGACGGCACGCGCGACGAGACCCTGCTGGTCGGGATGAAGTCCGACAGCACCAGCGTGATGTACCGCTACACGAATCCCGGATGGGAGCAGCTCACGCCCGAGACGCTGCCGTTCTGCCTGAGCCGCGCCGTCGCGGTCTGGCAGGAGTTCAGCGGCAACGTCCTCCTGTACGGCGGGGCCTGCCTGACCGGCCTCGTCCCGGGCGCGACCTGGGAGTGGGACGGCACGAACTGGAAAGCCGTCGAGGGAACCGGCTCCGCCGGCCTCGTCTTCGGCCACGCGATGGCGTACGACGAAGCGCGCGGCGAGACGATCCTCTTCGGGGGAACCGACTACGACCTGGGGTACGAGGTCGACTACACGTACCGCTACCGCGACTCGAAATGGAAGAGCGCCTGGTCCGGCGTGACGCCGGGCGCGCGCTCGATGTTCGGGTTCACGAGCGATCCGGAGAATGGGGCGGTGTGGCTCTTCGGAGGCGTGCGCGGTGGCGCCGACCTCTGGAGGTACGCCTCGGGACAGTGGACCCCGGTCATCGCCCTCGACGCTCCCGCGACCTGCTCCTATCCGGTGAGCACGTGGGATAGCGACCGGAAGGTGATGGTCCTCCTCTGCTCGGACGCGTCGGTCTACGAGTTCGCCGGCACGCAATGGAAGCGGTTCTCCAGTCCGGACAAACGCCCGTTGACGAGCATCCAGGCATCGATCGCGTACGATCCGACGCTGAAGAAGACGATCGTCTTCGGCGGATACAACGGGGACTACATCAACGAGACCTGGACCTGGGACGGCGCGAGCTGGGCCAAGATCGACGGCAAGAAGCCGTTCTACCGCGCGCTCACGGCGATGTTCTACGACCCGGTGCAGAAGAAAGTCGTTCTCTCCGGCGGCATCGGCCGAAAGGAGCGCGACGGCCTGCTCATCCGGTTCGCCGACACCTGGACCTTCAACGGGAAGGACTGGGTCGAGCTGACCACCGCGAGCTCGCCGCCGGCGCGCTATGGCGCCGCGGTCGCGTTCAATCCGGCCGACAACCGCATCCACATGTTCGGCGGATCGAACGAGAAGGTCGAGTTCATCAACGAGCATTGGGTGTTCGACGGCGCGAAGTGGACGAAGGTCGAAGGCAGCCGCGTTCCGACCGCGCGCCAGAACGCCCGCCTCGCGTGGGACCCGACGCTCCAGCAGTTCATCCTCTACGGCGGCTATGCGGGCTACTACCTCTCCGACCTCTGGGTCCTCGAAGGGACCTCCTGGCGGCCGGTCCAGGCGAACTCGGGCAGACAGCGCGTCGTCGCGCTGCCGCCGCCGACGGCCCCGACGGGCAGGGTCTCCCCGGCCCGCATCGATTAGCGGCAAGACGCGGCGAACCCAGGGGCGGCCTGCGGCCGCCCCCGCCGGTCATCCCGAGGACGCCCTTCGTCGCTTCGCTCCGGGTGACCGCGAAGCGGATTGCCGGCCTCCGACCCGATCCCTAGACTCCGGACTCCGAGACCCCAGACTCCTACCGCCATGTCCCAGATGATCCAGGCGAAGCCGCAGCACCTTCAGGCCGCATCCCGCGGGAGCCTTGCCGATGCTCTGGGCAGCGTCGTCGCCGTCGACCAGGTCGGCGTCGAGGAGCGCGCCGCCTCGCTCGCGAAGCGCTCGCTCAAGAAGGAATCGAAGGTCGCGGGGCTGCGGCTCGCCATCAGCATGATCGACCTGACGACCCTCGAAGGGAAAGACACCCCGGGCAAGGTGGTCGCGCTCTGCCAGAAAGCGATCCGTCCCGATCCCTCCGACAGCTCCGTTCCGTCGGTCGCCGCCGTCTGCATCTATCCGAACATGGTGCCCCACGTCCGCCGCGCGCTGGAAGGAAGCGGCGTGAAGACCGCCGCGGTCGCGACCGGATTTCCGAGCGGACAGACCCCGCTCGAGGTGAAGCTCGACGAGACGCGCCGCGCGGTCGCGATGGGCGCCGACGAGATCGACATGGTCGATCAACCGCGGCGCGTTGCTCGCGGGCGACTACCAGCGGGTCTTCGACGAGATCGGCGCCGTGAAGGAAGCGTGCGGGCCCGCGCATCTGAAAGTCATTCTCGAGACCGGCGAGCTCGGCTCCTACGACAACGTCCGGAAAGCCTCGATGATCGCGATGTACGCCGGGGCGGACTTCATCAAGACGTCGACGGGCAAGATCAGCGTCGGCGCGACCCTTCCGGTCACGCTCGTCATGCTCGAGGCGATCCGCGACTTTCACCATCGGACGGGGATCGAGATCGGAATGAAGCCGGCCGGCGGGATCTCGAATGCGAAGCTCGCCCTCGCGTACCTCGTCACGCTCCACGAGACCCTCGGGCCGCGCTGGATGACCCCCGACCGGTTCCGCTTCGGCGCGAGCTCGCTCCTCAACGACATCCTGATGCAGCTCCGGAAAGAAACGACCGGAGCGTACCAGTCGGCGGACTACTTCACGCTGGATTGCTTCGTCGATGGTCAATAAGAATGGAATGTCGATGCCGCATGTCATCCCGACGTTCAACGTTCAGCATGACAGAACTTCACTTCTAGACGGACGAAACCATGACTGAGACCATCCACGATCCCGCAGGAGCGCTCGAGCGCCTCAAGCCCGGACCCGCGTCGCCGATGGCGGCCGGCTGGGAGTACGCCCCCTCGCGCGAAGCCGTCGACCACGTCCGGATCGCAGCCGATACGAGCTTTTCATCGGCGGCAAGTTCGTCGCGCCCCACTCGAAGAATTACTTCCCGACGATCAACCCCGCGACCGAGGAGGTGCTCGCGGAAGTGGCGGAAGCGGACGCCGCGGACGTGGACGCGGCCGTGAAGGAAGCGCGCCGCGCCTACGAGAAGGTCTGGTCGAAGCTCTCGCCCTCCGAGCGGGCAAGTACATCTTCCGGATCGCGCGCATCGATGCAGGAGAAGTCGCGCGAGCTCGCGGTCACTCGAGACGATGGACGGCGGCAAGCCGATCAAGGAGTCGCGCGACGTCGACATCCCGCTCGCCGCGGCCCACTTCTTCTACTACGCGGGCTGGGCCGACAAGCTCGAGTACGCCTTCCCGCGCCGGAAGGTGAGCCCCGTCGGCGTCTGCGGGCAGATCATCCCGTGGAACTTCCCGCTGCTCATGGCCGCGTGGAAGATCGCGCCGGCGCTCGCCTGCGGCAACACGGTCGTCCTCAAGCCCGCCGAGACGACGCCGCTGACGGCGATGATGCTCGCGGAGATCTTCCAGGAGGCGGACCTGCCGCCCGGCGTCGTCAACATCATCACGGGCGCGGGCGCGACCGGCGCGGCGCTCGTCAACCACCCGGCGTGAACAAGATCGCCTTCACCGGTTCGACCGAGGTCGGCAAGCGCATCCAGCGCGCGACCGCGGGAACCGGAAAGCGGCTGACGCTCGAGCTCGGCGGCAAGGCGGCGAACATCGTCTTCGAGGACGCGCCGCTCGACCAGGCGGTCGAGGGCATCGTCAACGGCATCTACTTCAACCAGGGGCACGTCTGCTGCGCGGGCTCGCGGCTCCTCGTGCAGGAGTCGGTCGCCGAGCCGGTCATCCGCAAGCTCCGCGACCGCATCGGCACGCTGCGCCTCGGCGATCCGCTCGACAAGAACACGGACGTCGGCGCGATCAACTCGCGGGCGCAGCTCGAGAAGATCCGCGAGCTCGTCGACAGCGGGGTCGACGAGGGAGCGGAGCTGTTCCAGTCCGCCTGCGCGCTCCCGGCCCGCGGCTTCTGGTTCCCGCCGACGTTCTTCACCGGCGTCGCGCAGTCGCACCGCATCGCGCAGGAAGAGATCTTCGGCCCGGTGCTCTCGGTCATGACGTTCCGCACGCCCGAGGAAGCGATCGAGAAGGCGAACAACACGCCGTACGGCCTCTCGGCCGGCGTCTGGACCGACAAGGGCTCGCAAGATCTTCAAGATCGCGCAGAAGCTCCGCGCCGGCGTCGTCTGGGCGAACACCTACAACAAGTTCGACCCCACCTCTCCCTTCGGCGGCTACAAGGAATCGGGCTTCGGCCGCGAAGGCGGCATGCAGGGGCTCGAGGCATACGTGCGGTTATCGTAGAAGGCCTCAGGCCTCAGGCCTCCGGCCTCCGGCCTCAGACCGGGACCGGCGACATGAGATCTGAGGCCTGGGGCCTGATGTCTGAGGTCCTCTACCGATAGACGAGATCAGAATTGAGAAACGGATGAGTCGATTACCAATCCGCAAGACGTACAAGCTCTACATCAACGGCGAGTTTCCCCGCACCGAGTCGGGGAGGTTCTATCCGGTGTATTCCGGTGAGGGGGACGCATTGCTCGCGAATGCATGCCGCGGATCGCGCAAGGACCTCCGGAACGCCGTCGTCGCCGCGCGGAAGGCGGCCTCCGGATGGAGCGGGCGCACCGCGTACAACCGGGGCCAGATCCTGTATCGGATCGCCGAGGTGCTCGAGTCGCGCGCGGCGGAGCTGGAAGAGGAGCTGCGGCGCGCCGGCGCGTCGAAGGGCGACGCTCGCAAGGAGATCGAGAGCTCGATCGACCGCTGGGTCTACTACGCGGGGTGGGCCGACAAGTTCACGCACATCCTCGGCAGCGTCAACACCGTCTCTGGTCCCTACTACAACTTCACGTTCCCCGAGGCGACGGGCGTGGTCGGCGTCGTCGCTCCGGAGACCCCCGCCCTGCTGGGGCTCGTCTCTCGCGTCGCGCCGGCCATCGTCGGAGGCAACACGGCCGTCGCGCTCACGTCCGAATCGCGGCCGCTCGCCGCGATCACGATGGGAGAGATCTTCGAGACGTCCGACGTTCCCGCCGGCGTCATCAACCTGATCTCGGGCCTCAAGAAAGAGCTCGTTCCCTGGCTCGCCGCGCACATGGACGTGAACGCGATCGACCTCGGCGGAGTCGAGGACGATGCGATCCGGCGAGCGGCGGAAGAAGCCGCCGCCGAGAACGTGAAGCGGATCGTCGGCGCAGACCATCGCGAGGGCGATCGCGAGCCCTCGCTCTACGCGATCGCCGAGTTCCTCGAGATGAAGACGGTCTGGCACCCCGTCGGCGTCTAAGCGTCTGGGCGTCTAAGCGTCTGGGCGTCTAGGCGTCTGGGCATCTAGGCGTCTGGGCGTCTAAGCGTCTGGGGCGTCTAAGCGTCTGGGGCGTCTAAGCGTCTAGGCGTCGAGGCGTCTCAGCGTCTCAGCGTCTGGGCGTCTGGGGAGTCCTGGGCGTCTAGAGTCTGCGAGGCTTGAGCAGCCGCGCGTCTCTTCCCCCTCTCCCCGGCGGAATGAGGCGCGAGAAGAGGATCGCGTTCCGGGGAGAGGGGCAAGGGGTGAGGGGTTCACATGGGCGACCCTCGCAGGCCCCTCACCCTTACCCTCTCCCCGGAACGCCAGCCATGCACTCGAAACGATCGCGCCGGGGAGAGGGGAAGATCTCGCGCCGCCGTCGATTCAGCAAGAGATCCGAAGGGACGGACCCAGACGCCTGGACTCCCAGACGCCTTGACCCCTAGACTCGTCGGCGTGTTCCGGCGTGCGCTCTACGCGATCCTGCTCGCCGCGATGCTTCTCGGCGGGTTCGAGCCGTTCTTCTTTCGCGTCTTCTTCGCGGATCGCGCCGTGGCCGGGGTCGAGCTGACCGAGGCGCCCGACCGCGCCGCTCCCGGGTACGCCGCGTTTCTGCGCGAAGTGCGGAACCGCACGCCGGAAGGCGCCCGTGTCGCGATCGTCGTCCCGATGCGCCGCTGGAACGGCGGCTACGAGTACGCGTACTACCGCGCCAGCTATGCGCTCACGGCGCGCGAGGTGATCCCTCTGGTCGACCGCGATGACGCCGCGCATCTCGAGCGCCTTCGCGGGGCCGACTACGTGGCGGCCTGGCGGATGTCGCCGCGGATCCCCGGATTCGTACGGATCTGGGACGGAGAGGGGAGCGCCCTTCTGAGGCGGAGCGCCCGATGATCGCGGTCCTCGTCTCCATCGCAATCGCCGGGATCGCCGGAGGGGCGATCGTCCTCGCGCTCGACCCGCGCGCGAGGGGAGGGCGGCTGGCGGCTCTCTCGTTTCCGATCGGACTCGGCGCGTGCGCCCTGGCGATGGGCGTTCTCTCCGCGATCGGCGTCGCCTGGTCGCGCGCGTCGGTTCTCGCCGCGATCTCGATCCTTCTCGCGGTCTTTTCGGCGACGGCGGTCGCGCGCGGCCGTCGCGCGGGCGCGCCGCGCGCCGTGGAGAACGGATCGACGCGGACCGTCGCATGGCTGGCAGGAGCGGCCGTCGCGGCGATGGGGATCGGCCACGCTCTTTTCGCGACTCTCGCGCCGCCTGGGGAGTGGGACTTCTGGGCGATCTGGGGATTGAAGGGGAAGGTCTTCCACGAGGCGGCGGCGGTCGACTGGGGATGGCTCGAGCGGCCGGCGAACGAGTTCGCTCATCCCGATTACCCGATCCTCGTTCCGCTCGGGTACGACTTCGCGGCCTCGCTCGCAGGCTCCTGGCCCGAGCGCGAGTTGGGCCTTCTCTTCACGGTGCTCGCGGCGTCGATTCTTCTCTTCACCGCGGCCCACCTGGGGGAGGCGACCGGCTCGCCCCTTCTCGCGGCGGCCGGAGCGGCGGCGCTCGCCGGCCCGGTGCTCTCGGTCCCCATCGGGCTCGCGGACCTTCCGCTGCTCGTCTTCGGCGGGATCGCGCTGCTCGAGTCGAGGAGCGCGATCGTCGACCGGCGCGAGGGGAGGATGCCGATCGCCGCCGCGGCGCTCGCGCTCGCGGCGCTCACCAAGAACGAGGGGATCGCGCTGACGGTCGCCACGGCGATCGCGATCCTGGTCGCCGGAGGCGCGAGGCGGTGGAGCCTGCTCCTCGCGACCGCACCCGCGGGAGCGGCGGCAGCGTGCTGGATCGCGCTGCGCCGCATGCACGGTCTGGGCACCGACCTGTTCGGTGGGGAGCCGCTCTCTCGCCTCGCCGCGGCCGCGGCGTCGCCGTCGGCGACCCTCGAAGCGCTCGCCGCGAATCCGCCCGAGCACGCGCTCTTCTGGCTCGCGGCCGCCGTCGCGATCCTCGCCGCGGGCGCCCGCTGCCTCTCGCGCGAGCGCCTTCTCCTGGTCGCCCTCGCCCTCCAGCTCGCATTCTTCCTGGGGGCGTATCTCGTCACCCCTCACGAGGTCGCATGGCACGTCGCGACCTCGTGGCCGCGCCTGCTCGCGCAGCTTCTCATTCCTGCAGCATTCGTCGCCTTCGTATTCGGCTGGGAGGCTCTGGCGCGCCCGCGAGAGGCTTCGGTGAGCGCGGACTCCTGACGCCCGACGCCAAAGACCCCCGACACGAAAAACAAACACCCCTCCGTGGCCATCGAAGGGGTGTTTCGGCGCGCTAGAGCGCGCCCGACATTGGCCGGCGAATTCTTCTCATGCCGGCTCGACCGCAATATATGTCCGGGTCGGCGGTGGGTCGCTAGAATTTTGGCAAGCCCATGCAATGGCGCATGACGCGGTCGCTGCGAAGGGCGTGGAACAGCCGACGCCGCCCCTATTTCACCTTCGTGCCGTTGGGGACACTCGGATCCACCGAGAGAAGGCTCGGCTCGCCGTCGATCGACGCCGCCAGCACCATCCCGTTCGACTCGATCCCCATCAGCTTCGCCGGTCTGAGATTCGCCACGATCACGATCTTCCGCCCCACGAGCTCTTCGGGCGTGTACTTCGTCGCGATGCCGGCGACGAGTTGCCGGGTTCCCTCGCCGTCGTCGACCTGCAGCTTGATGAGCTTCTTCGATTTTTCGATCCGCTCCGCGGCGACGACCTGCGGCGACGCGCAGATCGACCGTCATGAACTGATCGATCGAGATCTTTCCGGCGTCGGGCGCGATCGCCTCCGTCGTTCCGGCGGGGGGCGGCGGCGGGGATCTTCGCCACGCCGGCGTCCGGCGCGGCGGGCGGGGTCGTCTTCTCGTTCGGTTCGGTCACGTGGTCCTCCTGTGTGGTGGATGCGAAGTATGCTTCGGCGTCGGCGCGGGGGAAGATCGCATCGCCGGCTCCGAGCGGCGCGCCGTTCGGGAGCCGGCCCCAGGCGAGCGCTTCGGCATCGAGCGCGACGCTCGATGCGCCGAGGCGGAGGAGCGCTTCCGGCGGCGAGGCGCGGCATGAAGGGCGCCACCATCGTCCAGACGATGCGGATCCTTCGAGGATGTTCCAGATGATGCGCGAGAGCGACTCGTCCGCTCCCTTCTCCTTGAAGTGCTTCCACGGCTCGCGCGAGACGATGTAGCCGTTGATCGCGGCCAGCAGCTTCCAGACGGCGTCGAGCGCGCGATGGAACGCGTAGCGGTCCATCGACTGCGAGGTACTCGGGGATCGCAGCTTCCGCCGCCGTCTTCACGTCGTTGCTCGTCACACGGGGTCGGCGGCGTCTTCCCGTCGAAATACGTTGCCGCCATCTTGAGCGCGCGCGAGAGCGTGTTCCCGAGATCGTTCGCGAGGTCGGAGTTGTAGCGGCCGAGGAACGACTCGTCCGAGTAGTTCGAGTCCTGGCCGAAGACCATGTCGCGCAGGAGGAAGTAGCGGAGCGGGTCGGGGCCGAAGCTCGTCGATGATGTTCGTCGGGCCGCACGATGTTGCCGAGCGACTTCGAGATCTTCTGGTTGTCGCGCAGCCACCAGCCGTGCGCCGAGGATCGCTTTCGGCAGCTCGACGCCGGCCGCCATGAGGAACGCCGGCCAGTAGACCGCGTGAAATCGGACGATGTCCTTCCCGATGAGGTGGACGTCGGCGGGCCAGTACCGGTCGAACCGCTCGTGGTCGGCGGTGCCGAATCCGAGCGCCGAAATGTAATTCGTCAGCGCGTCCATCCAGACATAGATGATGTGGCCCTCCTCGCCCGCGGCCTCGGGGAAGGGGATGCCCCACTGGAGCGTCGTGCGCGACACGGAGAGGTCCTTGAGTCCTCCCTCGACGAAGGAGACCACCTCGTTGTAGCGCGTCGCGCGGCTGGATGAACTCGGGGTTGGCTCGGTAGAACTCGAGTAGCGGGCGCTGGTAGCGCGAGAGCGCGAAGAAGTAGTTCCGCTCGGTCATCCGCTCGACCGCGTGCCCGGACTCGCACTTGCCGTCGACGACCTGCGTCTCCGGGCAGATAGCTCTCCTCGTTCTGGCAGTACCAGCCGGAGAACTCGCCGAGGTAGATGTCGGTGGGATTGCGCTCCTGGATGCGCCGGATCAGCTCGTGGACGCCGAAGCGGTGGCGCGATTCGGTCGTCCGGATGAAGTCGTCGTTGGAGATCCCGAGGCGGCCGTTGAGGCGGTGGTGGTCGGCGACGACGCGGTCGGCGAGCTCGATGGGGGAGATTCCCTGCTTCGCCGCGGAGCGCTCGATCTTCTGCCCGTGCTCGTCGGTGCCGGTGAGAAAGAAGACATCGAGTCCCCGCGCCGCTGGTAGCGCGCGATCACGTCAGCCACGACGTTCTCGTACATGTGGCCGATGTGGGGGAGATCGTTGACGTAGTGGATCGCCGTTGTGATGTAGAACTTCATGACGCGGGAGTCTATCCGAGTCCAGAGTCTCGGAGTCCAGAGTCTCGGAGTCCAGAGTCTCGGAGTCTGGGAGTCTCGGCGTCATGGCGTCGATCAGCTCAAACGAAGCGGAGACCTAAAGTCGCAAATTTCTGGACTGATCGACTCGTTAGGCGACTCCAAGACTCCAAGACTCCCAGACTCGATTTCTTGACATAGCCCTCCCCGCTCGCTACTCTGCGCCGGCTTCACGAGCCGGGGCCGCCGCGGGAATTCACGCCGCGGCGGGGGAGTTACCCGGTCGAACCCTGTGCGGGGTCGTAGTTCAGTTGGTTAGAACGCCGGCCTGTCACGCCGGAGGTCGCGGGTTCGAGTCCCGTCGGCCCCGCCACTCTGACACGCAATCAGCTCCGAGAGATCGGAGCTTTTTTGTTCGTCCGCGAGAGGCGGATCGGCGCACCCGGTCCCTGTGGGCCCGCAGGATCTACACGCGGGGGAGCACCGGCGCATCGCGAAGGGTCGGTGCGGCCGCGTCTTTCGCCGAGAGGAGAGGCTCCGCGACCGGCCACTCGATCCCGATCTCGGGATCGTTCCAGGCGATCGCCCGATCGTTCTCCTTCCGCCAGACGTCGGTGCATTTGTAGACGATCTCTCCCCACTCGCTCGTGACGCAGAAGCCGTGCGCGAATCCGGCGGGGACCCACATCTGCAGCTTGTTCTCCGAGGAGAGCTCGGCGGCGAACCACTTCCCGAAGTGGGGCGAGCCCTTCCGGATGTCGACCGCGACGTCGAAGACCGCTCCGGAGATGCAGCGGATCAGCTTTCCCTGCGGCGAGGGCTCCTGATAGTGCAGCCCGCGCAACACGCCGCGCACCGAGCCGGAGTGGTTGTCCTGAACGAACGGCAGATCGATGCCGGCGGCCGCGAACTCTTCGCTCCGGTACGTTTCGAGGAAGAAGCCGCGCTCGTCGCCGAACACGTCGGGCTCGATGACGATCACGCCGGGAAGAGAGGTAGGCAGAAAACGCATGGCCGGCGGATGATAACCGGAGTCTGGGGTGTCCAGGGAGTCCAGAGCGTCTAGACGCTGGTCTTCTCGCTCCGCTTGAGCTCCGCCTCGACGCTCGCCTCGGCGAGGACGCGGATGAAGTGACGCCCCTCCGCGTCGCTTTGACGGTAGAGCTCGCAGAGGGACTCGACCTGTTCCCAGGTCTCGTTCGCCGAGACGGTGAACCCTTCCTCCGGCTGGACCGGGTCGAGCGTCCACTTGCGCGTCCACCCCGCGCGCGCGAGGGAGTAGCAGATGAACCCCGCGCGCCGCGCGAGCTCCTTTTCGGGAAGGAGGTGCGCCTCCTCTTCGGCGTCGAGGGCGAAGTCGTTCGAGGTGAGCGCCCCGTTCCGGAAGATCGGCATCTCGCCGTCGCGGGTCATCGGCTTGAAGCCGCGGGCGTTGGCGACCTGCTCGACGAGCGTGGTCGCGACGTGCGCAGAGGTCATCTTCTTGACCTTCTCGAACTCCGGGCCCTCCTGCTGCGAGAAGAGGAGGCCGGAGCGGTAGACGGTCAGGCCGGTGTCGCCCGGGACGAATCGTTCCACGCGGCAGGAGACGATGCTCGCCGGCATCGCGATCTCCTCGCGGCCCCACCGGAAGCGGAGGACGCGCTCGGTGCCCCGATCGAAGCGGTTGTAATGCTCGAGGCGCGCGCCGTAGTTGCTGATGTCGATGAGCACGACCCCATGCGTCCCGAACCGGCAGACGAACGGCTTGGAGAGACGGATCCTCTCGGCGCGACGACGATTGGGTTTTGGACTCATGGGCACGTCCGATAATTATGTGGCGTAACCGGCCCGAATGGACCTCCTCTTTGGGTTGATTCCGGTGACAAACGCGTCCCCGGGGCGTCAAAGGCGCGTCCAGGGAGTCGGGGTCCAGGGCGTCCTGAGCGTCCCGCGCGGCTAGGGGATTCGCGCTTTCGCGTCCACGCCGGGGCCTTTGATCGCTCCCATGGCGAGGGCGATCATCGAGCCGACGTCGGCGAGGTTGGCCGGCAGGATCAGCGTGTTGGCCGTCCTTCGCGAGCTCGCCGAACTGGTCGATGTACTGCTCGGCGACGCGCAGCTGCACGGCCTCGCATGCCGCCCGGGCATCTGGATCGCCTCGGCGACCTGGCGGAGGCCTTCGGCGGTCGCGGTGGCGACCGCGAGGATCGCCTGCGCCTGCGCCCTCGGCCTCGTTGATCTGCTGCTGCCGCTTCGCCTCCGACGCCTTGATCACCTGCTGCTTCTCGCCCTCGGCGGTGTTGATCGCGGCGTCGCGCTCGCCCTTCCGAGTGAGGATCACGGCGCGCTTCTCGCGCTCGGCGCGCATCTGCTTCTCCATCGCGGCGAGCACGTCCTGCGGCGGCGTGATGTTCTTGATCTCGTAGCGCAGCACCTTGACGCCCCACGGCTCGGACGCCTTGTCGAGCTCGGTGACGACCGCGGTGTTGATGTTCGTGCGCTCCTCGAAGGTGCGGTCGAGGTCGATCTTGCCGATCTCGCTGCGCAGCGTCGTCTGCGCGAGCTGGGTGATGGCGAACATGTAGTCCGAGATGCCGTAGGAGGCGCGCTCGCGGGTCGAGCACCTTCAGGTAGAGCACGCCGTCGACGCGCGACCTGGACGTTGTCGCGCGTGATGCAGACCTGCTCGGGGATGTCGATCGCCTGCTCCTTGAGCGAGTGGCGGTAGCGGATCACGTCGACGAACGGGACGAGGATGTGGAAGCCGGCGCCGAGCGTGCCGCGTGAACTTGCCGAGGCGCTCGACGACGAAGGCGTTCTGCTGCGGCACGACGACGGCCGTCTTCGCGAGGACGATGATGACCAGAACGGCGAGGGCTGCGGTGACGAAGAGTGCTCCGGGCATGGCGATCTCCTTCGATGCGAGCGGATCAGGTCCGCTCCGGTCTGATGAAGAGGGTGAGACCTTCCACGCGCTCCACCACGCAGCGCGCGCCGGGCTCGAGGGGACGATCGGAGAGGTTCTGCGCGCTCCACGTCGTGCCGCGGAGCTCCGCCCTGCCGCGCGCGTGCGGGGCGATCGCCTCGATCGCCGCGGCGGGCTCGCCGACGAGCGTGTCGAGCTCGTCGGGGCCGCGGTCGAGACGCAAGGCGCGGAGCAGCGGCTTGCGGAGCAGCGCGAGCGAGAAGATCGAGATCGCGGAGAAGAGGAGGAGCTGGAGCCAGAGCGGGCCGCCGGCGCCGAAGGCGACCAGCACGCCGACCACGATCGCGCCGAACCCGAAAAAGGCGATGTGGAGACCGGTGGAGAGCGCTTCGATGCCGAACAGCAGAAATCCGACGAGGATCCAGAGCCACCACGGCATGAGGGAGTGCGCCTTTCGTTGCGTAGGGGAGCCCTGCGGGCGCCCGGACCTTGCGTGAGGGACGACGCGGAAAAGGGTAGCACGGGGGGAGGGCGGGCGTAGGGACCGGCTGCGCCGGCCCGTTTGCAGGGCCGCCCGGCGCACGGGCCCCGGCTTCGATGGCGCCGCCGAACTCTCTGATGGCAAATAGTTTGCTTGCATACCCCGCCGGATGGAACAGGAAGTGTCAGGGGCGGGGCAGGGGGTGCGCGTTCTCGTCGCCGATGACGACGCGATGATCCGCCGGATGATCGTTCGCGTGCTCGAACGGGAGAAGTTTCTTCTCGACGAGGCGAGGGACGGAGCCGAGACGATCGAGAAGTGCAGCGGGGATGAGGGCTACACCGTCATTCTCCTCGACATGATGATGCCGCGCATCGACGGCGCGGGCGTCCTCGAGTGGATGAGCGAGCACAGGCCCGAGCTCCTGAGGCGGGTGGTGGTGATGACCGCGTTCCCGCGCGCGGCCGCGAAAACCGCCGAGCGCTACTGCCCGGTGATCTACAAGCCGTTCGATCTGGGGGAGCTGATCGCCGCGGTCCGCGGACGTGCGGACTACGCCGCGGCCGCCTGCTGACGCGCGATGTGCCCGGCATGCCGCCGTAGGGGCGCGCTGCGCGCGCCCGGACTTCCGCCTCGCGCCACTGCTACCATGTGCGGCATGCGTTCAATTATCGCGGCCACCATCCTCCTCTTCGCCGCCTTCCCCGCCTTCGCGGGAGAGCTCACGAATGACGAGCTCCGCGAATCGCTCCGCGCGGCCGAGACGGCGTTCGCGAAAGCGTTCGCCGACGACGATCTCGAGACATTCCTCTCCTTCATCCACGACGACGCGATGTTCCTCGGACGGACTCCTCTCCGTGGCAAGGCGGCCGTGGCGGAGCAGTGGTCGAAGTTCTTCGGGACGGAGAAGCGCCCCTTTTCATGGGAGCCGAAGAAATGGGAGCTCAACCCGAGTCGCACGATGGGGATGACCAACGGCCCGGTGTTCGATCCCGAGGGAGCTCGCGTCGGCACGTTCTCTTCGGTGTGGCGCCGCCAGCCCGACGGCACGTGGAAGATCATCTTCGACGGCGGCGGGGACTGTCCTCAGTAGTTCGCCCCGATGGTTCGCCGCAGGCGCTCCCTGATCCCTCTCCACGCCCACGGCGGGGAGAGGGTGGCCGCGCGCCGCGCGGCCGGGCGAGGGGTTCGCGCAGCGCGGCCGGGCGAGGGGTTCGCGCAGCGCGGCCGGGCGAGGGGTTCGCGCAGCGCGGCCGGGTGAGGGGTTCGCGCGACTCGCGCCACCAGAACTCTCTCCCCGGCGCGATCCTGTTCTGAGCGAAATCGCGATCCGCGGAGAGGGGAAGAGTTGAGGGGCTATCCAGGCGATCGACCCCTCGCTCGTCCATCCGGACAAGTACAAGGACTCGATGGCGCTCGCGTATCCGCCGGCGGGGACCTGGTTTGCGGTCCCGTTCCCCGCGACGGTGGGGCTCTACGAAGAAGGACAGGGGTACGTGAAGTTCGACGAGGCGAAGGCGAAGGAGTACTACCGGAAGGTGACCGACCAGGTGACGGCGCTGATCCAGGACGTGGTCCGCCGCTGGAACGAAGGAGGCGTGTAGCCGCGGAACGAGACGGCGAAAGGAGCTGTTTCTTGTCTGTTATACGCACAATATGGCAAGATTGCGTATAACATGACGTTTGTCCGTTACCCGGAGGCCACGCAGACGATCTACGCCGAGCTCCTGGACCAGGTGACCGCGGCGTCGTCGCCTCCATTCCTCGGCGTGAGTCGCGGGTCGTTCGTATCGAAAGAGGTCCGGGGGCGGCGCTACTGGTATCTGCAGCGTCTCGATGCGGGTATCAAGCGGCAGATCTACATTGGCGCCGAATCGCCGCGGCTGCTCGAGCTCCTCGACGAAGCGCGTAACGCCAGGTCGGAAGCATCCGCGACGGACGCGCGACTGCGCGAGCTGGCTGCGATGGCAGTCGCGGGCGGGATGACCCGCGCGGCTCCCGCGGTCGGCGCCGTGATCGGGCTGCTGGCGGACCTGGGTGTCTTTCGCTCGGGGGGGCTTCATCGGGACGCATGCGCTCGCTGCGGTTGGAGCGATGCTCGGCGTGCGGCTCGATGACGACGTGCTGAGGACGCAGGACATCGACATCGCTCACCGTTCGGTCGCCGTCGCGGTCGAGCCGCCGCCTGAGGCGGATCTCCTCGCGGAGCTCCAGCAGATCGATTCGAAATTCTTCGAAGTTCCGGCGATGGACCGGGGAAAGCCGAGCACGTCGTTCGCGGTGCGGGGGAAGGACTTGCGCGTCGATTTTCTGACTCCGGCCCGCGGCCGCGGGGAAACGCCAGTTCCCATTCGCCCCTTCGGGATTGCTGCACAGCCGTTGCGGAATCTCGGGTATCTCATGGAGGAGAGGGAGCGTGCGGTGTTGCTCGCCCGGGATCCGGTTCTCGTCGCGGTTCCCTCTCCCGCCCGGTTCGCACTGCACAAGCTCTGGACGGCCACGCAGCGTCCCGTGAGCGAGCAGGCGAAGCGGCGGAAGGACCTCCGTCAGGCGCGCGCCGTCCTCGAGGTGTTGCTCGAGGACCGGCCCGGCGATCTCCATCGCGCGATGGAAGCGAGCCGCGCGTACCGCGGGATGATCAGCGGCATCCGGGCATCGGCGAAACAGCTCGGCAGCGTCGGCGAGGGTGTTCTCGGCGTTTCCTGACCCCGCGCGCCCGGAGCGGTGTGGCCATGCACGGGAAGCTTGTCGCCCACCACCGCGTTCGCCATACTGCCCATCAGGAACGCGGGGTTAGCTCAGCGGTAGAGCATCTGCCTTACACGGACAAGCTCAGGGGTTGGGCAGATCCAAACGAAGTGATTGTGCCTGCTGGAGACGACCAGATAGAAAAGGCTGTCGAATTCAGGCAGGTGTCTACAAAAGTGTCTACACGGACTCATTTCGGTCCCGTAAAATGCCTTCGGGCCCCTTAGCTCAGTGGTTAGAGCGTCTCGCTTACACCGAGAAGGCCGTCCGTTCGACCCGGACAGGGGCCACCAAATCTCTTCTGTCGTCGGGCGTCCCAAGAGGCCAGAAGGTCGCTACTGGCCGCAGCCGTGAGCCAGAGGATTGCCGTGACACGAGATCTCCAGATCCGCGTTCTAGGAAGGGTCCTGAAACTTGAGGAGGACCTGTTCTCCATTCCGGTTCGCCCGAACGGCTTTGAGTTCACTCACGCCGACGTTGTGACCGTGGAGCGTGTTCCCCTCATATACAGCATTCGAAACACCACGTTCTGGGTTTTCAGGGATACGGCGGTCAGTGTTCTCTCTTCAGAATCTGACCAGAACGAAGTGATCGCTGCCGTCAAACGTGCGGTAGAAATCCAAGCGCAGAAACAGCGCCGGGAAGAGGCTGCCTCGCGGGAATGGGAATCGTCCGCTCTGGGCCGAGGAGCTACCACAGCAGCCATTCGCGAGCGTGCAGCGATACCTGAGTCCGTCCGACACGCCGTTTGGCGGAGAGACCTTGGCAAGTGCGTATTATGTGGGTCCAATGAATCGTTGGAGTTCGACCACATCATCCCAATCGCCCGGGGTGGAAGCAGTACAGAGCGCAACGTCCAACTTCTGTGCGAACGATGCAATAGATCAAAAGGCGCGAAAATCTGAACGGTGGCGAACGTGCTCCACGTCGTTACTCTGGCGGCGTGACCCCGAAGACCCGGACAGGACACTGCAAAGGGATCGTCGTCATTCCCACCAGCGGCTTGAATTCAAAGGCTAGCATCTGCTCCAACAACGCGGAGTTCTTGACGGTTGCGCCGGAATAGGCAGTAACCTCGGAAATGGGGTGCTGAGAAGCGGCAGGCGAATAGGTAAATCGATGGGTCGTGACGAAGTTGCCGCCGATGTCAGAGCCAGTTTCGACCGCGATGAGGGTGTTTTTCTCCCGTGTCACGGCCAATGTGCCTTCCGCCGTCGAAGTGATTTCCAGCCACGGTACGAACGAGCGAGGATTCGGATACATGCAGTCGTTCAGCGTAATGGAAGTGAGGCGGCACTGATCGCCGGTGCAGGTCAGTCGGAGGATATGGACGGGCTTTTGAGTTACCCCTGACTCCACTCGGTGAACGGCAACTTCGAGCTTCGCATCCGGTATGTGGTGCGCCAGACCGGGGAGGGCGGCAAGAGCGAGGGCTATTCCGATTCGTGACGGGACAAGCCGAATTCCCATTTTCGACCTCCACAGTAACGCAATCCAATGATACTTGGTTGTTAGCTGGAGGCTCGAATGCCTGATGACGTGCCGCCGTGGGATTCCGATCCGCTCTCGCAGTTCTTTCGTGACGCTGCTCGCAACGTGAGAGTCGCGGCGGTCAACCTTCCCGATTTCTTTGACCTGCTTCGCAATCTAAATCAGCTATTCCTCGACGTGCAGAGTGCGTTGGAGCACGACAACCGTGACGTGCTTCTGATTCCTCGGTTCCTCGTTGTTCGCGTTTATGCGTCAATTCTCGGAGCGTGGCGTCTGGCGATGAGCGGCCAGTTGCCCGAAGCGCACGCCGTTCTGCGGCTCGCAATCGAGCAAGCGTGGTACGCACTTCATATGGCCAAAGACCCGAACCCGAGCGAACGAGCCGTAATCTGGCTGAACCGCAACGATGATGAAACCGCCAAGGGCAAATGCAAGTCGGAGTTTACGATTACGAACGTACGAGCGACGCACCGCTCCGTCGATCGCCTAAACGAGCCCAAGCTTCATCTGTTGTACGAGCGCGTGATCGATTTCGGTGCCCATCCCAATCAGCAAGGCCTTTTATCTTCTGCGATTCAGAAAGAGGACGAGAAAGAGATCGTGACGACGGTTGGCGTTCTTCATCCAGAGACGACCGGAGTCGTGGTTACTCTAAAAACCTCGTGCGAAGTCGCGATTGGCACGTTGAAAGTGATTGAGTTGATGTTTCCAGAACGATTTCGGATCGCCCAGATCGATAAACGCATTGATGATTTCACAGCGCGGGCATACGCAGTCTTTCAGCGCTACGCCCGGCAAAGAACTTAACGAATTCTTCCCTTACCCCTACTACTGATAGCCCGATAGTGTTCTCGGGTCTCAGCCCAAAGCTGCCTACCTCCTAGCCAGAGAACTGCTCCCGAGAGCACCGCCCAGATGAGGTGGAAGCTCATGAGGGTGTAGTAGAGGAAGAAGAGGAGGCCGAAGAACAAGACCTTCCACCCGAATAGCGTGCTGGCAATTCCGACTGCCCGTGTGACTTGCGTTGTCGACACTAACTAACCTCCGGGAACTCAACGTACTGGGCAAGAAGGCTCATCGCGAGCGCGTTCTGGGCGCAGTCACAGTTCGCGGGCCCAGTGTACGTATAGGGGTTTGAGAGGATTTCATAAAGGGGGACAAACATCTCTTTCATCAATTCAATGTCTGCCTGAGAGGGAATTGGAACTGGCGTGGCGAGGCGCCAGCCATTTCGCCCGTTGTAGAGAGTGAACTGGGCGTACGTAGCTAGGCGGAAGGAAATGTGATTCTCCCACCTAGAGTAGAAGAGAAGGAACGGCGCCTTGGGGTTGTACGGCTGGTAAAGCTGGTACTGGTGCGCCAGCATGTTGAAGGCGTACTGCATCTTCATTTTCTTGGCGCCGAACAGCGCCTTGTATACAACAGGAACGTTGAACCACTTCTTGTATGGCTTCCGATGAAACTTGCGCATGACGATAGTCAACATATTGACCGCCTGTGAAATTCCGCTTGAATATCTCTTTCGACGTGGTGTTGACGTTGAGACGTAAGGGAGGCCCACTACGAACAAGTCATATAAGCAGTCGGGAAAACTGTGTCTTACACGCGAGGAAATGGATGAGATGTCTGAGAAGGACTTCTGTTTAACTCTGGCTGCACACTTCCTCTCAAGAGAAGAGGTCGAAGCCATGGAGTTCTACTATGATCACCCAGAGCTAGAAGGCGAAGAGTTTGATCGGCAGTTTGAACTCTTCAAAGCTGAACCACGAGGCCACGCATAAGTAACCGTGAAGCCCTGAGGCAGCGACATCAGCCCTGCCAGAGATACTTCGCAAGTCTTGATGAGCGGGCGTAGCGTCCTGTGTACGGGTCTCACCTCCCCATCGTGCTAACATTCCGGGCCAGCAAATTCGGAAAGATGGTCCGTTTTGGCCGAGGGAGCTTGGAGCTCAGAAACACTCCTCCCGCTTGCGAGGCGCTCGCTCACTACGAATGCGCCCTTCGTGGTTCTGCACCCGTGGCAAGTGCATCGGGAAGCAGTCCTCCTTCCCTTTGACATTCACCTGAGGTTTCCGGGTGAGCTGCCTGAGCTCCCTCTCAACGCAGTGTTCGGGTTGGCTCCGTTCTCTCCGGACGTTGAAACCATCCTGAAGTCAAAACGCTACCGCGCTTCATATGCAGCTGACGCTCGAAGGCGTGCGAGAACGAAACTCTTCTCTGGCGGCATAGGCTCTTCGACAAGCTTGTGCGTGTTCGACTGGGAGCGATGCAACACACAGAGGATCGAAGATTACGATCTCCCCGGCGACTCGTTCCTGAGTCTCGACGTGATCAATCGCGAAGGACTCCTGCGACGTGGCCACCGAGCCGTAATCGGTAAGATGGTGCCAAGGAACGCTGATCGTCCGCAGGTGATCGCCCCGTCGGTTCTTGGTCTCTCTGAAGCCGCTAGTGCGCGTTTCGCTTCGATTGACCTGATGGTCATCGATCTCCAGAGGAGGCGAAGTCGGCGCTTGCGAGATTCTGTACATGCCATTTTGAGGGCGCGCCAGGGCAGGGCGGGAACACTCGTATTCATTTCTTCACCTTCTGACTTCCTATGGTTTTCGCTCGGCGAATACGGCCATGAGTTGTTCGTGAGTACCCAGCCGGTTATGGATCTCGAATGCAACGTTCGGGAAGTTAACCCGGATCGGATGCTCGTCGAACGCGAGTTTGACTATGCAAGCGAAGTGGCTCGCGAAAAGGGTGGCAGACTGTGGTCGATTGGGCAGGGAGCCTGGTGGGCAATACAACAGTCTGTAGCCGATGAACACGTCCGCGAAGTGGAACGGTTCACCGCTGCAGTCGAGACGGAACAGTTGAACGATCGGGCGACAGCGGACGCATTCCGTCCGTTAGTACTACTTCTGAAAGAGCACAGCACGCGTAGCGCGAGAAATTCTCGCTTGGAAAACACCCTGGAGTTGGTATCAGAAGCAAGGGGTACTTCGGGCATCAATATAGTCACGAGGAATTGGCAAGCAGCGCTGGCTGTGCAAGAAGCGCTGGCGACGCGTCTCGAAATAAGCGCAGCCGAACTTAGTGAGCTCGGTGTCCAGGTAGGCCATCCATACGCGAGGTTCGAGAAAGCGGCGGACGTGGGAGTCACCGTTGGCTATTTCGGTCGAGACTGCCTTGACGTTCTCCTGTACGCCGGCGTGCGTTCAGCCATCCTCATATTGGACCCGATTGAAGTCAGAGCGGCCTACTTTGACTGGATTCGCGTCAAGAATACGTTCAACCCTTATGCTGCCATTACTCAAGTAGCGGACCGCTTCTTGACGCAGCTCGAAACAGTCTTGCGTGGCCCCGGTACGACGGCCGGAGTGGTTGTCGATCTGTTGATGCCTGGTAATGAACATTCGAGCGAAGCTCTGCGGCCACCATCTCCTGGTTTGGTCAGACTCCTCCTTTCGGACGGCACGGACCTGGAGGTGCCCGAAAACTCACGATTCGACACTATTGGGCCTATGGGTCGCTGGATGAAGACCGTGCGAGCTGCAGAGCTAAAGGCTGGCGACGAAGTGGTCATTTTGGTCAGGTCGCAGCACTCCGCTCTTTCAGATGAACTACTGGATCGGTTAGATGACGAAGCTCTACGGCCGCTCGCAGAGAAGCGAGCAGAGTGGCTGACCCTTGTTGACGCCGTAGCAGGCTCGCGCCGAATGCCTATCAAGAGGATCGCGTCTTCAATGAAGGAAAACGGCACTCCTACTGATCAGGCAACTATCCGGACATGGGTTCCGGCTCCTAAGAACCCGCAGCCGGCCGTTCCAATGAGCGAGGCTCGCTTTGTTTCGTTCGCGCATTCGATCGGGATTACGCTTCCGGACGAATACCTAAAGGATTCATACCGGTCAATCGCGAGACTTCGTTCCGCCCACAGAATACTCGGTCGTGCTCTCGCCCGGGTGCTTCGACTTGCCCAAGTAGACAGGTTGGACGTGGCAACTCTGAAACGTGTTGAGAGAAGCTGGGGATTCGATCCTCGCGTACTCCTCGCTGGCGCCACTATACAAATAGTTGAAGAGGTAATCGGTGCGGAGGCCGAGTGACAACCATGCTGTCTGATGCTGCCTACAACGGGTTCGCTGCGGTTCTCGCCGACCGAATAGCGGCCCGCGCCATAGGTGTGGATGACGATTCCCTGCTAATTCCCGGCATGCGTCCCTCGGATCAGATTCTTGGAGGCTTCCTTACTCCTGCTAGATCGAGGGCCGGAGAAGACGAGGAGGATGCAGAACGGGAGGAGCTCCCTAACGATAGCCCCTACGAGCAATCAACATGTGGGGTCGAATTCCTGGTTCGAAACGGTGCACTCGCAGCGATATCGCCGCTTCGCGTACGTCTATCGTTGTACCTTTTCGTGAGGCGACTGCCCTCGTTCACGCAGCAGAAATCTATAACACCGTGGAGTATCCTCGAGACAGGCGGAGTCCCCGAAGCTCCTGGGAGGTCTCCACTGGCGGCCGTATGGACGAGGGAAGGGCCATTCCCCTTGACGCTCGATCTCCCGGGAGACGAGCTTCTTTCAAGAGGTCGAATCCGAAGATCTCTCGACCCGCGAATTGCGGGAGTTACTAAGAACTCATCCGGATATAGGTGGAGCATACCCGGGTCGGCAGCAGTTGTTCGTCACAGAGGCGGACCTGCAATCCGCTGAGCACTTCGAAGCCGCCCTGCGACAGTTCGCCGAACCTAGAGTGCCTCCCCTTTGGGCTCCCGAGGTTGACGTACGCCTTTCGAGGCTTAGGGGAGGGGATGCTTCTCGCCTTTCCGTCTACCTGATCAACCGGTCTGAGCCCGTGGCGGCGCAGAGCATGGACTTTGTCGACGCGAATCTGTACGGCGTGTCTCTCGCCGTCGATGTTCCAGACAATGCGTTTGTTCCCCAACTGTTTGACGAGCTGCCTAACAGCTACCGCTACGACAGAACGCTCGACGGTGTCGGAGTAAATGGTGCGGTGACGTCAAACGTCGCTGACGGTGTTCGAAGCGTGTCGTTCGACCCCGTTCCTCAATGTTCAACTCCGCGTCTCATGCCGCGTGACATCGGAGACGATCCTGTCAATTTCTCCAATCTCGCGAGAGGCGACTTGTCTGGCCTTCGCGTGATCGCCGATGCGATGAGAGAATACGACTCGGTATGGCTAGCGAAAATCGCTTCGCTGAGTGGTACTGAGCGGGAGGAAGCTGAACGCGATCGGCTGTCTTTTCAGCAAGAACTGAATCGCTTTGAGAAAGGTGTTGTGCTTCTTAACGACACTTCAAAACCGTGGGTAGCAGACGCCTTCCGTTTCATGAACGAAGCTATGGTGCGATTGGACAGCCGATACGCGACGTGGCGCCTCTTTCAAATCGTTTTTATCGTGTCTGCGTTGCCGGGTCTTGCAGCGGTTCAGTTCCCAGACCTGCTGGAGGGCGAAGACGAGAACGATGTCGTGGACGTTCTCTGGTTTGCTGCAGGGGGAGGCAAGAGTGAGGCATTCTTCGGTGTAATTGTCTGGCAGCTGTTCTTTGACCGTCTCAGGGAGAAGGACTTTGGCGTCTCGGCGGTCATTCGCTTTCCTCTGCGTCTTTTGACGTTCCAACAACTTCAGCGTCTGGCCAACCTTCTCGCATCCGCGGAACGAATCAGGCTTGATCGCCGTATTGCCGGAAAGCCGTTCTCGCTTGGATATTTCGTTGGAAAAAGCGTCACGCCAAACAAGATCGACGACAATCTCCATCGTCAGCTTCAAGAAAGTGGCGTTGATCCGAATCTTCAACGAGTCTATTTGTGCCCATTCTGCAGAGAGCAGTCTGTCTCGCTTCGTTACGAGGCCGAAGTGCGTGTCATTGAGCATTTCTGCCGCAACGGCTCGTGCGAGACGCGTGGCCGTCCTCTTCCGATCTATATCGTGGACGACGATATTTACCGCTACTTGCCTTCGGTAATCATCTCGACAATCGATAAGCTGGCACTGTTCGGCCAAAACGTCCGCTTCTCGAATTTGTTTGGTCGAATCGATCTTTACTGCGAGCGGCACGGGGCGTCCTTCGCGGGAACGAACAAGAAGATGTGCCGAGCTGCAGATTCTGTGGCCGGGGACCAGCCTCCAGGCTGCGACGGGGTTGTGGTCCATCGGCGACCGTTCAAGAACCTCGAACCGTCACTTCTCGTGCAGGACGAACTTCATCTCGTTAGTCAAGAGTTGGGCACGTTCGACGCGCATTACGAAACCGCGGTTCTCGAGATGATGCGTACTATTGGCGCTAAGCCCTGGAAGATCATTGCGGCTACGGCGACAATCGAAAATATTGATCATCACGTGTATCAGCTCTATCTCCGGAGAGCTAGGCAGTTTCCCGGACCGGGACCGGAAGCCTATGAGTCCTTCTACTACTGTCAGAGCAGCAATCGATCCGGTCGAATCTTTCTGGGCCTCCTGGGGGTCGGACGCAAGCACACCCCAGCGGTGACCCGTGCTCTAACGCTAGCGTATTTGGAATTGGAAACGGCCCGCAGAGCCGCTGCGGTGGACCTCACTGGGGCGTGCGAGCAGTACAACACCGGCACCTTAAATGAGGCGGAGTTCAAAGAACTTCTTTTTACCTATGAGCTGCCCCTGACGTACGTCCTGACTCGAAAAGGCTCCGACCAGGTCGCCGAAGCGATTGAGACACGAGTAAGAGCTGACGTGCGTAGTGTGACATCTGATGAGTTGCGGATCGAGATGTTCAATGGCGGCGTCGATGTCGCTGAAATGATGCAGGCTCTCGAGTCGATCCGTAGTGCTGACGCTAGTGGGAACCCGAGCGATCGAATCCGAGGCCTCGTGACAACGAATATCATCGGTCATGGTGTGGATGTCGACCGCTTCAACATGATCGTATTCGCAGGTTTCACCAGGGACGTGTCGGAATACATTCAAGCGTCAGCTCGAGTTGGCCGAACCTTTCCGGGTCTGTCGATCTTTGTTCCGACGCCGCAAAGCGAAAGGGATCGAAGTGTTTTTACGCGATTTTCTAAGTTTCACGAGTATCTAGACCGCCTAATCGACCCGTCTCCTATCAATCGTTGGCCGGTCGGTGGCGCGGAGCGGACATTGCCCGGGATCCTGTCGGGATATCTGATGAGCGTCGGGTCAGCTGCCACGGGAAGACCTATCTCAACCGTAGAAGCAGTGCTGCGACTATACGGAATGGAGAATGCCGAAACGCTGGATAGGGATACAGTCGTTGATTGGGTCCTGAGGTCGTATGGAGCGGACCGAGCTCCGAATCCCGCGTCGTACTCTGCGGCATTGCGGGTCCGGTTGCAGAATCTCTACGCGAAGATAACGAACAGCCAACAGACTTCTTTCGGTCTTCCCAGAGCTTTGAACACTTTTCTGGGAGCCATGAAAAGCCTTAGAGATGTCGATGATCCTGCGGAGATCTTCGTTCAGCCTGGTGCAGATGCCGACGTTATGAGGAGGTTGGTCGGTGTCTGAGGACGGGCATACGCCGGCACCTCGGTTCCGAGTATGGAGCGTGGTGTCTCTCAGCTTCTTTTCAGCTACCTCCCGGGTAGGGTCGTGGACTGGGAAGACGGCTTGGCGATAGTGGAACTCACCAGTGTCAATTTTTCGGAGGTGTGGGGCGACGGAAGGGCGACGACACTTTTTGGTGAAATAGGCGAATACATTCGAAGGTGGACAGCTCGAGGAGGTAGGGTTCATAGAGAATTGCCTGACCCTTCGGCCGAGCCACATCGTTTCGTCGTCGGCCTCCCAGCATCGATCTCGGCGCGGCCTTATGACACTGCTCTCGTCTGCGGATCCTGCGGGACAGTTCAAGGTACAACGCTGCGTTCTCTAAGGGGATCCGGCGGCGCGATCCGATGTGAACACTGCGGAGCACCCGGCGTTCGTCAGTACGGCCAGGTATTCGTTCACGGCTGTGGGGAGATGGTTCCGCTGCGGCGAACTATTCCTGTCACACGGAACGGCGCAGACGGCAATATCGAGCTAACTGATCTCCCGCTTCGCTGTCCGCGATGCGGTCCCCAGTCTCGAATCATGATCCCTCCCCGCGCGGAGCGAGTGCGAGATATTCGCGTGGTCTGTGGCCGCTGCAATGTAACTGTCATTGATCGGCTGACTGCGAGGTGCCACGCCTGTTTCCGAGACCTGCGGAGAGCACCAAGCTCGGAGGTGGCGGGGAGCGAGGCGACGCCGGAAGGTCCAACGGTACTGGGCCGGATCGCCATGCGGATGACACGGTACACGGCTAGCGAAGCGTATTACGCGCATACCCTAACGATTTTGCGCAAAGACCGGCCAAGAATAAGCGAGAGGTCCGACGACGAGCTAGCGCAGTTGTTGCCACTAACCGATCGTCCATCTTCAGGGAATGATCGCATCGAAACCATTTCTCATTTATCTCGCCGTCTGAGCGAGGCGCAACAGCGCGGAGACAGCGCAGAAACGGCGCGACTGCTATCGGAAATAGCCCGAGTGGCTTCTGCGTCTGCGTCCGGCGCTCCAGAAGTTGCTCGAGTGAGTGGCCTCTCTGCCGCGTTGATGCATGAAGTTGAAGAAAGCATTTCCTTTCGTCTCGGTGTGGAACGGCGGTCGGCGTTCGACTTGAGCCGAGACGGTGTTTCTGGTCTTACCCATCATGCTGGGGACTTATTGACTAGGGCAACCGCCTTGGGAATCAAGCACCTGGACGTTGTTGGTGACTTGCCGATTATCAGTGCCACCTTTGCGTACACCAGACGCTCTTTCCTGCCAAAGTATGACGAGCCCTTTGCACGAGAGCTATCAACTTCGCTAAGGCCTTTCCCCGCCTTTCAAGATAGAGCCGCTCAACGACTGAATCGTCCCGATTTAGCGGGTAGGGTCCCGATCATCGCTCGGGAAGGAGAACACGAGGCTATCTATATTGGGCTCGACCCCCAACGTGTCATTGAATGGTTGGAGCGAAACGGTCTTCGTTTGGCATTTGATCGGACGCCACTCCAGGAGATGGTCTTTGCGCTTGAACCGGTTGATCGGTTTTACGACACAATCTGGACTCTCGAGCTTCGGCGGTATGTCTTCGGGTTAATTCACACCTTAGCTCACGCTGCGATGAAAGCCGTGAGTCGTTTCGCGGGAATTGATCGGACGTCATTAGGAGAATATGTCTTCTTACCGCTTCTTGGGTTCTGCATATTCGATAACTCCAGCGCTTTTCGTATGGGTAGAATTGAGTCGCTTGCTCGAGACAATCTCGCGGCTTTCTTGAACTCTCTCATACAAGACGACTTGACCTGTATCTACGACACGGATTGCATCGATCGGACGGGTGCTTGTCATGGATGCGTCCATTCGCCTGAAATAGCATGTCGTGTGTTCAATCACGGACTTTCTCGAGCGTTTTTGATGGGCGGCCATACCCCATGGGCTGCGGGGTCGGGTGATGGCGAGATCGTCGGTTTCTGGCAGGCATAGTTGGAGAAATACCTAGAGGCGGTGACACGACTGGGGCCATGGTTGGTAGGAGCCGAGGAACTCTTGTCTGAAAATGAACGGCTGCCGATCAGGAGCCTCGAAACATGGGCCGGAGGTCGACTAGGATCGGCCGAGGACGTTGATGTCGCAATACAAGGATGGGCGTCGCTCGGCCTTGTTACGAGAGAAGGCCGGTACCTCAGAGTCGCAACGAATATGCTGGAGGAAACGCGTGAATATCGTCGGGGCATTTGTGATGCGGTGACAAGATCACGGCCGCAGGCGGTTTCGGTCCAGCTGTGCGCCACATTCGAACCGCTGGTTGAAGGGATAAGAGGTCTTTTCGAAAGATCGTTCTTAGATCTTCGCTCAGTGGTGTCTGACGTAATTACATCCAGCACGGAAGATCTCGTACTTGCGTCACCCTTTTGGGACCATGAGTCGGTGTCTGGATTGACAGATGTGATTCGTCGCAGGCTTGAGGCGGGGGTTCGCGTAAGGATTCTCAGCCGGTTCGGTCAAGAAGGCACTGTGCCTAAGGAGTTCGTGCACCTGAGGCGGATATACCCCTCATCCTTTTCGGTGCATTCGTGGATCCGGGCCGGCCGGAACGGCGAAGACGTTACCTTTCACTTCAAGGTCGCAACATCAGATCGGGGCCGAAAGGCTTACCTCGGTAGTGCAAACTTCACGACGTCAGGGTTTCGAACTCGTCTTGAACTTGGCGTTCTGTTCACGGGTCATGAGGCCGGCGTTATCCACCATGCGGTCGAAACCGTCCTTGGCGACGCGCTCGAGTTATGACAATAGAGTCAGTAGGCAGCGCTGATCGTCTCTGGAGAAAGAGCGGCGGTCGTTTCTACACACCCGCGCCCGTAGCCGAGGTGGTCGCCGAATGGGCATTGAGGGAGGGGCACGGATCGGTCCTCGATCCTGCATGCGGCGAGGGCGTGTTTCTAATGGCGGCCTTGCGGCGACATCCTCGCGGAACGTCACGTGTATGCGGCATTGACTTAGATGATCACGTTCCCCTTCCTGTCCGCTCAGCGCTAGTCTCCAAACGACTAAGAATCCTAAACAAAGACTTCATGCGCACGTGTCCAGACGACATCGGTGGCCGTGTGGACGTAATTCTTGGGAATCCCCCCTTCGTTCGCCACCATCTGCTCAGTGATCGCCAACGTGAGGTAGCAAGAAAGGCCAGTGACGCCGATTTCTTAGGGTTGTCGCGTGGCTGCGATTACTGGGTCTATTTCCTTCTAGGTTCACTGAAGTTTCTCTCATGCGGTGGCAGAATCGGGATGGTCCTGCCGGGATCCTTCCTCAGAGCGGATTACGCAGTTCCGGTTCGAAATCTCCTCTTAAGCCGATTCCGACGGATTAAGTATGTCCTGATTCACGACGTGCTGTTTGGTGGGACGCAAGCCGAGACGCTCGTCTTGTTGGCGGAAGGTTACGGCGAAGCTGCAGAAGAAGTAATCGCTGCGAGCGCCGGAGCGGGTGAACTTGGGGAGGCCGTCCTCGGAAAGGGATCTGATGTCCCCGTGCCGAAGGAATATTGGCGCCGATCCTGGGAGATAGCGGCGGTCAACAAGCGCGTTGTCGGCGTCCTCGAATCCATGGCTAAGTGTTCGCACGCACTCGGCGACCTGGCTGAGATTCGGATCGGTACCGTGACAGGAGCGAACGATGTATTCCTTATTACGGCTGCCCAGCGAGAGCTTCTGGGCTTGTCGGTGTCGCAAGTGACGCCAGCAATTGTCAGCAGCCGCAAGCTGAACACGTTCCGCCTTACGGAGGGTGCTTTCAGTAAACTTAAGGAGACTGGCGGCAAGTGTTTCGTGATGACGCTAGTACGGGGCGAGCGGCTTCCCAAGGCGACGAAGATCCTGTTGCAGGATGCTCGGCTTGGTGGGATACATCTTAGGTCTCAGTGTGCGAAACGTAATCCTTGGTACGCCGTCGAACCGGTTCACGCCGATGCCTTCCTCACGTATATGTCGCACTACGGGCCCAGAATTACCTTGAACGATGTCGGGGCCACCTGCACTAACTCACTTCATGCGCTGCGGTGGAAGACTCGTCTGGTCTCGCCCACCAAGGTTGCGCTGGCCCTTCTATCTACTCCCGCTCAACTCAGCGCTGAACTCGTCGGACGGATTTATGGGGGCGGCGTACTTAAGTTGGAGCCCTCGGACGCTCGGAAAGTCCTCATCCCGGTTCTGCAGCCAGGAAGACCGTTAAAGCACACCCTTGCAGAGATGAACGGGTTACTTCGAGAGGGGAGGGTACGTGAGCTCACCGAGCGGGCTGACGAACTCCTGCCTCCGATGGCTTTGAGCCGTGGCAATCTCGACGCTCTCCGTGAGGAGTTAGAAGTCGTTAGGGGCAAACGCGCTAATCTTCATGAAAGCTTGTTCTGACACCGACGCTCTGCAATCGAACACCATGGTGATTCCTGGCTTCGCCGGCGCACAGGTTGGCGTCTAAGACCTTCTAGTTCCGATTAGCTTTCTGCGATCTCAGAGAACCACCGCTGTTTACCACGAGGGGAAAAACTATGCCTGCGCTCTTGGTGACGGACAATGTGTGGCCGACTTTGAGCAAGGCCTCTCGTGAGAGTAAGGGACCTGCAATGGTTGCCGTTGCTTATCTTGCCGATAAGGCCTCCACTCTTCTTCGACTGAAGCCAGGGTCCACCCTTGTCGTTGATGCGAGTAAGGCGGCTGTAACAGCCGGACAGACATGCCCCGCCGAGTTGCTCCGATTTTGTTGAAAAGGGAGTGAACGTCTATTTGTACAAGAACCTTCACGCAAAGGTCTACGTGTTCGGCACACGTGCATTCATTGGCTCGGCTAACGCCTCAGGCAATCAGAAAAGCACTTGTGCGAGCTGCTCGTATCGACTTCCGAACGGAAACTAGTCCAAGAAGCCAAGACCTTCATTCGTTCCCTGTGCCTACAGGAGATGAGCCCAGATCTCCTCAAGGAGCTACAGAAGATCTATCGGCCTCCTCGGTTCAAGCCCGGGCCTGGTAGAGGGCCGACTCAACGAGAGCGAACAAGATCGCACGGGATTAGAGTAAGGCTGGCTCGTCTACGATTCGTTACGTTCTCTGATCGGGAGGACGCTATTTGCGAGCAGGGAGCTAAGGAAGCCAAGAAGATACGGACGCACAAGACTTGGCGCGTCGATTCATTCAGGTGGGGGAAGACCTCGATCAAGCCAGGAGAGCTCGTGATTCAAGTCACCACTCAGTACGACGGTCGAGTCCTGGTTGATCCCCCTGGCAACGTTTTGAAAGTGCGCCAGTACAAGAGAAAACCTCCCGTACGGACCTTCATCTATCTCGAGGTTCCTGAGAATCGCCGAAGACGGTCACTGCAGAGTGTTGCCAAGGCGTGTGGACCGGGATCCAAGAAACGGCTGGAACGAAGCGGCTTGATTAGCAATCCCATGTTCCTAGAGAGGCTTCTCTCGGTGTGGGCTCCTTCCTAAGTGGTTCCTGGCTACCAGGAGCGCTTCTGTATGGCCTCAACGGTGCGCTTTGGTAGGATGATGGTAAGCCTGCGT
>CAWCBB010000024.1:0-8573 GCA_963793695.1 uncultured Acidobacteriota bacterium | reverse complement strand
CCAAAGCAGATGCAAGGGTTTTTTCGGAGCGATCGGAAGGGGACGCAAGCGGGCGCCCGCCGTCGTCGATCGTCGCTCGAGGCCCCGTGCCGCGGCTTGCTATAGGATGCTGGCGAACTCGACTACAAAAGGAGCACTCATGAATCGCAAGGCATTTCGCGCCCCCTCGCGGCGCTCGCTCTGGTCCTCGTCGCGATGACAGCCGCCTCGGACGAGCTGACCGTGAGCACGATCCTCACGAGCCACAAGGCAGGAGCATCCGCCGAAGGGCTCCTGGCCGTCATCCACGATCCGCTGAACACGATCGCGATCAAGGCGGACGAGATCGCGACGCTCGAAGCCGCGGGCGTGCCCGCGCCGGTCATCGCCGCGGTCCGCGAGCGGCTCGCGGCGATGCCCGCCCCGCCCCCGCCCTCGAGCCGGCGAAACCCGACGACGCGCGTCTCGCCGAGATCGCGCGCCTCTCGAAGGCCGGGATCTCCGAGTCGATCATCGCCGGTCAGATCCGGCAGTCGGGCATCGCGTATGCCCTGTCGGTGAACGATCTGCTGTACCTCAAGCAGGAGGGCGTGCAGGACTCGATCATCGCGGAGCTCCTCGCGTCGAAGGCGAGCGCGAAACCGGAGGCGCCGCCGGAGATCGTCTTCAACGATCTTCTTCTGGTGCGCGGCCTCCTGAAGAAGGACCGTCCCGGGCGTCTGGTCCTCAAAGGCGAGGCGCTGTCGTGGGTCGACGGAGTCGATCCGCGGGAGAACTTCGAGATGTCCGTGCCCGGGCTCGAGAAGATCTGGTACACGTGCCAGGCGCAGACGTCCGGCGAGGTCTGCTTCCAGATCAACCTCAGGGCGGTTCGCGGCGAGACCTGGGCGTTCCGCGACGTGGAGCGGGCGACGGGATCGACCGAGCACGTCGCGACGGTCATGGACACGCTTCGCGAGCGATTCCCGAAAGCGCCGTTCGGCGCGGCGTCGCACTGAGCCGAGCCGGATCACGTCGCGCTTCGCGCTCCTCAGGGCAGGCTCCGGCAGGCGCGGGCTGCGCCCGACCGTCGTCGATCGGACTTTCGTCGATCGCGCCGCTTCGCGGACGCATTCCGGCTGACGCGGGAATCCGAGAGCGACGAGGGATGACATCCTGCCGTTCGGGGCCGCTGGTTCATTAGAAGCGTAGCGAAGGATGACACGATGCGCGTTACGGCTCGAGCGCGCGGAGCAGCCCCTCGGCCTGGGGATAGCCGGGGCGGAGGCGGAGGGCGTCGCGCGCGTGCTCGCGCGCCGCGGCGACCTCGCCGCGCTGCGCCTCGAGGACGGCGAGGTTCAGCAGGTTGCTCGCGTCCGCCGGATCGTGGCGGTTCGCGAAGCGGAACGCGGCGAGCGCGGTATCGAGCTCGTTCGACTTCACGGCGTTCACCGCCACAGTGCGAAACGCTTCCGCGGTCCGGACGCGGAGCGTCGCGGGGTCGCGCGTGATGAGTCGCGTCTCGTCGGCAAGCCGCGACGCCTCCTCGAGCCTCCCCTGCTCGACGAGCCAGACGATCATGTTCGTCCGCTGGTGCGCGCGCCCCTCGTCCAGCTGGAAGTTCCAGAGCACCCCGACGGCGATCGCGGCCGCCGCGGCCCAGTGCCGTGGGCGCGCGCGGACGAACATCGCGCCCGCCGTGACGCACATTGGAATGAGGAGCGGCAGCCGGTACCGCGACGAGACGAAGAAGAGCGCCACCGACAGCGCGTAGACGGGAACGAAGGAGGCCCACACCCAGAAGCGGGCGCGGTCGCGCATCGCCGACGCGCACCAGATCCCGGCGAGCCCCAGCGGAAAAAGCAGCCAGGGGCCGGCGAAAAGAAACCGCAGCGGCGAACCGACGTCCTTCACGAAGTACGCGTAGCTGTAGTTGAGTGCGAGGTCCGCCCGGTTGAACGTGTACGCGACCTTGCGCACCAGCAGCCGCGCGGCGTCGCCCGGATTCGCGCGCATCCATCGCCACGCCATCGCGTAGAACGGCTTCCCCTCCGCGTCCTCCGCCTGCCCGAGGATCGTCGGGCGGATTCCGGCGACGTGATGGTACGTGCCGTCCGCTTCCGGGTTGTTGCCGATGTAGAAGTTCAACCCTCCGTGGGAGGAGATCGGGACGACGCGGTGCGCGACGACCCAGTTGCGGATCGTGACCGGCGCGATGGCGAGGAGGAAGCCGGCGACGAAGATCGCCGGCAGACGCGTCCGCCGCTTCTCCACCAGGGCGATCGCGACCGCGGCCACCGGAGCCCACAGCAGCGCGTTCGGCCGGTTGAGGACCAGCAGGCCGAGGGCGATCCCGGCGCCGCCGAACCACGCGGCGGCGTCGCTCCCCTTCAACCCCCGCGCGAGGCACCAGAGCATGAGCGCGACGAGAAACGGGTCGAGCGCCGCCGGGAGAATCGTGATCTCGTAGAAGGAGATGACTCCGGTGAGGATCGCGAGCGCCGCGGTGACCGCAGCCGCGCGAGGGCCGAACCAGCGGCGCGCCGTGTCGAACATGAGAACGACGGCGAGGCTGCCGAGGAGGATCTGGACGAGGCGCGCCGCGAGAAGCGACGCGCCGCAGAGGCGCAGGAACCCGATGTAGAGCGGCGATACGAAGAAAGGTCGCGGATCCGAATGCCGCGCGAGCGCGACGTAGACCGCGGAGTCCATCTCCCCCCGCGGCTGCAGCATCGGGTGATCGTGCAGAGCGTAAAGAACCGCCGCCTTGACCGCCAACGCCGCGACGAACACGAGAAGGGAGGGCAGGCGCAGGGCCCGCCCTCCCCCGTGGTCGCGCTCAGAAATCGAACCGGATCGAGGCAATGTAGCGGCGCGGATCGGCGTACGAAGTCGGCGTGCCGAAGGCCGGATTCGGTTCCGCGGTCCCCTGCGGCCCGATCCAGGGAGCCGTAGCCGTCGAGACGGCAGGGTCGAAGTACTGCCGGCGATCGACGATGAGCACCACCTGCTCGTCGAGGACGTTCAGCACGCGCGCTTCGAACGAGAGGCGCATGTCGCCGCGCAGAACGAGCCCATACGACGCGATGAAGTCGACGTTGTGCCACGCCTCCGTGTGGTGCGACCCGACCGGGCTCAGGTACCGCCGGAACCCCTGGTACGGAACGTCGCGACCGAGGGCGTTCCACGGCGCGCCGGACTGATAGCGGTAGAACCCGCCGAGGTTCAGGTTCGGGATCACCTCGTAGCTCGCGAACGCCTTGAATACGTGCGTACGGTTCTGGAGCAGCGGACCCCATCGGAACTCGTCGGTGACCATGATCCCGGGACCGTCTTCGATCGCCGAGGCGGTGTTGTACGTCCCCCCGCCGCCCGGGACGTCGAAGTCGTAATTGCCGTACAGCCGGCTCCACGTGTAGTTGAAGTCGGCTGTCCAGCGGTTGGCGAACCGGCGGGCGAGATCGACCGTGATCGCGTGATAGCGGCGTTCCGCGGGAATGTTGCTCGCGTAGTACGCGCCGTCGGGCATCGGGTCGGGATAGTCCTCGATGAAGTTCTTCGTCTCGCGGAACATGAAGAACGAGTCGAGCGTCCAGAGCGATGCGAACGGCGAGGCATATCCGAGCAGGATCTCGTCGGTGTACGTGGGGTCGGTGTCAGGCAGGATCTCCGCGGCGAAGCTGGCGCCGCTGCGGGGAACGTCGGAGATCAGCGCCCCGGTGACCCGGTCGAAGGTCGCCCTCGAGAGGATGATCGTGTGCGGCGCCAGCCCGCGCGAGGTGCTCTTCTGCTCCATGTTGGAGTAGCGGCCGTAGTTCGCGTAGAGCTTGTCGCCGGCGTTGGGGCGAAGGTTGTAGGTGGCGCCAAGGCGAGGCTGCAACTGCTCGTCGTAGTTGAACGTCAGGAACGTCAGGCTGTCGCCCTGCCACTCCTGGCCGAACTCGTCCCGGTTGGCCAGGACGCCGACGTTCACGTTGAGGCGATCGTTGACCGTGATCGCGTCCTGGACGTAGGCGCTGTAGGTCTTGCCGAAACCGAGCAGCGGCGGCTGGTCGGGGTAGTAGTCGGCGCGGATCTGATTCGAGAGGACGGTCACGGTGCCCCAGCCGTTGGAGAGGCGGACGAGGGCCTCCTCGCCGTAGCCGTAGCCGAAGCCGGCCTTCACCTGGTGGCTCGTCTCGCCGAGGTCGAAGAACTGCGTGACGGCGATCTTGTTGTCTTCGTTCTTGTAGTCCTGGTTGCTCTGGCTGACGTAATACGCGCCGCCGCGCACCATCCGTCCGCTTCCGCCCGGATCCGCAATCGAGACCGCTCCCATCAGGCGCAGGTTGTTGATGTCGAATGCCGGCTTGAACCCGAGGTCGGTGCGCGCCAGAAAGTGATTGTTCTCCTCGGACCGCATCACCTTCGCCTCGACGAGCGTGTTCTGCGTCGCGTTCCAGGTCCAGTCGGCCGTCGCGACGATGTTCTCGTTCTCGAAGTCGAACCCGACTTCCGCCAGGTCATACGTCCCGACGCCGGTGTTCGGGTCGTCGAGCGGGATGTTGCGATAGCCGACCGACAGGAAGTGCGTGGCCGCGGGTGTCGCGGTGATCTTCGCAAACGTCTCTTCGATCGTCTGGTTCTCGTCGGGGACGGGACCGAAGAAGTTCGTGCGGCTCGTGGTGTCGATCGTCTCGTAGCGACCGGAGATGTACCCGAAGACGCGATCGGGCCAGATCGGGCCTCCGAGGTTCGCCGCAGTGCGCGAGCGGTCGGTGTTGGCGTTGAAGGCGGGATCCTCCGCGGCGTCCGCCCAGTCTCCCGGCTGCCACTCCTGACGGATCGCGCCGTGGAGCTCGTTGGTCCCCGACTTGGTCACCGCGTTGACGACCATGCCGTTCGCGCGGCCGAACTCCGCGGTGAATCCGGCGCGCTTCACGTTGAAGTCGGCGATGTCGAGCTCGTTCGCGTCGGTGTTGCCGATCCCGACGTAGCCGAACGAGGGGTTGGTCACGCTCGCGCCGTCGAGCAGGAAGAGGTTCTCCTGCCGCCCGCCGCCTGCGACGGGCGCAAACCCGGTCCCGGCCGCGATGCCCGGAGCGAGCTGGAACAGACCCTGATACGTCCGCGGCAACGGCAGGCGCCCGATGGCCTGTGAGTCGAAATTGAAGTTGACTTCGGTCGACTTCATGTCGATCGTGGGCGTGGCGGCCATCACCGTGATCGACTCGCTCACGGTCGGGTTCAGCGCGAGAACAACCGCGGTGTCCTTGTCGACGGAGACGGACGCGTTCGCGCGGACGCTCCCCAACCCGGCGAGCGACGCACTGACCGCGTAGGCGCCCGGCGGGAGGTTCTGGAACGCGAACGATCCGTTCGCGTCGGTCACCGTGTCGCGCCCCCTCGGGAGAACGGCGCCCGTGACGGTCACCGTGACGCCGGGCAGCGGACTCCCGCCGTTGTCACGTACCACGCCGCTGATCGAGCCGTAGATGTCAGCATGGGCGGTCGCGGCGCAGACGAGAAGCACCGCGGCGACTGCGAGGAACCTGGCGAGAGACCTGATATCCCTCATTCGACCCTCCTTGTGATCGCCGCCATCTTACCGCCGCTGCGACCGGGGGTACGCGCCTCATTCGCCGGCCGGCGCCGCACCCGAGTCGAACGTCTGTGGTGAAACGCCAGGCGGCTTTACGGGGCTCGCTCTTCCGCCCGGAGCAAAAAGAGAAAGCGGCAGCCGGCGCTGCCGCTTTCCGCCGTTCGCTCGTCCGCGTCCCTACGCGGTGATTTCCTTCGCGATGAAGTCGAGGTCCGCCATGCGCCCGGACTGGAGCGCGATCGCGCCGTCCAGGTCCGCGGCCTTGCGGAGATCCTCCATCGCGGCCGGCTCGAGCACGTTCGCCATCGCGAAGAGCTTGAGGAGGCGGGCCGGCACGGAGAGAGCGACCTCGCTCGACCAGACCCGCGCCTGCGCCTTGCCGAGCGCGTCGTCGGAGAGTCCCACGGCGCGCACGAGCGCGCAGGCCGTCTCGACTTCGACGATCGCCGTCGCGAATTCCATGAGGGCGTGCTGCTGACGCGTGAGCTTCTCCCGGAAGAAGAGATCGAGCGCCGTCGACAGGAACCGCGCCGCCTTCGCCGCGGCGGGGCCGCCCGCGTCCGCGAACGGCTCGACCTGGTCGGCCATCGCACCGTAGTAACGGCCCTTGCTCTTCACGCTCTCGCGCATCCGGTACAGTCCGACGATGTTCTGCAGGATCTCGGTCGTGCCCTCGTAGATGCGGAGAATGCGCGCGTCGCGGCGGATCTTCTCCACTTCGTACTCCACGCAGTAGCCGTACCCGCCGAGCGCCTGGACCGCGTCGTCAGCGGCGATGTTGCCGGATTCCGTCGCGAAGATCTTCGCGATCGCGCCTTCGATCTGCCGGTCGGTGTTGCCCGAGTCGAGCAGGTCGGCCACGTGCTCGATGTACGCGCGCGCCGCCGCCAGCCGGACGCTGTTCGGCACGAGCAGCTTGTGCGTGTATCCCTGCTTCTCGCAGAGCAGCGTCCCCATCTGCCGGCGCTGTTTCGAGTAGGCGACCGCCTTGTTCAGCGCCGCTATCCCCGCGCCGAGCCCGAAGGCGGCGACCATGAGGCGCGTGAAGCCGAAGACCTCGTTCGCCTGCTTGAGCCCCTCCCCTTCCTTCTCGCCGATCAGCTGATCGGCCGGAACGACGACGTCGTCGAACAGCACCTGCGCCGTGTCCGACGCCCGGATGCCGTGCTTGATCTCGTGCTTGCCCGGCGTGAGACCGGGCGTGCCGCGCTCGACGATGAAGAACGAGGGACCACCCGGGGTCTTGGCCAGTACGCTGTAGAGGTCCGCGATCGAGCCGTTGGTGATGAACTGCTTGACGCCCGTCAGCGAATAGTGGGTCACCTTCCCGTCCGCGCCGGGGATGGGCCGCGCCACGGTCTGAACGTTCTGGACGTTCGACCCCGCTTCCGGCTCGGTCACCGCATAGGCGACGATGAGCCCCTCGGTGGCGATGCGAGGCAGCCAGCGCTCCTTCTGCGCCTCGGTGCAGCCCACGCGGATCGGGTCCGTGCCGAGCGCCACGGCCAGCATCGACGTCGCGAGGCCGAGGTCGATCTGCGCGAACTCGCAGGACAGACGGTAGATGTCGTAGGCGCCGCCGCCCATCCCGCCGTACTCCGCCGGCAGAAACGGCAAGTGCAGCCCCACCTCGGGGCCGAGCATCGCGCGCACCACGTCGGTCGGACACGTGTCGGTCCGGTCCCACTGCATGCGGGATTCGAGCGGCGCGTTGCGATCGGTGAACTCCTTGAGCGTGCCGACGATCAAATCGAGATCGCCGGCTTCGAGTCGCGCGAGCGTCATCAAACTGTTCCTTCCGATGTCATGGATTCCTTCGTGGCCGCGATGGAACGAGCGAGCGCCGTCGCCGCGCGCTCCCTGGCGATCCCGGAGCCCGTGAGGCATCCGTCCAGGCGCGAGCGGAGCCGCGTGAACGTCTCCACCCCGGCGAAATGGGCGCAGGGCCCCCTCTTTGCCGGATGCGACCCGTCGGCCTCGACGACGTCGGCGCTCATGCGGGCGCCGCTCGCGATGCCGGGGATCATGGCTTCGAGATCGTCCAGCTCGTCGCCGGCGAAACAGGTCGCGCATCCTTCGGCGTCCCAGGTCAGGTGGCGCCGATACCCGAACACGAGCTCGGCGCACGAGGCGCCGGCCAGCGCGGATGCGTGCGCCGCGTGGACCTGACAGAGATCGGCCTGCAACTGAGCGTCGGCCGGCGAGGTCTTTCCCGCAACCTCCAGCGCCAGGCATCGCGCCGCCAGGAGCGAACAGAGGGTCTCGGCCAGCTCGTCGATCGCCCGCGGCGAGGATTCCGCGCGCGCGCCCTCGCCCGCGCGGAAGTGGTTCATCGTCCACGACCAGAGCTCGAGGGCCGATGCGAGCGTGCACGCGCCGGTTTCCGGCCGGGACGAGGCGAGCTCGCGCAGCTCGCGGACCCAGCCGGGGATGAGCGAGAGGAACTCGGGCGAGGTCACCGCGCCGCGCAACCGCTCGCGCACCGCGGCATCGTCCGTCAGGAGGCAGTGATCGCCGAGGCCGTTGTCGAGGAGCGCGCCGGCCGCGGCGAGCGCGGTCGCGAGGACGCCGGCGTCCTCGCTCATGCGAGCGGCCGCCGCCTGCAGCGCCGCAGCGGCTTCGGCGGAGGCATAGAGATCGGTGAGCCGGTGCAGCCGGCGGTCGCGCCCGGCGCCTTCCGCGGGCAGCTTCCGGACGTGGTCTTCGAGCGTCGCGAACTGGATGGCCGGCATAGGTTGGCTCCTCTCGTCAGGCCGAACGGTACACAGCGTTCGCACCTGCGTCGGTGCGCTTTGCCAGGTCCCGCTCGTGCGCCATGTCACATGGCGACGTGCAGAGAGTCGAGGAACGACCGCTCGCTGTGCGGCCCGGACAGCTCTCGATTCACGTCGCGCGTTAGACCGGAACCAACGGACCCCACGGGATTGACCGGGGAGAGAACGGTCGTAATCGGACGTTCGCGCGGGAATCAGGGCGGGCGGGACGCCCGCACCACACGGCGCGCCCCTTCGAGCCTCGGATGTTCGACGGAACC
>CAWCBB010000023.1:0-22369 GCA_963793695.1 uncultured Acidobacteriota bacterium | reverse complement strand
TCGAGATCCACCGGAGAACGGAGCGGTCATACCCTGGAATGTTGAAATCGTAGTCGAGCTGGGACGCCCCCAGAGTCACCGCGAACGCTCGCCCGAGGGGGATTGACAGCGCCGCCGAGCGCGTCGCCACCTCGTCACGCCGCTCGGCGAGCCGATCCTGCGACTCATCGGGTAAACGTTCCCGCCGTCCTCCGACGACACCTCAGGGCCAGTCGCCGACCTACTTGCCACGGGACCGCGATTCCCTGGCGACTCTCCAGGAAGTACGGATTGTCGGCATAGAGGCCATATACGACATCGCGGCTTCCAAACGCCTGAATGTCGATCGGGCTCAACCGGTACCCAGCGACACGAGCCCGTGGTCTCCGTGTAGGCGGGGAAGGTCGAACCATTGGCCGGGCTTCCGTTCCGACTTCCCCCGGTGATGTTCAGGAAGAACTTGGGGCGGTTGTAGTGAATGCCGATGAGCAGCGCTTCGCTCTCGTTTCTCTCGCAAAGGTGCCGTCTCGAACTCGGTAGTCGTGGTCTCCTGGAGCACCGAAACGTCCAGGATGAGCTCCACCGATACCTGATGCCTGCGCGCGCAGCCGATTCAGTCCGGCCCAGCTTGAGAATCGGAGTTCGGGTCATCGACCTGGTAGGGTCCTCGTACGCGATGTCGCGGGCGTCAACTCCGCCGAAGAGCGCGAGCCGGCGGAAGATCTCGAGCTCGAACTTCGCGCTTCCCCCCTGTGCATCGAGAATCGCCTGCGTCTCGCGCTCCGAGCTCACGACGCTCTGGGTGTCCTGCGCGAACGCGGTTGCCTCGAGGGTGAGCCGATTGAAGAATGCGTACGCCGAGACTTTGTAGACTCCGCCAAAATGCCGACGGTAACAAGCTCGTTGTACCGGTATATTCTGAAAGAGACTGCTGGTCAGCGCTCCCTTGGCTCCCAACGGCAGGTAGGCTTTCATCCCGCCGAAGACCGTCGCATCCAGTCCTCCACCGCCTCGTCCTCGTCCGTTCCGTAGACGTTGTCGTTGTATCCCATTTCACGAACGCTGATCTGCGGCTGAAGCCGTAATCACCGAGTCGCCACTGCGCGGCGCTCATGGCAGCATCGATGCTCTCTTGAATGGGCACCGTCCGTTCCCTGGGCACACGTTCGTTACGAGCTGCGCGAAGGCCAGCACGGGAAGGATGGCGCCCGCGGCAGCCCAGCGGAGAACCGAAGTCGTCATGGTCGAATCCTGGACGAGACTGGCTTCCCGAAGAACCCAACGGGAACCGGGTAAATGAGAAAGGCCGTCTCACGGCGGCCTTTAATCCGGGGTAGATGAAGGCTCATACGGGAGCGACTGAGAGACCGGCTCCTTGTCGCCGCGCTGGGACTGCTCACTGCGACGCTCCGGCGACGAGGCCGAGGCCGGGAGGACGCCCGCCGGCACCCATGCCCGCGACGATTCCCGCACCGGCGATCGTCGCGGCGGCGGGTCCGCCCGCGGCAGCGGCGCCGACTCCGGCTGCCGTCCCTCGGCGGCTGCAGCCGCGAGGGTGGCGGCGCAGGCCTGGTTGGCGATCATGCGGCCGTCGGCGGTGATGACCCGCGCGACGCCGTTGGAAACCGGCACGGCTCGGTTCTGATCGTCGCGGGTGAGGCCGATCGCCATGTTCTGCGCGAAGGCCTGCTCTTCAGGAGTCCACGAGGGGCGCACCCGCGTCGGCCTTGACGGCCTTCACTTCGGTGACGCGCTCGGCGCCGTCTTTCCCACGGGCCCAGACCCGATAGGAGAGGCGGTTTGTCCCCTGGCGCGACGACCGGCAGGAGCGCCCAGAAGTTCCCGTCGGCGCCGCGGCGCATCGACGTAGTACTCACTTGTGGGCAGGTCGTTTCTTCGGCGCGGAAAAGGTACACGGGCGGCCGCACTGACCCGTCGATGTTCGCCGTGACCCGGTACGTCCCCTGCGGTCGATTGATCTCGCGCGCGAAGTCACCGTGACGTTGGGCGGCTGCGCGAAAGCAAGGCCGGGTAAGCTCATCGCAGCAACGCTGATGAGAGCGACGACTTTCCTGGACCGCAGATAGCCAGCTACTCCTGGGGAATTAGATCGGGCAATACGACAATAGTCTTAGCTCACAAATGGTGTCAAATGGGAAATGGAGGTCTCTAACCCCTGACGGCTGTTCACGTTGCGCCGGGCACACCGGGACGGGGAGGCCGGAGGCGTCGGATCAGCCGGTGCCTCTCGCCTGAAGGAAACCGCGCTGCGAGATCGGACGCTCGCGGCGGCTTTTTCGCCTATTCGGAGAGGACCTTCTTCAGGTACTATCGACGTATGCCGAACCGGCGAGGCGCGGCTTGGCGCGCAACATCAGCTCCGGCCACCTCGCGGTTCCCCGTCTCCCATTTCACGACCGCCGCGAAGAAGAGATGGCGCGCCTCCCGGTCCGCGAATCGGCGTCACGAGCGGGACCTGCGACTCCGCGGGCTTCAAGTCGCGCGCCAGGGCCGCCGCCTTCGAGGAGCGCGAGCCGCAGCTCACGGCTTCCGGGATCCTTCACGATCGCGTCGTAGACGTTGCTCCGCGTCGCGATACTTGCCAGATGTGGACGAGCTGCGGCCCCTCGCGGAGCGCCGTCGTGATCCGCGCGAGCGACTGGGACGCGGTAGCGCCCTGCGGCTCGGCGGGCGCTTCGCTCAGCGTCCGGGGCTCGCTCGCCGTCGGCTCGTCGCGGTTGGCGCCGGGGAGGGGCGGGCGGGACGCCCGCGCCACACCTCGCTCGGCCTCTTCGCGGCGCGCGCGGTCCTCCGCTTCCCGCTTCTCCCCGCGAGCGCGTCGTTCACCCGCCCGATCGCGCGCGTAGGTCCGAGCGCTTCCGAACCGCGTCGGGAAGCGCCGGAATCAACTGAGAGGCGCGACTCCAATCGTTGATCTCCGCGAGGCAGACGACGGTCCCGCGCTCCACTCCGAATCCCACGGAACGAGCCCCGCCCCGAGGTCCGCCTCGGCCGCGAGCGCTTCCTCGCAGCGGCGGTCGGCGAAGAGGCGCGCGCGCAACACCCGCATGGCGCCGAGGGAGGCGTCGAGCTCGAGGGCGCGCGTCGCCCAGCGGAGCGCGTTGCGGCGGTCGCGCTCTTCCCATGCGGCATTCGCGAAAGCACGGGATACGCCGGGTTGTGGGATTGCTCTGCGCGAGGAGCTCGAGCCGGCGCTTCCGCTCGCGTGGCTCCAGCGCCGCGAGCTTCTCCTCTTCCGTCTCGACCATGCCCATCAGCGACGGGACCGCGGCGAGGCGCACCGTCACCCGCGCGCGACTTCAGAAGCGTCTCGAACTGTGCGCGGGCGGCGGCTTCCCCCCTCGCGCTGCTCCACGATGGGTACTGCGCCTCGATGAGGAGGAAGCGGTCGAGCGTCTCCGCCACCTTTCCGCCGGCCCAGGCCGACTGCGCCAGCGCGAGATCGCGAGCGCCTCGGTGAGCATGGCCGGGCGGTCGAGAAAGCCGAAGGCCGCGATGCGGAAGGAGTCCTTCGCGTCGACCCAGTTCTTCGCGGCGAGGGCCTGCCGCCCCGGAAGCATCTGACCTTCGTAGAAGTCCTGACTGACGCCGGGTGCGGCGCTGCCATCACGATCAGCAACACCGCGACTGCGAATCGGAAAGAGCTCATCGTTTGCCTTATCGATATGACGTGTCGCCCGGAAGCCGGTCCCAACTGGCTCCCATCGCATTTCTCCTGCTGCTGCTCGCCGCCGCGCCGCTGCCGTGGGGAGCGTGCTTCCCGGCGGCGCGCTCCGCATCGAGCTGCTGAGCTTCCCGCGCTCGCCGCCAGGTGCTCTTGCGCCGCAGCGCCGGCTCGGCCCCGCCTGGCTTCCGCTCCTCTTCGCGGCGCTTCTCGCGCTTCCCGCGCGTGCAGCCGCGCCGCTGCCGGAAGGGATGCTCGCCACGGCATCGCCGGTGAGCGCCCGAATCTACACGAAACGAATTCCATCCTCGGCCTGTACGCCGCGGCGCCGCGCGCCTCGAATCTCGGTGGCGCCCGCGGAGACGCTGTCGGTCGTGCTGCTGACTCTGGCATACGCAGCTGCGTTCGCCGCCGCGGCACTTTCGTCCACGGCGGCTCGGTACAGGCGGCCCCGGCTGGGCGCTGCCGGATCGTGGCGGTGATCCACATCGTCCTGGCGATGATCTTCGGCGGGTCGCACATGCGCTCGGCCGCGTGCACGGCGCATTCGTGAACCCGAACAACTTCGCGGGATATCTCGAGATCGCGTTCTTCGTCGGGTTCGCGCTGCTCTGGCGGAGATCGTGACGGCACGCGAGCGGATATCGCCGACTTCGCGGTGCGGCTCGAGTGGAGGCCGGTTCGGCTGATCCCATCTCTTCTATTGCTGTTCGTTCTTGCTGCTGGTCTCGTTCTAACGCAGTCGCGCGGCGGGATCGCGGCGGCGGCGTTCGTGGCGGTCGTTGGGGTATCGTGATGTCTCTCATTCATCCGTCGGCGCGGCCGGCGGCGCGCGCAACCCGCGCTCGGCGCCGTGTTCGCGGTGATCGGGATCGTCATTTTCCTCGCGATCCTCGACGGGGATCCCGGCCGCTGCTCACGGTTCCTCCGCCGTACCTGCGTGATCCGATGCGGACACGCGGCCCGAGACGTGCCTCGCTCTCGGTCGACGCGTGGCGGCAGTTCCCTCTCGGGGGGGGCTCGGGACGTTCCGCGGAGGCGTACCGCCGCGCGCAGCGGCGCGAGCTGCACGGGCTCGTCGAGCAAGCGCGCAGCCAGCCGCTGCAGATGCTGTGACGGGGAGGGTGGGTGGGTCTGGTGATCACATCTCTGCTCGTTCTGTCGCTGCTGTTCGTATTGGCGTGGGGCGGTGGAAGCAGCAGCATTGGGAGGAAGCGGCGATCGCGCTCGCCGGGTTCCTTGCCCCTGCAACTCTGCTGGTCCACGGGCTGGTCGAGTTCAATTTCTCGATTCCCGCGATTCCGGTGACGCTGGCCGTCGTGCTGGGGTGGTCGTTCGCGGCGTCGATGCGGCCTGAACGTTAGGGTCTTCCTTCAGAGCCGCCGTAGGCGCGAAATCGTCTAGCCCCGGGCGTCAGCCCGGGGTCTCGCGCAGACGCGCAATCCCGAGCGCCGTAGGCGCGACATCGTCTCCCCTCGCGATTTCGGGGGAACGATGTCGCCGCTACGCGGCTCGGATCTTTCCAACTTGCGACAGACCCCGGGCTTACGCCCCAATGGCCTTAACTTAACGCGACGCGAAGATGTCATCCCGAGCGTAGCGAGGGATCGGCTGGGGCGCGGGCGTCCCGCCCGCCGTTGCGGCGGCGTCTCGCCGCCGCCACCGGGCGCCGCGGGACGCGGCGCCAACGGCGGCCGGGACGGCCGCGCGCCCCTTGCGCACCGATCCCGGTCATCGGCGGTCGGGCCCAGCCCGCGCCTGCCTACGCTCTCGGGATGACAAACGTGCGGATCACTTACGCCCGGGGCTGCCCGATGTCGCGCCTACGGCGCTCGTGAGGAAACCTGGAGGTTTACGCGCTCCGCTTCACGGCGCAACGCCGTCCCGGCTGACGTCGACGAGCACCGATCGCCGGATCAGCGAGATCGACACGACGAGCCGCATCTCGTCCTGCCCCCCCCCCACCACGCCCGCGTAGCCCTTGAAGACGCCGTCGGTGAGCTTCACCGGATCGCCCGTCGTGATCTCCTCGTACTGCCCCAGCATCGCCCCGCTCGTCTGCAGGTCGCGGATCTGGCGCAGCTCGCCGGCGAGCATCTCCTGATCGACGACCTCGAGCGTCGAGGCGATCACGTTGCTCCGGAGCGCCATCGCGCGCTGCTCCTGGCTGCCGCGAAGGAAGACGCAGCCAGGAAGAAGCAATGTACGAGGTGAAGTTCCGCCCTGTTTCCGTTCGTCTTCTTCTCCGCCTGCGGGAGATAAAACGGGATGTCGCGTTCGAGGAGAAGCGCGAGAGGACCTTCTCCTGGCGGTGCGCGACGTGGAGGACCCACCACGGGCAGTCGGCCGGCGGAAGCTCGAAGAAGTCGGCGGGGATGGGAAAGTCGGGTTCCTTTTTATATTTTGGGCATACGGAATACCAACAGTTATTGTTACTTACAAACGTAGACTATTTCCCACGAGCCTGGGCGCGGGCGCGGGATTCCAGGTCCCACTAAAACCCGCGGCGAAAAACGTGTAACTCGGCGCCCAGGCTCCGGCATGGGCCAGAGTGGATGTCACTTGTCGGCTTCGGTGGACCGAGGTACCGTCGGGAGCGGTCCAAATTGGGAAATGCCGTAGCGGGGTCCATGCTGCTATTCTCGTTAGGTTTATCCTGGCGATCGTCGCCTTCTCGTCGTCATCCTCAACCTGCGGAATTTGGTTGACCGGACCGAGTAGACAGCTCGATCATGGCTCCCGCGCGCAGCAGCAGATCGCGGGACTGAAGAAGGAAGGTTTGTGACCTCTGGCGCGCGACGGGGGCTACCGAAACGCGAGCACGGGAGCCGGAGCCTGAGCCCGCACCAGACCCGAAGTCACCGCCGCAGCTGCACCGCAGCCCGAGCCCGAACCCGGCCTTTCTTCCCCCGACGCAACCCGAACCATGATCCCGCCCGGGGCCGCGCCCGCGCCCGTGCCCGCGCCCGGCCTTTCCTCCCCGAGCGAGCCGGAGCCGCCGGTGGAACCCGTTCCAGAGGCCGCATTCTCGGGACCGAAGTTCGACTTCAATCCATGGTCGGCATGAAGCTCTTCTCCTGGATCGCCGGCATCGCTCTCGTCCTCGCCGCCGTCTTCTTCCTCCGTTACTCGATCGACCACGGCTGGATAGCCCGCCGATCCGAATGGCGATGGGATTCGTCACCGGGGTCGGCCTGCTCGCCTTCTCCTCCTTCCGCTTCGGCCGCGGACTACCCCGTCACCGCGAACGCCCTCGACGGCGCGGGCGTCGCGATCCTCTACGCGACGACGTACGCCTTGCACCATGTGGGATCTGATCCCCTTCACCGCAGCCTTCGTGACGATGGCGATCGTCACCGTCGTCGCCGTCCTCCTCTCCATCCGGCGCGTCTCCGTCTTCATCGCGCTTCTCGGCATGCTCGGCGGATTCGCGACCCCGGCGGTGCTCTCGTCCGGCGAGAACCGCCCGGTCGCGCTCTTCTCCTACCTGCTGATCCTCAACGCCGGCCTCGCCTGGACCGCCTATCGCCGCCGTGGCCCGTCTTCGGCGCGAACGTAGCGTTCACGCTGATCTATCAGCTCCTCTGGGACGGGGCGATTCCTGGACAGCACCTTCCACTCGCCGAAGCGATCTTCCTCCCTTCCCCGTGCTCTTCACCGTCCTCCATCTCGTGAAGCGGCGCGACGAGGAGCCGTCGCCGCTGTTCCGCAAGACCGTCGCGTTGCGGGCATCGTCCCGCTCGCGTTCGCGGTCTACACCGCCGCCGTTCCGGCGATCGGCGCGCGTTTCCACGTCCTTTTCGCGTTTCCTCCTCCTCGCGGCCGCGGGATTCGCGTTCGTCACGGTGCGCGTCGCGCGCGACGGATGACGGGCGGCCTCCGGCCGTCGGGGCGCTCGTTGTCTTCGCGGTCTGGCTCGCGCGCGGCTGGACGCCCGCCGCCTGGCCTGCGATCCTCGGCTGGCTCGCGCTCTTCGTTCTGCTCTTCGCATTGGTCCCCTGCTCCTGCGACGCCTCGGCGAAGCGAAATGATCGAGAAGAGCACGCTCGTCGCGGGCGCGCTGCTCTTCGCGATCTCCGCGATCATCCTCCGCGAGCCGGCGACCGAATCGCCGGCGCTGTTCTTCCTCACCGGCGCTGCTCTCCTCTGCGCCGTCGCCCTCTCGTCGTTCCTCACGGGGCGGCAGGGGGACTACATCACCGGCGCCGTCGCGATGCTCGTCGCCCAGGCGTTCTGGAGCGGACCCACAGGCCGGAGACGCTGCGCGCCGCCGTGCTCCTCTACGGGGGCTTCGGGCTCCTCATGCTCGGATCGCCGCGATCGGCCGCGCCGTGAAAAAGAGCGCCGCGGCGCCCTCGTACCCCTGGCTCCTCTTCGACACGCTCCTCGTCTCGTTCTTCCTCCTCGCTCCGCCGGTGCAGGAGCACGCGTTCGCGGGGATCGCCGCGCTCGCGCTGTTCCTCTTCACGGCGTTCGCGGCCGAAGCGATCGAAGGGGAACGCGATCCTCTTGCGCTCGGCGCCAGGGACGTTCGTCCTCCTCCTCGCCTGGACGATCGCGACGGGATGCCCCGGCTCCCCCGCTCCCTTCTCGGCATCGTGATCCTGATGGCTCTCGGTGCGCTCGCTGCCGCGGCGGTCGGAAAGAAGCGTCAACCCGACGTGGCGGGACATCGACTTCGGCGACTCCTCGTATCTGCGCTCGCCGTCTATGCGTTCCTCTTTCTCGCTGCGAATGACGCTCGCATTGCGGCGTCCGCCGGGCTGCTCCTGCCGGCCTCGGGATCGCCGTCTTCGCCTGCGCGCTGGCCGCGCTCCATCTGCGCCGCTCCTCGCTCCATCTCCTCTCGATCCTCGGCAGCTTCCGGTCCTCGTCGGGTGGGAGGTCGCGCGGCAGGAGACGGAGTCGATGGCGGCGCCGGCGTGGATCCGTCGTGGTCATGGTCTCGCGATCGGCTGGATCGCGGCCGCGCGGCGCACGCTCTCGCGCGAGAGCGGCATCTCGTCGATCGGCGAGCCGCCGATCTCGCGCTGGACGGCGACCGCGATCGCCGCGATCGTCCTCCTCCCGGGATCACGTCGGCGGCGCGACGACGGCGCATCCGATCCCGGACGAAGCGACGGCGGCGATCCTCGTCGTCGCGCCGTTCGCGTTCGCGGCGATCGCTCTCCTCGCGGGGTGGCACGCGGCGGTCTGCTCGCCGTGGTCACGACGGCGATCTCCGTGGTCGGGTTCCGCGGGGCGCACGACGAGGAGATGATGTCCGCGCTCACGTTGCCGTCGCGGCGGCGCACTACGCGATCTTCACGATCTACCCCTTCGTCGCGGGGAGGCGCGCGGGGGCGACAGCGGACCGTCCCTCGTCGCGATGCGAGCGACCGTCCCGTTCTTCTTCATCGCGCGCGACGCGATGAACGACTGGGCTCGGCGGCGTCATCGGCCTCCTTCCCGTCGCCCTTGCGCTCGTGCTCCTCGGGCTCCTGCGGCGGACGATCGCGCTCGAGCGGAGTCGGGCGAGGAAGCGCGCGGGAGGCTCGCGCTGGTCGCCGGCGCCGCGCTCGCCTTCATCACCGCTGGCGATCCCGATGCAGCTCGAGAAGGAGTGGATCACGATCGGCTTGGCGCTCGAGGCGGCGGCGCTCGCGTGGCTGTACACGCGCATCCGGCACCGCGGCCTCCTGCTGTCCGTCGGCGGGCTCTGCTCGCCGTCGTCTTCGTGCGTCTCGTGCTGAACCCGGCGGTCCTCAGGTACCACCCGCGCAGCGCGACGCCGATCCTGAACTGGTACCTCTACACCTACCTGGTCGCCGCGGCGGCGATCTTCGCGGCCGCGCGGTGCTGCGCGGGACGCTCGACGACCGCGCCGGGTCGACGGCGCTGCCGACAGCTGCTCGCCTCGGGCGACGTCCTCCTCTTCCTGCTCCTCAACATCGAGATCGCCGACTTCTTCTCGGCGGGGCCGCCGCTGACGTTCAACTTCTTCTCGGCGCGTCGCTCGCGCAGGATCTGACCTACACGCTCGCTGGGCGCTCTTCGCGATCGGGCTGCTCGTCGCCGGGATCGTGGGCGCGTCGCGCAGCGCGCGCATGGCCGCGATCTCGCTCCTCGTCGTGACGGTCCTGAAGGCCTTCCTCTTCGACCTCGGGCGGCTCGGCGGGCTCTATCGCGTCGGCTCGTTCGTCGGCCTGGCGATCTCCCTCGCCGTTGTCGCCGTGCTGCTTCAGAAGTTTGCGTTGCGGCGGGGGACGTGGGACCGCACAGAGTGCGGCCGTTCCACCGGCATCGGGAGGAGCGGAGTGATGAAGCTCTTTCTGGCGCTGTTCCTCGCCTCGACACCTCTGTACGGGTCCGCCTTCGAGCGCCCCATCCTCCCCCGCGCGGCCGGGCCGAACGTGCTCCCCATCAACGCTCTCGCGGTCGTCGGAAGCAGGCCCGGATTCGCCGACCTCCGGATCACCGATGCGAACGGAGCCGAGGTGCCGTATCTGCTCGTGCCCCGGGAGACGAGCGAGCAGGCGTTGGGACAGCGGCTCGGTGCAAAAGTTGCCGGCGACGAAGGAGCGGAGCAAGGCATCGAGCTCGAGCTGCCGCAGCGCGATCGAGGCCGAACACGGTGCGCATCAGCGGGATCGCCGCCCCGTTCCTCAAGCGCGTGACGATCGAGGAGAGCAGCGATCGCGCGCGGTGGACCGTCCTGGCTCCGGGTACAACGATCTTCGACCTGCCCGACGACCGGCTCGCGCACGACGTCGTCGAGTTCATGCTGATGCTGCTGCGCTTCGTGCGGATCGTGTACGACGACCGCGCGAGCGCGCGGGCGATTCCGAAGGGTCCGGTCGAGGTGCGCGAGGCGGGCATCGCTCCGATGCGCGCACCGTCGACTGCGCTGGAGTTCTCGAAGCCGGCGAAGCGCGCGGAGAGACGCTGATCCGGTGCGGCTGCCGGAGCGCGGCTTCCCGCTGACGGCGATCGTGCCGCGGGTCGAGCGCGGCCCGGTCTTCCGCGAGGCGAAGGTGACGGAGATGCGGATGTCCGGCGGCGGCCTCCAGCCGGTCGACGCTCGGAACCGCGACGCTGCGGCGCGCCGAGACGGCGGCGACGTCGCCAGCGACCTGCGGATCCCGATCACCCCGCCGGAGACGGCGGAGCTGGAGCTGACGATCGACGACAGATCGAACCCCCCTCTCGCGCTCGCGGCGATCGAGGGAGAGATCGCGCCGCAGCCGGCGAATCTTCTTCCAGAGTTCCTGATGGTCTCCCCCCTACGGCGCGGGCGGGCGACGCCTCTCGGGGCGCGCCCCGGTACGACATTGAGGCGCTCCGCCCGCGGCTCGCGCAGCTCCCGGCCCGCGCGGGCATCGTGGGGCGCGCCGCGCGGAGCGGCGTCTCGTCCTCGCAGCGAGACGGTCGATCTCTCGATTCCGGCGGGTGCGAAGGTGGACGCCGATGCGTTCCCGCTGGTCGCGCCCGATTAGCGGGAACGCATCGGCGTCCACCTTCGCACCCGCCGGAATCGAGAGATCGACCGTCTCGCTGCGAGGACGAGACGCCGCTCCGCGCGGCGCGCCCCACGATGCCCGCGCGGGCCGGAGCTGCGCGAGCCGCGGGCGGAGCGCCTCGATGTCGTACCGGGGCGCGCCCAGAGAGGCGTCGCCCCACCGCGCCGTCAGGGGAACCATCAGGACTCTGGAAGAAGATCGCCGGCTGCGGCGCGATCTCTCCCTCGATCGCCGCGAGCGCGAGAGGGGGGTTCGATCCGTCGTCGATCGTCAGCTCCAGCTCCGCCGTCTCCGGCGGGGTGATCGGGATCCGCAGGTCGCTCGCGACGTCGCCGCCGATCTCGGCGCGCCGCAGCGTCGCCGTTCCGAGCGTCACCGGCTGGAGGCCGCCGCCGGACATCCGCATCTCCGTCACCTTCGCCTCGCGGAAGACCGGGCCGCGCTCGACCCGCGGCACGATCGCCGTCAGCGGGAAGCCGCGCTCCGGCAGCCGCACCCGGATCAGCGTCTTCTCCGCGCGCTTCGCCGGCTTCGAGAACTCGAGCGCAGTCGACGGTGCGCGCATCGGAGCGACGCCCGCCTCGCGCACCTCGACCGGACCCTTCGGAATCGCCCGCGCGCTCGCGCGGTCGTCGAACACGATCCGCACGAAGCGCAGCGGCGTCGGCGCGAACTCGACGACCTCGCGCGCGAGCCGCTCGTCGGGCAGGTCGAAGATCGTCGTCTCCGGAGCCAGGACGGTCCACCGCGCGCGATCGCCGCTCCCCTCGATCGTCACGCGCTTGAGGAACGGGGCGGCGATCCCGCCGATGCGCACCGCGTCGGCCTCGATCGCGCGCGGCAGCTCGAGCTCGATGCCGCTCCGCTCCTTCGTCGCCGGCAACCTTCGCACCGAGCCGCTGCGCCACCGCCGCTCGCTCGTCTCCGGGGGCACGAGCAGATACGGCACCTCGGCTCCGTTCGCATCGGTGATCCGGAGGTCGGCGAATCCGGGCCTGCTTCCGACGACCGCGAGAGCGTCGATGGGGAGCACGTTCGGCCCGGCCGCGCGGGGGAGGATGGGGCGCTCGAAGGCGGACCCGTACAGAGGCGTCGAGGCGAGGAACAGCGCCAGAAAGAGCTTCATCACTCCGCTCCTCCCGATGCCGGTGGAACGGCCGCACTCTGTGCGGTCCCACGTCCCCGCTCCGCAACGCAAACTTCTGAAGAAGCACGGCGACGACCGCGAGAGAGATCGCCAGGCCGACGAACGATCCGACGCGATAGAGCCCGCCGAGCCGCCCGAGGTCGTAGAGAAACGCCTTGAAGACCGTGATCGAGAGGAGCGAGATCGCGGCGATGCGCGCGCTGCGCGACGCGCCCACGATCCCGGCAACGAGCATCGCGATCGCGAAGAGCGCCCACCCGAGCGTGTACGTCAGCTCCTGCGCCAGCGACGCGCGGAAGAAGTCGAACGTCAGCGCCGGCCCCTTCGAGTAGAAGTCGGCGATCTCGATGTTGAGGAGCAGGAAGAGGAGGATCGTTCCTCCGGAGGCGAGCGCTTTCGGCAGCTTCCGTTCGACCCGCGCCTCGTCGAGCGTCCCGCGCAGCAGCCGCGCGCCCGCGTAGAACGCCGCCGCGGCGACCGCGTACGTGTAGAAGTACCAGTTCAAGATCGCCGTCGCGGCGCGGGGGTGATACGAGAGCACCGCCGGGTTGAGCACGAGCCGCACGAAGACGACGGCGAACAATCCCACCGACCACGCGAGGAGGCCGCGGTGGCGGATCCGCCCGAAGAGCCAGGCGAGCGCCGCCGCCTCGAGGGCCCAGCCGATCGTGATCCACTCCTTCTCGAGCTGCAGCGGGATCGCAGCGGTGATGAACGCGAGCGCGGCGCCGGCGACGAGCGCGCGCCTCCCGCGCGCTTCCTCGCCCGACTCCCGCTCGAGCGCGATCGTCCGCCGCAGGAGCCCGAGGAGTACGAGCGCAAGGGCGACGGGAAGGAGGCCGATGACGCCGCCGAGCCCCCAGTCGTTCATCGCGTCGCGCGCGATGAAGAAGAACGGGACGGTCGCCGCGATCGCGACGAGGGACGGTCCGCTGTCGCGCCCCGCGCGCCTCCCCGCGACGAAGGGGTAGATCGTGAAGATCGCGTAGTGCGCCGCCGCGACGGCGAACGTGAGCGCGGACATCATCTCCTCGTCGTGCGCCCCGCGGAACCCGACCACGGAGATCGCCGTCGTGACCACGGCGAGCAGCGCCGCCGCGTGCCACCCCGCGAGGAGAGCGATCGCCGCGAACGCGAACGGCGCGACGACGAGGATCGCCGCCGTCGCTTCGTCCGGGATCGGATGCGCCGTCGTCGCGCCGCCGACCGTGATCCCCTGGAGGAGGACGATCGCGGCGATCGCGGTCGCCGTCCAGCGCGAGATCGGCGGCTCGCCGATCGACGAGATGCCGCTCTCGCGCGAGAGCGTGCGCCGCGCGGCCGCGATCCAGCCGATCGCGAAGACCGTGACCACGACGGACATCCACGCCGGCGCCGCCATCGACTCCGTCTCCTGCCGCGCGATCTCCCACCCGACGAGGACCGCGAAGCTGCCGAGGATCGAGAGGAGATGGAGCGAGGAGCGGCGCAGATGGAGCGCGGCCAGCGCGCAGGCGAAGACGGCGATCCCGAGGCCGGCCAGGAGCAGCCCGGCGGACGCCGCAATGCGAGCGTCATTCGCAGCGAGAAAGAGGAACGCATAGACGGCGAGCGCGAGATACGAGGAGTCGCCGAAGTCGATGTCCCGCCACGAGTCGCGGTGACGCTTCTTTCCGACCGCCGCGGCAGCGAGCGCACCGAGAGCCATCAGGATCACGATGCCGAGAAGGGGAGCGGGGGAGCCGGGGCATCCCGTCGCGATCGTCCAGGCGAGGAGGAGGACGAACGTCCCTGCGGCGCCGAGCGCGAAGAGGATCGCGTTCCCCTTCCGGATCGCTTCGGCCGCGAACGCCGTGAAGAGGAACAGCGCGAGCGCGGCGATCCCCGCGAACGCGTGCTCCTGCACCGGCGGAGCGAGGAGGAAGAACGAGACGAGGAGCGTGCCGAAGAGGAGCCAGGGGGACGAGGGCGCCGCGGCGCTCTTTTTCACGGCGCGGCCGATCGCGGCGATCGCGAGCATGAGGAGCCCGAAGCCCCCGTAGAGGAGCACGGCGGCGCGCAGCGTCTCCGGCCCTAGGTGGCGTCCGCTCCAGAACGCCTGGGCGACGAGCATCGCGACGGCGCCGGTGATGTAGTCCCCCTGCCGCCCCGTGAGGAACGACGAGAGGGCGACGGCGCAGAGGAGAGCAGCGCCGGTGAGGAAGAGCAGCGCCGGCGATTCGGTCGCCGGCTCGCGGAGGATGATCGCGGAGATCGCGAAGAGCAGCGCGCCCGCGACGAGCGTGCTCTTCTCGATCATTTCGCTCTCGCCGAGGCGTCGCAGGAGCAGGGGACCGAATGCGAAGAGCAGAACGAAGAGCGCGAGCCAGCCGAGGATCGCAGGCCAGGCGGCGGGCGTCCAGCCGCGCGCGAGCCAGACCGCGAAGACGACGAGCGTCGCGACGGCCGGAAGGCCGCCCGTCATCTCGTCGCGCGCGACGCGCACCGTGACGAACGCGAATCCCGCGGCCGCGAGGAGGAGGAACGCGAAAAGGACGTGGAAACGCGCGCCGATCGCCGGAACGGCGGCGGTGTAGACCGCGAACGCGAGCGGGACGATGCCCGCGAACGCGACGGTCTTGCGGAACAGCGGCGACGGCTCCTCGTCGCGCCGCTTCACGAGATGGAGGACGGTGAAGAGCACGGGGAAGGCGAGGAAGATCGCTCCGGCGAGTGGAAGCTGCGCGCTGTCCAGGAATCGCCCCGTCCAGAGGAGCTGATAGATCAGCGTGAACGCTACGCTCGCGCCGAGAAGGACGGGCCAGCGGCGGCGATAGGCGGTCCAGGCGAGGCCGGCGTTGAGGATCAGCAGGTAGGAGAAGAGCGCGACCGGGCGGTTCTCGCCGGACGAGAGCACCGCCGGGGTCGCGAATCCGCCGAGCATGCCGAGAAGCGCGATGAAGACGGAGTCGCGCCGGATGGAGAGGAGGACGGCGACGACGGTGACGATCGCCATCATCACGAAGGCTGCGGTGAAGGGGATCAGATCCCACATCGCGTGCGAGGCGTACGTCGTCGCGTAGAGGATCGCGACGCCCGCGCCGTCGAGGGCGTTCGCGGTGACGGGGTAGTCGCGGCCGAAGCGGAAGGAGGAGAAGGCGAGCAGGCCGACCCCGGTGACGAATCCCATCGCCATTCGGATCGGCGGGGTGATCCAGCCGTGGTCGATCGAGTAACGGAGGAAGAAGACGGCGGCGAGGACGAGAGCGATGCCGGCGATCCAGGAGAAGAGCTTGATGCCGACCATGGATTCGAAGTCGAACTTCGGTCCCGAGAATGCGGCCTCTGGAACGGGTTCCGCCGGCGGCTCCGGCTCGCTCGGGGGCATGGAAAGGCCGGGCGCGGGCACGGGCGCGGGCGCGGGCGCGGGCGGGATCATGGGTTCGGGTTGCGTCGGGGGAACGGAAAGGCCGGGTTCGGGCTCGGGCTGCGGTGCAGTTGCGGCGGTGACTTCGGGTTCTGGTGCGGGCTCAGGCTCCGGCTCCCGTGCTCGCGTTTCGGTAGCCCCCGTCGCGCGCCAGAGGTCGCGAACCTCCTTCTTCAGTCCCGCGATGTCCTGCTGCGCGCGGGAGCGGAAGTAGTCGAGCTCGTACTCGATCCGGTCGACCTTTTTCCGCAGGTTGAGGATGACGACGAAGGCGACGATCGCCAGGATGACGACGAATAGCAGCATGCCCGGGCTCCCCGCTACGGCATTTCCGATTTGGACCGCTCCCGACGGTACCTCGGTCCACCGAAGCCGACAAGTGACATCCATCTCGCCATGCCGGAGCCTGGGCGCCGAGTTACACGTTTTTCGCCGCGGGTTTTGAGTGGGACCTGGAATTCCGCGCCCGCGCCCGGGCCCGCGCCCGGCTTTTGACTTCCGTGAGAGAATCGTCTACGTTTGTAAGTAACAATAACTGTTGGTATTCCGTATGCCCCTGCTGAAAAAGGAACCCGACTTCCATCCCGCCGACTTCTTCGAGCTTCCGCCGGCCGACTGCCCGTGGTGGGTCCTCCACGTCGCGAGCCGCCAGGAGAAGGTCCTCGCGCGCTTCCTCCTCGAACGCGACATCCCGTTTTATCTCCCGCAGGCGGAGAAGAAGACGAAGCGGAACGGGCGGAACTTCACCTCGTACATTCCGCTCTTCCCTGGCTACGTCTTCCTTCGCGGCAGCCGGGAGCAGCGCGCGATGGCGCTCCGGAGCAACGTGATCGCCTCGACGCTCGAGGTCGTCGATCAGGAGATGCTCGCCGGCGAGCTGCGCCAGATCCGCGACCTGCAGACGAGCGGGGCGATGCTGGTGCCGTACGAGGAGATCACGACGGGCGATCCGGTGAAGCTCACCGACGGCGTCTTCAAGGGCTACACGGGCGTGGTCGTGCGCGAGCGGGGCGAGATGCGGCTCGTCGTGTCGATCTCGCTGATCCGGCGATCGGTGCTCGTCGACGTCAGCCGGGACGGCGTTGCGCCGGTGAAGCAGAGCGCGTAAACCTCCAGGTTTCCTCACGAGCGCCGTAGGCGCGACATCGGGCAGCCCCGGGCGTAAGTGATCCGCACGTTTGTCATCCCGAGCGTAGGCAGGCGCGGGCTGCGCCCGACCGCCGATGACCGGGATCGGTGCGCAAGGGGCGCGGCCGTCCCGGCCGCCGTTTGGCGCCGCGTCCCGCGGCGCCCGGTGGCGGCGGCGAGACGCCGCCGCAACGGCGGGCGAGACGCCCGCGCCCCAGCCGATCCCTCGCTACGCTCGGGATGACATCTTCGCGTCGCGTTAAGTTAAGGCCATTGGGGCGTAAGCCCGGGGTCTGTCGCAAGTTGGAAAGATCCGAGCCGCGTAGCGGCGACATCGTTCCCCCGAAATCGCGAGGGGAGACGATGTCGCGCCTACGGCGCTCGGGATTGCGCGTCTGCGCGAGACCCCGGGCTGACGCCCGGGGCTAGACGATTTCGCGCCTACGGCGCTCTGAAGGAAGACCCTAACGTTCAGGCCGCATCGACGCCGCGAACGACCACCCCAGCACGACGGCCAGCGTCACCGGAATCGCGGGAATCGAGAAATTGAACTCGACCAGCCCGTGGACCAGCAGCGATAGCAGGGCAAGGAACCCGGCGAGCGCGATCGCCGCTTCCTCCCGATGCTGCTGCTTCCACCACCCCCGCGCCAATACGAACAGCAGCGACAGAACGAGCAGAGATGTGATCACCAGACCCACCCACCCTCCCGTCACGAGCATCTGCAGCGGCTCGCTGTGCGCTTGCTCGACGAGCCCGTGCAGCTCGCGCGGCTGCACGCGGCGGAACGCCTCGCGGAACGTCCCGAGCCCCGAGCCGAACGTCGGGAACTGCCGCCACGCGTCGACCGAGAGCGACCACATCTGCGGCCGCATGTCCGCCATCGGATCGCGCGGGTCCGCGGCGAGGAACCGTAGCAGCGGCCGGAATCCCGTGAGATCGCGATGAAAATGACGATCCCGATCACCGCGAACACGGCGCCGAGCGCGTGCTGCGCGCGCCGCCGCAGCGCCGACGGATGAATGAGAGACATCACGATCCCAACGACCGCCACGAACGCCGCCGCCGCGATCCCGCCGCGCGACTGCGTTAGAACGAGACCAGCGGCGAGAACGAACAGCAATAGAAGAGATGGGATCAGCCGCACCAGCCTCCGCTCGAGCCGCACCGCGAAGTCCGGCGAGTGCCGGATCCGCTCGCGTCCCGTCACGATCTCCGTCCAGAGCAGCGCGAACCCGACGAAGAACGCGATCTCGAGATATCCCGCGAAGTTGTTCGGGTTCACGAATGCGCCGTGCACGCGGCCGAGCGCGGTGTCCGACCCGCGAAGATCATCGCCAGGACGATGTGGATCACCGCCACGATCGGCACCGCCCACCCGAACCACCGCCTGTACCGAGCCGCCGTGAACGAGAGTGCCGCGGCGGCGAACGCAGCTGCGTATGCCAGAGTCAGCAGCACGACCGACAGCGTCTCCGCGGGCGCCACCGAGATTCGAGGCGTCGCCGGCGCCGCGTCGTACAGGCCGAGGATGGAATTCGTTTCGTGGTAGATTCGGGCGCTCACCGGCGATGCCGTGGCGAGCATCCCTTCCGGCAGCGGCGCGAGCTGCCACGCGCCGAGAAGCGCGAGAAGCGCCGCGAAGAGGAGCGGAAGCCAGGCGGGGCCGAGCCGGCGCTGCGGCGCAACGAGCACCGCGGCGGCGAGCGCGGCGAAGCTCAGCAGCTCGATGCGGAGCGCGCCGCCGGGAAGCACGCTTCCCCACGGCAGCGGCGCGGCGGCGAGCAGCAGCAGGAGAAATGCGATGGGAGCCAGTTGGGACCGGCTTCCGGGCGACACGTCATATCGATGAGGCAAACGATGAGCTCTTTCCGATTCGCAGTCGCGGTGTTGCTGATCATGATGGCAGCGCCGCGCCCGGCGTCAAGTCAGGACTTCTACGAAGGTCAGATGCTTGCGGGGCGGCAGGCCCTCGCCGCGAAGAACTGGGTCGACGCGAAGGACTCCTTCCGCATCGCGGCCTTCGGCTTTCTCGACCGCCCGGCCATGCTCACCGAGGCGCTCGCGTATCTCGCGCTGGCGCAGTCGGGCCTGGGGCAGGCGGAGGCGGTGGGGGAGACGCTCGACCGCTTCCTCCTCATCGAGGCGCAGTACCCATCGTGGAGCAGCGCGAAGGTGGACGCCGCCGCCCGCGCGCAGTTCGAGACGCTTCTGAAGTCGCGCGCGGGTGACGGTCGCCTCGCCGCGGTCCCGTCGCTGATGGGCATGGTCGAGACGGAAGAGGAGAAGCTCGCGGCGCTGGAGCCACGCGAGCGGAAGCGCCGGCTCGAGCTCCTCGCGCAGAGCAATCCCGACAACCCGGCGTATCCCGTGCTTCTCGCGAATGCCGCATGGGAAGAGCGCGACCGCCGCAACGCGCTCCGCTGGGCGACGCGCGCCCTCGAGCTCGACGCCTCCCTCGGCGCCATGCGGGTGTTGCGCGCGCGCGTCCTCTTCGCCGACCGCCGCTGCGAGGAAGCGCTCGCGGCCGAGGCGGACCTCGGGGCGGGGCTCGTTCCGTCGGATTCGGAGTGGAGCGCGGACCGCTTCGTCTGCCTCGCGGAGATCAACGATTGGAGTCGCGCCTCTCAGTTGATTCCGGCGCTTCCCGACGCGGTTCGGAAGCGCTCGGACGTACGGCGCGCGATCGGGCGGGTGAACGACGCGCTCGCGGGGAGAAGCGGGAAGCGGAGGACCGCGCGCGCCGCGAAGAGGCCGAGCGAGGTGTGGCGCGGGCGTCCCGCCCGCCCCTCCCCGGCGCCACCGCGACGAGCCGACGGCGAGCAGCCCCGGAACGCTGAGCGAAGCGCCGGCCGAGCCGCAGGGCGCTGCCGCGTCCCAGTCGCTCGCGCGGATCACGACGGCGCTCCGCGAGGGGCAGCGCTCGTCACATCTGGCAAGTATCGCGACGCGGAGCATCACTTCTACGACGCGATCGTGAAGGATCCCGGAAGCCGTGAGCTGCGGCTCGCGCTCCTCGAGGCGGCGGCCCTGGCGCGCGACTGGAAGACCGCGGAGTCGCAGATCCCGCTCGTGATGCCGATCGCGGACCGGGAGGCGCGCCATCTCTTCTACGCGGCGGTCGTGAAATGGGAGACGGGGAACCGCGAGGAGGCCCGCGAGCTGATGTTGCGCGCCAAGCCGCGCCTCGCCGGTTCGGCATACGTCGATCAGTACCTGAAGAAGGTCCTCTCCGAATAGGCGAAAAAGCCGCCGCGAGCGTCCGATCTCGCAGCGCGGTTTCCTTCACGGCGAGAGGCACCGGCTGACTTTGACGCCTCCGGCCTCCCGTCCCGGTGTGCCCGGCGCGACGTGAACAGCCGTCAGGGGTTATATATCGCATTTCCATTTGACACCATTTGTGAGCTAAGACTATTGTCGTATTGCCCAGTCCAATTCCCAGGAGTAGCTCGCTATGCGGTTCAGGAAAGTCGTCGCTCTCATCAGCGTTGCTGCGATGAGCTTACCCGGCCTTGCTTTCGCGCAGCCGCCGAGCGTCACGGTGACTTCGCCGCGCGAACTGCGTCGCACCGCAGGGGACGTACCGGGTCACGGCGAACATCACGGTCGATGCGGCCCCGCCCGTGTCCTTTTCCGCGCCGAAGAAACGACCTGCCCACGAAGTGAGTACTACGTCGACATGCGCCGCGGCGCCGACGGGAACTTCTGGGCGCTCCTGCCGGTCGTCGCGCAGGGGACGAACCGCCTCTCCTATCGGGTCTGGGCCCGTGGGAAAGACGGCGCCGAGCGCGTCACCGAAGTGAAGGCCGTCAAGGCCGACGCGGCGTGCGCGATCCCCTCGTGGACTCCTGAAGAGCAGGCCTTCGCGCAGAACATGGCGATCGGCCTCACCCGCGACGATCAGAACGTCGAGCCGTGCGGGTTTCTCAGCAACGGCGTCGCGCGGGTCATCACCGCCGACGGCCGCATGATCGCCAACCAGGCCTGCGCCGCCACCCTCGCGGCTGCAGCCGCCGCAGGGACGGCAGCCGGAGTCGGCGCCGCTGCCGCGGGCGGGACCCGCCGCCGCGACGATCGCCGGTGCGGGAATCGTCGCGGGCATGGGTGCCGGCGCGGGCGTCCTCCTCGGCCTCGGCCTCGTCGCCGGAGCCGTCGCAGTCGAGCAGTCCCAGGGCGGCGACAAGGAGCCGGTCTCTCAGTCGCGCCCGTAATGAGCCTTCATCTACCCCGGATGAAAGGCCGCCGTGAGACGGCCTTTCTGATTTACCCGGTTCCCGTTGGGTTATTCTGAGAAGCCAGTCTCGTCCAGGATTCGACCATGACGACTTCGGTTCTCCGCTGGGCTGCCGCAGTGGCCGTCCTTCCCGTGCTGGCCTTCGCGCAGCTCGTAACGAATGTGGTGCCCAGGGAACGGACGGTGCCCATTCAAGAGAGCATCGATGCCGCCATGAGCGCCGCGCAGTGGCGACTCGGTGGATTACGGCTTCAGCCGCAGATCGGCGTTCGTGAAATGGGATACAACGACAACGTCTACGGAACGGACGAGGACGAGGCGGTGGAGGACTGGACTGCGACGGTCTTCGGCGGGATGAAAGCCTACCTGCCGTTGGGAGCCAAGGGGAGCGCTGACCAGCAGTCTCCTTCCGGAATATACCTGGTACAACGAGCTCGATTACCGTCGGCATTTTGGCGGACTCTACGACGTCTCGGCGTACGCATTCTTCAATCGGCTCACCCTGGAGGCAACCGCGTTCGCGCAGGACACCCAGAGCGTCGTGAGCTCGGAGCGCGAGACGCAGGCGATTCTCGATGCACAGGGGGAAGCGCGAAGTTCGAGCTCGAGATCTTCCGCCGGCTCGCGCTCTTCGGCGGAGTTGACGCCCGCGACATCGCGTACGAGGACCCTGACCAGGTCGATGACCCCGAACTCCGATTCTCAGAGCTGGGCCGGACTGAATCGGCTGCGCGCGCAGGCATCAGGTATCGGTGGAGCTCATTCCTGGACGTTTCGGTGCTCCAGGAGACCACGACTACCGAGTTCGAGACGGCACCGTTTGCGAGAGACAACGAGAGCGAAGCGCTGCTCATCGGCATTTACTACGACCGCCCCAAGTTCTTCCTGAACATCACCGGGGGAAGTCGGGACGGAAGCCCGGCCAATGGTTCGACCTTTCCCGCCTACACGGAGACCACGGGCTCGTGGTTCGCCGAGTACCGGTTGACTGCTCCGATCGACATTCAGGCGTTTGGAAGCCGCGATGTCGTATATGGCCTCTATGCCGACAATCCGTACTTCCTGGAGATAGAGTCGCCAGGGAATCGCGGTCCGGTGGCAAGTAGGTCAGCGACTGGCCCTGCTGGTGTCGTCAGAGGACGGCGGGAACGTTTACCCGATCCCGGTTCAGTCGCAGGATCGGCTCGCCGAGCGGCGTGACGAGGTGGCGACGCGCTCGGCGGCGCTGTCAATCCCCCTAGGGCGAGCGTTCGCGGTGACTCTCGGGGCGTCCCAGAGCGACTACGATTCCAACATTCCAGGGTATGACCGC
>CAWCBB010000022.1:0-41516 GCA_963793695.1 uncultured Acidobacteriota bacterium | reverse complement strand
GCCGACCGCGAGCTCGCGCACGCCGAACATCTCGAGAGCGAGCGCGTTCGCCAGGACGATGTTCTTCCGGCGATCGATGGCGAGAACGCCCTCCCCGATCCCTTCGAGGATCCTGGCGCGGAACAGATCCTGCTCGGCGAGGCCGCGCCGCTGCACGAGGATGAGCTGACGCGACTCCTCGAGCAGCCGGGCGATCTCCCCGACGATGCCACGGTAGCGGTAGGTTCCGATCGGGGTCATCTCGACGCTCGACAGAGAAGCCCGCGCCTCCTCGACGAGCGTCTCCGCCTCCCGCGCGCGAAGCACGATCCAGCCGTAGACAGCGAGCGCAGGCACGACGAAGAGCACAAGGACCAGAGTCGCGGCGAGAAAGGCATTCTCCGCCGTGGGAGGACCGGGGGTGATCTCGGAGCCGAGAAGATGGCGACTCCGACGGCGAGGAGCAGACCGAAGAAGAGGATAGAGAGAGGATCCGGAGAAGCGAGATCATCCGCGCTCAGCGGGCGGCAACGCTCGCGCCTCCGGATCCGGCCGCCTCGAACCGGTAGCCGGTTCCGATGACCGTCGAGATTCTCTGCTTGCCGATCTTCTTTCGGAGGTTGCGGATGTGGGCGTCGAGCGTGCGGCTCTCGACGTCGTCGGCCATGCGCCAGACGTCGGTGAGAATGCGCTCGCGCGAGACGACCGCCGGGCGGTTCCGGATCAGCAGCCAGAGGAGCTCGAACTCCTTTTTCGCGAGCCGCACCTCCGTGCCGTTCACGAACGCGCGGAGCGTCTTCTCCTCGACCCTGAGCTCCCCGTCGTCATAGACCCCTGCCTCGTCGGAGGGAGAGCCGCTGCGCCTGAGGATGGCGCCGATCCTCGCCGTGAGCTCCCGCATGCTGAACGGCTTGACCATGTAATCGTCGGCGCCGAGGTCGAGGCCGGTCACGCGGTCTCGCTCGCCGGTCCGCGCGGTGAGCATGAGAATCGGCAGGTCCCGCGTCGCGCGGTCCCGCCGGAGCTCGCGGCAGATGGTGAATCCGTCGAGATCGGGAAGGTTCAGGTCGAGGATCAGGAAATCGAACGTCGCCTGCTGGAGGACGAGCAGACCCTCCTGGCCGTTCGCGAAATGATCGACCCGGTAGCCGTCGCGCTCGAGATTGAGCGCGATCGAATACGCGATGTCCGCGTCGTCCTCGATCAGTGCGATGCGCTTCATGCGTCAGCCCCGGTCAGGCGCCGGCCCTCCCGGCGTGCTTGATGACTTTTCCCTCGACGAGATAGACGACCATCTCGCATATGTTCGTGGCGCTGTCCGCGATCCGCTCGAAGTACTTGCCGATGAATGTGAGGCGGATCGCCCGCGAGACGTTGCGCGAATCCTCGATCATGTAGCCGAGGAGCTCGCGGAAGAGCGCGTCGGTGAGCGCGTCGGCCTCGTCGTCGCGCGCGATCACCGCGCGAGCCAGGTCGGGGTCGCGGCGCACGAACGCGTCGAGCGCCTGGCGGACCATCTCCTGCGCGATCACCGCGAGCCGCGGAAGGTCGACGAGCGGCTTGAGCAGCGGCTCCCGATTCAGCTCGATCGCCCGCTCGCAGACGTCGACCGCCAGATCCCCGATCCGCTCCAGATCCGGCGTCACTTTCATGACCGCCGCCACGAAGCGGAGGTCGACGGCCGTCGGCTGCATCTTGGCGATCAGCTCCACCGTCGCCTCGTCGATATCGAGCTCCATCTGGTCGATGACGTCGTCGCTCGCCATCACCTGCTCCGCCAGCTCGCTGTCGCGCTCGAGCAGCGCGCGGATCGAAGGCCGATCGCATCTTCCACGGTCGCGCCGAGACGGAGAAGCATCTCCGTCAGCTCCTCGATGTCTTTATCGAAATGTCTCTGCATGTCCCTGCCTTCAGTACCCCAGTCACAGCTCCGGGGAACGGCGCACGCTGGGGCGCCGCTACAACCCCGACGCCTAGACGCCTAGACGCCTAGACACCTCAACCGAACCGCCCCGTGATGTAGTCCTCGGTCATCTTCTGCGACGGTCTCATGAAGATCGTGTTCGTGTCGTCGTACTCCACCACGCGGCCCATCATGAAGAACGCCGTCCGGTCGGAGACGCGCGCCGCCTGCTGCATGTTGTGCGTCACGATCACGATGGTGTAATTGTCCTTCAGCTCGCGGATCAGCTCCTCGATCTTCTGCGTCGAGATCGGGTCGAGCGCCGAGGCCGGCTCGTCCATGAGAAGGACCTCCGGCTCGACCGCGAGCGCGCGCGCGATGCAGAGGCGCTGCTGCTGGCCGCCCGGAGAGCGCGAGCGCGCTGCCGTTGAGCCGGTCCTTCACCTCGTCCCACAGCGCCGCCCGCCGCAGCGAGCGCTCGACTACCTCGCCGAGCAGCCTCCGGTCCCGCACCCCTCCGATCGCGCAGCCCGTAGGCGACGTTCTCGTAGATGGACTTCGGGAACGGGTTCGACTTCTGGAAGACCATTCCGATGCGCCGCCGGAGCACCGACGACGTCGATCCCCGGGCGCGTAGATGTCCATGCCCGTCGAGGGCGATCAGGCCGCGACGCGCGCGTGCCGGGAATGGTGTCGTTCATCCGGTTGATCGAGCGGAGAAGCGTCGACTTGCCGCACCCGGAAGGTCCGATGAGGGCGGTCACCTGCTTTTCCGGAATGTCCAGCGTGATTCCGTGCAGGACTTTCGTATCGCCGTAATGGAAGTCGAAATCGTGGATCTCGATCTTCGTTGGAACCGCGGCGGCCTGTTCGGTCGCCGCGCGCGCTGGAGCTGCGAGGTTAACGGTCGTCATCGAGTCATTTTCCATCGCTCAGCCGGGAACGAGTCCGCGCGCGAATCAGAACTCCGGTCAGGTTCAGCAGGAACGTGAGGATGAGCAAAACGAAGACCGTCCCATAGAGGAGCGGCTCGGTGGCCTCCACGTCGGGAGACTGCGTCGACAGGATCAGCACGTGATAGCCGAGGTGCATGAACTGATCGCTGAGGTTCCCCGGAAGGAATGCGAGGTAGTAGGCGGCGCCCGTGAACAGAATCGGCGCGACCTCCCCCGCGCCGCGCGAGATCCCGAGGATCGCCCCGGTCAGGATCCCGGGAAGCGCGGCGGGGAGCACCACGCGCCGGATCGTCTCCCACCGCGTCGCGCCGAGGGCCAGCGAGGCCTCACGCTGGTCCCACGGAACGGTCCGGAGAGCTTCCTCCGTCGCGACGATCACCGTGGGCAGGGTCAGCAGAGCGAGGGTGAGCGCCGCCCAGAGGAGCGATCCCTTCCCCCACACCACCTCGCCGGGGCCGACGAGGGAACGGTCCATTGCGCGTCCGACGAACTGAATGAAGAACCCGAGCCCGAAGAGGCCGAACACGATCGACGGGACGCCGGCGAGGTTCGCGACGGCGCTGCGCGTCACCACGGCGAGCACCGCGGAGAGGTACCGGACGAAGAGCTTGCCGCGATCGCCGTGCCTGCTGGTCCGGAAGCGCACCCATGCCAGCCGCGGCCCCTCCGCGGGGGTGTACTCGTGGAGGTAGACCGCGGTCGCGACTCCGAGGGGAACGGCGGCGGCCGTCATCAGAAGCACCAGGAACACGGTGCCGACGATCGCCGGGTAGATGCCGCCGGCCGTCAGCCCCTGTTCCGGGGCCCTCGTCAGGAACGTCCAGCTGACCTGCTCCGCGCCGTGGAGGATCACGTTCCCCAGAATCACCACCAGGACCGCCAGGATCAGCACCACGCTGAGGCCCAGGAGCACCACCGAGCCTCGGTCGAGCAGGGGACTGCGGCGGAACGGGATCGGGCCCGGGAGCGCGATCGCGGTTTCGCTCATCACGGCTCTCCCTGCATCCGGCGGCGCATCCTCCGGATGATGAAGTCGCCCGTCGAATTGCTCACGAACGTGACCACGAACAGGAGCGTGCCCATGAAGAAGAGCGCCGCATAATGCGGGCTCCCGAAGACGACCTCCCCCATCTCCGCCGCGATCGTGGCCGAGAGGGTCCGCAGCGGATCGCCGAGGTCGAGCGACGTGATCGCGGCGTTCCCCCCGGCCATCAGGAGGATCATCGTCTCGCCGATGGCGCGGCCGAAGGCGAGGACGAACGAAGCGAAGATCGCCGGCGTGGCTGCCGGCAGGACGACGCGAATGGCCGTCTGCAGGCGCGAGGAGCCGAGCGCGAGCGAGGCGTCGCGATACGACCGGGGAACCGCGGCGAGGCCGTCCTCCGAGATCGTGAAGACGATCGGGATGAGCGCGAACCCGAGGGCCATCCCCGCGCTCCAGGCGTTGAGGCGGTACTGGAAGCCGAACGCCGCCTGCATCCAGCTCGCGAGAACGATCAGCGCGAAAAATCCGAGGACCACGGACGGGATGCCGGCGAGCAGCTCGATCGTCGGCTTGATGATCTCGCGGAGGCGGCGCGGCGCGAACTCGGACGAGAAGAGCGCCGCGGCCACGCCCAGCGGACACGCGAGGAGCATCCCGACCGCGGTCGCCTTCAGCGTCCCCAGGATGAGCGGCCAGAACGACATCTTCGGCACGGAGGACGTCGGTTGCCAGATCCACCGGTCGACCAGCGTCTCGCCCGGCTGCGAATCGAAGAAGAACGCGCGGAGGTTCGCCACCGCCCGGACCGCCGGCTCGGTGAAGATCGGCAGCGCTTCCTTGAACGTGAAGACGAAGATGAGCAGGATGAACGCGATCGCCGCGATGCCCGCGATCGTGAAGATCGCGGTCATCGCGGCGTCGTACCGAAGGCGGCGCGTCTGGCGCGCGCTCAACTCGAGGTTATGGGGTTGCATTCGCGGTCGAAGTTCCTTCGGACGTCGCGGGCGCCGCGGCCGGAAGCGGGAAGTAGCCCACGTCCGAGACGAGCTTCTGCCCCTCGGCCGAGAGCGCGAACGCCACGAATTTCGTCACGCGCTCGGGCGCTCCTTCGAGGTGGTAGAAATAGAGATTGCGGGCCAGAGGATACGTGCCGTCCGCGACCGTCGCTTCCGACGGAACGACCGCGGGCTTGCCGGCCTGGCTGATGCTGATCGCGCGAACCTCCTTCGCGTAGGCGATCCCGCCGTAGCCGATCCCCTTCGGGTCGCGCGAGACGGCGTTGATGATCGCCGCCGTCCCCTGAAGCGTCTGCACACGCGGCGAGAAATCCTCCTTCGCCAGCACGTGCTCGCGGAAGTAATCGTACGTCCCCGACGAGCTCTCACGGCCGTACAGCACGATCGGCCCCGCAGGTCCGCCGACCTCCTTCCAGTCCGTGATCTTCCCCTGAAAGATCTGCTTGACCTGGTCCATGCCGAGGCTCTGGACCGGGTTGGAAGCGTGGACGAAGACGGCGAGCGAGTCGAGAGCGACCGCCGTCTCCACCACGTTCGCGCCGCGCGACTGCGCCACCTGCGCCTTTTCTTCGTCCTTCATCGCCCGCGACGCCTGCGCGAGATCGACCGAGCCGTTGATCAGCGCCGCAATGCCCGTTCCCGAGCCGCCGCCGTTGACCTGGACCACGCTTCCCCGATTCGCCTTCATATACTCCTCGGCGAAGCGCTGGCCGAGGATGACCATGGTGTCCGATCCCTTCACCGTGAGGGGGCGGGAGTCGACCGCAGGCGCCGCCGGGGCGGCCGTATCGGTCGCCGGGGTCTCCCCGCCGCCGCATGCGGCCATCGCGATGAAAGTCGACGCAGCTACCAGGGCGGTCGCGAGTTTACGAAGTTCGAACATGTCTTCTCCTGTCTGTCTCAGCGCGCAGGTTAGCCGCGCGATGTAAAGTCCGCGTGAAGTACTCGTAAAGGAGCCTTCTCTCTTCAGAATTTGAATTGCAGGCGCGCGGTGAGCACGTCGTCGTCCGGGTCGTTGTCCTCCCGTTCCGGGTGCTCATACGCGAGCGTCAGGCGCGTCCGCTTGTCGACGTGGTAGTTCCACGCGCCGCCGAGCGTGAACATCGCATTCCCCGCGAGGTCCGTGTTCGCGTCGTAGTCGTCGGCCCGGAGCACGAGCTCGTTCTTCGCGCCGATCGCCTGGATCAGATAGACGTACCAGCCGTCGACCGCGGCGCCCTTCTCGTCGCCGGTGATGTACTCGGCCCGTGTGACCAGACCCGGCAGGGGCGTCTTCCACTGCGCGTCGATGCCCGTGCGGTTCTTGTCGAACATCGCGCCGGCGGGCACGGCGGTCGTCGCGACCAGGGCTTCACCCCTGTAGAGAGATGCGCCGACGTCTAGGGTCGGGAACGACCAGCCGAGGCGACCGACCACGTCCTTCGAAGAATCCGGGTCGGACGACACGTCGATGCCGCTGCCGTTCACGACCGCGAGCTGGTAGGTGAGCCGCTTCCCCAGGCCGGCGCCGGAGGCCATCACGCCCCGATCGCGCTCGCCGGGGAAAAGCGTGCGAATCACGCGCGAGCGCTCGGGCATTTCCCGGCTCGACGAGGAGTACGGGATCTCGAACCCGAAGGGCCATTTGAACTGGCCGGCCGTGAGCGTGTGCTTCCACGGTGTCCACGGCTCGGTGAGCTCGATGAACGCATCCTTGAGATCGACGCCGCTGCTGTTGGCCTCGATCTGGACCGTGGCCCGCGCCATCGGCGACGAGGTGTACACGAACTTGAGCCGCCCGCGCCGGATCGAGAACTGGTCCCTGTTCCGGCTGCCGGAGCCGGTCAGCTCGTCGCGGGAGCTCTCGTCGTCGACGTACTGGGCCTGGATGTAGCCGGAGATCTTGAGCTTGTCCAGCGCCTCGAGAAGGGCGTGGACCCGTTTCCGCTCCGCGTCGGTCTCGGGCGCTGCCGGCGCTGCCGGCGCGGGCGTATCTGTCTGAGCTGAAAGGGGAAAGCTGCCGAGAATGAGGATCAATCCTAGGAGTGAGGCGATTCGCTTCATCTGTTCTCCAAAGTCGTATGCTTGTGAGGTCCGGGCGTCAAGATCGCAACCGTGTTGCCTCGGAATTTTAGGAAAGATTCGATGCAGCGCGCGCGGAGTCGCTGTAAAGACGAAGTAAAGAACGCGACTCCCCGCCCCCGGACCCCGTGAGACCCGGTAGCATGCGACCGGGTATGGAGTCGCCGATGGATGGACCCGAAGCGGAACGCGGCCCGCGACCCGTCGTGGATGGGCCGGCGGCCCCGAATCCTGCGACCCTGCCGCTCCCGCCGGTGGTCCGCGCGGCCGAGCCGGTCCCGATGTTCAACCGGGAGCTGAGCTGGCTCGAGTTCAACGAGCGGGTCCTGCAGGAGGCGATGAACCCGGACGTGCCGCTGCTCGAGCGCCTCCGATTCCTGGCGATCGCCTCGAACAACCTCGACGAGTTCTTCATGGTGCGCGTGGGAAGCCTGCGCGATCTCATCACCGCGGGGATCAAGGAGCGCGCGGCGGACGGGCTCACGCCGAAGCAGCAGGTCAAGGTCGTGCGCGCGCGGGCGCGGCGCCTCCTGCACGCGATGTACGCGACGCTTCGCGATTCCCTCCTTCCGCGAGATGAAGAAGGAAGAAATCCGCCTTCTGAAATTCGGCGGCTTCTCGAAGCGCGACCAGGCGAGCCTCTCCGAGCACTTCCAGGAGCAGATCGCACCGATCCTCACGCCGCTCGCGTTCGACCCCGGCCATCCCTTCCCCTTCCTGTCGAACCTCAACCTCAATCTCGCGATCGTGCTCGGCAGCGAGCGCGGCGAGGAGCACATCGTCTTCCTCAAGCTGCCTCCCATCATCCCGCGCCTCGTCCGCGTTCGCGACACGAACCGCTACATCCCGCTCGAGCTCCTCGTCACGCATCACGCGCAGCAGTTCTTCCCCGGGCTCAAGGTTCTCCGCGCCGTGCCGTTCCGCGTGATCCGGAATGCCGACATCTCGATCCGCGAGGATGACGTCGAGACGGACCTGCTCCAGTCGATCGAAGCGGAGCTGCGCCGCCGTGAGCGGAAGGAAGTCGTCTGGATCGAAATGGAGGGCCCCGCCGATCCGCGTCTGATCGAAGTCCTCGGCTCGGCGACGCACGTCGCCGAGGACGACTTTTTCATCGCCGAAGGTCTGCTCAAGCTCAGCGACCTGATGCAGATCTACAACGAGGTGAAAAAGCCCTCGCTTCGCGAGCAGCCGTTCAACCCGCGGATCCCCTCCGAGCTCGCGACGACCGACGACATCTTTTCGATCATCCGGCGCGAAGACGTCCTTCTCCATCGCCCCTACGACTCGTTCACGGCCGTCGTCGAGTTCGTGCAGGCGGCGGCGAACGATCCCGACGTCGTCGCGATCAAGCAGACCCTCTACCGCGCCGACCCCGCGTCGCCGATCGTCGAGGCGCTCGCGGAGGCTGCGCGAGCAGGGGAAGCAGGTCGACGGCGGTCGTCGAGCTCCAGGCGCGCTTCGACGAGATGAAGAACATCGCCTGGGCGCGCCGGCTCGAGCAGGCCGGCGTGCAGGTCGTGTACGGCCTCTTCGGCATCAAGACGCACTGCAAGATCTGCCTGGTCGTGCGGCGCGAAGAGGGGCGGCTCCGCCGCTACGTCCACCTCTCGACGGGCAACTACAACGCGCAGACGGCGGCCGTCTACACGGATCTCGATCTGTTCACCGTGGACCCCGACTTCGGCGAGGACGCGGCGCAGGTCCTCAACATCCTCACGGGCTTCAGCCTCGCGAGCGCGCAGGAGATCTTCGACCACCGCGTCCCCGACCTCGAGTGGAAGCGCCTCGTCGTCGCGCCGATGGACTTCATCGGCTGGACCATCCGGATGATCGAGCGCGAGATCGTGAACGCGAAGGCCGGAAAGCCCGCGCGCATCCGCGCGAAGATGAACTCCCTCGTCGACCCGCTCGTGATCCAGGCGCTCTACCGCGCGAGCGGAGCGGGCGTCCCGGTGGAGCTCCTCGTCCGCGGGATCTGCTGCCTCGTCCCCGGGCTCGAGGGTCTGAGCGACAACATCCAGGTCGTCTCCGTCGTCGACCGGTTCCTCGAGCACGCGCGGATCTTCGAGTTCGCGAACGGCGGCGCGCGCGAGGTGTGGGTCTCGAGCGGCGACTGGATGCCGCGGAACTTCTTCCGCCGCGTGGAGGTCACCTGGCCGATTCTCTCCGCGCCGCTCAAGGAGCGCCTCGCGGACGAAATCCTCGAGATCGGCCTCAAGGACGACGTCAAGGCGTGGAAGCTCCTCCCCGACGGGACGTACCGCCGGAAGGACAAGGGAAAGACGCGAAGCCAGGAGCGCTTCATCGAGATCGCGCGGACCGAAGCGTTCCGGGCGGGCTCGTACGAGGAGTCGCTCAAGCGCCCCTCGAGCGCGCGCAGAAAAGCGCGCAAGATGAAGAAGAAAGACCGCCGGTGATCACCGGCGCGGGAGGATAGCGTGTCGACAAGACTCAACGACTTCACCCGGTTCCTCAACGATCACGGCGCGCGCGCTCTCGATCAGCTCGCCGCTGGCCGGGCGGCGGCGGGGATGGCGGCGGGCGCGGAAGGCGTGCCGGTCGACGCCTCTCCCCTCGATCGCTTGGCCGCTCAGTGGAGCCTTCTCGACAGCGGACGAGAAAGCGAAGGTCCTCAAACGTCTCGCGACGCCCGGCGCCGGCGGCGTCCGGGCCCGCCGGAAGCCTCGACGGCCCGCGCGAACCGCTGCCGCCCCGCCCGAGGCCCGGACGCTTCCAACGCCCGCGAGGTGAAACGCGCCGACGAACCGGCGTCCGAAAAGAAAGCGAAGAAGAAAGCGAAGAAGGCGCTGAAAAAGGCCCGGAAGGAGGAAAAGAAAGCGAAGAAACAGGAAGAGAAAGCGCGGAAGAAGAAAGCGAAGAAGGAAGAGAAGGCGCGAGCGAAAGGCGACAAGAAGCCGGGCGGAAAAGCCGGCGCGACGAAGCCGAAGCCCTCGAAGCCGAAGGAACCGAAAACCGGGGCTTAGATTTCCTCCTTGCCGGCACGCCCCCCGCCGCGCGGCTCGACCGCTTCCGGCAACGCCCATCCGCTCGGCTCGTAATCGCCGTCCAGCAGCGGGGAGGAGATCAGGAAATCGGCGGTCGAACGGTTGCACGCCGTGGGGACGTTGTAGAGCACGGCGATGCGGAGCAGCGCCTTCACGTCCACGTCGTGGGGGTGCGGCTCCATCGGGTCCCAGAAGAAGATGACGATATCGATCTGCCCCTCGGCGATCATCGCGCCGAGCTGCTGGTCGCCGCCGAGCGGGCCCGATTTGAGCCGCACGACGTCCACGCTTCCATCGGCGCCGATCCAGTCGAGCAGGGCCGCCTCCACCATCCTCCCCGTCGTTCCGGTGCACACGAGCTGGTGGCGAAGAAGCGTCCGGTGGTTCCACTGCACCCATTCGATGAGATCCCGTTTCCGGTTGTCGTGCGCGACGAGGGCAATCTGCTTTCGGTCCATGGTCGGAGAATAGGCGGCGAACAGCAAAGCCCGCGCCCACCGCGCGTAAATTCGCTGTGCCTCGGCACGGAAAAGACGAGGCGCTCTCATGCGGCGGCCGAGGCGGGATCGTCCTCGAGGATGAGCGTTCCGGGGCCGAGCCGGGCGCGATGGCCGCGCCATTCGACGCGGCGCGATTTACAGGGCGCGAACTGGGCAACGAACTGCAGGAGGTCCTGGAGCGGGACGACGAGAACGTCCCGCGCGCCGAGACGCGCGCCCGTCGCCGCCCCAAGGAGCACCGTCTGCCCGCAGCGGAGGAGCGCGACTCCGATCACCCCGGCTAGGCCTTCGAGCGGCTCGAAAAGGTCCGCTCCGAGGCCCGCGACCGCCGCGCCGACCGCCAGCGGCAGCGGGTTGATCAGGAACTCCGCGGCGAAGAGCGCCTTCGAAAAGGAGAATCGGATCTGTTCCAGCGCACCTGCCGCGCGAGCGCGGCCCCAAGCGTTCGCCCACGATGACGTTCGAGACGACGACCGGCGAGAGGACGACGCGGAATCCCGCGGCGCTCGACGGCGAGGCCGATCGCCTGGTCCTCGGCGAGGACGTCGCCGAACGCGCGCGAAGCCGCCGATCGCTTCGTGGACGGCGCGCGGCAGCGCCATCGATTTCCCGACGACGCAGGCGTTCCGTCCAGGCGGCCAGGACGTTACCCGGGACGACGAACGTGAGGAGATGGAGGCTCTCAGGCGAGCGCCGAAGATCGCGCGCCCGCGCCGACGAAGAGGTTCGAGACGCAGCCGACGGCGGGATCGTCGAAGAGGGCGACCGTCCGCGCAGACGTCGTCAGGCGCGACGCGGACGTTCGAGTCCGAGACGAGGAAGATGTCTCCGCGTGCGACGCCTGCCGGCACGCGACGAGCCGCTCTACCTTCGGGTTGCCGATCCCGCCCCGGCTCCCCCGACGACGAGGACGAACGGGGCCTCCGGGAACGCTCCGCGACGACGCGCGGACGATCTCGAGCGCCGGGTCGTTCGTCGTCGGCGACGAGAGGACGACCTCGTAGTCGACGCCACGAAGCGCGAGCGAAGGAGGCGAGGTTCTCCTCGAGCCCGTCGTCCAGGCCGCGGAGCGGGCTTAAGGATGGTAGAGCCGCGCCGGGCGCCGTGAAAGCCGCCCGGCCGGGAACGCACCGGTGCGGCGCCCGCTCGTGCGGGCCGCGCTCGAAAGGGGCGCGGCCTCCCCCGGAGCGCGTGAACCGCCAGGAGGCACGGCGGCCGCGGTGGTGAGGGCGAGCCCGCCGAGGACGGTACCGAGGAGCAGTAGGAAGACGTTCATGACGCCTCGCGAAGCCGGGAGGCCCGCGCTCGGCTCGGGCACCGCGGCCGGAGCGAGCGGCGCGCGGAGCCGCGTCACGCCGAGCTCCCGCGTCCCTTTCGGAGCGCGCCGAGGACCGCCTCGGGACGCTTCTCGCAGTCGAGAAGCGTCTTCCAGGCCCAGAGGTGCGGGACGGCGGTGGAAGTCGCTGTTGCCGAGGAACGCGAAGCCGGCCCGCCGACGGGAGGAAAGAGGTCCCAGCGGCAGGCGAGCTCCCAGAGGTGGACGAGGCCCCGACCTCGTCCTTCCGGTTCCAGAGATAGAACGTGTTCGCGAACCACTCCGACTGCTCGTTCGGGTGGCAGGCGACCTCGACGGCCCCGGCGTCGCGGGCGCGCGTCGAGCATCGCCTCGATCGATCCGTCCGTCGGCGAGAAATCGTCGACGCCGAGCGCGAGCGCGTGGGCCGAGGCCTTTCCGTGAAGCCGTTCCGCGTCAGCTCGGCGCCGGCGAGGACGATCATCCGGTACGTGTCCCAGGCGCGCCGCGCCTCGCACTCGATCTCGGCCGGTAGTCGTCCCACTTCTCCTCGTCACGGAGCCGAGCCGGTGCGCCGCCTTGCCGAGGAACGAATCGGTGTTGACGACGTGGTCGGTGATGGCGATGACGTCGTGACCCGACCGCCCGAAGAGGTCGACGACCTCTCCGACAGCGAGACGCCCGTCCGACCATCGTCGTGTGAATGTGAAAGTCGCCGAGCAGCACGCCGCACCTCCTTCTTTCTTCAGTCGCTGGCAGTATCGGAGGGGGGCCGCCAAGAGGCGGCGGGTTCCGCGTGAAGGCGGCGTCAAGCCTTCAGAAAGAGGGTCGAAAATGTCGCCCATCCACACCCGGCCCGGCTCCGCGCAGGGCGTGGTCGCGGCGAAGGTGTTCGCTATTCCGACGTCGCCGAGGCGATCCGGTGCGGCAGACGAAAGAACTCGTCGAGGAGGGCGCCTCCTTCGACGTCAGGCGCGACGCCAGCGGCCGCTTTCGATAGCGGCATCCTCTCTCTAGAAGGAACGAATCAAGGAAACGAGCCGCCACGAGCCGTTAGGGCCGCACAGCGGGCGGCCGCTTTCCCGTGACGCGACCGCCGGCCACGAAACGGAGCGTGCGGCCGCAAGCACCGCCATCGCTACGGTCGTGCAGCTCTCGGCAGATCTCGAGGAGTGCTCGATCCCGGCGTGCTCCCGATCACCGGCATCTCGTCCCACGTCCGCCCCTCGAGCAATCGCCCGTTCTTCTTCTTGTTTCGGCCGCCCCATTGCTTGAAGAAGAAGGCAACGGCGGCTCGGCGGCACTGATCGCGGATGTCGGTGACCCATTCCGGGTCCATCGGGCGCGCTCCCGGGCCCGATTCGCCGCCGACGATCACCCAGTCGATTCCGTCGAGGTCGAGCGATCGGAATCGGCCCGCAGGAGCGGCTCCAGCGAGAGGAATCTTCACGACGCGCCGCGGTCCGTCGCAGCGCGTCGATGCGGTCGACGTAGTCGGCGAGTCTCGACGCTCACGCCCATCCAGACGTTCGGCGGCCAGTCGAGCTGCGGGGCGAGCTCCTGCAGGCGCTCCGCGCGCTTCGTCAGCACCTGGAAGCGATGCCAGTGCGCGCGGCGCATGACGTCGAAGACGCTGCTGGATGTACTCGAGCGGGACGTCCTCGTGGAAGAGGTCGCTCATCGAGTTGACGAAGATGGCCTGCGGCTTCTTCCAGCTGCAGCGGCAGCTCCAGCATGTGCGGTTGCAGCGTGACCTCGAACCCGTTGCGTAGTTCGGCTGCCCCATCGCCTGGAGCCGGTCGGCCATGCGCTCGGCGTAGCAGTGCTTGCAGCCGGGGCTGATCTTCGTGCACCCGGTGACCGGGTTCCATGTCGACTCGGTCCATTCGATGCCGGAACCGTGAGCCATCACCCCACCCCTTTCAGCAGATGATCCGCGATCCGTACGGCGATGCGGGCTCCCTTCTCGTTCGCCGCCGCGAAGCAGAAGAGATACACCGGAGACCCCGTCGAATTACGCAGAACCGCCGGAGAATCGGCGACTCCAGCGAAGATTGCTTTCAGGCGATCATTGAAGTAGCGCCCGATCGTCTCGATCGATGCCTTCACGATGCGCTCATCGTCGGCTCCGAAGAGCGTCGGTGTCGTTCTCGTCTGATAGAAAGCGTCGTAGCCAGGTCTTGGTGCCGAGGAGCTTGTCGAGCCGGTCCCTCCATGATTGCGGGATCTCTCCCGACCGGGTGAGCACCTATTGACACCGATCCCCAGCGGGAAGAGCAGCCACATGTCGATTGCTTTCGTGGCGGCGACCGCTTCGATCGTTTCCCACTCGACCTGGGCCCCGTAGGGATCGAGAAAAAGAACGGCTCGGTGCGCCGACCAGTCGCGGCCGCACATCTCCTAAATCGCGCGGTTCGCTTCGTCCGTCCGAACCGAGATCCGGTCCTCGCGCTCCGGAAATTCGTCCTTGAGGGCCTCGAGCATGTCACAGCGTTGGCGACTCCGTTCGATGAAGACGTACCGATCGAACGGAGGGTCCACAAGCAACGCAAGGCGGGCGGACCCGTCGAGGAGCGCCTGCGATTCTACGTTTGCGAGATCGGGAAACAGCAACTCCGAGGAGGGCTCCTGTTCGCGCACGCGCGTCGACCGGTAGCCCGTGCCGGCGATGGCATCGATATACCCTGTCACGAACGGCTGGTTCTGCAGAGCCGTTGTGTACGCGGCCAGATATTTCGAGAGGACTTCCACTTTTTCTGGCTCCAGTTTTCCCGGCGCGGCGATACACGCGCGAAGCTGGGGTCAGCTCGTCTTCAGCTGGCGTCGCGTGTGACGACGAGTCCAGCCCGTCGAATGAAGTGGCCCCGCTTTGCGCACACGAGCGCGAGGACGTCGTTCACCGTGTCCAACGTATCCCGAGCAATCAACATGACCGCGGCCACAGTGAATTTGTACCGTCGACTCCAAGCGGCGGTGCGCAGCAGGCGGCAATCAGTCGGGCTTGGCGAGAGCCGTCCCGACGTCGCGTGGGTGTGCCAGCTGCCTTGGTACTGATCGCCGCGCTTGTGCGCGGCGTCAACCGAAGACGTCTGGATCATCCGAAGATCAAGGCGCGCTACGCGCCGCTGCTCACTGGGAAGGGTTGAGGCCGGGTCCGGAAAATCAACCAATCTCTACGACCGGTAGCGCTTTGGTTGGTTTTCCGGACCTGGCCCCAACCTTCCCTGATCGGGAGCGGGACGTTCGCCGAGCCGATCCTCGTCAAGGACGGCGTCGATTTCCTGGCGGTGGGAGGGGACGCTCGATTGTCCGTATGCGATTCCGAACTTCCACCTCTCCGCGCACCACCCGACGGTCAACGTTCCCGTGCTGTCGTGGCGATCGATCGGCCATACGCACAACGCGTTCGTCGTCGAAACGCTGATCGAGGAGCTCGCGGCGCGGGCCGGCATCGACCCCATCGCCTATCGGCTGAAGCTTCTGGGTCCGAAGGCGACGAAGCCGCGCGCCGTCCTCACGCTTCTGCAGGAAAAGAGCACCGCATGGCGCAGCCGTGTGCCGAGCAATCACGCCCTCGGAACGGCCGTGAGCGAATATCAGCGCAGCTCCTGTGCATGCATCGTCGAGGTGTCCATCGAGAACGGCCGGCCCAGAATTCATCGCGCCATGGTTGCGGTCCATTGCGGAATTGCCGTCAACCCTCTGTCGGTCGAGAGCCAGTTCCAGGGCGGATTCGTGTTCGGCCTGACCCAGCTGGTGCCCAGAGGCGCGATCACGCTCAAGGACGGCCGGGTCGAGCAGCGAAACTTCGATGGGTACAGCCCGCCGTACATCGCCGATGCGCCGCTCGACGTCGAGGTCCACATCGTGCCGAGCACCGACCCTCCGACCGGGGTCGGCGAGATTCCGGTTCCGCTCATCGCCCCGGCGGTCGTGAACGCGCTGTCCAGGCTCACGGGCAAGCGCTATCGCACGTTGCCTCTCGTTTCGCTCTGAGATCCATCGACGATCGGTCCGCTGCTGAGCACAGCGGCGTCCGACCGGTGACGCAGAGCGCGAGGAGGCGGTCCCGACCGGGCCGGCGATCTCGTGGCCGAAGATCTGCCGATTCGGATGGACTCACCCTAGGAGAGCGACAGGTAGGCATCGCCGGGTGTCTTGCCGGCGGGCGGGTCGATCGCCGCCACCTTGCGCCGATAGACGTTCACCTTCCACGAGGCGAACGCCTCCTGCCAGCTGACCGGGCGCCGCTCCTCGATCCCGCGGTACCAGCGATGAACGCTGATGTGCTCGAGCAGGCGCCCGTAGGCGGCGGGGTCCGACAGCTGGAGATCGGAGGCGGCGCTCGCGTCGATGCCAAGGGCGCGGACGAAGCCGGCGTGGCTCGCGCGCAGGACGATCTCGGGGAGCGAATCGTGCCGGGTGAGGCCGATCGGGCTGCGGAACTCGGTGATCTTCGCTTCGATCGAAGGCGCACCGAGAGCGCGCGCCACCGACACGCGATGATGACCGTCGTATACGAAGTAGACGTCGCCGACTTTGAAGAGCCGCACGGGCGGGAATCCCGTCGGGCTCATCGCCAGGTCGAGGACGGCGCTCCACCGGCCGCCGCGGGTTCCCCCGCGAGGAAAGAAGAGCCGGTTGAAATCGCGCTCTCGTCCGCAGCTCCCCACGATGTCGTCGAGAAGAACCTCGCCCAGGCGATCGCGTCCCGCCGGCTCGAGCACCAGGGCAGCGCGCACCTCGTCGAACGGGACGAGGTCCACCGGCTTCTTCCGCCAGCGTCTCGCCAGATCCTGAAACCACGCCCAGCGCCGGGCCCGTTCGAAGGGCGTCATCCCGCCATCCCTTCCGCCGCCCGCTTGAGCTCCGCGTCGAGCCGGTTCCGCCGCCACGCCGCGAGGTAGCGTGCGTCCTCGTCCCACGTGGCGGGATAGACCGGCGGCACGGGCTGCGGCAGCAGATCGTCGCGGACGTTCACGAACGTGAAGATGCAGTCGTTCGTGAGGCTGCGCGCGCCGCTCTTCCGGTCGATGCTCTCGAGCCGCGTCTCGACGGCAATCGAGGTCCGGCCGGTGTACACGATGCGGCTGGTGTAGCGAAGCTTCTGGCCGATGCGGACCGGCTGCTTGAAATTGATCCGGTTCACGGCCGCGACGACCGGACGGTGCGTCGCGAGCTCCTCCGCCTGAATCGCCGCCAGCTCGTACGCGCCGTGGATCAGGTATCCCCCGAAGATCTTCCGCGGGACGTTCTCCTGCTCGGGATAGACGCGGTCCCAGGAGCTCGTGACGAGGTCGCGCACGAGCAGCCCGCGGAACCCTTCGCACTCCTGCTCGCGATGGAGCTGCTGGAGCATATCGAACTCGTCGCGCGAGGGCGGCTCGAGCATCTCGTCTTCCGCGAGGCGTTGCTGCCGGCGCCTCGTGAGGGCTCGTTCGTCTCTGCGGATCTCGATCGCGTCGACCGGCGTCAGCTTGGGAACGGTGAACCCGCGCTCGCCGAGGCGCGCCACCATGGTGAAGTAGCAGGAAGCGATGTGTCCCGCACCCTCCTGCTCGACGCGAATCCCGACTTCGAGCGAGGTCCGTCCCACCCAGTTGATGCGCGCGAGGAACCGCAGGTCGCGCTCCACGTCGGCGGGCCGCCGCACGCGGATGCCGTCGATCGCGGCGGTCACGACACGCGCCTCCGGCGCGAACCGCCGCACGTAGGCCAAAGCCGTCTCCTCGGCGAGCGTGTCGAGAACCTCCAGCGTCAGGCCGAAGCGAAGATTGCCCGCGATCGGCTCGTCGAGGACCATGAAACGCCGGCGGAGTCCGGGCTCGCTGCCCAGCGGTACGACGTGGCGAATCGACGTGTCGTTCGGTCGCATGCTCCTCCCTGAAAAACGAAAACGGCCCGTGCTGTTCACGGGCCGTCGGTGCGATTCGGTGCTGTTCGTTCAGCGCGATCGGACACGGCCCGCGGCTCTGCCGAGGTGGCAGATGATGTCTCGCCGGTTCGTGCGCGTCGATCGCATGGGGCGAGATGATAGCAAATCGCGTGTCAAGTTCCGGTGAATCCCCGGGGAAGCGCGGGGTCGTGCTGCCGGCCGCGGTCGTGGAGTGGTTCTGTTTACTCGGGCTTGGAAGGGTCGGGGCAGGTCCGGAAAATCAACCATTCATCTCCGATCGGTAACACATGGGTTGATTTTCCGGATCTGGCCCGAATTTTCGATCCGGGGAGATTGGGTCAGGCCTTTGGTTTTTCCCTTCTATCTGGTCTAGATGCGATCTACTCTCTCAATAATTTCGAAAGAAGAAAGGCCTGACCCTCGATTCCTTTGCGGAATTGGGACAGTTGCGCACGGAAAGGAGAGAGGGGGGAGGCACCACCATCGCTACGGTCGCGCAGCTCCCGGCAGATCGCGAGGAGCGCTCGATGTCGCCCGGTTCCCGATCACGGGCATCTCGTCCCATGCCCGCCCCTCGAGCAAGCGCCCGCTCTTCTTCTTGTTCCGCCCGCCCCATTGTTTGAAGAAGAAGGGAACGCCGGCACGGCGGCACTGATCCCGAAGATCGGTGATCCATTCCGGTCGCACCGGGCGCGCTCCCGGCCCCGATTCGCCGCCGGCGATGACCCAGTGAATTCCGTCGAGATCGAGCGAGGGAATCCCCTCCAGAAGCGGCTCCAGGGAGAGGAATCTCACGACCGCCCCGGTCCGCCGCAGCGCGTCGATCCGGCCGACGTACGCGGGACTCTCGACGCTCGCCCCCATCCAGACGTTGGACGGCCATTCGATCTGCGGGGCGAGATCCTGCAGCCGCTCCGCCCGTTTCGTCAGCAGCTGGAAGCGATGCCAATGGGCGGAGCGCATGACCGCGAAGACCTGTTGAATGAACGAGAACGGCACGCGCTCGTGGAAGAGGTCACTCATCGAGTTGACGAAGATGGCCTCCGGCTTCTTCCAGCGGAGCGGCAGCTCCAGCATGCGAGGCTGCAAGGTGACCTCGAACCCGTTGCGATAGTTCGGCTGCCCCATCGCCTGGAGACGGAAGGCCATCCTTTCGGCATAGCAGTTCTTGCAGCCGGGACTGATCTTCGTGCACCCGGTCACCGGATTCCATGTCGACTCGGTCCATTCGATGCCGGAACCGTGAGCCATCACCCCACCCCTTTCAGCAGATGATCCGCGATCCGTACGGCGATGCGGGCTCCCTTCTCGTTCGCCGCCGCGAAGCAGAAGAGATACACCGGAGACCCCGTCGAATTACGCAGAACCGCCGGAGAATCGGCGACTCCAGCGAAGATTGCTTTCAGGCGATCATTGAAGTAGCGCCCGATCGTCTCGATCGATGCCTTCACGATGCGCTCATCGTCGGCTCCGAAGAGCGTCGGTGTCGTTCTCGTCTGATAGAAAGCGTCGAGCCAGGTCTTGGTGCCGAGGAGCTTGTCGAGCCGGTCCCTCCATGATTGCGGGATCTCTCCCGACCGGGTGAGCATCCTATTGACACCGATCCCCAGCGGGAAGAGCAGCCACATGTCGATTGCTTTCGTGGCGGCGACCGCTTCGATCGTTTCCCATTCGACCTGGCTCCCGTACGGATCCAGAAAAAGAACGCCTCGGCGCTCCGACCAGTCACGGCCGCACATCTCCTGAATCGCGCGATTCGCTTCGTCCGTCCGAACGGCGATCCGGTCCTTGCGCTCCGGAAATTCGTCCTTCAAGGCTTCGAGCATTTCGCAGCGCTGACGACTCCGTTCGATGAAGACGTACCGATCGAACGGAGGATCCACGAGTAACGCAAGGCGGGCGGACCCGTCGAGGAGCGCCTGCGGTTCCGAGTTTGCGAGATCGGGAAACAAAAGGTCCGAAGAAGACTCCTGATCCCGGACGCGCATTGAACGGTAACCCGTTCCGGCGAAGGCATCGATGTACCCCGTCACGAATCGCCGGTTCTGGAGCGCCGTCGTGTACGCGGCTAGATACTTCGAGAGGACCGCGAGCTTTCTCGTAGTCCACTCGCCGCCGAACCGATGTCCTTTGGTAGGTTTCTTTCCGGGCATCTGAAGGCGCCGTCTCGATCAAGCGTACCTCGGATGCGCCGAAGTGGGAGGGCTATTCCACCATACGTAGACGACAGCGAGCTTTGGGCCTTGGAAGAGACCACTCTGTCCGACCATAGCGGAACTAAACTTAGCGGCGCGAAGTCGGATAGCAGTTTGCGTGGCGACCCGGGCGCGCCCTCAGCCTCAGGAGTTTCGCGCACGCAGTGTTTGCTTCTAGAGACCTGGGGCCAACTTCGTCCCATCGGTTTGTTCTTCGGGACCCATGCTGGGTTGCGGGCCCTGATCCAAACTTTCAGACCATTTATCCTTGCGTGTCACAATATGAACATGCGTTTCCCGATGTCGGAAGATCTCGCCCTCATGGTGGAACGGCGAATCAAGGCCATAGCAATGGCACGCCCGATTTCCGATAAGCCCGCCTATGAGATCGCGACGAAACATACCGCGCTGCCTGTCTTCCAGGGCCTCACCGCCTACTACGCGTTTGGTTTGACGGGCGAAGTTCTTGAGTTCGACTGGCGTCGTTTTGATCAAGCGATGCCGATGTTCCCGAGCGGCCGCGCCTACGGCGTCCTGCTTGTCGGCGCCAGAAAGTTTCCAGAGCTGTGCGCGTTAATTCCAAAGCGCGAGCCTGATGACTATCAATGCGAGAGCTGCGTCGGCACCGGGGAGCATCCCCTCAAATCAGAGACGGGAGACAAGCGAGTGATTTGCGAGTGCGGTGGGCTCGGCTTTCTTCCGAACCGCTGGCCGGAAGGCGAGCCGGCACCTGCACCGTATACCAGTTCGGTCTTTCCTGATATCACCCCATCAACGTGCCGCACTAGTTACGTCTACCACATAGATTCCGACTACGATGTGCAGTCGGATGAGGCCCTCGAAGGACTATTGAGCGCGATGCTCGACGATGCTGAACACGATTTCGTGTACTACCGACCCAAGAATCGACGAGGTAGCGAGCGAATCGAACGTGCAATCGAAAACAAGATCATCATCGAAGGAGAGTTGCAGTTCTTCCATTACCGCCGTGCGAGCGGCGACCGCAATTTCGTACATGTCGAGCGACACGAAACTGATGACTCCGGCGCCGAGTATCTGTTTGGATATGAAAAACGAGATCTGCTATGGCTTCGGAAGATAACCTCTGGCGAGATGTACATCCGAACCACCCTCAAGCTGACTGGCCGGGCTCGCGCTCTGGCCGAAGCGGAGCGACAGCAGGATCCAAACCCTTTTGAGGCGAAACCGGGCGTGTTCGGTTTCAGCGTAGATCTATTCAAACTGTGGCCGCACGTCCGGAACTGGCTCCGTGGTCGGTGGCGAACTTTGCGTCGAGAACCAAATGAATAAGCAAGAGCTGACATTCAGACTTGTCAGGTTCCGATTGTGTCGCGAGTGTTCGATGCCACGCTCGGCGATCCGGGGTTCAAGCTGCTCAACTAGGAGCTCCCTGGGGTACGGCCTCACTCCGTGATTCCGCACCCCACTCGTCGTCGGATTGAGTCGTCGTCCGCACGCAAATCTGCAGCACCAGAGCCCACAAGAAGAGACAGATGACCGAATAGCAATCGCGCGGAGCGATGAGACCATGCGCCAGGTTGTTGCGCAGGTTGTATCCGAAGCGGCTGGTCAGAATTCCGGTGAGCGCCAAATGGGCGCGATCGCCAAGAAGCCGCTTCGCTTCCGGCATTGCGAGAAGCTGGTTGAGGTCCCGTTCTTCATGATAGCCATCGGGGTTAAACCGCGCCGTGTTGACACCTCGACGCTGAAGATGCCATCGGATCGCCGGTTCGATTTGTGGAACGAGTAGATGAATCGACGTGATTAGGTCGCCATTGAAGCCGGCTGCCAATCCTTTCGCAAAAAAAGGCTCGCGATCGGGTGGTACAAACCATGACTGCTGGACGATGACCGACATCTGGTCTTCCCGCAGTTCGTGTTCGTCCTGCAGCTGCCGCCACGCGGGCTCGATCGTCGTTTGTGCCTGGATACTGAATCCTTGAATTAGGTCTTGATACATCAGGGCGAGGACGTTATGGGCCTCCCCTTCATTGCCGCTAACCGAACCTCGACCCGCAACCGCGGCACCATCCTGGTTCAAATGGATCTCACCGAAAAGGTGGCTGAAGACAAACCTCTTCGCACGCCTCAGAACCTGACGGCGTACATCATTTCGCTTGGGGATATGAATGAGTTCTACGAATGCGAGTATGCCCTCAGGCAACGTCTTCCCGGCAACAGCTTCACGCGCCTCGTTTATGAGCGCGGTGGCGTCGAATTTCGCGTTCAGGGGCTTCAATTCGTCCAGACTCCTTGTCTGGTACTCCTTCAGCCGCGCCGCCACCTCGTTGACTCTCACTTCAGGAGCACCGGCCTTCTGAAGCATCGCCAACCCGCGCCGGACCAGATCGGCCGCGGCGAGGAAGCTCGGCTGTTCACCATGCGCTCGAGTCTCTCCATCCTTGACGACGCTGTCGGCTGCGGCCATCCGCGCCTGTCGCTCGCCTTGTGGGTCATTCATCGCCGCATGCCACCGGACCTTCACATTCCAATAGTGCAACGCGAGATAGAAGTTGCCGCGCTTCTCCGCACCGCGTGCGCATTTTTCCGCGAGCGCCGCGTAATTTTCGCGGTCGCCCTTCTTCTGCTCCAAGAGGATCGTCATCAATCGCTCGCTAAGGAACAGCGGGTCTTCACCATTGAGTTCGGCGAGATATAGCTCGATCGTTTCGATGGCTCGGGAGTAGCGCTCGTGCTTCTTGCCGAGGGATGCTGCCACCGCGACGGCACGCTCGTATCGGCCAGCACACCCGGTCCACTTCTCCGGATCGCGAAGTCGGAAGGCGGATGCGAGATACTCATCGACCGCGATTTCCGCGAATCTGCGATCGCGTGAACTGAGCCAAACATAATCAGCGAACCTTGCGCGGAGCTCGGGGTCGGCTAGGCTAGAGACCAGCTTTCGCAGCAAGTCCACTTCGACATCTGAGAGGCTCCCCGGCTTGACCCAGAATTGATTCGTCAGCGTCTCGATAGTCCCTAGGTTTTCGACGGCTGATCTCAGCACGCCGGACATAAAGCGATACGTTTCAGCTAGACTATCGTCCCCTTCCTCGGCTGCTCTGCGCGCGAGATCGAACACGGCAGTATCCATGTACTCCGTTTCGAGTATTTCGGCTCCCGTCGCGGCCGTCTCGAGTCTCTCGATCTCTGAGTGCATTAGCTCTCGAATCATGGCCTGCGCACCTCTGATGCCGGTTTAGTGTGGCACCAACACTTGGGGCCTCACACCGGGGCTGGCGCATTTTACCGATTCGGGGTCGCCGTCCAAGCGTCCTCTGTTGGCAATTCGATAGATGCAATTTGGTCGTACAGCAGAAATATTCGATCGAATGACGTTCGAAATCGCGTCGCGAACGAAGATGGGTAGAGGGTGCCACAGGCCGGCTCGTTGCAATCTATGAAGATCACGAGCCACATTTCATCAGTTTTCTGCCGGTACGTCGGCAGCTTTGCTTCTTTCTTAAGAATGATTCGAGCAATTTCTTGTTCATCGATGGGGCCAGGCCAGTACGCGCTGGTATGGACCGGTTGAAGACCTTGATGGCCTTCAAGTCGCGTCAGGCTGACTGACTCAATTGCACTCGGCAAGCTGTCAGCGTTCGCTCGCTCGCTGTCGCCGGAGTACAGTTCATTCAGCCGCGCTGAGACGCGCTCCGCTATTTCAGGAATTTCATTTTTGCGGATAGGCACCTCGTCGAGAAATTGAATGCTGACAATGGCCGTGCGGTTGTGAGGACTGCGAGCGTTCCGCGAAACGTGATTTAGAATGCTCGCTTCGGCGCGGCGCTGCGCTGGGTGGAATCTTTCTCGAGCTCCTGGATTGTAGTAATCGGTCAGTTCGAGACCAGTGCGATGGCCGCTCGCGCCGGCAACGATGAAATCTGGCGGTTCGTCATCGACGAGGTCTCCTTCAGGAAATTCAACGAAGGCAGACCGAAACTTCTCGATCAAGAACCGTTCTCGCGCTTTTTTCATGATTTCGAGCTGTAAAATCAGTTTACAGGGACGCAGCTTTCGCGGTCGATTCGAACTCGATCGCCCTCCTATCGTTGCTGATTCGACGAGGCGTATCCGACGCGGCATGAGCCGATTAGCGTCCGCACCTGCGTGCCCTTTAGAGCAGCCCTTCAATCGGGTGTCTACTCTGGGTAGAGGTAACAGCCGACGGCGGGCCTCGCTTGGTTATCGTGCTGGTATCGTTACGTCCGGCCGTGCTCAATTCGGAGAACTGGACTCTGGTCCTCGCCGCGTGGGGTGCTCTGACAGGAACAGTCGGGAGCACAGTCGCGTTCATTGCTTACTATCGGGACCGCTCGCGGATAAGGTTCAGGTTAACCGAGATATCGGAGGCGCAAGCGAGAACGCTCCATGACCGGGTCGTTCACACGGGCAAGCAGAGGTACTTTCTCGCAGAAGCCGTCAACGCCGGAAGGCGAGTCCGCTATGTCTACAGGCCCGACGTCTGGACCAGCTCGAACAATCATCTACTGACTCCGGAAGCTCCGACTCTAGTGTTTCAAGAGGGCGAATGGCGGCTGTGTGGTGATCCTTGGGAAGCCTGGCGCTTGGACGAAGGCCAAAGCATCACCTTCGTCTTCTCATTCTCCGCGACGGACAGAGTGGTCCGCGCTTACATTCCTGACACACTCGCACGAAAGGTCTATTTCCGGCCAAGACTGGGCCGCCTTCGGTGGTGGTATGCCAAACGGAAAGGCGGCGACTTGTGGAAATACATGAGGGAACTAACCCTAGCACGCAGGCAAACACGTCACCACGATACTGACTAATCAGCACGGACGTTCCCATCCTCAGCAATGCTAACGACGTTCGTTCTCGGCGCTGGTTTTTCGCGGGCTGCTGCGCTTCCGCTCGGTGACGAACTCTTTGCAAGGCTGATTGCACGCGCAAAGACGACGCATCTGTACAAGAATTTCGTTTCGCGGGACTTGGACCGGTTTCGCCGCTTCCTCGAACACACCACAGGGTCTCGTTGCCGTCTCTCTAGTATCAAATTCGAGGAATTCTTGTCGTTTCTTGATATCGAACACTCATTGCGGTTGTCAGGGATAGACACTTGGTCTCACGAAGGCAATAAGACCCAGCTGATCGTTCGAAACCTGATAGCAGCGGAGCTGTGGTTCGCACAAAGGCGCGCGCCTGCGGAAGCGATAAGTCTTTATGACGACTTCGCGTCACATCTCGATTCGACCGATGTGGTGATTACCTTCAACTATGACACGCTTCTCGAAGAGAGTCTTGAGCGGATAGCTAAGCCCTATAGGCTGTTCCCGGCTCGCGTCGAGCGGAGCGATTCCGGATGGCACTACAAGCCCGCAGACAACGAAGTGTCCATCCTGAAAATGCACGGGTCGATCGATTGGTTCGATCGTAGCGGTTTCGATGATCAGTCTCGAGAATGGGACGCCCGTGGTTTCGGAACACCACCCGATGAGGTTTTTTCACGCGACGATCTTGAACTCCGTCCGCTCATAGATGAACCTTACCCGGAAACAAGTCCGTTAGTCGCCATCTACAAGTTGCGTAATCTCGCACGGTATTTGGAGGGCGCGACCATGGTTCGAAACGCGCCGCTCTTGATCTCGCCGTCACTAAATAAGATTTTGTATGCAAGCCCGCTGCGAGAATTCTGGGAGGGCTTTGGTTCAGGCGCTCAGTATGGATCCAAAGTGGTGATAATCGGATTTTCGCTGCCTCGTCATGATGACTATGTTCGCCAAGCTCTGTACAGGCTAACGCGCAACTTTCAATTCGGCGATCGGACTGCGAACACTCGGAAAACCAAACTGACCCTTGTGGACCGACGTTCGACCGCAGAGGACATAGACGAGTACAGATACACATACCGTTTCATCGACTGGCGAAGGGCAAACGTTGTCTTAAGTGGATTCTCGAGGGACACGTTCGCGAGTATTTTTGATGCTCGTGACGTACGCCGGCCTTGAGAGGGATGGGGTCAGCCTTTCATTTGATAACTACGTCGATTGCTAGGTTCGGACACTCGAGACGAATACAAGAAGGCAGAGGCCCCGATCCTCGATTTCGCTCGTCCTTAAGCCGATCGTGCTGCCCGGCGAACCAACGCCGTCCGAGAGCGGGGGCCTGTCGCTGATGTTTGCCTCGGTTCGCGCTCTTCTCGGATCCGCTCGAGAAGTTCGGAAGCTGGCTCGTAGTTTCGTTCTTCGCGTTGCGCGAGCTCGGCTTCGGTCGGAACGAGCTCGCCATCAAACGCTTTGGCAAGAATCGACTGTGCAACCTTCCGCATGCGTGATTCGACCGACCGAATTCGGTGACCGATCCGGCCGCTTGAGCGGATAATCGCGTCGTAACGGGACACGATTGTCGACTGAACTTCGGGTTCGACCCACGGAATCTCGATGGCCTCCAAGTCACGCTGACTGATCTTGTGGATTCCTGCCGTCGTGCGCGCTCTCGACTCGATTTGATCGCGAACCATCCGTGAGTTCCAGATGATCTCGAGAAACTCCGAATGTAACTTCTGACGGTCCGTCCTCACTCGGATCACGGTATCCGGATAGGCGACTGCCTCTTTGATGCCGGAGACACGCGCGCCGCGCCCAACGAGCTTTAAAGACCCGTTCCCTCGCGCGACGAGGAAGTCATCGTCCCGAATCAGGAAGCGCGCAGCTTCCTCTGCCGTCCAGGCTCCCAGCTTGCGTTGTGTGAAGTCAACGCCTCGGCGTGTGATTGCGTTCAGGCGCAGCACCGGAAAGCCGTCGGGATCGTCAACGACCGATCTGCCGTTCGCAAGCGGCTCTTTAAGAACCTCCAGGAGACGCACGCGCGACGGACGAAGCTCTTCGGAAATCAAACTTCCATCGGCGGCCGCATTCGAGAGTAAATCGTCGAGTTGCTCAATCGAGCTCGCCGCGCGCTGCAGTGCGGCAGAAGCGCTCGCGTGCCGCGCTAGCAGCGCCTCGACCTTCTCCACGATGCGGCGCTGCTCCGCGAGCGGCGGGAGTGAAAGACCGATTGACCGTAAACGGTCCTGGCCGATGTTCCTCATCGACTGCTGATTGCCCGTGGCGAGCGCTTCGATCTGAGTGCGACCAGCCCGTGAGCGCAAGAAGTAAAGAATCCATTTCTTCTCTACTCCGAGCTTTGTTCGGAGGCGAAGAACTTTGTCGCTCAGCATGACGCGCTTTGTGACACGCTCGGCGATCACAGACGCGCCAACGAGTTCGATCGTATTCGCGCGGCTGAACAGCAAATCGCCGTCGTTAATCAAGAATGACGGCTCGACGAGCTTGGGGTTGGTGCACGTCTTTGACTCGGCTTCGTCGTACGTCCCCCAAGTCACTGCGCTGATCTTTACGACGCCGAATTCATGATCTTTCGGAGGCCGCTCCTCACATCGAAAGCTGCGGCCGGCATCAATTCCGACCAGCAAATCGCCAAGGGTGGCTTCCGTCCACCCCTCCGGCAGCTCACTCATGCCTCCGCGACCTCGACGCCGTTCTCCAGCAGCCGCATCACCGCGTTCAGCTCCGCCACCGCTTCCTCGAGCTCGGCGATCGCGTCGGTCACCAGCTCTTCCGGCGGCGGAAGCTCGTCGGCATCTTCGAGCGACTCCTCGCGCAGCCATTTGAAGCCGTCGAACTTGTAGTCGCGCTCTTTCACCTCGGCGATCGTGAAGCTGCGCCAGCGGTCCTGCTTGGAGTCGCGCGGCGAGCGCTTCGCGCGGCCGTTCGGGTCCTTGCCGTAGCACTTCTCGAATTCCGCGAAATGCGCCGGCGTCAGCGGGCGGTCCTTCTTCGTGATCCCGGGCACGTTCGTCCGCGCGTCGTAGATCCAGACGCGCTCCGTCGGATACCCCTTCGTGAAGAAGACGACATTCGCCTTCACTCCCTGCGAGTACGGCGTGAACGTTCCGCTTGGCAGCCGGAGGATGGTGTGGACGTCGCAGTCGTGCGCGATGATCTCGAACACCTCCCCCGCCTGGTCGGCGAAGAGGCAGTTGTCGGGGAGCACCACCGCGGCGCGGCCACCCTTTTTCAGCACCGTCAGGATGTGCTGGAGGAAGTTGAGCTGCTTGTTCGACGTCTCGATCGTGAAGTCGTCCCGGTCGGGCGCCTGGTTCGCTCCCTTCGTCCCAAACGGAGGGTTCGTGAGGATGACGTCGAACCGCTCGCCCGACGGGGTCTCGTAGATCGTGTCGCCGAGGCGGATGTCTGGCTCGATCCCGTGGAGGTAGAGGTTCATGAGAGCGAGGCGGCGCGGCCGAGGCACCAGCTCCTGCCCGTGATACGCATTCGCCCGGATCCGCTTCACGACGCGGCGGTCGATGTTTCCACCGCCCGTCTCGTCCATCAGCCACTCGTACGCCGCGACGAGGAATCCGCCGGTTCCGCATGCGGGGTCGGAGACGCGCCAGTCGTTCCGCACGCGCGGATCGGGCTTCATGCAGCGGACGATCGACTGGATGAGGACGCGCGGCGTGAAGTACTGCCCCGCCCCCTTCTTCCCCTCGCTCGCCGCCCGCTCCAGCAGCCCCTCGTACGCCTCGGCCTTCACGTCGACGCCGAGGGAGATCCACTCGGTCTCGTCGATGAGGGAGACGAGCTTCTTCAGGTTCACCGGGTTGGTGAAGCGCGATTGCGCGCCCGCGTAGATGTCGCCGAGGATGCCGGGCTGCTTGCCGAGAACGCGGAGCGTTTCGGCGTAGCCGTCGGTGAGGTCGACGCCGGACCGGACGCGCAGAGCGGGCCAGGAGCAGTCCTTCTTCCGCGTTCTGCGCCGGCCGCTCTCGTCTTCCTCCTCGAACGGAAGGGCGGAGAGATCGATCGCCCGCTCGTCCGCCATCTTCAGGAAGAGCAGATACGTGATCTGTTCGATGTAGTCGCCGTAGTCGATGCCGTCGTGGCGGAGGGTGTGGCAGAAGCCCCAGAGTTTCTGGACGACGTCGCTCATGAGTCGGCTCCGGTGGAGATCAGCGGCAGTCTGTGGGTGCGAATCGACGTGTTCTTGACAGTGATCGCAACACCCGACTGGAGATCGTCTCGTTTCTCTTTGGCGATCCACTCGATGAGATTTACGAGCTGCGGCTCCGAAAGAGGTTCGATTCGAATGCGGACAACCGAGGGAGATACTGCCGCCGTGCCCGCGAGGATCGAATGGAAGTCGGCATCTCGCGTAATCGCAACGCGCTGCTCCTGCCGGCACCATTCGAGGATGAATTCATCAGAAGCCGTGGCGAGGCCGACCTCTCGCGTATGCACGGCATCGATCCCGCGCGAACGGAGTGCCGCAGCCGCCGTGAGCGAGAGGTTTTGATCGAGGAGAAGCCTCATCGAAGAGGAACCGCCTCCTCGATCTGATCTTCGAGATTGGCCGCCGCATAGGCGAGCGCCTGCCGGATGTCTTCGTCCTCGATGTCCGGATACGCGCGGCGAAAATCATCGCGGTTAGGGTATTCGGCAAGGGCGAGCAGAACCCGCTTCACCGTGATCCGCATACCGCGAATGCACGGCTGGCCGTTCATTTTTCCCGGTTCGATCGTGATTCGGTCGAGAGTCATATGCACCTCTGTCTCGTCAGGATTTCCATAGGAGAGGCGTTGTCGAGAAAGAGCTCGACCGCTTCGCGGAGGTTCGCGGCTGCATGTTGAAGCGAATCGCCCTGACTGGCGACATCGAGCTGCGGGCAAACAGCGACGTACCCGTCGTCCTCGCGAAAGATCATCGCGGTGAATCTTTGCGAACCAGTCATGACAACCTCTCGTATGGCGGACCCGTGGCCTCGAGCGCACGCTCATCGAAAGGCTCGTCGTCTTCCGGCGCGCTTGCAAGGAGCGCCTCCAATGGGTCCGCCGGGGTCTCCAAGGCCTTGAGAATGCGCGCCGCATTGAGCAGCTCCGACTCGGGCAGGTTGTCGACGAGGTCATGAAGGATTTTGCGCGGGTTCATCATTGGCCTCAGGCGGCTACAGCCGCGTTGATCTCGACCAGCAGCGTGGCGAGCTCGCCGCCGAACACTCGGTTCGCGGCTCCCCACCCTCCGGAACGCTGCAACAGAGGGATGGTATCGAAGTCATCCCGGTCGATCGAGAGATTCTGGGTGAGATGCTCGCCGATGCGTCCGAGCCACAGCAGCTGGGCTTCGGTGAAGCGGCGGCCGTCCGTCAGGCGAGCGAGCGCCCGCTCGACCCGCTCCGCCGGCGTGAGGAGCGGCTCCTCCTCCCGCGCCGCATGCTTCACCATCGAGATGATGTCGACGAGGCTCTTGCGGTAGGTCTGCGCGTGCGCGATCCGCAGGCGATCCTCGGTGAAGCGTCCGGGCGCCGCGGCGAGCGCTTTCTGAGATCGTCGAGCACGTCCGGCCGCCAGTCGCGCGGGCGATCGAGGAGAACGGCGATCGCATCGACTTCCGTCTGTTTCTCGGCGACGAAGCGCGCGAAGAGTTGGAGGTAGTCGGCGGGCTTGAGCGATCTTCCGCCGGCATCGCGAGGAGGCGTTCCGAGGTGACCGTGTCCTGGGTCTCGTAGGCGACGAGGAAGGTTCGCTCCGGCCGCGGGTAGTGAAGGAGCAGGTCCTGGAACTCCGGGTCGCGGAGCTGCGACATCACGGCCATGAAGTCCCGCTCGAGCCGGCTGAGGAGCTCGCGGGCGAATCGCGCGAGATCGCCGTCCGCGACGAATGCGCCGAACGCCTCGCGCGCCCGCCAGACATCTCCCGGTCGATCCGATGGAGGCGCTTGACCAGACAGCGCACGTTGAAGGCGCGATCGCGGTTGTTCCAGATGTCGTCGATGATCTCGACGATGGACTTCGCCGGCGGTGACGGCGCCTCCTCCGTGATCGACGTCGCCCCGGCGAAGTACGCGAGCAGCGACCCGTCGAAGCAGTCGACCACGGTGAAGTGCGACTTGTCCGGGAAGTTCTCGCTCTTCCGCGTACCCCGGCCGAGCATCTGCTCGAAGAGGATGCGCGACCTGACCGGCCGGAGGAAGACGATGATCTCGAGATCGGGGATGTCGATCCCGGTCGTCATCAAGTCGACGGAGACGACGATCTTAGGCTCGGGGCGATTGCGGAACTTCCGGATGAGCTGGAGCGGACGGTCGACGGCCGGCCTGTGATCTTCTCGACGAAGGATTCGCCCCGCCCGAAGACTTCGCGAGCGAGCCGCACGAGCTGGTCGGCGTGCGAGGTGTGAGGAAGGTCATTCGCGGCGAAGATCAGGGTCTTCGGGAACCGGCCGTACTGCTCCTCATGTTCCAGTGTGATCCGCTTGAGCTCCTCCAGGATCTTGCGGTTGGAGTCGGGCGCGGTGATCGCCTGCTCGATCTGCGCGCTGTCGTACTGCCGCTCGTCTTCGAGGAGATCGCGTTTCTCGAGCCCGCTGGTGGGGTCGATCACGCCAACCTCTTCCCCTTCGGCTAAGAAGACCCCGTTCATCCGGACGTTCGAAGAGAGCCGTACCGGATCGTAGTCGACGAGCATCCCCTCACGAACGGCGCGCTCGTACTCGTACCGGTAAACGACCTCGGAGAAATAGGCGGTGGTGTGCGCGGCCGGCGTCGCGGTGAGGCCGAGCTTGATCGCGTCGAAGTGGTCGAGCGTGTTCCGCCAGACGGAGACCTGCTGGCCGGTGTAGCCGCGGTGGCATTCGTCGGCGACGACGAAGTCGAACGCGTGAATCGGGATCGGCAGCTTCGTCGCGTCGTCTTCCGCGTCCCCTTCCTCCGCTTCGAACATCGCCTCCCGGCCGAAGAGGTTGATCGCCAGCCGCTGGATCGTGCAGATGAAGACGAACGCGTGACCGAGTTGCGGATCGGTCAGATACGCATTCGGCATCACGTTCGGATCGAAGGGCTGGTCCTCGTCGAAGTCCTCCCTCTGGAAGCGCTGGGTGTAGACCTCGTAGATCTGGTTGAACTTGAGCCCCGGCTCCGGATCGAACGACGCGAACGCCCGCGCCGCCTGCGCCGCCAGGGCGCGGCGGTCGACCAGGAAGAGCACGCGGCGCGCGACCCCGCTCTTCATGAGGCGGTAGATCTCGTGGACGAGCGTGTAGGTCTTCCCCGTTCCGGTCGCCATCGCGAGGAGCATCCGCCGTTTGCGATCGGCGATCGCCCGTTCGATGGCGGCGTTCGCCTCCCACTGGTACTCGCGGAGCCGGGGATGGCGAAAGGAGAGATCGTTCAGATCGCGGATCTGGCGCTCGAAGTCCCGCTCCAGCATCTCGCGCAGCGCGGACGGCGTGTGAAACGCCGTCACGCGCCGGGAAAGGTTCATCGGATCGCGGACGTCGTGAAACCAGACCACTTCTCCGTTGGTGGCGTAGAGGAAGGGGACGCGGAACTCGCCGAAGCGGGTCGTCGCGCCGCTCAGCCCCCGCGCGTAGCGCTGCGCCTGCGTCAGGACGTTCTGCGGGCCGACGGTCAGCTTCTTCGCTTCGACGACGGCGACCGGCGCGCCGTCGAGGTGGAGGACGTAGTCAGCCGGGCCCGCATCCGTCGGATGCTCCTCGGTGCGCGACGCCTGCGCCGACCCGGGACGCTTCCACCCGACGGAATCGAGGCGAGGGTCGATCCGACGCTTGCGCGTCTTCCACTCGAGCTCTTCGGGCGGGGTCACGCGTTTAGAGTACCGCCGCGGGGTCCAAGATGCAGCAGATCGGGAAATCGCCGGACCCGCGACATGAGGCAACGCTCGCGAATCCCGTTCGCTCGGGTTGGCCGGCGGGACGCCGGCCACCACGTTCCCGCCCGCACTCCCTTCAGCCTGCAAAGATTCAGCGCCCCGCCGGCGGGCGGACGAGGAACTCGTCGCCGAGGCGGCGGAAGATGGCGGCCGAGGGGCGCTCGATCCGCTCCATCGTGCGGCGGTCGACCTCGAAGAGGCCGAACTTCGGCGCGTACCCTTCCAGCCATTCGAAGTTGTCGACGAGCGACCAGTGGAAGTAGCCCGCGATCGGGATCCCCTCCTCCTCCGCGCGGCGCAGGACGTGCGCGAAAGAGGCGAGGAAGTCCGGGCGGAGATCGTCCGCGGCGTCGGCCACGCCGTTCTCCGTCACGACGATGGGGAGCCCGGTTTCCGCCGCGCTCCGCAGAAGACCGAGCGCAGCGTCGGGCGCGATCTCCCACCCGTTGTCGGTCAGGCCGCTGCCCGATCGTTCGCGGTACCGAAAGTCGCCGACGAACCGGTCCCGCCCCGGCGTGCGCAGATGGAGGCGCGAGTAGAGATTCACCCCGAGGAAATCGAGCGAGCCCGCCAGCTCGTCGCGCCGGCCGCGAAACCGCGTGGCGGGAGGAAGATAGAGGTTCCACCTTCCCGTGACGAACGCCTCGAGCAGCCCCCGGTTGTAGAAGCGGTCCGCGAGGCGCGCGGCGATGCGATCGAGAGGATGCCAGGCCCGGTCCGGCGCAAACGCCATCATGTTGTGCGCGATGCCGATCGCCGCGGCGGGATCCGCCTCCCGGATGACGCCGGCGGCGGCCGCGTGCGCGGCGAGGAGGTGATCGAGCGCGCGCCGGGCGAGCGATGGATCGGCGAGCCCCGGCGGAATCTGGGCGTCGAGATACCCGGCGAGCAGGAACACGAGCGGCTCGTTGAGGAGGGTCCAGACGCGCACGGTTCCGGCGAGCGCGGCCGCGACTCGGCTCGCGAATTGCGCGAACGCCTCGATCGAGCGCGCCGAGTGCCACGGCGTCGTTGCGTGAAACCAGAGAGGGTGCGTGTAATGCAAGAGCGTGACGACGGGCTCGAGGCCCCGCGCCCGCAGGTGGTCCGCGAACCTGGCGTAGCGGGCCAGTGCGTCATCGTCGTACTCGCCGCGCCGCGGCTCCACACGGCTCCATGAGATCGAGAACCGAAAGGCATTCGCGCCGATGGAGGCCGCCAGGTCCGCGTCGTCCTCGTACCGGCGCCAGGAATCGACGGCTGCCCCGCACGGACCGCCCCGGGTTCGCCCCGCGGCTTCCCATGCGGACCAGTCGCACGGGTCGCTCCCCTCGACCTGATAGTGCGACACGGCGGTGCCCCACAGCCGGGGGCGGTCGGGAAGAGGAAACCGCGCGGCGGTCATCCCAGATCCGCGAACGCCCTGACGCGGTGGTCGAAGGTGACGAGGCGGCGATAGCCGGCCTCGCGCGCGGCCGCGATGAGGCGACCGTACGCGAAGCCGACCTCGGCGGGATCGTGGGCGTCGGACGAGAGAGCGATCGGAATGCCGCGACGGTTCATCGCGCGCAGGATCGCACGCGACGGATAGATCTCGCCCACGGGCTTCCGCAGCCCGGCGGACGAGATCTCGACCGCGATGCCGCTCTCCCGGACCGCGTCGAGCGTCTCGTCGACCGCATCGTCGATCTCCTTCTCGGGGCGGTCGCCGAACTTCTTGGGGAGATCGAGATGCGAGAGGAGATCGAACAGGCCCGTACGAACCGACTGGCGCACGCGCCGGTAGTACTCCCGATAGACCTCCGCGACGGATCGCTCGCGATACCGATGCCGGAAGTCGGCGTCGTCGATCATCCAGTCCCCGAGAAAGTGAACGCCGCCGAGAACGTAGTCGAACTCGTAGCGGGCGAGAATCGCCGCGAGCTCGGCCTCCCTCCCCTCGATGTAATCCGCCTCGACCGCGACACGGACGTTCGCGCGCCCCCGGTAACGCTCGCGCACATCGAGCATCTCCGCGTAATGCGCGCCGAATTCCTCCTCGGGCATCGCCCAGCGCCGGTCACGCCGTGTCGAGGGCTCGTGATAGAGCCAGAGGTGGTCCGACAAACCGATCTCCGCGATCCCGCGATCGATCGCCGCCCGCACGTACTCCTCGGGCGCCCCGATCGCGTGGCCGCAGCGGCGGGTGTGCGTATGGTAATCCGTCAGCATGGATCGCCGTGAAACGACGCGAGGGCCGGCTTGCGGCCGGCCCTCGGATCTCCTGCCTGCGAGAGGCGCTCCTACTGCACCAGGACGAAGTCGCCCGTCTTGTTGTCGACCGGCGTCGCGTAAACGAACATCGGCGCCGTCGCCTGATACGTCACGTAGAAGTTCGCCTGCGTCCGGCTCGCCTCAGGAACGGAAATCAGCTGGAACGCGGCGAGAGGTCCCTGGATCGCGTATCCCTGCAGCGTGAGCCTCGACGAGCCGAGCGCCGCTCCGCTCGCCGTGTCGTGCGCCGTCAACGTCAGCGTCACGGGGAACGCGTTCGGGTTGAAATACCCGATGTTCGTTCGGAAGCCGACGCCCGCGCCCTGGTCCGCCGCGGACGCTTGCGACAGGAACGGAAGGACGCCCGACGCCTTCGCCTCGGCGAGGCTCTGCGCCTGGAACGCGACACCGGTCGTTCCGGCGTTCGCGGCGCGCTGATCGTTGATGATGCGCGAGTAGACGTTCACGGGGCGACTGGAGGCGAACCGGAGCGCGCCGACGCCCGAGCCGCTGAACAGCGCGCCGACGATGTCGTCGCGGACGAGCTGTTCACCCGGAGCGACCGTGACCGTCTGCGTCCCCACGGGCGCGGTCGCGCCGGCCGTGCCGTTCGCCGGCCACCACTCGATCGTCACCTGGGCCGCCGCACCGCTCGTGTTCGCGATGCGCACGTCGGTGACGTAATTCGTTCCGGCGCCTCCGGCGACCTTGCCCGCATCGGGAACGAACGAGACCGTCTCGCCCGGATCCGCGGCCTGGGCCACGAGCGTTCCGCGGATCGCCCCGTTCGGGAAGTCCGCCGTATGGACGTTGACGTAGAAGGCGGACGGGTTCCCGACGATCTCGGCGACCAGGGCCGCGCCGGCCGTCGCCGTGCCGGCGAACGCCGGGTTGAACGGAACGGCGATGGAATTGTCGGAGGCGCGATGGATGTGGGCGGCCGAGACGGTGCCGATCCGGTTGACCAGGATCGAGTAGGTGAACACGTTCCCATTGACGCTCAGGGCGGCGAAGCCCACGCCGTCGGGGTCCATGCCCTGCCCGCCCGCGAGGGTCGCGGAAAGCGATTGGCCCAGCGCGGCCGCCGGAAGGAGGAGGGCGACGGCGAGAATGATGCTCGAAAGTCTCTTCATGAATTCGGTCTCCTTGAGTCGAAGGCGATCGCGTCAGTTGTCGGAGAAGCTCGCCCAGCCGGAGAGCACCCAGTTCGCGCCCGGCCCGACGGCGCCGATGAAGTCGACGGGCTCGAAGAACCCGTCCGGCGGGTTGACGACGTAATTGGCGTCGAGCGCCGGCGAGTCGGCGAGCGGCTCGAGATCGGGCATGAGCGTCTTGATCAGGGTCGGCGCCCCAATCGCGAGGCGCGGATCGACGTTGCGGTTCCTGCGCATCGTCTCGAAGAGGAACGTCCGCGTCTGCGCCGCGCGGTCGCTGCTGTTCGCGAACGCCGCGTCGGAGAAATCACCGTGGAAGATGTTGCCGTCGACGACCAGATCGTTCGAGGCGGCGTTTCCGAACGTCGCGTCGTCGCGGATGCTCATGGGCGCGCGGCGGCTCCCGGTGACGATCGAGTTGTAGACCTTCCCGGCGGTGCCGCGGCGCATCACGCCGCCGTACGCGCCGACGTCGGCGCGTGCCGCGCCGTACGCCGTCACGTTGTAGACGGCGGGATTCGACTTCGGCGTCAGCGAGAACGTCTGCGGATGGCCGTCGGCTTCGAGGAAGAAGTTGGAGTCGTTCTCGTCGTTGACGGCGCGCTTGATCAGCGCCACGTACTGGATCGATCCCTGGTATCCGAGGTCCCAGTCGAGGCCGTCGTCGGCCGCGGCGACCGCGATCAGATGGCGCGCGTTGACGGTGCCGCCGAAGAACTCGAACGCGTCGTCCTTGTTGTGCAGGACCTGGACGTAGTCGACCGTCGTCCCCGTCCCGACCCCGGCGAGCGTGAGGCCGTTGATCTCCTGGTTCGTCTCGATGGGGAACCCGCCGAACTCGAGCCGGACGTAGCGGAGCACGCCGCTATTGTCCGCCGCATCGGTGCCGCCGAACGCGTACGCGTTCTGGCTGGGAAGACCCTCCATGAATCCCTGCCCTCCGGGCTCGTTGATGGGCGCGCGGCCGAGAATGACGAGGCTTCCCCAGTCGCGCTGCGCCCGGGAGCCGACGCGCTGCGCGGAGGTGAAGACGACCGGCCGCCGGACGGTGCCGTCCGCCACGATTCGCGCTCCCCGCTGAATGAAGAGCGTGGCCCTCGCGTCGCCCCCGTAGATGACCGTGCCGGGCTCGATCGTGAGCGTCGCGCCCGAGGCCACGCCGACGAAGTCGCTGAGCACGTAGCGCCGGTCGGCGGTCCACGTGGTCGAGGTGAAGATGGTTCCGCTCACCGGCACGCTATGCGCGACGAACGAGTACATCGCGTTCGACCGGGAGATCACGCGCTTGCCCGCGGCGTCACGGACTTCAGCCACCCACTGGAAGAGCCCTGTCTCGCCGGAGGGAACGGTGATCGATGTCCCGAGCGCCCCGTTCTCGCCCCAGCTGAGGGCGGAGGTGTCGGAGGCGGAGCCGAACAGGACGAAGTCGGAGAGCTCCGGCACGAGGATCGGCATCGGCGTTCCGGCCGCGCCGAACAGGTCCGCCGAACTGCCGGCGTTCAGAAGGCCGTTTGCCGGGATGTTGTAGTAGCGCCGCTCGCCCGTCGCGCGATTCTCGCGATAGAGGTAGAGCGTCGCCGGCGCGGTGAACGCGTTGGGATGCAGCGTCAGCCGTACCTGGAGCGGCTCGCCCGCGAGATACGTGTAGTAGTTCGTCTCGACGAGCACGATCGGGCGCGCGCCGTTTTCCGTCGCGAGCAGTGCCTGCGCTTCGGCGCGAACCATCTCCTCCGGCGCGACCGAGGCGCTCTGGACCCAGTCCACCCGGGACGACGGAACGCGCTCTGCGAAACGGTGGCGCGAGGCCGCATTGCCGTGCGAGACCGCGACGGCGAGTACCACGGCGAAGACGGACAGTGTTCTCTTCATTAGGGCTCCTCTTGAGTCAACGTGTGTGGAGAGGGAGTTCCTCTGGGTGTCAGAAAGGGCTGTAGCTCACGCTCAGGCTCAGCGTGCGGCCGGGGTCGTACCTGCGCTGCAGCTCCGCGCCCTGCGTGTACTCGCGTCGCGCGTCGAACAGATTCGAGCCCGCGAGCTTGATCTCCGCGCCGCGGATCATGCGGTCCAGCTGCAGGGCGAGGACGGCGTCGACCGAGGTGAACGCGTCCTCGTAGATATCCGGCAGGCCGAAGGCGCCGACGTCGGTCAGACGCTCGCCGGTGTGCGCCCCGAGGACGCGGAAGGTCGCGCCCCACTCGGGGTGATAGAACTGGAGCGCGAGGTTCGCCACCTGGTCGGACTGCCCTTCGAGCGGACGATTCCGATTCGTGAGGACCGAGAGCTGATGCTCGCCGACCTCGACTTCCGACTCGATGTGCGCGTAGTTGGCGTTCACCGACCAGAACCGCAGCGCGGGCGAGAGGAACTCGAGCGAGCGCCTGTACTCGAGCTCGAGGCCGTAGAGCGTCGCCGCATCCGCGTTCACGAACGACGTGCGCAGCTCGGTGGTCGGCTGGACGATCTGCTCGATCGGGTCGTCGATCTTCTTGTAGAACGTGCTCACGGCGAGGACCTCGCCCCCGCCCGGAAACGTCTCCCACCGGAGGTCGAACGCTTCGAGCGTCGCCTGCGTCAGCTCCGGATTGCCGGCGATCGACCGCCCGCCCGCGACCTCGATGAACGTGAACGGGCTCAGCTCGCGGAACTCGGGGCGGTTGAGCGAGCGCCCCCACGCGAGCCTGAGGTTCGTCTGCGGCCGCACCTGATACACGAGGTTGACCGAGGGAAGCACGTCGGTCGACTCGTTGATCGACTCGACCGGCTCGCGGACGTCGAACGGGTTGAACGTGGTCACGCGCTGATTCGAGTCCTCCATGCGCGCGCCGCCGATGAGTCTCCAGGCGCCGAACGTGACGTCGCCCATCAGATAGGCGGCCTCGATCGTGTGCGCCGCGTCGTACGCGTCGTTGAGGCCCGTCACCTCGCGGATCTCGAAGCCCGATGGGCCGATCGTCTCGGGCGTGAAGACGTCCTCGGGAGTCTGCGTCAGATCGAACTGCAGCGGATTCCCCGTCGTGAAGAGGAACCGTCGCGCAGCGAACCCGCGCGTCCGCTCGTGATGGTCGACGCCTCCCTTGATCGATCCGAACCACCTGTTCTCGCGGCCCGAGAGGAAGAATGCGTACGACGCACCGGCCTGCTCGATCGAGTCCTCGAGGGAATGGAACTCTGTCTTCCCGGACTCGGAGAATCCGACCTGGAGCGCGTACGCGCCGGCTTCGCTCTCACGGTAGAGGTTCTCCCGCAGGTCGGAATCGTTCGTCGCTTCCGAGCGGCTGGCGCTCCACTCGAGAGAGCTTCCGATTCCGGGGCCGGCGAACGCATGCGTCCCGGAGAGGCGCTGCGAGAGCACCTCCTCGAGCCCGTACCGCGAGCGATAGTCGCGGATGTCGCCGCCCGCGTTGGTGTTCAGGCCTTCCTGCACCCGCATCTCCGCCGAGCCTTCGCGGGTGAGCACCGAGTTGAGGGACACCTGATGGCTCTCGCCCAGCCGGTAGGCGAGGTTCGCGACCAGACCCGCGGTCGCCCGCTCGCGGTTGGAGAGCATGTCGTAATCGTTCCGCGGCACGAGCGCATCGCCGTCGAGCCCGTAGAAGCGCTGGACCTCGCTCACCGTGTCGAACGAGTGATTGCTGACGGCCGAGAGCACCATCCCGAGGCGGCCGAACGTGTTGCCGTAGGTGATCGAGAGGTCGCTGCCCGGAGCCGCGGACTCGGGGGACTCGCCGCTCCAGTTGCCGATGAACGACTCGCCGATCTGCTCCAGCTCGGCCGGCGTGAACCCGGTCGAGTCGAGGACGCTCCGGCGCCTCAGCATCTGGCTCGGTAGTCCGCTCGGGGCTTCCTGCCCGCCTCGGCCGAACCGGTCGACGCCCCCCGCGTACCGCCTGAAGTCTTCGCCCGTTCCCTGGCGGGACGACGATCCCATCGATACCTTCAGCGTCGCCGAGCTCGGGAAGTCGGTCGTCGTCATGTCGACGACGGCGCTGCCGAAATCTCCCGGGCGATCGGGCGTGTAGGTCTTGACCACGCTGACCGTCTGCAGAAGCTTGGACGGGAAGAGGTCGAGAGGAACGACGCGCTTTTCGGTTTCCGTCGTCGGCAGCGAGGCGCCGTTGAGCGTCGTGCCGCTGTACCGCTCCCCGAGGCCGCGCACGAAGACGAACTTATCGCCGATCAGCGTGACGCCGGTGAGCCGCTCCACAACGCCCGCGGCATCTCCGTCCGGAGTCTTGCGGATCTCCTCGGCGGAGATCGCGTCGCTGACGACGGCCGACTGGCGGCGCGACTCGAGCACCGCGACTTCACCCGTCTTCACTTCCTCGGCCACGACTTCGACCGTCTCGCTGAAGGCCGGGACGAGCGTGAAGGAGAGCTTCATCGTCTGATCCGGGACGACCCTGACCTGCTTGCTCAGAGGCTGGAATCCATCGAGGATCACCTCGATCGCATAGGCGCCGGGCTGCAGATTCCTGACCCGGAACCTCCCCTCCATGTCGGTCACCTCGATTGCGACCTCCCCGTCCCTCGCCCCATCGCCGGCAGGCGAAAGCTCGCCGGTGAGAATCGTCGCCGTGACCCCCGGAAGCGCGGCGCCCGAGTCGTCCGTGACGATGCCGTCGATCGCGGCGCGACCGAGCGTTCGCGCCGCTCATGGCCAGGCGAGGAGGGCGGCCGAAAGAATCAGGACGAGCGCCGCGGCGCGACGAGACGAGATCGACTTCATGGGATCCTCCGATGGTCCGAATACACGGGTCACAACGGGGCCAGTCTCTCCGTCCGATCTGAAGGGCCGCTCGCAGCGATGTGAAGGAAATCTGAAGCCGCCGGAAATTTCCGCGCGCCCCTCGGGCCCGCGGCGTCAGCGCGGCCGGGCGGAACCGGCCTGTGCGCTCGCGATCCTGCCGAGTACGAAGGTTCCGATCCGGGGAGTCCCGACCAGACCTCGACGTCGTGCTCGGCCGGCTCGAGGCGGCGCGCGTCCAAAAGGAGGAGCGGCGGCGCGGCCCGGCGCTCGACGAGCCAGGCGTCCGGCCATCGGCGGCGGTCGACGAAGACGCGCGGATCGGGGACAGGCGCACCTGAGCGGGAAGGCAGCCACCGCGGACGTTTGCACGACGGGCGCGCCGGCGGGCTCCGGACGCCCGACGTGGACCTCGCGGTGTTCCCACCCTCCGCGGTCGCGCCCGCGTAACCAGATCACGTGAGCCCCTTCCGTGATGAATGGAATCGAGCCGTGCGCGACGAACCGTCCGTCTGCGCCGAGCTCGACGTCGGGAACGCGACAGTCGTCGATCATCACGTCCCAGTGACGCGCGTCTCCGGTGACGGCACCGGTCACGACGATCGGATCGGTGAACGTCTCCCCGTGCGCGGGCCATTCAATGCGCGCCGGCGATGCCGATGCGGCTCGCGGGACGTGCATCGGGCGGTGCGTGACGGGCTCGATCGTACCGAAGAAGGGCGATAGCCGCGGCCGGCCGTTGCGGATGCAGTTCGCGCATCCGTCCGGAGCCTCGCGCCGCGCGGCGTGCTGCAAGTAAGTACTAGCACGGTCAGGCTTTGACGCGTCGCAGGACCCTCGGCGGCAACGCCCATTCGAGAATCGGATTCCCTTCAGCCGGGATTCGGA